>NZ_CP110921.1:1545000-2745000 GCF_026247885.1 Methylococcus mesophilus | reverse complement strand
AGGTCTGGATCGGATAGCGGCCGAGGTCGATTTCGCTGCCGCGCGCCACCTCCTGCTGGCAGGGCGCATTGCGGACCGCTTTCGGCGCCATGTGGAGCACCTGGCGGTACAGCGGCATCTTCTCGAAAGCATCCCGCATGCCTTTGGGCGGCTCGGGCTCCTTCAGCGATGCGAGCAGCCTGCCCACATCCCGCAGTGCCCCGACCGAGGTCTCCCCCATCCCCAACGCCACCCGGCGCGGGGTGCCGAACAGATTGCCCAACAAGGGGATCGAAGAACCTTTGGGATGTTCGAACAGCAGGGCTGGACCTTCCGCCTTCAGCGTGCGGTCGCAGATTTCGGTGATCTCTAGATTCGGGTCCACCGCCGCACCGATGCGCCTGAGTTCTCCGTCCGCCTCGAGCCGGCCGATGAAATCCCTCAGATCCCGGTATTTTGCGCCGCTCCGCGTCATGGCCCGTTTATCGACAAGGGCGCACGGTCAGGCGAAAAAACTCTTCACGCTCGCTTCGATCACTGCCCAAGGCAATACGAATGGCTTCTTCGTGATCGTGATGGCCAGGAGGTCCCCCCTGAATTCGTAAACACCATCCACGCCATTGCCGCTGAAACAGCCGGTGGTCTCGTCGCCGGAGAACTCCATGCCTTTCTCGCGCGCCGCTTTCTCCGCCTTCGCGACGAGGGACTGGGGTTCCGAACCGATCTTGATCTCGATGACTTTACTCATATTCCTGTGAGGAGCTGATGGATATCGGCCGGTATGGTATCGGAATTGGTTGGGCGTGGCGATGACGGCAAACCGGCAACGATCGCGTCGCACAGGTATAATTCCCGCCCGTATCCCATAAGAACCGCCTGGGACGAGGGCGGCATTTCCCACGCTTCGGTTCAGCCCAATTAAGAGGAAACTCGTGCAACTGGAACACATCTTGAGGTCCTATGCGCGCTACGCGCCGGTCTACGATCATACTTTCGGCTGGCTTTTGAACTTTCGCGGACGCTCGCTCGCCGCGCACCTCACCAACCGCCGTCCCGGCCGCATCCTGGAAGTGGGCGTAGGCACCGGCATCAGCCTGCCGTTCTACCGAAAGGAACACCAGGTACACGGCATCGACATCTCGCCCCACATGCTGGAGCGTGCCCGCAAGCGGGTGCACCGCAAGAGCCTGAATCATGTGGCTCGGCTCGAAATCATGGACGCGCGCGAGATGGCATTCCCCGACGACTATTTCGACGCCGTCGTCGCCGCTTACGTGATGTCGGTGGTGCCCGAACCGCAACGGGTGCTGCGCGAAATCGAGCGTGTCTGCAAACCCGGCGGGGACGTCATCATCGTCAACCATTTCGCGGCGGATAAGGGGGGCGCCCGCCGGCATTTCGAAGCCCTGCTGTCGCCGCTGTCCCACAAACTCGGCTGGCGTCCCGACATGGCGATGGACGAGATTCTCGCCCACACTTCGCTGCATGAAGTCCGCCGGCAGACACTGCCGCCGATGGGGCTGTTCACGCTCCTTCACCTTAGAAAAGACCCCCCGGAGCCGGCCGCTCCGGCGACGCCGTAACTCAAGCGTGGGCGGTCGATGAGCGCAATGTTAGAATTTCAAGAATCTACCTGATCAAGCACCCCTCCCCCTACCGCGGCACAACATGCTCGACTCATCGCAAGCCCACGACACTCCTTTCGAAATCCGCGCGGGCTCGTTCAATCTGCCCGTGCTCAAGCTGATCAGCGACGACGCGGATGCCATCGCCGACCTGCTTGCGGCCCGCGTCCAGCAGGCCCCGGACTTCTTCCGGCATGCACCGGTCATTCTCGATCTGCACGAATTGGCCGGACGCGATCATGTCCCCGACTTCGGCGCCCTGCTGGAAGTCCTTCGCCAGAGCGGGCTGACGCCGGTGGGCGTCCGCGGCGGCGATACGGAGCAGAACGCGGCGGCCGACGCGGCGGGCCTGGCGCTGCTGTCCGAAGGCAAGCATCACGAATCGCACCCGGCTGCGCCCGCCGCGCCGGCGGTCGAACACTCTCAGCCTGTCCATGAGGCGGTTCGCCCCGCCCGTCCAGGCACAAAAATCATCGACCAGCCGATCCGGTCGGGCCAGCGGGTCTATGCGAACGACGGCGATCTGGTGGTGATCGCCACGGTAAGCCCGGGTGCGGAGCTGATGGCCGACGGCAACATCCATGTCTACGGCTCCCTCCGCGGCCGCGCCATGGCCGGCGTCAAGGGCGACCTCGACGCCCGCATCTTCTGCATGGATCTTCAGGCCGAGCTGATCGCCATCGGCGGCCACTACAAGATCAGCGAGAACCTCGACGGCGCCGTGCGCGGCAGGCCGGTACAGATCATGCTGCGGGACAATGCGCTGATCATCCAGGATTTATGACGTTTAGACGAATATTGGGAGGATCGAAATTTGGCCAGAATCATCGTTGTCACCTCGGGAAAGGGCGGGGTCGGAAAAACCACGACCAGCGCAGCCTTCGCGACGGGGCTTGCGCTCAAGGGTTTTCGTACCGCAGTGATCGATTTCGACGTCGGCTTGCGCAATCTGGACCTCATCATGGGCTGCGAACGCCGGGTGGTTTACGATTTCGTCAACGTCATCAACCAGGAAGCGACCCTCAACCAGGCCCTCATCCGGGACAAGCGCTGCGACAACCTGTTCATCCTTCCCGCCTCCCAAACCCGGGACAAGGAAAGCCTGACGAAAGAAGGCGTCGAACGGGTGCTCAACGAGCTCGGCGAAACCTTCGACTACGTCGTGTGCGACTCCCCCGCCGGCATCGAGCGCGGCGCCACCCTGGCCATGTACTTCGCGGATGACGCCATCGTCGTCACCAACCCCGAGGTTTCCTCGGTGCGCGACTCGGACCGCATGCTGGGCATCCTCGCCTCCAAATCGAGGCGGGCCGAAGCCGGCGAGGAGCCGATCAAGGAGTATTTGCTGCTCACCCGCTATTCGCCGCAGCGCGCCAAGATCGGCGAAATGCTCAGCGTGGACGACGTTCAGGAGATCCTGTCCCTGCACCTTCTGGGTGTGATCCCGGACTCCCGCGCCGTGCTCAACGCCTCCAACGCGGGTTCGCCGGTGATCCTGGACGAAAAAAGCGATGCGGGACAGGCGTATGATGACGCCGTACGCCGCTATCTGGGCGAGGACGTACCGCACCGATTCGTCGCGGCGGAAAAGAAAGGCTTCATGAGCCGGCTTTTCAGAGGTTAAGACCATGGGACTTCTGGACTATTTTCGCGGTTCTAGAACCGACAGCGCGGCGGTCGCCAAAGAGCGGCTGCAGATTCTCGTCGCCCACGAACGGGCCGAGCGGAGCAAGCCGGATTATCTGCCGATGCTGCAGAAGGAACTGCTCGAAGTCATACGCAAGTACGTCAACGTCGGCCAGGACGCCATCACGGTCACCATGGAAAAGGACGACAACCGGGAAGTGCTGGAACTCAACGTCGTCCTTCCGGACACCATCGAACCCCGGCCGAAGCGTAAGCGCAGCTAAGCCATTCCATTTCCGACCTGCCGAACCTACAGGAGATCCGACATGCACGACGACCTCGATACCACCGTTGGGAACGCCGCCGGCAAGATATGGCTTTTCCTCGACCAGAACGGCGAAGCCAGCGCCACCCGCCTCGCCGACGAAACCGGCCTGGACAAAAACGAGGTGCAGCGCGCCATCGGCTGGCTGGCGCGCGAAGGCAAGCTCGTCGCCGAAAAACGCGGCCGCTACGAGTTTTTCCGGCTGAACGCCGCCTAGAACCGAAAGAGCCCCCGCCCCGCGTGGACGGGGGCTTCCCTTTGACGCCGGCAAGGCTCCTTTGGCGACGCCATCCGACCGCCTGAGGCACCGGCGAAGTCATCCCGCCCCGCCATGAAAATAGTGACCTGGAATGTAAACTCCCTGCGGGTCCGACTGCCGCAGGTGCTCGAATGGCTCGAATCGGCGCAGCCGGACGTCCTGGCCGTCCAGGAAACCAAGCTGACGGATGACGCGTTTCCGGTCGACGAACTGCGCACAGCGGGTTACCACGCCGTCTACAGCGGCCAGAAGACCTACAACGGCGTGGCTGTACTCAGCAAGGCGCCGGTCGAGGGCGTGCTGACCGATCCGCCCAACCTGGACGATCCGCAGCGCCGCATTCTGGCGGTGACCGCGGGGCCCTTGCGCGTCATCAACCTGTACGTGCCCAACGGCAGCGAAGTCGGTTCGGACAAATACGCCTACAAGCTCGACTGGCTGGCGAAGATCCGCGACTTCATCGAAAGCGAACTGAAGACGCATCCTCACACCGTGGTGCTGGGCGACTTCAACATCGCGCCGGACGACCGCGACGTGCACGATCCCGAAGCCTGGCGCGAAAAGATCCTGTGCAGCACGCCCGAACGAGACGCCTTCCGCGCCTTGGCAGGCCTGGGGCTTTCCGATCTGTTCCGCCGCTTCGAGCAGCCGGAGGCCAGCTTCTCCTGGTGGGACTACCGCGCCGCCGGCTTCCGCCGCAACCTGGGGCTTCGGATCGACCACATCCTCGCCTCCCCGCAGCTCGCCGAACGCTGCACCGCCTGCACCATCGACAAGGCGCCGCGCAAGCTCGAGCGTCCCTCGGACCACGCACCGGTCGTCGCCGAATTGGACGGCTTCTGAAACCTCGATCAGCCGCGGCTTAATTTTTGCCGGTGTCTGTCGGATAATCGGTCGATTACCTCAAACTCCAAGGAAAGTCTCCATGCATAAGATCACCCTCATCCCCGGCGACGGTATCGGCCCCTCCATCGTCGATGCCGCCGTCGAGGTCATCGAGGCCACCGGCGTCCGGGTCCAATGGGACGTCCAATCCGCCGGCATGGCGGCGGTCGAGAAATTCGGCAACCCGCTGCCGGACGCCACGCTGGATTCCATCCGCGCCAACCGCATCTGCTTCAAGGGACCGCTCACCACCCCCGTCGGCGGCGGCTACCGCAGCGTCAACGTCACCCTGCGCCAAGCCTTCAACCTCTACGCCAACGTGCGTCCTGCCATCTCCTTCGAAGGCACCGACACCGCCTTCAGTGACGTCAACCTGGTCACCGTCCGCGAGAACACCGAGGGGCTATACGCCGGCATCGAGCATTTCATCAAGGTCGACGAGGAAAAGATCGCGGCGGAAAGCATCGCCGTCGTCACCCGCAAGGGCTCCGAGCGCATCATCCGTTACGCCTTCGACTACGCCCGCCGCGCCCAGCGCAAGAAGGTCACCCTGGTGCACAAGGCCAACATCCTCAAATGCACCTCCGGCCTGTTCCTGGAAATCGGCCGCGAGATCGCCAAGGACTACCCGGACATCGAGTTCGACGACCGCATCGTCGACGCCTGCTCGATGCAGATGGTCATGCAGCCCCAACGCTTCGACGTGCTGGTCACCACCAATTTGTTCGGCGACATCCTGTCGGACCTGGCGGCCGGCCTGATCGGCGGCCTGGGGCTCACGGCGGGCGCCAACATCGGCACCGACGCGGCACTGTTCGAAGCCGTGCACGGCAGCGCGCCGGACATCGCCGACAAGGGCATCGCCAATCCCACCGCCATGATCATGGCCGGCGCCATGATGCTGGAACACATCGGCGAACTGGACGCCGCGCGCCGCATCGAATGTGCCGTGCGCGAGGTCATCAAGGACGGCCGCTCGGTCACGCCGGACCTGGCCAAGACCTCACCCTGCGGCACCGCGCAAATGGCCGAAGCCATCGTCGAGCGGGTGCGCCAGGCGTAGCCCGACCAGCGCTATTCAACGCTGGCAGCGCGGACAGAAATAGGTCGCGCGCTGCCCCAACCGAACGCAGCGGATCGGCGCGCCGCACACCCGGCAAGGCTCGCCGCCCCGGTCATACACCCGCAGGACCTGCTTGAAATAGCCCGGCGCACCGGATTCGTTGACGAAATCCCGCAAGGTCGTACCGCCCTGCTCGATGGACGCGGCAAGCACCTCGGAAATGCGGCCAGCCAGGTTCCGGTAGCGGGCGAGGCCGATCTTTCCGGCGGGGCGCCCGGGGTGGATGCCGGCCAGAAATAAGGCTTCATTGGCGTAAATATTGCCAACGCCGACCACGACATGGCTGTCCATGATGAAGGATTTGACCGCCGTGGTCCGTCCCGCGGCGAGGCGGTGCAGGTGCGCGCCGTCGAATTCGCCCTCCAACGGTTCCGGACCGAGTTCGGCCAATAGCGGGTGCTGCTCCGGCGGCTCCGCGGTCCACAGCAAACAGCCGAAGCGCCGCGGATCGTGGTAGCGCAGACAGACTCCGCCTTCGAACACCAGATCGACATGATCGTGCTTGCGCGGCGGAAGGCCGGGTTCGCAGATACGCAAGCTCCCCGACATGCCGAGATGGGCGACCAGGCTGCCCCCCTCGAAATCGAGCAACAGGTATTTGCCGCGGCGGCGGACGCCGAGCACCGCGCGACCAGCCAGCGTCGCCGACAGATCCGGGGGGATCGGCCAGCGTAGCCGCGGCTCCCTCACCCCCACATCGACGATTCGCCGCCCGGTGATATGCGGGGCGATGCCGCGGCGGGTGGTTTCGACTTCGGGAAGTTCGGGCATGGCGGCTTCAGCGCATGTTACGGAAGGAATCGATCAGCCCGGCGAACTCACTCACGAAACCGGGATGGCTCTCCAGGAAAGCGGTGCGGTCGCGGAAAAACGCATCGCGCAGCGCCGGAACCGCCGCCGGTTCGACCCGGCTCCCGAAACCTTCCTCGCCGCGGCCGAACATCCGGTCCAGCAGCCGGTCGCCGAACTCGTGGTTGAAATGGCCGACATCCTGCCACAATCGCGTTTGATTATCGCGGATGGGTTCGACCAAATCCGGGTCGTAGCCCTGGAAATCCCACACCTCCACCCAGCGCCCCTCCGGATCCGCCGCGCGGACGGTGCGCGCCACCGACAGCAGCGCGTCCCAGCGCAGATTGGCGAAGCCGCAGGCGATGTCTGCTTCGGCGCGCAAGGCATGCACCGGATAGGCGACCAGCCGGGTTTCGACGCCGGCGCGGACGAGACGGCTCACGAGGTCGTGGAGCCCGGCGAGATCGGCAGGAATGCCCTTCGCCTTGGGGGGGGAGAAACCGGGCGGTGACGCCACCGCAGAAGGCTCTTGCAAGCACGGCGCGTCCGGCTTCAGGTTGCCCAGGTAGCGGGCAAAATCCGCCCGGAACCGGCGCTCCACTTCGTCGATCTCGAAGCGGGCATAGTAGAACATGCCCTCGGCGGTATGGGTCGGTTTCTTGCGCTGGCCTTTCACCGTGCGGATCGAGGCCTTGATGGCCTTGCCGGACAGCAGCAGCGCACCGGCCGGCAGATGTTCCATCTCCGCAAAAAGCGTCCCACAATCGACCGCCCGGAGCGGATGCCCCGGCTGGAAACCGATGACCACCCGCTTGGGCGCAGCGTGCTCGAGGGCGAACAGCACGGAACAGTAAACCCGCTCCCATTCCGCGCCGGCCAGGCCGAAGTTGTAACCCCGCTCGTGCCGGTCCGGCCGGGTCAGCGCCGGATGCAGCGGGTCGAAGCCGATTTCCGCGTAGGAATTGCCGAACACCAGCGCAGCGGAGCGTTCGCGCCGGACGATCTGCGGCTTGACGTGGCGCTCGTAGCGCTTGAACTCCGGCTTGACCGCATTGAAGCCGGGAATGCTCACCTTACGGTTGTACCAGAACGGATCAACCAGGTAACAGAACGCCGCCAGCGCCGCCAGCAGGGCGAAGATACCGATCAATACGGTCTTGAGGTAGGCGCCGCCATTCATCGTCAGAACTGGAAGTAGATGAATTCGCTGAGCTCGGAAATCGAACACACCGCGGCCACGCCGACGACGATGCACAGGAGCGCCCAGGCCCGATCCGGCCGCCACTGCCAGAACCGCGCTTCGCGCGGCACGCCCCTCGCCATGTTCAGGCTGGGACTGAAACGGGCGAAGATTTCGTTGGTGTTGGGCATGCACATGGAGACCAGCAACAAGGCCGCGATCCACAGGAAGGGCCCGGCGCCGTGCAGCAATGGGGACTCACTGAACTTCCAGCCTTCCGCCGCCAAGCGCCCGCCCAGCGCGCAGTCTTTCAGCCCGGCCGGCAGCGCCAGTCCGTTCAGCCCCAGCATGCCGCGCAGGATGTTCCCGGCGGTCGCCAGGCTGTCGGCACGGAACAGCACCCAGCCGAACACCACGGCGAGGAAGGTGAGGAGTCTCCCCACCCACTGCGCCAGGCGGGAAACGGGGTTGGCGCCCCATCCCACGCGCTGCCGCAACTTACCCCAGCCGTGATGAATGACGAGGTAGGTGCCGTGGAGCGCGCCCCAGGCCAGATAGGTCCAGTTGGCGCCATGCCAGAACCCGCCCAGCAGCATGGTGAGAAACAGATTCAGGCTATGCCGCCAGGGCGCACAACGGTTGCCGCCCAGGGGAATGTAGAGGTAGTCGCGCAGGAAGCGGGACAGCGTCATGTGCCAGCGCCGCCAGAATTCGGCGATGTCCGCCGCCTTGTAGGGCGAATCGAAGTTGACGGGTAAACGGATGCCGAACAGCAGCGACAGGCCGATCGCCATGTCGGAATAGCCGGAAAAGTCGAAATAGAGCTGGAAGGTATAGGCGAGGGCGCCGATCCAGCTTTCCAGGAACATCGGCGGCTGGCTCTGCGCCGCCGTGAACAATTGCTGGGCATGGGGCGCGATGCCGTCGGCCAGCACGGTCTTCTTGAACAGGCCGAACAGGAACAGCGTGAACCCCGCGGCGAAATCGTCGGCGATCCGTCGCCCCCTCTGATCCCTGGAAAATTGCGGCATCATCTCGCCGTGATGCAGGATGGGACCGGCGATCAGATGGGGAAAATAGGTAACGAACAGGAGGTAGGGAGCGAAGCGGTATTCCCGCGCCCGGCCGCGGTAGGCATCGACCAGGAAGGCGATCTGGGTGAAGGTGAAGAAGGAGATGCCCAGCGGCAGTACGATCTCCTCGAGACCCCAGTGCGTGCCGGCCAGATCGTTCACAGCTCGGACGAAGAAGTTGGCGTATTTGTAGTAGCCCAGCAGGGCAAGATCGGCGGCGATGGCGCCGGCCAGCAGCCACTTTCGCGCCGTCGACCCTTCCGGCATCAGGCTGATACCACGCCCGGCGCGGAAATTGAAGCCGATCGAGGCCAGCAGCAACAGGACGTAAGCTGGATTCCACCAGCCGTAAAAGAACAGCGAAGCCAGCCCCAGCCAAGCGATCGCGAAATCCCGGCGATAGCGTACCAGGCCGTAGAACCCGGCGAGTACGGCCGGCAGGTAGAGAAACAGGAATTCGTAGGAATTGAACAGCATCGGACCGGCTCGAGCGGTGGGCGACCGGGGCCGGACCGGAAGCGGGGCCGCCTCGCCTTCAGTCTGCTTCTATTTCCTCGGCTCCGCCGTCTTCCATCGGAGATTCGGGGGCCGGCGAGGCTTGCGGAGGCGCTTCCTCGGCCTTGTTTTCCGCAGGCTTGGGATTCAGGCTGAGCAGACGCCTGGCCGGCTCGCCCACGACTTCATACTGGAGCCCGTAATCCTGGCGGGCGAGCAGCAACTCGGGCTCGCGCTGGACGATGACGAAGTCCACCGATTCCCCGTTCGCCAACCCGATGTGAAGCTTTTGCCCCTCGGCCGCCTTGTCCAAGTACTTTACGTCGATCGCACGCGCCGACTGCCAGTTCGTCAGCAGATCGCCGATATGGGCCTCCCCGCCTTCCTGCGGCGGCTCGAAAACCCATTTGCCATCCTGCCCCAACCGCGCTTTCCACTCCGGCAAGACGATCTCCTGAATGCGAGCGTCCTCGGGCAGCAGCTTCTTGTCGACGTAATCCGTCGCCTGGGCCGTCAGGTGGCGCGAGAAATCGTCGCGCACCAGGTGCAGGGCGTCCCCGATGCGAACGTAGCGCCGCATGTTGATGGGATCGGCTCCGCCGAAGACCAGCACCGCGTCGCCCACGGTCAGGCTGGCGATGGGCTTGTCCAGTTCGAACTTGGCCAGCTCCTCCGGCTTGAGCGGATAGCTGGCGTCGCTGGCGGCCTTCGCGATCTCCAGCAGCTGGCGAACCCGGAAGTCGTTGGCCGGCGCGGAAAACGGCGCCGACACCCACCAATGCCCATCCTTCTTCGCCAGGACGATGGTCTTGTCGCCCTGCTGCAGGGTCAAAGTATCGACCTTGTCGATGTCCACGCGCGTCAGAGGCGTCTCGGCGGGCTCCTTCTTGCCGGGCTCGAAATAGGCGATGGCGCCGAGCACCGCCAGGGCGGCCAACAGAAAAAGATTGAGCAGCATCCGAGATTTCATAGTCCCTCCACCAAATAACCGGAAGCCGAGGCGGGCGGTGCGCCTCGGATCGTCCGAATCAGAGCCGTCCCAACCTCAGGTCTCAACGCTGGCGCCGCCGCCACCAGATCAGCACGCCGCTGCCGATCAGCGCCACCGGGAGCACGATCAAAAACCCGAAGCCGATGATGCCCGAAGCCAGCGGCGTGAGCTGCAGGTCGCGGTCCGGCGAAGTCTTGGCAGGAATGTTGATGAACTGGTCGTTCTGGCTCAGCCAGTTGATCACGTTGAGGCCGAGATTGAGATTGCCGCCGTTGCCGAGGAACGCGTTGGACAGGAAATCGCCGTCGCCGACTACCAGGATGCGCTGCTCTCTCGGCTTGGCCGCCTCGGCGCCTTCCTTCTTTTCCCCTTCCTTCGGCTCGGCCTTGAGTTCACGAGTCAGGGTGTAGGCGATGTGCAGCGGACCCTGGCGTTCGCCCTTGTCGGCATCGAAGCTGATCTTGCCCTCGATGGGGCCGGTCTCGGTCCAGGAGCGCGCGAGGGTGTTCAGCAGCGCCTCGCGCTCGAAGTCATGATTGTCCTGCACCGCATCCAGCGCCAGCGCGGACGGGAACAGGGTCATGGTCTGGAAGCCATAGGTGATCGCATGCGGCGGATATTCCGCGACCAGGGCAAAGGTGGGATCGTCGATGCCGAACAACTGGGTGGACGCGTCCACTACCGAACCCGGCAGCACCTGCACCCCGAGCTGCTGCGCGAGCGGCCCGAGACCCTTGAGGTTGTCGGAATCGATCATCCACAGGAGATTGCCGCCCTGCTTCACCCAGTCGCCGATCAGGCCCACCTCGCCCGGCAGCAGATTGGCGTTCGGGCTGGCGATGACCAGCACGTCGGTGTTGTCGGGAATCTTCGGCGTGACGCCCAGGTTCACCGTGGACACGGTGAGGCCCTTGCGCCCCAGCTCGTCGCCGAACTGGCCCAGGTCGTGGTTGGCACGTTCGCTGGGCGAGCGCTCGCCGTGGCCTTCCAGGAAGACGATGCGCTGGTCCTTGGCGCGCGCCAGACGCTGCAAGGCGTTGGTGAGAGTGGTCTCGTTCGCCTCCTGCACGTTTTCGCTGCGGCCCTGGTATTCGATGACCAGCTCACCGTCGACAGAAATTCCCAGTTCGCGGACCTTGTCCGGCTGGGTGTCGGGATTGACGAAACTCAGGCTCAGGTCCTTCTTGCGGCGGCTGTAGCGGCCGACCTGGTCACTGATCTGGTCCCGCAGGTTCTTGGTCTCGCGGGCATAGGCCGTCACCCGGACCGGCTCCTTCAGCATGTCCAGCACCTTGACGCTGGCTTCCGACAGCGTATGGCGGTGCGCAGCGGTCCAGTCGAACTGGGCGGAATAACGGGTGCTCAGCCAGGCGGCCAGAGCCACCACGCCGAGGAACAACAGGGTGAATAACAGATTCTGGAGCCGCAGCTCCATGTGAGTCTTACGGTTGATCTTCATTTTTGCAGCCGGTCGTTATCCAGACGGTGGACGCTCAGAACCAGAAACGTCAGGATGAACAGGAGGAAATAGATCAGGTCGGTGGTCGAAACCAAGCCTTTCAGCAGTGCTTCGTAATGCCGCAGCAGAGACAGATACTGCAGCACGCCGTTGGCATCGCCCTCCGCGCCGCCGGTCCAGTCGATGATCCACAGCAATAGCAAGGCGCCGAAGGTCGCGACCGCCGCCACCGTGGGCTGATTGGACGAGGCCGAAATGTACAGGCCTACCGCGGCGAAACCGGCCAGCAGCAGCGTCAAGGCCAGGATGCAGGAAGCCAGCTTGCCGAGGTCGAGCCCGCCGCCCATCAGCAGGGACAGCGGCATGAGCGCCAGCATGCCGACCATGATCAGCAGGAAGAAGAACACGCCCAGGTATTTGCCCAGGATGATGTCGGCCATCGACACCGGGGCGGTGAACAACAGGCTCAGGGTCCGGTTGCGGCGCTCCTCGCTGATCAGGCGCATGGTGAGCAGCGGGGTCACCAGCAGCAGAATGACGCCGGCATTGCCGAACAGCGGCGCCACGATCAGATCGGTCACGCCCGGCATTTCCTCCATGCCGGCCATGCGCGGCTGCATCATCATGAAGTAATCGAGCTGAGCCAGGAACATGTAGCCCAGGATGATCTGGATCACGCCGAGCACCGACCAGGCCAGCGGCGACAGGAAGAGGGTGCGCAATTCGCGCGCTGCGATTGTGAACGCCATCATGCCGCCTGCTCCTCGCCCTGCGGATCGGTTTGGGTGATGTCGATGAAGATCTGCTCCATGCTGCGCCGCTCCGGCACCAGTTCGGCCAGTCCCCAGCCGGCGCCGACCACGACTTCGGCGACCTGGACCGCCGGGTCCTTGTCCTTGTCGTGGAAGATGCGGTAGCGGTTGTGCCCCATATCCTCGATGGATTGCACGCCTTCCAGGCCGTAGAGCTGGCGCTGATCGAGCGGGTCGCGGGTGGCCACCAACAGGCTGGAGGCGCGCATCCGCTGCTCCAGGCTCGCGATCGTGCCATTGAGCACCAGCTTACCCTTGTGGATGATCTGGACGTGGGTGCAGGACTCCTGTACTTCCGGCAGAATGTGGGTCGACAGGATCACCCCGTGTTCGCGGCCAAGTTCCCGGATCAGCTCGCGGATTTCGCGGATCTGGATCGGGTCCAGCCCCACCGTGGGCTCGTCCAGCACGATCACCGCCGGCATGTGCACGATGGCCTGGGCGATGCCGACGCGCTGCTGGTAACCCTTCGACAGGTTGTTGATCAGGCGCGGTCCCACCTCGGTGAGGCCGCAACGCTCCTTGGCGGTGTCGACCGCCCGCCGTAGACGCTCCCGGCTGATGCCGTGGAGCCGGGCGCAGAACTCGAGGTATTCGTCCACGGTCAAATCGCGGTAGACCGGCGGAATCTCCGGAAGATAACCGAGTTCCCGCTTGGCCTCGCGCGGCTGGTCGAGGATGTCGATCCCGTTGATCAGGATCTGGCCGGAGGTCGGAGCGAGATTCCCGCAGATCATCTGCATGGTCGAGGACTTGCCGGCGCCGTTGGGGCCGAGAAATCCGAGAATCTCGCCTTTTTCCAGCGTAAAGCTCACGTTGTTTACGGCGCAATGATCGCCGTAATACCTATAGAGTTCTTGAACTTGAATCAGGCTCGTCATGTTGCGCGTAAGATACGAAAGTTTGTACAAAATGCAAGTCTGCCGGGACGCACGGCCCCGTCCATGCTGAAACCGCCGCCATTGGGACTTTACATCCACGTGCCCTGGTGCGTGCGCAAGTGTCCGTACTGCGATTTCAACTCCCACCGCTTCGAGGGAAGCCTGCCGGAGCACGATTATATCGCGACCCTGCTGCAGGATTTGTCGCGAGACGCGAGAAGGGTTCCGGGCCGCACGGTGGAATCTGTGTTCATCGGCGGCGGCACCCCCAGCCTGCTGAGCCCCGAAGCCATCGGCCTATTACTGGATGGCGTCAGGTCGCGCATCACCCTCTCCAGCGAAGCCGAGATCACTCTCGAAGCCAATCCCGGCACGGCGGAAAGCGCCAAATTCAAGGGTTTCCGCGAAGCCGGCGTCAACCGCCTGTCGATCGGCGTGCAGAGCTTCGACGACGCGAAACTGACCGCGCTGGGCCGCATCCACGACGGCCGCACTGCCGTCGAAGCGGCCTCCATGGCGCGCGAGGCCGGATTCGGCAACTTCAACCTGGACCTGATGTTCGGCCTGCCGGGCCAGACCGTCGCCGAGGTGGAACGGGATGTGGAAACCGCCATCGCGCTGGGGCCAACCCATGTCTCCTTCTACCAGCTCACCCTCGAACCCAACACCCTGTTCCACCGTTTTCCGCCCTCCCTCCCGGAGGACGACGACATTTGGGACATCCAGCGCGCCGGCCAAGCCCTGCTCGCCGAACACGGCTACTGCCAATACGAGGTCTCGGCCTATGCCCGCGACGGCTTCCGCTGCCGCCATAACCTGAACTATTGGCGCTTCGGCGACTATTTAGGCATCGGCGCCGGTGCTCACGGCAAGCTCACCGACCCGGCCTCCGGACGGGTCACGCGGCTATGGAAAACCCGCCACCCCGCGCAATACTTGGAAACCCTAGGGCTCGGCGGCGAGCACCTCGTCGATCCGGACAACCTGCCCTTCGAATTCCTGATGAACCGCTTGCGGCTGCGGGACGGTTTCGAGCTTGGCAGCTTCACCGAAGGCACAGGACTCGAGGCTTGCGCCCTGGAACCCGCTCTGTCGGAATGCCTGAGCGAAAGGCTGCTGGAGCGCACGGGCAGCCTTATCCGCTGTACCGACACCGGCTGGAATTTTCTGGACGACGTATTGCAGCGCTTCCTTCCGCCTGCCTGAGCCAGATTCACACCGGTCCCATCAGGGAGGCGACGCCCATGTTAAGCAACGTGAGCAGGAGGCTCCCCAGCAAGGCCGAAGCGAAACCACGGATGCGGATGCCGGGAACCAGGACGGACACCATCCATAGCATGAAAGCGTTGACCACCAGGAGGAAGAGCCCGAAGCTGAGGATCGTGAACGGCAGGGTGAGCAGCACCATGACCGGCCGCACGAAGGCGTTCACCAAGCCCAGCATGATCGCGCCGAGAATCGCCGAACCCCAGCCCTCCACCTCGATGCCCCGCACCCAGTGGGCCACCAGCAGCAGCAGAGCCGCTGTGAGAAAAAGATGCACCAGAAATGCGATCATGGCCGCCTCCGTCAGGTTAAGCCGTTCATGAAAATGCGGCCCCGCATGAGGCCGGTCGGAGCAATCTCTCGAACGCGTCCTCCGGCAGCGGCTTGGAAAACAGATACCCCTGGAAGTAGTCGCAGCCGATGCGGGCGAGCAGCTTGTGCTGTTCCGGAGTTTCCACCCCTTCGGCGATGACCTTCAAACCCAGCCTGTGCGCCATCGTCACGATGGCTTCCGACAACAGGAAGCTCTTGGAATGCGGCGTCATGTCCTGGACGAATGCCCGGTCGATCTTGAGGTAATCGATCCTGAACTCCTTGAGATACGCCAGAGAAGAATACCCCGTCCCGAAGTCGTCGAGCGCTATTTGGATACCCGCGGCCCGAAACTGAGCGAGCTTTTCGGCGATCGCCTGGTCCGTATCCATCAGCAGCGTCTCGGTAATTTCGATCGCCAGCACGCCGCCGTCCAGCCCGAGTTCCCGCAGCCGCTCCAGCCATCCGCCGAAATCCCTGCCGCCGGCATGAAACTGCAGAGGCGAGACGTTGATGCTGACTTGGAAATCGGCCCCGAACCTGCGGCGCCAGCGTGCCGCCTGGCGCGCCGCCTGCTCGAACACCCAATCGCCGATCCCGTGTATGCTGCCACAGTCTTCGGCGATCGGTATGAAAATTGCGGGGTCCACCTCTCCGAACTCGGGATGAGTCCAGCGGAGCAAGGCCTCGGCCTTGCGTATCCGGCCGGAGGCCAGTTCGACGATGGGCTGATAGTGCAATCGCAACTGGCCCGCCTGCGCCGCGTCCCGCAGCGCCTGGCTCAGGCGCACCCGCATCGACATGGCGCGCTGCATCTCGGGATTGAACGCCTGATAGCCGTTGCGCCCCGCCCGCTTTGCCGCATACATCGCCTGGTCTGCATTCCGCAACAGGCCGTCGGTGCCGGGGGCATCGTCCGGAAAGACCGTGATGCCGACGCTCGCGGAAACATGGGCGAGATGATCCCCCAGTTGGTATGGCTTGCTCAGGCTGTCGATGATGGCACGTGCCAGCCACTCGACCTCGCCCATGTCCTCGAAGTCCGGTACGATCACGGTGAACTCGTCGCCGCCAAGCCTGGCCACGGTCACGGTCTCCGACTCGCTGACACAGCGCCGGATGCGGTGCGCCACCTGGACCAGCAGGGCATCGCCCTGGTGGTGCCCCAAGGTATCGTTGACCTCCTTGAAGTGATCGAGATCGATGTAGAGCAACGCCACGCGACTGTTGTCGCGGTGCGCCCGCTCGCCGGCCTGGGCCAGTCGCTCGGCGAACAGCTGCCGGTTGGGCAGCTGAGTCAAGGCGTCGTAGCGCGCCTGGAACTCGATCAGGGCTTCCGATTCTTTCTTCTCGGTGATGTCCGCGAACAGGGCGACCCGCAGATAGACTTCGCCGGAATCGTCGTAAATCGTGTTGATCGTCAACTGCTCAGCGTATTCTTCGCCGCTCTTGCGCTTGTTCCAGATCTCCCCCTGCCAGGTCCCCGTCGTATGCAGAGCCTCCCACATGGCCCGGTAAAAGGCGGCATCGTGCCGGCCCGAGTGCAGCAGTTTCGGATCCTTGCCGACCACGTCCTCAGGGCCGTACCCCGTGAGAGCGACGAAAGCGGGATTGACCGCCACGATCCGGTTAGCGGCGTTCACCAGCAGCATGCCTTCGCTGGAGGCGTTGAACACCATTCCCGCCACCTGCAGCTGCTCCCGGGCCGCCTTGTGTTCGGCGATCTCCCGTTGCAGACGCCGTTCCTGCAAAACCAGCTTGATATGATTGCGCAGCCGCGCCTTGACGATGGCCATCGGAAAGGGCTTGGTGATGTAATCCACCGCGCCCAGGCTCAGCCCGAAGGCTTCATCGTGCTCGCCGTCCTTGGCCGTCAGGAAGATGACCGGGACGTCGCGGGTCCGCTCCTCCGCCTTGAGTCGGCGGCAGACCTCGAAGCCGTCCATACCCGGCATCAACACGTCTAACAGGATGAGGTCGGGCTTCGCCCCCGCCTCCAGCAGAAATAACGCCTCGGCCCCGGACGTCGCGAACTGGACCTCGAACTCCGGTTCCAGGGCGCTCATTAAGATATCTATGTTCGCCAGCGCATCGTCGACGATCAGAATGCGGGCAACCCGGTCCTCAGTTTCGCTCATTCCTCTCTCCAGCCTTGCGATGCCATCAGGGCACGCAGCCCCTCACCAGCGTCCTTGAAATGTAATTGCCGCACCTCAGCCTCGATCTTGCCGAAAACCCCAGCCAGCGCCGTACCGGCAAGACCGGAGGCGACTTCCTGCGCCAGCGCCCTGGCCTGGCCCCGGTTCTGCGCCAGCAAGGCCTCCAGCTCACGCAAGCGCGGCAGCCAAATCGCGGGGTCCGGAGCATGCTCGGCGACGCGTTGATCGCCAATTGCCTCGGCCTGCGCCGAGCACAGCGGAGCGACGCTATCGAGCACCGCCGCCAGCGCGTGTTCAAAGGCCATGCGCGAGTGAAGTTCCCTGCGCTGCAACTCGTCTTCGAACCGCTGGGCGGCGTCGTACAGCGCGCCGGCGCCTATCGTAGCCGCCAGGCCCTTGACGGTGTGTACCAAACGCTCCGCGTCCTGCCACCGGTCAGAGCGAAGATAAGCATCCAGCTTGCCGGCTGCGGTCTCGAAATCGTCGCGACACCGGGCGATGGCGCTGCGCAGGATGCTCCAGCTTTGGCCGGTATGGGACAGGGCGCGGTCGAGGTCGAGGCCGGGCAAATCGAAAGGTGCTTCGTCGGCCTCAGCGCGTCGCCCCTCATCTAGTCGCCTGCCCGGCGGAATCCAACGGACCAGCGCCGCCGCCAGCTTCTCCGGGTCGATCGGCTTGTTGATGTGATCGTTCATGCCGGCGGCCGTGGTCCGCCGCTGGTCCTTGACCATGGCCGCGGCTGTCATGGCAATGACGGGAAGCCCGCGGGCTTTGTCCAGAGTGCGTATCGCCGCAGTAGCTGCAAAACCGTCCATGACCGGCATTTGCAAATCCATCAGGACGGCATCGTAATCGCGCTCCTTCACCCTTTCTACGGCCTCACGGCCGTTCACCGCCAGCTCGACGACCATGCCCATCTTTTCGAGCAAGCGCTCGGCGACCAGCTGGTTGGTGGGATTGTCCTCGACCAGCAGCACACGGGCACCGCGTATGGGCCACGTCAGCGAAAACAAGTCGGCCTCTCTCGCGTGCCGCTTAGACCGCGGCGGCGCCGCACCGGGATTCTGGATACGAGCGACGGTATCGAACAGGCTCGATGGCTTCACCGGTTTGTCCAGGACCGCATCGAACCTGACTTTTCCGGACGCCTCCAGCACCTGGTGCCGTCCGTAGGCAGTGACCATGATCACGACGGGAGGCCGCGCCACTTCGCCCCGTTCGGCCATTTGGTTGACCCGATGCGCCATCTCGATGCCGTCCATCACCGGCATCTTCCAGTCGACGATCAGCAGCTCGAACGGCATACCCGCCCGATCGGCGTCGACGAGACGCCTCAAGCCGTCCTCGGCACTCCCCGCCAGACTCACACCGAATTCCCAGGAGACGAGAATATTGCTCAGCAACTGCAGCGAGGTGTCTTGATCGTCCACCACCAAAGCCCTCATGCCGCGCAGCTCGCCCGGATCTCGCGCCGGCGCGCCGGCTTCGGCCGGCAACAGGGGAACCGTGAACCGGAAAGTGCTGCCCCGCCCGGACACGCTTTCGACGTCGATCTCGCCCCCCATCAGCTCGACCAGACTTTTACTGATGGCTAGGCCCAAGCCGGTGCCCCCGTAGCGGCGCGTAGTGGTGGTATCGGCCTGACTGAAGGACTGGAACAACTGACCCTGCTCTTCCTCGCCCATGCCGATGCCGGTGTCGCGCACCGACACGCCCAACGCTGCCTCTTTTCCGGCTTGCGGCACCCACTCCAATTTGACGTGGACTTCCCCGCGCTCGGTGAACTTGACCGCATTGCCCACCAGGTTGTTGAGCACTTGGCTCAGCCGCAGCGGGTCACCCCGCAACCGGTGCGGCAAATCCGGAGGAACCTCCAAGAACAGCTCCAGCCCCTTGGCTTCCGCCATGACCGAGAACAGGTCGATGACGGTATCCAGCAAATCGTCCAGATCGAAGTCCACCGATTCGAGAGCCAACCTTCCGGCTTCGATCTTGGAATAATCGAGAATGTCGTTGAGTATGCCGAGCAGGGCGTTCGACGAGCTCTGTATTTTGCCGACATAGTCGCGCTGCACCCGGTCCAGACGAGTGTCCAGCAGCAGTTGCGACAATCCGATCACGGCGTTCATCGGCGTGCGGATTTCGTGGCTCATGTTGGATACGAAGTCGCTCTTGGCCCGGCTGGCCGTCTCGGCGGCGATTCTCGCTTCCTGCAGCCGGGATTCGAGCTCGCGCTGGGCCGTGATGTCCTGGTTGGTACCGACCATCTGCACCGCGGCGCCGCTCGCGTCGCGCTCGATGAGACCCATCGCCTGCACGTAGCGCACGCCGCCGTCTGGTCGAACGATCCGGAACACCGGATCGAAGCGCCCTTTGCCGTTCAAAGCCGTCTGAAGCTTTTCCACGGCGTGCTTCCGATCCTCCGGGTGGAGGCTGGATTCCCACAGCCGGTAACACAATTCGTCTTTGCGCAAATCGTTGGGAACACCGTAGATTTCGAACATCCGCTTGTCCCAGACGAGGCTGTTGTCGGCGAAGGTCCAGATCCATATGCCCAGCTCGGCGGCGTCCGCCGCCATCCGCAAGCGATCATAGGCTATCTGCAGCGCCCGCTGGCTTTGCCTGCTACTGGTGACGTCCCGCCACAGTGCCGCGAAATACTTGCGTCCCCCGACCTCGACCAGCCGGCTCCTGACTTCGACGTCGATCAGACTACCGTCCTTATGCCGGTGCACGGTCACGAAATCGAGATTCTGGCTGCCCTGCAGCAATGCTGCAAAATGCATCTCCAGCCCCTGGCCGTCGAATTGCGCGTTGATCTGGGAGAGCCGCAAGCGGGAAAACTCCTCCCGGCTATAGCCCAAATCCCGACAAGCGGCCTCGTTGAACTCGACGAAACAATGGGTGCGGGGATCGAGCAGCACGATGCCGTCGGCGGCCTGCTGGACCGTCGTCCGATAAATCTCCTCCCGCTGCGCCAAGGCTGCTTCGGCCAGCTTGCGATCGGCAATTTCCTTGGCCAGTTCCTCATTGAGTGCGATCAACCGGTCCAGGCTGGGCAGGCTCGCCAAGGCAGGGACGCGCGGCAGCAAGTAAACCAGCGTTGCCGCCGACACCGCCGCGGTGACAGCCTTGGCGATGGCGGTCTGCCAATACATCGGTATCCACAGTGTCACCACGTCCAGCAGATGCGTCGTGCCGCAGGCCAGGATGAAGGCGGCGAATAGCAACAGCACGCCGCGTACTTTCGCGCCGCCGCGCCTCCGGGCGAAGAAGAAAAGGATGATTGGGATGGCGAAATAGGCCAGGAAGGTCAGACCGTCGCTGATGACGAAAGTCCACAGCAAGGCGGGCGACCACTTGATGCAGTAGCCATGGGGGATGAACTGGTCAAAGGATTCCATGAGCGCAGGCCAGAAATTGACTCCAAATTGTTCTCTCAAATACCGCTTATACTGCAGCCGCTATCCACTCAACAAATCCGCGCGATGACTGATGTCACGGGCAAAGGCGAGACCAACACCTCACCAAGGTCCCCAGCCTCCGCCATACATACCGCCGTACATCATGCCGTAGTTCATGCTTTGGTCGAGTTGCCACAGGCTCGCCTGGAGCTGCGCGTCCGCGCGGCCTTTTTCGGCCAGCAGCTTTTTCAAGCGTTCGTGTGCAGCGTCGTCGCCCTGGTAATAGCAGCCGCAATGGGCCGGATCGGCATACAGGTAATCGACATGGTCGCCCGCGTTGTCCGCCAGCAGATGTCCCGGCGGGAGGGAATAGAGCTGATCGATACGATCGGCGGTGCGGGGATACACGGCCCGGAAGCCCGCCGCAGCAAGCAGGGCCTCGTCGCTGTCTAGGCTGTCCACCGCCCCCGCGCAACCGGCCAGCATAGCCGGAATCAAGCTCAACAGAATCGATTTACTCATGGTGGGGGTCTGGACGCGTTGGTGATGGGATGACGGCAAGTGTATCGAAACGGCTCTAGCTTGACGGCCAAGAACCGGCTCCAAACGCAAGGACAGACAAACACATTTGACCGCGCCGCCGGGTAACGCTTTAATCACCACTTCCGAATGCATCGAAATGCCGCTTCCGGTCCGCTTTTCACAGCACACCCCGTTCGCTCCCGATCAGCCCCCGCTTTGCCTTTGAGTTCCGATGAGTAGTGTTCCGCATCCGGCGAGCCCTTCCGCCGACCTGGTCCGTCCCTCGCTGGCCGGGCTGATCCGCCTGAACCATCCGGCCTCCGGCATCGGCCTGTACCGGATCGCGGTGAAGGCGGTGGAAAGCGGCGGCTATCTCTCGCGCTTCAAGGCGCGCGGGATGGAGTTCGACGAGTCGCGGCCCTACGCCCCGGGAGACGACGTCCGCAACCTGGACTGGCGGGTCACGGCGCGGACGGGCCGGACCCACACCAAGCTGTTCCGGGAAGAGCGCGAGCGGCCGGTGATGCTGTCGGTGGACTACCGCGCGGCGATGTGGTTCGCCACCCGCGGGGCGTTCAAATCGGTGCGCGTCGCCCAGCTCGCCTCCCTCCTGGCCTGGAGCGCAAGCCACCACGGCGATCGGGTGGGCGGCCAGGTCTTTTCCGATCACGGCTGCAGCGAATTCAAGCCAGAGCACGGCCAGCGCGGGGTGCTTCGCCTCATCCGGCAACTGGCGGAGGCGCAGGCTCCCGCGCTGCCGACAGCGGCGTCCGAAGCCGTGCCGGCCACGGCCATGAAACGCTTGCAGCAGCACGTGAAGCCGGGGACTTTGGTGTTCGTGCTCAGCGACTTCCGCGGCTTCGACACCGCCGCGCAAACCGCCCTGAGCGCCCTGGCGCGGCATTCCTCGGTGGTGCTGGTGTTCGTGTACGATCCGCTGGAGGCGGGATTGCCGAAATCGGGCCATTTCCGGGTGAGCGACACGATCCGGGAAACGGCCTTCGACGCCGGCCACCGCAGCGCCGAGCGCTGGCGCGAGAAATTCGAAACGCGCCGCGGCGCACTGGAGCGCTACGCCCGCGGCCATCGCATGCGCTGGCTCGAATGTTCCACCGCGGACGATCCGCTGGCTTTCCTGCAGCGGGCGCTGCGCGCCTCGTCGAAAACACGCTGAAGGCATGGAGCCGCAACTCGATCTCCGCGACATCCATCTGCCCCCGCCGGTTGGCTGGTGGCCCCCTGCGCCCGGCTGGTGGCTGGCGCCCCTGCTGGCCGTCGCGCTGACCCTGATCCTATGGCTCGTTTGGAAACGCCTCATCCGCAACCCGCTGAGAAAAGCAGTGCTGCGCGAGTTGGCCGCAATCGAAGCCTTGGACGGCCTCGAGCCGGCCGAAAAAGCCCGGCGGGTCTCGGTCCTGTTGCGGCGCACCTGCCTGACTCTCTATCCCCGGCAGGAAGTGGCAGGGCTGACCGGCCAGGCCTGGCTGGACCGGCTGGATTCCGTGCTGGGCGACCGCCGCTTCCGCGACGGCCCCGGCCGCTGCCTCGCCGACGCACCCTACCGGCCCGCCAGCGAAGCGGACCCGGCCGCCCTGTTCGCCTTGTGCCGGGACTGGGCGCGTAAACTGCCCCGGCCGGCACGCCGCGCTCACTGATCCCCCGCATCATGTTCGAATTCGCCTGGCCCCTGCTGTTTCTCGCTCTGCCTTTGCCCCTCGCCGTCCGCTGGCTCTGGCGGCCCGCGCCGCGCGGCGGCGGAGCGGCGCTGCGGGTCGCCTTCGCCGGAGAATTCGCCGACTTGGGCAACGCGAGCCCCGCGGTACCGGGCAGCCGCGCGCCGCTGATCCTCGCCGCGTTGGGTTGGCTGCTGCTGGTCGCCGCCGCGGCCCGGCCGCAGTGGTTGGGCGAGCCGATCGAGCAGACCGTGAGCGGACGCGATCTGATGCTGGCCGTGGACCTGTCCGGCAGCATGGACATCGAGGATTTCGTGGTCAACCGCGAAGTCTCCAACCGGCTCGAGGCGGTCAAGCGGGTGGCGACCGCTTTCATCGAGCGGCGCACCGGCGACCGGGTCGGGTTGATCCTGTTCGGTGAACAGGCCTATCTCCAGGTGCCGCTCACCTTCGACCGCAAAACCGTCCAGAACCTGCTCAACGAGGCCGCGATCGGCCTGGCCGGCGACAAGACCGCGATCGGCGATGCCATCGGCTTGGCGATCAAGCGCCTGCGCGACAATCCGGCCGACCAGCGGGTGCTGATCCTGCTCAGCGACGGCGCCAACACCGCCGGCCAGGTGCAGCCGCTGCAGGCCGCCGAACTGGCCGCGCGGGAAGGGCTCAAGATCTACACCATCGGCGTCGGCGCGGACGAAATGATCGTGCGCGACTTTTTCGGCACCCGCCGGGTCAATCCTTCCGAGGACCTGGACGAGGCCGCGATGACCGCCATCGCGGAAAAGACGGGGGGACGCTATTTCCGCGCCCGCAACACCGAGGAGCTGGATCAGATCTACACCCTGCTGGACCAGCTCGAACCCGCCTCGCGCGATGCCCAGTATTTCCGACCCCGCGACGAACTCTATCCCTGGCCGCTGACGCTCGCGCTGCTGGCCGGCGTCGGCGCGCTGTGGCTGCGCGGAAGGAACGCCTCATGATGGAATTTCATTTTCTCCGCCCGCTCTGGCTGGCGGCCTGGATTCCCCTGGCGCTGGCACTTTGGTACTGGCGCCGCCGCAGGCAGGGGGAGGGCGACTGGGCGAATATCTGCGACGACGACCTGCTGCCGCATCTGTTGATCGGCACGCCGGGGCGGACCGGGAAGCTGTCGTGGTGGCTCGGCACGATCGTCGGTGTCCTGTCGGTCCTGGCTGCAGCCGGCCCCACCTGGGAGCGTCAGCAGATGCCGGCATTCCGGAACCAGTCGGCGCTGGTGATCGCGCTGGAACTGTCCCCGGCCATCGACGCAGCCGACCTTCAGCCCTCGCGCCTCACCCGGCTGCGCTATGCGGTCACCGACCTGCTGAAGCACCGCAAGGACGGCCAGACGGCGCTGCTCGTCTACGGCGGCGATGCTTTCACGGTAACGCCGCTGACCGACGACGTCGACACCATCGACGCCCAGCTCCCAGCCCTGAGTTCCGACCTGGTGCCGGCCACGGGCCACGACGTCGGGCGTGCGCTGGCCCTGGCCGCCCAACTGCTGCGGGATGGCGGTTTCGGGCGGGGCGACATCCTGCTGGCCGCGGTGCAGGCGGACCCGGCAGCCGAGGCATTGGCGGCGAAGCTGCGCGGCGAAGGCTTCCGGGTCTCGGTGCTGGGCATCGGCACCGAAACTGGCGTACCGATTCCCCAGCGAAGCGGCGGCTTCCGCAAGGGCGCCGACGGCGAGATCGAACTGTCGCGCCTGGACGCACCCGCGCTGCGCGAGCTGGCCGGCCAGGGCGGCGGGCGCTACCTCGAATTGAGCGCCGGCGCCGCGGCCACCGACGCCCTCACATCCTTCTTCGAGCAAAGCGCCCGCCGCAATGAGGGCATGGAGGCCGCCATGAAACTGGAGCTGTGGGAAGACCGCGGCCCTTGGCTGCTGCTGCTGGTCCTGCCTTTGGCGGCATTGGGCTTCCGCCGCGGCTGGCTGGCCTTACTGGTGTTCGCCCTGCCATTGCCGCGCCCCGCAGAGGCACTGGACTGGCAAGGGCTCTGGCAGACCCCGGACCAGCAGGCCGCGGAAGCCTTCCAAGCTAAGCAATTCGACGAGGCCGCCGGGAACTTCCGGAATCCGGCCTGGAAAGGCGCGGCCGAGTACCGCGCCGGCAAATACGAGGAAGCGGCCAAGTCCTTGGAGGGGCTCGACACAGCCGATGCCGCCTACAATCGGGGCAACGCCCTGGCCCGGGCCGGCAAACTTCCCGACGCCCTCAAGGCCTACGATCAAGCCCTCCGGCTCGATCCCAATAACGAAGACGCCCGCCACAACCGCGAAGCGGTCGAAGAGGCCCTGAAACAACAGCAGCAACAGCAGAAGCCGCAATCCGATGCCGAGAACCGGGATCAGGAACAGAAGGACCAGAACGGGAGCAACCAGGACCAGCAGAATCCTCAGGAGCAGAAATCTGACCAGGATCAGTCTCGGGAGCCCCCCCAGCAGGACGAAAAAGCGCCCGAACAGGCGGGTGAGCAAAACCGGGAACAGCAACACGAAACGGCAGAGGGGCAGCAGCAGCCTCCGTCGTCATCGCCCCAGCCGCAGCCACAAGAACCAGCCGGCGAGGAAGGCCTGAACCAGGAGCAAAAGATGCCGCAAGCCGAATCCCGATCCGAAGACGAAAAGGAGCAGGCCACCGAGCAATGGCTCAAACGCATTCCAGACGATCCCGGCGGCCTGCTTCGGCGCAAGTTCCTCTATCAATACCGGCAGCGCCAGCAACGCTCGGGAGGACAATGAACATGGCGAAACAACACAGACAGGCATGGCGCCTGATGATCCTGGGCCTGCTGCTGTACCTGGGCCTGAGCGGCACCGGCATGGCTGCGGAAATCACCGTTACGGCCGACCGCGACCCCATACCCCTCAACGAGTCTTTCAACCTCACCTTCAGCGCCGGCGAATCGCCCGACGATGAGCCGGACTTCTCCCCGCTGAATCAGGATTTCCGGGTGCTGGGCCAAAGCCAGAACAGCCAGATCTCGATGGTCAACGGCAAGCTCAGCCGCAGCACAGAATGGACCGTCTCGGTTGTCGCCAAACATGCTGGCAAGCTGACCGTGCCGCCCGTCGCTTTCGGCGCCGACCGCTCCAGGGCCTTGACTGTGACGGTCACGGACCGGCCGGCGCCGGGACAGGCGCGCGGTTCGGGTGACGACGCCCTCTTGATCGAAGTCGACGCCTCGCCGAAAAACCCGTACGTCCAGGCACAGGCGATCTATACCCTACGCGTGCTCTACCGGACCAATCTGGGGCGGGCCCAGCTGAGTCCGCTGGAGATTCCCGATGCACTGGTCCAGCAACTGGGGGACAAGCGCAATTTCTCGACGGAACGCAACGGCAACACCTATGCGGCGACCGAAATCCGCTATGCCATCTTTCCGCAGAAGAGCGGCGCCCTGCGTATCCCGCCGCTGACCCTGGACGCCGAAGTGCAGGCCGGCGGACGGGGTGGCTTCAACCCGTTCTTCGGGCGCCCGATGAAGACCGTCAGCCTGCAATCCGAGGCCGTCGAGCTGCAAGTGCGGCCGGCCCCTGCCGCATTTTCGGGCAAACATTGGCTGCCCGCGGAAAACGTGATGCTGGAGGAAACCCTGTCGCCCGACAACGCCAGGGTCGAGGCCGGCCAGCCGCTCACGCGCACCCTCACGCTCCGGGTGCAAGGGGCTACCGTAGGGGTGCTGCCGGAACTGGGCCTGGCGGGAGTCCCAGCGGACATCCGCCGTTATCCCGACCAGCCGGCCATGGACGAGCAGCGGCAAGGTACCGGACTCATCAGCACCCGCCAGGAAAAGACGGCCCTGATCCCCGATAAGCCGGGCCGCTACACTCTTCCCGCCATCGAGGTGCCATGGTGGAACATCGCCACCGAAAAAATCGAAGTGGCGCGCCTCCCCGAACGCGAGATCGAAGTCGGCGCAGGTGCCGCGGTGCCGGTCCAGCCGGTCCCGACCTCCGCGCCCGCAACCGCGGCGGAAGCGGCAAACACCGCGCCTGCATCCGCCGCCGGACAGGCGGAAGGCGGCATGGCGGCCTCTCCGGTCTGGTTCTGGCTCAGCCTCATCCTCGCGGGAGGATGGCTGATCACAGGGGGCCTGTGGTGGCGAGCGGCCCGGCGGAATCGGGAGGAAATTACAAAAAATCCGCCCGGATCCCGGAAACCTTCCGACCAACGGCGCATGCGCGAACTGAAGGAAGCCTGTGCAGCCAACGATCCCGAACGAACCCGCCGCGCCCTGCTCGACTGGGCCTCGCTGCGCTGGCCGGACAGCGAAACGTCCTTGGAAGGGATTGCCGGACGCTCCGAAGGCGAGCTCAAGAACGCCGTCCAGACGCTCAGCCGGGCGCTTTACGGGCATCCCCGGACGGAGTGGCAAGGTACGGCCCTGTGGGCCGCGATCGTCACCACCGATCTCGGCAAATCCAGGGCGGAGAACCGCGCTCCGACGGCGATCGTCTCCTTGCATCCGCCAGCCGAGACCACGCCTTAGAGCGGGGCGTGGTCGCCGAATGCCCTGTCGATGGCCCAGTAGAGCCCATGGGTCAGGAGGAAACCCAACAGGAACCCTCCGATGAAGAACTCGGAAGCATGGTGGCCGAAATGCTCCCCGAGAAATTTACCGACCAGGAAACCGACGAGCAGGGCCAGCCCCACGCGGAGGCGGTGGAAAATATCCCGTTTGGTCATGTTTATTGGTTATCTCCGATAGCGAAAGGCGTGTCCGCCGCATTGCGCGGCAGGCCTGCCTTTATAGGATAATAAATCCTTTTTCACCACTCTCCTTTTCCCCGGCTCCCCGTTCATGAAAAAGCGTCTGGAAATCTTGCTGCGCAGCGCGATGGAGCGACTGCAAACCGCGGGCGACCTGCCCGCCGACGCGGAAGTACCGCTTCAGATCGAACGCACCCGCGATCCCGCGCATGGCGATTTCGCGGCCAACACGGCCATGCTGCTGGCCAAATCCGCCCGCTGCAATCCGCGCCAGCTGGCGGAAAGGATTTGCGCGGCGCTTCCCGAAGACCCGGCGGTCGTCCGCACCGAAATCGCAGGTCCAGGCTTCATCAACTTCTTCATCGACCCGGCCGCCCAGCACCGGATCATCGCAGAGATACACGCCCAGGGTCCGGGCTTCGGCCGCAGCAAGAACGGGGCCGGGAAACGGGTGCAGGTCGAATTCGTCTCCGCCAATCCCACTGGACCGCTGCACGTCGGTCACGGCCGCGGCGCCGCCTACGGCGCGGTGGTCGCCGACCTGCTCGAAGCGGCCGGCTTCGACGTGCACCGGGAATACTACGTCAACGACGCCGGGCGGCAGATGGACATCCTGGCCGCCAGCGTCTGGCTGCGCTATCTGGAGAACTGCGGCGAAGTCCTGCCGTTTCCGGCCAACGCCTACCGCGGCGAATACGTGCGCGACGTGGCGGCTGACCTCCACCGCGCCCAGGGCGAGCGCTACCGGATTTCCGCGGACGACGTCCTGGCCGGGCTGCCGCCGGACGAACCCCAGGGCGGCGACAAGGAGGAATATATCGACGCGATGGTCCGCAAAGCGAAGGACGCGCTCGGCCCCGAGCGTTACCGCGAGGTGTTCACTGCCGGCCTGGACAGCATCCTCGACGACATCCGCGACGATCTGGGCGAATTCGGCACCCATTACCAGGAATGGTTCTCCGAGCTGAGCCTGACCGAAACCGGCGCGGTCGAGCGGGCCTTGCTGAAGCTCAAGGACTCGGGCTACGTCTATGAGAAGGATGGCGCGCAATGGTTCGCCTCCACCCGGCTGGGCGACGAAAAGGACCGGGTGCTGGTGCGCGAGAACGGCCAGACCACTTATTTCGCCTCCGACGTCGCCTATCACCTGAACAAGCTGGAGCGCGGCTTCGACCGCATCGTCAACGTCTGGGGCGCCGACCACCACGGCTACATCCCGCGCGTCAAGGCCGCCATCCAGGCCTTGGGGGGCGATGCCGGCAAACTGGAAGTGCTGCTGGTGCAGTTCGCCGTGCTGTACCGGGGCGAGGAGCGGGTGCAGATGTCCACCCGCTCCGGGGAATTCGTCACCCTGCGCCAGCTCCGCAACGAGGTCGGCAAGGACGCGGCGCGGTTCTTCTACGTGATGCGCAAATCCGACCAGCACATGGATTTCGACCTCAAGCTGGCCACTTCCCGCACCAACGAAAATCCTGTCTACTACGTGCAGTACGCCCACGCCCGGGTATGCAGCGTGTTCCGGCAGCTCGACGAAAAGGGCTGGGCGCGGGATCTGGGGCGCGGGATGCAGCATCTCGAAAGGCTGAGCGAGCCGCACGAACTCGCGCTGGCGGGCAACCTCTCGCGCTATCCCGAAATCTTGGAGCAGGCGGCGCTGCAATACGCGCCGCATCACCTGGTGCACTATCTGCGCGACCTCGCCGCAGAATTCCACGGCTACTATAATAGCTGCCAGTTCCTGGTCGAGGACGGGGACCTGCGGGACGCCCGTCTGAATCTGATCGATGCCGTACGGCAAGTCGTCGCCAACGGTCTCGGCTTGCTGGGCGTGTCTGCTCCCGAAACCATGTAGAAATGCCTAAGGATTACAAACACAGGGTTCCCGGTTACCGCCAGGCACGGCGCCGACGCAAGCGCGGCTGGCTGGTGGCGGGCATCGCCGCGGTGTGCCTTGCAGCCGGCGGGGGAGCCTATGTCGTCCTTTCCAAACATGCCGAAACGGCCTCAGTGAGTCCGTCCCCGGAAACCAGGCCCGGCCAGGCGGAATCGGGACAAGCTGGAAACAATACCGAAGCCAGAAGCCTGGAAACACCCGCCCCCACCGCCGGCAAGAAAGCCAACCCGCCACGCTTTACCTTTTACAAGATATTGTCGGAAAAGGAAGAGATCATCCCGGAAGCCGAAATACGGACCATCAAGCGCGAGGAGGAACAGGGCAAGTCGCCGCCGGGCGGCGGCTACATCGTCCAGGCAGGCTCCTACCGATCGCGGGCCGATGCCGAAAAAATGCGCACAGACCTGATCAAGCTCAAGGTCAAGGCCCGGTTGGAGAGCGTAAAGATAGAAAACGTCGAGTGGTTCCGCGTGAAGGTCGGACCTTACGACAATCTTGCCGAAGCCGACCGCCTGCGCTCGATACTCAAAAAAAACGGGATCGACAGCGTAGTGCAGAAAATGACGCCCCGCCTGTCCCCCGCTCCCGCCGCGAAGCGCTGAGCCGGCCCAGATTTCAAGCGACCAGCCGGTAACACGGCTCGTATTTCGTCCCCGGCAGCTTCATCCGTTTCTGCGCCACGAAGGTCGAAAGCAATTCGTCCAGGGGATCGAGGATCGAACGGTCGCCGCGGATCTCGAACAAACCTTCCTGCTCGATCCGGCGGATGCCGTCGGCCTTGACGTTCCCCGCGACGATGCCCGAGAAAGCCCGCCGCAGATTCGCCGCCAGCGCATGAGGAGGCTGGTTCCGGTGCAGGGCGAGGCCGGCCATGTTTTCGTGGCTCGGCACGAAAGGCGCCTGAAACGCCGGTTCGATGTGGAGCAGCCAGTTATAGTAATAGGCGTCGTCATGGTGGCGCCGGAACTGCCGCACCAGGTCGACGCCATCCTTCATCTGTCTGGCGGCCTGCGCCGGATCGCCGATCACGATCTCGTAGCGCTTCCGCGCTTCCTGTCCCAGGGTCGCCTCGATGAAACGGTCAATCTGCTCGAAATAGCCGGCGCTCTGGCGGGGCCCGGTGAAAACCAGGGGGAACGGCAGGTATTTGTTTTCCGGATGCATCAGGATGCCGAGCAGGTGCAAAATCTCCTCGGCAGTGCCCACGCCGCCGGGAAACACCATGATGCCGTGGCCCGTCCGCACGAAGGCCTCGAGGCGCTTTTCGATGTCGGGCATGATGACCAACTCATTGACGATCGGATTGGGCGGTTCGGCGGCGATGATGCCGGGCTCGCTGATGCCGACGTAGCGCGGCTTTCTGATACGCTGCTTGGCGTGGGCGATGGTAGCTCCCTTCATCGGCCCCTTCATCGCGCCCGGTCCACAGCCGGTGCACACGTCCAGCCCCCGAAGACCCAGCTCGTGGCCGACTTCCTTGGTGTACTCGTACTCGCCCCGATCGATGGAATGACCGCCCCAGCACACCACCATGTTCGGCGGCACGTCGGGAACCAGGCAATTGGCGTTGCGGAGAATATGGAACACCGCGTCGGTAACGTGCCGCGATTCGGACAGATCGAATTTCGGGTCGCCGACGATCTCGAAGCGGGTATAGACGATGTCCCTTAGCACCGAAAACAGGTGCTCGCGTATCCCTCGGATCATTTCGCCGTCCACGAACGCGCTTTGCGGCGGGTTGATGAGTTCCAGGCGCACGCCGCGCGCCGTGGGGAGAACGCGTATGTCGAAATTGCGGTACTTTTCGAACACCGCCTTGCTATCGTCGACCTGGCCGCCGCAGTTCAGCACCGCCAGCGAACAATTACGGAATAGTTCGTGGAGAGCGCTTTCGCTGCTGTCGAGCAGCTTTCCGGCTTCGAGTTTGGACAGGACTTCGAGGCTGCCTTCCGGGCTGACCTGGACATTCATGGGTGACATGGGCTCAACTGGCGGAGAACCTGTGGATAACTTTGTGGGAAAAGCGCGGGATATGCCTGAATCGCTTCGTCAACTGCCACAGCATTCACGCCCTGGGTCTCAGAATCTTTATAAGACTATTTACAAAACAAAGACTTGCAAAATTGATCTTCGGCATAGGCCAAAGACCGTCAACAAACCGGGGCGACCAGGGCAATTGTGCACAACTCGCAAATGAATGCCCTGTCAATGTGCATCCGGATCACTGAGAGAGCGCCACGCGGGATGGCTCTGAATGAGCACCAGCGCCTGCTCGAGCAGACTCTTGCCGGGCTCGCGGCGATGCCAGGTGGATGCACCGGATGGGTGCGGCAGCGGAATCAGATCCGCCCCCATGCCATCCATTTCGACGCGGTGCCGCTTCCCCACGATCTCGGAGAGCTGCCCGAACGCCAGAAAACGGCTCGCCGCAAGCTTTCCCACCGGGATGATCAAGGCCGGCCTGAGCAGATCGAGCTCGGTGTGCAGCCAGACCGAACACTGGTCGATCTCGTGCTGATCCGGGACACGGTCTCCGCCCTTCGGGTTCTTGCCGGGAAAACAGCGGCACACCGCGGCCATGTATACCCGCTCCCGGAATGCTTCCTCGTCCAGGCCGATACCTGCGAACCAGCGGAACATCGTCTTCCCCGCCGTCCAGGCAAACGGCTTGCCCAACACGCCCTCTTTCGCGCCCGGCGCTTGTCCGACCAGGTACACCGGAGAGGCGACGGGCCTGCCCATGACCACCGGCGGCACCATGTCCGGGCAGCGGCTGCACCGCCGCAAGTCGGCCTGATGCCGACCTATCGCTTCCGAGACATCCGTCAATGGCTTTCGCCCCTGGTCCAGGCAAGGGTGTGCAGACGCATCAGTGTGTCTGGGTCGGAAATCAGGCTGCGCTTCTCGGCGCCAGACAGCGTTTCCGGACCCTCCTCCACCAGCTGATACATCAGCGCATGCAGCTGATGGCGCAGGCGCTTTTTCGGGAGCCGCTGCGGCAGCAATGCCGCATGCAGCGCACACGCGGCAGGATCGACGACCTTGCCGTAGCCGCTGTCCTCTACGCCTGAATCGCGCTCGAGGTTTTGCTGCAAGAGCTCTATCACCCGGGGCGCGCGGGACTCCTCCGGGGTCAGAAACAGCCCCAGCCGGCGGGCGAAGAGGCCTAGCCCGGCGCTGCTGGAAATCATGGAAGTCGGTATGGCGAAAACGAGGCCAGCAAGAACCGGTGTGAACCACCAGAAAAAACTGGGCACGTAATGATAGCTGAGGGCGCCGGCGACCAAGCCGACCAGCGTTTGTCCGCCGTGGGCCAGGAACGCCTCCTTGAAGCTCAGGCCATGCGCATCCCGTTGTTGCGGTGGCCAGCCCACGCTCTTCCTCGCCAGAATGGAGATCACGAATTTGCTCTGGTAAAGCATCAGCACCGGCGCGGTGAAAATCGAGAACACGCTTTCCAAAAACACGCTGAGCGTCGCCCGGAAAATGCCGCCGAACGCCTTGAGCTTGCGGCGGTTGCGGGTAAAGAGCAGGAGGAGGCTCCACAACTTGGGCAAAAACAGCATGGCCAGGGTGACCAGGAGGACCGTCGTCATTTCGACAGCGTAGGACTCCGGCCAGACCGGGAATATGTTGTCGCCGAAGAAGTACACCGGGAGGGTCTGGCTACGGATATAGGCCTCGAAGCCGGTGATGAGCAGGAACAGCAGCCAAAGCGGGGACGAGAGGTAGGACATGATGCCCATGACCAAGTGCAGCCGGCTGATGCCGGAGAGTCCGCGGGCGAACACCATCCGAACGTGCTGGAGGTTTCCCTGGCACCAGCGCCTGTCGCGCTTGGCGTAATCGATCAGGGTGGGCGGCAGTTCTTCATAGCTGCCGGCAAGCTCGTAGGCCAGCCAAACTTCCCAGCCCGCCTCCCGCAGCAGGGCGGCCTCGACGAAGTCGTGGCTGAGGATTTCGCCACCGAAGGGCTCACGGCCCGGCAGTTTGGGCAGACCGCAATGCTTCACGAACGGCTGCACGCGGATGATGGCGTTGTGGCCCCAGTAATTGCTGTCGGCGAGTTGCCAGTAAGACGACCCCGCGGTGAATATGTCCGAATAAAGGCTGCTGGCAAACTGCAGGATTCGCGCAAACAGCGACTTCTGATTGACCGGGAGGGGCGGGGACTGAATCAGCGCAACGTTGGGATGCGCCTCCATCAGGTCCACCATGCGCACCAGCGTCTCGCCGCTCATCAGACTGTCGGCGTCGAGCACGATCATGTAGCGATAGCGGTTGCCCCAGCGGTGGCAGAACTCCTCGACATTGCCGCTCTTGCGGGCGACGTTTTTTTCACGGTTGCGGTAGAAGATCCGCCCGTGCCCGTCGAACTCCTCGCACAGGCGGTACCAGCGGGTTTCCTCTTGAAGCCAGGTCTCCGGATCGCGGGTATCGCTGAGGATGAACAACTCGAAACCGTCGGACCGCCCGGTTTCCAGCAGGGATTGCCAAATCGCCGCCAGGCCCGAAAACACCCGGTGCGGGTCCTCGTTGTAGATCGGCATGACGATGGCCGTCCGCAGCGGCGTCGCCTCCGGTTCCGGCGACGCCATCGGTGGCAACCGGCCGATCGACTGGCCGTCGCCGCCGAACAGCAGGACCAGAAACCCGATCGTCGCAGTCCAGAACGACGTGCTGATCCACAGTATGAGGAGGGTGTAGAGCAGCAGCAGCACGAGTTCCTGGGGCGTCAGGCCGTTCTGCTGGAAGGCACTGGTGATCATGAACATGGCGGCGAAGGTCGTCAGCGTCACCAGGGTCAGGAACACGGTTCTACGGAACAGCCTGGGCCGGCGGGGCATCGGCGAATGAACGGCCATGTGGATCTTGAGAATCAGACGGACTTGAAAAGAAAGAAGCGAAGCTTCTGCGGCTGCATCGCCACCGGTGCCTCGGGAGGCTGAGCCTGGGGCCGGTGCCGCTGCAGGCGCGACGCGAATTCCGGGTTGGCGGAGGCATTCAGGTAGAGCTCGTCGGCACCGATCCCCAAATCCCCCAGCAGCAAGGCGGCGCGTGCACCCGCGATCAACGACGGCTCGCGGCTGGCATTCACGCCCAGCGCCCGCGCCAGCGCCTGGTCCAACCGCCGCTGGGCTTCCTCGATGGCGCGCCGTGACAGCTCTGCGGAATCGTGCCGGGCGACGCGCCGGCGCGCGCGTTCGACGCATTCCGCGGTCAGCCTGTCAATGAGGGCCGGGTCCCGGAATCGAAGGCGCCTGAGATACGATTTGACGGCTTCTCCGACTTCGGAAGCCACGTGCCCGGTCGGCTCCGATGCCATGACCGCGGAAACGGCCGCCGGCTCCGCGCTCATTGGGCACTCCACTGGTACAGCCAGGTTTCGGTGAGCACATCCTTGCCGGCGCGCAGCACCGCTCGCAATTCGACCGGATCCTTGTCTTTCTCGGGCTCCAGTTCAAAACTCAGGCGCCAAGCCCCAGTCTCGGTGTTTTTGTGGACCACGGTGTCCCGGATCGAGCCAGAAGACGTGCCGACGTCCGCCTCGATCTTGGCGTCTTCGCCATAGAGTTTCAGGGTTTCGCTGGCGAAATCGACCACGAACTTGCGTCTGCCGGCTTCCTGGGCATTGGTGCCGCCCGCGCCGATCCGGGTCGCCTGGACCTTGCCGGAACGCGGCGCCATCAACTCGTCGGAAGTGAAATGCAGCCGGTACGAGAAGTTCATTTCCTTGCCCGCATCGGTCGGCTGATCCGGCACCCAGAACGAAACGATGTTGTCATATTTTTCCGCATCGCTCGGAATCTCGATGAGATAAATCGCACCGGGGCCCCAGTCGCCCACGGCTTCGACCCAGGAGGTGGGCCGGCGATGATAACTCGCTTCCAGGTCCTGGTAATGGTCGAATCCGCGGTCGCGCTGGAGCAGGCCGAAACCGGTGAGCCGCTCGTCCCGGAACACGCTGATCCGCAGATGGCGCGGGTTGTTCAGCGGGCGCCAGATCCACTCGCCGTTGCTGCGCGAGATGAGCAGACCGTCGGAATCGTGGACCTCGGGGCGGAAGTCGTCCGCGAAGCGGTCGGTGTTCTCGCCGTGGAAGAACATGCTGGTCAGCGGCGCTATCCCAAGACGCTCGACCTTGCGGCGGAAATAGAGATGATGGGTCACGTCCATGGCGGTATCGAGGCCCGGCCGCAGCACGAAGCGATAGGCGCCGGTGATGCTGGGACTGTCCATGAGCGCATACACGACCAGCTCGGACCCGCCCAGCGCCGGCTTCTCGATCCAGAACTCCCGGAAAATCGGGAATTCCTCCGCCTTGGTGAGCCCGGTGTCGACCGCGAGCCCCCGCGCCGAAAGGCCGTACGTCTGGCCCAGCCCCACCGCGCGGAAATAGCTGGCACCAAGGAAGACGCTGGCTTCGTCGAAAACGTCGTTGCGGCGCAGGGGGTAATGGAACCGCACCCCCGCAAAACCGAGATCGGCATCGAGCGGTCCCGGCACCGGGTTCTTGCCGAAGTCGAACAATTCCGGCGAATAAGCCAGCCGGGTCGCTTCGCCGTTGCTGACCACGTTGATCACGACCCGATCCTTGAACATGAATCCCCGATGGAACAACTGGACCTGGAAGGGCAGACCCTCCTCGCGCCACAGCGCCTTGTCGGCCTTGAAGCGGATGTCGCGGTACTGGTCGTAGTCCAGTTTGCCGAGGAAGTCCGGCACTCCGCCGTCGTCGCGGACATAGGGCTGCGCCGCCAACGCTCGCGCACGCTGCTCGACCGCATCGAAACCGAAGGGTCTGTGTTCCTCCGCGGCCGTCGGCAGCGGAGTCGAACTCGGAAGCGGCACCGGTGCCGGCTGTCTCGCCGGGCCTGCGTGTGCAAAACCGCCGGCCCATGCCAGGCACAGATACAGGAGCATCCCGGTGCGTCTGTTCAATGGAATTGTTCTCACCAAGAGAGTTGCAAAAAACCAATCAGAGTGCCGGCACGCCGCCGGGCGGGGAGAGCTACGGATGTGGCAGCGCCCGTCAAAGCGCCCGGCGCATCTTCGCCGACGGCATTAGATATCAAAATGCTCGCGCACATCGAGCCATTCATAGTATACAACGGGGCGCCAATTACCTGAACTTGAACCCCAGCCGTCAGTCCCGAGAGAGGAAAAGGCTTTTGAGAGAACTGCTATTGATCCGGCACGCGAAATCCGCTTGGACCGACCCGTCGCTCACTGACCGCGACCGTCCTCTCAACGAGCGAGGGAAGCGCGACGCCCCTTTCATGGGAAGCCTCCTCCGGTTCAGAGGCATGGAACCGGATTGCATGGTCTCCAGTCCCGCGCGGCGCGCGCGGAAAACCGCCCGCCTCATTGCCGGCGAAGTCGGCTACGACAAAGACGCCATCGTCATCGCAGAACAAATCTATCTCGGCGGGAGACGGGCCGTTGTGGAACTCGTGCAAGCGCTTAATGACGAGGACGAGCGGGTTTACATCATCGGCCACAATCCCGACCTGTCCGAAGCCGCTTCCTGCCTCACCGGCGAAAGTCTGGGAGAACTACCCACCTGCGGCATGGTGGCGATCGAATTCCCGGTCTATAGCTGGACGCATGTCATGGAAGGCGCCGGTCGGCTGAAATTCTTCGACTACCCGAAGAAACACCTGTCGCCCTGAAGGTTCGAGTTTCTCAAGGGGGCTCGCCGAGGTCGGCTGCCGACCGGACCAGCAACAGGATCTTCACTCGCGCATCGGCCTGGGCTGACCGGACGTAGCCGATGGCAGCCGGCGTGGCAGCGACGAACCGGAGCACGGCCTCCTCGGACGAGAGCACCTCTGGCGGATTGATGCCCTGGAAATACTGCTCGTTCCAGTATTCCTCCATGTCCTCCGGCAGGGTATCGAATACGGCGAGCGAGAAAATCCGGCGCAACGGATGCGCGGGAGGCAGATTTACTGGAATCCAGCGGTCGCCGTAGGCGTCCACCATGCTCTTACGCTTGAAGATGAGCTTGGCCGTATCGAGGGACAGCTTGTCCAGCCGGCTTCCCGCCGCGACGACTACGGCAATGGACTCCTCCGCCCAGGGAAGCGCCTGCCAGGATGCGAGAACAAGGACCAGGAGCAACCGGCGCACGGCGATCAAAACAACACCGCAAACGACCCGTACAGACCGTCCGGAGCCGAAATTTCGTTATGGGTGCCGATCCGGTATTCCACCTTCCAGACCAGCGGCGGAACGGGTCGGAACGCCAGTCCGAACACGCCCAGTTGCCCGGCTGGCTGCTGTACCTGATCGAAATACTCGTAGCGCCCGATGGCGTACCAATGGCTTACCAGCGGCGCCACCCCCTGCACAAAGCCCTGGTACAGGCCTTGGAGCCCGCCGTTCCGGTACACCCACTCGGTGTTGAATTCGAACCTGCGGTAAAACCAGGCCCCTTCGACGCCGACGAGGTTGAAGCGGTGGCTGGGATCGTCATGCAATTGGTAATTGACATAGGACAGCCCCAGTTCCAGGTTGTCCGCCGCCGAATAAAGCCAATGGGAACCCAGAGCATTGTTGAACGGATCGGCCGAGCGGTACGGATCGAGCTCTTCGGTCAGGTCGGCATAAAAGGCATAGTCCATGCGCCGATCCAACACGGGGAACCCGCCGTGCAGCATCAGGCCGGTGGCATGCTTGGAGAACAGATCGTAGGTCGCGACCGGCCGTGTTGTGGTCCAGGTCAGGGGACTGGCGTGGAGCAGGTTCCATCGGCCGACGGGGGTCAGAAATTTGCCGAAACGCAGCGAGAACAAATCGTCGAACAGCCGGTCGATGTACAGACGTTCGAGTTCGAAATGCGCGTTGCGTGTGCTGAGGCCCTGGTTCCCCCCAGCGGTCAGCGCTTCGCCTACCTCGGTTTCCGAAAAGAAGCGCCAGTGCGCGTGGTCGGTCCAGGTCGTGAAAAGGCTGAGGTCGCTGACGCTGAACTCCCATGGGCCGGGACTCGGCGCCCCCGCTTCGACGCTGGCATAGCCCCCGAAGCGAATGCCGGTATCGCCGACGGCTAAACCGCGCCCCAGTTGATAGCTGGAGCCATCGCCGCCCGATTCGGCCCGCGCGGCAGACAGGGCGAGAACCGAGAGGAAGAGAAAAAGTCGGGCGAGCAAAAGCTTGGCCGTCGGCGACAGGATGGTAAAAAATTGGGCCTGCGAAAGCAGGCTCCACACGAACGACGAATGTTACATTAACTTCGCGAACCGGACTCCCTTTCCCGTCTCATGACCATCTCCCGCCTGCTGTTGATCGCCTTCCTGTCGCTGACTTTCCTGGCGTCGGCCCTGTTGGCGAGCCTTTCGTTCTTCGCCTCGCGCGAAGCGCTGGCGGCGGAAATCGGCCGCAACCTCGCCAAGGACGCCACGCTGTTGATGGAACAGGTCGACATGCAGTTGTTCGAGCGCCTGCAGAACATCCATTCCTGGAGCCGGCTGGACGTCATGCAGGACGCCAGAGTCGGCGATGTGGACAAACGGCTCGCCCGCTTCCTCACGGATATCTGCCACGGCTATGGCGAGGTGTACAGCAAGCTCTTCTTCGCCGACGGGACCGGCCGTATCGTCGCCTCCAGCACCGCCGCCGCCATCGGCCGAACCCAGGCGATCCAGGCAACCTGGGTCGGCGCCAAGCTGCCCAATGGCGAAGTCTTCCTGCAACCGTTGGATCTGCAAGCGCCCTACAGCCAAGCCTCCCTCCTAATCCACGCCCCGGTTTACAGCCGCTACGATGGAGGCGAAATCGGCGGCCTGTACGGCGCATTCGACCTGTGGCAGATTTTCCGCCTGTTCGATCAGGCCGAGCATTCCGTTTCAGGCAACCGGTACGTCGCTCTCGTAGACCAGGAAGGGCGTCTGATTGCCGGTTCGGCGTCGTTGCGCGATCGTGGACTCCTGCTGGCAAAAGTGCTGTCGGACTGGCGCCCCGACGGCATAGCGACGTTCACCCGGAACGGCATGCCGCTGTTGGAGGGCGAGGTATTGATCGGACATGCCGCTTCCCGCGGCTATCAGGGTTATGCCGGCCTCGGCTGGTCGGTCCTGGTATTCGAGCCGACCGATCAGGCCTTTCGCTCGGTGAGGGCGCTGCTCTGGCTGTTCAGCCTGGCTTTCCTTATCACCGGGCTACTCGCTAGCGTCGCCGCGCTGGCGGTCGCCGGCAGGATCGCCCGCCCCCTGGTCAGGCTGACAGCCTGGACCCAGGATTTCGTGCGTCACGAAAACCCCGTCGGCCCTCACATCGCCGGCACCCGTGAAGTGAGGGAACTGGGAACGGCATTCGGGCAGATGCTCGAAAATTTGCAACAATCCCGCCAGCAAGTCATCCACGCCGCGAAGCTGGCGATGGTCGGCGAAATGGCCGCAATCATGGCGCACGAGGTGCGAACCCCCCTGGGAATCCTGCACACCTCGGCGCAGATGCTCCAGCGCGAGCCTCAACTGAGCGCCGAAGGGCTCGAACTGACCCGCTTCATGCTCGAGGAGTCGGCGCGGCTCGAGCGGCTGATCTCCACCCTGCTGGAATGCGCCCGACCCCGCCCGCCGAGAATGCGGGCGTGCGATGTGCATGCCATCGTGCGGCGCGTCGCCGATTTGTTGGCGACTCAGGCGCGGAAAAAAAACATCCGCCTCGGCTGCTCGCTAAAAGCGGAAAATTCGACAACGGCGTGCGACGAGGAGCTGCTGATGCAAGTGTTCCTTAACCTTGTCATGAACGCCATCCAGATCACCCCTTCCGGGGGACGTGTGGAAGTCCGCTCGAGCTCCGATCGGGAAGTACTGTCCGTAGAAGTCGACGACGATGGTCCCGGAATTCCCGAGCAAAACCGCCCAAAGGTGTTCGATCCGTTCTTCACCACTCGCGAAGGCGGCATCGGCCTGGGGCTCACCGTCACCCGCCAGATCGTCGACGCCCATCATGGCCGCATCGTCGCGGAAGCCTCCGAGTGGGGTGGAGCGCGCTTCAAGGTCAGCCTGCCACTGAAGGAGGAAACCATTTCATGACCAAACCCTGCATCCTGGTAGTGGACGATGAACCCAACGGCCGGCGGATGCTGGAGATACTGCTGTCCCGCCTGGGCTGCGAAGTGCTGTCGGCAGCCGATGGAAAATCGGCCCTGAAGCAACTCGGCGAACGCGCCATCGATTTGATCATCACCGACATCAACATGCCGGAACTGGACGGGTTGAGCCTGCTCGCGGCGCTGAAGGCCAAGGGCATTGCGACCCCGGTCATCCTGGTGACAGCCTATGGCACCGACGAAAGTGCAGTCACCGCCCTGAATCAGGGTGCGTTCGACTATCTGGTACGCCCGCTCTGCCTGGACCGGGTGGAATCGGTCGTACGCAAAGCGTTGGAATCACAATGAGACGGCCGTCAGCCGAGCAGGGCGATACGCATGGACAGATCGATGGCGCGGAGGTGCTTGGTCAATCCGCCCACTGAAATGAAATCCACCCCGGTTTCCGCGACGGCACGAATATTGTCGAGATCGATGTTGCCGGACACTTCCAGTTCCGCACGCCCTGCAGCAACGGCAACCGCCTTGCTCAAGGCATTCCGCTCGAAGTTGTCCAGCATGATCCGGTCGGCCCCAGCGGCCAAAGCCTCTTCGAGTTCCGCGAAATTTTCCACCTCGACCTCGACCATGACCTCCGGATGCAGTCGTCGCGCCATCGCCACTGCCTCAACGAGGCAGCCGGCGGCCGCGATGTGGTTTTCCTTAATAAGCACGGCGTCGTAGAGACCCGCGCGGTGATTATGACAGCCTCCGCACCGCACGGCGTATTTCTGGGCCAAGCGCAGGCCGGGAAGGGTTTTCCGGGTGTCGAGCACCCTCACGCCGGTGCCCGCGACGGCCCGAGCATAAAGGCGGGCCACGGTCGCCGTTCCGGACAGAGTCTGCAGCAGGTTGAGCGCCGTGCGTTCGCCGCTGAGCAATGCCCTGGCACTGCCCTCGACTCCGCATAGAAGCGTACCGGCGGAAGCTTCCCCGCCTTCCTCCACGAACCAGGCCGGCTCGATCGCAGGGTCGAGCCGCCGGAAGACCGCCTCGAACCAAGCCCGCCCACACAAGACCATCGGCTCCCGTGTGACGACCTCGGCCCTGGCGAAAACTGAGGCCGGGACGATGTCCGCAGTCAGATCGCCGGAGCCGATGTCTTCCGAAAGATAGCGCTCGATGTCGTCGAGGTTCAGCTCGACAGGGGCCGCATTCACCGCCTACCCTTGCGTCTTCCTGGACCCCTTGCCCGTCGCGGATTTGGCCTTGCCGGCCGGCTTGCCTTCCTTGTTTCCCGATTTCTTTCCGTTCTTCGCTGCCGCGGGCTCCGCCGAGGCGACGATCCCTTTCAACTTCTCCAGCTCGATGGTCCGCTCGGCGGACGGCATCGGAATCAAGCCGTCGGCAATCAGGTAACCCTCGTCTCCCCAGGCCTTGTCACTGGTGAACTCCTTGAGATAAACCTCCATGCCCGGTGCAAGTCCCAAATGCGCCTGTTTGATGTACATGTAGAGGGGACGCCCAACCGGATAGCGCTGCGACTTGACGGATTCGTAGGTCGGCTCGATGCCTTCGATGGAAGCCGCGGCCAGCTCGGATTTGTGCTTGGCGAGGGCGCCGAAATCGACGATGCCCAGGCCCTGGCCTCCCTCGACATGATCGATGATGCCGCTTTCCGGCTCGTTCTCGTAAACGCCGTCCTCGCGGATAGTCTGGCAGAGTTTCTTGAACTTGGCTTCGTTGGCCAGCATCATCTGTTTCATCGCCGGAAAACTCGCGCAGCCCGCTTCGAGCACGTCCTCGGCGAAAGTATCGCGGGTTCCGGAGCTCAGAGGCGGCCCCCAAACCGCGATGGGCGCATCGGGCAGTGCCGGATTCACTTCGCTCCATTTCTTGTAGGGGTTCGGTACCAGCCTGTCGCAGGAGCCGCCACACTTGGGATCAGGAACCGTCTTGGCCAGAGCCAAGTACAGGTCTCGATTGGTCAAGGCCAAAGGCTTGTCCTTGCGCGACTGCGCTACGACGATGCTGTCATAGCCGATCTTCAACTCGGTGATTTCGTTCACGCCGTTGAGCCCGCACTCGTCCCGTTCAGTCTTTTTCATGATGCGGGAAGCAAGCACGATGTCGGGATAGTTCCGACCCGTCCCTTCGCAGAACAGCTTGATGCCGCCACCGGTTCCGGTCGACTCGACTTTCGGCTTTCGCACTTTTCCCGAAGCCGAAACATGGTCCGCCACGGCACTGGCCAGGGGGAAAATCGTCGACGAGCCTGCAATCAGCAGGTAAGGGCGTCCGAATTCCGCCTGTGCAGTTGCGGCATGAAAAAACAGGATTGAAGCGGCGGCATACGCCGGAAATCTATTTAGCACCTGACATCCTCATGAATAGGGTAAATCGACAGCAGAGAGGTTTTGCCCGGAATCCGGCCGTCTGCGAGCCGATTGTACTTCGTCGGCATATCCCAAAAAAAGCAAACCCGCCGGAAGGCGGGTTTGCAGGCTAAGCTGAGCTGTGAAGGCCGGCCGAAGCCGGCCCAGTATCAGTCGCCCATCCAGATCAGTTCCACGCGGCGGTTCTTCTCGCGATCCGCCTCGCTATGCTCCGGAACCAGCGGGTATTCCTCGCCATAGCCCTTCGGATAGAGCTGGTTGGTCACACCCTTGGCCTTCAGGTAGTCGGCCACCGAATGCGCGCGGCGAATCGACAGGCGCATGTTGTACTCGTTGGTGCCCTCGGTGCTGGTGTGGCCGGCAACTTCGATGTCACGCTTCTCCGGGAAGACGATCAGGTTTTCCGCCGTCTCGTCCAGGATGCGCTTGGCGCTGTCGGTCAGCTCGGCCGAATCGTACTTGAAGTTGACGCCATGGAGCTCGATGCGGATCAAGCAACCGTCGCTGTCGACCTTCGCGCCCTTCATCGTGCCGGGGCATTTGTCGAGGCAGTCGTTCACGCCGTCGCCGTCGGAATCACGCGATTCGCAGGTGTCCTGCGCAACCGGTGCGGCGGCTACGGGCGCGTGGGGCTTCTCGCCGAAGGGGACTTCGAAGCCGACATTCACGACAAACCCATTGATATTGCCGCAGTTGTCGCAGGTCCCCATGTTTGCACGATAACGGATATCGCTGCGCAGCAGGAAGTTGTCGCTGAGCTCATAGTTGGCACCGAAACCGGCCTCCCCGATGAAGCGGGTCGAACGATAATTTTCGTGCCCACCCCAGCTTGCGCCGCCGGCCGCGATGACGGCATACGGCTGGAAGGTGTCGCGCGAGAAATAGTATTGGACATCGACGGTGCCGCCGAGCAGGTCCAACTGGGCGTTGTAGTGCTGCCCGAAAATAGGCCGGTTGGTGGCGTTGCCCTGAAAGTGGTTCCAGATGAACCGCGTTTCAATGTTGAAATATTCGTTGATGATCTTGCCGATGCCAAGACCTGCACCCCAACCCTGGGAAACGAGTCCAGGACTCTTGCCGGTGTAGTAGTACTCGCCGAACGGCGCGACGTACCAGCGGTCATCCATGAAAGTGTCATCTGCCTGTACCGAAGCAGTCGCTGCGGCGACCATGCCCAGCGCTATCAAAGTGCGTTTAATCATACCCCGTCTCCTTAGCAAAAATGCAACAAATCACGCGCGATAAAACAACAGGCCCAATAGTAAAACAGCCTCGCAGCGTAGCGCAACCACAATCCCACCCCTTCCATAGAATTTTGTTGACAGGCGGGTTTAAGGTCCGTCTCAAGATCTTCGGGCAGAATGATAGTGAACGGTGTAACGGAATGGAACCGGCCCATTACGCCGGCAGATCCGGCAGGTCGGCATCCGCCCCGCACACCACGCGGCTCGGCGGAAAAAGACAGGTGAATCGGCTGCCTCGACCGAGTTCACTGGCGATGAGCAGTTCGGCATCATGGCGCGACATGACGTGCTTAACGATGGCGAGTCCCAAGCCAGTGCCTGACTTGTTGCGGCAGCCTTCGATTTCGACCCGATAGAAACGTTCGGTGAGGCGGGGAAGATGTTCTTTCGGAATCCCCGGGCCGGTATCCTCGACATCCAGCCGGGCGCAGCCCGATTCTTCCCGGGACCAGCGTACTGTCACGGTATCGGACGGCCTGCTGTACTTGATCGCGTTGGAAATCAGATTGGCGAATGCGCTGTGCAGGTCGGTTTCGTTGCCCAGTAAAGAATCCCGGGAATCGAGCGTCAGCCGCACGGGCGTGTGCTCATTCGCCTCCACCACGTTGGCTTCCTTGCACAGCCGCTCGAGCAGAGCGGGAACCCGAACGACGGTCGCCGGTTTGGGCGGGCCCGATTCCAGCCGTGTCAGCGACAGCAGATTGTCGACCAGGCTCTGCATGCGGCCGGTCTGTTCCACCATGCGCTGGACCATTTTTCCATAGGCGGACGCCGGGAGATCCTGCCCACCGTCGTTCAGGGTTTCCATGTATCCCCTCAGTACCGTCAAAGGCGTGCGGAGCTCATGGGAAACGTTCGCCACGAAGTCGCTGCGGACACGCTCCATGAAACGAAGCTGCGTCACGTCCTGAGCGATAAGCAGCCTGGAGTCCTCGCCGTAGGGGACGATCCTGACTTCCAACTGCATCGCCTCGTCCACCGGGGAAGGGATGCTGACGGTCGCACTGTGCCTCGGATTTTTCAGGTGCTCGGCAAACTTCGGATAGCGCACCAGATTGCCGATGTTCTGGCCCAGATCGCTCTTGCGCAGTCCGAGGAGGTGACAAGCGGACTCGTTGAACCAGTCGATTTCATCCCGCGCCCCCAACACTACGGTGGCATCCGGCAAGGCGGCGGTTGCCGTCCGGAATTGTTCCAGCATGCGGATGAGTTGCTTCTTGCGCCGCTTGTTGCGGCGGCGCAGCTTGTGGATCAGATAATAGATTTCTTCCCAGATTCCCGTGCCGGCGGGAATACGCCCGCTCCGCCCGCCACGCATCCAGGCATGCAACCGGTTGGCGTGGAACAGGTGGTGAAGCAGGTACAAGGCCGTGCCGACCCACAGGGCGAAGCCGGAGTCGTCGACGATTCGGCCGGCGATGACCGCAACCAGCAGCACCCAGAATATCGTGAAGAATTCGGAAGCCCAGGCCCGAAGCATGCGTCAGTCCGGCCGCGTCGAGAAACGGTAACCGAATCCTCGGACGGTCTGGATCATCTCTTCCCGGTCGTGTTCCGAAAGTATCTTGCGCAGCCTCCGGATATGGACATCGACAGTGCGCTCCTCGATATAGGCGCTGCGGCCCCATACCTGGTCGAGCAGTTGGGCACGGCTGTACACCTTGCTTGGATGGGTCAGGAAAAACTCCATCAACCGGTACTCTGTCGGGCTGAGGTTCACCGACTCCTCGTCGATGCTGAGCCTGTGTTCATCGGTGTCCAGCAGAATGCCGCCGATCTCGATACGCCCATCCAGCTTGGCCTGCCGATTGCTCCGGCGCAGGACCGCCCGGATGCGCGCGATCAGTTCCCGCGGAGAAAAGGGCTTGGTCACGTAGTCGTCAGCGCCCACGTCGAGCCCTCTGATCTTGTCTTCCTCCTCGCCGCGGGCCGTCACCAGGATGAGCGGAATGTCGCCGTAATTTTCGTCCTTCTTCAGGCGGCGCGCCCATTCGACGCCGCTGATTCCCGGCAGCATCCAGTCCAGCAGGATCAGATCGGGTTCCTGCTCATCCATCCGGCTCAAGGCCTGCTGGACGTCTCCCGCGGTGTGCACGGCGAAATCCGCCTGTTCGAGGACCAGGGTCAGCATCTCCCGGATGGCTTCCTCATCTTCCACTACCAGCACGTTGATATCGGACATTCTTCGGATTCCAGCGTTAAAAAACCGCGTCTAATCTAATTACCGAAGATTACCGTCCCGTTACAACTCCGAGTCAGGCCGGAGGGTTCGGACAGAAGAGGTCAGCCCATCTTGGAGAATTTTAACCGTCCGTCTTCGGCATCCACGCCGATCACGTCGCCGGGTGCGAATCGGCCGCCGAGTATATCCAGCGCAAGCGGATTTTCCAGCTCCTGTTGAATGGCCCGCTTCAGCGGCCTCGCACCATACACCGGATCGAATCCGGCCTCGCCGAGCTGGTCCAGCGCCGCGTCGGACACCACCAGGGACAGTTCGCGTGCCTCCAGGCGTTCCTGGAGATGGCGGACCTGAAGCCGGGCGATGGCGCGGATCTGTTCCTGCCCCAAGGGATGGAACACCACGGCCTCGTCGATGCGGTTGATGAACTCCGGCCGGAAATACTGGCCCACGATCTCCATGACCTCGGCCTTCATCTCGGCGTAATGCGCCTCACCCGCCAATTCCTGGATGCGATTGGAACCCAGATTGGACGTCATCACCACCACCGCATTGCGGAAATCCACGGTGCGGCCGTGGCCGTCGGTGAGGCGACCGTCGTCCAGCACCTGCAGCAGCACGTTAAAGACGTCCGGATGCGCCTTCTCGACCTCGTCCAGCAGAATCACGGAATAGGGCTTACGCCGCACGGCCTCGGTCAGATAGCCGCCCTCCTCGTAGCCGACATAGCCGGGCGGAGCGCCGATCAGGCGGGCGACCGAATGCTTCTCCATGAACTCCGACATGTCGATGCGCACCATCGCCTCGTCGGTGTCGAACAGAAACTCGGCCAGGGCCTTGCAGAGCTCGGTCTTGCCCACGCCGGTCGGGCCTAGGAATAGGAAAGAGCCGTTCGGTCGGTTGGGATCGGCCAGACCGGCGCGGGACCGTCGTATGGCGTTGGATACTGCGGCAATCGCTTCCTGCTGCCCGACCACCCGGCGGCCGAGATTTTTTTCCATCTGCAGCAGCTTCTCGCGCTCGCCTTCGAGCATCTTCGCCACGGGAATTCCGGTCCATTTGGACACGACTTCGGCGATCTCCTCGTCGGTGACCTTGTTGCGCAGCAGCTTGAACTCGTCGTCTTCGCCGGCTTCGGCTGCGGCCAGGCGCTTTTCCAGCGCCGGAATCTGCTCGTACTGGATCTGGCCGGCGCGGGTCAGGTCGCCGCTGCGCTTGGCGCTGTCGAGGTCGAGGCGGGCCTTTTCCAATTCTTCCTTGACGCTGGCGGCGCCGGACAACCGGGACTTTTCGCTCTTCCAGATTTCTTCCAGATCGGCGTATTCCTTTTCCAGCTTGCCGATCTCTCCCTCCAGGGCCTCCAGCCGTTTCCTCGACGCCTCGTCGGTTTCCTTTTTCAAGGCTTCGCGCTCGATCCGGAGCTGGATCAGGCGGCGGTCGAGCCGGTCCATCTCCTCCGGTTTCGAATCGATTTCCATGCGGATACGGCTGGCGGCCTCGTCGACCAGGTCGATCGCCTTATCCGGCAACTGGCGGTCGGTGATGTAACGGTGCGACAGCGTGGCCGCAGCCACGATCGCCGGATCGGTGATGGTGACGCCGTGATGGACCTCGTAGCGCTCCTTCAGCCCGCGCAGGATGGCGATGGTGTCCTCCACGGTCGGCTCGTCGACCAACACCTTCTGGAACCGCCGTTCGAGCGCCGCATCCTTTTCTACATATTTGCGGTACTCGTCCAGCGTGGTCGCGCCGATGCAGTGCAGCTCGCCCCGCGCCAGCGCCGGCTTGAGCATGTTGCCTGCGTCCATCGCCCCTTCCGCCTTGCCGGCACCGACCATGGTGTGCAGCTCGTCGACGAACAGGATGACGCGGCCTTCCAGCTTGGCGATGTCGTTGAGCACACCCTTCAGCCGCTCCTCGAACTCGCCGCGAAATTTCGCCCCGGCGATCAGCCCCGCCATGTCCAGCGCCAACAGGCGCTTGCCCTTGACGCCCTCCGGCACTTCGCCGTTGACGATGCGCTGGGCCAAGCCTTCGACGATGGCCGTCTTGCCCACGCCGGGTTCGCCGATCAGCACCGGGTTGTTCTTGGTGCGCCGCTGCAGCACCTGGATCGTCCGGCGGATTTCGTCGTCGCGGCCGATCACCGGATCGAGCTTGCCGCGTTCGGCGCGCTCGGTCAGGTCGATCGTATATTTCTGCAAGGCCTGACGCTGCTCCTCGACGTTCGGATCATCCGCCGCCTGGCCGCCGCGCATCGTATCGACAGCCTGCTCCAACGCTTTCTTATTGAGCCCTGCCTTGCTCAACGCCGCGGGTAGTTCGCCGCGGGATTCCAGCGCCGCGAGTACGAACATTTCGCTGGTGATGTACTGGTCGCCGCGTTTCTGCGCGAGCTTGTCGCTCAGATTCAGCACCCGCGAAAGGTCGGCGGAAATCTGCACATCGCCGCCCACACCTTCCACCGATGGCAGGCGTTCCAACATTGCGTTCAACTCGTCCTGCAACTGGCTTACATTCGCACCGGCCTGAGCCAGCAGCGGCCGCACCGTGCTGCCCTCCTGACTGAGCAGCGCCGACATCACATGCACGGCTTCGATGAACTGGTGGTCGCGCCCGAGCGCCAGGCTCTGGGCATCGGCGAGGGCCGCCTGAAACTTGCTGGTCAGTTTGTCCATTCGCATCGCTTCAACCCCTCAAGGCTGTGTTCAATTGTCCGTGGTTGTGAGGGCAGGTGCGCCCATTTCAAGCATAGTTCCCGGAGTACCCAAGGTTAGGGCCATATGTGACAATAGCCCGAGGGGAAAACACCCCGGACAACCGCTTGGCGATTCATGGTGACTTTTCGTTCCGGCGTTGTCTAACAAGCGCATGTTTCGATCATGCGTAATTATTTACCTTGGAGGATTCGAGCTGCTATGAGCAATAAATTCCAGAAAACCTCGCTGTCGACCGTCGTGGGTACCGCCCTCGCCACCTCCCTTTCGGCCGGTGCCGTCGTGGCCGCCGAGAATCCCTTCGCCGCCAAGGAACTGACGAACGGCTACATGCAGGTCGCCGAGGCCGGCAAGGAGCAAAAGGAAATGAAGTGCGGCGCCGAAGTGATGAAAAGCAACCCGGAGATGAAATGCGGCGCCTCCATGATGCAAGGCACCGATGCCAAGGCAATGGAAGGCAAATGCGCCGGCATGAAAAAGGATGGCACATCCCCGGCTCCGGCTCCCGCCGAAACCCCGAAACCCTGAGTCTCTGATTGCCAGCGCCGCGCGGGATGATCGACCAGTCCACCGGCATTCGCGGCGCGGGCCTGGGTCTGCGGCGCAACTTCATCGAATCCGTTGCCGCCGATCCGCCGGGATCGGTGGACTTCTATGAAGTCGCGCCCGAGAACTGGATGCGAATGGGCGGCCGCAACGGCCGCCTGTTTCGCTCCCTGACCGAACGCCTCCCTTTCGTCTGCCACGGGCTGACGCTTTCCCTCGGCGGGCCGACGCCGCTGGACGAACCGTTTCTCACCGAACTCAGGGAGTTCCTGGAACTCCATTCCATTTCGCTGTACAGCGAGCACTTGAGCTACTGCAGCGACCAGGGACATCTCTACGACCTGCTGCCGATCCCGTTCACCGCCGAAGCAGTAGGCTACGTCGCGGAACGCATCCGCCGGGTCCAGGACATTCTGGAGCGGCGCATCGCCATCGAAAATGTGTCCTACTACGCCGCACCGGGCCGGGAAATGGAGGAGATCGATTTCCTCAACGCAGTGCTCGTGGAAGCCGATTGCGACCTGCTGCTCGACGTCAACAACGTCTACGTGAACAGCGTCAATCACGGCTACGACCCCGTAAACTTCCTCCTGGCCCTGCCGCCCCAGCGCATCGTCTATGCCCACATGGCGGGCCATTACGTGCAAGCCCCGGATTTCCTGGTCGACACCCACGGCGCACCGGTGATCGACCCGGTCTGGAGGCTGCTCGGCACCGCCTACCAGGCCTTCGGCATTTTCCCTACGCTGCTGGAACGGGACTTCAACATCCCTCCGCTGGCCGAACTCCTGGACGAAGTTGCCGCCATCCGAAACTTGCAGCAACGAACGGCCGAACCTGCGCTACGGCTATGCCATGGCTGAAACCGAATTCGCCTTCCAGCGCCTGCAACGGGAATTCGCCTCCCACATCCGGGACCCCGCCCGCTATCCGGCCCCGGCCGGGGTTCCCTCCGAGCGCATCGCGATCTACCGGGAACTGCTGTACAACAACATCGAAAGCTTCGTCGGCAACGGGTTTCCGGTCGTCAAACGGATTCTGGGTGAGGAGCGCTGGAACTCGCTAGTGCGGGACTTCTTCGCCCGCCATGTCTGCACCACGCCGTATTTCTCCGAAATCTGCGAAGAATTCCTCGCTTATCTTGAAGAAGAGCGGAACTTGGGCGGGGACGACCCGCCTTTCCTGTTCGAACTCGCCCATTACGAATGGGTCGAGCTCGCCCTGGCCATCCATCCGGCCGAGGCATTTCTGCGATCGGCCGGGCTGCCGCCGAACTGGCCGGAGCGGCGCGTGGAGATTTCCCCCCTGGCCTGGCATCTCGGCTACCGCTACCCGGTCCACCGCATCGACCCGGATTTCATCCCGGATTCCCCGCCGGAGACGCCTAGCTTCCTCCTGGTCTACCGCGGCCGGGACGAACGCGTCCGGTTCCTGGAGAGTCCGCCCCTGCTTCACCGCCTGTTCGAATTGTTCGACGAAGCGAGGTCCGCGGTCCTCGGGAGGCATATCGAACGGCTGGCGGCAGAAACCGGTGGCGACTCCATGGTCCTGAACCGGCAGGTCGAACCGGTGCTGGCAGACCTCGACGAACGCGGCATCCTCCGCTTCGTCTGACAGCAGCTCAACTCAGGCTCAGCAGGGCGACGGTGTCGCCGTCGCCGGCGGCCAGTTCCGCGTCGAGCAGATAAATCCTATTCGGCTCGATTCCTTTCTGCATGAGGTAGCTGCGTATCCCGGCGGCGCGCGCCTGCGCCAGACGGCGCAGATCGATTTGGCTGATGGACCAGTCCTTCAGTACCTTCCGGCGGGCACTTTCGACAACCGTGCTGCTCAGAAGCCGCTCCCCCTTCGGCAGCTCGGCCCATTCGCTCGCTCCGGGATAACGCAGGCGGTAGAACTGGCTGAACAGACGGCGGTAATCCTCGTCGGACAGGGCCAAGGGACCGGCCGCTCCCCTGTCCCGGTCTCCCCCGGCAAGGCGCAATTCGATGGCCTTGGCGTTCTCCAGTTGCCGCCGCAATTGCTGCTCCGCCAGCGCGCTAGCATCCTTGCCGCTCCGGGCCGTTCCCCGGATTTCCAGGGAAAGGCCGGAGCGCTCCGAAAGCGCGGTCGCCAGCTCGTCCAGCTTGGTCTTTTCCGCACCATCCAGCTCAAACGAGCCGGGACGAAACCCGATCGAGCCGGCATCATCGCTGCCGCCGTCGAACAGTACACCGATCGCCGAAAACGGCGAACTGACCACCTGGGTGATCGCGCCCATGGCAGCTTTCGCCAAAAGGCCGGTAATGCTGAATTTGGGATCGTCCAGATTGCCGCTGATGGGCAGGTCGATGTTGATCTTGCCGTCCAGCCCCCGCATCAGGGAGACCGCGAGCTTCACCGGCAAGGAAGTCGCGTCCGGGCTTTCGACGCGCTCGCCCAGAGTCAGGTGGTCGAAAACCATATTGTTGTCGGCCAGCAGTTTCCGGTCGGAAAGCCGATAATGCAGGTCCAAGTCGACCTTGCCCTTGTCGATCCGGTAGCCGGCGAACTTGGCGGAATAGGGCGAGAGTTCAGTCAGATCGACGTTCGCGAAGCGCATGCTGACGTCGGCAAAGGTGCCGATCTGAAACGGGTTGATCCGGCCGCTGATAGTCACCGGAGAGGCGTCGCTGATGCTGCCTTTGATCGAGACCTCCGCCTTGGCATCACGCTTGGAGGACAAAGACTGGATGAAGCCGGTCAGGCCGTGGATGTCGACGGAAACGCTCGGCTGGAGGCTGAGGTCGGAAAAATCCGCGGACCCGTTGCGGACCAGCAGGGAGCCCACCGTGACCGCGAGCGGCCGGCTCGCCTGTTGTGGCGCCATAAGGGGCCTGGGCCGCGGCTGGAACAGGTTCTCGATCAGGTTGAGCGTGCGTTCCTGGCTCACGACGATACGGGCATACGGCTTATCGGCAATCAGTTCGCGTATGCTCAGCCGGTTCTCCGACGTTTCCAGTGTCAACCCTTCCGCACGCAGGGAGTGCCAGTTGACGAAATCCCGTCCCTCCTTTCTGTCCAAAGTAACCAGGCCGGCGATTTCGGCCATCCCACTGAAACGGACGTCGTTCCTGGTGGACCGGTACGCCAGATTCCCTTTGAGGTTGAGCCGTCCCTTGGCGAGATCGATCCGGGCCAAACCGTCGAGATAAGGCCTGAACGGCCGCAGGCCGACTTCTGCCACTTGCAGGTTCAGATCGACTTCCGGCGGATCGAACATTCCGGAGCCCTCCGCCGTGATCCTGCCCCGCCGGCCGACGCCGGACTCCAAACGGAGCGTGAATTGTCCCCGCCGCGTATCCAGCCCCCGGAGCCGGATTTCCAAGCCATCGAAGCCGATACCGGCCGGCGGATCGACGCTGTGATCGGCAAGGTTGAGTCGGTAGTTTCGTATCAGCCCCTCTTCCAGCTTGAACGCCCAGTGTTCCTTCGAAGAATTGGCGTGCTTTCCGGTGGCTTCGGCGCCGAGGAAGCCCGGCATTTCGAATCTCCCTTTCGGCGAAACCCAGGCGTTGATTTCCGCGTCGGCCGTATCAAATTTCTCTACTGATAATAGCTTTTTCCCCAGATCGGCCGACAACGCCTCTGCCGAAATTTTCCCGAAACGAATCTCCCGCGGTACATCCGCGGTATCGGAAAAGTCATGGAGAATAACGCTGTCCAATCCAAGTCCCTTCGCGAACATGGCGGTTTCACCCAGTCCGAGGCCGTTCATCCGGATATTCGATACCACCGCATCTATTCTGCCAGACCCTTTTTTCTGAGTGAGATTTATTGTATTGATGCCGACGCTTCCAGCCCGCATGGAAAATTCGGAACAATCGACCGACAGCTTTCCTACATCGACATCGACGATGCGAACATGGACCCCTTCTTGACCGTCGACGGAAAGGGTATTGAGATGAGCTTTGCCCAATGTCAGTGTCGATGTCGCGCCATCGTATTCCAGTTCGTCGAGTTGGATATCGTCGACTTTATTTTCGACGGCTGGACCGTTTTCTACGCGCCATTGAACGTCATGTCCCGTAAGATTCGATTTACCAAGCAAGAACACCGATCCGTCATCGATCGATCTGTATTCAAACGCCAGATTTCCATTCAGCATCCCTTTCTTAAGCGCAATTCCGGTGCCTTCGATATAACCAGACATAGGCATCAAATCGAAGTTGTCCACATGGAAATCGGCAGTTATTTCAACCGGATCGAGCGCAAGTGCCGCCTTGGCGTTCAATTTGGCTTGGCCGCCGCTCGAGCCTTTCAGTTCCAACCGTGCGGGCCGGCTCAAGTCCGGGCCCAGATCGTAAAGATCGGCATCTACCTCCACGGCGGTGAGCGTGACGTTGCCGCCTTCGTCGACTAATTCCAAGGTGCTGTTTTCAATCGAGAATGATCTGACTACGAAGGGGATCGTCGGGGACGATGCGTCGCCGGTCTCGCCAATGAGCTTCGTCCAGTTGGAGACTCCCTTCCGATCCAGACCGATTCGTATACCGACCCGGTCCGCCATGCCTTCCACGACCAGGTATCCTATTTTCAGGCTGGCCGTCACAGCGACATCGAAAACGACATGCTCCGCCGTCATGGCAGATTGGCCGTCGAGGGTATCGAGCGCAGCCCTATCGAGTTCAAGCCTGCCGGAAAACGGGTTGAACCTCACCTCCGCCAACCGGAACGCGCCTTGCAATTGTGCCGCCGCGATCTCCGGTAACCGCGTTTTCAATAAATATGGAACGACCCAGAAACCGATACCCGTATACAGGACGGCGAGGAAAGAAACACCCGCCGTCCAATAAATCCATGCACGCGTATTTTTATTCCGAACGGATTCGAAAGACATGTCCAAAAACCGACAAATATACGATTCTAACGATTGGTATCAGTCGACTCGCTCGACCTTGAGAATGACGCCTTCCACGTCACCGACCCTGATCCTCGTGCCTGCGGGACAATCTTCCCCATGTACCCGCCAGATCGAGTCGTCGATACGGATTTTCCCCATGCCGTTGACGATGGGCTGCTCGAGTGTCAAGATCCGGCCGATGTATTGCGCCGCCCGGCGGTTGAGCAATGGCCGGTCGGAAATGATGGGTTTGCGGCCCATGAACTTTTCGACGACGAAGATACTGGCCAGGGAAAGTATGGAAAACACGAGCAACTGGATTTCCCAGCCCAGCCAGGGAAGCAGCCAGAATACCGCTCCCGTCACCAGCGCCGCTTCCGCCATCCAGAGGAAATACATGCCTGGAAGGAGGAGTTCGAGGATCAGCAGCAAGGCACCCAGTGTCCACCAGTGCCAGAAAACCAGGGTATACCCGATCATTTGCGAACCTTGGATTCGCCGAAGGTCTCCCGGGCCAACTCGGCGATGCCTACCAGGGAACCGAGCAGGCTGGAGGACTCCAGCGGCATGAGGATGAGCTTGTTGTTCGGCGCCGCCGCAACATCGCGCAAGGCTTCGACGTATTTCTGGGCGACGAAATAGTTGACAGCCTGGATGTCGCCTTTGGCGATGGCCTCGGAGACCAGCGCCGTCGCGCGCGCCTCGGCTTCCGCCAGCCGTTCCCTGGCTTCGGCGTCCCTGAAAGCCGCTTCACGCCGTCCTTCGGCTTCGAGAATTGCCGCCTGCTTTTCACCCTCCGCCTTCAGGATTTCGGATTGGCGATGGCCTTCCGCTTCCAGGATGGAGGCGCGTTTGTCGCGCTCGGCTTTCATCTGCCGAGCCATCGAATCCACCAGATCCTGCGGTGGGGCAATGTCCTTGATTTCGATGCGCGTGACCTTGACGCCCCAGGGAGTGGTGGCGTCATCCACGACGGTGAGGAGACGTGCGTTGATCTCATCCCGCTTCGAAAGCAATTCATCTAGATCCATCGATCCCATAACGGTGCGGATGTTGGTCATCGTCAGTTGCATGATGGCGAACTGGAGGTTGCTGACTTCATAGGCGGCCCGCGCGGCATCCACCACCTGGTAGAACACCACGCCGTTGACCGTGACCATGGCGTTGTCCTTGGTGATCACTTCCTGGGAAGGCACATCCAGCACCTGCTCCATCATGCTCATGCGGGCCCCGATCTGATCGATGACCGGGCGAATCCAGTTGATGCCTGGACTCAGCGTCCTCGTGTATTTGCCAAAGCGTTCCACCGTGTACTCAGTGCCCTGAGGAACGAATTTGACGCTAAGGACCACCAGGACGATGCAGAGGACGAAGAAAAACAGAACGAACAGCGCAAAGCCGGACATGTGTGTCTCCCATGGAAGCTGACGAATCAGACGCGTTTAGGATAGCTTGATCATTCATTCGTCCACACGGCCAGATTCAGAAAGTTCTTTGAAAAAAGAGATTTGATTTATGACTAGCGTGAAACCAATCTGTGGATAACAGAATTTCCATATAAATATCAGTTATTTGTAATATCTGCATGGGTGTTGGCAAAACCGGGCTGACATGTAGATGGATTGTGGATAACTTGATCACGCCCACGGACCTCGAAGGACAGCACACGTTATGCACAGGGAACGGCCTGCTTTTTCCCACACAGACTCCAAACCAAGGAACCGCACCGATGTTCGAAGTTGCAGAACTCAAGTCCACGCTCGACAAAGCCACATACGCCGCGCAGATTCCCGATTTGCGGATGCAGCTTCTGGATTTGCAGCAGAGGATCGAAGCCGCGGGGATCACCGTCGTCTTTCTGGTGGCGGGTCTGGACTGCGCGGGGAAGGGCGACACCATCCATACGTTGAACGAATGGATGGACCCGCGCTACATGGAAACCCATGCCTTCGGCAGGCTTTCGGAGGACGAACGGGAGCGCCCCAACCACTGGCGCTATTGGATGGCTCAGCCGCCGCGCGGCCGGATCGGGATTGTCACCGTTGGCTGGTACGGACCGCCGCTAGCGGACCGGCTGTATTCGCGCATCGACGAGGCCGTCTTCCTGGCCGAACTGGCCCATGTCAACCGCCTGGAAAAAGCCTGGACCAGCGATGGCGCTCTGGTGGTCAAATGCTGGCTGCATCTCAGCAAGAAGCAGCAGCGCAAGATCATCGAGAAAACCGAGGGCGATCCCGAGACGCGCTGGAAGATCACCGATACAGAGCACGAACACCTGAAGCTTTACGACGATTTTCTGGTGATCGCGGAAAAGGCGCTGCGGGAAACCAATACCCCGGAAGCCCCGTGGTTCCTGGTCAACGGCTATGACTCGCATTACCGTCGGATCGCGATCGGCCGCCATCTGGCTCAGTGCATTACCGCGCGTTTGGAAGGTGTCCGGGAACAATGCGTCAAGCCGGAACCCCCGGTTTCGAGTCCCGGCCCCAGCATCCTGGGCACAGTGGATTTGAAAGCCAAACTTGGAAAAAGAGCCTATCAGGAGGAAAAAACCGCCTTTCAGGCCAAGATCAGCCGCCTGACCCGGCTGGCGCGCCAGCAGAAGCGCTCGGCCATGCTGGTGTTCGAGGGTTGGGACGCTGCGGGTAAGGGCGGCGTCATCCGCCGAATCACGCCGGCGATGGATGCCCGCAACTACCGGGTCATCCCGATCGCCGCGCCGACCGACGAGGAAAAGGCGCATCACTACCTCTGGCGGTTCTGGCGGCATCTGCCGCGCGACGGCAACGTCACTATCTACGACCGGAGCTGGTACGGGAGGGTGCTGGTGGAACGGGTGGAAGGCTTCGCCAGCGACGAGGAATGGCACCGCGCCTATTCCGAAATCAACGACTTCGAGGAGGAGCTGACGGGCCACGGCATCGTCCTGCTCAAGTTCTGGCTGCACATCTCCAAGGACGAACAGGCCAGACGGTTCCGGGAGCGCGAGCAGACGCGCTACAAACGCTACAAGATCACCGAGGAGGACTTGCGCAACCGGGAGAAATGGGATGCCTACGAACAGGCCGTGAACGACATGGTGACCCAGACCAGCACCAGCTACGCGCCTTGGCACATCGTCGCCGCCAACGACAAATACCATGCGCGCGTCGAAGTGTTCCGCACCCTGTGCAAGGCGTACCAGCGGGCGCTGAAACTCTAGTTACCTAACGGTATGAAAAGTCTGATAAACTTCGCCCCCCCTCGAGCCATCCCCAGCCGGGCCGAAACCGGCGGAGCCCCATGTTTTTCCATGACGAATTCGATGTAATCGTAGTCGGCGGCGGACACGCCGGCACCGAGGCCGCCCTGGCCGCGGCGCGTACCGGCGCGCGCACTCTGCTGCTGACGCAGAACGTCGAAACCCTGGGCCAGATGAGTTGCAATCCGGCCATAGGCGGTATTGGCAAAGGCCATCTGGTGAGGGAAATCGACGCCCTGGGGGGCCTGATGGCGCGTGCGGCGGACCGCGCGGGCATTCAGTTCCGCACCTTGAACGCGAGCAAGGGACCGGCGGTGCGGGCGACCCGCGCCCAGGCGGACCGCAGCCTCTACCGCAAGGCCGTGCGGCAGGGACTGGGCGCTCAGGAAAACCTCAGCCTGTTCCAGCAGACCGTGGTCGACCTGATCGTCGAAGACGGCAGGGCGGCCGGCGTCGTGACCCAGATGGGGCTCAAGTTCCGTTCCCGCTGCGTGGTGCTCACCGTCGGGACATTTCTGGCCGGGCGCATCCACATCGGCCTGGAAAACTACGACGGTGGCCGGGCCGGCGACCCGCCCGCGACCGATCTCGCGCGGCGCCTGCGCGATCTGGGGTTCAAGGTCTCGCGGCTGAAGACCGGGACCCCGCCGCGCATCGATCGCCGCAGCATCGATTTCAGCCGGATGGTCGAACAGCCGGGCGATGATCCGACCCCCGTGTTTTCTTTCATCGGCAGTCGCGACGAACACCCTTCGCAGGTGTCCTGCCACATCACCCGCACCAACGAGCGTACCCATGAGCTGATCCGCGCCGGCCTCGACCGTTCGCCGATGTTCACCGGCGTGATCGAGGGAGTCGGACCTCGCTACTGTCCGTCCATCGAAGACAAGGTGGTGCGTTTCGCCGAACGCGGTTCGCACCAGATTTTCGTCGAGCCGGAAGGCCTCGACAGCCTGGAAATCTATCCCAACGGGATCTCCACCAGCCTGCCGTTCGACGTGCAGATCGCCGTGGTCCGCTCGATCGAGGGGTTCGAGAACGCAAGAATCACCCGGCCCGGCTATGCGATCGAATACGATTTCTTCGACCCGCAGGACCTCCATTACTCACTGGAAACGCGCCACATGGAGAACCTGTTTTTCGCCGGCCAGATCAACGGCACCACCGGGTACGAGGAGGCGGCGGCGCAGGGATTGCTGGCGGGCCTGAACGCGGCGCGCAAGGCGCGGGACTTGGAATCGTGGTGGCCGGGCCGGGGCGAGGCCTACCTCGGCGTGCTGGTCGACGATCTCATCACCCGCGGCACGTCCGAGCCCTACCGCATGTTCACCAGCCGCGCCGAATACCGCCTGGTGCTGCGGGAAGACAATGCCGACCTGCGTTTGACCGAAACCGGCCGTGCCCTGGGGTTGGTGGACGATGCGCGCTGGGCGGCGTTCGAAGCCAAGCGCGGCGCCATCGAAGCGCTGGGCGCGCGTCTCGCGGCACGGCGCGTCCGTCCCGATACCGAGGAAGCGGAAGCGTGGAGCAAGCGCACCGCGATACCGCTGCAGCGCGAAGCCAGCCTGTTGGAGCTGCTGCGGCGCCCGGACGTCGGCCTCGATCTCATCGCGGGCTGCGCCCCGGAATTGTTCGAAGGCATGGACGCGGCGGTGCGGGAGCAGGTGGAAATCCAGGCCAAATACACCGGCTACATCGAACGCCAGCAGGCCGAAATCGAGCGCGTCCGGCGCTACGAGGCTTGGCATCTGCCGGAGGCGATGGATTATGGCAAGGTCGTTGGGCTCTCCAACGAAGTGCGGGAAAAGCTCGGCCGGGTCCGGCCTGGCACCGTTGGCCAGGCGGCGCGTATTCCCGGCGTCACGCCGGCGGCGATCTCGCTGTTGCTGGTACATCTGCGCAGAACCGGCGCCGCGCAATGCCCCTGACCGCACTGCTCGAGCGAGGCTTGAGCGAACTGGGCTTGTCCGCCGATCCCGAACAACGCCGGCGTCTGCTGCATTTCGTCGAACTGCTGCGCAAGTGGAACCGGGTTTACAACCTCACGGCCATCGAAGATCCGCGGGAGTCAGTGCAACTGCATCTCCTCGACAGCCTTTCGGTCGCACCCTACCTGCACGGCGAGCGGGTGCTGGACGTCGGAACCGGCGCGGGCCTGCCGGGTATTCCGCTGGCGATCGTGCAGCCGGAGCGGCGGTTCGTGCTGCTCGACTGCAATGCGAAGAAAATCCGCTTCGTCCATCAGGCGGTGATCGAACTGGGTCTCTCCAACGTCGTGCCGGCGCAGGCGCGTATCGAGTCTTTCACCGATGCGGCGGGTTTCGACTGCGTGCTGGCGCGGGCTTATGCCTCGCTGGCGGAAATCTGGGCCGATGCAAGCCGCCTGCTCAAGGCGGGCGGGTCCGTGCTGGCCCTCAAGGGGCGCCGGCCCGAAGCCGAACTCGGCGAACTGCCGGCTGGAGTGACGGTCGGTATCCATCGGCTGCGGGTGCCCGGCGTGGACGCGGAACGGCATCTTGCAGAACTCAGGGCGACAGGGCAGGATTCGTAAATGGGCAAGGCAAAGATCATCGCAATCGCGAACCAGAAAGGGGGGGTCGGCAAGACCACGACCGGCGTCAACCTGGCCGCATCGCTGGCGGCGACGAAAAACAAAGTGCTGCTGATCGACCTCGATCCGCAAGGCAACGCGACCATGGGATGCGGCATCGACAAGCGAACTCTCCGCAGATCGAGCTACCAGGTGCTCATCAGGCATGCCCGGGCCACGGATGCGATCGTCGAACTCGAAGGGCTGGGTTTCGACCTCATGCCCAGCAATTCCGACCTGGCCGCGGCGCAGGTCGATCTGCTGCAAATCGAAGGACGCGACCGCTGTCTGGCCGAGGCCTTGGAGCCCTGCCTCAGCGTTTACCGGTTCATCCTGATCGACTGCCCGCCGTCCTTGAACATGCTGACGGTCAACGCCCTGGTTGCGGCCGACAGCGTGCTGATCCCGATGCAATGCGAGTACTACGCGCTGGAAGGCCTGTCGGATCTGATGGACACCCTGGGCAAGATCCGCGCGAGCGTGAACCCCCGGCTGGCGGTGGAAGGCCTGCTGCGCACCATGTACGACACCCGCAGCCGGTTGGCCAACGAGGTTTCCGAGCAATTGCTCGAGCATTTTCCGGACCGGGTATTCCGCACCGTCATTCCCCGCAACATCCGCCTGGCCGAGGCACCCAGCCACGGCGTGCCGGTCATGTATCACGACAAGAGTTCCAAGGGCGCGCTGGCCTATCTGGCGCTGGCCGGCGAAATCGTCCGCCGCAATGAGCGAAAGACCGCCGCCGCGTAGAAAACGAGTGAATCGACGAGCATGAAAAGACCCGCCTTGGGCAGAGGACTGGAAGCCCTGCTGGGAGAAGCCAAGCTGGATCCGAAGCAGGAATCCCTGCGGAAACTCCCCATCGAACACCTGGAACCGAGCCCGTTCCAGCCTCGCAAGGATTTCGATTCGGCCAAGCTGCGCGAACTCGCCGACTCCATCAGCGCCCAGGGCATCGTCCAGCCGATCGTGGTGCGGTCCGCTGAACAGGGGCGCTACCAGATCGTTGCCGGCGAACGGCGCTGGCGCGCAGCGCAGATCGCCGGCATCCGCGAGGTGCCGGTGGTGGTGCGCGAAGTGCCGGACCAGGCCGCCCTGGCGATCGCACTCATCGAAAACATCCAGCGCGAAGACCTGAACCCGATGGAGGAAGCCGAGGCGATTCAGCGCCTGCTGGAAGAGCATCGGCTGACGCACCAGCAGGTGGCCGATGCCCTGGGCAAGTCCCGCGCCACCATTACCAATCTCAACCGGCTCAATGACTTGCATGCAGACGTGAAAGCGCTGCTGCGCGCCGGCGAAATCGATATGGGCCACGCAAGAGCTTTGCTCACGCTGCCCGCCGGCCAGCAGGGCGAAATCGCCCGGCGTATCGCCGACAAGCGCCTCAGCGTGCGGGAAGCGGAGTCACTGGTGAATAGTCTGTTGAAAGCCGCCGAGTCAGGCCCGAAAGCCGCCGCCGCGGTCGATCCCGACATTGCCGGACTGGAACGGCGCATGGCCGAGCATTTGGGCGCAGGCGTAAGGATTCAGCACGGTGGGAAGGGGGCGGGCAAGCTCGTCATTTCCTATGCCAGCCTGGAGCAGCTCGAAGGTCTGCTGGCGCGATTCGGGGGCTGAACCGGTTTGATCTTTGAGAAACCCGCTGCTATGATGCCGCGGCGTTTATGCGGGGATGCCTGAAGTGTTGGGCGCGCGTTTGTACGGGGGGGTACGACGGATCATCCGCTGGCAACTCATCGTGATGGTTGTCTGCGGAGCGATTGCCTACATTGCAGGCGGATGGAAAACAGCAATATCGGCGTCTGCAGGGGGGCTGATCGCGTTCTTACCGAATGTGGTCTTTGCGCTCCGTTTCGGCTTCTTCGACCCGGCCCGTAGTGCGCGCGACATCGTGCGCGCCTTCTATGTCGGCGAATCCTTGAAGCTCGTCTTGACCGGCACCCTGTTCTTCCTGGCATTTCAATTCCGCGAACTAGAATTTTTGCCGCTTTTCTCCGGATTTATAGTGGCACTCGGGGTGTATTGGATCGCCCTGCTGCAACGAATTTGAACAACTAGAGCAAGGCTGACAATGGCGACTGAAGCGCACGATACCGGTGGCGCCACCGGCTACATCGTCCATCACCTGACCCCCCTCTCCTCCGGTGAGGGTTTCTGGACCCTGCATGTGGACACGCTGTTCTTCTCCGTGTTCCTGGGCGCAGTGTTCCTTTTCTTCTTCCGCAAGGCCGCCGAACAGGCGACCGCCGGTGTGCCCGGGCCCTTGCAGAACTTCGTCGAGATGATCGTCGAATTCGTCGATACCCAGGTCAAGGACAGCTTCCACGGCCGCAACGCCCTGATCGCACCGCTGGCCCTGAGCATTTTCGCCTGGGTCTTCCTGATGAACACCATGGATCTCCTGCCGGTCGACCTGCTGCCCGACGTGGGCAAGGCGATTGGGCTCGAATATCTGCGCGTGGTACCGAGCACCGACCTCAACGCCACCTTCGGCATGTCGATCTCGGTGTTTTTCCTGATCATTTTTTACAGCCTGAAAGTCAAGGGGCCGGTCCATTTCGCGAAGGAATTCCTGTTCCATCCGTTCGATCACTGGGCGTTGATTCCCTTCAATCTGCTGCTGAATACGGTTGAGTATCTGGCGAAGCCGGTCTCTCTCGGTTTGCGACTTTTCGGCAACATGTATGCGGGCGAGCTGATCTTCATACTGATCGCGCTGCTGCCCTGGTGGATCCAGCCGGCATTGAGTTTCCCGTGGGCGGTGTTCCACATCCTGATCATCACGCTGCAAGCGTTCATCTTCATGGTGTTGACCATCGTCTATCTCAGCCTGGCGCACGAAAGTCACTAAGGCATTGCTTCCACTTCTTTTTTCTAAATCACTTTAACTTACCTTTTGGAGGAAAAATGGAAACTGTATATGGTATGACCGCGATCGCTGTCGGCATCATCCTGGGTCTGGGCGCCATGGGCACGGCCATCGGATTCGGCCTGCTCGGCGGCAAATTCCTGGAGGGCGCCGCCCGCCAGCCGGAAATGGTCCCCATGCTGCAGGTCAAGATGTTCATCGTTGCGGGTCTGCTCGACGCCGTGACCATGATCGGCGTCGGTCTCGCACTGTTCTTCACCTTCGCGAACCCGTTCGTGAAATAAGCTGACCATTCGCATACGGTTGAAACCTTAGCGAAAGCACTCAAGCAAGTGAGGACAGCGCCGTGAACATCAATGCCACGCTATTCGGGCAAATGGTCACATTCGCGCTTCTGGTGTGGTTCACCATGAAGTACGTCTGGCCGCCCCTGTTGCAAGCTCTGGAAGAGCGCAAGAAAAAAATCGCCGAAGGTCTGGCTGCGGCCGAAAAAGGCAAGCACGAGATGGAGCTTGCCGAAAAGCGCGCGACCAGCGCCTTGAAGGATGCCAAAGACCAAGCCGCGGAAATCGTGAACCTGGCTCAAAAACGCGCCAACGCGCTGGTGGACGAATCGAAGGAGTCCGCCAAGCTCGAGGGCGAACGCATCCTCGCGAATGCCAGGTCGGAGATCGACCGCGAGCTGGAAAATGCCAAGGAAGATCTCCGCAAGCAGGTTTCCGTGCTGGCGATCAGTGCTGCGGAGAAAATCCTGCAGCGCGAGGTCGACCAGAAAAAGCACAAGGAAATCCTTTCCGGCCTCGGCAAGCAGTTGGGCTAGACATCGATGAGCGAACTGACCACCCTGGCCCGGCCCTATGCCGTCGCCGTATTCAAGTCGGCCAAGGAGGCCGGCAAGATGCAGGAATGGGCCGACATGCTCGAATTCCTGAAGCAGGTCATGGCCGATCCTCTCATCGACCGGGCCGCCAGCGATCCGAAGGCCGGAAAAGACAAGTTCGTCGCCAACTTCCTGGACCTCTGCAAAGGTCATGTCACCTCCGACGGCGAGAATTTCGTTCGTCTTCTGGCGAACAACGGCCGTCTGGGACTGGTCGGGACGATCGCCGACATGTTCGCCGAATTCCGGGCGGAAGAAGAAGGGTACGTTGACGTCGACGTCATTACCGCTTACCCGCTCGAAGAGAGCGAAGAAACGAATCTCAATGCGTTGGTGGAAAAGTGGATGTCGCGTAAGGGGCGCCTTCACGTCACCGTGGATGAATCCCTGATCGCCGGCGTGATTCTGCGCGCGAGCGGCCGGGTCGTCGATGCTTCCATACGTGGCCAGCTCCAGCGATTGGCGAAACGACTCTCCAATTAGAATGAGACAGTATCATGCAATTGAACGCGTCTGAAATCAGTGATCTCATCAAGCAGAGGATCGGGAAGTTCGATCTGGGCGTTGAGTCACGCAGTGAAGGAACCATCGTCAGCCTGACCGACGGCATCGTCCGCATCCACGGTCTCCAGGACGTGATGCAGGGCGAAATGGTGGAGTTCCCCGGCAATACCTACGGCATGGCGCTCAACCTGGAGCGCGATTCGGTCGGTGCGGTGGTGCTCGGTTCCTATGAGCATCTCTCCGAAGGCGACACCGCGAAGTGCACCGGCCGCATCCTGGAAGTGCCGGTGGGCGAGGCGCTGCTCGGCCGAGTGGTCGATGCGCTGGGCAACCCGATCGACGGCGCGGGCCCGATCGACGCCAAGCGCTTCTCGCCGATCGAGAAGATCGCGCCGGGCGTGATCTCGCGCCAGTCGGTGAGCCAGCCGCTGCAGACCGGCCTCAAGGCCATCGACTCGATGATCCCGGTGGGCCGGGGCCAGCGCGAGCTGATCATCGGCGACCGCCAGACCGGCAAGAGCGCCATCGCGATCGATGCCATCATCAACCAGAAGGGCACCGGCGTTAAGTGCATCTACGTCGCGGTCGGCCAGAAGCAGTCCTCGATCGCCAACGTGGTGCGCAAGCTGCAGGAGCACGGCGCGATGGAACATACCATCGTGGTGTCGGCCTCCGCCTCCGAATCCGCCGCGCTGCAGTTCATCGCCCCCTACTCCGGTTGCGCCATGGGCGAATACTTCCGCGATCGCGGCGAAGATGCGCTCATCATCTACGACGACCTGACCAAGCAGGCCTGGGCTTACCGCCAGATCTCGCTGCTGCTGCGCCGTCCGCCGGGCCGCGAAGCCTATCCGGGCGACGTGTTCTACCTGCATTCGCGCCTCTTGGAACGCGCATCGCGGATCAACGAAGAAGAGGTCGAGCGTCTCACCAAGGGTGAGGTGAAAGGCAAGACCGGCTCGCTGACCGCCCTGCCCATCATCGAGACCCAGGCCGGTGACGTGTCCGCCTTCGTACCGACCAACGTGATTTCGATCACCGACGGCCAGATCTTCCTGGAAACCAACCTGTTCAACGCAGGCATCCGTCCGGCCGTGAACGCCGGATTGTCGGTGTCCCGCGTCGGCGGTGCGGCCCAGACTAAGATCATCAAGAAGCTCGGCGGCGGTATTCGTCTCGACCTCGCACAGTACCGCGAGCTCGCGGCCTTCGCCCAGTTCGCATCGGATTTGGACGAGGCGACCCGCAAGCAGATCGAGCGCGGCCAGCGCGTGACCGAGCTCATGAAGCAGAACCAGTATTCGCCCATGAGCATCGCGCAGATGGGCGTCTCCCTGTTCGCGGCGAACGAAGGCTATTTGGACGACATCGAGGTCAGCAAGGTGCGCGACTTCGAAGATGCCCTGCAGGAATACATGAAGTCGCAGTGCGCCGAGCTGCTGAAGTCGATCGACGCAACCGGCGATTACAACGAAGCGATTCAGGCCGGCTTGCACGAAGCGATCAAGAAGTTCAAAGCGACTCACGCCTGGTAAAGGTGCAACCATGGCCGTCGGCAAAGAAATCCGTTTAAAGATCGCGAGCGTTCGCAATACCCAGAAGATCACGCGCGCCATGGAAATGGTTGCGGCGAGCAAGATGCGCCGCACCCAGGACCGGCTGCAGGCGACCCGCCCGTATGCGCGCAAGATTGCCCGGATCATCAAGCACCTCGCGCAAGCCAATCCGGAGTACCGGAATCCGTTCATGATCGAACGCCCCGTCAAACGCGTGGGCGTGGTCCTGGTGTCTTCGGACCGCGGTCTGTGCGGCGGCCTGAACTCCAATCTGTTCCGGCTGATGCTGCGGCGGATGAAGGCATGGGGCGAAGCGGGCGTCGAAGTACGCCTGGGCGTGATCGGCCAGAAGGGCGCGTCGTTCTTCGGCAGCGTGGGAGCGGACATCGCCGGGCAGGTCGTCCGGCTGGGCGATACGCCGCACCTGGAAGGCATCATCGGCGTCCTGAAGGTCATGCTGGACGCGTATGGCGAAGGCGAGATCGATGAGCTTTACGTGGCTCACAACGAGTTCGTCAACACCATGACGCAGAAGCCGAAGCTGGAATGCCTGGCGCCGATCAAGGCGGAAGAGATCTCCGATGAGCTCAAGGGCCATTGGGATTACCTTTACGAGCCCGACGCCAAGACCGTGCTGGATGCGCTGATCACGCGCTATATCGAGTCGCTGGTGTTCCAGGGTCTGGTCGAGAACAACGCTTGCGAGCAGGCCGCCCGCATGGTCGCCATGAAGAGCGCCTCCGACAACGCCGGCAAACTCATCAAGGAGTTGCAGCTGATCTACAACAAGGCGCGGCAGGCGGCCATCACGCAGGAAATCGCCGAAATCGTCGGCGGCGCGGCTGCGGTCTAGCGGAATAAATCATTAGATATCCGAAGAGGGCAGAAATGAGTTCTGGGAAAATCGTACAGATCATCGGCGCGGTGGTCGACGCGGAATTTCCGCGCGAATCCTTACCGAAGATTTACGACGCACTGCGCGTTGACGAGGTCGGCCTCGTCCTCGAAGTCCAGCAGCAGCTGGGCGACGGCGTGGTGCGCTGTATCGCCATGGGTTCCACCGATGGCGTCAAGCGCGGCGTCACCGTAACCAACACGGGCGCACCGATCTCGGTGCCGGTGGGCACCGAAACGCTCGGCCGCATCATGAACGTGCTCGGCGACCCGATCGACGAAAAAGGTCCGATCGGCGAGAAGGAACGCTGGGGCATCCACCGCAAGGCGCCTTCCTATCAGGACCAGGCCGCCGCCAACGAATTGCTGGAGACCGGCATCAAGGTGATCGACCTGATCTGCCCGTTCGCCAAGGGCGGCAAGGTCGGGCTGTTCGGCGGCGCCGGCGTGGGCAAGACTGTGAACATGATGGAGCTGATCCGCAATATCGCCATCGAACACAGCGGCTACTCGGTATTCGCGGGCGTAGGCGAACGTACCCGTGAGGGCAACGACTTCTACCACGAAATGAAGGACTCGAACGTTCTCGACAAGGTGTCGCTGGTATACGGCCAGATGAACGAGCCGCCGGGCAACCGTCTGCGGGTGGCATTGACCGGCCTCACCATCGCCGAGAAATTCCGCGACGAAGGCCGCGATGTGCTGCTGTTCATCGACAACATCTACCGCTACACCCTGGCGGGTACGGAAGTGTCGGCACTGCTCGGGCGCATGCCGTCCGCCGTGGGCTACCAGCCGAACCTCGCCGAGGAGATGGGTATCCTGCAGGAGCGCATCACTTCGACCAAGACCGGCTCCATCACGTCCATCCAGGCCGTGTACGTCCCGGCCGACGACTTGACCGACCCGTCTCCGGCAACGACCTTCGCGCATCTCGACGCCACCGTGGTGTTGTCGCGCCAGATCGCCGAGCTGGGCATCTACCCGGCGGTCGATCCGCTGGATTCCACCAGCCGCCAGCTCGATCCGCTGGTGATCGGCCACGAGCATTACGAGACCACCCGCCGGGTGCAGAGCACCCTGCAGCGGTACAAGGAGCTGCGCGACATCATCGCGATCCTAGGGATGGACGAACTCTCGGAAAACGACAAGCTGATCGTTTCGCGCGCCCGCAAGATCCAGCGTTTCCTGTCGCAGCCGTTCTTCGTGGCCGAAGTGTTCACGGGTTCGCCCGGCAAGTACGTTTCGCTGAAAGACACGATTTCGGGCTTCAAGGGGATCGTCGAAGGCGAGTACGATGACGTGCCGGAGCAGGCGTTCTACATGGTCGGTTCGATCGACGAGGCGCTGGAGAAAGCCAAACGCCTGGCCGCTTGATCGGCAGCCATAGGAGGTAATGAAGATGGCCATGACGATGCATGTGGACATCGTGAGCGCAGAAGGCGAGATCTTCTCGGGACAAGCCGAGCTGGTGGTGGCGCCCGGCCAGGAAGGCGAGGTCGGTATCGCCGCGCGGCACGCGCCTTTCCTGTCCCCGCTTAAGCCCGGCGAGGTCCGGGTCAAGAGCGAAGGCCAGGAGCCGTTGTCGTTTTACGTGTCCGGCGGAATGCTGGAGGTTCAGCCGTACCTGGTGACCATCCTGTCGGAAACCGCGGTGCGCGCGAAAGACATCGACGAAGCCGCGGCGCAGGAAGCCAAGCGGGCCGCCGAGGAGGCGCTGTCGGACCGCTCCGGCCGGCTGGAATACGCCAAGGCCCAGGCGCAGCTGGCGGAGGCGGTGGCGCAGTTGCGGACGCTGGAGAATTACCGGAAGGGCCGGGCGTAATCGTTCGATCCCGCGGTCAAAGGCCCGGTAAAGGTGATGCTATGCTTCACCTTTACCGGGTTTTTTTGTTGGCGAAAATACCCGCTTTTTCGTTGATCGTCGTGAAGGAGACTGGAGTGGAAGTCATCGCTCTGATTCTGGCGGCAGGCCAGGGCACACGCATGCGTTCCGATTTGCCGAAGGTTCTGCACCGGATCGGCGGCCTTTGCCTGCTCGAGCATGTATACCGGCTCGCCGCGGCGCTCGAAGTCCGCGAGACGGTGATTGTCTATGGTCACGGCGGCGAGCAGGCGCTGTCCACCTTGGGCCATCTGCCGGCGACATGGATCGAGCAGAAGGACCGCAAGGGGACCGGGCACGCCGTGATGCAGGCCGTGGACCGGATCGGCGACGATTCGAAAGTTCTCATTCTTTACGGTGATGTCCCGCTGTTGAAAAGGGAGACGGTCGGGACCCTGCTGCACCATGCCGGCGAATCGAGCTTAGGGCTACTCACGGTCGAGCTGGACAACCCGACCGGCTACGGCCGGATCATTCGCGACGGCGCCGGCAAGGTGCTCCGCATCGTCGAGGAGAAAGACGCCACGCCGGAAGAGCGTGCCGTCCGCGAGGTCAATACCGGCATCCTGGCGGTCGAAGGGGCTCCGCTGAAGCGTTGGCTGAAGGCCTTGCGCAACGACAACGCCCAGGGCGAGTACTACCTCACCGACATCATCGGCATGGCGGTGACAGAGGGATATTTCGTCGATGCCACGCATCCCGCCAGTCCGGACGAGGTCCTCGGCGTGAACGACCGCCGGCAACTGGCCGAGCTGGAGCGTATTTACCAAAGCCGCCAGGCGAGTGCGCTCATGGAGCAAGGCGTGACCCTGCGCGATCCGGCGCGCTTCGACCTGAGAGGCGAGATCGTCGAACTGGGCCGCGACGTGGAAATCGACGTCAATGTGATTCTCGAAGGCAGGATCCGCCTGGGCGACAAGGTACGCCTCGGTCCCAACGTTTATCTGAAGGACGCCGTGATCGGCCCGGAGGTGGAAGTCCTCGCCCATAGCGTCATCGAGGGTGCCGTCGTCGGCGCGGGCTCGAGGGTCGGCCCCTTTGCCAGGCTGAGGCCGGAATCCGTACTCGCCGAAGAAGTCCATATCGGCAATTTCGTGGAAGTGAAGAAATCGGACATCGCCGCAGGCTCCAAGGTCAACCACCTGAGCTACATCGGTGATGCCAGCATCGGCAGCGGGGTCAACGTCGGGGCCGGCACGATCACCTGCAACTATGATGGCGTCAACAAGCACCGGACCGTCATCGAGGACGGCGCATTCATCGGCTCCGACACCCAGCTCGTTGCGCCGGTGCGGGTCGGTCGCAACGCCACCATTGGTGCCGGGTCGACCATTACCAAAGATACCCCGGAGGGCCGGCTCACGCTGAGCCGGGTCAAGCAATTCAGTGTCGACGACTGGAAGCGTCCCGGAAAGTCGAGGAAAGAACCATGTGCGGAATAGTCGGCGCGGTGGCGCACCGCAATGTCACCCCAGTCCTGCTGGAAGGCCTGCGGCGACTGGAATACCGCGGCTACGATTCCGCCGGCATCGCCGTGATTGCCGGGGACGGTTCGCTGGAGCGGGTGCGCCGCCCCGGCAAGCTGCGGGAGCTGGAGTCCGCACTCGAATCCGCCCTGGTCGAAGGCGAAACCGGCATCGCTCATACCCGCTGGGCCACCCACGGCGTGCCGTCCGAACGCAACGCCCATCCGCATGTCTGCCGCGAGCGGGTCGCCGTGGTCCACAACGGCATTATCGAGAACCACGAGGCGCTGCGGCGGCAGCTCCAGCAGAAGGGGTACGAGTTCCTGTCGGAGACCGACACCGAAGTCGTCGTCAACCAGATCCACGACTTCCTGGAACAGGGGTTCCCGCTGTTGGAGGCAGTGCGCGCCACCGTCGGCGTCCTGGAAGGCGCTTATGCCATTGGCGTTGTCAGCACTTGCGATCCGGGCCGGCTGATAGCCGCCCGCAAGGGCAGTCCCTTGGTGGTCGGCTTGGGCGAAAGCGAAAACTTCATCGCTTCCGACGTTTTCGCCCTGGTCGGCGAAACGCAGCGCTTCGTCTTCCTGGAAGAGGGCGACCTCGCCGAACTGACCACCGAGTCGGTCCGGGTTTACGGCAAGGATGGCGGCAGGGTCGAGCGCCCGGTCCACGAGACCCGGCTGGCGCCGGATTCGGTGGAGCGCGGTGAATACCGCCATTACATGCAGAAGGAAATCCACGAGCAGCCGGTCGCGGTCGAAAAGACCCTGAGCGGCCGCATCCATCAGGGCAAGGTGCTGTCTGCCGCATTCGGCGAGCGGGCCGAGGCCGCGTTCGAGCACGTCCGGGCGGTGCAGATCGTCGCCTGCGGCACCAGCTACCACGCCGGCAAGGTGGCGCGTTACTGGTTCGAGGCCTTGGCCGGCCTGCCCTGCAGCGTGGAGGTTGCCAGCGAATTCCGCTACCGCCGGCAGGTCGTGCAGCCCGGCACCCTGTTCGTCACCATTTCCCAGTCCGGCGAGACCGCCGACACGCTGGCGGCGCTGAAAGCCGCCAAGGAACTCGGCTATGCGCATACCCTGGCCATCTGCAACGTGCCGGAAAGCTCGATCGTGCGAGAATCGGACTCCTGCCTGATGACGCGGGCCGGCCCGGAAATCGGGGTGGCCTCGACCAAGGCTTTCACCACCCAGCTGACCGCCCTGCTGCTCCTGGTGCTGGCGCTGGGCCGGCGCCATGCCTTGGCCGCCGAACAGGAAGCGAAGATCGTCCGCGAGCTGGAGACCCTGCCTGCGCAGATCCGGCATGTTCTGCAACTCGAAGACGAAATCGCGGCCTGGGCCGAGCTGTTCGGCGAGAAGCACCACGCCCTCTATCTCGGCCGCGGCGCCCAGTATCCGGTCGCCATGGAAGGTGCGCTCAAGCTCAAGGAAATCTCCTACATCCACGCGGAAGCCTATCCGGCGGGCGAGCTCAAGCACGGGCCGCTGGCGCTCATCGACAACGAGATGCCAGTGGTCGCCGTCGCGCCCAACAACGAGCTGCTGGAAAAGCTCAAGTCGAACCTGCAGGAAGTCCAGGCGCGCGGCGGCGAACTCTACGTGTTCGCCGATGCCGAAGCGCCGATCGAAAACGTGCCCGGCGTCAGGATCCTCAGGGTGGCGGAGACCGACGAAGTCGTCGCGCCGATCGTCTACAGCGTGCCGCTGCAGCTCCTCGCCTACCACGTCGCCCTGATCAAGGGCACGGACGTCGACCAGCCGCGCAATCTCGCCAAGTCGGTGACGGTGGAGTGAGGCGGGCGGCTTAAGCTCTCGCCGGAGCCGCCCCGGTCGATTATGGGATAATGGCGCATTCGATCCGTTTGCCAGCCTTCGTTTCCATGACCAGCCCGCGAAAAATCCTCGTCACCAGCGCTCTTCCCTACGCCAACGGCCCGATCCACCTGGGCCATCTGGTCGAATACATCCAGACCGACATCTGGGTTCGCTTCCAGAAGATGCGCGGACACGACTGCCGCTACGTCTGCGCTGACGACACCCACGGCACGCCCATCATGCTGCGGGCCGAGCGGGAGGGGATCACGCCGGAGGAACTGATCGCCCGCGTCCACGGCGAGCATCTGCGCGACTTCACCGGTTTCCACATCGAGTTCGACAACTACTATTCGACCCATTCCGAGGAGACCCGAGTTCATGCTGCCGAGATCTACGGCAGGCTCAAGGACCGCGGACTGATCGAATCGCGGGCGATCGAGCAGTACTTCGACCCCGTCAAGGAAATGTTCCTGCCCGACCGTTTCATCAAGGGCGAATGTCCCAAGTGCCACGCCAAGGACCAGTACGGCGACTCCTGCGAAGTCTGCGGTACCACCTATTCGCCCACCGACCTGATCAACCCCTACTCCGCGGTATCTGGCGCCGCGCCGGTGCGCAAGGAGTCGGTACATTACTTCTTCAAGCTGGGCGAATGCGCCGAGTTCCTGAAAGCCTGGACCCGCTCCGGCACCCTGCAGACCGAGGCCGCCAATAAACTCAACGAATGGTTCGAGGCCGGCCTTTCCGACTGGGATATTTCCCGCGATGCGCCGTATTTCGGCTTCGAGATCCCCGACGCACCGGGCAAGTATTTCTACGTCTGGCTGGATGCGCCGATCGGCTACATGGGGAGTTTCCAGAACCTGTGCGACAAGACTCCCCCTCTCCCTTTGGGACAAGTCCGTCGGGAGCGGATTTGGATGGACGAAGTCCACCCGGAGGGTTCCAGGCAGGACAGCCTGGAATCACTGGGCCGGGGTGAGGGGAAACTCGATTTCGCGGAATACTGGAAAAAGGATTCAGGGGCCGAGCTATACCATTTCATCGGCAAGGACATCCTCTATTTCCACGCCCTGTTCTGGCCGGCCATGCTGGAACATTCCGATTTCCGCACCCCGACCAGAATCTTCGCCCACGGCTTCCTGACCGTGAACGGCGAGAAAATGTCCAAGTCGCGCGGCACTTTCATCACCGCCCAGAGCTATCTCGAGCAGGGTCTCAATCCCGAATGGCTGCGCTATTACTACGCCTGCAAGCTGAACGGCACGATGGAGGACATCGACCTCAGTCTGGAAGACTTCGTCGCCCGGGTGAACAGTGATTTGGTGGGGAAGTACATCAATATCGCCAGCCGGACGGCGGGGTTTTTAACCAAGCGCTTTGAAGGCCGGGTTTTACCGTTGGCTGGGGAGGAATTTACGCCAGAGGAGTGGTCGATTAGCCAGGAATTGGAGCAAGCGGCGGCAGCGATCGAAGCGCTTTACGAAGAAAGAGATTACGGTAAAGCCATCCGTGAAATCATGCGTTTGGCAGACCGGGTAAATCAGTACGTTAATGACACCAAGCCTTGGGAAGTAGCCAAAGACTCTTCTCAAGAACTCCGCTTACATATGATTTGCAGTGCCAGCATTCGTTTCTTTTGCTTGCTGAGCGCATATCTGAAGCCGATATTGCCCCATACAACTGCTCGTATCGAAAAAGAGTTGCTCGGTTCAACTGTGGAATTCAGTTGGAGTAATCTAAGTTATTTCCCACTAGAGGAAATCCAGCCCTACCAACACCTCATGACCCGCATCGATCCCAAACAAATCGATGCCCTGGTCGAAGCCAACCGCCAAAGCCTACAAGCCTCGGCGGTAACGCCGGAGCCGCATTCCCAGGTGCGCCATGCCGAACACCAGCAGCACGCCGCGGTTCCCCCCTCTCCCTCTGGGAGAGGGGTCGGGGGTGAGGGCCATCACGGCGCGCTGACGGTGCCCGAAGACCTGTTGGCGCATGCGCGGGAACTAAGAAAGAATCCGACCGATGCCGAGGCCCTGATGTGGAATCTATTGCGAGATCGCCGCATCGCCAATGCAAAATTCCGGCGGCAGCATCCTCTGACATTGGGGGACCGCCGCTACATTCTGGACTTCTTTTGTCCGGAAGCTGCGCTTTGTATCGAGATCGACGGAAGCCAGCATGCCGAGCAGGTGCACTACGATACGGAGCGGACAAGGACTTTGGCTGCGCATGGCATCCGGGTATTGCGCTTCTGGAACAACGAGGTGTTGACCCAGACGGAGTCTGTGGCCGAGGCCGTGTGGCTGGCTTTGACGTCAGCGGAAAGCGCCCTCACCCCTGGCCCCTCTCCCAAAGGGAGAGGGGAACAAAGCCCGGAAGGCGAGACGATTTCCATCGACGACTTCGCCAAGGTCGACCTGCGCGTCGCCCGCATCGCCAATGCCGAGCATGTCGAGGGCGCGGACAAGCTGCTGAAGCTGACGCTGGACCTGGGCGGCGAGACCCGCACGGTGTTCGCCGGTATCAAGTCGGCCTACGCGCCGGAGACCCTGATCGGGCGGTTGACTGTGATGGTCGCCAACCTGGCGCCGCGCAAGATGAAGTTCGGCCTGTCGGAAGGCATGGTGCTGGCGGCGGGGCCGGGCGGTGGCGACATCTTCATCCTGTCGCCGGATGAAGGCGCCCAGCCCGGCATGAAGGTCAAGTAGCCGGAGCATGACATCCGCCAACCGCGAATGGATGGATCGCGATCTCGCGGTGCTTTGGCATCCGTGCAGCCAGATGAAGGACCACGAGTCGCTGCCGCTGATCCCGATCCGGCGCGGCGAGGGTGTCTGGCTGGAGGATTTCGACGGCAAGTGCTACCTGGACGCGATCAGCTCCTGGTGGGTCAACCTGTTCGGCCACTGCCATCCCGCGATCAACGCCGCGCTGGCCGACCAGCTCGGGCGGCTGGAGCAGGTGATCTTCGCCGGTTTCAGCCACGAGCCGGGCATCCGGCTGGCGGAGCGGCTGGTAGACCTCACCCCGCCGGGGCTGGAGCGCTGCTTCTACGCCGACAACGGCTCGGCGGCGGTCGAGGTGGCCCTGAAGATGAGCTTCCACTATTGGCGCAACCTGGGCCGCCATGGCAAGACCCGCTTCGTCACCCTGGAAAACAGCTATCACGGGGAGACCCTGGGCGCTCTGGCGGTGGGCGACGTCCCGCTGTACAAGGAGACCTACCGGCCTCTGCTGATGGAGGCCTTGGTTGCGCCCAGCCCCGACGCCTACGGACGCGAGCCGGGGGAGACCGAAGCCGGCTACGCCGAGCGGCGCTTCCGCGACATGCTGGAAATTCTGGAGCGGGGCGCCGATGAAATCTGCGCCGTGATCGTTGAGCCGCTGGTGCAATGCGCCGGCGGCATGCGCATGTACGACCCGCTCTATCTCCGTTTGCTGCGCGAGGCCTGCGACCGGCTCGGTATCCATCTCATCGCCGACGAGATCGCAGTCGGTTTCGGCCGCACCGGCAGCTTGTTCGCCTGCGAGCAGGCCGGGATCAGCCCGGACTTTCTGTGCCTGTCCAAGGGACTCACCGGCGGTTATCTGCCGCTGGCGGCGGTGCTGACACGCCCGGAAATCTACGCGGCTTTCTACGACGACTACGGCACGCAGAAGGCTTTCCTGCATTCCCACAGCTACACCGGCAACCCGCTGGCCTGCCGGGCGGCTCTGGCGACGCTGGAGCTGTTCGATGAGACGGACGTTCTGGGGCGGAACCGCGAACTGGCGCGCTGCATGGCGGATGCCACGGAGCGTTTCCAGGAACATCCCCATGTCGCCGAAGTCCGCCAGCGCGGCATGATCCTGGCAATCGAGATGGTGAAGGACAAGGCGACCCGTGAATCCTATCCCTGGAAGGAACGGCGCGGCCTGCGGGTCTACCGCCGCGCGCTGGAGCGGGGCGTGCTGCTGCGCCCTCTGGGCCATGTGATTTATTTCATGCCGCCTTATGTCATCACCCCCGAGCAGATTCGCTTCATGGCGGAGGTGGCCTGGGAAGGCCTGCTGGTGGCGACGGAGGACTGAGCGCATGCGTATTTCCAGGCTTTATCTCCCGGTGCCGATGGAAACCGGCGCCGAAATCGCGCTGGACGAGGAGCGCGCCCATTATCTGCGCACGGTCCTGCGGCTCAAGCGCGGCTTCGATCTCACGGTGTTCAACGGCGAAGGCGGCGAATTCGCCGCGCGCATCGTCGCTTGCCATCGGGAGGAGGTGAGCCTGACGGTAGGCGAATATCGGCCGGTCGACCGGGAATCCTGGCTCGGTGTCCATCTCGGCTTAGGGATCTCGCGGGGCGAGCGCATGGACCTGGCCATCCAGAAGGCGGTGGAGCTGGGTGTCGGCGCGATCACCCCGCTGTTCACCGAGCGCTGTGTGGTCCAGCTCGACCCCGAACGCAAGGCGCAGCGGCTGGAGCACTGGCGCCGGGTGGTTTGGGCCGCCTGCGAGCAGAGCGGGCGCAACCGGGTGCCGGAAGTGCTGGAGCCGCGCTCCCTCGAGGCCTGGCTACCGGTCGCAGCGGGCCTCAAGATTTTTCTCGACCCTCATGCCGCCAGTGGCCTGCGGGCGCTGGATCCGCCCGTCGGCTCGGTGACCCTGCTGTCGGGACCGGAAGGCGGGTTCAGCGACGCCGAGCGCGATGCGGCGGTGTTGGCTGCGTTTATTCCCGTCCGGCTCGGCCCGCGTGTACTGCGCACCGAAACTGCCGCCCTGGCCGCGCTCGCGGCGATCCAGACCCTGTGGGGCGATCTGGCCGCTTGACCCTTTCACCCTTCGATACCGAGCAGGAAATCCCATGATGTTACTGGCACTCGTACTGCATGTTCTTTCCGCCGTCCTCTGGGTCGGCGGCATGTTCTTCGCCCATCAGGTTTTGCGCCCCGTCGCCGCAGGCTTGCTGCAGGCGCCGGAACGGCTGCGGCTGTGGAACGCGGTGTTTGCGCGCTTCTTTCCCTGGGTCAAGGGCGCCATCGTGCTGCTGTTCCTCACCGGCTTCGGGTTGATCCATGCCTATGGCGGCTTCGGGCAGGTGGGGTGGCCGGTGCATCTGATGCTGCTCATCGCCATCACCATGACCGTGATTTTCGGGGTGATCTACGCTAGGCCGTACAAGGCGCTGAAAGCCGCGGTGGCCGCGGAGGACTGGGCGATGGGGACGGAAGCCTTGAGCGTGATCCGCCGTCTGGTCGGCATCAATCTGGTGCTCGGATTGATCACCGTGGCGGTGGCGAGCGGCGGAAGTTTCCTGCCGATTTGAGGCTCAGAGGTTTCTCGCCGCCGCGATGACCTCGTAAGCCTTGCGGATCTGCTGGGTCTTCTCGTTGGCGATGCGCACCATCTCCTCGGGCATCCCCTTGGCGACCAGCTTGTCCGGATGATGCCGGCTGATGAGCTTGCGGTAGGCGCGCTTGATCTCGTCGGCACCGGCCGATGCCTTGATGCCGAGCATGGTGTAGGCGTCCTCCAGCGTATCCTCGCGGCGGCGCGACGGCATGTTCCGGTTGCCGCTGTAAGAGGAATTCTGATAGGCGCGGGCGAAGCGTATCGCCGCATCCAGGCGTCCCTTCATCGCGTGATATTCGAAGCGGGAAATGCGGAGCTGGTCGCAAATGCCGATCAGGACACGTTCCTCGGCCAGATTGACGGGGCCGTCGGCGAAGGCGGCTTCGAGCTGGATTTCCAGAAAAATCCGGATCAGGGCGTAGCGGCGGTGGCATTCCTTGCGGAACTGCTCGACCGCTTCCCGCAGCGGGAAGTCCGGCTGCTTGCCGCGGGTGAAGAGTTCGATGGCGGTGCGGCGCATGCCTTCGGACAGGTCCATGCGGTTCATCACCGTCCGCGCCACGGTGATTTCGGCCTCGGACACACGACCGTCGGCCCTGGCGATGTGGCCCATCACGGAGAACGTGGCGGTGAAGAAGGCCATCTGGATCCGGTGCTGGGCGCCCGGCGACAGATCCGACTCGATCTGGGCATACTTGTCCTTGTCTCCGTCCAGCTTGTGGCCGATGGCGGCGCCCAGCAAGGCGCCCAGCGGGCCCCCGAGCAGAAAGCCGAAAGTGCCCCCCAAGAGTTTGCCGAGCCAGCTCACTTAAGAAACCATTCCTTGATACTTGCCATAAATCCTCTCACCTTACATGATTGATGTTTGTCCTTAAAGTCTGGAAGAGTCAGCCCGATGACCGCCCCTGAGACATTGTTCGAATCCAGCCTGTCTTCACTGCGACTCAAAGCGCGGGGAAAAGTGCGTGATATCTACGAGGCCGGCGACGATCTGATGCTGATCGTCACGACGGACCGACTGTCGGCGTTCGACGTCATTTTACCCGACCCCATTCCCGGCAAGGGCCGGGTGCTCACCCATGTCTCGCGATTCTGGTTCGACCGCTTGAAGGACCGGGTGCCCAACCACCTTTCCGGGACGCCGCTGGAGGCGGTGTTGCCCGACACGGCCGAGCGCGAGCGGGTCGAGGGCCGGGCCATGGTGGTCAAGCGCCTCAAGCCGTTGCCGGTGGAAGCGGTAGTGCGGGGTTATCTCATCGGCTCGGGCTGGAAGGACTACCAGCGCGGCGGCGCCGTCTGCGGCATCGCGCTGCCGCCGGGGCTGCAGCAGGCCGAGCGGCTGCCGGAAGCGCTGTTCACCCCGTCCACCAAGGCCGAAATGGGCTCGCACGACGAAAACATCGGGTTCGACCAGGTGGTCGGCCTCATCGGGCGGGAACTGGCCGAACAGATGCGCGAGGTGGCCTTGGGGCTGTACCGGGAAGCGGCGGCCTATGCGCTGGAGCGCGGCATCATCATCGCCGACACCAAGTTCGAATTCGGGGTGGACGAGGCTGGCGTGCTGCACTGGATCGACGAGGCGTTGACGCCGGATTCCTCGCGGTTCTGGCCGGCCGACAGCTACCGCCCCGGGATCAGCCCGCCGAGCTTCGACAAGCAGTTCGTGCGCGATTACCTGGAGACGCTGGACTGGGACAAAAAGCCTCCGGCGCCGCATCTGCCCGCGGACATCCTGGCTCGCACCGCGGAGAAATACCGGGAGGCGGAGCGGCGGCTGACCGGGGTTTAGGCCGGCGCCTGCCGGTCGGCCTTGAGGCGCCGCACGGCGGCGATGCGCACACGCCGCAGGGCCTGGCCGAACGCCGGGCCTTTCAGCTGCTGCTCCAGCAGCGCGCGACTGTCGACTTCGACGGCGGCGCGCCGCGCCTGCCGCAGCCAGTCAGCCTGGGGATAGGGCCGGTCCTCGAAGCCGGTCCTTCCTCTGGCGTCCGCCTCGCAGGCAAGCAGGAACAGTTCCAGTGTGTCGTCCTGACGCTTGAGCGCGCCCAGCCGGTCCAGCAGATCCACCAGGGTCGAGGTGCGCAGTTCCGCCGCGCGGTGGCAGAGGCCATGGTAGCGCATCACCTTCTCCGCCAGCCGGCGGTAGGCGTTGGGCGCGCGGAAGCGGTCGCACAGCGCGTTCAGGGCGTCGAGGCCGAGGCGCTCGTGGCCGCGATGGCTGGGCCAGAGTTCCGGCGGCGTGAGCGCCTTGCCGAGGTCGTGGGTCAGGGCGGCGAAGCGAGCGGAAGGGTCGGCGGTCAGCCGTGCCGCTTGGTCGAGCACCATCAGGGTGTGCACGCCGGTGTCGATCTCCGGGTGATGCTGCGGCGGCTGGGGTACCCCGAACAGCCGCTCGATTTCCGGGAACAGCCGTTCCAGCGCCCCGCAGTCGCGCAGGGTCCGGAAGAAGGACGAGGGCGCCGGTTCGGCCAGGGCCTTGCCGAGCTCGGCCCAGACCCGTTCCGGAACCAGGGCGTCGACCTCGCCGGCCTCGACCATGCGCCGCATTTCCACCAGGGTTTCCGGCGCCACGCGGAAACCGAGCGGCGTCAGCCGGGCCGTGAAGCGGGCAACGCGCAGGATGCGCACCGGATCTTCGGCGAAGGCGGGCGAAACGTGCCGCAGCAGCCGCGCGTCCAGGTCGCGCCGGCCGCCGAAGGGATCGACGAGCCGACCGTCCGGCGTTTCCGCCATCGCGTTGATGGTGAGGTCGCGCCGTTCCAGGTCCTGCTCCAGGGTGACGTCGGGCTCGGCATGCACCACGAAACCGCGGTAGCCGGGCGCGGTCTTGCGCTCGGTGCGGGCGAGGGCATACTCCTCGTGGGTTTCCGGGTGCAGGAACACCGGGAAGTCGCGGCCTACGGGGCGGAAGCCGCGCGCGATCATGGCTTCCGGCGATTCGCCCACCACGACCCAGTCGCGCTCGCGGACCGGCAGGCCGAGCAGGCGGTCGCGGACGGCGCCGCCGACCAGAAAGGCTTTCATCGATTTGACTCGTAAGGATTCAAGGTTCGTTCCGGCGCCTGCGGAACCTGCCGGACGGCTGCATGACCGATATGTATACCACGCTCGCGTTCTATCTCGCCTTCGGCGCCATTGCAGGTGTCGCTTCCGGCCTGTTCGGCATCGGCGGCGGCGCCATTATCGTGCCCTTCCTGGTCTGGCTGTTCCCCGGCCAGGGCGTGCCGGAAAGCATCCTCATGATCATGGCGGTCGCCACCTCGCTGGCCACCATCGTGGTGACTTCGGTCTCTTCGGTCCGTGCCCACCACCGCCGCGGCGCGGTGGTCTGGCCGCTGGTGTGGCGGCTGGTGCCGGGGATCGCCCTGGGTACGGTGGCCGGCTCTATCGTCGCCGACCATCTGCCCACCCAGCGGTTCAAGCAGTTGTTCGCGGTGTTCCTGATGCTGGTCGCGGTGCAGGTATACCGGGGAAGGCGGGAAGAAACGGCGGGCGAAAAGCCCGTCCCGCTCGGCGTGCTGACCGGCGGGGGGCTCATGATCGGCCTTCTGTCGGCGCTGTTCGGCATCGGCGGCGGCAGCATCACCGTGCCATTCCTGCTCCGCTGCAGGCAGAACATCCGCCATGCCGTCGCCATCTCCTCGGCCTGCGGTTTTCCTATTGCCGTCGTCGGCACTCTGAGCTACGTCGTCCTGGGCTGGGGCCATCCGTCGGCGCCCGCCCACAGCCTGGGCTACGTCTACTGGCCCGCCTTCCTCGGCATCGGCGCCGCCAGCGTGCTGACCGCGCCGTACGGGGCGGCGCTGGCCCACCGCCTGCCGATGCAGGGTCTCAAGCGGCTGTTCGCCTCCGTGCTGTTCCTGCTGGGTGCCCGCATGCTGTGGAAATCCGCCGATCCCTCGTGGCTCGGCGTTCTGAACGAGGGGCTCGAAACCGCCGCTGCGGCAGTACAGGGGCTGAGGTCTTTTCTCGAACCCTGAAAGGCTCGCCGGCCGTTCAGTTCCGCGCCGCGAACACCGTGACCGGGGTCTGCGTCTGGGCCAGCACGAAGCTCACGGGATACTGCCGGTTCGGACTGGACTGGGCGGCGTTGAATACTTCCACCTTGCTCGCACCGCCGAATTGCAGGTAGATCCGCCGGGCGTCGAGGATCCAGGGCAGGGTGAGACTGATGCGCTCGGTCGGCGCGACCGCGCCCACCTGGGCCAGGCAGGGCGGCGTGTCGTCCGCCGTGCCGCCCAGTGCCAGACCGGCTTCCAGATTGGGGCTGGCGGGAAACAGCGAGGCGGTATGGCCGTCGTCGCCCATACCGAGGATCAGCGCCGCGAACGGCCGCGGCAGATCGGCGAAGGCTTCGGCCAGGCTCGCCTCGCCTGCGGCAGCAGACGTGTCGCCCGTGTAGAGCGGCAGGAAGCGCGCCGCCGCCGCCTTGCCCCGCAGCAAATGGGTCTTCACCAGGGCGGCGTTGCTGGCGGGATCGGTTTCCGGCACCCAGCGTTCGTCGACCAGGGTGACGACGATCCGCGCCCAGTCCAGATCGGCTTCGCGCAGGGCTTCGAACACCGGCACCGGCGAGCGGCCGCCGGACACGGCGAGCGTGGCGGAAGGCGCGGCCTGCAATGCGGCGCGCAGATCCTCGGCGACCGCCGCGGCCAGCGCCGGGGCCAGGCTTGCGTTGTCATCGAACCAACGAATCTCGGTCATTTCAGTTCCCCTCGTGCCAGCAAATGCCGTCGCGTTCGAGCAGATCCAGGGAAGCGGCCGGTCCCCAGGTGCCCGCGGCGTAGGGCAACGGTCCTTTCGGATCGTTGGCCCAGGTGTTGAGAATCGGCTCGACCCAGCGCCAGGCCTGCTCCTGTTCGTCTTGCCGCACGAACAGCGCCTGGTTGCCGCGGATGGCGTCGAGCAGCAGGCGCTCGTAGCCGCCTTCGGTGCGGCGTACCTTGAACTGCTCGGCGAAGTTCAAGTCCAGCGACACGGGCTGCAGTTCCATCGAATCGCCCGGCTGCTTGGCATACAGATAGAGCCGGATGAATTCGTCCGGCTGCAGGCGGATCACCAGCTTGGCCGGCGCGCAGGCGCCGCTCTTGGGCAGCGGGAAGATCGGGTGCGGGACGTCGTGGAAATGGATGACGATTTCCGCCAGCCGCTCTGCCAGCCGCTTGCCGGTGAACAGGTAAAACGGCACCCCGGCCCAGCGCCAGTTGGCGATTTCCGCCTTGATGGCGACGAAGGTCTCGGTGTGGCTGCCCGGCGGAATGCCCTCCTCTTCCAGGTAGCCCGGCACCGCTTTGCCGCCGGAAATGCCGGCACGATACTGGCCGCGCACGGTTTTTTCGTGCACGCCCTCGTCGGTGAACGGCACCAGCGATTCCAGCACCTTGAGCTTTTCGTTGCGGATGGCGTTGGAATCCAGGCTGGCCGGCGGCTCCATCGCCACGAAGCAGAGCAGCTGCAGCAGATGGTTCTGCACCATGTCGCGCAGCGCCCCGGCCTTGTCGTAGAAGCCGGCGCGGGTGCCGATGCCGACGTCCTCGGCGATGGTGATCTGGACGTCGCGGATCCACATCCTTCGCCACAGCGGCTCGAACAGCGCGTTGCCGAAGCGCAGGGCCATCAGGTTCTGCACCGACTCCTTGCCCAGGTAATGGTCGATCCGGTAGACCTGATTCTCGTGGAAGTAGCGGTCCACGTCGGCGGTGATCGCATTGGCGGAGGCCAAGTCGTGCCCCAGCGGCTTTTCCAGCACCACCCGGCTGTTGGGGCCGTTGAGGCCCTGCCGGGTCAGATGCGCGCAGATCGTCGCGAACAGGAACGGCGCGGTGGACAGGTAGAACACAGTGACGGCGGCCGGCGCTTTTTTCAGCCGCTCCTTCAGCGGCGCGTACTGCTCGGGCTGGGTCGCATCGATGCGCAGATAGGTCAGGCGCGGGCGGAATTCGGCCCACACCGTCTCGTCCCAATCGGCGGCGGGAATGAAGTGGCGGGCCTTTTCGTCCGCCAGTTCGAGGAAGGTCTCCTCGCTCAGATCCTGCCGGTCGACGCAGAGAATATGGCCGGCTTCGACCAGCAGGCCGTTCTTGTGGCACTGGTACATCGCCGGCAGCAGCTTGCGCGTGACCAGGTCGCCGGCGCCGCCGAAGAAAACCATGTTGAACGATTCGGGAAATGGGAGCTGACTCACCGCTGACATCCTCTTGTTATGGCCCCCGCCAGTGCGTGGCCGGCAGGGTGCGCGTGACGCGCCGGGTCTACAACGAAAAAGCCCGGCCAAAAATCGACAAATGTTAGTCGCCGCGATACGGGCTGTCGAGCAATGGCGAGAAATTCACAGCAGAAGACAGTGTGTTGCCGTTTCTTGACACTCGTTTCCCGCTTGGCTTAAATGCGAAGGTTTTATCTCCGGCGATGGGTGCTTTCCCGGCGCCCCACAGAAGAAGAGCATCGACGAACCCATGTTCCTGCACCAGACACTGGTCGACGTGACCGACCGCATCCGCGCCCGCAGCCACGACCGCCGGGCGGCCTACCTCGAACTCATGCACCGCGCACGCCAGAAGGGTGTCGAGCGCTCCCACATCGCCTGTACCAACGTGGCCCATGCCTATGCGGCGACGCCCGCCAACGACAAGCTGGTGCTGAAGGCCGCGACCGCGCCGAACATCGGCATCGTCACCGCCTACAACGACATGCTTTCGGCGCATCAGCCCTATGAGCACTACCCCGAGATCATCAAGGCCGAGGCACGCCGGGCCGGCGTTACCGCACAGGTCGCAGGCGGCGTGCCGGCGATGTGCGACGGCGTGACCCAGGGCCAGACCGGGATGGAGCTGTCGCTGTTCTCGCGCGACGTGATCGCGCTGTCCACCGCCGTGGCCCTTTCGCACCACGTGTTCGACGCCAGCCTCTACCTCGGCGTCTGCGACAAGATCGTGCCGGGCCTCCTCATCGCCGCGCTGCGCTTCGGCCATCTGCCCGGCGTGTTCGTGCCGGCCGGCCCGATGGTGTCCGGCATCTCGAACTCGGAGAAGGCCAAGGTCCGGCAGGAATTCGCCGAAGGCAAGGTCGGCCGCGACGCGCTGCTCGAATCCGAGATGGCGTCCTATCACGGCGCCGGCACCTGTACCTTCTACGGCACCGCCAACAGCAACCAGATGCTGCTGGAGATCATGGGCCTGCAACTGCCGGGCTCGTCCTTCGTCAACCCCGGCACGCCGCTGCGCGATGCCTTGACCCGCGCCGCCACCCGGGTGGCAGCGGAGCTGGCCCAGGACGCCACCGCGCCCGCCCTCTGCCACATCGTGGACGAGCGCGTCATCGTCAACGCCATTGTCGGCCTGCTGGCGACCGGCGGTTCGACCAACCACACCATCCATCTGGTGGCGATCGCCCGTGCCGCGGGGATCGAGATCAACTGGGACGACTTCAACGACCTCTCCGCTGTCGTGCCCCTGCTGGCCCGGGTCTACCCCAACGGCAAGGCAGACGTGAACCACTTCCATGCCGCCGGCGGCATGGGCTTCCTGATCCGGGAACTGCTCGACGCCGGCCTGCTGCACGAAGACGTGCAGACGATCCTCGGCCCCGGCCTGCGCCGCTGGGCGGAAGAGCCCTGGCTGGAGAACGGTACCCTGGCTTGGCGCGATGCGCCGGAAAAGAGCCACGACCCGGCGGTGCTCGCCCCGGCGAGCGGACCGTTCAGCCCGGACGGCGGCCTGCGCCTGGTCACCGGCAACATCGGCCGTGGCGTCATCAAGGTTTCGGCGGTGGCGCCGGAAAACCGGGTGGTGCGCGCTCCCGCCATCGTGTTCGAGAGCCAGGACGAGCTGATCGACGCCTTCAAGCGCGGCGAGCTGGAGCGCGATTTCGTCGCCGTGCTGCGCTTCCAGGGCCCCCGCGCCAACGGCATGCCCGAGCTGCACCAGCTTACGCCGGCCCTGGCCTCGCTGCAGGACCGCGGCTTCAAGGTCGCCCTGATCACCGACGGCCGCATGTCCGGCGCCTCCGGCAAGGTGCCGGCGGCCATCCACATCTCGCCGGAATGCGCCATGGGCGGCCCGCTGACTCTGCTGCGCACCGGCGATACCATTCTGCTCGACGCCGTGCAGGGCAAACTGGAAGCCGAAGTGCCGGCCGACCGCTGGTCGCTGCGCGAACCTGTGACGGACGACCTGTCCGGTAACCAGTTCGGCAGCGGACGGGAACTGTTCAGCGGCTTCCGCCATCTGGCCGACACGCCGGAACGCGGCGCCTTCACCTTCAATTTCGACGACGGCGGCCGCTGAGGCGCGCCCTTCTGCAACCTTAGGAAAAACTATGAATCTGGATCAGATCATCGACGCCACCAGCGTCATGCCCGTGATGGTGGTGGACCGCCCCGAAGACGCTGTGCCGCTGGCCCGCGCCCTGGTCGAGGGCGGCATCCGCGTGCTGGAAATCACCCTGCGCACCGCCGCCGGGCTCGAAGCCGTCAAAGCCATCCGCCAGGAAGTCCCGGACGCCATCGTCGGCGTCGGCACCATCGCCACCCCGGCCCAGCTCGAAGCCTCGATCGCCGCCGGCGCCCAGTTCGGCGTCTCGCCCGGCACCACCCCGACCCTGCTCAAGGCGATCGTCGACAGCAAGCTGCCGTTCTTCCCCGGCGTCGCCACCACTACCGAGGTGATGCAGGTGCTCGAAGGCGGGCTGACCGTGATGAAATTCTTCCCGGCGGTGGCCGCCGGCGGCATCAAGATGCTGGACTCCTTCCGCGGCCCGTTCCCGCAGGTCCGGTTCTGCCCGACCGGTGGCATCAACGCCCAGAACGCCCCGGATTTCTTCAAGCTCCCCAACGTGGTCTGCGTCGGCGGCTCCTGGCTGACCCCCAAGGACCTCGTCGCCGCCGGCAACTGGGCGGAAATCACCCGCCTGGCGAAAGAAGCGGCCGCGCTCAAGCCCTGAAGCGTCCTGGCAGGGACGGCCCGTCGATGGGCCGTCCGCATCGTTCCACGGACGTATCGAGTCCGCGCCAAGCTGATCAAGGGGGGATGGTCTGTAGCTCCGCTCACGGCGATGCGGCGTCTACTGTGCCCTCGTTCGACGAGTTTATGCGGCGAGTAATTCCGGAATTCAATCGCCGACGGCTGTCGCGAGACTGCCATGCGAAAACCGACGATTCAATATTCATCGCCCTTGGACGCGTTGATCGAAGTCACCAAACGCTTCAGCTTCCACCATCTGTATGAAAGGTGATCCGATGCCGGCTACTCCCCATCTCATCCCCAGCCTCGTCCAAGGCGCCGCTTCGGCTATCCACACCCATGCCGAGGAGGTGACCGCTCTCGATCAGGCCATCGGCGACGGCGATCATGTCCTCAACTTGCAGCGGGGCCTGGATGCCCTGGCGAAGCAGGCCGAAAGTATCTCGGCACTGGACTGGCCGGCTGCTCTGCAGAAAATCGGCATGACTCTGATGTCGTCGGTGGGCGGGGCGTCGGGCTCGCTGTACGGTACGTTGTTCATCGCCACGGGCAAGGCCATGAAAGACCGGGAAATGAATCTGGCGAATCTGGCCGAGGCCTTCGCTCAGGGCGTGGAGGCAATGAAGGCGCGCGGCAAGGCGGATCGGGGCGAGAAGACCATGCTGGACGTGCTGATCCCGGTGGCTGACGCCCTGAAATCGGCGGCTGAGCATGCGCTGCCTTTGCCGCAACTGGTGGACGAGGTGAGCCGCGCCGCCGAGGCGGGCATGGAATCCACCCGCGATATGATCGCCACCAAGGGCCGCGCTTCATTCCTTGGCGAGCGCGCCATCGGCCACGTCGATGCCGGCGCCCGCAGCAGCCAGTTGATGATTTCGGCCATCGCCGAGGTCCTGACCGGAAAATCGCGGTAGGGCGGAACCGTCTTTTTCGGGTTCCGCCGGTTCGAAACGGGTCACTTGGTCGGTGGATCGCCTGTCGGCATCCGCCTTTGTATCTGTGCGAGATGCGCGTCTTGACTTCCCCGACCGCCTCAGCATCCCCAGCGCAAGGCGGCCGTGTGTACCGGCGCGTCCCACAGCCGGAGCATTTCCTCGTCCAGCCGGGTCAGGGTGAGGGAGCAGCCGGCCATGTCCAGCGAAGTGGTGTAATTCCCTACCAGTGAGCGCGCGATGTCGACGCCGCGTCCGCTCCAGTACCGGTGCGCCAGCCCGTACACCAGATGCAGCTCGATCAAGGGAGTGCCGCCGAAGCCGTTGACGTGCAGCAGCACCGGCTGGCCGGCTTGAGGCTGCAGTTCCTCGTCGATGACGGCGGCGATGTAGTCCACGATCTCGCCGGCGTTGCCCAGTGCCATGCGCTCCCGCCCGCGCTCGCCGTGGATGCCGACCCCCATTTCCATTTCCTGCCCCCCGAGCTCGAACATCGGCTTGCCCAAGGCTGGCACGGTGCAACTGGTCAGGGCGACGCCCATGGAGGCGGTGGCATGGACCACGCGTTCCCCCAAGGCCTTGCAGGCGGCGAGGTCGTAGCCGGCTTCCGCCGCCGCGCCGACGATCTTCTCCACCACCGTGGTGCCGGCGATGCCGCGCCGGCCCATGCCCCGGTTTTCGGGGAGGGAGACGTCGTCGTGCACGAGTAGCGAGTCGTGGGGAATGTCCAGCATCTCGGCGGCGATTTCGAAGTTCATCACGTCGCCGGCGTAGTTTTTGACGATGAACAGGATGCCGCCGCCGTGGTCCACGGCCTGGGCGGCCGCTAACATCTGGTCCGGGGTGGGCGAGGTGAAGACTTGGCCGGGGCAGGCGGCGTCCAGCATGCCCAGGCCGACGAAGCCGGTATGCAGGGGCTCGTGCCCCGATCCTCCGCCCGAGACCAGCGCCACCTTGCCCGCCTTTGCCGGCGCCTTGCGGGACACGAAACGGGGTTCGGGGCTGAAATCGACGATGTCGGCATGGGCCTTGGCGAAGCCGCGCAGGCTTTCGTCCAGAAAATCCTCGACCGTGTTGATGAATTTTTTCATGGGGTTCCTTGGGGCCGACAAAAGATTCAGTCGTTCAATTTCACGGTTTGGCCGCTGGCGGCGGATTCCAGCGCGGCCACGAGGGTCCGGCAATTCATCTTGGCATCGTCCAGCGACAGCAGCGGCAGCTTGCCGTTCATCACGCAGTCGGCGAAGTGTTCGATCTCCAGCCGGAAATGGTTGGCGACCGGCAGCTGCTCGACCCACTGGCGGCCGTCCTCGGTCCACCACGAGATGACCGGCACGTCGCCCGGATTCTGCCAGGCGGTGTGGCATTTCACGCCGCCCAGGGTGCCGGTGATTTCGTACTCCGAACGCCGCGCGCATTCGAAGCTGATGTCGAAATGGCCGCGCCGGCCGTCGCCGAAGTCGATGATGCCGCTGGTGGCGATGTCCGCGCCGCTCTCGACGTATTTCGCCATCGCCGCTACCGCGATCGGGTCCTGTTCGAAGCACAGGCGCAAGGAATGCACTGCATAGGGCCCGATGTCCCACATCGCGCCGCCGCCGTGCCGGACATCCTGCGCCAGGCGATAGCGCCGGGCCGGGCGCATCATGAACGAATAGCTGGCGCGGGCATAGCGCACTTCGCCGATCACACCGGAGCGGACGATCTCCAGCACACGGGCGTGCTGGGGATGGAAGCGGTACATGAAGCCTTCCATCACCGTGAGGCCGCGTCCGCGGGCCGAGGCCTCGATCGCGTCGATATCCGCCGCCGTCAGCGCCATGGGCTTCTCGCACAGCACGTGTTTGCCGGCCTGCAGCGCCCGCACCGCCCATTCGGCGTGCTCGTGATTGGCCATGGGGAGATAGACGGCCTCCACCTCGGCATCGGCGAGCAGGGCTTCGGGCTGGTCGTAGCAGCGTACTCCCAGCTCGTGCGGGGCGTATTTGGCCAGGGTTTCCGCGGCGGCGCCAGGGCGCCGGCTGGCGATGGCGATGAGTTCGGAATTCGAGGCTTCGACGATGGCGGGCATCAGGCGCTCGTTGACGCGCGCCGCGCCGAGGATGCCCCAGCGGAGTTTGGATGGCTTGTCCATGGTGTGTCTCCTGATCGCAGATTCAGGGCGGGGACTCTAGCACAGGACGGCGGCGCCGGCTCGGCGTTCCAAATCCATGAAACTCATGAGGTTTTGTCGGCCGCCAGGTTTTGACTTCCGCAATCGCTTGGGCCATTCTCCGTTTCGCCCATCCTATAACAAAGTATCCGGAGGATATTCCATGACCATCCAAGTAGGAGATCGCCTGCCCGACGGCACGCTCACCGAATGCACCGAGTTCGATCCGGCCACCGCTTGTCCGATGAATCCCAAGGGGCTCGCTGTCGGCGAACAGGCCAAAGGCAAGAAGCTCGTGATCTTCGGCGTGCCCGGCGCCTTCACCCCCACCTGTTCGGTCAAGCATTTGCCTGGCTTCGTGGCCAACTACGACTCGCTCAAGGCCAAAGGCGTGGACGAAATCTGGTGCATGGCCGTCAACGACGCTTTTGTGATGGCCGCCTGGGGCCGCGAGCAAAAGGCCGCCGGCAAGGTGCGCATGATGGCCGACGGCAGCGCCGACTATGCCAAAAAGCTCGGCCTCGATCGCGACCTCACCGCCAATGGCATGGGTGTCCGCTGCCACCGCTTCGCCATGATCGTCGACGACGGTGTGGTCAAATACCTCGGCGTCGAAGCCTCCGGCAAGTTCGAAGTCTCGAATGCGGAGGCCGTGCTGGCGCATCTGTAGCGAGGCTACCCGTCCGCAACCTTACGCAAGGAATCCCTCATGAAAATAGGCATCGCATCCGATCACGCCGGTTTCGACCACAAGGAACAACTCCGCGCCTGGCTGACCTCGCTCGGCCATGAAGTCGTCGACTACGGCTGCTTCAGCGACGAGCGTACCGACTACCCCACCTGGATACGCCCCTGCGCCTTGGCCGTGGCCCGCGGCGACGTCGAGCGCGGCATCGTCCTCGGCGGCAGCGGCAATGGCGAGGCCATCGTCGCCAATCGGGTCAAAGGCTGCCGCTGCGGCTACTGTTTCAACGAAGAAACCGCCTACCTCACCCGCTGGCACAACGACGCCAACTGCATCGCCATGGGCCAGCGCATCGTCACTTTGGACATGGCCAAGAAGATCGTGGAGACGTTTCTCTCGACCGGCTTCGAGGGCGGCAGGCACATTCCCCGGATCGTGGCGATCGACGAATAGATCCAGCGTCCGCCGGGGAATGTTGAACGGGGTGTGTGAAACCGCAATGGAGACACTGTCATGAATACGACAGCAGATGGCAAGAAAACGGCGCTGATCACCGGGGCTTCTTCCGGCATCGGCGCCGACCTCGCTCGGCTGTTCGCCGCCGACGGCATTGGCCTGATCCTGGTGGCACGCAACCGGGATCGTCTGGACACCCTCGCCGGGCAGCTCAGGAGCCGCCACGGCATCGACGCGATGACCATTACGGCGGATCTGTCCGAACCGGAAGCGCCCGCCTCCGTCCACGCCGCCGTGGCTGCGGCGGGGATTGCCGTCGACTATCTGGTCAATAACGCGGGAGTTGGAGTGCAGGGCGGTTTCCGGGACACGGGGCTGGAGGACGAACTGGCGATGATGCGGTTGAACACCGCCGCCGTGGTTCATCTCACCAAACTGTTCCTGCCCGGCATGCTGATGCGCCGGTCCGGCAGGATTTTGAACGTGGCCTCGCTCGCCGCCCTGCAGCCGGGCGGCCCCGGCGCCGCGGTCTATTACGCGTCGAAAGCGTTCGTGCTTTCCTTTTCCGGAGGGCTCGGCGCCGAGCTGCGAGGTTCGGGGGTCGGTGTCACGGCCTTGTGTCCCGGTCCGATCGAGACCCGGTTCCAGGAAGCGGGGGAGTTTGCCAGGACCCTGTTATACCGCTCTTTCATGACCGGCCGGCCCGAGTCGGTGGCGAAGGCGGGCTATCGCGCGATGCAGCGGGGTCGGATGGTCTGCGTTCCCGGGCCGTTCGCGAAACTTCTCGCGTTTGGCGGGCAGATGGCGCCCCGGCGCATCACCCTCGCGATCAATGCGATGCTGCTTAGGCCGCGAGGGTGATGTCTAAGCGCACCGCATGTTGAAAATGTTTTCGCGGAGGGAGTAGTCTTTGCGCGGGACCGATGGATCGATCGTCGATATGCGAATCGCCTTCGGATTGCCGTTTCAGCCATAGATGGAGAAGACCCATGTTTCTCAAGAAAAAACAGAACGGACATCTGGTCGAGATTCTCGGCCTCGGCGATTTGTTCAATCCCATCCACAAGCTGGTGCCGGGCCGTTTGCATTACGGGGAAGAGATGCAGGATCCGGAGAAGTTCGACAAGTCGGACTTGGTGTTCCCCTCGGGCGAGGATTTGCCCCGCTGCTGGGTCGATCCCCACTACCGCGATAGCGAGTTGAAAAAATAACTTCCGGCTTCAGCCGGAAGCGAGACGGTGTGCCTGCCGGGTCGTTTCCGGCAGGCGGTACCTGGGGGCGCAGCGCAGCACCCAGTCCACCGCGGTCGGCAGGCTCAGCCGATGGCCGACCGAGACGTACACCGGCTGGACGCCCCGGCGGGTCCGCACTACCGCGCCGATGGTCTCCTCCCTGTCGATCAGCGGTATCCAACTTCCCCGCTCCTCCCCCAATTCTCCCTGTGTTCCGACGAGGCGCGTCTTGCCGACGCCGATGGTCGGAATTCCCGTAAGCACCCCGAGATGGCAGGCGATGCCGAAACGCCGCGGGTGCGCGTAGCCGTGGCCGTCCACCAGGATGAGTTCGGGGAGGAGATTCAGCCGCTCCAGCGCTTCGAGCAGCGCGGGCAGTTCGCGAAAGGAAAGCAGGCCGGGAACGTAGGGGAAACGGGTCGGCTGGCGAACGATGGCTTGGTCTATCAGGCGGAGGCAGGGAAATTCGAGCACGGCGACCGCGGCCCGGGTGATGCTGCCCTGGTCCTCGAAGCCCACGTCCACGCCGGCCACGGTGCGGATTTCGGCAGGAAGCGCGTCTTCGGCCAGCACCAGCGGGCGGAGCTGGGTCTGCAGGTTGGCCGCTTCCTTTGGGCTCAGATCCCAGCGATGCTCGTGGCAGAGCGCCAAGCCCATGAATCAGTGCCCGGCCCGCTTGGCCTCGTCCCAGAAGGCATCGAGTTCGGCCAGGGTGCAGTCGGCCAGCCGTTTGCCGGTCCGGTTGACGCATTCCTCGATGAATTGGAAACGCCGGCGGAACTTGCGGTTGCCGTCGCGCAGCGCGGTTTCGGCATCCACGTCCAGGTGGCGGGCGAGGTTGACCAGCACGAACAGCAGATCGCCCATTTCCTCCCGCACATGCGCCGTATCGCCGGAGGCCACGGCTTCTTCCAACTCGTCCAACTCTTCGCGGACTTTGCCGAATACCGCTTCGGGCGCATTCCAGTCGAAGCCGTGGCGGGCCGCGCGCTTCTGCAGCTTCTGGGCTTCCATCAAAGCTGGCAGCGCGGCGGCGACGCCTTCGAGAACGCTGCCGGGGGTCCGGCCGGTCTTCTCCGACTGTTCTTCGAGCTTGGACGCCTCCCAGTAGCGCAGCCGTTCTGCGTCGCTGTCGAAGTCGAGGCCGGCGAAGACGTGTGGATGGCGGCGCTCCAGCTTGTCGGCGATCGCTGCGGCGACGGCTTCGAAATCGAACAGTCCCTGTTCCTCCGCCATCCGCGAATGGAACGCGACCTGCAAGAGCAGATCGCCCAGCTCGTCGCGCAGATCGGCGAAATCTCCCCGCTCGATGGCATCGGCGACTTCGTAGGCCTCTTCCAGCGTGTACGGGATCAGGCTGGCGAAGTCCTGCTGGCGGTCCCACGGGCAGCCCGTGTCCGGGTCCCGCAAGCGGGCCATGATCCCGATGAGGCGGCGGGTCTGCTGCACGGTCAGAAGGTGTAGTCGAAGTTTTCGCGGAAGCGTTCCCGGAAGGCCTCGAGCGAGAAGCTGTGATTCTGGGTACCGGCGGTTTCCACCTTGATCGCGCCCATGAGTGAGGCGATCCGGCCCGTGGTCACCCAGTCCAGGTCTTCGAGCAGGCCGTAGATCAGCCCGGCTCGGTAGGCATCTCCGCAGCCGGTGGGATCGAGCACGGCAGTGGGACGCGCGGCGGGGATTTCATGGCAGGCGCCGGCGGCGTAGACGACCGAGCCGCCGGCACCGCGCGTGACGATCACGGCATCGACCCGTTCGGCGAGCTGGGCCGGATTCAGGCCGGTCCGCTCCTGCATCAGGCGCGCCTCGTAGTCGTTCAGCGTGACCCAGTTCGCCAGCTCGATGAACTTGAGCAGCTCCTCGCCGTCGAACATGGGCATGCCCTGGCCCGGATCGAAGATGAAGGGGATGCGGGCATCGGCGAACTGGCGCGCATGCTGGAGCATACCGTCCTTGCCGTCGGGTGCCACGATGCCGAGGCGGATGCCGGCGTCGGCCGGCACGTCGTTCAGATGGGAGAAGGACATGGCTCCCGGATGAAAAGCCGTGATCTGGTTGTCGTCCATGTCTGTGGTGATGTACGCCTGCGCGGTGTAGCTGTCTTCGACCGTGCGGATGTAGTCGCGCCGGACGCCGCAGTACGCCATCCATTGGGCATACGGTCCGAAATCCTTGCCGACGGTGGCCATCGGCAGCGGGTCGTGGCCCAGCAGTTTGAGGTTGTAGGCGATGTTGCCGGCACAGCCGCCGTATTCGCGGCGCAACTCGGGTACCAGGAAGGAAACGTTCAGGATATGAACCTGATCGGGCAGGATGTGGTGTTTGAAACGGTCCTGAAACACCATGATGGTGTCATAGGCCATGGAGCCGCAGATGAGAGCGCTCATGCCGGTATCGTCCTGCTGTGGTCGGAGTTAAACGACCTAGTGTGCCGAGAGTGCTTCAACGAATCAAGACGAGGAGCCACACGGCTCCGGCAAGGATCAGCGAACTCAGCACCGCCGCGGAACCGATGTCCTTGGCCCGGCCGGAGAGGTTATTCCGCTCGATGCCGATGCGGTCGATCGTCACCTCGACGGCGGTGTTGAGCAGCTCCACGATCAGGACGTTGATCAGCACGCCTACCAGCAACGCCCGCTCGATCCCCGTCTGGCCCAGCCACAGTCCGAGCGGCACGCCGGCCAGGGCCAGCCAGCACTCCTGGCGGAAAGCCTCTTCGTGGTGCCAGGTAGCGCGGAAGCCGGCGAGAGAATTGATGAACGCGGCGTAAAGGCGGGCAAAGCCCTTGAGATTTTGTCCAGCCATGCAATTTCCTTCGAAAACGGTTGTCAAAAGCCAAAGTTGCAATCAGCCACTATCACACTTAGAGGTTACAACCGTGTTGTGGCTCGGCTATCAAACTGAACGCGAAAAAGCGCTATGCTTTGCAGTCAAGAAGCGATGGTGGCTTTATCGCCAGGATGATGGCGGGTTGACGGTGCTGAGCGGGCCGTGGGCCACGCATCCGTCCGAGAGCGTCGTGCAATCGGCCTACGCAGAGGAGTGAGTCATGGATACGAAGCGAAGCGGTCATCTCAAGAATCCACTCTGGCTTTTGGCCTTGAGCCCATGTGTTTGGGTCGTTTCCTCGGTTCCGGCATGGGCGGCCAATGCGTGCAGCTTCGAATACACCATTACCAGCCAGGCGGCTAGCACCTTTACCGCCGGCGTGAGGGTAACCAACTCGGGCAGCGCGCTGAGCGGCTGGACCGTAGTCTGGAACATGCCCAATGGACAACGGGTCACCCGGCTGTGGAACGGCCGATGGTCGCAAAAGCGATCCGCGGTCACCGTGCGCCACCTGGATTCCAACCGCAAGGTACCGAGCGGAGGGATCATCGAGTTCGGATTCGATGCCAGCTATTCCGGAGTCAACGGGATTCCTTCGGGCATGACGCTCAATGGGGCACAATGCTCATCGACTCCGACTCCGACTCCGACTCCGACTCCGACTCCGACGCCGACGCCGACGCCGACGCCGACGCCGGGCGCGGCGGCGAGCCCGATCGGCATCAACATCACCGGGCTGACCTACTACGGGACCGAGGTGCCGTTCCTGAATCTGTTCAAGCTGTCGGAGCCCTGGCTGACCCAGTGCGACTCGTACCAGGACCCGTACTGCAGCACTTTCGTCGAGCCGGGCGGCAGCGCCTGGAACACGCGGGAGCAGGCTAAGCTGGTGCTGGATTCGAACGGCTATCCGCGTTCATTGCCCGACCCTAGCCAGGGCGCGAACACCGGCACCAACTACACGTCGGTCGCGACCCTGGTTCCGACCGGCCTGACTTCCGCTGCGCCGGCGGGACGATTCGTCGTCCTTTACGACGGCGAAGGCACTTTGGCTTACGGCCGCGGCGCGAGCAGGAATGCCTCGCTGTCCTCACCGGGGCACGACGTGATAGACGTCTCGACCGACGGGGTTCAGAGCTGGTTCCAGTTCTCCATCAAGGCCACCGATCCCAACAAGACCGGCAATTACCTCAGGAATATACGAGTGTTGCAGGGCGGCGGAGTGTGCAGCAACGATCCGGCCGCGTATTGCGATCCTTCGACGGTGCAGAGCGGCTGCGCAAGTGGCGGTTCGTGCCAGTCGTTCGAACAAGTTTACGCGGCCCAGCCGTTCGACCCCCGTTTCCTCCGCAACCTGGGGAGCTTTAAAGCCGTTCGCTTCATGGCGTTCCAGAACACCAACAATTCGCGGGTCGAACTCTGGGCCGATCGCACCCTGCCCGACGACGTGACCTGGGTATCCGACCAGGGCGACGGCGGCCCGGTGGAAATGGCAGTCGCGCTCGGCAATCAGCTGAATGCCGATATCTGGGTGAACATTCCGACGCACGCGGACGACGACTATGTGCGCAGTTTCGCCACCCTGGTAAAAAACACGCTCGCCTCAAGCCGCAAAGTCTACGTCGAATACAGCAACGAAGCCTGGAACGGCGCGTTTTCCGCCGGTAGTTGGATGGAGAACCAGGCCTTGACGCGCTGGCCCAGCGCCGGCGATACGACCTTCGGCAAGCGACTGCAATGGTACGGCATGCGGACCGCGCAGGTCTGCGACATCTGGAAGGCGGTCTGGGGAGCGTCGTTCGGCCGGGTGGTGTGCGTCATGGGTGCCCAGGCGGCCAACACCTGGACCGCCGCGCAGTCGCTGGATTGTCCGCTATGGGCGGCGGAAAACGGCGGAACCTCGTGTGTGCAGCACAACATCCGTGCGCTGGCCATCGCACCTTATTTCGGCTACTACCTCGGATTGCCGGAGCATCTGACCGCCGTAAACGCGTGGACCGGCCAAGCCGACGGTGGCTTGGCCAGCCTGTTCGCCGAACTCCTGCAGGGCGGTTCGTTCGCCAACAGCCCGGCGGGCGGCGCGCTGGAGGACGCAAGGCAGCAGATGGTGCAGAACAAGGCCATCGCAGCGGAATACGGCCTGGAGCTGATCGCCTACGAAGGCGGGCAGCACCTGGCGGGCGTCGGAGCGGTGGTCGACAACAGCGCCGTCACCGATCTGTTTCTGGCCGCCAACCGCGACAGCCGGATGGGCGCGGCCTACACCCAGCACCTGAACGCCTGGAGCGCCGCGGGCGGCGGACTCTACAACCTGTGGAACAGCGTGGAGCCCTATTCGAAATGGGGGGCTTGGGGACTGCTGGAATACCGCGACCAGGGTTCCGCGCCCAAGTACGATGCGGTGAAAAGCCTACTGTCGCAATAGGCTCCAATCGAACCGGGGAGCGGGTTGTCTAGTTCCCGCTCCCTTTTCAATCTTCGGCTACGGCGCGGTAGCCTTCGGCATCGAGCAACCGGTCCAGTTCGGAGATGTCGTCGGGCTTCACGGCAAACAGCCAAGCCTCGTAGGGCGACTGGTTGACCCGTTCCGGCGAATCGGCCAGCGCCTCGTTGCGGGCCACGATCTCTCCGCTCAAGGGACTGTTGACGTCCGATGCCGCTTTCACCGATTCGACCACTGCGCACGCCTCGCCGGCGCCGACCCGGCGGCCGATGGCCGGCAGTTCCAGGTAGACCAGATCCCCCAGCGCTTCCTGGGCATGGTCGGAAATTCCCACCTTGACGGTTCCGTCGGGTTCCTGGCGGGCCCATTCGTGGGTCTTGGCGTATTTCAGCCCGGCCGGCAAATTGCTCATGAGTCCGTGTCCTCTTCCTCTGGTGGGTGAAACGGCGGTGGCCACAACTTAAGTGAAATCGGAAGGCAGGTAAAGCCGCGCGGCAGGAACGCTGTGTCGCTTACCTGTGCGATCCCGGTCCCTGTCTGCGCTGTTCCCTGCATCGGGCCGTTCCTTGCGGCGCGGGAGCTGGCGCCGTGAGAGGTGTCCGACTCCGCCTCGACCGTTTGCGGGTAAACTAGCCGCAATTCAGTTCAAGACATGCCAAGTCAGGAGCCCCGAAATGAGCGTTACAACGGCGGATGTCGAAACCGCCCTGAAAGACTTCATCGATCCCAACCTCGGCGTCGACTGGCTCGCCGCGAAGTCGGTGAAAAAGGTCGACGTGAACGGCGACCGCGTGAGCCTGCGCATCGTGCTGGGCTATCCCGCCGATTCCTGTCGCGGCGAACTGGCGCAGGCCGCGACGGCGGCGGTTCGCACCGCGACCGGGGCGGCCGAAGTCGATATCGACATCGTGTCGGACATCGTCTCCCATGCCGTGCAGAAGGGCTTGAAGCCGATGCCGGGGGTAAGGAACATCGTCGCGGTCGCCTCGGGCAAGGGCGGTGTGGGCAAATCGACCACGGCGGTCAACCTGGCGCTGGCGCTCGCGGCGGAAGGCGCACGGGTCGGCATTCTCGACGCCGATATCCACGGCCCCAGCCAGCCGCTGATGCTGGGCGTGTCCGGACGGCCCGAAACGGAAGGCAGGAAAATCCACCCGATTATCGCGCACGGCCTGCAATCCATGTCCATCGGCTACCTGATCGACGAAGACACCCCGATGATCTGGCGCGGTCCCATGGTCGTCGGCGCCTTGCAGCAGCTTCTGAGCGACACCTTGTGGGATGACCTCGATTACCTCATCGTCGACCTGCCGCCCGGCACCGGCGACATCCAGCTGTCGCTGGCGCAGCAGATTCCCGTGTCCGGGGCGGTGATCGTCACCACCCCGCAGGACATCGCCCTGCTGGACGCGCAAAAGGGTCTCAAGATGTTCGAGAAGGTCGGCATCCCCGTGCTGGGCATCATCGAAAACATGAGCGTCCATGTGTGCAGCCAGTGCGGCCATGCCGAGCCGATTTTCGGCGAGGGCGGCGGCGAGAAGATGGCGCGGAAATACGGCACCGAACTGCTCGGCCAGTTGCCGCTGGACCGCAGCATCCGCGAGAGTGTCGACGGCGGCCGGCCCACGGTGATCGCGGCGCCGGACAGCGAGCCTGCCCGAATGTACCGGAACATCGCCCGTAAGATCGCGGCGCGGCTGGCGCTCAAGGCCAAGGACTACAGCAGCCGCTTCCCCACCATCAGCATCGTAAACAACTGACTGGATCGACATGGGCATCAAATCAGACCGCTGGATACGGAAGATGGCGTATGAGCACGGCATGATCGAGCCGTTCGAGCCGCATCAGGTCAGGCACGGCGGCGGCGACGCCGGCGTCATCTCCTACGGCACCTCGAGCTATGGCTACGACGTCCGCTGTTCCAACGAGTTCAAGATATTCACCAACATAAATTCCGCCATCGTCGATCCCAAGAACTTCGACGAGAACAGTTTCGTCGACCTGGTGTCGGACGTGTGCATCATTCCGCCCAATTCGTTCGCGCTGGCCCGGACCGTGGAGTACTTCCGCATCCCCCGCGACGTACTGACCATCTGCCTGGGCAAGTCGACCTATGCCCGCTGCGGCATCATCGTCAACGTGACGCCCTTGGAGCCGGAATGGGAGGGTCACGTCACCCTTGAGTTTTCCAATACCACACCGCTCCCCGCCAAGATCTACGCCAATGAAGGCGTCGCCCAGGTGCTGTTCGTCGGCGCCGACGACGTCTGCGAAACCTCCTACCGCGACCGCTGCGGCAAATATCAGGGCCAGACCGGCGTGACCCTGCCCAAGGCTTGATTTCAACGATTTTTGGAGAACGTCGTTTATGCTCGATTCGACTACCCTTTTCGCCGATGCCAACCGCTTCATCCCAGGCGGTGTCAACTCGCCGGTCCGCGCATTCCGCGGCGTGGGCGGGACACCGGTGTTCGTCGAACGCGCCGAAGGTCCTTACCTCTATGGCGCTGACGGCAAGGCCTACATCGACTATGTCGGCTCCTGGGGACCCATGGTGCTCGGCCATGCCCACCCGGACGTGCTGCAAGCGGTGCACGACGCCGTCGATCGCGGTCTGAGTTTTGGCGCTCCCACCGTGAGCGAGACGGCCATGGCCAAGACGGTTTGCGCGCTGGTGCCGTCGCTGGACCGGGTGCGGATGGTCAGCTCGGGCACCGAGGCGACCATGAGCGCGATCCGGCTGGCGCGCGGCTATACCGGTCGCGACAAGATCGTGAAGTTCGAGGGCTGCTACCACGGCCATTCCGATTCGCTTCTGGTCAAGGCCGGCTCGGGGGCCCTCACCCTGGGCGTGCCGAGTTCTCCCGGCGTACCGGCAGGCCTCGCCGAACACACCCTGACCCTCCCCTACAACGACGCCGCCGCGGTCCAGGAAGCCTTCGAACGCCATGGCCGCGAGATCGCCTGCATCATCGTGGAACCCGTGGCCGGCAACATGAACTGCGTGCCGCCGGTTTCGGGCTTTCTGGAGACCCTGCGCGATGTCTGCGACGCCAGCGGCGCGGTGCTGATTTTCGACGAGGTGATGACCGGATTCCGGGTGGCCCTGGGCGGGGCCCAGGCGCATTACGGCATCTGCCCGGATCTGACGACCTTGGGTAAGGTCATCGGCGGCGGCATGCCGGTCGGTGCCTTCGGCGGGCGGCTCGACATCATGGACCAGCTCGCGCCTCTGGGTCCGGTGTATCAGGCCGGCACGCTGTCGGGCAATCCCGTGGCCATGGCGGCGGGGCTGAAGACCCTGGAACTGATCTCGCGGCCGAAGTTTTTCGAAGACCTGGCGGAAAAGACCCGCCATCTGGCCGAAGGCTTGAGGATCCGGGCCGAGCAAGCCGGAGTGCCCTTGAGCGTCAACTGGGTCGGCGGCATGTTCGGCCTGTTCTTCACCGAACAGCAGGGGGTGAGCCGGTTCGATCAGGTCATGGCCTGCGACCCGGAGCGTTTCCGCCGGTTTTTCCACGGCATGCTCGAAGAGGGCGTCTACCTCGCGCCTTCGGCTTTCGAGGCAGGCTTCGTGTCCGCGGCCCATGACTACGACATCCTGGACCGCACCCTCACCGCGGCCGAGCGGGTGTTCGCCGGGCTTTGAGCCTGGAAGCCGTCCATCTCTGGGTTGGCCAGCACCCGCATCTCGCCGGGCTGGCGGTCTTCGCCATCGTCCTGGCCGAATCGCTCGCGGTCGTCGGCCTGCTGCTGCCGGGCACGCTGCTGATCTTCACCTTCGGGACGCTGGTGGGCGGCGGCTCCATGGATTTCGCCTCCACTTACGCCTGGGCGCTGAGCGGTGCGCTGCTGGGCGACGGCATCAGCTTCTGGCTGGGCTGGAGCCATCGCCAGCGGATCCGGACCACCTGGCCGTTCAGCCGCTTCCCGGCGGTGCTGGAGCGCGGCATCGGCTTCTTCCGGCGCTACGGCGGCCATAGCGTCCTGTTCGGGCGGTTTTTCGGCGCCGTGCGCGGTATCGTTCCGTTGGTGGCCGGCATGGCCGGCATGCCGGCCGGCCGCTTCGTCGGTTACAGCGCCGTGGCGGCAGCCTTGTGGGTTCCGGTCTTCCTGGCCCCCGGCATCCTGTTCGGCGCATCGCTGGAACTGGCCTCTGGAACGACGGCCAGACTGGTCGGCCTCGGCCTCGGCCTCATCGCCCTGCTCTGGTTCGCGGTCTGGTTGACGGCGCGGGTTTACGCTTTCCTTCAGCCCAGAACTCGCGACCTGATCCTGATGATGTTCCGCCTCGCCGGGGAACACCGTCTGCTCGGACGCATCACCCTGCCGCTGCTCGACGCCGAGCAGCGCGATTACGGCGGTTTGGCGCTGGTCGGCGGCCTCATCATCGCGATGTCGTTCGCCGTGGGGCGGATATTCGCCGGCCCCCCGCTGCCCGTCTCTTTCGACGCCTGGCGCACGCCGGAGGCGGACTACGGCTTTACGGTGCTGGAGTCGCTGGGGAGTCCCGAGTCCTTGCTGATCGAGTTTGGCGCCCTGGCACTTTGGCTAGGCTCCCGGCGTTCGTTCGTCGCCCTTGCCCACTGGCTGATTGCGGTGACTTTCGCATTGCTGATGGCCTGGATCGGAGAGCACGCGTTCGCCGCGCCGCCCTTCGACGCCTATCTCCTCCGCGGATGTGTGGGATTCGGGTTTGTCGCGACCTTGCTCGCCCCTGCATTCCGGACGATCGGGGGACGGGTGGTGTACGCGTTCGCGGCGGCACTGGTCGCGGCCTTGGGGTTCGCCCGGATTTACCTGGACCGCAGCGAAATACCCGCAGTCCTGTTCGCGCTGGTAATCGGCCTGGCCTGGCTGGTTCCGCTCGGGATCGCCTGCCGCAGACATTGCGAAGCGAAGGCGGCGTCACTCGGCGCCGCGCCGTTGCTGGCGGCCAGCCTGGCGGCGGTCCTGGCGGCCGAAGCGATCCGGCATGGTCCAGCCGATTTCGCCCACGATCAGCGGATTCGGCCAATGACGACCGCCGAGTGGCTGTCGGACGGCTGGAAACGGTTGCCGGCTTACCGGATACAGCCTCTGGGGAGGCCGCATCAGCCCCTGCCGATTCAGTGGGCGTCCAATCTGGCTGCCGCCCGGGCGGATCTCGAAAAGCAGGGCTGGCGCATGGCGATACCGTTATCCTGGGTCTCGGCGCTCCAGTGGTTCAATCCCCGTGCGAAGCCGGAAGACTGGCCGGTGCTGGCGCGCTTCAACCAGGACAGCGAAGACGCCTTGCGGATGCTGCATCCCGAAGGCGGTGGGCGGTGGGCGGTGCTGCGCCTGTGGCCGAGCCGGCACGTCCTGACGGAGGGCGGGGTCCCGCTTTGGGTGGGGAGGGTCGATCTGCTCGAAACGACCAGCCGCTTCGGCTTTCTGGGCTATTTCAGGGAGGCGAGGGTGTCTGACCGCGTCGACGCTGCGGCGCTGCTGGCGCCGGAGCACATGCCCGATCTCATGGTCACCGTGGCGATCCGGGACGCCGGATACCGTACCGTTCTGATCCGGGGGCGCTGAAGGCGCTGCCTTCCTTCAGCGCTTCATCATGTCGAAGAACTCGCGGTTGGTCTTGGAATCCTTGAGCTTGCCCAGCAGGAATTCGTTTGCCGCCATTTCGTCCATGGGCTGGAGAATCTTCCGGAGAATCCAGGATTTTTGCAGCTCGTCCGGACCGACCAGGTATTCCTCGCGGCGGGTGCCGGAGCGGTTGATGTTGATCGCGGGGTAGATGCGCCTCTCAGCGATCTTGCGCTCGAGGTGCAGCTCCATGTTGCCGGTGCCCTTGAATTCTTCGTAGATCACTTCGTCCATGCGCGATCCCGTGTCGATCAGGGCCGTGGCGATAATGGTCAGGCTGCCGCCTTCCTCGATGTTGCGCGCCGCGCCGAAGAAGCGCTTCGGGCGTTCTAGGGCGTTGGCGTCGACGCCGCCGGTCAGCACTTTGCCCGAGGAGGGCACCACGGTGTTATAGGCGCGAGCCAGGCGAGTGATGGAATCGAGCAGGATGACCACATCCCGCTTGTGTTCGACCAGACGCTTGGCCTTTTCGATGACCATTTCGGCAACCTGCACATGCCGAGCCGGCGGCTCGTCGAAGGTGCTGGACACGACCTCGCCCTTGACGCTGCGCTGCATCTCGGTCACTTCCTCCGGCCGCTCGTCGATGAGCAGGACAATGAGATAGCACTCGGGGCTCTTTTCCGCGATGGAATGGGCGACATTCTGCAGCATCATCGTCTTGCCGGCTTTCGGCGGCGAGACGATCAGTCCGCGCTGGCCCTTGCCGATGGGGGCGACCAGGTCGATGACCCGGGCGGTCAGGTCCTCCGTGGTGCCGTTGCCCAGTTCCAGCACGAAGCGATCGACCGGGAACAGCGGCGTCAGGTTCGAGAACAGGATCTTGTGCTTGGCGTTTTCCGGCGGCTCGTAATTGATCTGCTCGACCTTGAGCATGGCGAAATAGCGCTCGCTGTCCTTGGGCGGCCGTATCTTGCCGGAGATGGTGTCCCCGGTGCGCAGGCTGAAGCGCCGGATCTGGCTCGGCGAGACGTAGATGTCGTCCGGTCCGGCCAGGAAGGAGCTGTCCGGCGAGCGCAGGAATCCGAAGCCGTCCTGCAAAATCTCCAGCACACCGTCGCCGTAGATGTCTTCGCCGCTCTTGGCGAGCTTCTTCAGGATGGAAAAGATCAGGTCCTGCTTGCGGGTTCGGGCGACGCCTTCGATGTCCAGGGATTCGGCGATTTCGATCAGTTCGGATACGGGTTTGCGCTTGAGGTCAGTGAGGTTCATGCGTTTCCATTAAGGAATTATCGGGATATGGAAAAAGTCCGGGAGAAGTGGCCAGGAAGGCCGCTGGACTTGGGGTCAGAGTCAATCCGGCAGAAACTGCCGGGTCAGGGGAAAAAACGGGGTGCTCGATGCTTCGGACGAAAAGGGCACTCGCTCCGGGGAATGACGGCGAATGCCCCGGGAGCTTACAGATTGCCTTCGAGGAACGCCGCGAGCTGGGATTTGGTCAATGCGCCCACCTTGGTGGCGATCACTTCGCCGCCCTTGAATACCATCAGGGTCGGGATGCCCCGCACGCCGTAACGCTGCGGTGTCGCCGGGTTCTCGTCGATGTTGAGCTTGGCTACGGTGAGGCGGCCTTCATATTCACCTGCGATTTCGTCGAGGATCGGTGCGATCATCTTGCAGGGGCCACACCATTCGGCCCAGTAGTCCACCAGCACCGGTCCGGATGCCTGGAGGACCTTGTCTTCGAATTCAGCGTCGGTAACGTGAAGGATTTTATCACTGCTCACTTGGGCGGCTCCTCGTAGGTGATCACCGGCCCGCTCCCTGGACTAAAGGCGTGCCTGCAGCGGGCTGTGATTGCGTAGATGGCTGGCATTTTCGGGCCAAAACGTAATGGATGCAAGCCCTCTTCACGATGGCGGTGCCCCGGGGGCCGTGGAGGCGACGGATTCAGGCGACCTGACGCCGCACTTCGGTTTTACCCAGGCAGTCGACCACGGTCTGGCGGGCCGCATGGGCCAGCTCGTCGCGATTGAGATGCTCGCTGTCGATAGCGGGGCCGAAGCTGAGTTCGACCACGGTCCGAGGAACCATGAGCATCTGCAGCAGGTGTGGAAGAAACGATGCCTCGCCGACGAAAGGCACGATCTCGCCCGCGCTGCCGCGGTAGGCGAGCGCGATTGGCTGAACCGCGACGCATGCCCGCTTTGCCGGCTGGAACAGGCGGGGATGAAAGCGCAGCACCCTTTCGCCGCTTGAACTGGTGCCTTCCGGGAACAGCAGAAGGGTGCGTTTTTGGCGCAGCAGCCAGGTCATCCGCTCGCCTACCCGCTGAGTGTCTTCGCGGTCGCCGCGCCGCAGGAACAGGGTTCCCGTGCGGCTGGCCAGGAAGCCGAAGACCGGCCAGCCGGCGACGTCCTGCTTGGAAATGAAAGTCAGCGGGGCCTGGGCGCCGATGACGACGATGTCCAGCCACGAGATGTGGTTGGCGACCCACAGCGGCGCATTCGGGCTCCATTGGCCCCGACATTCGACATGCACGCCGAGGATGAGCAGGAAACTGCGGAACCAGGCCATCTGTACCCTGTCCCTCAGCGCCTGCGCGCGGTTTTCGCCGAGGATGCGCAGCGGCGGAAAGAACAGTACTGCCGCCGCTATGCCGCCGAGGCAGGCCAGCGCGACCAGGAGGGCTCTATAGGCCTGTCTGAAGCGTGGCATTCCGGTCGCCTCCGACGAAGTGGCGTTCATAGCGTCCTTGCAGACGTTCCATTTTCAGCAGGACGAAGACGTCCATGACGTCGAAGTCCTCATCCCAGCAAGGTTCGCCGAAGACCCAGGCGCCCAGCCGCAGATAAGCCTGCAGCAAAGGCGGGACCCCGCTCTCGTCGCGCTGGCAGCGTTTCCATGCGGGGACCGGCTGGCGGGGTTTGACGCCCAGTTCCGTCGGACCCAGCCGCTCTTCCCCGATGTTGCGGTAGACCGCGTCCACCGCGAAACCGCTGGGGCCCGGCGGGATGCTGGCGCAACCCATCAGGTGGTCGAAGCCGCCTTGCGTGACGTATTCCGACAATGCTCCCCACAGGCAGGCGATGACGGCGCCGCCGCGGTAGTTCGGGTCCACGCAGGTGCGGCCGATCTCGAGGAATCGGCCCTCCAGGGCGAGAATGCCAGACAGGCTGAATTCGCCCTCCGAATAAAAGCGGCCCAGCCGTTTGGCCTGGCTGTCGCTCAGCAGGCGGGTGCTGCCGATGACGCGTTTCTCGCGGTTGTCCACGACCACCAGGTGGTCACAGTAGGCGTCGAATTCGTCGATGTCGAGACCGTCGACGGGGGTGTGAAGGCGCGCGCCCATTTCCTCGGCGAAGACGCGGTAGCGCAGTTTCTGCGCGGCGACGATCGTTGCTTCGTCTCTCGCGACGAATGCCTGTAGCCGGCCCGGCCGGCTTGTGCGTGATTCCGGTGCTCCCAACGTATATCTCCCAGCGAACTTGGTAAGGACGTTCGGCAGAAGATACGGAGCGGAATTGACAGATTTGCTAAGACTCGGTGACGTTTGGATGAAAGCCCAAGCTTTCGGTCAGGCCGCCCTGGCGTCATCTGGACAGGCCTGAAGAACCTCTTCTACCATCCGGTCGGGGACTGGTTCTGGAAGCCCCGCAAACCACTGACCGATTCGGAGGGTCCTCTCATGTTTGGCACACGTCTTTTTTCCACGGTATTCGAAGGGCTGATCGCCGGTTTCAGCCTGGCGCTGGGTTGGCTGGCGGCCATGATGCTGGTGGCTGCGTTCGTCGCCTGAGTTTTTCCGGCCGCGGCGCGTTCAAGACGCGCCGCGGCGGCTTCAGGGGCGCTCGAGGCGGAAGCGCTGGCCCTCGAACACCAGGGTCACGCTGTCCTCGTCCATGCTTTCCAGGCTTACCCCTTCGGCGACGGTGTCGCCCGCCGAATGCCGGTTCATGTTGATGACGACGAAGCGCTCGTCAGGGTGCGAACCGTACGCGAACAGGTTGATCTTGAGCTGGGGGACCCGGCTCTGGAATGAGGGCGGCATTTCGCTGAGCAACGGAACCGCATTTCGCCGCGGTGCAGGGGTAGCGGCCGGCGGCGTCTTCCGCGCCGGCTCGCCGGTTTCCGGCCCGTCCTCCGCATCGGCCGTATCGTCGGTTTCCCCTGCCATCGATTCTTCCTCGGCATTCTCTCCCGCCGTGTCTTCGGCCTCGGTTTCCGGTCCCTTGCGTCCGGCGGGCTGGACTGCCGCCGGCGGCGGAACTGCCGGCTTGGCTGCAGGCGGCGCGGCCAAGCGCTGATGGGGCCCTCCGGGGGGCGCGTCGGCGCCGCCGAACCGTCGTGCGAAGGGCGGAACCGTCGTAGCGGGAGTCGGTTGCGGCGGGTTTTCCCGGGCCAAAGTCGGCGGCGACTGGCTTGCCGTCGCTTGGGGCTCCGTCGGGGTGCCGGAGGTCAGCCCGAGAAAATAGCCCAGGGCAGCCACGTTGGCCACGGCCACCGCGCCCAGAGCCCACGGCAGCCAGGGGCGCCTCCGCGCCGGTTCCGGCGAGAAGATCATGCTGTCCAGCGAAGCGGGTTGGCTGAGTTTTCGTTCCCGCTCCGACTTGCGGAGCGCATCGAGAATATAGGACATCGATCTACTTGGGCGAAGGGGTCAATCCAGGCGGGGAATATCGGGACGCTTCATTTCATTGGTCAGGACGATGAAAGTATGCGGTCCGACGGCGCCATCGACAATCAGGCCGTGCTGTTTCTGGAAGGCCGCGATCTGGGCTTTCAAGGCTTCGTCGAAGCGTTGCGGATCGGCGGGTTTCTTCTTCGCAGGGAAGCGCTGGCGCAGCCATTTCACCGCCGGCGACGACTGGCCCGGTTTCAGCACCGCGACGTCCGTCACCGGTGGGCGCCACAGCAGCGTGAACCTGCCTTCCCAGAACGGCGGGCTTTCCGCCAGCGGTAGGGCCGCCGGCTCGCCGCCAATTTCCACCGTCGCCAGACCGCCGGCAATGCCGGTCAGGGTGCCGAAGCGCTTTTCGCCGCCGGGAAGAGCGAATTCAAGGACCGCCGGGTGGTTCAGCAGGCGCAAAGCCGGCCAGGTGGCGCTCTCGCTGAGGCAGCGCAAGCCTTGGCGTTCGGCGGTTTCGCACGGCTTGCCGGCGTCTCCTTCGACTCTCCAGAGCGCGAACAGCCGGCCAAAGGCTGCGGCTTCGCCGGTTCCCTTCGACTTGAGCATATCTTCGAAGCGGGCGCGGCCGGTTGGCGTGGTCGGGAGGGGCGTTTCCTGAGCGGCGTCGCTGGGTTGTTCCGGAGCGGCTTGCGGTGAGGCGGCGGGCACATTTGCCGGTGTGGGCGATGGTGCTTCCTGAGCGGATGACGCCGCATTGCCGTCCGGGGAGCGGTCGCTGATCAGGGCCGCGGCGCCGATCAGGATCGCGACGGCTGCCCCCAGGGCCAGCGGCCGCCAGTAGCGGGGAAGCAGGTCCGAGGGCAGCACTTCGCGGGCCGCCCGCCGCACCGTGGCACGGTCCGCCTGGAACTTGCCCTGGGCATAGGCGCCCAGCAATGCCCGGTCGCAGATGATGTTGATCAGACGCGGAATGCCCCCGGACAGCCGGTGAACCGCCGCCAGCGCCCCTGGAGTGAACAGCGGGGCGGGGCAGCCGCTGACCGTGAGCCGATGCTTGATGTAGTCGACGGTTTCGGCGCGGGTGAGAGGCGCCAGATGGTAGCGCGCGGTGATGCGCTGGGCGAGCTGCCGCAGCCGCTTCTGTTCCAGCAGCCGGATCAGTTCCGGCTGGCCGATCAGGATGATCTGGAGCAGCTTGTGCTCGCTGGTTTCGAGATTGGTCAGGAGGCGAACCTGCTCCAGCACGTCGAAGCTGAGATTCTGCGCCTCGTCGATCACCAGCACCGTCCGCCGTCCCTTGGCATGGGCGGCGAGCAGGTGCTCGTTCAGGGCATCGACCAGAATTTTCAGGCTGGCGCCTGCCCGCGGGTAAGTGATGCGCAGTTCGTCGCAGGCGGCGGCCAGCAGCTCCAGCGCATCCAGCCGCGGATTCAGGATCAGGGCGACGTCGACGTTTTCCGGTAACTGCTCGATCAGGCAGCGGCACAGCGTGGTCTTGCCGGTGCCGACTTCGCCGGTGAGCGCGACGAACCCCCCGCCCTCTTCCTTGATGCCGTAAAGCAGGTGTGCCAGGGCCTCGCGGTGTTTGGCGCTGGGGTAAAGGAACCGGGGGTTCGGCGCGATCGAAAAGGGCGCGTCATTGAGCCGGAAGAATTGGGTGTACATCGTTTCTCGACCGGGGAGAATTCGGCAATGGTAATCCGAATCAACGGAACATGGGCAACAATCGCAGGAACGCGAAAAATGCACGACCGGGGCAAGTTGCCGCGAATGCGCAGGGAACCACTGACGCCTGCCAGCAGAAGCGAAGCGTCCTTAGGTTCGAGCGGACGGATGCAGGTCAACCGTTCACAGCACCACGTAGTGATCCACCAGCAGCGCCGTGAATATCCCGACGAGATAGACCAGCGAGTAAGCGAAGGTCTGCATGGCGAGGCGGGGATCGGCCTTGCGCTTCAGGCGGATGGCGTAGTAGACGAAGATGCCGCCGAAGACCACCGCGGCGGCCAGGTAGATTTCCCCGCTCATGCCGGTGACATAGGGCATGAGGCCGGCCAGGAACAGCAGGATGGTGTACAGCAGGATATGGAGCTGGGTGAAGGCGATGCCGTGGGTGACCGGCAGCATCGGGATATCGACCTTGGCGTAGTCGTCGCGCTTGGCGATGGCGTAGGCCCAGAAATGCGGCGGGGTCCAGACGAAGATCAGCAGGAACAGCAGCAGCGCATAGGGGTGCACCGTTCCGGTGATGGCGCACCAGCCGAGCACCGGCGGCGCGGCCCCGGCGGCGCCGCCGATCACGATGTTCTGCGGAGTCGCCCGTTTCAAATAGACGGTGTAGATGACCGCATAGCCGATCAGGGACAGGAAGGTCAGGAAGGCGGTCAGTAGGTTCACGAAGGCGATCAGGATCGCCATGGCGAGGATGCCCAGCAACAGCGCGAAGCCGACGACCTGGGCGGGCCGGATGTCGCCGGAGGGCAGCGGACGATTCTGGGTCCGGGCCATCTCGGCGTCGGCGTGGCGGTCGAGGAAATGGTTGAGCGCCGCCGCCGAGGCCGCGGCGAAGCCGATGCCGAGCGAGGCCCAGAAGGCGGTATCCAGCGGCGGCACGCCCGGCACGGCGAGGAACATGCCGATGATGGCGGTGAACACGATGTGGCCCACCACTTTCAGCTTGCACAGGGCCAGATAGGTGCGCCAGGAGATGCCGCCAGCCGGCTTGACGCTGGAATTCGTCGTCATCGCTCAAGAATCTGTTGGGTTAAAATGCCCCGGCTTCACGACGGCCAAGCCGGCCGCTTTATCAACGGAGTTCAATTCAATGTCGATGCCGAGATTCGGATTATTGCTCATGGCGCTGCCTCTGGCTGCGTCGGCGGCACCGCCCAAGGTGCACGAATTTACCTTGGCCAATGGCCTCAGGGTACTGGTTCAGGAGGACCACCGTGCGCCGGTCGCCGTGTCGCAGGTCTGGTACAAGGTCGGTTCGAGCTACGAATACGGCGGCATCACCGGCGTGTCGCACATGCTCGAACACATGATGTTCAAGGGCACGAAAAAGCATCCGCCGGGCGAGTTTTCCCGCATTATCTCAGCAAACGGAGGGAGTGAAAACGCCTTCACCGGCCAGGACTATACCGCCTATTTCCAGACCCTGGAGCAGAGCCGCTTGCCGGTTAGCCTGGAGCTGGAGGCGGACCGGATGCGCAATCTGCGGCTGCTGCAGGACGAATTCGTCAAGGAGCAGCAGGTGGTGATCGAGGAACGGCGCCTGCGCACCGAGGACCAGCCCCATGCGCGCATGGACGAGCATTTCCAGGCGGTCGCTTTCACCGACAGCCCCTACCGCAATCCCGTGATCGGCTGGCCCGAGGACGTGGCCGGCCTGAGCCTGGACGATCTGAGCACCTGGTACCAGCGCTGGTACGCGCCCAACAACGCCACGCTGGTGGTGGTCGGCGACGTCGATCCCAAGGCCGTGTTCGAGCAGGCGAAGAAGCACTTCGGTCCGCTCAAGCCGAGCAAGCTGCCTGTGCTGAAGCCGCAGGGCGAGGTGCAGCAGCTCGGCTTGCGGCGGATGGTGGTCAAGGTGCCGGCGAAGCTGCCGCATCTGGAGATGGGCTACAAGGTGCCCTCGCTCAAGACCGCTGGCGCGGAATGGGAGGCCTACGCCCTGGAAGTCGCGGCCGGCATCCTCGATGGCGGCAACAGCGCGCGTTTCTCCAGCCGCCTGGTCCGGGGCCAGCAAGTCGCCGCGGGCGCGGGCGCCGGCTACGACCTTTATGCGCGGCTGTCGTCGCTGTTCACCCTGGAAGGCACGCCGGCACAGGGCAAGACCATGCCGGAGCTGGAAGCGGCGCTGTTGGACGAGGTCCGGCGGCTGCGCGAGGAGCCGGTCGCCCAGGATGAGCTGGCCCGGGTCAAGGCCCAGGTGCTGGCGAGCAACGTGTATCAGAGGGATTCGGTGTTCTATCAGGCGATGCAGCTCGGCATGGCCGAGACGGTGGGCTTGGGCTGGCGCAAAGTGGAGGAATACGTGGACAAGATCAATGCCGTGACGGCCGAGCAGGTACGTGAAGTGGCCCGGAAATACCTGATCGAAGACGGGCTCACCATCGCCCATCTCGACCCGCAGCCGATCCCGGAAGGGGCGAAGATCCAGGAAGGGGCTGACAGCATGGGAGGCGGCCATGTCCACTAAGCGCTTCGTCGCCATTCTCTTTTTCGTCCTGCTGCCGTTGCGGACGGTCTTCGCCCTCCCGGAAATCCAGACCTGGAGCACGGCCAACGGGGCCAGGGTGTATTTCGCCCGGACCCACGGCCTGCCGCTGCTGGACGTCCGCGTCGTGTTCGACGCCGGCAGCGCCCGCGACCGCGACCAGTTCGGTCTGGCCTCGCTGACGTCCTCGGTGCTGGACACCGGTGCCGGCGACTGGAACGCCGATGCCATCGCCCAGCGTTTGGACGGCGTGGGCGCGGTGCTCGGCACCGGGATTTCCCGCGACACCGCCTCGCTCTCGCTGCGCAGCCTGACCCAGCCGAACCTGCTGGAGCCGGCGCTGGAGACCGCCAAGGTCATCCTGGCGAAACCCCGTTTCGCCGCGGAGGATTTCGAACGGGAAAAGAACCGCGTGTTGCTGGTGCTGAAACAGCGTGAAGAATCGCCCGCCGACCTGGCCGGCATCGCCTTTTTCGAGGCGATGTACGGCGATCACCCTTACGCTCACCCCAAGGACGGCCATATCGCGACCGTGGAGAAGCTGACGCGGGATGACCTGGAAGCCTTCTACCGCAAGTTCTACGTGGCCAGGAACGCGGTGGTGGCGCTGGTCGGGGACATCGAACGGGCCCAGGCGGAAAAGATCGCGGAAGAGCTGATGTCGGGCCTCGCGCCGGGCGAAGCACCCTCCGTCTTGCCGCCGGTGCCGATGGACAAGCCGGCACAGACGCTCAAGCGGGCCTTCCCCTCGGAGCAGACCCACGTGTATTCCGGCCAGCCCGGCATGCGCATCAACGATCCGGACTATTTCCCGCTGTATGTCGGCAACCACATCCTCGGCGGCAGCGGACTGGTGTCGCGGATCAGTGAGGAGGTGCGGGAGAAGCGAGGGCTGTCCTACAGCGCGCACAGCCACTTCTATCCGTTCCGGGTCGAGGGCCCGTTCCTGATGGGGTTGCAGACCCGCAACGAAAAGGCCGACGAGGCTTTGAACGTGCTGCTCCAGACGCTCAGGGATTTCATCGCCAAGGGACCGACCGACAAGGAGCTGGAGGCGTCGAAGAAGAACATCGTCGGCGGCTTCGTGCTGCGGCTCGACAGCAACCAGAAACTGGTCGAGCAGATCGCCTCCATGGCGTTCTACGGCTTGCCGCTCGACTACTTGGCGACCTACATCCCGAAAATCGAGGCCGTGACCAAGGACGACGTCCGCCGGGTCTGGCAGGCGCGCATTCATCCGGACCGGCTGCAGACGGTGCTGGTGGGTGCGAATTCCGCCGGCAAAAGTGCGCAATGAGCTGCGCATCATCGGCGGGCTGTGGCGCAGCCGCCGGATCCGGTTCGCGCCGGAGCCGGGATTGCGCCCGACGCCCGACCGGGTGCGGGAAACCGTCTTCAACTGGCTGCAGACCGCTGTGGCCGGAGCGGCCTGCCTCGATCTTTACGCCGGCAGCGGCGCCCTGGGCTTCGAGGCGGCCTCGCGGGGGGCCGCCCGGGTCGTCCAGGTCGAGCGCAATCCCAGGGTCTGCGCGGTACTGAAACAATCCTGTGCGATGCTGGATGCCGGGCAGATCACCGTGGTGTGCGCCGAAGCCATGAAATTTCTCTCAGGCAAGCCGGAGGCATTCGACTTGGTGTTTCTCGACCCGCCATTCCGCACCGGCCAAGTCGGGCCGTGCTGCCGGAGACTGGAGGATGGCGGCTGGCTTGAGGCCGGAGCCAGGATTTACGTGGAGGCGGAGGCCGGCCCTCAGCCCGAAGGGATCCCGGCAAACTGGACGCTGCTGCGGGAGAAAGCCAGCGGCGACGTCGCCTACCGTCTGTATCAGCGTCTCAAGGAGTCTCGAGTTTGAATGTCACCGCGATCTACCCCGGCACTTTCGATCCGATGACGCTGGGCCACGTGGACCTGGTATGCCGGGCCAGCCGGATCTTCGACCGCGTCATCCTGGCGGTGGCCGAGAGCAAGGCCAAGACCCCGCTGTTCGATTTCGCCGAGCGCTTGGCGCTGGCCCGGGAGGCGGTGGCCGAAATGGCCAACGTCGAGGTGGTCGGCTTCAATTCGCTGCTGGTCGACTGCGCCCGGACCCATGGCGCCACCGTCATCCTGCGCGGCCTGCGCGCCGTCTCCGATTTCGAATTCGAGTTCCAGATGGCCGGCATGAACCGCTCGCTGGGCCCGGAGATCGAAACGATCTTCCTTACCCCCGGCGAACGCTACGCCTTCCTTTCCTCCTCGGTCATCCGGGAGATCGCCAAATTCGGCGGCGACGTTTCGGCCTTCGTGCCGGGGCACGTGAAGGCGGCGCTGATGCGCAAGTTCGCCGTTTCCGGCTGAACCGGTTTCTCATCCTCTCCGTTCACGCATCGGGCGCGAACGGCTGCAGCTTCCAGATGTTCTCCGCATACTCCCGCACCGCCCGGTCCGAGGAGAATTTGCCCATGCGGGCGACGTTGAGGATGGACATGCGCGTCCAGTGCTGCCAGTCGCGGTAGGCGTGATCCACCTCCTGCTGGCAGTTGACATAGGGCCGGTAGTCCGCCATCAGCAAGTAATCGTCCCGCTCCAGCAGATGTGCGGTGAGCGGCCGGAACAGCTCGGTGTCGCCGTGTGAGAACAGCCCGCTGTCGATGAGTTCGATGACGCCGCGCAGTTCGGGGTCGCCATGACAATAGTCACCGGGGTTGTAGCCGTCGGCCCTGAGTCTGGCCGCCTGCTCGCAGGTCAGGCCGAACAGGAAGAAATTCTCCGCTCCCACCTCTTCGCGGATTTCGACGTTGGCGCCGTCCAGCGTGCCGATGGTCAGCGCGCCGTTCAGCGACAGCTTCATGTTGCCGGTGCCCGAGGCTTCCTTGCCCGCGGTCGATATCTGCTCGGACAGGTCGGCCGCCGGATAGATGTTCTGCGCGTGCTTGACGTTGTAGTCCGGGAGGAACACGACCTTGATGAGATCGCGCACGGCCGGGTCCTGGTTCACGGTTTCGCCGACGGCGTTGATCAGCTTGATGATCAGCTTGGCCATGAAATAGCCGGGCGCGGCCTTGCCCCCGAACAGGAAGGTCCGCGGCGTGATCTGCAGCCTGGGGTCGTGCTTGAGGCGCTGGTACAGCGTGATGATGTGCAGCACGTTGAGGTGCTGGCGCTTGTATTCGTGGATGCGCTTGACCTGGATGTCGAACAGGGAAACCGGGTCGACGACGACACCGGTGCGGTCGCGGATGATCCGGGCCAGCCGCGCCTTGTTTTCCCGCTTGACCCGCGCCCAGTCCTGCTGGAAGCCGGCATCGTTGGCGAACGTTTCCAGCTCCATGAGCCGGTCCAGATCCGACAGCCAGCTGTCGCCGATGCGGCCGTCGATCAGTCGGGTCAGCCCCGGATTGCTCAGCCCCAGGAAGCGCCGCGGCGTGACGCCGTTGGTCACGTTCTGGAAACGCTTCGGGTCGAGGTCGTGGAAGTCCGGGAAGAGCTGGGTCTTCACCAGTTCCGAATGCAATTCCGCAACGCCGTTGACGGTGTGGCTGCCGACCATCGCCAAGTTGGCCATGCGCACGTATTTCTCCCCGCTTTCGTCGATGATCGACAGCCGCGCGATCTTGCCCTCGTCCCCAGGGAAACGGGTGCGGACCTCGTCGAGGAAGCGGCGGTTGATCTCGTAGATGATCTCCAGGTGCCGGGGCAGGACCGAGCCGAACAGCGGCAGCGGCCATTTCTCCAGGGCTTCCGGAAGCAGGGTGTGGTTGGTGTAGGAGAAGGTCTTGCGGGTGATGTCCCAGGCCTGCTCCCAGGACAGGGCGTATTTGTCCACCAGTTGGCGCATCAGCTCCGCCACCGCGATGGCGGGATGGGTGTCGTTGAGCTGGATGCAGTACATCTCGTGGAAGCGCTCCAGGGTCGAGCCGCGCCGCAGGCACAGGCGGATCATGTCCTTGATCGAGCAGGCGACGAAGAAATATTGCTGCTCCAGCCGCAGCCGCTTGCCTTCGAGCTGCTCGTCGTTGGGATAAAGGACTTTGGAGATGTTCTCGGAAAAGACCTTCTCCTCCACCGCGCCGTAATAGTCGCCCCGGTTGAAATCGGCGAAGTCGAACGACTGGGCGGCTTCCGCGCTCCACAGCCGGAGCAGGACGCAGGAGTCGGAGCGGTAGCCGATGACCGGCGTGTCGTAGGGCACGCCGACCACCACGCGGTCCGGCATCCAGCGCACGCGAAAGGCGCCGTGCTCATCGGTATAGGTCTCGGTGTGCCCTCCGAGCTTGACGACCTGGGCGAAATTCGGGCGCTTGATTTCCCAGACATTGCCGTAAAGCAGCCACTTGTCGGTGACCTCCACCTGCCAGCCGTTCTTGACGGCCTGGTCGAAGATGCCGAATTCGTAGCGGATGCCGTAGCCGGTCGCCGGATAGCGCAGCGTCGCCAGGGAGTCCAGGTAACAGGCGGCGAGCCGTCCCAAGCCGCCGTTGCCGAGGCCCGGCTCCTCCTCCAGCCCGATGTACTGGTCGAGGTCCTGGCCGGCCAGCGCCTCGCGGGCATTGTCGGCGAGGCCGAGGTTGAGCAGGCTGTTGCCCAGATGAGGGCCGGGCAGGAATTCCGCCGACAGATAGGCGGCTTGGCGGACGTCGGGGGCATTCCGCTTTTCGTACTGGCGGACCCAGCGCTGCATGATGCGGTCGCGCACCGACAGCGCGATGGCCTGGTACCAGTCCTCGGGCACGGCGGTTTCCAGCGGCCGCCCCACGGCCAGGTTGAGGTTGTCGACGAAGGCGGCCTTGAGGATCTCCTGGCTCATGCCGGTGCGGGTGTGCTCCGGCGCGTCCGGGGCCGGTGTGGTCTTTTTCGGGTCGGATTTCTTGCTCGCCATGGGGAACTCCGGGTCGAGGAGGGTGTGTCGGCAACTCTCCCGATAAAGGGTCAAACGCTCGTTCCTGTCAAGATCGGGCCTAGAATTCGCCCAGCCGGGCGCCTTCCATCAACAGCGACTGCGCGGCTCGTTCGGGTTCGCCTTCCGCTGGCTGCCGCTGCAGATAGCGTCCGTCCGGCTGCAGGTCCCAGGCGTGGCGGTTGTCATTCAGCAGGAAATCCAGCACCTGCTCGAGGTGGCGGACGGCGGCGGGGTCCTCCACCGGCGCGACCGCTTCGACGCGCTGGTCGAGGTTCCGCGTCATCCAGTCCGCGCTGCCGATGTAGAATTCGTCGGCGCCGCCGTTCTTGAAGCGGAAGATGCGCGAATGCTCGAGGTAACGGCCGACGACGCTGACCACCCGGATGTTTTCGCTGAGGCCGGCGATGCCGGGGCGCAGGCAGCAGATACCGCGGACGACCAGTTCGATCCGCACCCCGGCGCGGCAGGCGTCGTACAGGTGCCGGATCATGTCGGGATCGACCAGCGCGTTCATCTTGGCGACGATGTGGCCGCCGGCGCCGCTGCGGGCATGCTCCATCTCCCGCGCGATGAGCTCGTACATCCGGCGGCGCAGGGTGAGCGGAGCGACCAGCAGCTTGCGGTAGGCGTCCTGGCGGGAATAGCCGGTCAGGTAATTGAAGAGGTCGCCGACATCGGCCACCAGATCGTCCCGGCAACTGAACAGGCCGAGGTCGGTGTAAAGGTTCGCCGTCTTCGGGTTGTAGTTGCCGGTTCCGACGTGAACGTAGCGACGCAGGGCGTCGCCCTCCTTGCGGACCACCAGGGCGATCTTGGTATGGGTCTTCAGTCCCATGACGCCGTAGACCACGTGCGCTCCGGCGTCTTCCAGCCTGTTCGCCCAGGCGATGTTGTTCTCTTCATCGAACCGCGCCTTCAGCTCGACCAGCGCGGCGACCTGCTTGCGGGCCGCAGCGGCATCGACCAGCGCGCGGACGATGGGCGAATCGCCCGACGTCCGGTACAGGGTCAGCTTGATCGCGAGCACCTGGGGATCGTGGGCGGCCTGGGTGATGAACTCCTGCACCGTGGCGGCGAAGGAATGGTAGGGATGGTGGACCAGGAGGTCGCCCTTCCTGATCTCGTCGAACAGCGTGGCGCGGGGCTCGCCGGATTCATCGGGCGCGGCGTGAAAGCGGGCCGGCACCACGGGCGTCCAGGGAGCATCCTTGAGTTCGGGCAGCGGGAGTGACAGGAAATAGAACAGGTCCTTGAGGTTCAGCAGCCCGTCGAATTCGTAGACGTCCCGGCCGGAAACCTCCAGTTCCTCCATCAGCGACTCGCGCAGCTCGGCCGGCATCGAACCTTCGATTTCCAGGCGGCAGACGAAGCCGTCCAGCCTGCGCTTGCCGATTTCCTCCTCGATGGCCAGCATCAGGTCCTCGGCTTCATCCTCCCGGACCGTGAAATCCGCATCCCGGGTGATCCGGAACATATGGTGGCCGCGGACGATCATGCCGGGGAACAGCCGCGCCAGGTTGCCGGCGATGAGCTGTTCCAGCGGGACCCCGGCCCAGACCGGCTCCGCTGGTCCTTGCGGCAATGCGACAAACCTCGGAAGGGTGTCCGGCACCTTGATCCGGGCGAATTTCCGCAGGCCGGTTGCCGGATCCTCCACGACGACGGCCAGGTTCAGGCTGAGATTCGACATCTGCGGGAACGGATGGCCCGCATCGACGCTCAGCGGCGTGAGCACCGGAAACACCTGTTCGGAAAAATGCGCTTCGAGTGCGCTGCGCTGCGGCTCGTCCAGCGCGGCGTAGTCGAGCAGAAATATGCCGTGCCGCCTCATGAGCTCCCGTAGTTCGCCGTCGAACAGCCGGTGTTGCCGGTCGGTTTGCCTGGCCAGATGGACGCGAATGGCGTCGAGCTGCTGCGAGGGCGACATGCCGTCCGGCGCGGAACCGGCGGCGCCGGCCCGTTCCCGCTCGATCAGGCCCGAAATCCGGACCATGAAAAATTCGTCCAGGTTGGAACTGAAGATCGCCGCGAATTTCAGGCGTTCCAGCAGCGGCGTGCGTGCGTCCAGCGCCTCTTGCAGAACCCGGTCGTTGAAATCGAGCCAGCTCAGTTCGCGGTTGAAAAAATGCTCCGTGGCCGCAGCGGCGGCGGGTTTGGCGGTCTCGATGCTCATGTCGGATTTCCTGGCAAAGGGGCTGGCCCGTTCCCAAAGGCGGACCTAAGCGGTCAAACTCGTCAGGAACGGTACCGGACGTTTGTTAAGGCAGATTGACGGAAACGGATGCCTTTGCGGATTCATTCGTAACATTCGGCGTCTAAGCTCGGATACCATGGGGCCGATGGCGTCCCCTTGATGCCGGTCGAGCATTCTGGAGGCTAGGTTGCAGATGACGGGTACGAGAAGCGGCGAGAAGCGGTCCGGATTCTGCCGCCTCGCAGTGGTGGCGGGGATGCTGGCGGTTTCTTCCCATGCACTTGCCGTTCCGGGCAAGATCGTCATCCTGCGCCACGGCGAAAAGCAGGACAAATACGCATTGTGCGATGTCGGCAGAGAGCGCTCACTGGCGCTGGGGTTTCGGTATCTGGGCGGGAATGCCGCCGATTCGGTTCTACCGTCCGAAGGCCCGGCGGCCTTGCTCGCCATCACCCTGCACACGCTGGAAACCGTCTCGCCGGTGGCGAACATCTGGGGCAAGCCAGTCGTCACCTATTCTGCCGTACCGTTGCCGGACCAGTCCGACGAGGAGAAAGACCTGCTGCTCAACAAGCTTACCCAAGCTGCCGCCCGTGATGTGCTGAACAATCCGCTGTGGGAGGGCAAGACGGTCGTGATGGCATGGGAGCACAAGCGCATCGCCAGCAAGAGTCTGGAAAAGGACTATCCGGGGGAGAAAATCACGCTGCGCCAGCTTCTCAACCTGGACCGCCTCGACGGTGTGCCGGCGAGCTGGGATGGCTCCAACTACGACTACTTGTGGATCGTCACCTACGGCAACCCCGGCTCGGCCGTCCCCACCGGTTTCCGGATGCTGAAGCAGGTCTACGCCGCGCCGTACGACGATCTGCCCTCGAACGACTGGGGGAAGAAACCCGAGTTTCCCTCCGGCAGCGAGTGCAAGGAATAGGCGCCGTATTCCTTGCCATGCCGCTGCCGCACAGCCCCCGAACTGCATAGCCACGCGTTCCATGGAATCCTTCGACCAACTCGTCCTGGGCTTGGGCCTGTTCTTTCTCGGCCTCAGACTGATCGGCCAGAGCCTTTCCGAGTTGGGCGGCGGCGGATTCCGCCACGCGGTCAAGGCTGCCACCCATACCCCGCCGCTGGCTTCGATGCTCGGCGTCATGAGCGGTGCGCTGACCCAGAGCGCCACCGCCGTGACCTTCATTCTGGCCAGCATGCTCGGCAGCGGCCTGATCAAGCCGGCGGCGGCCCGCCTCGTTGTCGTCTGGTCCAACGTCGGCCTCACCGCCCTGGCTTTTCTCGCCGCCGTCGACATCCATCCGTTGGTGGCCTATTTCGTCGGCGGGACCGGCATCGCCCTGGGTTCCGTGCGCGCCAAGCCCTGGAGTACCGTCGCCGCTGCCCTACTCGGCGTCGGCCTGTTGCTGTTCGCGCTGGAAAACATGGGGGCAGGTGCCGCCCCGTTGAAGAACGAGCCCTGGTTCCGGGCAGGTCTGGAGACGGCGCTGGCTTCGCCGTGGTTCGCCTTCGCCTGCGGCTTCGGTGCCGCGGCGCTGCTGCAATCCAACGCGGGGGCAACGATGCTGGTGATCACCTTGTGCGGGGCGGGTGCGATGCCGGCATCCGCCGCGCTTCCGATGATTTACGGCACCAACCTGGGAGCGATTCCGCTGCGGGCCATGCTGGCTCTCGGCATGCAAGGCGACGCCATCCGTCTGGTCCGCACCGAGGACCTGTTCTGCCTCGCCAGCGGGCTGCTGATGATGGCGCTGTTCGTGGGCGAGCACTTCGGCGTGCCCCTGGTGGGCGCTTTGGCGGCGGAACTGACGGCTTCTTCCTCTGGCCAACTCGCCGTGGCGTTTCTGCTCTCGAATCTGCTGCCTGCGCTGGCGCTTTCGCCTTTCCTGCCCGCCTGCGCCCGCCTGCTCGACCGCTTCTGGCCGCCCGCGCCGGAAAAGGCGCTGGGCGAGCCGGCGTTCCTGTTCAGCCATGCGCTCACGGATCCGCCGACTGCGCTCGATCTTCTCGCGAAGGAACTGGGGAGGCTGCTCGGTTCTGTGCGGGTGGCACCGCGCCGATCGGACGGAAGAAAGCCGTCCGCCGATACCGACCCCGACCTGCTGGAGCCGGAATTCCTCCGGCTCGCCGCCGCCATCGAGAGCTTCTGCGTCAAGCTGGCCTTGCGCGACGGGCTCGGGCCGGCCGAGACCGCCCGTCTGCACCGATTCCGGACGGCGCTCGCCATCGTGTGGCATGTCGCGGAAGCTTCCGCCGAGTTCTCCATCCATCTCGGTGCCCTGCCCGGACCGGTCGAGGTGGTGGCCGCTCCTCTGCGAGCCCGGTTGGAGCACCTGCTCATCCTGGCGGCGGGAGCGGTCACCTCGCTGGACTCGGCAGGGATCGCCGAATTCCACGCGCAGACCCGCCGCCACGGCGAGCCGGTCACAGCGCTCCGGCAGGCGTATTTGGACGGGGTCGCTGCCCTGGAAACAGAGCAGAGCATCGAGGCCGGCATCTTGGATACGGACTTCGAGCTGTGCGTCTGGCTGTTGCATCGCTTCGCCAAACTGCTCCCAGGCTTGGCTTTCAGGCCGATGGCCCGTGCTTCAGGGTGACTCCGGCTCGCCGTCCTTCCCACCGCCGCGCTTTCCTCTCTTCCGCTTGGTCTTAACGGAGTTTTTCGCCCGGGGCGTCTTCTTGAACGACCAGTCGACCCGGGTTGCCGCGATGACGCCGGCGCGAGTGCCGATCGCGGCGCCGGCCGGGCCCGCCAGGCTCCCTCCCACCGCGCCCAAAACGGCAGCCGTGACGGTTTCCCCAGTGTAGTCGCGAGCGACCTGGCCCAGCCACTCGCCCACCCCGGCCTTGGCCGGCTCATCTGCTGGCACCGGTTTGTCCGGATCGTCGCCTTGCACCTGGCGGCAGACTTCCGCGGCGGCCTTGCCCCCGGCCTCGCTGGCCAGTGCCTCGCCGATCATGGCGCCTACCAGGCCGCCCGCCGGTCCGGCCAGCACTGCGCCAACGGCTGTGCCTGCGGCGATGCCGGCGGCTTCTCCGGCTTTTTCGCCCGCCTTGCGGGTGACGGCCTTGGCGACATCTCCCAAGTGCTTTCCGGAGCCGGCCTGCGGTTGGGCGGCCTCCGGGTGCATGGCCTCGTGGGTCAGGTCGTAGCCCATCTTCGCCCCCACGGTCTGGCCGGCGAAGGCGCCGATCTGGGCACCCACCACGGTTCCTCCCGGTCCTGCTACCGAGCCCAGCACGCCGCCGATCACCCCCCCGAGCGCTTCCCCCGCCGCCAAGCCCGCTACGGCTCCGCCCACTGCCGCAGGGTCCACTTTTTCACTGGCACTTTGGGCCGCCTGTTTCGTCGCCTCGATCGCCGGAGTGACCGTTATCGCCGTCTTCTTGGCTGCGGACCGCGCCGTATTTCGCACCTTCTTCGCCGCTGCGCTGCCCAAGGACGCTGCCCGCCTTGCCATCTCGGCCAGCTTGATCCCGGCGCGCTCGAGCGGGTTCGACATGCCGCTCGCTTCCGGTTCAGCAGCGCCTTGGGCTGGCCTGGGTTTTTTCATGGTGGTTTTTCCGGGCAGTTGGGGATTGTGTGCAATTCTGGAAGAAAGTTAAGCGGACGATATTAAGCCTGTTCGATGCTCTCGACCCGGTACCGGGAAATCCTCAATGTGTCCGACCAATAGTCCTCCGGCAAACCCGCCTTGAGCTTGAGCTGGCGGAAGAACTCCCCCGGCCGCGGCAAGGCTTCCCACACGGAAGGCAGAAAGGTGCCGCGCAGAAGGCCGTCCTGAAGAATCAGGCCGTCGATGCCGGCCCTCAGTTGTCCGATCAGGTCGCGCTCGGAAACGAAATTCATGGGTTCGGGCGGGGTGAGCAGGGAGATATGGATGTCCAGGCCGTCGATTTCGTCCGCCGTGACGGGCGGGAAGCGCGGGTCGCGGAAGGCGGCGGAAAAGGCATTGTCGGCCACGTCGGCGGCCAGCGGCTTCACCGCTTCCAGGCAGCCGATGCAGCCGCGCAGTTCGCCGCCCTTTTTCAGCGTGACGAAAGTCGCCCGCCGTTCACGGAGCGGCGGGGGCAGGTTCGAGAGATCGACCGGGAGAGGCCTGCCGGTTTCCAGGCCGTGCCGGATCGAGGCAAGCGCAAGGTCGAGCAGGTGTTGCCGGTAGGCGGGTTCAAGCGGACAAGTGTCCTGATTCGATGACATAGGCTCCGTATCCTACGACGCTGTCCTTGGAACCGGCGGTATCGCCGGAATTGCGCAGATCGACCGTAATCGCCGTGAGGCCCCGGCGGTGTGCGGCGATGAGGAGGCCCGCCACCGGCAGCCGTCCGCAGGCGTCGTCGAAGCCGATGTCCTCGGGGCGCAGCGACTCAATGGCCTCGGAGGTCGCCCGGTCCATCCGCTTGGCCGTGGCGTAGTCGTGATAATGGCTCAAGTCCGAGCTGACGACGATGAGGGTTTCGTCTCCGCCCCACAACAGGTCGATCGCCTCGGCGACCTGGGCGGGAGCGGCATCGCCGACCACGATCGGCACCAGTTTGAAATCTTCCAGTACTTCCTGCAGGAACGGCAGTTGGACTTCGAGGCTGTGTTCCAGCACATGGGCCTGATCCAGGACATGTACGAACGGCAGCGCGGCCAGGGTCGCTTCGGCGTCGAGGTCCAGCGGGATGTCCCCTAGCGGTGTCGAGAAGCTTTGCGCGCTGCTCAAGGCGAGGCCCCGGAAGGCTACGCGGTGCGAAGGGCCCAGCAGCACGACGCGGCGGATGCTGCTCCGCGCAGGCTTCAGCAAGGTATAGGCGCTGGCGGCGACGGGGCCGGAATAGACGTAGCCGGCATGAGGGGCGATCAGGGCCTTGGGCGGTGTGCCGACGGTTCTCGCTTCGCCGATGTAGCCTTGCAGCATGGCGTGGAGCTGGCGACGGTCCGCGGGATAGAACAGGCCGGCGACGGCGGGAGTTCGAACGGATCGCATGGCGCCCTCCGGCTTTGCGAAGAAGAAACACTTGCTTGGCGGATACAGAATTCATACTGTAGCCTCATCTGTCAACTTCCCGTCGTTCCGGGGGTGCGCCATGGACACCTACATCGATGCCGCGGAAGCCTTTCCCACCCGTTTCTGGCATACCCTGGACGACGGCCGCGTCCAGTGCGACGTCTGTCCCCGCTTTTGCAAGCTGCACGAGGGCCAGCGGGGCCTGTGCTTCGTGCGCGGCAACGTCGGCGGCAAGGTGGCGCTGCTGTCCTACGGCCGCTCCAGCGGGTTCTGCGTCGATCCCATCGAGAAGAAGCCGCTGAACCATTTCCTGCCGGGGACGCCGGTGTTCTCCTTCGGCACCGCCGGCTGCAACCTGGCCTGCAAGTTCTGCCAGAACTGGGACATCAGCAAGTCGCGCGAAATGGATTCGCTGCTGGACCGGGCCAGCCCCGAGGCGATCGCCCAGACCGCCAAGGCGCTCGGCTGCCGCAGCGTCGCCTACACCTACAACGACCCGGTCATTTTCCACGAATACACGATCGATACCGCGCGCGCCTGCCGGGAGCTCGGCGTCAAGTCGGTCGCCGTCTCCGCCGGCTACCAGTGCGCCGAGCCGCGCGCCGAGTTCTACCGCTACATGGACGCCGCCAACATCGACCTGAAGGCCTTCACCGAGGACTTCTACCACAAGATCTGCGGCGGCCATCTGCAGCCGGTGCTGGAGACGCTGGAATACATCAAACATGAAACGAGCGTCTGGCTGGAAATAACCACCCTGCTGATTCCGGACGAAAACGATTCCGAACAGGAGCTGGAGGCGCTGACGCGATGGGTGGTCGAGAAGCTGGGGCCGGACGTGCCGCTGCATTTCTCGGCCTTCCATCCCGACTGGAAGATGCTGAACAAGAGCGCCACCCCGCCCACGACGCTGCTCGAGGCGCGGCGGATCGCCATGAAGAACGGCGTGCGCTACGCCTATGTCGGCAACATCCATCACAAGGAAGGCGACAGCACCTATTGCCACCATTGCGGACAGATGCTGATCGGCCGCGACTGGTACGAGCTGTCGGAGTGGAACCTCACGCCGGAAGGCCGCTGCAACCGCTGCGGCACGCCCTGTGCCGGCGTGTTCGAGGCCGAGCCGGGCGACTGGGGCGCGAAACGCATGCCCGTCAGCATGGCCGGGCGTGTCTGACGGCAGCCCCCTTCAATCCTACCGAAATGAGGATGCACCCATGAAACTCTACTATTTCCCCGGTGCCTGTTCCCTGGCGCCCCACATCGTGCTGCGCGAAGCAGGTCTGGATTTCGAGTTGGAGAACGTCGATCTCGGCACCAAGAAGACCGGAAGCGGCGCAGAGTTTCTCCAGGTCAATCCCAAGGGCTACGTACCGGCATTGCAGTTGGACGATGGTCAGGTGCTGACCGAGGACCAGGTCATCCTGCAATACCTCGCGGACCTCAAGCCCGAGTCCGGCCTGATGCCGCCGTCGGGGACGTTCGAGCGCTACCGGCTCCTGGAGTGGCTGGCCTTCATCTCCACCGAGATCCACAAAACCTTCGGCCCGTTCTGGAATCCGGAATCTCCCGAGGCCAGCAAGCAGATTGCACTCGGGCTGCTGTCGCGGAGGCTGGATTACGTGGAAGATCAGCTGGCGGCGGGCGGTCCCTGGCTGATGGGGGACCGCTACAGCGTGGCCGACGCTTATCTCTTTACCGTGCTGGGTTGGTGCGAATACCTCAAGATCGATCTCTCGAAGTGGCCGCGCATTCTCGCCTACCTGGAGCGGAGTCTGTCACGGCCGACGGTTCAGGCCGCGATGAAGGCCGAAGGACTGACCGGATAAAGGAGGCCCTCATGCTGATAACCTTCGAAAGCAAAGTCGGACGGGTGACGATGTTCGGCGATGTCGCGCTGCAACTGCTGAGGATGATGGGGAACTCCGGCTCGGTACCGGGCGCCTTGCTGGCCGGGGACATCCCGGCTGCGCTCGAGAAGCTCGAAGGTGCCCTGACGGCCGAAGCGGCTCCGGTTTCCGCTTCGCCCGAAGACGAGGAAGAGGACAAGAAAGAGAAGCCGTCCCTGCGCGTCCGGGCTTTCCCGCTGATCGGACTGTTCAAGGACGCACTGAAGCACGACTGCGACGTGCTGTGGGAGCAGGAAGGAGAGGCTCCGCTCAAGTTCTGACGCGGCGTCAGTTTCCGCCCGCTTCGCGCAGCCGTTCGATCTGCTGCCTGACCATTTCGCAGGTGGCCCGGAGTTTCAGCGAGTCGACCGCCTCCTGCAGGGCTTTCTCGAAATGGCTCCTCACGAGATCGCCCACCTTCACCTGCAGGCCGCCCACGAGCTCGATTTCCGGCTCTTCCCGCCATTCGATGCCGGTCGACACCGCGTTGATCGTGCAGCCGTCGGCGGGATCGATGCCCACATCGGCCCAGGCATCGACCGCTCCGGTGAATTTCCGGCTGTCGAGCTTCAGGCTCTTGAAGTCCTCGCTGGAGGCCGCCGCTTCGCCGGTGAACCGGACGGGGATGGAGACATGGAAGAGGTCCCCGTTGCGGATGACGGACGGCTGGCCTTCGGTCACCACGTCGACGTTCCATTCGGTATCGGCGCAAGTCTCGAGGCCGAATACCTTTTTGCAAACCTTTTTTTGTCCGCCCGTGTGAATCTTCGCGGCTTTTTTCAGCAGATCCACCGGCGGCTGGGGTTCGGCCGAGGCCGCGGGCGCCGCCTGCTCTTCCGGCGCTGCAAGCGGTATGGGTGCGGGAGTCGCACTGGCGGTTGGCGTTGGTGCCGGTGTCCGCGCCTGGGCGAGCTTCGCCTCGTTCGCGAGGCGCTGGCGAACTCCCATGTGCCACGAAAAGCCGAATACGGCGGCCAGGACGATCAGCACCGCCAGGATTTTTTTGATCATCGAGCGGTCGATCCTTGAGGCGGAGGGGAATGGTTCGGTCTCACGGGCGACATTCTACCGGTTTTCGAAAAAACCGGCCCCAGCGCAGCAGCATCGCCGGCAGCAGAGCGAGATTGAGGCAGGTGGAAGAGAGCAGTCCGCCGATGATGATGGCGGCCATCGGCCCCATGATCTCCCGCCCCGGATTGTCGCTGCCGATGGCGATGGGCAGCATCGCCAGGGCGGTCACCAGCGCCGTCATCAGAATCGACGGCAGGCGTTCCTGGGCGCCCTGTACGGCGGTGTCGAGGTTCCAGTTCTGCCCTTCCCTTTCCACCAAATGGCGGTAATGCGAAAGCAGCATGATGGAGTTGCGGATGGTGATGCCGAACAGCGTCACGAAGCCGACCAGCGCGCCCACCGAAAGGCTGGTGCCGGACAATACCGCCGCCAGCACCCCGCCGGCCAGCGAGAACGGCAGGTTGGCCAGGGCGATGACGGTGTGCCGAAAGCTGCCGATCGCGAGATAGGTCAGGATCAGCACACCGCCGCCGGCCAGGCAGGCGCGGGCGATCAGGTCACGCCGGGCGATGCCCTGTTCTACCGCGGCGCCGGCTATCTCCCCGTAAACGCCGGACGAGCGTTTCAGCACTGCGTCCAGCCGGGTCCGCATTTCCTCCAGGAACGAGGCGAGGTCGCGTCCCTCGACGCCAGCGGTCACGGTCTGGATGCGGCGGCCGCCGCGGTGCAGGATGTTGTAGCGCTCCCCGGTTTCCGCGACTTCGGCCACCTCGCCGAGGGGCACGAGAATGCCGTCCTGGCCTTTGAGCGGTAGTTCGCGCAGCCCCTCGAGCGAATGCCGCAGGTCCGGCCGGAGGATGACGGCAGCGTCGAAGATGCGCTGGCCGAGCGCGAAGCGGCCCACGGTCCGGCCGGCGAAGGCGGTGTCCACGGCATCCATGACGTCTCCCGGACGCAGCCCCCAGATCTGGAGCTGATCGGGCCGCAGCCGGATTTCCGCCAGCGGCGAGCCGGGCGGCGAGCGTAGCTGTACGTCCGCGGCTCCCGCGACTTTGCCGATCTCGGCCGCGAGCTCGCGTGCTTTCCGGTCCAGCAGGTCCAGATCGTCGCCGTACAGGTTGACCGCGACCGGCGAGGTGTAGCCCGAAATGGTCTCGTTGACCCGCTCGGTCAGGAAGGTGTTCACCTCGGCGCGTATCCCGGGAAAGCCTTCCAGCAGTCCGCGCAGCCGGTCCAGCACGGCCTGCTGTTCGCCGCCGGACATTGGGTGGAGGCGCACCTCGTATTCGCTGTAATGGCTGCCATAGGTATCGGCGCCGCGCTCGGCCCGCCCCGCCCATTGCGAGGCCGATTCGACGCCGGGAATCTGCAGGATGGCGCGCACGATCAAGCCGCCGATGCGCAGCGACTCCTGCAGCGAGGTGCCGGGGAGGCTGGCCGTGTGCACGATGTAATGCCCCTCGCGCAGGCGCGGCAGGAAGTCCCCGCCCAGCCCGGGTGCCAGGGCAACCGCCAGGATGCAGATCGTGAGGCTGCCGGCCGCGAGCCGTCCCGGCCGCTTCGCGGTCCGCCGCAGCCATCGCCCGTAAAGGGGCTGGAGCCAACGGATCAGCGGCGGCGTCCCGGCGGTTTCCTTCGAGCCCGCCAGCAGGGCGACGCAAAGCGCGGGCGTGACGGTCAGCGCGGTCGCCAGCGAGATCAGGATGGCGACGATGTAGGCATAGCCCAGCGGCGCGAACAGACGGCCGGCGACCCCGCCCAGCCCCAGCAGGGGCACGAACACCAGGGCCACGATGAAACTGGCGTAAACCACCGAACCGCGGACTTCCATGGAGGCTTCGTAAACGACCTCGCGCGCCGGGCGGGGAAGCGCAGCGGCGCGGTTTTCCCGCAGCCGGCGGAAGATGTTCTCGGTGTCGATGATGGCGTCGTCGACGACTTCACCCAGGGCGATCGCCAGTCCCCCCAGCACCATGAGGTTCAGGCTGACGCCGAAGGCTTGGAGCACCACGAAGGCGCCCAGCAGCGAGAGCGGGATCGCCACCGCGGAGATCAGGGCGCTGCGGAGGTTGTACAGGAAGGCGTAGAGCACCGCCACCACCAGCAGCCCGCCCGCCAACAGGTGGCCGGCAAGGCTGTCCAGCGCCCGCTCGATATAGTCGGCGGGGCGGAAGAGATGGGGATGCAGCGTCACGCCTTGTTCGGCGAGCACGGGGGCGAGTTCCGCCAGGCCGCGTTCCACGCCGCGCGATACCTCGAGGGTGTTGGCGCCATACTGGCCGATCACCATCATGACGATCCCGGCGGCGCCATTGACCGCGGCCGCGCCGATCGGCGGCCTGGGACCGAAAGCGACCGTCCCGACGTCCTGCAGCTTGAGCACCGCGCCGGGCGAACGGTTGAGGATGACGTTGCCGAGGCTTTCCGGGCCGAGCGGGAGGCCCGTGACCTGAAGGGCCAAACGCTGGTTCTCGTTCTCCACGAAGCCGGCGCCCTGGGTGCGGAACGACTGGCGCACCGCCACGCTCACGGCGTTGAGGTCCAAGCCGAAGCGCTTGAGCCGTGCGGGGTCGACTTCGACCTGCAACTGCTGCACCGCGCCGCCGAAGACGTTGACGTCGGCGACGCCCGGTACGGCGAGGATACGCGGCGTCACTACCCAGTCCGCCAGGGTCCGCAGTTCCATCGGGCTGACCGTTTTGGCGGTCAGGCCCAGCGTCAGCACTGTGGCCGAAGAGGAGGACAGCGGCACCAGCACAGGCGTGCCGGCGCCCTCCGGAAGCTGCCCGGCCAGGAGCGCCAAGCGCTCGCTCACCAGCTGCCGGTCGCGGTAGAGGTCGGTGTCGTCCTCGAACACTGCCGTCACCACCGACAAGCCCTGGATCGACTCCGAGCGCAGGGTGTCCAGCCCGACGATGCCGGCCAGCTTCCGTTCGATGGGCAGGGTCAGGAGGGTCTCGACCTGGCGGGCGGTGAGGCCTTGGGCCTCGGTCTGTACCACCACCCGCTTGGCGGAAAATTCGGGGAAGATGTCCAGTTTCGCCGTCGCCGCGCGGTACAGGCCGTAGGCCGCCAGCAGGACGGCGAGCGCGACCACGACGCCGCTGCGGCGCACGGCGAAGCGGACCACCGGCCCCAGCATCAGTCGTCCTCTTCGGGGATCGCGTGGCGCTGTTCCTCCGACAGCAGGAGTTGGGCTCCCCGTGTCACCAGCGACTCGCCCGGCGCGATGCCGGCATCGACGAACCAGGCGTCGCCGTAGTCGCGGTGGGCGTCCACCGGGCGCCGGATGAAACGGTCTTCCGCGGCCCGCAGGTAGACCCAGGTCCGGCCCTCGTGCCAGACCTGCGCCGAGCGGGGAATCACGACGCCGCTCAGCTTTTCGCCCGATACCGGAATCCAGGCCTCGATGCGCATTCCGGTGCGCAGCTTGCGGGCGTCGGTGTGGAAGAACCAGGTTTCCCCTTGCACGATGTCGTCGGTTCTCGGCGCCGCCGAGACCAGTTCGGCGGGCTGCGCCGCCTGCCGGTCGCCCTCGCGCGCCACCATGACGCGGGAAGCGTCCGCGGGCAGAGCCTGGTTGTGATGCAGGGTGACCAGGATCAGCACCCGGCGCCGTTGCAGCAGGTCGTCGAACAAGCGGGAGTCCCCCGCCACGGCGGCCTTGAAAAGCTCGGCCCCCCAAACCTGCAGGCCTTCCTCCTGCAATTCCCGGAGATGCTGGCGTGCCGTCACGGCCCGCGCTTCGTCGGCGGCGAGCTGGGATTCGGCATGGATCAGTTCGCGGGTGGCGACGATGGCTTCGCTGTGCAGGCTGGCGAGCCGGTCGCGGTTCTTGCGGGCGAGCCGAAGGGCGGCGTCGGTGATCTTGGCGTCGGCCTGGGCCGCGCGGTAGCGCGAGCGCAGCTCGAGCAGCGGCTGGATGTCCACGATCCGGCCCAACGACCGCGTCTCGGGCTGGTATTCGACGGCCTCCAGGACACGGGTTTCGATGCCGGCGAGTCGCTGCCGCGCCGGTTCAAGTACGACCCCGAATTCTTGTGCCACCCGGGCCGGATGTTCGGAAACCGCCTCGGCTTCGTCACCGGCGCGAGCAGAGCCTGCGAGCAGACAACAGAGCAGGGCGGCCGCGCGCGAGGAACGGGGCGCCATGCGGAAATGCGGCATCGGGGAGGACCGGGAGTATTCTCGAAAAGGGACGGATCCCGGTCAGGCGGGAGAAGATGGGGGGAGCCGTCCACCGTCCGCTGTGACGTCGAAAACCTGTCTGCATCCGGGGAAAAAGACTATGATGGCGATTCCAATCTCAGCAGGTATTCCCATGCAAATCTCCCCCCACAAGGTTGTTCTCATCCACTATACCCTAACCAACGACGAGGGAGACGTCCTCGACAGCTCCAGCGCGGACGAGCCGCTGGCCTACATCCACGGGCTGGGCAACATCATTTCCGGCCTCGAAGAGGCGCTGACCGGCCGGACCGTCGGCGACAGCTTCAAGGTCACCGTTCCGCCCGAAGAAGCCTATGGCCTGCACGACGAGAACCTGGTTCAGGCGGTGCCGCGCGACGCATTCGAAGGCGTCGACGAAATCCTGCCCGGCATGCAGTTCCATGCCGAATCCAACGAAGGCATGCAGATCGTGACGGTGTTGGAAGTGCTGGAAGGAGAGGTGGTGCTGGATGGCAACCATCCCATGGCCGGCATGACCCTGCATTTCGACGTCGAAGTGGCCGAAATCCGCGATGCAACCTCCGAAGAGCTCGAACACGGCCACGTCCACGGTCCCGGCGGTCACCACCACTGATTTCGCAAGGCTCGCGGCCCCGCCGGGGAGCGGGGTCGCGCTCAAGGTTTCAGTCCTCCAGGCGGGCCCACAAATCGTGCTCGTCCGCATCCTCGAAAGTCGCATCCACGAACTCGCCGACCTTGAGGTGAGTGGCGCCATCGATGAATACCTGGCCGTCAATGTCCGGGGCGTCGGCCCGGCTGCGGGCGACCGCGCCTTCTTCCACCACCTCGTCCACCAGCATAGTTTCGGTTCGCCCGACTCTCGCCTGTAGCCGCGCCGCGCTGATGCGCTCCTGCACTTCCATGAAGCGGGCATGGCGCTCGGCCTTCACCTCGTCCGGCACCGGATCGGGCAGGGCGTTGGCCGCCGCACCCTTCACCGGCGAATATTCGAAGCAACCGACCCGGTCGAGCTGGGCGTCCTCCAGGAAATCGAGCAGCTCGCGGAACTCGTCTTCGGTCTCGCCAGGGAAGCCGACGATGAAAGTACTGCGCAAGGTCAGCTCCGGACAGGTTTCGCGCCAGCGGTGGATGGCGGCGAGAGTGTTTTCCGCCGCCGCCGGTCGTTTCATGGCTTTCAGCACACGGGCGTTGGCGTGCTGGAATGGGATGTCGAGGTAAGGCAGGATCCGCCCTTCCGCCATCAGCGGGATTACCTCGTCGACATGGGGGTACGGATAGACGTAGTGCAGTCGCACCCAAACGCCCAAATCGCCCAGCGCCCGCGCCAGCTCCTGGAAGCGCGTGCGTAGCGGCCGGCTGCCCCAGAAGCCGGTGCGATAGCCCAGGTCCACCCCGTAGGCGCTGGTGTCCTGCGACACCACCAGGATTTCCTTCACGCCGGCGGCCACCAGGCGCTCGGCCTCGGTCATCACCTCGCCGATCGGGCGGCTGACCAGATCGCCGCGCAGCGAAGGGATGATGCAGAAGCTGCAGCGGTGGTTGCAGCCTTCCGATATCTTGAGGTAGGCATAATGGCGAGGGGTCAGCCGGACGCCCTGCGGCGGCACCAGATCCATGAAGGGATCGTGCAGCGGCGGAAGGTGCTGGTGCACCGCGCGCATGACTTCCTCGTAGGCATGGGCGCCGGTCACCTCCAGCACCGACGGGTGACGCGCCTGGATCTCCTCCGGACGCTCGCCGAGGCAGCCGGTGACGATCACCTTGCCGTTTTCCGCCAACGCTTCGCCGATCGCCTCCAGCGACTCCTCGACCGCCGCGTCGATGAAGCCGCAGGTGTTCACCACCACCAGGTCGGCGTCCCGGTAGGTCGGCACGACGCCGTAGCCCTCGGCGCGCAACTGGGTGAGGATGCGCTCGCTGTCCACGAGCGCCTTGGGACAGCCAAGGCTGACGAAGCCGATTTGGGGAGTTTTCATGTTGGGATGGAATTCGCGGATCGGAACGGCAGGTTGGAAGGATGGGAAGGACAACCGATTATTTTAACGGTTGCTGTACCCGGAACTCTATCCAGGCATGCCTCGGGCGAGAGTTCCGGGGTACACTTCGCATCTTTTTGCCGCATCGGGCGCAAGGCGAGCAGCTCTGGAACAACCCCATGTATTACCTCGAACCCAACAAAGACTACCGCAACGATTCCCTGCGCAAGGGCACCGAGTTTTCCGAAGACGAAATCCGCGTCGATACCGCCAAGCATTACGACGACTGTTACTGGGATTACCGCACCGCCTGGTTCGACAATGAAAACCTGGCGCTGCACTACGGCTACTGGGAAGAGGGCATCAAGACCCACAGCCAGGCCCTCATCAACAAGAACCGGATCATGGCCGCGATCGCCGGGATCAAGGCGGGCGATCATGTCCTGGACGCCGGCTGCGGCATCGGCGGCAGCTCCATCTGGCTGGCCAAGCACCTCGGCGCCCACGCCACCGGCATCACCGTCAGTGAGCAGCAGGTCGAGCACGCCCGTCGCAATGCGCGGCGGCATGGTGTGTCCGACAAGACCGAATTCCGGGCGGCCGATTTCTGCAAGACGCCGTTCCCGGATGCCTCCTTCGACGTGGTCTGGGCCGTCGAGAGCAGCTGCTACGCTACCGACAAGCGCGAATTCTTCCGCGAGGCCTACCGGGTACTCAAGCCGGGCGGCACCCTGATCGCCTGCGACGGCTACGCCACCAAGCGCGAGTTCGACGAAGCCGAATGGCAGGCGGTGATGGACTGCCTGAACGGCTGGGCGGTGCCCAATTTGTCGACCGTGGAGGAGTTCCAGGCCGGCATGGAAGAGTGCGGTTTCTGCGAGGTCCACATCACCGAAGCCACCAGGGAAACCCTGCCCTCGTCCCGCCGCATGTATCTCACGGCGCTCTGGACTGCGCCCATGCAATGGATGATGCATTGGCTGGGACTGCGCAAAAAGGCCCAGACCGCCAACTACAAGGTGGCTCTGGCGCAGTGGAAAGTATTCAACGAAGGCATGGTGCGCTACTGCATTTTCCGGGCGAAAAAACCGTTGTAAGCTGGTGCGCGTAGCCTGGGACCGGAGTCCCAGGCAGACCCATTTTTTTCGCGCCGGGAGTGAAAATGATGAACACCGTCTCTCCGTTCCCCGTTCCCACTGGCCTCCGAAAAGTCCTGTTTTCGAGTCTTCTGCTGCTGGCCACATCCCCCGTCCACGCCGGGTTTACCGCGGAACAGCTCATCGAGCGGGTAGGCATCGCGCAGGCCGACGTCGCGCGCTTGCAGAAAGGAGAGATCGTTTCCTATTCGGTAGCCGAATCGGGCAGCAAATCACTGGCGACCGGCATCGCCATGGTTCTCAAGACGGCGCCGGCGCGGATCGTCGACGTCGTCAAGCGCGGCGAACTCGTCGCCCGCGACCCGGACGTCAAGGCCCGCGGCGTCGTGCCTACCGGTGCCGGCGTCGAAGCCTTCGCAAAGTTCGCTTACACGCCGGCCGAGGCGGACGAGGCACGCGACCTGCTGAACGTCCACCCAGGTTCGGACTTCAATCTGTCGGCCGCGGAAATGGCCGGTTTCGCCGCACTGAAGGCGAGCCTCGATACCGACGACGACAAGGCGGTCGTCGAAGCCGTATCCAGGCAGTACCGGTCGGTGCTCGCCGCCCGTATGCAGGCTTACCGGAGCAAAGGGCTTGCCGGCATCGCCGCTTACGACCGGGGCGACGGCGAAAAAGCCGATCCGGCCGCCGATCTGACGGACTTCGCCCGGTCCAGCAAGCTGCTCGGCGACCAGTTCCCCGATCTGCAGAAGGCCCTCCTGCGATTTCCGGCGGAGATGCCGGCGGATGTGGATAATTCGTTCGGCTGGGCCAACCGCACGGTGCAGGGTCGGCCCACCCCGATCCTGGTCCACCGCATCATTTATGCCAGGAACGACGGTGCCATCCTGCTACAGCGCGCCTTCTACGTCGGCCATTCCTACAATGTCAGCCAGATTTTCGCCGGCACCGTCCCATACCAGGACGGCGCCCTGGTCTTGTATTCGGTGCGCTCGTCGACCGACCAGGTCAGCGGCGTGGGCGAGGCCTTGAAGCATTCCATCGGACGCAAGCAGATGGAGAAGGAAATGATCAAGAAGTTCCAGGCGCTCAAGGCCAGCGTGAACGGCTGAAGTCCTCGAGTCCTTTCAACCCCCACCAGCGACATGCCCATGAACGAAGCCGCCGCGAACCTGTCCGGATTCCCCAAGGAATATACCTTCCTGCTCCTCGGCCTGGGGCTCGGCTTCTTTCTCGGCTGGCTGGTGGCCCGTATTGGCGGTCCCGCTCGCAGTGCCGCGGAGGAGAATGTCGCCGGTACCCGCGTGGCGCGGGATGCGCAGCCCGTCGACGTGGTCGTGAACGGCAAAATGGTCCGGCTGCCCTCCGATACCGCGGCGGAAATCCGCGGCCTGATTCGGGACGGGAATCCGGGCGGGGCGGTCAAGCGGCTGAGGGAGGCGACCGGGCTGCGACCGGCAGAGGCCAAAGCGGTGATCGATTCGCTGGCCCGAATCGGGGATTGAATTTCGCCGCTTCCGCTGCGGTGGGTTGACAGCCCTTCCCGCCTTTTACCAGTTCCAGCAATCGGCAACGGAACCCGAGCCGGACTTTCCTTTCACACCCAGGGAGTTCAGGGTCAGGTTGCCGCAGAGTGCGTCGGTGTGCGGACTCTGCGGCGTCGCTTGCAGCGCGAAGGTGTTGGCGTCGGCGGTGGTCGCGGAAATGACGTAATAGCCTTCGTCGGATTTCCCGTTGGAGGCGAAACCGAGTCTGGTGACGTCGCTCGTATACGTCTTGTTGTCCATGAAGTACTGCTCCTCGCGCGCGGCGGCCCGCAGCAGGGCGGCTTTGCCGTCGGCGCGGCGGGTCCGGACGATGTGCTCCTTGTAGGACGGGTAGGCGACGGCGGCGAGGATGCCGATGATGGCCACAGTGATCATCAGTTCGATCAGCGAGAATCCCTGCCCTCCCCGGATCAAGTCCGGGGCAGACTCCCGGCCGTCTGCCGCCCGGAAGCCAGGGAAAGCGCTTACCTTTCCGTTCGGTTCAGCCACGTCCGCTCACTCCTTTTCGTACCAGTAGAGCCGGCTGATGCCGGAATTGCCGACCGGCTTGGACAGGTCGGAATTCGCCGGCAGGTTGCCGGCAGTGACGTAGAGCTTACCGTTGACGGCGACGGTGACGGGGTCGCTGGGCAATCCCCTGCCGGTGGCGGTGAAACGCTCGTTGGCCGCCGTCGCGGTGTTGAAGTTGAAAACGCCGGACGCGTCGGCGAGACGGACGACGTAGGTCAGCGATTCGCCCTCGTTGGGCCCGCACTGTCCGGAAACGCTCCCGCCCTGAGGCGCATAGGTGCCGAAATAGACCGAACCGTTGTAGGTGAGCGGGCTGGAAAGCACTTTTTCGCCGCTGGCCGAACTGCCGATGTCGATGTACCAGCCGGATTTGTCGGTATGGACGGTGGTCGAGCTCGTCAGGTTGTCGAGGTCGGTCACGGTCTTGGCCGACCCCGTGGGCGGCGACCCGCTGGCGACATGGGTATCCTTGAACATGTAGAACTGGTTCTGGACGTTGGTGTCGAGCGGGTGCTCGCGGTCGCCGGAGCCGATCAGTATGGCATCGAAGCGGCTTGAGCCGGCGGAGGTTGGCACGAAGTCCGGGCGGTGGAAGAAGCGCCGGTCCGGCTGTCCGGCATGGCGGCCGACCGAAAGCACGGGCGTGACGGTCCAGTGCGCAGGCTCGTTGTAGGACGTGGTGCCGTCCTGTTTCACGTAGGCAAGGTCGGCGCGCCAGAGCACCCCGCCGGTATCCCCGACGTACAGGCGGTCCACCGAACCGTTTTCATCGGTATCGACCGCGGTGACCTTGGAGGGGATGCTGTCGGCCAGCCCGGAATGCTGGAACGTCGTCGCAGACGCAGCGCTTGAGCCTTGTTTTGCCTTCCAGATCAGCGCACCGGTCTTGGCGTTCACGATGTAGATCGCGTTGCCCTGGGTGTCGTCGGTGCCGGCCGCTCCATTCCTGGCATTCGCCGTGCTGGATTCGTCCTTGTTGGTGCTGTAGCCACCGCCGAAGATGATCACGGGTTTGCGCCCCTCGCCCCAGTCGAGCTGGGCGATGGTGGGATCCGAGAAGCTGTAGCCGAGTTCGTCGAAGTTTCCGCTGGCGTCGTTCTTCTCGATCGTCCAGAGCATCTTGGGACTGTCGGGATTAGTGATGTCGAGCGCGTAATAGCCTTTACCGCCCCGGCGCATGCCGACGAAGGCGATGACCTGGTCGGAGCCGTTCACGGTGCCGTCGCGGTCCATGTCGTTGACGTAGACCGCCACAGTGCCGTCGAGCCCGTAAACGTGGGAGGTCGCCGCGCCGTTGTCCGAGAGCGGCTTGAGGTTGCCGAGCAGCCGGCGGGGGATGAAGGCCCAGTCCTCCACGCCGCTGGGCGATTCGGTGGTGGAGCTTCCCGAAGCCGAATTGCGGAACATGTGCAGGAAGCCGTCGTTGCCGGAGACCAGGATCCGGACGTCCTGAACGTCCCGCGAATAGCCGGTGCGCGCACCGTAGTTGAGCGGCACGGCGGCCGAATGCAGCGGATCGGCCATCAGCCACTTGCGCTTGAGCTGGTTGGCGGGCGATGCCCAGGGGTGAGCCTCGGTGTAATTGCCGTCGCCGTCTTCGTCATTGGCGTCCTGTCCCCGCGCGAACTTGAGCAGCTTCACGGCTGTGGCCTGATCGTCGCTGGTGGCGGCACCGAAGGTTGCGGCATCGCTCCAGGCGTCGCCGCTTTTCGCCCCGTTCAGGCGGAGCGTGCTCCAGACCGCGGTCGCGGTGGTGGAGTCGGCGTTCAGTGCGCGCAGGGCCGTCGCGCTGCCGTTGCTCAGGCTGTCGGGTTCGGTGTAGAGCTTCCGGGCGCCGCTGGTGGAGTTACCGTCGCCGGGCGAGTTCGTCAGGAATCCGGGAATCCGTTGGCCGCCGCCGCCGCGGCCCACGCTGCGGCCGTCCTTCCCCACCACCTCGCCCTTGGTGGTATCGGCATAGGTCTGCACGTCGAAGCCGGAGGCGCCGGTCCAGTAGGTGAGCGCTTCGTGCTTGATCCTGCCGTCGACGCTGGAAATCGCTTCGATCGGCGGGCTGGATGCGTCCAGGACCTTGAGCCGGTGCGTCGTGGGGTCGGACGCCAGCTTGAGCCGTTTCAGGTTGCCGTTCCAGCGGGGGGCCTGTTCGGGCTGGAAAATGGAGAAAAACACGTGGTTCAGCGACTCCGTGCGGTTGAACACGTTGACCGGCGAGGCGGCCGAGACGAAGGTGGCGCTGACGCTGAGCACTTCCTTGAAGACCTCCTTGAGCGACGCGATCAACAGCTCCGGGTCGGTGCTGAGGGGAAGCGCGGCGTTGGTTCCGCCGGCGGTCGCGTAACTGTTGGTCGTGGTGTTGATGTGCGTAGGAGCGACGAAGAAATACGAGGTGACGTTCTGCACGTCTTCCAGGTTGCCGGCGCTGCCGTAGGTGCCGTCCGCCAGGTCGGCGTCGCGCATCCAGCGGATGACGTTGGCAAAGGCGCTGTTGCTGGTGCCTGGATTGAGGCCGTTCATGCCGCCCGAACCTTTGCTCTGCCTGATCGAGCTGTCGGAGTCGTTGTCCTTGTTGGAGACCTGGAACATGAAGTTGATCATGAACACCTTGGAGCAGTTGTCCGCCAGGGGGCTCACGTAATTGGCGCCGTTCTCGATCGTGCCGTCCCACTGAAGAAGGGTGTCATCGAAGGGCGTGCCCGGATTGTCGACGTCCAGATTGTCGTTGGCGTTGGTGTCGCCATAGTCCTGCCAGCCCTTGTGGCCGTTGAAGATGCCCTGGCCGGTCAGGTAGCGGAACAGCTCGAAATAGAGCTCCTTCCCCTGGAAGTCGTGGGCCAGGTTGCCCTGGGGTACGGGAATCCGGGCCAGGGCGTCGTGGAAGCGCGCCTTGTCGGTGCTGAAGCCTCTCAGCACGTAGGCGCCGTTGCTGCACTGGCCGCTGGGGCCGGCGCCGCACTGGCCGGTGGTGGAGTCGTTGTGGTTGATCATGAGCCCCACTTTGACGTCGGCGAGTTCGGTGCCGAGATCGTCCATGGTCTTGCGCAATGCGGCGCGGATCAGGTCGAAATGAGTGACGTCGCCGCTCGAGGGGAGATAGGTCGTTCCCGAACTGGGGGACACCGTCGTCCTCAGCGAGCGGCAGTCGTCGCCGTGTTCGTGATCGTCGTCTTCATGTTCATCGTCGCCTCCCAGGTCATCGCCGCTTTGGGCACCGCTTTCGTCATGGTGTTCATCATCATCTTCCTCACCGCTTCCCTGGCATACCGTTGCGCCCAGGTTCGGTCGGTAGTCCAGGCTGAACATCACCAGCGGCTTCCCGCCCACCGAGCCGCCGCCGGCGAAATAGATGTCGGTATCGTCCGCCCGGCTGACGCAGAAGGGGGCGGCGATCGAGATTGCGACGATTGCGGGTTGGATTTTCATTGTTATTCTCCGAATTCGACAGGCGTGCCCGGGCAAGGAATGGCCGGGGCCGGATTCAATCAGCTATGGTTTCCCTCGTTCTCACCGTCGTCCTGCTCCCCGTCATCTTCATGGTCCCCGCCGTCGTGATCTCCATCTCCATCCTCGTGGTCGTCGTCTCCTTCATGGTCGCCGTCGTCCGAGGGGGTGGGCGCGGGCGTTGCGGCGGGTGTCGGCGTCGGGTCGGGGGTTTCGCTGTCGTAGCGCACCGAACCGCTGGAGACGATGGTGCCGCGCACGGCGGATACCACGCCGACACGGGTGGCATCGGCGGACGATTCGGCGGTCGAGCCGTCATAATCGCTGTCGATGACGCGTTCGAAGACCTTGTTGCTCTCCTCGCTCTTGGAAGAGCCGAAGGCGACGCTGCTCCGCACCCGGACGTGAACCGGGGGCGTCAGCAGCGGCGAGGGTAGGGTGGGCAGCGACAGGCCGTTGCAGCCGCCATAGGGATAGCTTGCGGTGCAGCGCGCATGGCTGCCCATCCGGTCCAGGTTGAGATCGAGCGCCTCCGCCGCGACGTAGTCGGACGCCGCCTGAGCCTGCTGCAGGCCGTTGATGCGGGCCTCGGCGTTGCGCGCCATGCGGACGCTGGTGCTGCTGGAGTGGATCGCCGCGATGCCCAGTACCGTCAGTACGATCGTGAACAGCATGCCGACGACCAGGGCGGCGCCGTTCTGCGAGCTTCTTTTCCGGGCCATCGCCGCTTCCTCCCTTCCGACGAAATGCTCAGTGATATTGCTGGTTCCGCAACTGCACCGTGGTCGTGAACACCTTCCGTCGGAAGTGGTCACGGAACGGCCCCAGTGTCACCGTGCCGAATGTATAAGTTTTATCATCAGTGTAGCTTGAATCGGATTGCGTGCTACGGACCAGGACGTGGATTCTTGCGCTGATGGCGCAGTCGAGTTCGTCGGGAGTGATGGCGTCGTAATCGGCGACGGAGGAGAGATACCTGTCTGGGATGCCGTCCATGTCGCAGGAATCGTCGGTCATGCTGCCGTCGCCATCGTCGATGCCGAATTCGGTATGGAAGTATTCGATTCCTTCGGCGAGTTCGCCGCCGTCGCCCAACTCGAAAATGATGGGGTTTCCGGTTTGTCGGCCCAAAGTCTTTCGTACCAGCCTGGGAACGCATCGCGGATCGGTGGGGTTGTTGGCGCATTGTGTCGCCGAGTAGCCTCGACTGATGTAATAGACGTGGACGATGTACCGCCAAAAGGCGGTTGCAGTGGCGGAGGCCGGGCAGTCGGGCGGGACGGGAGATTTGACGAGGCTGCCGGCTGAGCCGCTGGTTTGAAGGTAGATCAGTCCGGCGAAGTCGTCGGCCGATCCGGTTTTGCAATAGACGGGATTGCCTTCGGCATGCTTGAGGACAAGCAGGTTGGTTCCAGGCTTGAGATAGTCGCCGGAGTTGAAGCAGGGCCAATCGGCCGGAGCCGAGCCTGCCGACGGCGCCATGAGGTAGTGCGTCGCCGGAGCCGAGGGCGTCGTCGTGGTGGTCCAGTTAGTTCCGCAGTCGTTCTGGACGTTGATGGCCGAGGCGGGAGGGCAGTTGGTCATGTTTTTGCAATCGGCGCCGCCCCAGAATCCCGCCAGCGCCAAGTCGCTGGCCAGCAAGTTGAGAGCGAAGCGCCCGTTTTCCTGCATCAGCGCGAATTGTTCGTTCTGGCGGTAATTGGTCTTGTGCTGCACGAACAGACTGCCGATGGCGCCGACGACCAAAAGGCCTAGCACCATCGATATCAGCAGTTCCACCGTGGAAAATCCCGGATGGCCGCCCTGTGTCGGAATTTTCATGCTCAGATGCACCCTCCGCTGATGCCTTCCCGGCAGATATAGGTACTGAGCCGGAAGATCCGGCGGTATTCGTTGTTGGTCCCATATTGGCCGTTGCCGCAGGTATCGGACTCGTTTTCCGAACCGGGTTCCGGCAGGGACTGGTCCCGCCCGCGCCAGACGATGGTGACGGTGTACCGGCCGGAGCCACCGGCGTTGCTGCTGGTCACACACAGCGTGGGGTTGGCCAACCCACCCACCTTGGAGGTGTTCGCGCCGGTGCCGGTCGTTTCGGTGGAGCCCAGCAGACTGCGCTGGAAGTCGCGGCGGTCACAGGCCGCGAGGTTGGCCGGCCCCGTGCAGTCGAGCGAGTCGCTGAACGTGGTGTTCGCGTTGATGGTCGCGGTGTAGCTGGCCAGGGCTTCGGTATTCAGCCGCATCCGCTCCAGCACGTCCTGGGCGATGGCTGCGGCCAGACTGCGCTGGGCGGATTCGAACGCGGTTTTGCGGGCGGTGATCTGCAGGGCGGCGAGCCCCAGCAGCGCCACCGCGAAGACGAAAACGCTGATGAGCACTTCGATGAGGGTGAAGCCTTTACACGAGCGGAGAGGGCAGCAGGCGTCCGCGTTAGCTGCAGTCGTCTTGGGAAATATTGGTGCGATCACTGCCTTTCTCCTGGATGTCATCGCCGTCGTCGTCGCGGGTGGTCCTCAGGCGTCCCGTCATTGCCAGCACCAGACCTCGGGCTTTGGTGTAACCCCGGCCGTCACAGAAGATGAAGGTGCCATTGTTCACGCCGTTCAGGAAGCCTTTACCGTCATACACAACTTTGTTGCTCCCCGTATATTTGAGGTTCATAGCCATGCCCGATGACACGGATTCATGAACCCGCAGTACTGTCGTGCCAGCCAGGACGATCCATCCGTCCGTCCAGCTTCTCGAATCGTCGCAGGCAGTGCCGTTGATATTCCGCTTGCATACAGTGACCGCGCTATTGCGCTTCACGGCCTCGCTGCGGGCGTAACTCAAGTCGGCTACCAGCGAATTGATCTGGGCCGCCATGCGGTTGTCCAAAATCAGGTCGCGGAAGCCGGGAATGCCCACGGTGATGAGTATGGCTGCCACCGCGATTCCGACCATGAGCTCGATCAACGTAAAGGCAGCGGTGCAAGGCATCGGCGGTTCTCGGTGGCTGTGCGAACGTTTGAATTCTTGTCAGATGATCGCCCCTTCTAGGGGACGATGCCGTTAGGTTACTAAGCGTTAAGAAATGAATCTCGCATCGCTCGTCATACCGGCACGAGCCCTGGTCGCATGGACGTGTGCACCTGTCGCCTTCCTTGGCTTCTGGGTTCCGGCAATCCATGCCGGAACGACGAGTTCTTCTCGACTCAACAGCGTTGCCCTCGGGGAGAGGGGCAATGCTACGACAGATCGAGAAATCCGGTGACTTCTTCCCGGTCGTGGTAGAGCTGGCGGAATCTCAGGCGGTAGGACACCCCTTGTGCGGCCAGCCGTTCCTCGATCAGCTCGCGGCAGCGCCTGACTTCTTCGTAGCGCTTGTTCATCGGCAATTTTAGATTGAATACGGCGTAACGGAATGCGCCATCGTCGGCCCAGTCGGCCACCAGCCGGGCGATGCGCGAGGGCTGCTCCACCATGTCGCAGACCAGCCAGTCGACCGGCTTGGCAGGGTGGTAGCGGAAGCCGTCGGCCCGCAAGTGGGTCACCAGGCCGGATTCCAGCAGCGCTGGATCCAGGTTGCCGTTGTCGATGGCAGTGGTACGGATATGGCGCCGCACCAGTTGCCAGGTCCAGCCGCCGGGGGCAGCGCCCAGGTCGACGGCGCTCATGCCAGGGCGCAGCATGGTTTCGGGCTGGTCGACGAATACCAGGAAGGCTTCTTCGAGCTTGAGTGTGGATCGGCTCGGTGCGGAGCGGGGAAACTTGAGGCGGGGGATACCGCCGGGCCAGGGGGCCGAATCGTCCGGCAGCGTGTAGCCGACGTAGGCGGCGGTCGACGTCAGAAAGAATACGTGCAGGCGTGGGGCATGCGGTCCGCCGCTCAGCAGGCCGGTTTCGGCTGCCGCGGCTGCGAACGGACGCTCGAACTTGCGGGTGAATGCGGCCAGTTCCTTGGCCTCGTTGGTGTCCGCGGTTTCCAGCCAGAACAACGAATATCGGCGTTGCAAACCGGCCGCGGTACCGATGAGCGGGGTGATCCGGTCGTCGACCGGGATGCCGGACAAGGGGCCGATCGCGAAGATCCGCTGGCGGGCGAAGACCAGCGCGTCGAACCGCAGCCTGGCGGCCTGCGTCGCCAGGACATCGGGCTCGTGCGCCACGAAGACCACATAGGCCGAGTTCTCCTTCGCCCTGACATAGCCGGAAATCCCCGCAGCCAGGGCTTGGGCCTGGATTTCGGCTGCGCATTCCTTTTCGAAGCCGCGGCGGCAGTAGAGCAGGATCGATGAGGGCGATGTCAAGGCTTTACCTGTGGCCGGGCCTGGTTTAAGTTGAAAACGGCGCAGCCGCGCATTCTAACCGACATCTTTCGTCCCGACCGTGAGTTTTCCCCGTATCCTGGCCGACCGGGTCAGCAAGAAGTTCTCCCGCGCCCTGGGACATTCTTTGTGGCATTCCGCGCAGGATCTGGGGCGTCGTCTGATCGGGCGCCGGCCGGCGTCGGGCTTGCGTGCCGGCGAATTCTGGGCGGTGCGGGACGTGTCCCTAAAAGTTGGGGCGGGCGAATGCCTAGGCCTGATCGGCCCCAACGGCGCCGGCAAAAGCACCTTGCTGCGGATGCTTGGCCGCGAATACCGTCCGGATGCGGGGCGGATCGCGCTGCACGGCGCGGTGAAATCGCTGATCCGCTTGGGCAGCGGGCTCCAGCCGATGTACACCGGGCGCGAAAACGTCTATCTCAAGTGCGCCGAGCTGGGGCTGTCCAAGCGCGACACCGACGCCAGACTGGACGAAATCGTCGCCTTCGCGGACCTGGAGGCGGCGCTGGAGCGGCCGGTCAAGCATTACTCCGACGGCATGTACGCCCGGCTGGAGTTTGCTATCGCCACCTGCATGCCGATCGACGTCCTGCTCATCGATGAAGTGCTGGCGGTGGGTGACGTCGCGTTCCAGCTGCGCTGCCTGGAGAGGCTCAATTCCCTGAAGCGAGAAGGCAGCGCGCTGGTGTTCGTTTCCCATTCCGAGATGAACGTGCTCCAGGTGGCCGACCGCTGCCTGCTGCTGTTCGACGGCCAGACCGTGGCCGAGGGCCGTCCGGAAGCGGTGTTCGGGAAATACTACGAGGCCGTTGGCTACTTCAATCGCGATCTGAAGTCGCTGGGCGCGCTGCCGGTCAGGCCTCAAGATTTCTCGGCCGGGCTGGAATTTACCGGTCCGGGGGCCGAGCCCATCCAGGCCGTCCCCGGCCAGCCGCTTGCATTCGAACTGGAATACCGGGCGGAGCGGAATTTCGAGGGGGTCGAGCTGCGGCTCGAGTTCTGGAACACGGCGGGCCTGCTCGCGGCCGCCACCGTGGCGCCGGGGGAACGCCGGCTATCCCTGGCCGGAGGGCGAGGGCGCGTTCTGGTGGAATTGCCTTTCCTGGGGTTGAGCGCCGGAATTTATGATGTTGCCCTGTCGGCGAATTCGGGCGGATGCTGCCTGACTTACAAGGGGGAGACCCGGCGGATACGTGTGATGCAGGCGGTCTGCGACCGCCCCGGCGGCTTCGGTGTCATCGAAGCGCATATGCGGACGGCTCCTTCAGCCAAGTCGTACTGACCCCCTTCTACTAGGAGACATCATCAGTGACCCACGAGCAATGCGCGCTCCCCAGGCATCTGGTCAACCAGATCCTCCATTTGGCCCAGGCATCGCCTGGGATCGAGGTCTGCGGCCTGATCGGTGCTGCCGCGCGGGGAAGAATGCGCTGTTATCCGGTGCCCAACGTCGCCGACCGCCCCGAATGCCGCTTCCTGCTCGACTCGAAGGGGCAAATCGATGCCATGCGCACGATGCGGGAGCGGGGGGAAGAGCTGTTCGCGATTTTCCATTCGCACCCCATGGCCGCGGCCGTCCCCTCCTCGGTCGATCTGGAATTCGCCGCCTATCCGGAAGCGCTGCACCTCATTGTCTCGCTGAATACCAAGGGGGTGCTGGAATTGCGGGGTTTCCGGATCGGGCCGGCGTCGGCGTTGAGCGAAGTCGAGCTCCTGCTGGCCTCCGAATGAGCGGTCACGCTGTATTTTCCCGGTAAATCCAGCCGCGCCGACGCATCCATTTCTCCAGTTCCACCGCCCAGAACACCACGGTGGACAGGACGAGACAGACCACCAGTTCGTGCGGTTCCAGCGCCTGTGTCCTGAAGATGGGCTGTAAGGCCGGAATATAGAGCACCGCCATCTGCAGCAGGAACGTGAGCAGCACGGCGCCGAGCAAGGGCTTGTTCGAGAAGAACGCCTGTGCGAAGAACGACTCCCGCTCCGACCGGATGGCAAGGACATGCCCCATCTGCGACAGGGTGAGCACGGTGAACACCATGCTTTGCCAGCGAGCCGAACCGGTATGGTAGGCCCAGGCCTGCGACAGCAGGGAGACGCCCCCCATCAGCAGCCCGATCCAGAGAATGTGCTGCCACATGCCATGCGCGAAGATGCTTTCCTGCGGCGGCCGCGGGGGGCGCTGCATGATGCCGCGTTCCTGGGGCTCGGCCGCAAGGGCCAGGCCCGGCAGGCCGTCGGTGACCAGATTGATCCATAGGATGTGGATGGGGAGCAGTGGAATGGGGAGCATGAGGAACGGCGCGAGGAACAGCGTCCATATCTCCGCCGAATTGCTCGTCATCGTGTATTTGATGAACTTGCGTATGTTGTCGAAGATGCGGCGCCCCTCCCGGACGGCGGCGACGATGGAGGCGAAGTTGTCATCCAGGAGGATCATGTGCGAGGCTTCCCGCGCCACGTCGGTGCCGATCTTGCCCATGGCGACCCCGATGTTGGCGCATTTCAAGGCGGGCGCGTCGTTCACCCCATCCCCGGTCATCGCCACGAACTCTCCCTTGTCCTGCAGGGCCCGGACGATCTTGATCTTCTGCTCCGGGGCGACGCGGGCGTAGACCCGGATTTCCTCCACCTGCCTCTCGAATTCCGCCAGACTCAGCCGGGCCAGTTCCTCGCCGGTCAGGACCGAGTCGCCCTCGTCGGCGATGCCGAGGCGGCGGGCGATGGTGCGTGCGGTCGCCGGGTGGTCGCCGGTGATCATGACCGGCTTGATCCCCGCCGTTTTGCACAGGGCCACCGCTTCCGCGGCTTCGGGCCGCGGCGGGTCCATGAGCCCGACGAAGCCGAGGAAGCACAGCCCGGTTTCGACGGTTTCGGAATGCAGATCCGCCGGCGGTTCCGGCCACTCCCGGAAAGCCAGAGCCAGGACCCGCAGTCCGTCCGCGGCCATCCGTTCGGCTATTTCCCCCAAATCGTCGATCCGGATGGGACGGGGACCTTCGGCACTCCATTCCGTCAGGCATTGCCGCAAAAGCTTTTCCGGCGCGCCCTTGGTATAGGCGATCAGTCCTTCGCCTTCGCGATGGAGCGTCGTCATCAGCTTGCGCTCGGAATCGAAGGGAATCTCCGCAGTGCGCGGAGACGACGCGGCGATCTGTACGCCGTGATGCCCGGCGGAGGCGGCGGCTTCGTACAGCGCGGTTTCGGTGGGATCACCCAGGACACGCCCGTCCTTGTCGAGCCGGACATCGTTGTTCAGCGCCATGGCCCGCAGCATGGCTTCCGGCAATTCGGGGCCTGCGCGGCCATCGGCATAGAACGCTTCTGCCCGCATGCGGTTCTGGGTGAGGGTGCCGGTTTTGTCCGAGCAGATATAAGTGACCGAACCCAGGGTCTCGACCGCCGGGAGGCGGCGGATCAGCACGTGCTGGCGGATCATCTTGCGCGCGCCCAGCGCCAGGGAGACGGTCGCGACGGCAGGCAGGGCTTCCGGAATGGCGGCGACCGCTAGGCTGACGGCGGTGAGGAGCATCAGTACCGGCTGTTCGCCGCGCAGCAGGCCGACCACGAAGATGATGGCGCAGATCGCCAGCACCAGCAGGGCCAGCCGCTTGCCGAGCTGGGCCAGCCGGTTCTGCAGGGGCGTGCGGCTTTCCTTCTCCTCGCGCAGGAGCTGGGCGATTTTGCCGAGTTCCGTTTCCATGCCGGTGGCAATCACGCTGCCCAGGCCCCGGCCGTAGGTGACGATCGTGCCCTTGTAGGCCATGTTGCTGCGGTCGCCGAGCGAGGCATCCGGATTCCGTATCGCTTCGGTGGACTTCCCGACCGGTTGGGACTCGCCGGTGAGGGCGGCCTCTTCCACTCGAAACTGCGCGGTATCCAGCAGGCGGATGTCGGCCGGCACGATGTTGCCGGCTTCCAGCAGCACCAGGTCGCCGGGAACCAGCTCGTGGGCCGGCAGGTCGTGATGCTGCCCGTCCCGCACGACCCGCGCCGTGGGCGCCGCCATGCTTTTCAGCGCGGCGATGGCGCGCTCGGCGCGGTATTCCTGGGCGAAGCCGATGGCTGCATTGAGGACGACTATCACCATGATGGTCACGGTATCGGCGATCTCACCGACCAGGCCGGAGACGACGCCGGCCAGGATCAAGACCACGATCATGAAATCCGCGAACTGGCCCAGCAGCATCGCCAGCGGGCCGCGCAGCCGCTGTTCGGCGATGAGATTCGGACCCAGTTCGGCGAGCCGCTGCTCGGCTTCCCGTTGCGACAGCCCCGTCCGCGGATCGACTTTGAGCCAGGCGGTGGTCTGCCACGGCTCCAGCAGGTGCCAGTGCGCCGACGGGTGGGATTTCCGTGTCGCGGGGGGCTTGCGTTTCATGGTGAGGGTCCTCGGTGTTTCATCCGTCGCAGCAGGGAGTGGCTGGTTCACCTAGCGTAGCCGGCTGGGCACTTGTGTGGAAAGCTCAGCCGGCAAGCGGGGCGGGTCTTCCGCGCGGCCAATCCGAAGACGATTCCGCGTCGAGCATGCCCATCGCGGCATCTCAGGCCGCTGCGGCTTGCCGACAAATATTTCAACGTGGAACCTGCGGGTAAGCACCTTGTCGAACGGACGGTAGCTTGGCGTTTCGTGTTCTGAGACAATCGCTGAGCGTTAATGATTGTGAGCATATATTTCTCATTGTCATAAAAGATTTAGAAAAAGGAATGGACCATGAAAAATATCCCCGGCATAGGCATGACCGCCTTACGCCGCGCGATCTTGTGCATTCCGCTGGTGACGACCGCAGCACAGGGGGCGCCTTCCAGTGCAACGAATTGCCAAGCGAAGATTTACCGATATGCAAGCGATTATTTGGCCTGTCGTCTGAAGGCTGAGGCTGCCTTGGTAAAAGGCCAGGATCTGACAGCAAACAAAGCAGCTCAACAAAAATGCGATGACATTTATGATCGGCGGATCAATTCGGTAAAGAAACTGAGTGGCGACTTATGCATCGAGCATAAGGACTTGACCGTCGGTCCGGAGCCGCCCTTGGAGCAGGGTATGATCCATGAAATCGATGCGTTAAGGGCTGCCGTTTCTGGCAAATCACCCGACCCGGTTTCTGGAAAGCTCATACTATATAACAATTGTGACAAACCCCTAAAAATCATGTCTCCCACCAGCGGGGGAATTAATGGATCGGTGCTGGACCCCTACGGCAGTAAATTTTATTCGACTGGGGCGGGTGGCGATTTAGCGCAAAACGCACCCAACACGTTCATGGCGGCCCCAGTCACCACGGATGCGCAATGTGCCCAGATAAAATGCGAGAACTGGGCGGATATACAAGTTCCGGGTCAGCGCATGGGGTACATGTGGGACAACAACCCTGTGTATGCGGCTTATTGTCAACCCACTAATGCGGCAGCCAAACAGTGTAACAGCGCTTCATCCACTCCCTGCTGTGGCTCCCAAATGAATTACGACAAGACGTTTGGTACGACCTTCGAGATCACTCCGAACACGCCAACCAAGCAGGATTATTTCGACCTCAGTACGAATTATGGGAGCGGACCCTACTCGCCGCCTGATTTGTGTAAGCAGGGTATTGATCCTGATACCTGCGTGAATGAAACAGCCAATATTTTCTATAATGTTCCGGTAAGGGTTGAAGTGAGCGACAGCGGCGCGTGTGCTTTTCCTCAGGGCGGCACTGACCTCATTTGCACGGAGGCTTCCTGCCCTGACGCGTATAAAACGCCTACCGACCGAAAACAGCCTGCTTGTTCGGCAGGTACGGGTTATGTCGTCACCTTTTGTCCAGATGCCCATCCGTTGCCTTCCTTGGGTCTGCTTGATACGTTTCCGAAAAGGATCGCGATTAAGAACAACGTGAGCCAGACTTCTCCCTGCGCGAATGGTAACACGGCCAGTATTTTCACTTCCGCTGGCGGTCAGCAAGCGATCCAGCCGGGCGGCAATTCGATCTCTATTTTTGGGGATTATTCATCCCTTCCTGGGATCGGTATACAGGTGAACAATTGGTATTGGGCTTTGGCAAAGAGCGGTCCGCAGGTTGCGCCCTTTTCAGAATCCTGACAACTCCGGTGCTCAGTTCACAATTTCGGATCAATGTGTCATATCGGAAGCCCCGCCGTGGTCTGGGAAAGGCATCCAAACTTGTCTTATTGCGTCTGTTACGGCGGAGAAAGCAGGATCAGGGAACGATGCTTGATTACGGTAGGCGAGAAGCAGCCCTACACCGTGCCGTTACTCCCTCCTGCTGTGCTCAGCCTCTCCCTGGCATGAGTAATGTCTGCGCATCTTCCAGCCAATGGGGCGACACGAACAACAATGTTAAGCCGTGGCCGCCACAATGACGGATCTTTGGGAGTGGCGATGGCTCGCTTGATTAGGAGTGGGAATCACTCAGCCGCTCGCGCTGCTTTGGCTCTTCGATCCGGCGGTCACCACATTAGCTGCTAATTTCTGCATCCATATAGGGGGTATTCAGAATGAAATATCATAGCGTAAATACCGGCCCGATAATCATGCTGGGTCTGTTGGGTATTCTTGGGGGGGGAGTAGAAGCCGGAGCGTCTTCCGGGGTGTTGGGTAATCCCGAGCCGGTGTTAAAGCGCGATGTCTGTACGCCCTATACCGGTGAGGCCGCACTTGCTGGAGTGGGTCAGGCGCCGCTACAGCAGGCTACCGGCGGGACGTCGCTCATCAACAGCCAGTTGGTCGGCCGGGTCACGCGCGACGCGATACAACGGGCTCGACAGGATGCGGCGGCTCCGTATCAGGCCCTTACCCTCCCCGACGGTTCGGCGCTGGGGGATTACGGCCCGGCGCTCGATGGAGCGGACATCTACCGTATCCAATACCGCTCGACCCGGAATGACGGCGAGGCTACGATCCTCAGCGGCCTGGTGTCCGTTCCGGCGAAACCGGCTTCCGACGGATTGGTGGTGTACATGCACGCGACCAAACTCGCGTCCGATACGGGCGCAGCCAGCCTGCCCTCGCCGGAGGCCTGCAGCATGTTGACGGCCTTTGCCGGAGAGGAGCGTGTGGTTGCACTGCCGGACTATCTTGGCTACGGGGTGAATCAAGATCCTCATCCCTACCCTTTCGGGAAGTACAACGTCCGGGCCGGCATCGACATCGTCACAGCCGCCCGTGAATTGGTCTTCCAGTTGACGGGCGCGCCGCCGGACTCCCGGCTCTACGTTACCGGTTACAGCGAAGGGGGCGGGAACGCTCTCTGGCTGGCGAGGGCGCTCGAAGAGGAGCAGGCGGCCGACCTGCATCCCACTCTGATCGTGCCGATGGCCGGAAATTACGATATGACCGGGGCAACGGCCCAGTCTCTGATCGTCAAGCAGCCCAAAAATTCGACTACACGGGCTGCCAAGCCCGTTCTGCTGACGTTTACCGCTCAGGCAACATGGGAAATTACCGGCTCAGATCCCGGTAGTCTGCTCCGGCCGGTGTTGGTGAAGTGGAGCCAGCGAAACGCCATTCCTATGCCAAATCAGAAATTGAACTCCGCGTTGGCCGCGCTGAGCGGTGCTGCCACCAGGCTGGGATACCCCGTTGTAAATGCCAACCCAAAGGTCCTGTTGAATCCCAGCCTGGTCGAAGCGATTACCGATAGGGACCTTGGCAATCCTGCTCTCAAGCTGTGGTTCGACAACGACAACATTGATTGGGCGCCCCAGGCTCAAGTATATGCTGTCGGAATTCTACAGGACGAGATCGTGCCGTTTGCCGGATCGGCATACCCGGTACCTGAAAACTATACGGGAGGTCCGGCATTTTTTACCCAGGGCAATTCGGAAAACCTTATTCGGGCCATGCGAAAGCGGGGGCTCGGCTCCGATCGGGTGGGATGGCTCGGTATCGATTCCATCGTTCCGAGCGGCGCGCAAGCGAAGCCGGGCGCGCAGAATCAACGTATTACCCACATAAATGGATTGGTGCCGGTTTCAATTCTTGCAGCGCGGTTCATACGCCAAGGCACACTGGCGCAAATGCCGGTGTTGCCCGACCCTCAATAAGGAGAAGCGATCCGCGTCAGACCGGCGTGCCCGACTCAACGAAGCTGCCCTGGAGAAAGTTGGCCGGCTCTTTTGTTTATTCGCTCTGGCTTAGCGCTGGCCTCGACGTAAATGCTTTGCACATCACATTTTTGTCGACAAGCAATAGCGTTCTTGAATTCGCTCACCGCGGCCCGGACTCTGTGAGATCGGTGCGTTTTGTTGAGGAAGGCAGTGGAGGAAATGCGTCATCGATGCGATGCGGGAGCAATGCCGCTGTTTTGAGGAACCGAGGCGGGTTCACGGCGCTTGAACCGGTCCTGCCTCCTTTATTTCGATCCGGAAAAATATATGAAGGCATTGATTTCCGCGGGCCTGAGTGCCTTTTGGGTCTGTTTTACAGTCTTTCTGGGAATTTCATCGGGCCAAGCCGGACCCGCTCTGTCGGCAGTCATCTCACCGCTGGCGGCGTCGAAGTCGCTGGAGAGCGCCGCCCCGATGGCGGCCGGTTACGGCAAGTCCGATTCGGCAGGCAATCCAACGGACCCCGTACATGCCGTCGGCGTAGGCAGCACGCACAGTTGTGCAATCAAGGCAGACGGCCGGCTGGTCTGCTGGGGCGAAAATGTATTCGGTGCGGCGAGCCCGCCCAAAGGCCGTTAATTCGCCGTTTCCGTCGGCTTGGATCATAGCTGCGCCATCCGGAATAACGGTACGCTCAAGTGCTGGGGCGCCGAGACTACCCGGCCGAAAAAGCTGTCTCACGGCGAGTTCAAGGAAATCGCCGCCGGCGATGCCCATACCTGCGCGCTCCGCAACGACGGCAGAGTCAAGTGCTGGGGAGCCTCGGCCTATGGCCAAGTCGAGGCTCCCGAAGGGCGATTCCAATCGCTCAGTGCCGGAGGCCAGCACACTTGCGCCGTCGATACCGGCGGCCGGATCATGTGCTGGGGCGAGCGGTCGTTCACGGATTATGTGCCGCCGCAGGGCCGCTTCAAAGCCGTGGCGACCGGTGAAATTCACGCCTGCGCGCTCCGCGACGACGGCAGCGCGGTCTGTTGGGGCAATGACGCCTACGGCCAGATCGCCGCGCCTGAAGGCACCTTCAAGGACATCGCGGCCGGAAAATTCCATACCTGCGGACTGCGCTTCGACGGCAGCGTAGCGTGCTGGGGGCGCAGCGACAGTGGCCAGCTCGAGGTGCCAGCCGGCGAATACTTCAAGGCCTTGGCCGTCGGCGGCGATCAGGCGTGCGGCGTGCGACTGGACGGCCGCATGAACTGCTGGGGCAGCCAGCCCAACGCCGTGGGTGCGTTCGGACCGTTCTCGACGGTGAGCACGCAAAGCTTCCCCTTCGCGTTTCTGACGCAGATCGCCGCCTATCTCGGCACCGGTCTGGTCGGCTACGGCAAAGGCACGGATCAGAAATGGGACAAGGCGGAAGCCAAGGCGGAAGCCAAGGCCATCAAGGTTCAGATACCGCTTTTGGCTGCCGGGCTGGTCCTTTCGGCGCTGCAGTCTTTTCTGCCGAAACCGCCGGACCCGGTCGCCGAGGCGCTGAAGCGGGTCGAAGCGGATCTCCAGGAGCTGAAAGTGGCCGTCGCGCGCATCGAAGCCGAGTTGAAAAATATCGACACCGCATTGAAAAGAATCGAAAGAGAGCTGACTGACACGGCCTGCTCCATCAGCTTGCAGGAGCTGAGAAATACCGGCGTGAAGGTACAAACCGCCCAGCAGGAATACGCCAAACTCCTCGATCTGAGCCAAAGCGTGCTCAAGGCTTATGCGGCCCGCGCCGACAAGCCTGAAACGGTAGTCCCCGACATCACTCCGAACGTTCAACGCTTCATCGACAATTACGAGAAGGATCTTAGGCAAGCCCTCAACTCAATCCAGGAGTCCCTGATTCCGTCCTTGTCGAATACAACCGGCCCGCTCGAAAAGTGCATGGTGAAAAGCTACGAACAATGGAAAGAGAGGTCCGAAACACCCTTCGACGACCGCGGCTATTACCAAAGCATCTATGAAATCCTGGGGTATGCTCTGAGCTATCAGGGCATGGCGCTTGAAATGTTGCAGGACATCGATGTTTGGTATGCCCAGAACCAAATCAGCAAGGGCAAGATCGAATATTCGCCCGGCGACACGGTGGGATATTGCGCGACCGTGCGTGAGAAGGCCGGCTCCGGTGATCCGGATTCGGCGGTCTGGGCAGCGGCAAAAATCCACTGTGACGATGCGACGAACCTGACCAGTCGAACTTACAAAAACATGGTGGCGCAGATCGAGCGTGCCGGCGCGCCTTATTCCTCCGATGAGATTGTATTGTCGCTGGGGCTGAGGGATTGGGGGAAGCGTCCGCCGGATAATAAGCCATGGGCCAATAAACAGTGGCTATGGGTGCGCGACGTGGACGCCTACGGCGATACTAGAGGTGGCTTTGCAGACCCGCTCCCATCGCCGACTAACCCGGATAGGACTAAAGAGTTCTTCACTTACCCCTGGGTCGCCGACCCCCAGTCCTGGCAATTTCTGGCGCTGGAGTTTTTATTCGTGATGAAGGACGATGAGAGAAGGGATCTGCCGATGCTTATGCATGAAAAGGCCGGTTTCCAGCACATTACCGATAGGCCATTCTGGATGGGAAACACGTTTCCTGTGAAGTGGGCTGGTCTGCGCGGACACGCTGGATTTGTGAGCGGCAATTGCAGGCCCGGCCCAAATAGCGTCCAGATGAATTGCTTCATCGCCAGTGGGATAGGGAATGATCAACTCCCAGGCAAACAGCTAAAGGGCATGGTTTGTTCCGAACAGGAAGTTCAGAATATTATGCGGTGGCGTTCAAATTATGTGCAACAAAACTCCGCTTCCATTTTGGAAGACCTTAACAATGGCTACAGGCAACACCTTCCTTACCTTAAGCCGTTCCACTTGATTTTTTCGAAAACTTCTTCTGGTTGTGAAGGACCTGACATTTCTTCGTCGCCTACGTTTTGGGAACTAGACAACCCTAAACCTAGGCCTGTGTCGCTGCCGCGCTGGCCAGTACTCGATATTTCCAAACTGAAGTGCGGCAAATCGATGACCGACAGCGGGCAGGACCGGCCTAGGTTCAATTACGTAGGGCTGCCGGTGCGTTGCGGCGACGATCTCGACCGCTTCCTAAACGACCTCGTGCCTAGGCCGGATTCGGTAGCGCCAAGCGTCGCTCTGCCCGACTCGGTCAAAGAGGTCACACTGACCTACCAGCCCGATGGCGATCTCGAAGTCTGCCATATCGCCGAAAACAACCCGGACTGGGTCGCTGTGGACGGCTATTCATGGGTGGTTGCTGACTTGGCTCAAAACCGTTCAGGGGCGCTGGGTCAACATACGGATGGGGCTGAACAGCCGTACCGCACGCGGCAAGAACTTGGAGAGCTGATCGACGCCGTCCCTACGGAAGCGTTTCAAGTGCAATGCGGAGGCACGGTGATCCATATTCCCACGGGTACCCGTTACGGCGTTCGGTCGCCTTGGGTTGCGGTGGAGGGGCCGTAGCAGGGGTGACACGGCGTATGGCTGGTGCTTGATTGCAGAAGCCTTTGTCGGAAAGAATTTTTACACATCAATCGGTTAGGATTGAATGTGTTGCTGCAATTTCTGCGATTAGACACTAGGGCAGAACTGCGTCCGCGGGGCTGGCCTCGTCGCGGTGAGATGTGGCCCCCGCCGGACGCGCCGCTTACGAAGTGGTGCAAGGGGAGACAATGAAGCGGGAGCGAAAAGCTCCCGCGATTTGCGGTCCGGCGAATGCCGTCGGGGACCGCGGGTTTACTGCAGTTTCCTCTTGAGCAACTCGTTGAGCTGGGCCGGGTTGGCCTTGCCCTGGGTCGCTTTCATGGCCTGGCCGACGAAGAAGCCGAACAGTTTGTCCTTGCCGGCGCGGTACTGGGCGAACTGGTCGGGGTTGGCGGCGATGATCTCATCGATGATTGCTTCGATGGCGCCGGTGTCGGTGATCTGCTTGAGCCCCTGTTGCTCGATGATGTCGTCGGCGCTGCCGCCTTCGGTCCACATCGCTTCCAGTACCTGCTTGGCGATCTTGCCGGAGATGGTGTCGTCGGCGATGCGGCGGATGAGGCCGGCCAGCCCCGCGGCGTCGATCTTCGATTCGGTGACTTCCAGGCCCTCCTTGTTGACCAGGCTGGACAGCTCGACCATGACCCAGTTGGCGCACAGCTTGGGATCGCAGGCGGCTTCACGCACCACCGTTTCGTAGAAATCGGCCATTTCGCGGGTCGCGGTCAGCACCTCGGCATCGTAGTCGCTCAGGCCGTATTGCGCCTTGAAACGGTCACGCTTGGCGTCCGGCAGCTCCGGCAGCGTGGCCTTGACCTCCTCGATGAAGCCGGTACTGATTTCCAGCGGCAGCAGGTCCGGATCGGGGAAGTAGCGGTAGTCGTTGGCTTCCTCCTTGCTGCGCATGGAGCGGGTTTCGTCCTTGGCGGAGTCGTACAGACGGGTTTCCTGGATTACCTGGCCGCCGCTCTCCAGAATCTCGATCTGGCGTTCGATCTCGTAGTTGATCGCCTTTTCCACGAAGCGGAACGAGTTGAGGTTCTTGATCTCGGCGCGGGTGCCGAATTTCTCCTGGCCTTTGGGCCGGATCGAGACGTTGGCGTCGCAGCGGAACGAGCCTTCCTGCATGTTGCCGTCGCAGATTTCCAGATAGCGCACCAGGGCGTGCAGCTTCTTCATGTAGGCCACGGCTTCCTTGGCCGAGCGCAGGTCCGGTTCGGAGACGATTTCCAGCAGTGGCGTGCCGGCCCGGTTCAGGTCGATGCCGGTGTAGCCGTGGAAGTCCTCGTGCAGTGATTTGCCGGCGTCTTCCTCCAGGTGGGCGCGGGTGATGCCGATGGTCAGCGCTTTTCCGTCGATGTTGATGCCGAGCTGGCCGCGCGCGACCACGGGCAGGTCGTACTGGCTGATCTGGTAGCCCTTGGGAAGATCGGGATAGAAGTAATTCTTGCGGGCGAACACCGACACCGGCGCGATTTCGGCGCCGATGGCCAGGCCGAACTTGACCGCCATGCGCACGGCCTCGCGGTTGAGCACCGGCAGCACGCCGGGCAGGCCGAGATCGACGGCGCAGGCCTGGGTGTTCGGTTCGGCACCGTAGGCGGTGGCGGCGCCGGAGAAGATCTTCGAGCGGGTGGCGAGCTGGGCGTGGATTTCCAGCCCGATGACGGTTTCCCATTCCATGTTCGGTTACACCTGAAGCTTTAGGTTAATCGGCGATGCCGGCCGGGGCGCGCGTATGCCAGTCTGTGGCCTGCTGGTAGCGGTGGGCGACGTTCAGCAGCCGATCCTCGCTGAAATAGCCGCCGATGATCTGCATGCCGACGGGCAGGCCGTTGGAGAAGCCCACCGGGATCGACATGCCGGGCAGGCCGGCCAGATTCACGGCGATGGTGTAGATGTCCGACAAATACATGGCGATCGGGTCTGCGCTCTTGGCGCCGAACTCGAACGCGACCGAAGGCGCGGTCGGCCCCATGATGACGTCCACTTCCTCGAAGGCACGGCGGAAGTCTTCGCTGATCAGGCGGCGGATCTTCTGGGCCTTGAGGTAGTAGGCGTCGTAATAGCCGGCCGACAGCGCATAGGTGCCGATCAGGATGCGGCGCTTGACTTCGGCGCCGAAGCCTTCGCCGCGCGAGCGGGTGTACAGATCCGCCAGATCGGCGGGATTTTCGCAGCGGTGACCGAAGCGGACCCCATCGAAGCGGGCCAGGTTGGACGAGCATTCCGCCGGGGCGACCACGTAGTAGGCCGGAGCCGACAGATGCATGTTGGGCAGCGAGACTTCCTTGACGGTGGCGCCCAGCTTTTTGTACTCCTCCACCGCACCCTGGATCAGGGCGGCGATGGCGGGATCGAGGCCTTCGCCGAAAAACTCCTTGGGCAAGCCGATGCGCAGGCCTTCCAGGCTGTTGCCCAAGGCGGCGCGGTAGTCCGGTACCGGGCGGTCGACGCAGGTCGAATCGCGCTCGTCGAAGCCGGCCATGGCCTGCAACATGATGGCGCAATCCTCGGCGGTGCGGGCCATCGGGCCGGCCTGATCCAGGCTGGAAGCGAAGGCGATCATGCCCCAGCGCGACACCCGGCCGTAGGTCGGCTTGATGCCGGTGATGCCGCAGAAGGCCGCGGGTTGGCGGATCGAGCCGCCGGTGTCGGTGCCGGTCGCGCCCGGCGTCAGCCGTGCCGCAACGGAGGCAGCCGAGCCGCCGGAGGAGCCGCCGGGGACGGTCGACGTGTTCCAGGGATTCTTCACCGGGCCGTAGTAGCTGGTCTCGTTGGATGAGCCCATGGCGAATTCGTCCATGTTCAGCTTGCCGAGCATGACCGCGCCGGCGGCGTTGAAGCGCTCGACCACGCAGGCGTCGTAGGGCGAGACGAAATTGTCCAACATCCTGGAGCCGCAGCTGGTGCGCACGCCTTTCGTGCAGAAGATGTCCTTCTGGGCGATGGGGATGCCCGTCAGGGGGCCGGCTTCGCCTTTGGCGAGGCGCTCATCGGCGGCACTGGCCTGGGCCAGAGCGATTTCCGGGGTGGCCGTGATGAAGCTGTTGAGCGAGGGGTCGAGCCGCTCGATGCGCGCGAGGTGGGCTTGCGTCAGCTCGACGCTGCTGAATTCTTTCCGTTCGAGACCGGTGGCCAGTTCGGCGATGGTCTTGCGATGCATGCGGTGGGGCTCCGAAATGTGCGAATTTTGATAAGGGGAGACGGCGGAACCGATTTATTCGATGACCTTGGGCACCAGGTAGAGTCCGGCCTCGACCAAGGGCGCATGCGCCTGGAACAAGGCGCGCTGGTCGTTCTCGGTGACGTTGTCGGGACGCAGGCGCTGGGCCTCGTCCAGGGGGTGCGCCATCGGCGCGACCCGGCTGGTGTCGACGCTGCCGAGTTGTTCGACGAAGCCGAGAATCTGCGACAGGTCGCGGGCATAGGCTTCGGTCTTATCGTCGTCGATGGCGAGGCGTGCCAGCCACGCGATCTTGTTGACTTCTGCTGCGCTGAGCGACATGTAAAGTATCCTGTTGATGGGCGTTACCACTCATATCATACCCCATGTCTTGCTGGCCCCCCCAGCCCGTTGCTAGAGTATGTTTTTTTGCCAGGCCGGTTCCCGATGTTTAAGCGTCTGCGCGGTTATTTCTCGAACGATCTCTCGATTGATCTGGGCACGGCCAACACCCTGATTTACATCAGGGGGCAGGGCATCGTCCTGAACGAGCCCTCGGTGGTGGCCATCCGGGAGGACAAGAACCGGGGGGCCAAGTCCATCGCCGCCGTGGGATCCGCGGCCAAGTCCATGCTCGGCCGCACGCCGGGCAATATCACCGCCATCCGTCCGATGAAGGACGGCGTCATCGCCGACTTCACCCTGACGGAAAAGATGCTCCAGTATTTCATCCACAAGGTTCATCCGAACCGGCTGCTGCGGCCGAGCCCCAGGGTCCTGATCTGCGTGCCCTGCGGCTCGACCCAGGTGGAACGCAAGGCGATCAAGGATTCCGCCGAGGGCGCCGGCGCACGCGAGGTCTACCTGATCGAGGAGCCGATCGCCGCCGCGGTCGGCGCGGGTCTGCCGGTGAGCGAGGCCCGCGGCTCGATGGTGATCGACATCGGCGGCGGCACCTCGGAAGTCGCCATCATCTCGCTCAACGGCGTGGTGTACGCGGCTTCGGTCCGCATCGGCGGCGACCGGCTGGACGAGGCGATCATGAACTACGTTCGCCGCAATTTCGGGACCCTGATCGGCGAGGCCACCGCCGAGCGCATCAAGCACGAGATCGGTTCGGCGTATCCTGGCAGCGAAGTCAAGGAAATCGCGGTGATGGGGCGGAACCTGGCGGAAGGCATCCCGCGCAGCTTCACCCTGAACAGCAACGAGATCCTCGAAGCCTTGCAGGAGCCGCTCGCGGGGGTGGTGGAGGCGGTCAAGCAGGCGCTCGAGCAGACCCCGCCGGAGCTGGGTGCCGACGTGGCGGAGCGCGGCATCGTCCTGACCGGAGGCGGCGCCTTGTTGAAGGACATCGACCGGCTCATCGCCGAGGAGACCGGCCTGCCGGTGGTGGTGGCCGAGGACCCGCTGACTTGCGTCGCCCGCGGCGGCGGCAAGGTGCTGGAGTTGCTGGACCAGAAAGGCGGTACCCCCTTCTTCCTCGAATAATTTCGTTCCCCATCAGCGGTGCGACGAGAGGGGCACGCCATCAAACTTGCATTCACCAAGAAGCCGGCCCAGAACTTCCGGCTGCTGGTTTTCGCCATCGCCTCCCTGGTCCTGCTTGCGGCCGACCGCCGCGGAACGATCGGCGCGCTCCACAGCGGGCTGGGCGCTGCGGTCTATCCTTTGCAGCAGTTCGTCAGCGCGCCGGTTCGCTTCGCCGAGTGGCTCCGGGAAAATGTGTCCGGCTACGCCGGAATTCTGGAAGAAAACCAGAGGCTCAAGGAGGAGCGCATCCGCCTGGAAGCCAGGCTGGCTAAGTTCTCCGCGCTGGAGCAGGAAAACATCCGCCTGCGGGCGCTGCTGGGGGCGTCGATCAAGATCGGCGAGCATTTCCTGATCGCCGAGCTGCTGTCCATCAACCTGGTGCCCTACGAGCACTTGGTGCTGGCCAACAAGGGTTCGAACATCGGCGTCCACGTCGGCCAGCCGGTGTTCGATGCCCGCGGCGTGGTGGGGCAGGTGCTGCGCGTATCGCCCGTCAGCGCCGAGGTGATGCTGATCACCGATCCCAACCACGCCATTCCCGTCCAGGTTGAGCGCAACGAGCTGCGGACCATCGCGGTCGGCACCGGCCGTATCGACCGACTGATCCTGCCCTACCTGAGCGGCAGTGCCGACATCCGGGAGGGCGACCGGCTGGTGACGTCCGGCATGGGTGGGGTGTTTCCGGCCGGCTATCCGGTGGCGACGGTGGTGGACATTTCCAACACCGGCAGTTCGCTGGCGAAGGTTTCCGCCGAGCCGATCGCCCCACTGGACCGCATCCACGAGGTTCTGCTGGTCTGGACCCGCAGCGACGTTCAAAGCCAGGACAAGGTGAGGGAGGGGCCGCCCCCCGCGACGGCCGGCTCAGCGGCTCAGCATGCGGCCCGCTAGGCGGACATCCCCCCGCATCCTGATTTTCGCGAGCCTGGCGGTCGCGATGGCGATGCGTATCCTGCCGTTGCCGCAAGGCTGGGCGCCGTGGAATCCGGATTGGATTCTGTTGCTGCTGGTCTACTGGGCCGTGGCGGCTCCCGATCGCGTCGGCGTCGGTACGGCCTGGCTGACCGGCCTTCTGGCCGACGCGCTGACGGGCCGGCTGCTGGGCCAGCAGGCACTCGCATACAGTCTGGTCATCTATGTCGGCATACGGTTTCACCGGCGTTTTCAGATCTATTCGATGGTGCAGCAGGTTTTGGCCGTCGTACTGCTGCTCGGCTTGGGGCTCCTGCTCATCCTATGGACCCGCCATATCCGGGGTGCGGCCAGCGCGCCGGAAGGCTACTGGTTCGCGGCGCTTTCCGGCGGTCTGGTCTGGCCCTTCGTGTGTGCCGTGCTCGACGGGCTGCGGCGCCGGTTCGGCGCGGCATAGGTTCATGGTTCCGCCAGCAGGACCGAATCCATGAGCATCCGCGCAGTCCGAAGACTCCAGAACGACGTCCGGGTGTTCCAGGCCCGCATCGTCTTCAGCGTGGTCCTGCTCCTGCTGGCGGTGGCGGCGCTGGTGGTGCGTCTGGTTTATTTGCAGGTCGTCGGCCACGAGCATTATGCAACGCTGTCGCAGGACAACCGCGTCAAGATCGCGCCGCTGCCGCCCACGCGGGGCATCGTCTACGACCGCAACGGCGAGGTGCTGGCGGACAACGTACCCTCGTACAGTCTGGAACTGGTGCCGGAGCGCGTCGACGATCTGGATGCTACGCTTGCGGAACTCCAGTCCCTGCTCGGGCTGAGCGACGAGGAGGTCCGCCGTTTCCGTAAGCTCAAGGGGCAGCACAAGAGCTTCGAGAGCATCCCGCTCAAGATGCGGCTGGACGAAGAGCAGATCGCGCGGTTCGCGGTCAAGCAGCCGTTCTTCCCAGGTGTCCAGATCGCCGTGCGCATGATCCGCACCTACCCTTACGGAGAGCTCACGGCACACGCCGTCGGCTACGTCAGCCGCATCAGCGAGGCCGATCTGAAGACGCTCGATCCTTCGCTCTACAGCGGCACCTACCACATCGGCAAGAGCGGGATCGAAAAGACCTACGAGACGCTGCTCCACGGCAGGACCGGCCACCAGGAGCTGGAAACCAACGTTCAGGGGCGCTCGATCGGCGTCCTCAACACCGTGCCGCCCGTGCCGGGGGCCGATCTGCGCCTTTCGCTGGACATCGGCCTGCAGCGCGCGGCGATCGACGCCCTGGGCGAATACAACGGCGCGGTGGTGGCGATGGAGCCAGCGACCGGCCGGGTGCTGGCCTTCGTCAGCAAGCCGAGCTTCGATCCCAATCCCTTCGTCTACGGCATCCCGAAAGAGGATTACGGCCGGCTGCAGGCTTCGCCGGACCGCCCTCTGTACAATCGGGCCCTGCGCGGGGTCTATCCGCCGGGATCGACGGTGAAGCCGTTCGAGGGGCTGGCGGGCCTCGAAGTCGGGGATCTCCCCGCCGACCGCAGGGTGTCTTGCCCCGGTTATTTCCAGTTGCCCAATTCTTCCCACCAGTACCGCGACTGGCGCAAGGGCGGCCACGGCGCGGTGGACCTGAAATCGGCGATCACCCAGTCCTGCGACGTGTATTTCTACAAGCTCGCGCTGAGCCTTGGGATCGACAAGTTGAGTGAATTCATGGGGCGTTTCGGCTTCGGCAAGCGGACCGGCATCGACATTCCTGGCGAACTGCCTGGCGTCTACCCCTCCAAAGGCTGGAAGAAGAAACACAGCAAAGACCCCTGGTTTCCCGGCGAGACGGTCATCACCGGCATCGGACAGGGTTATGTCGGGGTGACGCCGGTGCAACTGGCGCGGGCGACTGCCATCCTCGCCAACCGGGGCCGCGTGGTGATACCGAGGTTGCTGGATGCAGCGCAGGGAGGGGCCGGCGCGGCGGCCGAGTCCGGTGGAGATACCCTGGCCTTTGCGCCGGAGCACTGGGACACGGTGATTCAGGCGATGATCGACGTCGTGCACAGTGCCCGCGGCACCGCGAAGAGTATCGCCGCGGGCCTTTCCTACCATGTCGCCGGCAAGACCGGGACGGCGCAGGTGTTTTCCGTCGGCCAGGGCCAGAAATACCGGGAGTCCGAGGTGAGCAAGGAGATGCGCGATCATGCTCTGTTCATCGCCTTCGCGCCGGCGGAACAGCCCCGTATCGCGGTGGCCGTGCTCGCCGAGCACGGGGGCCACGGCGGCTCCGTCGCCGCTCCGGTCGCCAGGGCTGTGATGGAGCGCTATCTGAACGGGAGTGCGCGATGAGATACGATTCCGGCCTGGCCGGTTTCAGTGCCGGAGAGACCCGCCTCGAACGCATCATGAAGCGGATCCACATCGACATTTCCCTGTTCGCCGGCCTGATAACCCTGTCCGGCGTGGCCCTCGTGATCCTTTACTCGGCTTCGGCCCAGAGCTTCGACGTGCTGTTGCGCCAGGGGATCCGCCTCCTGCTGGCGATGTCGGTCATGCTCGCCATCGCCCAAATCCATCCGCGCCATTTCCGTTTCTACAGCCCGATGCTGTACGGTGTGGGGGTGTTGCTGCTCGCCGCGGTGCTGGTCATGGGGGAGATCGGCAAGGGCGCACAGCGCTGGCTCGACCTCGGCGTGGTCAGGTTCCAGCCGTCCGAAATCCTCAAGCTGGCGGTGCCGATGACGGTGGCCTGGTACCTGTCCGAATGCCCGGTTCCCCCGGCGTTCCGGCATATCGCCGTGGCCGGCGTGTTCATCGCCATACCCGCGGGACTGATCGCCAAACAGCCTGACCTCGGGACCGCATTGCTCGTCGGAGCGGCGGGTGCAATGGTGGTATTTCTCGCTGGTATCCGGTGGCTCTATCTGCTGGTAATCGGGGGCGCCGGGGCGGGGCTGCTGCCCGTGGTCTGGCATTTCCTGCACGACTACCAGCGGGACCGGGTGCTGATGTTCCTGAATCCCGAGGCCGATGCCCTGGGCCGCGGTTATCACATCATTCAATCCAAGATCGCCATCGGCTCCGGCGGGTTCTACGGCAAAGGCTGGCTGCAGGGCTCGCAGGCCCAGTTGGAGTTTCTGCCGGAGAAGTCGACCGATTTCATCTTCGCCGTGGTGGCGGAGGAGTTCGGCCTCATCGGCTGCCTGGGGCTGCTGGCGATCTATCTGTTCATCATCGGGCGCTGCGTCCACATTTCGATCCAGGCGCAGGACGCCTACACCCGTTTGCTGAGCGGCGCCCTGACCCTGACGTTTTTCGTGTATGTTTTCGTCAACACCGGCATGGTCGTCGGCATCCTGCCGGTGGTGGGTGTGCCGCTGCCGCTGGTGAGCTACGGAGGCACATCCATGGTGACCCTGCTCGCCGGCTTCGGCATCCTCATGTCCATCCAGACTCACCGCAAGCTGCTGCCGGGCTGAGCGCATGAAAGCTTGATCGGTCCTGCTCTTGTCCTCTGCGCTGCGCCGTATCTCACCCTCGTGATGAGCCGGGACATCGAAATCCGCGCCGACCGGCCCGGTTCCGAAGTGCGGATGTACTGGCAGGGCCATCCCTGTATCCTGGCCCGGCCGTAATGGCGGATCGCCTCACGGCATCCGCCCAGCGGTGGTAGCTTCGATTAGCGCAGTGTCATTGGAGGGAGTCGATGGGGCTTTGGGGGTTGTGCGGGCACGCCCGCGGCGGACCGCGTGTTAAACTAGCCGAACTGCAAATCAACCCACCCCCTACGGCGGATGAACGTGAAAGCCCTCCTGATTCACGCCCGATGGCATGTTTTCCTTTCCCTTGTCCTTCTGGCCGGATGGTGCCTGCCGCTCCGGGCGGAGCCGCCATTGATTCCCGCGCCGCCCGATCTGCCGGCCAAGGCCTATCTGCTGCAGGATTTCCTCAGCGGCCGGGTGCTGGCGGAGCGCAACGCCGATGAGCGCCTGGAGCCCGCCAGCCTGACCAAGGTGATGACGGCCTACATCCTGTTCCGCGAGCTGTCCAAGGGACACGTCAAGCTGGAGGACATGGTGACCGTCAGCGAAAAGGCCTGGCGCACGGAAGGCTCGCGGATGTTCGCCCAGGTCGGCGCCCAGATCTCGGTGGAAAACCTGCTCAAGGGCATGATCGTCCAGTCCGGCAACGACGCCAGCGTAGCCCTGGCCGAGCATGTGGCCGGCGACGAATCGGTGTTCGCCCAGATGATGAACCAGAATGCCGAGCGTCTGGGGATGACCAACACCCATTTCAAGAACAGCATGGGGCTGCCCGACCCGGACCATTACACCACCGCCCGCGACCTCGCGACGCTGACCCGGGCGATGATCAAGGAATTTCCGCAGTACTACGGGTGGCATGCCATCAAGGAATTCGTGTTCAACGACATCAAGCAGGTGAACCGCAACCGGCTGCTGTGGCGCGATCCCACGGTGGACGGCGTCAAGACCGGCCACACCGAAGGAGCGGGCTATTGCCTGATCACGTCCGCCCTGCGCGATGGCGACCGCCTGATTTCGGTGGTTCTGGGCACCAAGAGCGATACGGAGCGCGCCAATGCCAATCAGGCCCTGCTCAATTACGGCTTCCGCTTCTTTGAAACCAAGCCGATTCAAAAGGGCAACGAAGAGCTTGCGAAGGCCCGCATCTGGAAAGGCGAGCAGACCGAGGTGCCGGTCGGCGTGGACGAGGATTTGTATGCGACCTTTCCGCGCGGGCAGTTCCAGAACCTGAAGACGGCGATGGAAGTGGATGCCAACGCCCTGGCGCCGGTCAAGAAAGGCGACAAGCTGGGTAGCATCCAGGTCACGTTCAGCAACGAAACGGTCGTCCAGCGGGATCTGGTGGCTTTGCAGGAGGTCGCGGAAGGCGGCATTTTCCGCCGGGCGCTGGATCACATCCTGCTCTGGCTGAAGCGGCGGGGCTAGATTCGAACTTTCCGGCATGAACAGTCCCCTGGTTTATCTCAACGGCGAATTTCTGCCGCTGGAACAGGCCCGCGTGTCCGTCCTGGACCGGGGATTCCTGTTCGGCGACGGCGTCTACGAGGTCATCCCCGTTTATGGCGGGCGGCCGCTGCGGCTCGAAGAGCATCTCACGCGGCTGGACGGCAGCCTGCGCGGCATCCGCATGGCTTCTCCCCTGAGCCGGGCCGAGTGGGCGGGAGTCGTCGGCCGTCTGATCGACGGGCCGGACGACCAGTCGGTGTATCTGCAGGTGACGCGTGGTGCGGGCCCCAGGCGCGACCATGCGATCCCGGCCGGCGTCACGCCCACGGTCTTCGCCATGTGTTCGCCGATCGCGCCGGTGCCGTTCGCCGGGGTCCGCGCCATCACGCTGGACGACATCCGCTGGCGCTGGTGCAACATCAAGGCCATCACGCTGTTGCCCAACGTGCTGCTGCGGCAGGAGGCCGTCGACCGGGGCTGCGCCGAGGCTGTCCTGGTCCGCGATGGCCGCGTCACCGAAGGGACGGCCAGCAACGTGTTCGCGGTGATCGACGGCGTGATCGTCACCCCGCCCAAGGGCCCGGAACTGCTGCCGGGTATCACCCGCGACCTGGTGCTGGAGCTGGTTCAGGCGGAAGGCCTGCCGGCACGGGAGCGGGCGATCTCGCTGGCCGAGTTTGCCGGTGCCGACGAAATCTGGATTACGAGTTCGACGCGGGAAGTGCTGCCGGTGGTCGAGCTGGACGGCCGGCCGGTCGGCCGGGGAACTCCCGGACCCGTCTGGGAGCGGGTCAGCGCGCTGTACCAGGATTTCAAGCGCCGACTCAAGAGCGGCGTGATGGCATGAGCCTGGACGCGCTGCTCGACTTCCCCTGCGAGTTCCCGATCAAGGTATTCGGCTCGGCCGAAGGCGGTTTCGCCGCGTCGGTCGAGGCTGCGGTGCGTCTCGCCGCGCCGGAGCTGGAAGCGGTGACCGTCGCCGTCCGGGCCAGCGGCGGCGGCAGGTTCGTGGCGGTGACGGTGACGATCACGGCCTCGACCCAGGCCCAGATCGAAGCGATCTATGGGCGTATCGGCACGCTGCCCGGCGTGCTGATGGTTCTTTAACGATACTTCCGTCCGGGTATGGTATAAGCCCGGACGCTCTTCGCATCCGCCGGCGGTTCCGTCGGCGCCGTGATCATCGACGTCCGTTTCCCGCCATGTCCGATTCCATCATCGAAACCAGTGACGAAAGACTGCGCCGGCTCGTGCGCGAAGTGCTGGACCTGCTGGACAAGCAGAAACTGGAGGAAACGATTCTTCAGCATCAGCCGATGTCCCGGCACGAACTGATCGAAAGCCTGATGCACAAGCAGCATCAGGTCGCGCTCAAGCAGAAGCTCGATTCGCTCCATGCCGCCGACATCGCCTATGTGCTGGAGGCCCTGCCGCAGGTGCAGCGTCTGGCCATCTGGGCGCTGGTGGACCCCGAGATGGACGGCGAAATTCTGCTGCATGTCTCGGATGCCGTGCGCGAGTCGTTGATCTCCGACATGGACCGGGACGAACTGCTCCACGCCACCGAGCAGCTCGACACCGACGAGATCGCGGACCTTGCCCCCGACCTCCCCGAGGAGGTCATGCAGGATCTGCTGAAGTCGCTCAACGACCAGACCCGCGCCCAGCTCGAATCGGTCCTGTCCTACGAGGAGGATACCGTCGCTGCGATCATGGACTTCGGCATGGTGGCCATCCGGGAGGACACCACACTCAGCGTCGTGCTGCGTTACCTCCGCCAGCGCGGCGACTTGCCCGAGAACACCGACAAGCTGTTCGTGGTCGACAAGCAGAACGTGCTCCGGGGCGTGCTCTCGCTGAAGCGCCTCCTGCTGCGGAGCCCGGATGCGCGGGTGGGCGACGTCATGTCCCGGGAAGTCGTGATGTTCCATTTGGACGACGAGGCTTCCGTCGCCGCCCGCGCCTTCGAGCGCTACGGCCTGCTTTCGGTGCCGGTGGTCGACGACCAGCAGCGCCTCCAGGGCCGAGTCACGATCGACGCCATCGTCGACTACATCCGCCAGGAGTCCGACGACGAAGCGCTTGCGCAGGCCGGCCTGATGCAGGAGGAGGACCTGTTTGCGAGCATCTGGAAAAGCGTCAAGAACCGCTGGGTATGGTTGGGCATCAACCTGCTGACCGCGTTCGCCAGCACCCGTGTCATCAGCCTGTTCGACGACACCATCGGGCGGGTGGTGGCGCTGGCCTCGCTCATGCCCATCGTCGCCGGCATCGGCGGCAATACCGGCACCCAGACCAGCACCCTGATCGTTCGTTCGCTGGCGCTGGGGCTGGTCGATTCGTCAAACGTGCGCCGCCTGGTGCTGAAGGAAATCGGCATCGGCCTCCTCAACGGGATCGTCTGGGGCAGTGTCATCGGCGCTCTGACCTATGCGCTGTACCGCGATCCGGAATTGGCTTCCGTGATGGCGGCGGCCATGACCCTCAACCTGTTGGTCGCCGCGGTGACGGGTTTGTTCATCCCGCTGATCCGCGCCCGCCTCGACCTCGACCCGGCCATCGGCACCAGCGTGCTGCTCACCGCCATCACCGACGGCATGGGATTCTTCATCTTCCTGGGGCTGGCCACCCTGTTTCTGCTGAACTGAACGCAGATGGCCTTCCGTGTCCGCATGCTGGAGCGAGCCGACTACGAACCGGTGTGGCGCGCCATGCAGGAGTTCACCGAGCAGCGCACCGATGACACCGCCGACGAACTGTGGCTGGTCGAGCATCCGCCGGTTTACACGCTCGGCATGAACGGGGACGCCGCCCATATACTCGATGCCGGGGACGTGCCGGTGGTCCGGACCGACCGGGGCGGACAGGTGACCTATCACGGCCCCGGCCAGCTCGTGCTCTACGCCCTGGTCGACCTGCAAAGACGCAAACTCGGGGTGAGACGGATGGTCAGCGCGCTGGAAGAGTCCGTCGTCGCGCTGTTGCGCCAGTACGGTCTGAGTGCGCAGGCGCGCAGCGATGCGCCCGGAGTCTACGTGCAGGGGGCCAAGATCGCATCGCTCGGCCTGCGGGTGCGGCGCGGCTGCTGCTATCACGGGGTCGCTCTCAACGTCCGTCCGGAGCTGGAAGCCTTCGGCCGGATCAATCCCTGCGGCTATGCCGGCTTGCCGGTGACGCGGCTGGCCGATCTGGGCGTGGATGCGCAGGTGTTCGAGCCGGCGGCGGCGCTGGTGCGCGAATTGATGGTCCAGCTCGGCGACGAGGAAATCGAGATATGAAAACTTTCGACGACAATCGGGCGCCTTCGCGCCAGACCCCAGCTTCCCATCAACGGGGAGCGGAAAAGCTCTCGCGCATCCCCGTCAAGGTTGAACCCGTCGCGTCGCCTTTGCGCAAGCCCGAATGGATCAGGATCCGCGCCGGTACCGGCGAGGAAGTCCAGCGTGTGAAGCGGCTGCTGCGCGAGCGCGGCCTGCACAGCGTCTGCGAAGAAGCGGCCTGCCCCAATCTGGCGGAATGTTTCGGCCACGGCACCGCCACCTTCATGATCCTCGGCGACATCTGCACCCGCCGCTGCCCGTTCTGCGACGTCGCCCACGGCCGCCCGGCACCGCCCGACCCGGCCGAACCCGAACATCTCGCGGAAACCATCGCCCTGCTGGGGCTGCGCTACGTGGTGATCACCTCGGTCGACCGGGACGATCTTCGCGACGGCGGCGCGGGGCATTTCGCCGCCTGTATCCGGGCCTTGCGCACACGCTCCCCTGCACTTTCCATCGAGATTCTGACCCCGGATTTCCGGGGCCGCATCGAAACGGCGCTTGATCTGCTCGCCGCCGATCCGCCCGACGTGTTCAACCACAACATCGAAACCGTGCCCCGCCTCTACCGCCAGGCGCGGCCCGGCGCCGACTACGACCAGTCGCTGGATCTCCTGGCACGATTCCGCGAGCGGGTGCCGGGCGTGCCGACCAAGTCGGGGCTGATGCTCGGCCTGGGCGAGACCCTGGATGAGGTTCGGGAAGTGCTGTGCGATCTCCGCAACCATGGCTGCGAGATGCTCACTTTGGGCCAGTATCTACAGCCCAGCCGGGACCATCTGCCCGTGATGCGCTACGTTCCGCCGTCCGAATTCGACGAGCTTGCGGCGTGCGCACGGGAACTCGGCTTCACCAGCGTCGCCAGCGCGCCGCTGGTGCGCTCGTCTTATCACGCCGATCTGCAGGCGGCTGTCGCCCGACGCTGACGCCCGATTCCTGCGGCCTGAAGCTGCCGCGCCCTGAACTGCGTAAACTATCGCGTCACGCGATCGGGCCCGCGCTATGCGGTGCCTTCGATAAACCACGATCAAAAATGAGGAGTTTCGATGCCCGCATACCCCCGAGCAGAACTGGAAGAAATGGTTTCGCGCTGGCTGGCGGCCAACCGTGACGCGGAGCGCGCCGGCGACTGGATCCAGTCGCTCGGCGCGATGTATACGGAAGACGCCGAATACGGCTGGAACATGGGGCCCGATCAGGAGTTCCTGGCCCGCGGGCGGCAGCAGATCATGGACTGGGCGCTCGGCTTCCACATGGAGGGTTTCGAGCAATGGCGCTACCCGTACGACCACGTGCTGATCGACGAGGCACGGGGCGAGGTCATCGGGTTCTGGCGCCAGGTATCGCCGGCCCGGCGGGCGGACGGCAGCCATTACGAGGTCGCCGGGCTCGGCGGTTCCTGGTTCCGCTACGGCGGCAATCATCAATGGTGCTGGCAGCGCGATTTCTTCGACCTGGGCAACGTCAAGGCGCTGTTCATGGAACTGGCGGCCAACGGCCAGCTCGACGCGCCGGTGCGGCGCAAGATCGCCAGGCTGGCGAAGGGCCAGGCGATGCCCGGCGTTTATCCCCTGCACCCGGCGCCCGGCTTGCTCGCCAAACTCAAGGGGTATTACGCGATGGCCCGCATCGTCCTGTCGGGCGGCTAGCGAACGCCATCCCCTGCGGCCATCATCGATTATCCCGACTGTTATAATGGGCTATTTGCTCATTTCTGGAGAGAAGTCATGGCTTTGATGAAAGTCAGTTCCGGCAGGCAGGTGCCCGAGGACATCCATGTGGTCATCGAGATCCCGGCGTTCAGCGACCCGGTCAAGTACGAGGTCGACAAGGAAACCGGGGCGCTGTTCGTGGACCGTTTCATGGGCACGGCGATGCAGTATCCGTGCAATTACGGCTACGTCCCCCACTCCTTGTCGGAGGACGGCGATCCGGTCGACGTCCTGGTGATCGCGCCCTGTCGCCTGCTGAGCGGCTCGGTGGTGCGGTGCAGGCCGATCGGCGTGCTGAAGATGGAGGACGAGGCCGGCGGTGACGCCAAGGTCCTGGCGGTACCGGTCGACAAGCTTTCGTCGCTGTACGCCAAGGTCAAGTCCTACCGCGACATCCCCGAGCCCCAGTTGGCCCAGATTGCCCACTTCTTCGAGCATTACAAGGATCTCGAGCCCGGCAAGTGGGTGAAGATCAACGGCTGGGGCGACATCGACGAGGCGCTGCTGGAAATCACCGGCAGCATCGATCGCTACAATCAGGCCAAGGAAAAGCCGTATTTCTGATCCGGTCCGCTGGGAAGGGAATCCCAGCCAGTCCCCGTCGTCTTGCGGATCAGCGCTTCGGCGAAACGCAGCGCGGACTCGAGATTCGATTCCGCCTCCCGGCTTAGGGCGTCTCCCAGGCCGAACCGCTCCCCGCGGATGCTCAGGAGATAAGCGGGCGGCGGCTCGCCGCGGTTGAGGCGCCGGTAGACTTCGAGCAGGGCTTGCGGGCTGACGGCATGGGTGGTGTAGCTGCCGTCGCGCCGGGGAACGAGCCGTTCGAACCGGAACGGCGGCGGGCAGCCGACGTGGGCGTCCACGAACAGCACCCGGTCCCGTCCGGCGAGGTCGAGCGCGTGCTCGATCTGGAGCTGGAAATCTTGCAGGAATTCGATGTCCCCCCCTGGCGAGCTTGCCAGCCGTTCTTGCAGCGCTTCGAGGAACAGCGGCCCGAGCGCGTCGTCACCCCGGCTCGGGTTGCCGTAGCCAAAAACCAGCAGCCCCGCCACCTCAGCGCGATACCGTTCCGTCCGCCCGCTTTTGCAGACGGTCCAGCATCCCGCCGCCGGCGTCCATCAGCTCGATGACCAGCGGCATCTTGCCCAGGGCATGCGTGGCGCAGGACAGGCAGGGGTCGTAGGCGCGGATCGCCACTTCGATGTGGTTCAGCAGCCCTTCCGTGATCGTCTGGCCGTCGAGATATTCGGACGCCACCTGGCGGATAGACTCGTTCATCGCCTGGTTGTTGTGAGTGGTGGAGACGATCAGGTTGGCGCGGGTCACGAGATCGTTTTCATCGACCTGGTAATGGTGGAACAGGGTGCCGCGCGGCGCCTCGATCACGCCGACGCCTTCCGGCTGCCGCTCGCCGTGGACGACGAGGTCGGTGCCCAGCAGCTCCGGGGCGTGCAGCAGTTCGCGGATGCTCTCGGCGCAGTGCAGGGTTTCGATCATCCGGGCCCAGTGGAAGGCCAGCGAGCCGTGCACCGGTCCGCCGGCGCCTTGGGCCAGGAAGTCCTGCCGAGCCTCTTCGGCCAGGGGGGTGGGAATGAAGTCGCAGTTGTTGATGCGGGCCAGCGGTCCGACCCGGTACCAGCCGTTTTCCTTGCCCAGCGCCTCGATGTACGGGAATTTCATGTAGGACCAGGAGCGCACTTCTTCGCGCAGGATGCCGGTGTAGCCCCGGTAGTCGAGCTTGTCGAAGATCGTCCGGCCGGAGGCGTCCTTGGCCCGCAGGCCGCCGTGGTAGATTTCGAAAGCGCCGTCGTCGCGGATCAGCCCCATGAAGTTGGAACGGATCAGGCCGAAGCGCTCGTGATGCTCGCGGTTGGCGAGGTATACTCGGCGGATCAGCGCGAGCGCATTGCGGCACCAGCCGAGGACCGTGTCGATGTCCTGGAGCAGGAAATCCCTTTCCTCCACCGTCAAGGCCTTGTTCATCCCGCCGGGGATGGCGGCGCTGCCGTGGATGCGCTTGCCGGAAATCAGCCGGATCACCTCCTGGCCGTATTTGCGCATGCGGACGCCTTCCAGCCCCACGTCCGGATACTCTTTCAGCACCGCGAAGATGTTGCGGCGACCGGCGGGGCTGTCGAAGCCGAACAGGAGGTCGGGCGTCGCCAGATGGAAGAAATGAAGCGCATGCGATTGCAGGAACTGGCCGAAATGCATCAGCCGGCGCAGCTTCTCCGCGGCAGGCGTGAGCCGGTCGACGCCGACGACCTGGTCGATGGCCTTCGCCGCGGCGAGGTGGTGGCTCACCGGGCAGATGCCGCACAGCCGCTGGACCAGGACCGGCAACTCCCAGTAGGGGCGGCCCTGGATGAAACGCTCGAACCCGCGGAATTCGACGATGTGGAGCCGCGCCTGGCGGACGTGGTTGTCCTCGTCCAACAGCAGGGTGACCTTGCCGTGGCCTTCGACGCGGGTCACCGGGTCGATGACCACGCGCTTCAGGCTCTCGGGATTCTCGGCGGTCTCGAGATGATCATACATCGTTCACACCTTCGGGCTTCGGGATGGCCCGATGATACCACCCCGAAGTGTGGCGCAATCGAGCGTCAGATGACCTTGGAATAGGCCCGCCGCTCCTGGTCCTGGCGCAGGTAGCGGTCGAACGCCATGGCGATGTTGCGGATCAGCAGGCGCCCCTTGGGGGTGACCGTGAGCCGGTCAGGCCCCAGCGCCAGCAGTCCGTCCGCGGCCATCGGTTCGAGGTCGCCGAGTTCGGCGGCGAAGTAGCGGGCGAAGTCAACCCCGTGTTGCTGCCCGAGCCGGGCGAAGTCCAGTTCGAACTGGCACATCAGGGCCTGGATCACGGCGCGCCGGAGCAGGTCGTCGTCATCGCATTCCAGTCCGCGCATGATGGGCAGCACGCCCTGGTCGAGCCGGGCGTAGTAGTCCTCCAGGGTGCGGAAATTCTGGCTGTAGGTCGGCCCGACCTTGCCGATGGCGGTGACGCCCATGGCGACCATGTCGCAGTCGGCGTGGGTCGAGTAGCCCTGGAAGTTGCGCTGGAGACGGCCTTCGCGCTGGGCCAGGTTCAGCTCGTTATCCGCCTTGGCGAAATGATCCATGCCGATGTAGACGTAGCCAGCACCGGTCAGGTGGGCGATCGCATTTTGCAGGATTTCCAGCTTGGCGTCGGCGCTGGGCAGGTCTTCGTCGCGGATCTGGCGCTGTGGCTTGAACAGATGCGGCAGGTGGGCGTAGTTGTAGAGCGAAATCCGGTCCGGATCGGCGGCCAGGATGCGGTCCAGGGTGTGGCGGAAGCCGCTCACCGTCTGCTTGGGCAGGCCGTAGATCAGGTCGATGCTGACCGAGCAGAAACCTTCGGTGCGGGCGGCGTTGAGGACGCGCAGCGTCTCCTCTTCGCTCTGGATGCGGTTGACGGCCTTTTGCACCTCCGGGTCGAAGTCCTGCACCCCTAAGCTCATCCGGTTGAAGCCGATTTCGCGCAGCAGGGCGATGGTGGCCTCGTCCACTTTGCGCGGGTCGATCTCGATCGAATATTCGCCCTCGGCCAGCTCGAAATGCCCGCGCGTCGCTCCCATCAGCCGGCGCATCTGTTCGTGGTTCAGGAAGGTCGGCGTGCCGCCGCCCCAGTGCAGCTGGCGCACCTCGCGATGCCGCCCCAGGTGTCTCGCCTGCAGTTCGATTTCCTTTTCCAGGTAGTCGATGTACTTGCCGGCGTGCTCGCGGTTGGCGGTAACGATCTTGTTGCAGGCGCAGTAGAAGCAGACCGTCTGGCAGAAGGGGATGTGGAAATACAGCGACAGCGGCGAAGGATTCGCCTCGGCCGCGCGCCGGTGCAGCCATTCCTCGTAGCGGGCGGCGTTGAAGCCGGGCACGAAGCGGTCGGCGGTGGGATAGGAGGTGTAGCGCGGCCCGCTGCGGTCGTATTTGCGGATCAGCGCGGGATCCCATTCCACGCGCAGGCCGGTGTTCTGGTCGTTCATCGGGGGTAGAATCTGGAAAAACCTAAGTGGCGGGGAACGATGCTCCTGGGCTCAGGCCTTGTCAAGCCGAGACCGCCGCGTAAGAGGGCACACCGATGATACTCACCGAAAAGACCGTTCAGGACAGTGTGGCGTTCGCCAAGGCCCGATCCAAGGCGAACGAATACGCCGGCGATCCCGGAAAGCTGTCGTCGCTGCTGGACAAGGCTTCCAAGAAGGCCGAGGCGAAGAAGGGGCCACTGAGCGAGGTGCGGGATTCGCTCATGGCCTGCCTGCGGCTGCTCAGAGCCTGTGCCCAGAAGCGGTACTCCCTGCCCTGGCAGAGCCTCAGCCTGATCGTCGCCGCCGTGGTCTATTTCGCCATGCCGGTCGATCTGATCCCGGATTTCATCCTGAGCCTCGGGTTCGCCGACGACGCCGCCCTCCTGGCCTGGACCTTCAGGCAGGTGAAGTCCGACCTCGAAGATTTCCGCCGCTGGGAACTCGAACAGGCGGAGGCCGCGGCGCCGGGCGATGCGGCGGAGGCTTCGTGACGCCGGGCATGCACGGTGTCCGCGTCGTCGCCGCAATGGAAGCCGCCAAGGGGATCGTCGTACTCCTGGCCGGCTTCGGGGTGGTCGAGCTGTTGCATCACGGGCTGGAGCCCGTCGTCGACGAACTGGTGCGGCATACCCACCTCAACCTGGCCAGCCGTTATCCCCGGATTTTTCTCGATCTGCTGGGCAACCTGTCGGACCGGCGGCTCTGGGCGCTGGCCGCCCTGGCGTTCGGCTATGCCGCGCTGCGCTTCATCGAGGCCTATGGCTTGTGGCGCGAGCGGCGCTGGGCCGAATGGTTCGGCGTGGCCAGCGGCGGTATCTACATTCCTTTCGAGCTCTACGAACTGGCCGAAGGCGTGTCCTGGCTCAAGCTCTCGACCCTGGGCATCAATCTGGCCGTGGTCGGCTATCTGGGCTATGCGCTGTGGCTGAGCGGCCGATTGCCGCCTCAGCCGGCTTCCTCTTCGCTCGAGTAGATACGTCCCTTCCAGCGGCTGCGCTCGCCGCGCCGGTAGCGCAGCGCCGAACTCCAGGTCATGGCCAGATAAGCTCCCGCGACGACCGGCATCAGCAACCCCCAGGCCGCGCTTCTGCCATAGAAGCGCAGGGTGGGTATATAAGTGCCCGCCATCAGCAACACCGCCCATCCGGCGGCAAGCGTTACCCCGTATCCGGATGCGAACAGGCCCGCCGCCGGCAGCCAGAACAGGATCAGCATGAGCAGCGTGCACAGCGCCAGCAGCCAGACCGAATAGCGCAACTGGGTGAACGCGGTGCGGGCGACCATGTCCCACACATCGGCCAATGTATCGTAGCGGCGCAGGCTCACCACCGAGCGCGACAGCCCGATCCAGGTCCTCGCACCCGTCGCCTTCACCTTTTTCGCCAGGGTGCAGTCGTCGATGAGTGCGCCGTGGATCGCGGCAAACCCGCCGATACGCTCCAGCAGCCGGGTTTCCAGCATGATGCAGCCGCCCGCCGCCGCGGCGAAGCGGCGGTCCGGCGAGTTGGCGAGGGCGAAGGGGTACAGCATCTTGAAGAAATAGACGAAGGCCGGCATCAGCAGCCTTTCCCAGAAGTTCTCCATCCGCAGCGAGGCCATCAGGGAGGCGAACTGGATGCCGTCGCAGCGCATCTTTTCCCGCAGCGTGCCCAGGACGCCCGGCTGCAGCACGATATCCGCATCCAGCAGTACCGTATATTCGGTGCCGACCCGGGCCACGCCCTGTTTCAGCGCCCACAGCTTGCCGCTCCAGCCCGGCGGCAGCGACTCGTTCCGCAGGACGGTGAGGGCCAGCCCTTCCACGCGCCCGGCCGCCTCGCCGGTGCCGTCCGTCGAACCGTCGTCGACCAGCACCACGCGCAGACCGCTGCCCTGATTCTTGAGCGCGGCCAGGGTTTGCCCGATCACCTCGGCCTCGTCCCGCGCTGGGATCACCACCGTCACATCGTCGAGATCGTAGAAATGCCCGCCGGATACGGTTCGCAGCACTTCACGGTTGAGCCAGGGGCGCCACGGAAGCGCCAGGATGACGCTCCAAAGCGCCGCGGAAATGAAAACGAGTCCTCCGAAAACCGAATCTGCAGTGTCCATACTTTCCCAGTCGTTCAAGAAGCGCGGGAGTTTCCACGGATGCCGGGGGAAACGCAACCGACCTGGGTTCAACCCGCGTCGCGCAGCATCTTCCGCAAGCCGACCAGCGCCGTCCGCTCCCAGCCCAGCCGGTCATAGAAGGCCAACGCCGGCTCGTTCGCCCGGTCCGCCAGGAGCTGCAAGCGGGTGAGGCCGGAGTCGGCCGCCCAGCGCTCGATTTCGCCCAGCAGCCGCTGCCCGATGCCTTTCCCGCGGACGTCCTGCGCCACCACCATGTCTTCGACCAGCCCCACCCGGCCGCCCTCGGCAGTGGAAATCAGCGTCTGTACCGAACACATGCCGATCACCCGGCCCTCGACTTCCGCCACCAGCACCCGGTCCGCGCCGCTCCCGATCAACAGCGTTAGCCCCTGGCGCTGGCGGTCCCGATCGAAGGCGAAATCCGCCTCGATCGAGAACAGGGTGCCGAGCAGTTCCGCCATCGCTTCGACGTCACGCGTCTCGGCGGGCCTGATCATAATGTCCATGGTTTTACCTTCAGTGAACTTGAGAAAATGGGTCTCGAGCCGACCGGGGATGGGCCGCCCGCCCGTGGCCGGCGGGAGTTCCGGCCGCATGGCCGGACCGCCAGGACGGACGGCTGCGAAGACACGGCCTCGAATCGAAACCTTAAAGGAGCCTTGCAAATGAACACAAGTGAAACCGTGGCGTCCGACGGAATGCTGGAAAAAATGATCTCGCACAAGCTGATAGATCTGTTCATCAGGGTTGGGCTGATAGGTTTTCTGGTCATTTATTGCTATCAGATATTCAAGCCATTTATCGGCTTGATGCTGTGGTCCGTCATACTGGCGGTGGCGTTTCATCCCATGCAGGTCTCGTTGGCCCGCAGAATGGGGGACAAGCAGGGCCGTGCCGCGACTGTCCTGGTACTAGTGATACTCCTGTGCGTGCTGATCCCCACTGCGCTTCTTGCCATATCCTTCGCGGATTCGGCGACCGACCTGGTACGGCAGGTCCGGGACGGCAGCCTCAAAGTGCCGGCTCCCCGCGCTTTTGTTGCGGAATGGCCTTTGCTGGGAGACAAACTGTACGCGCTTTGGTCGGCCGCATACGATGATGTCGGTGCCGTGGCCGCGAAATTCGAGCCCAAGATTCGCACCGTCACCAAAGAGATATTGGGTTACGCGGCCAGTGCAGGCTCCGCGGTATTGAAGTTCCTGGTTTCCCTGGTGCTTGCGGGCGTCTGGATGGCCTATGCCTCGTCCGGCCACGCGGCGGCTAGAGCCATCGCCAACCGGATGGCGGGTCCCGAGCAAGGGGATGCCCTGGTCAGGCTTTCGACGACGACCATTCGCGCCGTGGCGCAAGGCGTGATTGGCATCGCCTGCATTCAGGCGCTGTTGCTGGGTGCCGGCTTTATCCTGGTCGGCGTTCCAGCCGCGGGGATTCTGGCATTATTGGTTTTGCTGCTGGGTATCATGCAAGTTCCAGCCCTTTTGATATCGCTGCCGACGGTCATTTATGTCTTCATGACCAACGACTCCACAATCGTGGCGATAATGTTCGCTATCTATACAATCGTTGCCGGTTCTGTCGATAACATACTCAAGCCCTTCATGCTTGGGCGGGGCGTGGACGCCCCGATGCCGGTGATTCTGCTGGGCGCCCTCGGCGGCATGGCGACCGGCGGCATCATCGGCCTGTTTCTGGGGTCCGTCATGCTGGCGTTGGGGTATCAGTTATTCATGGCTTGGGTATATAGCGACAACAAATGAGCGGGACATGCTAAACCGTATATGTCACATCCCGGACGAACCTATTCATCCGGAACACAAACCGTTACCGCACCGGCTGAAATTTCGCTTTGACCGATTTGGCCTTTTGCACCTTTACCCGGCAGGGTTTTCTCCCGGTGCAGCCGCTCCCCGACCAGCCTTTGAACTTGTAGCCTTCCGCCGGAGTCGCGGTCAGGAGGACCTTGGCACCTTTCGGGACCGCAGCTGTACAGGTTTCCTGGCAGGCGAGGCCGCCGTTGTCGGCGACGACTCGTCCGCCGCCTTGGAGCACGACGGTCAAGGGTGCGCCCACTACGAAATTCGCGGAGACGTTCCTGGCGGCGTCCATGGCGATGGAACACGATCCCATCCCCTGGCAATCGCCCGACCAGCCGGTGAAAGCGACGTAGGTGCCGCCGATGGCTGTAAGCACGACGGGAGCCTTGTCCGGAAACTCCGCGGCGCAGGTGGTGCCGCAGTCGATACCGGCGGGTTCGCTGGTGACCCGGCCCGTGGCGTCGCCGGTCAGGGCGACCGTCAATGGATGTGTCTGGACGAACGTTGAAACCACGGACTGATCCGAGTTCATCGTAAGCGTACAGGCGCCGCCGCTGGCGGAACATGCGCCTCCCCACCCGCTGAACCGATGGCCGGCTCCAGCCGTTGCGGTCAGGGTGACCGTCGCTCCATCGTCAAAGTTCGCGTTGCAAGCGGTACCGCAATCGATGCCGGACGGTTCGCTGGTGACGGTGCCGGAGCCGGTCCGGTTCACGGTCAGCGACCGGGGTACGGCTCCCAGGGCAGCTAGCGCTTGATCGACCTGAATGCGTGGTTTGGCCGTTTGCGGGGCGGAGGCTCGGTCATCGGCGATCACAACGCCAGTGCTCTTGAGGGCCTCCTCGATTTGAGCCACGGTCGCGTTCGGCAGGCGGGAGCGGATCGCCGCGAAGGCGCCGGCGACATGGGGCGTGGCCATGGAAGTGCCGTTCAGTGATTGGTACGCGCTATCCGGAACGGACGAAACGATGCCGGAGCCGGGGCCCAGCAGGTCGACCATCGAAGCCATGTTGGAAAACCAGGAAATGCCGTCCTGCTTGGTGGAGGATCCCACCGTCACCGCCGTCGAAATGCAGCCGGGACTCGCCACCGCATCGACATAGCCTTCGTTGCCTGCGGCGATGACCGTGGCCACTCCCGCCGAGCGCAGGTTGTCCACGATCGGCTTCAAGGGGTGGCCGTCGCAGTAGCCTGTGTATTTGCCGCCGCCGAGGCTGAGGTTCACCGACGCGACCTTGGCTTCGCCGGACAGGACGGCGAGGTTGCCGTAGACCCAGTTGAGGCCCGCGAGGACGTCCGAGGTATACGCAAGTACGCATGGGGAGCGGTTATTGCAAAGGGTGTTGTCGTCGACGCGGGTGAACACCTGAACGGCAACGATGCCGCCTTCCTTGGCGATGCCATTGGCCGCTTGGCCGGTGCCGGCGGTATCCCGGCCGGCGGCGATTCCTGCCACATGGGTGCCGTGGATGCAGATATTTCCCGAAGCCTCGACGCAGGCCGAAGTCGTGGGATCGGCAGCGCCTGGCCCGGTTTGGCTGAGCGTGCCGTTCGGGCAGAGCGACCGGTTCTTGTTCGCGCCGTTGGAAAAGCATGCTTCGGCAACGACTTTTCCGCTCAGAAAAGGGTGGTCTGCTTGTACGCCGGTATCGATCACGGCAACCGCTTGCCCCTTGCCGGTGGCGGCGACGACATAGGTGAAGCCGCGCGCGATAAACGAACACGAAATTGTGAGATAAATCGTCCATGACGATTTTGCGCGTGGGGAAACATAATAACCTCATGAGCAACGCATGTGCCGCGTAGATCATGCCCAGCTCCGAATGATCAGTTCACCGCTCGATCCGCGGGATCGCTTACCGCCACCGACTGAGTAACAGAGCTCGGCGTGTTTCGTCGGCAGCCCTTCGAATGCCGCCCGCATCTCTGGGATATCGTTCACCGAGATAACCATCCGTCCCTCGATCGTCCGAGCCAGCTCCGCCATACGGACGTAATTCTCCAACCCGAACTCCACCCCGTAACCTTCCGTGCTCCAATAGGGCGGGTCGAGATAGAACAGTGTGTGCGTCCGGTCGTAGCGGCGGATGCACTCCTCCCACGGCAGATGCTCGATGGTGGTTCGTGACAGCCGCAGGTGTGCCGCCGACAGCTCCTCCTCGAGCCGTAGCAGGTTAAGCCGCGGCGCCGACGTGGTCGACGTGCCGAAAGTCCTGGACTCCACCTTGCCGCCGAACGCCAGCTTCTGCAGATAGAAGAACCGGGCCGCCCGCTGGATGTCGGTCAGTGTTTCCTCGGGCGTGGCCTTCATCCATTCATAGATCTGCCGGGACGTCAGCGCCCACTTGAACTGGCGGACGAACTCCTCGAGGTGATGCTGCACCACCCGGTACAGGGTGACCAGCTCGCCGTTTATGTCGTTGATAACCTCGCACTTGGCCGGCTCCTTCAGGAAAAACAGTGCCGCCGCACCGCAGAACGGCTCGACATAGCACTCATGAGGCGGGAACAAAGGAAGGATATGCCGCGCCAGACGACGCTTGCCGCCGATCCAGGGGACGATAGGTTTCGCATTTTGCATAGGACGCAAGCCTCTTTCAGAAACGTTAGAAATCCACTAGGCTTGCCACACCGAGTGGCCATTCGGTGGCAGCCTTGGGTTGGCTTGCAGGTATACGCTGCGGGTCAGCTGGCTGGCCGGGTGTTCGTAGCACTCGGCCAGTCGCTGTCTTTCAAAGCATCAAATCCGCATCGATAGACGCCGGATTGTCGCTGGTCTCGATCTCATCCTTCCTGCTCCAGGACTGGGTATAAATCTGGTTCACCCGTGCGAGGAGACCGCCGGCGAAGCGCTTGAACGTCTCGGCGTCCATCGGCACGTTGACATTGTTCTGATCGCGCCACGCGAACCCGTCCGGTAGGTCAACGCCGGCGCCTATGGCGGCCAGCACCGCGGTCATGTTGGCGATCGACTGCGGATCGGTGGCGAAAATGGCGCCCTCGAACGCATAGCCTTCGGCCAGGCGCTCTGCGCGTTTTGCATTGACCTGGTCCTGCTTCAGCCGCCGCAGCTCCGGCAGCGGCAGGGTGGCCTTAAACCGCATGAATTACGACCTCCGCTTGCCGGTAGGGGAACGCCTCGATCTCCAGCTGATAGTCTCCCGGCATATCGGCTTGGAACTCGAATTCTCCGTCGTCGATGGTCATTACCTGAAGTCCGTGGGGGCCGGACACCCTGATTGATGCTGGGATTGGAAGGCACGTCATGCGGGCGGTATCCGCTCCGTCGGCAGTGATCGTGTCCGTGTCGAGCACGTAGGGCATCGGCGGGCGAGGCGTCAGTATGCCGTTCACGGAATACTCTGTCCGACTGTCTCCGGAACCCTCTTCGAGGTGCGTGTTGTACAAATCCCTGGCCGCATCGGTGTCGGGAATCGACACTACAGAGAGGATTTCTCCGGTGCGAGTAGCAACGCGGCGATATTGCTTGTTTGGCATCTCTTTCTCCTACTTCGAAAATTCCATAACCAGAATGGCGTACCGAAGCGGCATCGTGTCCGTGCCGTTGGCCCTGGCATCATGCCGAAAGCCGATGTAATAGGTTCGGCCCGCAGTCCCAGGCGCTACGTCGTAATACATCATGGGCGCTAATGCGATGCCCGGCATGGTGATGTAAGTTGGCGCATTGTCTTTTTGCACTTGCCCGCCAAGGATTTCGTTCGTGGCTTGGTCGGTCAGTGTCTGCGAATTCACGCCGACGACGACATTGACGTACCCCGGCTTGTCGGCTTGCCGAGTGCCGTCGCCGTATTGTGCGAACGCGAATACAACTATGGATGTTCGGTAGGCATTGGCAGACACGGCGACATTGGTCCAGATGCACCCGGACGCTCCCGCTGTCCAATTTCCAGCCGCCACGTATGGCGCGTTTGAGTTGCCAACGGTCCCCCACTGCGAGTGCAGGGCGCCTGCCGTGATGTAATTCGCCCCGATGATTCCGGCGGCAATCAATGCCGGAATGTTCCCTGCGACGATCTGGCTGATGGTCGCAAACGAGCCTTGCCCGGTAATTGCTGCGGCCGTGTTATACGCCGTGACATCGGATACGGGCACCCAGAGTGAACCGTTGTAGGTGTAGAACGTTTTGGTGCTGCTGTCCTGCCACAAATCTCCCGCGTTTGCGCCGGAGGGAGCGACCGTCGATGGAGGCCAGATGATGTTCTTCGAGGCGACCGGCACCCAGGCCGAACCGTTGTAGGTGTAGAACACGCCGGTATTGCTGTTTTGCCACATGTCTCCCGACTGCACTCCCGATGAGGGCGCGGACGTCGAGGGGGGCCAGATCTTGTTATGCGTCGCATCCGCTGGCGGTTTTGTGCCGGTGACGTTGCCATAATCGACGCTTGGCGCCGCATTTTCCGGCCCCGGCGCGCTTTGCGACGGGTGCCAGGCGCTGGACTGGCCGTGGGTGTCCAGGTCCCGGTACCAGCTCGCGCGGGCGGCGATGCTGCCGGTCGGCATGGCGGCGATGGCGGTATAGCCAGCGCCGGGCGTATCCCGCCGCACCAGGAATCCGGTTGCATTTTCCCGGTAGAGTGCAAGCGCCATCTACAGCAGCTCCGAAAATTCCACGCCCACCGTATGGGCGTTGAGGTACGGATCCTCGATCTCGCTGAGTTCGCGCATCCTGCAGAACATGTTGCGCTGCGCCTGGTAGGTCGTATCGTCCGGATCGGCGATCAGGAGATACTCGCGGTGGATGCCCTGCGACCGCATCATCGGCAGCAGCACACCCCAGGCATCGGCATCGGGCAGAAAATCGAACCGGCCGCGGAACACCCGGCGATTCGGCTTGACGTTGAAATCCTCGTAGCCGCTCAGGGACTCGGCCACCTCCGTTTTACTCTCGATCCGGAGTGAGGCGCCCCATTCAATGTTGTTCTCAGGAGCCGGCTGCATGCCGGCGCCGAGAAAAATCCGCGAGAGTTCCGGATTGGCCGACGTCCCCGTTAGAGTTAACCGCCAATAGGGGGCGACAACGGCCACGGGCAGTGCCCGCAGGTAGGAGGTGTCGGCGTAGGTCGGCAGCACCGTCGTGTCGTAGGCGACGGTCGAGAAATCACTCGCGGACGAGCCCTGCAGCCGTATCGTAGCCGCGTTGTGGTTTTTGATCCCAAACGTCCGAATGGCCGCGTCGGGCACCCCGAGATTGATATCGATCACACCAGTCAGTCCGGTCGCGCGCGCCTTGCTGCCGGCATAACGGTTCTGCAGGTTGCTCAGCGGATAACTCGTCTGCCAGCCCGGACCGCTCAGCGTGGCGATGTCGATCAGATTGGCGTAGCCGATCACGATAGGCTGCATGTCATCCCCACAGGATCAGGTCGAGGCGGTTGCGTTGGAAGTCCGGCTGGGTCATTACGACGATCATGTTGCGGCCGGCGGGATAGCCGCATTTGGCGGATACGATCGTCACCTCGCTGCCGAGATCGATGAGGTCCATCCAGTCATTCGGGGCTGCGACCGTCAGCCCCAGGGTGTCGCGTCGGCCGTCGAACAGGCTGCGACGGCGGACGGCTTCGGCCTGGGTCTGGCTGATGCCGTTCGCGACGCTGGCAAATGTTGCGTCCTGAGAGAGCAATCGGGTCGTTTTCACTGCAGTGCTGGTCGACGATTGGTCGCGCGTCGCCTTCTCCCACCAGGCCGCCCGGTCCGCCGCGACGATGCCGGCCAGGTTCGCCTTGTCCTGTACGGCATAGTTGGCATCGCCCTGGAGGGTGACCTGCCAGAGCGCCCGCTGGCTGGACTGCACAGGGTCGTATTCGAGGATATGGTCGTCGGTAATCGTGGCCACAGCGGTACCGGTCGGCGCATCCAGGCGGCGCAGGCGGAACCTGTTCAATGCGTCGAATCCCCACCACGCCCCAACCGATCCCAGCGTCCGGTCGATGAGGATGTCAACGTTCTCGCCATCTTCTGTCTGAACGCCGACTGACCCGCAGTTGACGGCATCGAGGTCGAGAAAATCCTGCGCCATCCAGTCGGCCGATCCATAGCCCCGCATTTGCAGCATGCGCTGGGTGACGCCGGCCGCGGATATCTGGGTGTAATCCCACCGCTCGGCGACGCAGGCGGCCAGGGTACCGAACGGCTTGGAGCCGAGTTTGATGAGCCCGGCCGGCGCATAAGTGGAAAACGATCCGGCCGCGACCGCGGCGCTTTCAAACGTCGACTGCTGACCGGCGGTGTAGTCGGTACCGCGGGTGAGATAAGCGCCCGAATCGAAGATGTTGATGATGGCATCCACTGCACCATCGTTGACCTGGTAGATCAGGCGGGAGGTGTTGACCAGCACCGGCTGCAGCGCGGCGATCCGACCGAAAATGAGCGGCTTGCGCTTGCCCTTGAGGTCGTCGGCGGTACCGTCCAGGCCATTGGGGAGCGCGTTGGTGCCGCCGTAGGTATTGGTCTGCAGCGGCGTTTTCAGGGTCTCGGCCCGATCGCGCAGTCGGACCGTGACGCGATTGCGCTCGAAGCTCGCGTTGTCGATCGTCGCTCTAAGCCGAGTGACGAACGTGCCATAGCCCGCACCGGCATCGCCCACCTTAAGCGTCAGTTCGTAACCGTCATAGTAGTAGTCCCGCAGCGGATCGAGCGCGCCACTGGCGTTGACCAGGGTCAGCGCGCCATAACTGGCCGACACGTGCCCGCCGGCGACATCGGCCGGGATTTCCCGCCGGATCGTCGCCGGTTGCTCGATCAGCGGCGGATAGAACGTGCCGGCATCGTCGTAGCCATCCGCCCCCGAGCTGTAGCGCAAGGTGCGGATACCCGGCAAGGCCGGGTCATAGCAGGTGATCTCGGCGAGGTAGATGCGCTGGGACGCGGGCGGGATGAAGACTCGGCCGATGGTGAGGGCCGCGGTTGCCTCCGCATTGCCCGACAGCACGGCTGCCAAGGCGATCTCGGTAGTCAGTCCCGCGTAGGCTTGAGAGATTCCGGAGAGGGCCGCGGAGAAACGGATTTGCGTGGTGAAGTCCGCCGTCAGCGAGGACTGCCCGGCGCAGCTGGCGCTGAGCGGGATCTGGGTGGACAAATCTGCAGCGGTCCAGGCATTGCCCTGCAAATTCGCGCTGCAAGCGATGCCGGTCGATAGATCAGCGGTGAGAGCGGATTGACCCCAAAGGTCGGCCGACAGGGCCACCGAGAAGAAGCCCGAAAACGCTGACTCGGAGACCAGGGCAGCCTGAAGCGGAATCGAGGTCGAGAGCGTCGCTGCCAAGCCTCCGAACGCCTGCAGATCACTCTGAAACGTTATCGACGTGGAGAGATCGGCAAGGACGAACGATTCACTGCTGAGGTAAGCGGCGAGATCGATTTGGGGCGTGTAGTCGATCGTGAGCGCGATGTCATCGACCGACGCCGTGGTGGTAAACGTCGACGAGTTAACCGCGAGCTCGATGCCGAACCCGGTCGCATTGACGTCTGCCCCGGTCAGCCCGGTGGTTCCCCACAGATCGGACGAGCTGCCGTAGGTAGCTATGCCGTCGGAGGTCGGCCATTTGGTTGCGACGGCCTTGTTGCTGCCGATTGCGGCGGAGCCGGAATAGAGGTAAAGCCGGGTGTCGTATACCGAGTTGATCGCCGACCCTTTGCGTTCGATCGTCAGCGTAAATCCGTTGATGATCGCACCGGCGGGGATGACGCTGGCGAAATTGAAGTTGGTGCAGCGCAGCCACTGGGATTCGCCGGGCGAGGTGCCGACATTCGCCGTGGCATAGGCATTATCCGACGCGCCGGCATTGCCGGGATTGGACCATGCGACCGATCCAGCCCCGGTCGCTGATACGATCGTGCCCGGGCGTAGGGTTACGCTTGCCACTGCGACGCCGCCGACTCAGGGCTAGTTGTCTTCCAGGATCGTGAGGGCGCCCGCAGCAAACGCCGGCGCTGGGTCGCCGTTGTTGATCGTTTTCGGCGTCGTCATGTAACCCCAATACAGCAGGTTGCCTGCGCTCGCCGCATCGTAAATGCCGATCGCGGCGACTACGCCCCAAGAGGCTGACGGCGTCCCGAACGTGATGGCGTTCTGGTTGCTCGTTGAGCCTCCGGCACCCGTGGACGCCCCGGATGCCGTGCCTTGGGTGTTCAGCCAATTGGCTGTGGCCGAAGGGTTATTGGCGACTCGCGCGTAGCCGCCGGCAGAAACCTCCAGAGCGGTGAGCGCATTGGCGTCAAATTGCGACGACTGCTCGGTGAACACGGCGGTGCCGTCCGTGATGACCTCGTTGGCGGTGCCGGGATACAGGGTGCCCTGAGCGGCAGCCGTGCTGCCAGCCGTGGTGCACTTATAGATATGGGTTTTGCCGTCGTTGGCCGTGAGCCATACGTAGTCTGTAGTGACGTATGCGGTCGAGTTGGCGCGCTGCCCCTTGTTCACAGTGAACAGCGCCACCGCCATGACAGCGGGAGCCGTAAAGGGTGTCGCTTTGAACATGTGATCGATGATCTTATTTTCCAGGTAATTCGACTTCGTTGCCATGGGTGTCTCCGGTGGTTATGACGCGTATCTCGACCGGCGCTCAATTTCTTCCAAGCGCGCCAGCATTTGGTTCATCACTGCGAGCAACTGCGAGAATCCCGCGCTTTGCACGTTGACCCCGGCTTTCGACTCACGGCGGATCGATTCCAGCGCTTCTTTCAAGCCCTTGAGTTCGGTGCCGGATTGGTTGGCTTCGATGCGGCTGAGGCGATCCTCGATCTGGGCGGTTTGGCGGGATACGGTGGGCCTGGTCGGCGGCTGATAGCCGACGGAGGGCATGTCTACCGCCTGCGGCGCGGCGGTCGGCTTGAGCATCAGGCTTTGGACGGCCGCGGCGGCGTTCGGCCATGTTGGCGGCAGGTCGAGGATGTTGGCGTAGGCGCCGTGGGCGTCGTTGGCCGCCGAGAACATCGATAGCAGCTGGCGCGGGTCGAACGGCAGGCCGCCGAGCATCTGGTTGATTTGGTCATCCGGACTCGCGGCGGAGCCGCTCCCACTCACGGCGGCGAGGATCCGCGCGGTTTCGTCCGCGGTGTGGACGTAGCCGGGGCGGTTGAAATTGATCAGCTCCGGGCCGAGTTCGCCGACGAGAGCGAGACCGCCGCGATAATGGCCGCCGGCTGCATGATGCGGCGGCATGCGGGGATCGCCCGAGCCGCCCGCGGTCGAGGACGTTGGCTCGTATACGCCCGGATCGGGGTCAGGCGGCGCGGTGACGTTGACGCCCTGGCTACGCAGCCACTCGACAAGTGACCCGATCACCGTCGTATTGGCGCCGACGACACCCGCGAGCGAGTCGAGGAACGTCTGATATTGCTTGGCGGCGGCGTCGTAGGCGGCGACCAGGTCCTTATCCAGCAATTCAAGCTGGGTGATCGTGTCCTTCTTTAGCGCCTGCACGTCCGGACGCGAGTCCAGATCCTGGGCCTTCTTGATCTCGGCTGCCGATGCGGTCTGGATCGCTTTGATCTGTGCTTCGGCATTCGCCTTCATTGCGGCGATGCTGTCTTTCGACGCATCCTGCATCGCCTTGATGCGTTCCTGGGACTCTTTCTGCGCCTCCTTGATCTGATCCTGCGCTGAGGACTGAACGGCTTTGATCTGATCCTGGACGGCCTTCTGGGCAGCCTTGTTTTCTTCGGATTGTTGTTTGCGCAACTCCTTGAGCTGGGATTCGACGCTGTCGGGGCTGGTGACGTTGGTATTGCCCAGCGCCGTGGCATCAGATTGGATCTGGCCATAGACCTGACCATAACCCGCGCTGCTGGCGTAGTAGTCCTTAGCGGCACTTTTATAGGCTTCGGCGTCCTGCTGATAGCGAGCGGCCGCTTCAGCATCGCCCGCCTTCGCCTTGGCCAGCGTGTCTTCGTACTGATTTTTGGCCGCGTTCAGCCGGGCCTCGGGCGACAGCGGCGAATCCGCTGCCGTTTGCAGCGATTTCGCGTAGTCGGCAATTCCTTTGATGGCGTTTTTGAGCTGATTCGCGGTCTGCAGCTGCTCGTTGAGCGCGTCCATCGCCGCCTGCTGGGCTTCCTGGCGCGCCTCGGCAGCGGCATCGGCCTGTTGGTTGATCGCATCGATCTGAGCCTGGCTGGCGGCGTTGATCGCTTCGATCCGGGCATTCAGCGCCGCGTTCTCGGCTTCGATCGCGGCATTCAGGCGCTCGTTTTCGGCCTCGATCTGGGCGTTCAGCGTTTCATTGATCGCTTCGATGTCCGCTTGCGATTTCGCCTGGATCGCTTCGACTTCTTTCTGTACCGCCTGCTGAATCAGCGCCAGCTCGGCGTTATACCGAGCCATTACCGCCGATTGCACGCCCTGAATCAGAGCGATTTCCCGGCTGATGTCGGTACCGCCGCCGGCCCGGTAGTCGGCGAGCTTCTGCTTGGCCTTGTCGACGTTCTGCACCGCCAGATCGGCGACGGCCTGGGGCCCTCGAAGCTCGGCGATCTGCTGAGCAATCGCCTGGCGGGCGGATTCGATACCGGAGACCATGTTTTCCCAGACATCCTTCATGGTCTGGATGATGGCTTTGCTGGTCACCGACATGTCGGTGCCGTAGGCCTTGGCGTCCGCAACCCAGCCTTTGAAATTGTCCATGTAGCCCTGGAAGGCCGCGGTCCACTGGTCGATCGTCCCGGCGATCTGCCCCTGACTCCGGGCGAAATCGTCGGCGGCTTTCTTACGCGCCTGATCCCCCGCCTCGTACACCGCCACCACCGATCTACCGGTCGCAATAGCATCGGCAACCAGGGCCTGCTCGCGGTCCGCGATCGCCTGCAATCGTTCGGCGGCGTCGCCGATCGGGGCGTTGCCGGCGAATTCCTCGAGCGCCTTGCTCCAATCCTTATTTACTTGGTCTGCCGCCTTATGCTCTAGATCCGCTAGCTCACTCAGGGAGAGCCCCAGCGCATCGGCGCCGGCCCGTGCTTGCTCGAAGAATTCATGGTTGGCTTTGTCGCGCTCGGCAAAGCCCGCGGTGACGGTCACACCGGCGCGCGATTTGGCCTCGTCCAGGTAGGCTTTGCGCTGCTGCTCGATGTATTGCTGCTTTGCCGCATCGATATCCACCTGCCCGATACCCAAGGCATCGGTCGAATCGCGCCCGTTCTCCAGCCGCTTGATTTCCTTAGCCAGCTTCTTCGGGTTCTTGATGGTGGCCTGGGCTTCGTCGATCTGTTTCTGCCAGTAGGCATCCCAGCCGGCCTGCCATTGCGCCAGCATTTCCGGATTGCCGGCCAGCTCGGGGTTGTTGAGCTGGTTGAGGAGCCCTTTGGCTTCCTTCTGGTCGGACTTCGTCAATGAGACGAAATCGCCGTAATTCAGCAGGTTTTTGCCCCGTTGAGCCTCCGCTTTGTTCTGCTTCGCGAGTTCGGTGACGTTGTTGCGCTGGTCCTGGGCAATCTGGTCGAAGCTCTGCATGTCGTTGAAGACCTTCGAGCCGATCGATTGCGGCTTGCCGAGCAGCTGATTGACGCGGTCTTGCGTGTTGTATTCCGCTGCCTTCAGGAATTGGTCGACCTTCTTGTGCACGTCGTCGACCGACACGCCGAATTTCTTGGCGATGTCCTCCATCTGCTGGAACGACTGCACCAGCTTGGCGAACGCATCGGTGTTTGGCGTCAGCTCGCCGAGGAAGGTGCGCAGCGCGCCGGCCTCCTTCATATTGCCGAAGAAGGTCTCGGCGCTGCCGCCGGACAGGTCCAGGGATTTGCCGATCACTTTGAAGGAGGAAGCGCCGGCCGCATATTTGCGCACGTCCTCCGCTGCCTTGATGTTGTCGCCGAACGCTTGGAGGTCACCCGACAGCATCACCACCGCTTTCGTCAGCGGGTCGGCCATCTGGCTCGTGACGGCCGGTTGCTGAAACAGCCGCATGACGCCGATGCTGACCGCCTGGGCCATGTATTTATTGGCCTCTGAATCAGCTTTCATCCGGGCCGAATAGAGCCCCGGTATCTGCATGCCGAAATAGCCTTCATGCTGCCGCATGTTGAGATTGAAGGCGGGCAGGCGGACGGCCAGCGTCTTTTCGAGATCCGTCAGAGGCTGGAACAGTTTGGTGGCGAAATTCCCCAGAAAGGCAAGATTGCCGCCATTGCGCTCCGCTTGCTTATTCAGGGTCCAGCTATCGTTCTGCCAGGAATACTGGGCCGTGGCGTCGGGCTGTCCCTTTTTGATTGAGGACATCACCGCGGCCATGATCGCGGCCACGATTGCGCCAATACCAGTCGAGGCAAGCGCCGCTTCGATGGAGCCCGCCGCCATCTCCATGCCAATCGTGGCGCCAGCATAGCCAGCCATTCCGCCTATGGCCCCGCCGACCATGCCGCCTTCACGGCCGTAGGTGTATTGACCGCCGATCGCATTGCCGATCAGATAGCCCGTCCCTAATCCTCCGATACCCGCACCGGCATAGCCGAGCGCGGTGCTGGCCCAGCCGGGGCCGCCCAGCCAACTGCTTGCCGTACCTGCCGCCCGTGTCCCGGCGCCGGCGGCATCCACGACGGCCACCGGCATGGCCTTGCCGCCACCGGTCGAGACGAACATATCGCCGACGTTGGCCCAGTTCGCAACGGCCGCCCCGGTATTGACGATCCCACCCACCGAAGGCGCGGCAGCGGCTTCCGAACCACCGAACCAGCTGCCGACGGAGCCTATCAGCCCACCGATAGAGCCAGTCCCCGACGAGCCGCCCGTGAAGAACCGCATCACCACGCTTTGCAGCAATTGCGACGCCATCTGCTGCAACATCCGGCTGAACTGCTGCCCCATGTTCGCCGTGGCGGAGCCGAACGGGTCGAAGAACATCGAGGTGAAGCTGCCCATCATGTTCTGGGCGATGCCACCCAAATCGGACAGCATGGACTGGCCGGTCTGGGTCATCTCGCTCATCATCTGGTTGGCCGACTCGGTGTGGGCCATTGCGGCTGCAGTCGCCGCGGCCTCCTCCTCGCCCATGCCCTGGGTCACGTCATAGACCGCGCTCAGGTAGGCTTTCATCCTGGCCAGGGCTTCGGGTCCGTAGCCGGCCTCGTGCGCAGCCTGAAGTTGAGCCAGGATAGCGAGCTGCTTCTGCTCTTCGGCCTGGGCGCTTTGCAGGGCCTGGGCGTTCGTCTCTTCTTTCCGCCGGATCGCCTCGGCGATGTCGTTCTGGGTTTTGAGTTCGAGCTGCTTGATCCGCTCGGCGCCTTCGTAGGCCTGGCGTTCTTCGACCAGCTGCTTGGCCAGCTTGGACCGTTCGTCCGCCTCTTTGCCGATCAGCCCGATGGAAGCCTTGCGCGCGGCTTGCTCGGCCTCGCTGGCGCCGGTGGTGTCCTGGATGTTCTGGAGCTGGTCTTTCAGCGACTGGATGAACTTGTCGCTGGCTTCGATCGCGTTCTGATGCTCGGTCGCCGCCTTTTTGACCGTGCTGGCTTCCTCGGACAGGGCCTTGTTGTGGACCTTGGTGGCTTCGGCGTTGGCCTTCTTGGCCGCGATCGTGTCCAGCTCCTGCGTGACGTAGGCCTCGAGCGCCTTGCCGCTGAATCCGTGAAGGACACCTTCGAGGCGCAAGGCATCCGTCTGCTGGCCGTGAGCTTCGAGCCAGCGGACCTTGGACTGGATGTCTTCGCGCTCGGTGGCCGTGTATTTCTTGACAGCATCGGCGGCGCCCGCCATGGCTTGTCCGGATTGCACGGCCGCCTGTCCGGCGCTGGATGCGCTTTTCGCCAGGGCATCCGCCTCGGCGCGGGCGGCGGCTAATTCCTTCTGCCATTTGGCCACGTCCATCGCGGTCGCACCGAACAGACCCGATGAATCCGGACCAGCCATGACCAGGTCGCGGACGTTCATCTGCGCTTCCAGCAGCGATTGCGCTTTCATCGCCGCCTGTTGCTGCGCCATGAACTCGTGGAGAGCGATACCTCCCGTGGTGATTGCCGCCGCCGCGATACCCCACGGGCCGCCCAACGCGGACACCGCAACGCCCAGCGTGCGGGTTGCCAACGTGGCGCCTTCTGCCGCGATCACATAACTGCCAATCGCCTGGACGGCTTTGACCGCCAGCACCGCCGTGATGACTTCGCCGACATGGATAGCCGCATCGGCGATATCATCAAAATCCCCGGCGATACCACTGATGGCGTCCGCCACTTGCCGGCTGGCGCCGGCCGCCTGGTCGGCTTTGCCGATGTATTGCTCCCAGGCATTTGACATCTGCTGCACCGCGCCGCCGATGGTGTTGGGCATCGTGGCGGCTTCGGCTTTGAGCTGTTCGGAGGCCGCGATGATGGCGTCGAACAGTTGCGTGTTGCTGATCAGCCCGTCCGACATCTTTTGCTTGAGGTCCCCCATGCTGCCGCCCAATTGCTTGGCGACGGCATCCACCAGCCGCATGTTGGTGTCGGCGAGCTGGCCGAAGTCCTCCCACTGCACCGTGGAGGAGGCCAGGGACTGGGACAGCTGGGTGATGGTGGAGGATTGCTCCGCTGCGCTGGCGCCGGAAGTCTTCAGGCTGGCGTTGACGCCTTCGATGACCTTGATCAGGTCGGCCTGGCTCTTGCCGGCATCGCGCGCCGCAGGGGCAATGCGGGAGTACAGCTTGGCGTTGTCGTCGAGGGCAGTGCTGTAGCGCTGGGAAATGGCGAACACCTGCGCCTGCGCCTTGGCATATTCCAGTTCGCTTTGGGTGGCGAGCTTGAGGCGGGCGGATAGGTTGGCGTAGCGGTCGGCCACATCGGCCAGTTCCCGGCCAGCGCCGAGCGCCGCCTGGGCGGTGATGAATTCGAGAAACTGGCGCTTGGCCGTCGCCAGCTGCGTGCTGATGGAATCCAGGCCCTGGCGGGTCTTACCGTAAGCGGCATCGATCCGGCCGGCGGATTCGTTGGCAGCCGAACCAACGCGCTTGAAGCCGTTCTCGACTTCGGCGATGCCGGTTTCGACTTTCTTGTATGATGCGTCGATACGGCTGGCGGATTCGCTGGCGGCCGAGCCGATGCGCTTGAATCCGCTTTCGACCTTCTCAACCCCGACCAGCGCTCCTTTCTCGTCGAGATTGAGTTTGATGCCAACTACGATAGGGCCGGCCATATGTCCGTAATCAGTCTGATGGTGCTGGGCTTTCTGCTATTTGCGCTGGGGTGGCTGAAATACGGCGCCGGCGTGGCGATGGTAGGGGCCGCTATCGTTGTGGTTTTCGCTCTGACGTCATTCGTCCGCCTGTTCTCCGGCCGTTGAGACAACCGCCGGCGGATGGAACACGGCCAGTGCCGCCGCTTCCATCACCTGAATGCCGGCGAAGATCTGGCGGGCCGCCTCGCCTTCGTGCCCGAGGTTGCGAATCACCACTTCCACGTCTGAATAGTTCAAACCGAGCCAGATCGCGGGGCCGCCGAGGGGTGGAAATTCCCGCTGCCACCGGGTTCGGCAGGCGAGGAACGCCATCACCGTGTCCCAGTTGTCCTCCATGACATAGAAGTCGGTATCCGCCGGCGCCGCTTCCTCTTGTGCCTGCGTCAAACCGAAGCCTTCCATGTCGTCCTGGAAGGCTTGATCGGGCTGGTCGCCGCCTCGCGCCCAGTGCTCGGCGGCCTCGATCAGTTTCCCAGTGCGGCGCCGCCCCGGTTGGCTTTCTGGAACTCCTCCGTAATCTTGTCGTAGGCTTTCGGCACGGCGTTCAGCAAAGCGCGGACATTGTCGAAGGTGAATGCCGCGTCGGTACCGTCGTCCGCCTGAACCTCCTTCCACCCGACCGCCAGGCGCAGGACGTGGTTGGCGTGCATATCAAGCACCGCGGCGGTCAGCGCCGGCCCGCTGAGCTCTTCGAGCAGCTTGGCGTCTTCCCCCAGGGCAGCGTAGGCGGCGCCGATCTCTTCAACCGTCATACGGTGATAGAGCAGCGTGATCTGGTGATTGACCGGGGTGCCGGCCTCGTTACAGACCGGGAGCAGCACCTTGCGGGCGATGGGCTTGTCGAGTGCTTCCTGGGTACCGAGCTTGAATGCCATGGGGTCATGTCTCCTTAGCGGCAGGTGTAGTAGAGTTCGTCGTTGCCGAGGACCGGCATACAATCGAACGGGATGTTGTTAATCGAGATGCCCTCGTCGTCGCCGTCATCGGCGTCGGTCGGGTCAGCCTTCGGCACGTCGAGACGGACTGAGCCATTGTTGGTGTCGGGCTGCTCAATGCCGATCGGGCCGGTCGTGCTGCCGGTGACGATGGCCCAGATGTCCTGCTCGGCCACCAGGGTGGCGTCGAGCGTGATCGAGCCGGTGGACTCCCGATCCGTACTGTTGATGCCCTGGAAACCCACCACGCTGCGGTATTTGGGCTTGTGGCCCAGATCGAGCGAGAACTTGCCCATCTGCAGGCCGGTAGCGCCGCCGGTGAACTGCTTCCCGAAGAATTGGCCGTAGGTGCGGCCGAAACCGACCTCCCAGGGATCGACCCAGTTGGTCGTCACCACGCTGGCTTCCGAGGCGTCCGCCACGCCGCCGTAGAGCCCGAACATCTCGAACTCAATGAAGCCGGTGTCCTTCGACGAGGCATCCCACTTGGCGTTGCCACGGCAGCCGAGCAGCTTGTGCCGGACTTTGTTGCCCGTGTAGTAGTAGAACGTCGCCGCTTCCATGGTTCCGAGGTCGCTGATCGGGTTGTAGCGGGCGAAGGGATCGATCGATACCGCCGAGGTGCCGTCCGGCACGGTGGCCAAGGGACGGTCGAGCGTCAGGATCTTCGAGACGCCGTCGTAGGCGATGCCAGAGGCGGCCTGACCGCTGCCGAGTCCGCCGGTGATCCGGCTCTTGGCGCCGATGTAGGCACCGTTGATGGCGGAGGCCGCTGCCGGCAGCTTGAGCGTGGTGGCGGTGGAGCCTGCTTGTAAGGTGCCGGTCACCGCAGCCGCCAGTAAGGTCTCGGCCATGCCGCAGGCCCGCAGGATGAACCCATAGGGCGGTGCCTGGCCCGGCGTCAGCGCCGAGACCATGTCTACCTTGAAGGTGATCGAGCGGTACAGTTCGGTGCGGACATTGCGACCGATACCGAGGAAACCCCGGATGTAATTGATCCTCTTCTGGTTGCCCAGGACCGGCTTGATGCTCAGGTCGGTGACCCGGATCGCATTGACCGCGCCGGTGGGGTTGGCGTCGACGCCATAGGTGGATTCGAGTTTGCCGACCAGGACTCGGTTGTTGCGGGTGATTTGGCCACTCATGCTGCGCCTCCGTCAGTCGGATCGGTCTCGGCTCGTTTGCCGCGCCGGCCAGGCCGGTCCGTTGAGGTGTCGTTCACGGTCGCTGACGGGTCCTGCGCGGCTTCGAGGGACGCCGGATCCGCGGCAACTGGATCAGCGGTCACCGGCGCCGGCGCGTCGGACACAGTCGCCGCTTCGGCAGCCGCAGCCTGTTCCTCCGAGGCCGAACCGTCCGAGAAGGCAACAACCGGCACGAATTCCGGGGCCATCTGGATGCGTTCCTCGGCCAGTTCGATCTGATCGGTTTCCGGGTTCAGGGTGTAACTGCCGCCCTTGCCGAAATGTTCACTCGTGTGCATCACGTCCTCACTTGGTGATGTAGTGGTTCGATTGCCAGAGGTGCAGCCACAGCACCCAGCCGTCGGTGCCGCCGACCATTTGGCCGGATCGGTAGGTGAGTTCCGCGTAACCCGGCGCCGGGATGAAGCCCAAGAGCTTCGGTTCCACGGCCTGGCCGAGCGCTTCGACCTTGAGCAGTGCGGCTTCCCCGCGGCGGTCGCTGACGTCGTAGCAGCCGAGGACGACGCCGTAGCGGTCGGTCACCCGTTGCCGGATGCCACCGGCCGACAGTGTGTTATTCCCGGCGTCGTCACCCGGCGAAATCACCCAGGCCCATCGCGGGCCTTTCCCGCTGTTCAGCTCGGTCAGGATCTGACGGACGCTGCCGGCGATCTCGACCCGGCCGGTAAGTTCCGGCACGGTCTGGAGCTGGGCGACGACGGGTGAGATTTGCATCGACGCGCTCTAGTAGCCGGCCAGCGTGTCGTCGCTGAACACCCGGTCCGGCGCTTCGGCCTGCGGAACGTCGACGCTGACGGTCGCGCCCGGTGCGAGCTGATCCGGCCCCAGGTGGCTCGTGCCTTCTGATAGGTCACGCAGGAACTTCACCGCGTCGTCGCGGTTCTTCCGGGCGGCTTCGGTCGGATTGGTTTCCTGCAGGGTGAACCAGACCAGCTTCACCGCGCAGTCCCGGATAGCCGGATCGGGCGCCAGCGGCACGGCGTAGCGGTGGCGCACGTAGCTGTCGATGATCCCGTCCGCCTTCGCGATGGCCTCGGCTACGACGTCCGCATCCGCCACACTGTCGTGGTCGCGATCGGCCAGCTGCAGGAACTCGACGGCCGAGACCTTTTCCAGGTCGGCTTGGGTGCAATAGCTCATGCCGCGGACCCTGTGGGAGCGGCTTTGCCGCGATGCGGCTTGAGCGGCGCCGGATCGTCTGCGGCGGATTCCGATGCCTCATCGTCCAGCACTTCGACGATGAGCATGTTTTCGGCCTGGAGCTTCTTCAGCTCGCCTTCGTCGAAACGATCGAAGGGGTAATCGATGGGTTCCGCCGGGTGGGCGATGCCACAGCGGCGGAATCCGGCGCGTCGTGCAGTGATTCGGATCATGGTTTGCTTACCCCAGCTGCGGCACGACCACGAGCTGCGCGGTCTTGTACCAGATGTTGGTTTCACCGCCGGAGACCAGCTCCTTGTTGAGCAGCGCGAGCGCGGCGGCTTCATTGGTCGGGCCAACGACTAGATGAGTGACATGCACAGGCAGCGCCGTCCCGTCCGGCCGGCGCTGAGTGCCCAGCGCCAGCCGGCCTGCCTGGTAGTTGGTGGCATCGAGCGCGGCTTTGGAGGCATAGGCAAGCTGATAGAAACCGAAGCCGCCGTTGTAGCGGCCGTCCACACCGAACCGGAACTGCCGGTTCATGAACACGTTGTCGTCGGTCTCGTTGGACTGATTGACGAACTTCACGGTCGAACGGTTCTGGAACACCAGCGGCTTCATGAAGCTGCGCGAGAGGTCCATCAGGAACCAGGGCGAACTGGCACCGGCCTGGTAGTTGCTCCAGGAGGTTTCCGTGCCGGCGGCGTCGTAGCCCAGATGGTCGGTGTCGAAGAAATACTGGCCGTCCATCGCGAGCGAATTGAATCCGCTCAGCAGCACCTGCCACATCAGTTCGTCCGGGTGGCGTTTGGCGACCTCGCCCTGCATCGAGAAGCGGGTGGAATACAGGCCCAGTTTGTCGTCATCGATGTCGTCGCGGTCGACGCCGACGGTGTGCTCCCAATGTTTGTTGATGATCTGGTAACCGATCATCTCCAGGTTGTGGATGACGCGCTGGCCGATCCATTCCCGCATGCCGGGCAGTTCTTTCATCCAGCCGTAGTTTTCCAGGGCCGACTGGGAGGGAACCTCCATCGCGATCAGGGGCCACTGGGCCTCGGCGGAGTTGAAGCCCTTGAGGAAGGCGGCATTGAAGCCGTTCTGGAGGGCTTTCAGGGTTTGCGGCGTGATCTGCATATGTGTCTCCGATTACCAGCCCAGACCGATCTGGACCCAGACGCCGTCGCTGTCGACGGCTACGATTTGGCCCGCGCGGGAGCGGGTGTTGGTGCCGTTGGTCTTGGCGACGGTCTGGTCGTCGACGATGTAGCAGTCGGCGCCGACGTCGGCCTGCGCGATCAGATCGCCCGCGGCGCTGTTGGCGAACTTGTAGATGCCGCGCTTGACCCGCGCCTTCTTGTCGCCGGCCGCACCGCCGGTGTTGTCGACGCTCTCTTCGAACCGGCCGGCGGCGACCAGGGTGGTTGCGGTACGTCCGGGCGCCGCGTAGCCGGCATCGATGACGGCCAGGCCGCCGAGATAGCATTTGGTGTTGGCCTTGACCGGCAGGTCGAAGACGTCGCCGATCCGTTCTTTGGTGTTGCGCTCTGCTGCCAATGCGGTCATGTCACGCCCCCTTCTTTGCCGCCAGGTACTCTTCCGCCGTGAGGTTCAGCGCCTCACAGGTCTTCCGCTCGTCTTCCGACAGGCTGATCTCGTCACCCGTGCCGGCACCGCCGCTGAGCTCGCTGAATTCGATGGTTTTCGGCAGGCGACGGCTCAGGAAGGACTTGAGCCAGGCGCTGGATTGCGTCGTGACCGTTTCCTCGCCTTCGCTGAATTCCAGCGTCGCTTCGCCGTCCAGGCTGGCCATGAATTCGACCAGGCCCGCCTTGTCCGCCGGCGGCAACTTGCCGGCCTGCACCAGGCTTTCGGCGAAATCGGCATGCGCCTGCCGCGTCGCCGCCGCCTCGCGGCGTTGCAGTTCGGCCTCGCGGCGGGCAATTTCCGCCTCGCGTTCGGCCAGATCGGTGGTTTGAGCAGTCATCGTGGGCGTTACCTCGGGTTGAGATTCTGAAAAGGCGGGCTGGGCGCCGGCATCCTCGGCGGCGGCTTCGGCCACTTCCTGTTGAGCGGCTTGCTCCAGGGATTGCACGTCGTAACCGGGGATCACCCGATCGGCGGTGTCCTGGCCAAATTGGCCGATGAGCCATTCGCGCAAACGGCGCCACAGGCCGGCGTTGGTCACGTCGTCCCATTCGCTCAGCTCGATGACGCCTTCTTCGGAATCGGACAGGGAGGCTTCGCGCAGGCCCTTCACCGCCGGCGGCATGGCGCCGAGAAATCCGAGGTGGCGCGGATAGAACACGCCCGGTTTCGGATTGGCGGGAGAGTCAGGGAGGTAGACGGACAGGCTGACAGAGCGGAATTTCTTACTGCGCACCATTTCGGCGAACGCCGGATCGACATCGCCGGGCACGGACAGCAGGCGCTGGGTGTCCGGCGAATAGCGCAGGGCATCGACCCAGCCGTAGGCCGGATCGTCGTGTTTCGGGTGCCCGGCGACGATCGGCGCGCGGTAAACCGCTGGATCGTAGGCCGCCGCCATCGCAGCAAGATCGGATTCGGAAAACTCAACGACCTGGCCGCTCATGGCCGTAAACCGGCCGGGCTTGAGGGATTCGATGGGTTGAGGTGTGGTCTGGCTCATGGTCCGTAGGTTACGGACCGGAGCCGAGAGGCATCAGGCGGAAACGTTTCCGCCTGCTTGGCAGAAGGGAGAAAAGGAGCTGTTAACCGGGTTAAGAGTGGCTAGAGTATACGGCGCGGCAAGGGCCATCCCAAACACCGCGTTCCAAATCCTCGAAAGCCGTTCGAGGCCGAGCAACGCTATCCGGTAGGCATAGGGCGCGCATAGCAATCAAATGAAGCCACACGCGCCCCTCGTCGGATTACTTCTTCGTGCCCACGACGGTGATCGTTACTTTCTCTCCGGCATTGATCGGTATCCCGTCACAAACGAAGTTGCCAGGTCCGGGCAGCTGCCGAGCAGGGAATTTCTTTCCATTCTTGCGCTGGCAAACCACTTTCTTGATGTCGATGTCATATACGTCCGCTTGCGGCTTGTCGTATATGGGGGCCGGGGTCGGCTCGGGTGTAGGATCTGGTGTGCCCGTAGGCGCCGGCGTCGGACATGGTCCGAGAGTAGGCGCTGGAGTTGGGTTGACTGTGGGCGCAGGAGTTGGAGCCACAGTCGGTTCAGGGGTCGGGGTCGGAGCCTGAGTCGGAGATGGAGTTGGGGAAGGTTCGGGAGTGGGGTCCGGCGATGGCGCTGGCCCAGCCGGCATATCAATCGATTGAGTCTTGTCCAGCTCATCGACAAAGATTTTCCCGCCGAGCACTGGATTAAACGGCGCGCCATTGCGCCGGTCGACCATCCGGAAGACAGCATTGATATACAACGTGCCGCAAAACGTGTCGTCGCTCTTGTTCCGTAACGCGACGTTGTACTGTGATCCATCTTGCACGAAAGTGAAATTCTGGCTACAGACGTGAGCACTCGGCAAGGGGTCTGCTTCCATCCACAGATTCCCGTTCTCCCACCAGAAATAGGCGTCAAACGGGTCTGACTCGTTATCGCCAAAATGTAATCTCTGGTAGATCGCGTCAAAGGGGTGGGTCGTTGGAAACGTTGGTCCGGCGGCATGTGCTGCGCCTAGAAACACGCAAAGGAAACCCACTACCAGGAAGCTTTTCATCGTCTCTCCTTATTTTTTCTTAACGGCAAATCGACTCGCAAGGCACGCCATCATGATCGCGATCCAGCCGCGACAGGCCACATTGCTCCAGGTTGTCTTTGCTCATTCAATGTACTCCCTACTTTTCCTTCTTAAGCTTGAAGTTATCGTCATCCTTGCAATACGCCAGGGCGTCAAACAGCAGTCCGGAGATGCGCATCAGGTATTCAGGCTTATCGAGCAGGATTTGATTCCCAGACCCAATTTCCAACCCGGCCCGCTCGATCTCGCTGCGATGCTGGGGAGTCAGCGGCACAATAAATTGCACGACCGGGCGACGCTTGTTTCCTGTGTATCGTAGGAGCCAACGATTAACTTTGTTCGAATACAACACGGAGAAATAACTTTCCGTGTCTTTCCCGGACAACGGCTCTCCCGCCAGAAGGTCAAGCACGATGCCGAGCAGAGCCCGCTCTGCCGCTGTAGTGACAATCTTGCTATTGCTCGGGTCAATGATGTCGTCGTCAAAGCTATCGGTGGACTGCGGCGTTGCGGACGGCTCCGGCAAGCTTGGCGCTGAAAGACTGTTGACCACCATATCGCTCATGGTCTGCGCGACGGCCTGTTTCACGATCGGCGTGATTTGTTCGAGGAATTTCGCTGTCAGTGTGCGTTGAATTGTCGACTTGCCAGCGACATAGCGCACGAAATCGGCATCCCCTTCCAGTACGCTCCGCTTAACGACGGCCTTGAATGCGGCGAGGAATACACTTTCCTCCGCAAGAGTCCGTAGTGCTTCGGGCTGAAACCGATCGTGACGGAAGCGGCCAAGCTGCTCCATGTCGGCATCGCGCAAGCTCGAGAAGTCCACCGTCAGGAACGGCTCTTTGTCCATCACGTTCTTGTCGACCAGATCCGTGAAGTAACGCCATTCCCGACCGTTGGTGATCGCGGCAATGGTCACTTCCGGCGTCGCATTGAAATAACGGGACAACTGCGGCGCATGGTTGCTCAGGTTTTCCGTATAGCTCTTGGCCTCGATGAACATCACGGGTACGCCATTACAGAATAAGGCGTAGTCCACCCGCTCATTTGCCTTCACGCCAGGAAAATCGGCGGCAAATTCCGCTTTTACTTTTGTGGGGTCATAGGGACTAAAGCCAAGAACGTCCAACACCGGCAAAATTAACGCCTGTTTGGTGGTCTCCTCGGTGTCGCAGTGAGGCCCTACATTCTTCACGTGCTCCACATGCTGCAACATCCGGCTACGAAATTCGCTCACTTGCTTCTCCTTCCAGCGGTCAAATTCACTTCGTCATTTCAATTTCTTGCGTCATTCTGGCGTCCGCCTCAATGACGTGCTTATCGCATTTTCCGGTCTACGAATATTCGGCAGCTGCATTCGAGCCAATCACACGGCGGTGTGTGATGTTCCCAGAATTCATTCGTGTAATGCTCTACTCGTCCATCGGCAGCCCGACACTCTGGCCGGGGCTCAAGTCCGGCGCGAAACAGCAAATAGGGCGTTCGTACGATGACGTGGCTGATTTGATCTGCAGTTCGTAGCGCACCGGAGACGCGCTCGATCCGGCTGTAGAGCATCTTGCACATCTCTTTGAATGTCGGCGTGACGCCTTTCGATGCTTGGTGGGCAATAAACTCGGGCCATTCCCACGTCCCCTCGGGCAAACACTGCTCGATGATCGAATAGGTACGCTTAGGATCGTTGCGATGTTTTTCAAACTGTGGCCACAAGCCCTCCAATCTGGCTCGATCCACGATCAGCTGATCGGCGATTTTCCAGAATGCCTCTTCCAGATGGTTCATTTCTTTGTCTACAGCTTGAATCGTCCAAATTTCCATGGGACTACTCGCCCAACCACGCTGAGCCGCTGGGCATCTTCCGAGGTGAGAATCTCTGGTTCGTAGGCCGTGTTATCCGATTTGATGACTACAGTGCCATCCAGGCGGAGCTGAATCCGTTTGATGAGTAAATTCCCCTCGTACTCGATGACATAGACATCGCTGTCCCGGATTTCCGACAGAGTACGATCCACGAGGATCACTTCGCCATTGAGCAGGGTCGGCTCCATGCTCGTGCCACGCACGCCGATCAGGCACAGCTTATCGGGCGACACGCGTAGGACCTCACGTACCCATGCTGGGTCAAACGCCACGTATTCGATGACGTGCTCGGTGTGGTTGACCGCTCCACCGCCAGCGCTTCCATGGACGTCATAGCGCGGAACCATGACGACTGCGGAAGTCGGAAAACGTTCTTCCAGCACTTTCTCGATGTCGGCCGCCGACAAGTTCGAGTCAAACACCTTCCGATCCAAATCGGCCAGCATCTCCCTGTCTAATCCGGAACGTTTCAGGACCGCCTCCACTACGACATCTCTGGCCTGCCCGACGCCCTTGAGCTTTTCAGCAATCTCCTTCTTCTCTCCGGTAAGGATGTAGTTCACGTCGGCACCGACCGCCGCTATTGCTGAGAAATAGTGCCCATCCGGACACCTTTCGTCCGATTCATAACGAACTTGGGCGCGCCGTTGGACACCTCCTTTCTCGGCAAACTCCTCTTGGCTGAACCCAAGAGCTTCGCGTTCTTTGCGTAATCGAAAACCAATAGTGTCCATATGAGCGCATAGCCTATTGACAAAGAGTCCGTACGGACTCATCATCTATCGCACAAAACGCGCACATCAAAAGCGATGAGCGCGGACGTTCTCGCAAACCAAACCACAGGAGCAACCCTATGGCTCTCTACACGCCCGAACAGCTACGCAAGGAGCTGGACTCCAAAGGCGTTACCGTCGAGTCCTTTGCCAAGGCGAAATCATTGGATCCGCGTCTCGTGCGCGATCTGCTCAACGGCCGCATCCGCGGACGCCGAGGCAAGGCCCACGATCATGCCGTCATCATGGGTCTGAAGGACGGCGAAGTTAGCCAGCACGCCGCCTGATCCGCCTCATTCAGCAGGACCCGTCATGACCAACCTGTCTCCCCTCGAAAAAGCCCAGGCGGCTATGGCCGAAAAGCGTGCCGCCGGTGAAATCGAACGCCTTAGCCCCATCGAAAAGGCGCGCCGTAACCCGGCTTCCTTGCGCTTGGCCATCAACGGCAAATGCTGGGACTGCGTCGGCTGCGGTGTTGATCCCAATCCTCGCAAAGCCATTGGCCAATGCTGCATCTCAGACTGCACGCTCTGGCCGGTACGCCCTTATCAACGCATGGCTGAATCCGACAACGAATCGGCGCCCGAGGAGGACGATGCTGACGCGTCCGTAAATCCTGGCAAACACATTTATGCCCCAACGCCAGAAACAAACAGTCAGGCGCCTAGCACTGAGGGCCCTCAAGCCGATTAAACGCTGATTTCCTTGCTTAACGACACTTGGAGCAATCATGACCATCAACCCCTGGGGTTTCATCCCCGACGCCGCAATTATCGGCCGTGAATACGACGCTCGCGCATCGCATCCAGCTCGGCCGCCAGTTCGCGCACCGTCCGTTTCGTCTCCTCCAGGTGTGGCTGCTCGAAACACAATTCCCCCGCGATCCGATGTAGGCCCGAAGTGAAGCGGGAACCGTCCATGGCTCTGCGATTTTCCAGCTCCGCAACCAGGCAAAGGAAAGCAGCACCCAGGCCTTCAATACGGCCGGCCAGTTCTGTGAATTCGGCGGTGTTCATGATCGAGCCCCTGTCTGCGTTGAAGTGCGGACATTCTCGGCAGACGCAACGAGATTGCATAGAGGGTAAAAGTTTTTTTGTTTCGGCGCACCGCCTGATGCGGTGTTGGGAAAAATAAATATTTTTCGGGTCTTGACAGTGCGCAATCGAAATTGGTCACGAGTACAGCCGCTGAACGCTCTGCACGCGATCAAGCTGTGCAACCAGTACGCCCGCGACAAACGCAATCTGTCGATCCCTGGCATCGAGAACAAGATGGGTGTCAAGGCCGACAAGGTTTACGACTGGCAGTCCGACGGAAATTTACCGGTCCGGCTGATCCTGAATTACGAGGAGGTTTGCGGCGTCCATTTCATCAGCCGATGGCTGGCGCAATCCGCCGGCTACATGACGATCCGGGTGCCTACAGGCAGGAAATCGCAGGCGCGAGACATCAACTCGCTGCAAGAGCTGCTGACCGAGGCGGTGGGCCAAATCATCAAATTTGCCGCAGGCAAAGCCGAAGCGAATGACGTGCTCGGCGCGATTCAGACCGGCATGGAGGCCCTGGCCTGGCACCGGGTAAACGTAGAGAAGCACCAACAACCCGAATTCGATTTCGGAGGCGACGATGAGCATTAACGAGGAGAAGGAATTGATACGCCTGAACATGCGCAAGTACGCGGCCCTGGATGATCTGGACGAGGCACGGCGGAAGCTGAGCGAGGCTCAGCGGGAGTATGCCTGCAAGCGCAAGGCGCATCAGAAAGCGGTCCAGGAATACCTCGACTACGCGGAGCGGCGGGTATGAGCACTAACGGCATGAATAAATTGATGCGCCTCAAGGCGCGCAAGCAGGCCGCCAAGGCCGCGGCCCAGCAGGCATGGAAAAGGCTGGCTGCAGCGCAGCGTGAATACGAGCGGCTGGACAGCGCGCGTATCAGGGCAGCCATTGAATACCGCGACTACGCGGAGCGGCAGGTATGAACGAAAAGATCAAGAACTCGCGGCGCAAGAAAACCATCGAGTCCGGCGCCCGCATTCTGCGGGTGCTCAAGATGCTGAAGGGGCACACGCTGACCGGTCTCTCTAACACAGAGCTGGCCAAGGCGCTGGGCGACTCGCCCTGCAACGTCAACCGGGCACTGAACACGCTGATTGCCGAAGGGCTGGCGGTGAAACTGGACAACGGTCGATTTGCCCATTCGGTGGGCATGCTGCAGATCGCCCAGGCCCATGCCGATCACGTGACCAAGTTGCAGGGTCGGATTTTGGAGCTGAATCAGCGCATCGCTGCTGGCGCTAGCTATTGATGTCGGATTTTCAGATGTGCGTTCAAACGCACATTTGCGTTCAAACGCAATTTGGTTTCGTCCACCGCATTGGAGCAATAGAGATGAGATTTGTAGTTGAAATTCTGAATGGCATAGGGGGTTGAGATGGGACGCGAGAAGCTGCCTGAAACCGAAATGCCCAATCTGCCGGCACTCCCCGAAGAACAGCTCATAGCAAACCACAATCGGGCTGTGTTGGATGCCGCCGAAACAGACAGGCAATACGGCGACATTCTCCCGTATCAGCTGGATCGGGTGACCCAGGAAATACGATTTCTGCTGAATCAATCCGCCGAAGCCATGCTGGAAGCTGGGCGGAGATTGATTCAGATCAAAGACCGCGAACCCCGCGGCGAGTTCATGGATGCAGTTCAAAAAATTGGGATCGACCAGTTCGTCGCGTCGAAGCTGATTCGGGCCGCTCGCAAATTCTCAAATTTGCGTTCAAACGCAAATTTGATGGCTCTCGGCAAAACCAAGCTGATCGAACTCGCGGTGCTGGACGAGGACGAGATCGACGAGCTCGCCAACGACCAGGAGGTGCGAGGTCTGGTGACCTGCTCCCCGATTTAGTCCGAAACGGACATAGAGTCTGCGGTTAAAAATGTGTCTGCAAACTGATCTGGCGTCAGGTAAGCCAACGAACTGTGGGGGCGTTGCTCATTGTATTCCCGACGCCACTCCTCAATGACTTGGCGAGCATGGCACATCGAGACGAACCAATGCTCGTTCAGGCATTCATCCCGGAATTTGCCGTTGAAGCTTTCGATGTAGGCGTTCTGCTGTGGCTTACCTGGCTGGATGAAGCTCAAGCACAGTCCTTGGCTATCGGCCCATTCATCCAAAGCCTTGCCGGCAAACTCGGGGCCGTTGTCGACGGTGACTGATTTGGGCAATCCGCGGATCTCTGCCAGCCGTTGCAGCACACCGACTACACGTCTGCCAGGCAGCGAAGTATCGACTTCGATGGCCAAGCACTGCTTCGTGAAGTCATCGACGATATTCAGGCACCGCAGCCGCCGACCATCGGCCAAACCGTCCGAAACATAGTCCATAGACCAACTCTCGTTAGGCGCCGATGGCGCGACCTTGATTTGGCGCTCCACGCCGGCAATGCGCTTCCGCTTTCGTTTGCGGACCATCAGGCCGGCCTCGTGATACACGCGATAGGTGCGCTTTCGGTTGATTTCCCAACCCTCTCGGCAAAGTAGCACGTGCAGCCGGCGATACCCATAGCGCCGCTTCTGCGCTGCCAATTCGCACAGTCGTTCCTTGAGCTCCTGGTCTACTGGCCGCTTAGCTTCGTAGCGATACAGCGACCGAGAAATACCGATCAGCCCACAAGCCCGCGTGACGCCCATCTGGTGCTTTGTCATCAGATGGGAGACCGCCACCCTCTTGGCTTGTGGGCTTACCACTTTCGGCCTACAACCTCTTTCAACGCAGCATTGTCCAGCATCGCCTCCGCCAGCAGGCGCTTGAGCCGGGCATTCTCGGTCTCCAGTGCCTTGAGCCGCTGCGCATCCGACACTGTCAGGCCGCCGTATTTCGCTTTCCAGTTGTAGTACGTCGCCTCGCTGAGCCCGTGCTTGCGGCACAGCTCCGCTACTTTTAGGCCGGCTTCGGCTTCCTTCAGGATGCCAATGATCTGTTCTTCGGTGAAACGCTTCTTCATGCTGCCTCCTATCGAGGCAGACTCTACATCACGACCGGACTAATCTCGGGGAGCAGGTCACTGGAGCTCGATGAAATTGCCTGCATGTCCGTCCGCGAGCTGCGCCTAGCGCTGCGCAAGAAAGACGAAGACCACGCCAAGGCGATCGAAAAGCTCAAGACCGCAGATGCCGGTAAACAACGGCTGCTGGAGTCCAAAAACCTGCAGATCGACGACCTGCAACAGAAGTTGATAGAGCGCGAAAGCGCGGTCCCGAGCTGGCCGGCGGTGGTCAACGGCATCAACCTCGACGTGACGGTCGCGGCCGGAGAGACGCTGCAGGGATTCGATCGGCTCACCCGGCAGTTGGAACGCATCCTCACCGTCGAGCTGCCGGGCGAGCCCGCCGACCACGATGCGGCGCTGCGCATGATGGCCGTGCACCTGTACGACCTGGCCGACCAGGTGATGCAGGCGGCTCAAGGGTTTGCCGATGCCTGCGAGGCAAACCTCTCCGGATACAAAACACTGGGGTAACCCATGGCCATCGTCGAACCGTATTCCGTCACCCTGTTGGACCAGTTCCGCGCGTTGGCGCGTCGGCTGGACGCGGCGCCGCACCGGCAGCGGGGCGAGTTGATCCAGGGCTTTCTGGCCGAGCACGGCTGGGCCGATGCCAACCGGGTGTACCGGGGGCTGCGCAAAGTGGGCTGGAGCAGCGGACGCAAGACCCGCTCGGACGCGGGCTCCACGGCACTGGACGAACAGGTGTTGCGTGAGTTGGGCGCGGCGATCCGGCCCGGCATCCGCAAGAACGGCAAGGTGACGATGGAGGTGCCGAACGCCATTTCGCTGATGGCCAGCAATGGCCGGGCGATACCGGTCGGCGCGAGCCGGGTGCGGACGCTGTTGCGGCGGGCGCACCTGGATGCCCGGTCGGCCGCGCTGGACACACCGCATGTGCCCATGAGCAGCCTGTACCCCAACCACGTGCATCAGACCGACCCCTCGCTCTGCCTGCTGTATTACGCGCCCAATGGCGAGCAGCGGGTACTGCGCGACGAGGAAATCCACCGCAACAAACCCGCCTGGGTGGAGCGGATCGGCAACCTGAAGTGCTGGCGCTATGTGCTGACCGATCACATGTCCAGCGTCGTCATCGTTCGCTACTACCAGGCCAAAGGTGAAACGCAGACCAATCTCTACGATTTCCTGCTCTACGCCTGGCGCCAGCTCGATGCGCTGGGCTGCCCCTTCCATGGCGTGCCCGAGCTGCTGGTATGGGACAAAGGATCCGATGCCGGCGGCGCCATCCACAACGCGCTGCGCGCCCTGCAAGTGGAGACCTGGGCGCATGCCCGCGGCCAGGCGCGGGCCAAGGGCCAGGTGGAATGTGCCAACAACATCGTCGAAAAGCTGTTCGAAAGCCGGCTCAAATTCGAGCCGGTGCGGAACGTGGACGAACTCAATACCGCAGCGGAGGCGTGGTACCGGGCGTTCAACGCCAATGCGATACCGCACTACGACTCGCGCCTGAAGCGTATCGGCCTGGCTCAACCGCAGGCCCGCTATGCGCTCTGGCAAACCATCCGCCAGGAGCAGCTGCGCACGTTGCCGGATGACGAGCTGTGCCGCTATCTGCTGACGGCCGAGCCGGAGCCGCGCAAGGTGCGGGCGACCGGCGCCGGGGGGCTAACCGTCAGTTTCCGGCACCCGTCTGCGAAACAGTCCCTAGTGTACGACCTGTCCGGCATTGCCGGCGTGTTCCGGGACATGACCGTCACGGTCAGCCCGCTGGTTTATGGCGCCAACCAGGTACTGGTGACGATCGCGGATTACAAGGGCGATGAGCAAACCCATGTGATCGATCCGGTGGCATTTGAGCAGACGAGCGGATTCCGCGCCGATGCGCCGGTGTTCGGTCAGGAGTTCCGCGCGCTACGGGATACCCCGATAGAAGAGGCGGCAAAAACGGCCGACCGCACCGCGTATCCGGGACGATCGGACGAGGAGATCGAAAAGGCCAAAGCCAGGAACGCGGCGCCCTTCGGCGGGCTGAATGCACACTCTCACCTGCGGGAGGTGTACGTGCCCGAGTACATGAAGCGGCGTGGCGAGGTGGTGGAAGTCGCTCACCCGGTGCGGGTGGCGGAACAGATTTTGACGGTGACGGATATTTGCGCGCGGCTCGCCTCGGTCATGGGCCGAGGCTGGCGGCCGGAATATTACGCCGCCATCAAAGACCGGTGCCCTGAAGGCGCGCCGGAACGGGAACTGGCAACGCTGCGGGCCTGGCTGGAACAGCCCGCAGAGGCGCCGGCAAGGCCTGCGTTGCGGGCGGTTTGAGAGGAGACACAACGATGGATGATGAAGGCGAGATCAAAGACGAAATGAAGGCCGCGATGTTTACGCTCGCTCAGCACATGCCGGAGCTGTGCGCCATCAGCGTGTGGCGTATCAATGGGGTGACCTGCATTGAAATCGTCTGCGAAGGCGAGGTGAAGCGGGTGCAGTACATGAGGGGACGCGATGCTGAAACTCAAGCGCGCACTCATTGAGGCCGGCATCGCCCAAGCCGCACTGGCGCGGGATTGTGGGGTCAGCCCCGCCACGATCGCCCAGATCGTAAACCACGATCAGTGGCCGAAAAATGCCCTGATGCTGGAAAAAGGAATCCTGCATGCGTTGCAGGATCGCGGGCTGAGCGTCGACGAATCGATATTTAGAGTGGCTGATGAGTGCTGCAACACCCATCAGCCGGATAGCAATGGGCAATCGCCCACAACGGAGAATGAGATGTTAACAGAACCCGAGTGGCTGTCACCAGCGGCCAAACGCCATTTCAAGCTGGCCCGCGATCCGTTCCATGACGATGTGAACGAGGTGGACGACATTTATCTGGGCGAGTCGCATGCGTTCGCGCTAGCGGCCATGCGCGATGCCCTGCGAGGACAGCGGTTCGTGGCCGTCGTCGGCGAGTCCGGCGCGGGCAAGTCCACGGCGAAAGATTTTTTCATTGAATCGATGAGGGAGGAACAGGTGACGGTGATCACCCCCTACGTCACCGATATCGACGACGTCGAAACTCGCGGGCGGATATTCAAGAGCACCCAAATCCATGAGGCGATTCTGCGCACGCTGGCCCCGAGACAGTCGGTGCCGAGAACGCCTGAAGCGCGCCAGCACCGCTCACTGGAATTGCTGTTATCCAATCGGCGCGCCGGATTCCTGAACCTGCTGCTCATTGAAGAGGCGCATGCCCTGACGGTTCCCGTGCTCAAACATCTAAAGCGGTTCTGGGAAAACAAAGATGGGCTGCAACGGCTGCTCGGCATCGTGCTGATCGGCCAGCCCGAGCTGTTGGCCAAACTGGATATCCGGCTGCAATGGGATGCCCGCGAGGCCATCCAGCGCATCGAGCGTGCACAACTGCTGCCCATCGACGCAACGGGCGAGCTGGAGGGCTATTTGCGGCTGAAGTGCGAACGGGCGCTGCGGCCATTCGAGCAGCTCTGCGAGCCGGATGTTCCGGATGCGATCCGCCAGGTCCTAGTCGGAAAGCGAAAGGATGGTCGCGGCGGATTCTCGGAAATCTCCTATTGCTATCCGCTGGCGGTCAACAACCTGATGACAAAAACCATGAATTTCTGCGCGCGCATCGGTATTCCCAAGGTCGGTGGGGAGCAAATCCGGAAAGTAATGGGGGCATGACCATGATCCGCATCTATCACTATCCACGCCTGGGCCAGTATGGCTGGAAGTCCGTCATCAAGGTCGGCGACCAGGTTAGGGAAATCCTCATCGTAGGCACCTGGTTCCGTGCCGAGCAGCTCGCGGAAACCGCGGAGAAGGAAATGCGCGAGGCAAAGCGGCCGGTCAATACCGTGGCCGCTGCCCAAGCCAAGCAACGCCAGGCGCGCAGGCTGGCATGGGGGCGCGCTTGAAATTGGCCTGCCCCAGCTGTGGCGCATTGATGAGCCTGGACGTGGTGGTGGCCCACGACGGCGCGCGGGAGGCGGTGCAGATCGCGCTGCAGCTGCCGGCGCCGATGGGGAAGCTGCTGATCCAGTACATCACCCTGTTCCGTCCAGCTCAGCGCCAGCTCACGCTGGATCGACTGGCCAGCCTGCTCGGCGAGCTGCTGCCGTTGATCCAGTCCGGACAGATTACCCGGGACGGGCGGATCTGGGCGGTACCGGCGGAGGTCTGGCCGGCGGCGCTGCAGGAAATTCTCGACCGCGACCGCGCCAAGCCCTTTACCCGGCCGTTGAAATCGCACGGCTATCTGCTGGAAATCCTGGTCGGCAAGGCGAGTAAAGCGGAAGCCCGATCGGAAGTGCTCACGGAAGAGCGGCGGCGCAACGGTGGGAGCGGCTCCGCCGCGAAACGCCAGGGCATGGCGGACGTGGCCGGGCATTTGAGCAATCTGAAAGGAGCATTGAAATGAATCTACACACGTCAGTGCCGTGGTCAGTCTGCACCGGCAAAATTGAAACAAGTCTTAATAAAGGGCGCCTGATCCAGGCGGTTTGGGCGGGGAATGATGTCGTGGCTATCTGCGAAAACCAGGCAAACGCGACGTTGATCGCGGCAGTACCGCAGATGCTGGGCGCTCTACGCACTGTGTACGCCTACCTGGAGGACCCTCATCCATCAGACGCATTTGAACTGGACCACATCATCGCTCTGCTGCGCAACACCATCGACCAAGCAACAGGGGAACTGTCCGAATGAAAACCATCGTATTCGCCGGCATGGCGATGATCTTCCTGTTTGGACTCGGTACCGGGCTGTTTCTCGGTGCGGTGCTGGACATCAACCTGGTTGGCCGGGCCGAGCGGAAAGCACAGGCGAGGCACCCGGCCACCGATGACATCAACCTGGGTATTTAGGAGGTACGACATGGCTACTGCAGAGCAAATCCACGGCGGCTTTTGGCGCGACGCCGAAGGCCGGCTGATCCCGGAAAACCTGATCAAACCCATCGACAAGGAGCGTGAAGCATTGGTGACCGCCTTGACCGCTGCCGCTAAGGAAATGTCCGAGGCCCTGGCGCGATTCAAGTCCAAAGCCTTCGCCGACATCGGCGCCTTCGTCGAACTGAGCGCCGAACAGTACGGCGTCAAGCTCGGCGGCAAGAAGGGCAACGTCACCCTCATGTCGTTCGACGGACGCTACAAGGTCATTCGACAGATTCAGGAACACTTGGTGTTCGACGAACGCCTGCAAGCCGCCAAGGCGTTGATCGACGAATGCATACAGGCCTGGACCGAAGGCAGCCGGGACGAGATCAAGGCCTTGATCAACGATGCCTTCCAGGTGAACAAGGAGGGCAAGATCAACACCGGCCGGGTGCTCGGCCTCAAGCGTCTGGACATCCGCGACGAGCGCTGGCAGCGGGCGATGCAGGCCATCGCTGACAGCGTCCAAGTGGCCGGCAGCAAGCCCTATTTCCGCGTCTACGAGCGCGTCGGCGACACCGATCAGTACCAGGCGATCAGCCTGGACATTGCCGGCGCATAAATCAACAGGAGAAACAGAATGCTGATCCAAGCCACGATCACCGGAACCACACCGCTGCTCATGAACCGATTCACCGAGGAGGCCGAGCGCAAGGTCTCTTCTGGCACCTCTGCCGTATCTATTGGCACCAAGGGCACGCCGCGGGAGCAGGCCGATCCCAAGGTTTACCGCGATGACAAGGGCGGACTCTATATTCCAGGCCCAAACCTTTTCGCGGCGCTGATCGCAGCGGGAACCTTCCACAAGGTGGGCAAAAGCAAGGTGACGACCACCAAAACCTCGTTGGTTCCGGCTGGCCTAGCAGTTGAAGAAATCGCCCTCCCGCTAGGCACCAAGGAGTTCGAGGTGGACTCCCGATCTGTAGTCATTCCCTCGACCGGTGGCCGGGTGATGTGTCACAGACCGCGGCTGGACCAGTGGCACGTGAGTTTCACCCTGTCGGTGGATACCGATATTTTCTCGCCTCAGTTCGTCCGGCTCCTGGTGGACGATGCCGGTAAGAAGATCGGACTCGGCGATTTCCGGCCGGCCCGTAAGGGGCCGTTCGGACGATTTGTCGTGACCAAGTGGCAGGAGACGAAGGAGAAGAAATAAAGCCGCGCTTTGAGCTCTTTTGCAAGGTATTGAAATCCTGTGCCGCGTATTGTCCGGCTCGGCAAGGTAAAGCGATGCAAGGTGAAACCACCCGAAAGGGTGGTCGTCCAGGCTGGCGACCTGGGCCTGATGAGCTAGCCAGTAACGGGGCGGGGCGAAGCATAGCGTGGGGAGGCATTGTCCGGCCGCGCTCGGTTAGCCACTGCATTGTATTGTTAAGTCTGGCGCTGTGTTCCAAGGCAAACCAAGGATTCTTATGAATAATCATGACCACGAGAAACAACGCCTGATCAAGTTGATCCACGTCGGCAAGCGGGATTTGAAACTGGGCGACGACGTTTACCGTCTACTGCTGAAGTCGGCCACCGGGAAAATGTCGACAACGGCCATGACCGTGCCGGAGCTGGAAAAAGCCCTGGAGGCGATGAAGTCCAAGGGGTTCAAGGTTCAGCACAAGACGCGCCCTCACCCCAACCCCTCTCCCAAAGGGAGAGGGGCAACAAGCCGGCCCGTGGACCAGTCTGCCATGGTCAGCAAACTCCGGGCGCTGTGGCTGGACCTGCATGCGCTGGGCGTGGTGCGTGATCCCAACGAGTCCGCGCTGGCGTCATGGGCCTCGAACAGCCGCAGCCCGAACGTGACCGCAGCCCTGCAGCTGCTGGACTACGACCAGCTCGAGCGGGCGATTGAGCGGGCGAAGCAATGGCGCGCCCGATACCTACTGGGTGGGGAGCTGTATTGCCCGGCGTGCGGCGTCCGTACCGCCATGAGTTTGAGGTTAACCCGGCAATATCCCGGCGTCTGCTGCGGCGTTTGCGATGCAAATCCGGAGCTGGTTTGGCGCCGTAAGGACGGAGGCATGCAGGCGGCATGACCCCACCCATCGACCTCCCCGGCGTCCTCTCCGACATCGCCCGCATCGCCGGTTTCCCGGCGGCGCTGGCGATTGCGGAGCGCTGGGGCGGTACGCGGCTGTATGTGCCGATGGCCGATAAACTGGAATCCGATCATCCGCTGGTGGAGGTGGTCGGCATTGACGCGGCGCGCGCCATCGCCGAGTATTTGGGTGGCGACCGGCCAGAAATCGCGAAGGCCGACCGGTACATGACGCTGTGCCGCAATGTGCTGATCCGCACCGAGCGCGCACAGGGTTACAGCCAGGCCGCCCTGGCGCTGCGGCATCATCTCAGCGAGCGCCAGATCCGCAACATCCTCGGTGAGGCCGAGGAATTCTCCCCCAACATCGATCTGTTCGAATCCTGCGGCGGAAACGTTTCCGCCTGAGCCGATTGCCGGCGCTCCTTTACTCTGCGGTTGAAGTCGACAACCCGGAGTACTCCAACCATGTTTCGCATGTTCTGGACACTGGCTGTGTCCATTCTGCTGCTCTTAGCTATTGCCTACCTGGCGCCTCAGCAACTCGAAGTGTCCCTGTACAAGGTCTCTCTGGTGACCATTGCCGCCGTGGCCGGTTACTGGATCGATCGGGAGCTGTTCCCGTACAGCCGGCCCGATACGTTCATCGTCGTCGACGAGCCGGAACCCGAGGCGGACAAGGTTAAGCCTGCCGATCCGCCCGGAACCGATGGCGTACTCGTTTCGTCCATCCCGCTGACGTGGAGTGCGTTCGATCTGCTTTTTGCCGCCGCTCAACTACGCCGAGCGATCATCGTCGGCTGTGCGATGCTGGCCATCGGCCTGGGTGCCTGACGATGCGCTGGCGCTGCGAGTTCCGCACAGCCTGCGTGTTCAATCTGCTGCTGGTGCTGGCCCTGGTAGGCTGCATTCCGGAGCCGGTACAGGCGGCGGATGCGATACCGCACGCCGCGGCGCGCTACCGAGGTGATCTGACCCGCAATGCCCGGCTGATCTGGGGCCTGGAGGCCCCGGTGGCGACCTTAGCCGGGCAGATTCACCAGGAGAGCGCCTGGCGCGCCACGGCGCAGTCAAAATACGCCGCGGGCCTGGCTCAGTTCACCCCGGATACGGCGAAATGGATTTGCGGCGCCTACCCCTCCCTAGGGGATATGGGCTGCGATCGGATGGCGCCGGCCTGGGCCATCCGTGCCCTGGTGACCTACGACCTGCACCTGTTCGACAGAATAGACGCCGCCAATGCCTGCGAACGCATGGCCATGGCGCTGTCCGCCTATAACGGAGGACTCGGCTGGCTCAACCGCGACAAACGTTTGGCGTCGGCAAAGGGAGCCGATGAGCTGAGTTGGTTTGGCGAGGTCGAACGCTTCAATGCCGGCCGAGCGGACTGGGCGTTCACCGAGAACCGCGGCTACCCACGGGCCATACTGCGCCGGTGGGAGCCGCTATACCAGGCTGCGGGCTGGGGCATCGGGGTTTGCGATGCCGATTAGTCTGCTGCTGCCGATCGCAGCGTTTTTGCTCGGAGGGCTGGCTGGCGCTGCCGGCGGCTATCGCTACGCCGACGCTCAGGGCACCGCGGCACTGGCCGAGTTGGAACGGCAAATCGCCTTGCGGAATTTCCAAGCCGAAGCGGCGCTGCGCAACGAGCTGGAGGCCGCCCACGAGCGCGGCAACCGCCTGGCGGGCGACCTGGCCCGCACCAAATCCCGCGTCACGGTTCGCACTGTCGAGGTGATCCGCCATGTTCCCGATGTTACGTCCGGCCAGCGTTGTCTCGGCCCTGATGCTGTGCGCCTGCTCAACGGCGCCCTCGTTGCCGCCGGTGACGGTGCTGGCCTGCCCGAAACCGCCGGCGGAATTGTTGATCCGCCCCGATCCGCTGCCGCCTCTGACCGCGACGTTGCCGGCTGGATCGCCACCGCCGCCGGCCGATACCGGGCCTGCACCGCCCAGCTCAACGCGCTGATCGATTGGCACAGCCAGTCTCCCGACGAATGAAATGGCGCACCTGCCCACCACCCCAGCCGCAGCCGTGGCGATCCTGGTTCGCCTGGTATCCCGTACAAACGGACATCGGCCATTGGGTATGGCTGGAATGGGTCGAACGGCAACGGTTCTTCCCCTACATGCACACGCGGTTCGGGGCATTTTGGCAGTACCGCGGACCCGATAGGAGCACTCATGGACGCCGCTGACATTGCGGAAGAGCGCATCGAGCAAGAGCTCGATCTGAACCGGCGCGCTGCGCTGGACATGATGAAGCCGGACATGCCGCAGATCGTGGTCGCCGGCGAAGACGGTGCGCCGACGATCATTTGCTATGACTGCGAGGAGCCGATTCCACAGGGTCAGCTCGATGCCTATCCGACGGCGATTCGCTGTATGGACTGCCAGGTTGAGCACGAGCGCTATCTGGCAGCGGAGGCGCGGCGATGATCTCGATCGATATCTGGGCGCTGCTGACGATGGCCGTCGGACTGCTGGGTAGCATTTTCGGCGCGGCGTTTACCGCCGGCAAGATCGTCGCCGGGCTCTATGAAAAACGCCAGGATGAACGATTCAAGGCCCAGGAAAAAGCCAGGGAAGAGACGCGCCGGCACTGGGATCAGAAGTTCGCGGCATTGGAACAGGCAGCCAATCGGGATACCGAGCAGTGGCGAAACGTTGAACGCGAACTGCTACAGCTCAAAGCTGACCTGCCTGAAAAATATGTGCGGCACGAGGACTACGTCCGAGGGCAGTCGACGATCGAAATGAAGATCGACCGAGTGGCGCTGAAAATCGAAAACCTGCAGCTGAGGACACAAATGCATGAGCAACCCTGACATGGAAAAAGCTCGCCGCGAATTCATTCGCTGGAGCATTTTGCTGACGCTCAACAACGGCCGCCCGGTCGCATGCCATGAATCCGTGTTGCTCAGCGTGATGCAAACCGTCTATTCGGATGCGACGGCTATCGAGACCCGCCGCGAACTGGGCTATCTCGAAGGGCGCGACCTGGTAAGGATTACCCGTTCCCCGTCCGGGCCATGGCGCGCCGAATTGACACGCCACGGGGTCGACATCGCCGAGTACACCATCGACTGCGAGCCAGGCATTGCCCGGCCTGTGAAGTATTGGTGAGCCATGCCTAGGCCCGCCCGCCTGGACGAATTGAGCCCGGAGGCTCGCGCCGAACTGGATCGGCAGATCGTCGCCCGGAACTTCAAAGACTACGCCGTGCTCGTCGAATGGATCCGCGAGCAGGGCTGGTTTCTGACCGACGAGGAACCGGGCATCTCCGTCATCCATCGCCACGGCGCAAAATTGAAACGCCGGCTGGAAGCCGTCAAGGCCAGCACCCAAGCGGCCCGGATGATCGCGGAGGCCGCGCCGGACGATGCCGATCTACGCTCGGCGGCGGTGATATCGATGGTGCAGTCGGAGCTGTTCGAACTGCTGCTGAACCTGCAGGAGGCGGACGCGGAGGACGACCCGGCAACCCGGGTGGAGCTCATGGCCAAGGCCGCGCGGGGGGTTGCGGATTTAAGCCGGGCAAGCGTAAGCCAGAAGAAATGGAAGACCGAGGTCGAGGCGAGAATTCGCGCAGAGGAACGCGCTGGCGCTGAACAAGCTGCAGCGGCGGCGGCGACTAAGGCGGGCGTTTCGGCCGAGGGAATCGCGGCGATCCGCGCGGCCATCGCGGCGAGGATGTGATGGATTCGTCGCTGTTGCTGGATTACCAACTGCGCTGGATCCATGACTATTCCCCCGTCAAGATCATTGAAAAGTCGCGCCGGATCGGCCTGTCCTACGGGGAGGCGGCAGACTCGGTGCTGCACGCCGCCGCCGCCGACGGCGGCAATGTCTATTACATCTCCTTCGACAAGGAGATGACCCAAGGCTTCATCTCCGACTGCGCGGACTGGGCCAAGCGCTTCGAAGCGGGGGCTGGCGCCATCGGGGAGGAAGTGTTTCCGGACCCGAAGAATCCGGACAAGTCCATCTGCAAGTTCACTCTGGACTTCGCCAGCGGTAAGGAGATCCACGCCTTTAGTTCCAATCCCCGCAATCTGCGCTCCAAGGGCCGCCCGAAAGATCGCCTGGTGATCGATGAGGCGGCCTTCGTGGACGATCTGGCGGAGCTGCTCAAGGCGGCCATGGCCATGACGATGTGGGGCGGTCAGATCCACATCATCAGCACCCACAACGGCGAAGAGAACCCGTTCAACGAGCTGATCAACGATATCCGCGCCGGCCGCTACGACTACAGCCTGCACCGGGTGACCCTGGACGATGCGCTGGCCGATGGGCTTTATCGGCGCATCTGCCAGGTGTCAGAACAGGCCTGGACCCCGGAGAAAGAGGCCGCCTGGCGCGAATCGCTCGTGAAGCGCTACCGCCCGAACGAGGACGAGGAGCTGTTCTGCGTGCCCGCGTTCGGCGGGGGCGCTTATCTAGCGCGGGTGCTAATCGAAGCCTGCATGATAGATGCCCCGTTGCTGCGATTTTCCGGCGATCGCCAGTTCAACGAAGCCCCGGAGCCGCAGCGGCGGCGGATCATGGCGGACTGGATCGGCGACGAGCTGGTGCCGGCGTTCGCGTTGCTGAACAAGGGCCATCGCCACGCCTGCGGCATGGACTTCGCGCGCAAGGGTGACATGTCGGACATCGTGCCCATGGAGATAGGCGAGAAGCTGAACCGGAGGGTGCCATTCATAGTGGAAATGCACAACGTGCCGCACAAGCAGCAGGAGCAGGTTCTATTTGCGGTGTGCGATACGCTCCCCAGGTTCGGTGCGCTGGCAATCGACGCCGGCGGCAACGGCTCCTACATCGGCGAGGCAGCCGTGGACCGCTATGGTTCGCGAGTGGAGGCACTGCAGCTCACGGAGGCGTTCTATCGGGAGAACATGCCGCGATACAAGGCGCTATTCGAGGACCGGCTGATCTCCCTGCCGATGCACGACGACGTTGTGGAAGATCATCGGGCGATCCGCTTGGTGCGCGGCGTGCCGCGAGTACCCGAGGGAAAGACCGATAAAAAGGGCCAACGCCATGGCGACAGCGCGGTAGCGGGTTGTTTGGCTTATTACGCAAGCCGTATGGATGTCGGACCGATCGACTTCCAATCCATCGGCGGCCGTCGTGCCGTGATCGACGCCGGTGAAAACGAGCTGGCCCTCACCGACCGCGGCTTCGGCACCGTGTCTGGCTTGGCCGACTTCGAGGGGTATTGAGATGGGCTTCTGGGACTTCATCGCTCGAGCCGCCGCACCATTCGACTCCGCTCACGGCAGGCCCTTGCCGCCCTTCGCCGAACTGGCGGAGACCGCTGGCCCGGAATTCGACGAAATTGCGACCACGCACGACGGCCGCGACGTCACCCGCGGCTACATCCACCCCGACATGATCCTGCCGTCCTCGGACGAAATCCTGCAGGCCAAGGGCGGGGACCTGAAGGTCTACGCAGAAGTGCTGCGCGATGACCAGGTGCAGACCTCGTTCGGCCAGCGCCGCAGTGCCGTGACCTCCGCCGAATGGGACGTCGAACCCGGCGGCACCAAGCGGATCGACAAGCAGGCCGCCGAGTTCATCAAGGCCCAGCTCGAGCACATCGGCTGGGACCAGCGCACCGACAAGATGCTGTACGGGGTGTTCTACGGCTGGGCGGTGGCCGAGTGCCTGTGGGCGCGCGACGGTGCCCAGCTCGTACTGGATGGGATGAAGGTGCGCAACCGGCGCCGGTTCGTCTTCGACGGCGACTTCCGCCTGCGGTTGCTGACCGGCAGCAACGCTCAGGGTGAGCTGATGCCCGAGCGCAAGTTCTGGGTATTCGCCACCGGCGCCGACCATGACGACGAACCCTACGGCCTGGGGCTGGGACACTGGCTGTATTGGCCGACCTTCTTCAAAAAGAACGACATCAAGTTCTGGCTGATCTTCCTCGAGAAGTTCGGCATGCCCACCGGCAAGGGGACCTATCAGCCCGGCGCCACCGATGAGGAAAAACGTAGACTTCTGTCCGCACTGCGGGCGATCCAGCGCGACTCGGGCGTCATCATCCCGGAAGGCATGTCCATAGAACTGATCGAGGCTGCCCGTTCGGGCACCGCCGACTACACCGCACTGTACGACCGCATGAACGCCTCGATCAGCAAGGTGGTGCTGGGCCACACCGGCAGCACCGACGCGACGCCAGGCCGGCTGGGCGGAGAGAGCAATGCCGCCGACGTCCGCCGCGACCTGGTCAAGGCCGATGCCGATCTGGTCTGTGAATCGGCAAACCGGTCCTTCATCCGCTGGCTGGTCGACTGGAACTACCCCGGCGCGGCCTATCCAAAGGTTTGGCGCGACGTCGAGGAACCAGAAGACCTGAAGGCCCGTTCCGAGCGCGACAAGAACCTGTTCGACATCGGTTTCAAGCCGACCCTGAAAGAGGTTAAGGAAACCTATGGCGGGGAGTGGGAGGAAGTGAAGCCTGAGCTGCCACCGGACACCGGCAGCTTGCCGGCGCTGCCTGCGCCAGCGTCGGACCCGGCTCAGGCGGATTTGGCCGAGGTCGATCCCGCCCCCGACGTGGTCGACCAATACGTCGAGCGCCTGGGCAAAGAGGCCGAGCCGCTGATCGAAAAAGGGCTGCTTGACCCGATCCGCACGGCGCTCGACAAGGCCATTGCCGAAGGCCAGACGCTGTCTGAATTCGCGGAGTTATTGCCGGGTCTGTATGCCGATATGGATGCCCGCGATTTCGCGGAGTTCATGGCGCAGGGGATGTTTGCGGCTGGCATGGCGGGACGGTACGAACTTCAGCAAGGGGAATGAACATGGGACAGCAGATCAACGACAGCGGTGTCTTTTCCGGGCAGAAGATCGTTGACGTTTCCGGCGTCAATCCGCCGGTCACAGTCGCGCTCTATCCCGGACCCGGCAACACATCGCGCTGGGAATATTCGGCAACCCCCGGTGCCGCCGGCAACCCGGCTGCAGCGAAGTGGTGGCCCGGTTCCGGGGATGTCACCGGCCCCACTATCGATACCATCGAAGGTGCGTGTCACGCGATCCGGTTTATCCGCGTATCCGGCAGCGACGCCGACGAATTCGAGGTGACGGCATGAATCTACTCGGCGGCGGCTTGCTCGGCAGTCAGCGCAGAAGCGCTGGATCGGCCGTCGCGTCGTGGGCCAGGCATCCGGACTGGCTGCCGTTGCCGGCTATTGGACCCGCGGAGGAGAAGTTTATCGGGTTGTTCGGTGTCACCGACGACTCAGCCAATTTCGTTGCCCTGCTCGCTCAAGGTGACTACACGGTGGACTGGGGCGACGGCACGGTCGAGAACCACGATTCGTTCACGGTCGCATCCCATCAATACGACTATGCGTCGGTCCCTGCAAATACGCTGTCAAGCCGTGGCTACAAACAGGTCATCATCACGGTGGCGCCTCGTGATTGGACGACCCTGAGCCGAGTAGAACTTCAGCGCCGGCACCCGTCGATGACGCAGAACTACGCCCCGCTGTGGCTCGACATTGCCGTGGGATCGCCGAACTTAGTGTGGATGAAACTTGGCGGCTGGGACTTGAGTCTCCAGTTCGTCGAGCGCGTCAAAATCGTATCGGTTGGCAACGTCACCAGCACGGATTCGCTCTACAACTCAATGACCGCGTTGGAGGTAGTGAGCGACTTTGATACATCCCAGGTAACCGACGCCAGCTACATGTATCGGTCCTGCGACAGGATCAAGACTGTTCCTGCCCACAACCTGATGAACTGTTTGACTTTCACATCAATTTTCGAGAATTGTTCCTGCCTGGAGTTTGCCCCGGCAATCAATACGGCGATGGGACAGAACTTCTCCCGGTTCTACTACAACTGCAAGGCGCTCCGTGAAGCTCCGGCGCTCAACACCGCGAACGGCACGAACTTCAACGAGATGCACCGCAACAACCACGCTCTCCTCGATATCCCGGCCTACGACCTGACAAACGCGCAAACGGCACGCTACATGTTTTCGGCGTGCAACTCGGTAAAGCTCTGTCCAGATTTCAATACGCCGGCGCTTGTAGACACCGAGGCCATGTTCGACAACCTGCACAATCTTCAGTTCGGCCCCATGCTTGACTTGAGTCAGTCTACGAACTGCAAGCTGCTGCTCAACAACGGCTACTCGTTGACGCATGTTCCCGCCTACGATTTCTCGTCCAGCAACGATAATTCGTTTGCGTTCAACGGCTGCACGTCGATTTCGAAGGTTGAGGCAACGGGAGCAAAATCGAGTATTGAGTTGAAGAACATGCGACTCGGGGCAGCCGAGCTGAATCTCATCTTCGCCGGTTTGGCGGCCGGGGTGACCGGGCAGACGATCGACATCACGGGCAATTTCGGGACGTCCGATCCGGCCTGTGACCGCTCGATCGCAACGCTCAAGGGCTGGACCGTCGTCGGCTGATGTCCGCCCAGTACGGCTCCCTGCCATTCGACGAGGCGATCCGGTTCTTCCGCGGGAAGGACCTGGTCCCAACCGACCGCTGGGCGGACGTCTGGAAGGCAGAGCACGATGTCGGCTTCATGGTGGCCGGCGCTGCCAAGGCGGACCTGCTGGCCGACCTGCATGGGGCTGTGCTCAAGGGGGTGGCCAAGGGTACGACGCTGGCGGAATTCCGGAAGGATTTCGATACGATCGTGGCCCGTCATGGCTGGACAGGCTGGAAGGGGGAATCATCCGATGCCGGCAGGGCTTGGCGCACCCGGCTGATCTACGACACCAATCTGCGCACTTCCTACCAGGCCGGCCGCTGGGCGCAGGTGCAGGCGGGCAAGCAGTGGCGGCCGTACCTGGAATACAAGCACTCCGATCTGTCCGCCCATCCGCGCCCGCTGCACAAATCCTGGGACGGGCTGGTGGTCGCGGTCGACGACCCCTGGGTGCAAACCCATTGGCCGCCCAACGGCTGGGGCTGCAAGTGCCGGATGTTCGCACTGTCCGAGCGGGATCTGCGGCGGATGGAAAAATCCGGACCGGATACCCCGCCCGACGATGGCAGCTACGACTGGACGGACAAGGTGACTGGCGAAATGCACCGGGTGCCGAACGGCATCGATCCCGGCTGGGACTACGCGCCGGGCGCTTCGCGCACGGATTTGATGCGCAAGGAGATCGAGCGGAAGGTGGCGAAACTGCCAAAAGAGATTGGCAAGTCATTGAAGGCCGAAACGGAGCAGCCCCCACCCCCATGGCGCTTTCTCAGCAAGGACGAACTGGATCTGGAGACCGTCAAGACGCTGGGCCAAGAGCGGTTGGACCAATGGTTGGGCAAATCGCTGGGATCTGGAACGATTGCCGGCGTCCTGGATGCGCCTTGGGAGGCCGTAGCTCCCTCGGCGGGCCAGATCCGCGCGATTCTGTTCGAGGACCTCAATACCCGACAGAGCCTCGGCGGAGTTCGTCCAGCGACTTGGAACCGCTCGGGGCAAGGCCTGCAAGTACTCGTGCGGGCGGCAAGTCGGTTCCCCGACGGATGGGTTTCAGCCGCGAACAGTGTTCCGCTTCGGGTTCAGATGGCCAAAAGCCGAGGCTACTACTCGTGGAAACAGTGGAATTCCGCCGAGCGTCGGTTCGAAGCCTTCATCCGCACCGACGCCAGCAGTACTGCGGAGCATGAATATACGCACCACCTGCAACGCACGATGCCGGAGCTGGATGCCATCTTTCAGGCGGAGCATCGGCGCAGGACCGCCAACGACCCTTCCGAAATCCTGTTCGCCTGGGCCAAGAGCGAGCGTGGACGGCCCGATCAGTATGTGCATCGCTACCAGGGGCGGGAGTACGAGGGACACAACGCGCTTGAGGTCATGACCATGGCGTTCCAGGGCCTCTTGGGTACGGACAAATTCGCGGATGAATTGCTGGCAAAGATGCTAATATTCGATCGCGAGATGCTCAAAGTGGCACTCGGTCTGTTGTTCCATTTCCGGCCATGAAACTCGACCTGACCTTGTCTCATCATCTGGCCGGTGAATCGCTGTCGTTTTCCTGGGATAGCGACACCGGTACCTTGACTGGCCCCGATGCCGATCGGGCGCGCCGGATGGTCGAGCGCGCCGACGGCAAAGTCACGCTACCCGCATGGCCCGAGATGGACGCCCCCGATCCGCTCCACAATTCCGCCTCGTTTGCCCTGATCTTTGCCAGCTATGGGTATCACTTGCCCCCCGAGCTGGAAATCCTTTTGCCGGAGCTCACGGACGATCTGCCCACCGACGCGGTGGCCTGATGGCTGGCGCGTTCATTGAAGTCGATGACCAAAACGCCAGGAAGGCTTTGGCGGAACTCACGCGCCTGATCGGCAATCCGGAGCCAGCGCTCCATGACATCGGCGCATATCTGGAGCGGTCCCACGACGAGCGTTTTGCCGCGGGGGAAGCGCCGGATGGCTCGAAGTGGGCGCCTTTGTCAGAGTCCTATCGGGCCATCAAGCCGCAACACCGGGACAAGGTGCTGGTGCTCGAGGGGCATCTGCGCAATTCCCTTCACTACCAGATCGAGGACGATGGCCTGCTGTTCGGTACCGACAGAATCTACGGGGCTGTTCATCAGTTCGGTGCGGAGATGGGCGAGTTCGGAAGGTACTACCAGCTGTCGCGTTTGAAGTACGACAAGAACGACTTCAGGCGCCATGCCGGCTCAAAGAAAGGACATCCGATTCCCTGGGGCGATATCCCAGCGAGGCCGTTTGTCGGCTTGTCCGATGCCGACCGGGAAGAGATCGCCTCGATTCTTGAGGAGCACATTCAGGCCGCGATCGGCTGATTTGCGTTGTTGCGTCGTGTGAAACGTTTTTTCGTTTTGACGTTCCGTTTCTTCCTTCTTCATCCCTGTTCTTCCCGTTTATCTCACACATTCCCGTTCATTTATCTCACTCCCCTTCACATAGGCGCCCGCCGGGCCGGACATCCCGACCAGTGGCACGCTGTCGTTCAGCGTGGGCTGGAGAAGCCGGTCGTAATGTATCCTGATGACGCGGGCATCCGCGGCCAGCGCTTCGAGTTCCGCCTGATCGACGTTGACGGCGAATATCGGGCTGATCTCGAAATTTCGCAACGCCCGCGCAAAGCCCCGTCCGTCCATCGGATGATCCGGGTTGCCGAAAAGAGATGAGACGATCGCGTCCCGGCCGTCTTTGATCGAGGCCTTATAGGTTTCCAGGCCGGCGCCTGAGGGGGTGAGCCGACTGGCGGTGGCGGGTCGCCGGAATTCCACGAGAACCCTCGAAAATCCGTGCTGGCCGATCTCGGCGAGTATCTCGCTCGATGCATCGGATTTCGCCGCGAATGCGGCATCGGTTGCCGCCTGGGCGGGCCAGGCCGGCAGGCTGAGGCAGCACCAGAGCAAAGGCCGGAGCAGGGGTGTTTTCAATCGCGGCGATTCCGGTTTCATGAGCGTGCTTTCCCCTGATGTTCGACAGAAATGTGGCTGGTCCGTGGCAACCGGGTTTTACGGTGCCAATGCCGCCCTGGTTCGTTCCGGGCGCTCCTCGGGTTCCAGAGTGTTATCGTTAAACGCGGGCGGATGGCATCCGTCGTCAGCCAACGAATCGGTAGCGTCCGCCCACATCCAGAGCTTTGGATATCCGTACCATCTGCCGTCAATGCTGTGGATTTTTTTGTTTTTAGATCATTGTGCCAATCCTTTCAAGGTGCCCACCGCCGGCAGGAGTTTTCCGGCTGCGGCTGCGGACGCATTCATCTGCAAGGGCGCAAGGGGACGCCGCTGGGAGTGATCGCCGGAAATTCCACCGTTTTCTGCCGGATACAGGCATAATTTCCCATATCCACGCTTCACCCTTTCTTGGCCGGCCGGTTCATCTCGCGTCGGCGGAATTCCATTCATCCAATTACTCTTCCTGGTAAGCATTTTGATCTCTACAGCCAATGTCACCATGCAGTTCGGCGTCAAGCCGCTGTTCGAAAACGTCTCCGTCAAGTTCGGCGAAGGCAACCGCTACGGTCTGATCGGGGCCAACGGCTGCGGCAAGTCGACCTTCATGAAAATCCTCGGCGGCGATCTGGAGCCGACCGCCGGCAATGTTTCGCTCGATCTCAACGAGCGCCTGGGCAAGCTGCGCCAGGACCAGTTCGCCTTCGAGGACCAGCGGGTGCTGGACGTCGTGATGATGGGGCACACCGAGATGTGGGCGGCGATGTCCGAGCGCGACGCCATCTATGCCAATCCCGAGGCGACCGAGGACGACTACATGCGGGCGGCGGAACTGGAGGCCACGTTCGCCGAGTACGACGGCTATACCGCCGAGTCGCGTGCCGGCGAGTTGTTGCTGGGCGTGGGTATTCCTGTCGAGCAGCACAACGGCCCGATGAGCGCCGTGGCGCCGGGCTGGAAGCTGCGCGTGTTGCTGGCTCAGGCGCTGTTTTCCAACCCGGACATCCTGCTGCTGGACGAGCCCACCAACAACCTGGACATCAATACCATCCGCTGGCTGGAAAACGTGCTGAACGAGCGCAACAGCACCATGATCATCATCTCGCATGACCGCCACTTCCTGAACAGCGTCTGCACCCACGTGGCGGACATGGACTACGGCGAGCTGCGCGTCTACCCCGGCAATTACGACGATTACATGATCGCTTCCACTCAGGTGCGCGAGCGCCTGCTGGCCGACAACGCCAAGAAAAAGGCCCAGATCGCCGAGCTGCAAACCTTCGTCAGCCGCTTCTCGGCCAATGCTTCCAAGGCCAAGCAGGCCACTTCGCGCGCCAAGCAGATCGAGAAGATCAAGCTGGAAGACATCAAGCCGTCGAGCCGGGTCAACCCCTTCATCCGCTTCAACCAGGACAAGAAGCTGTACCGCCTGGCGCTGGAGGTGAAGGAACTGAGCCAGGGCTACGGTGGGGATCCACTGTTCAGCGGGCTCGGCATGATGGTCGAGGTCGGCGAGCGGGTGGCGGTGATCGGCCCCAACGGCATCGGCAAGAGCACCCTGTTGCGCACACTGGTGGGCGAACTGGCGCCGATGGAGGGGGCGGTGAAATGGTCGGAGAACGTCAATCTCGGCTATTTCGCCCAGGACCATGCCGCCGATTTCGCCGAGGACATGAATTTGTTCGAATGGATGTCGCAATGGAAGCGCGAAGGCGACGACGAGCAGACGGTGCGCGGCACCCTCGGCCGGCTGTTGTTCTCGGCGGACGAAATCAAGAAATCGGTCAAGGTGCTGTCGGGTGGCGAGCAGGGCCGCATGCTGTTCGGCAAGCTGATATTGCAGCAGGCCAATGTCATGGTACTGGACGAGCCGACCAACCACCTCGACATGGAGTCCATCGAGTCGCTGAACACAGCGCTGGAAAACTACCCCGGCACATTGATCTTCGTCAGCCACGACCGTGAGTTCGTGTCGTCCCTGGCGACCCGCATCATCGAGCTGACGCCGCAGGGCGTAGTCAACTACAGCGGGACCTACGAGGAATACCTGCAGTCGCAGGGCGTGGAATAGGCGAGCGGCGTGCGGTGGAACGGCTGAGAGTCAACGCCCAGGTTTCGATCCCGCTGGATGAGATCGAAATCAGCTTCGTCCGTTCCCAAGGGGCCGGCGGACAGAACGTCAACAAGCTGGCCACCGCGGCGCATCTGCGCTTCGACATCGCCGCATCGTCCCTGCCGGAAACCTGCAAGACGCGGCTGCTGGATTACCGCGACCGGCGGATTTCGGCGGAAGGGATCATCGTCATCAAGGCCCAGCGCTTCCGCACCCAGGAAAAGAACCGCGAAGATGCGTTGGCCCGCCTGCGCGAACTGATCCTGGCGGCGACGGCGCAGAGCAAGCCTCGCAAGGCGACCCGGCCGACTTTGGGTTCGCAGAAAAAGCGCCTGGAAAACAAGTCCAAGCACGGACAGCTCAAGAAACTGCGCGGCGGCATTGGCGATTAGTTCGGCGAATCCGGGTGTTGAAATACGGCCTCGTCATTCCGTCATGGATTGGCACCGGACCGCAGGGTGCCTGGTAGGGCCGCCCGGCATGAATCCAGACGCAGGTGAGTAAGCGGACCTCGCCATCCTTGGTTTCCCGTAGACAACTCAGGGTACCGTTAGGTTTCGGCCTTTTGCGGTACAGCCAGTTCATCGCGACCCGCCATCGAATCGGTACTCAGCGAGGAGATAGTCCATGTCGTCACCGACGCCATAGCCGAAGTTGTTGCTGATCTGACGCACTGCATCCAAGCGTGCCGTCATCGCCGGCCGTCGATCCATGGGCAACGCATCGATGGCCTTCAACGCCTGCTCGAACATCCGCACCAGGGCATCGAAGTAGCCCTCGTCCTGCAGGCCGATGTCGTCGCTGAATCCGGCAGCGCGCTCGCAGTAGTACACCATCAGCTCGGCCAGACACTCCGGCTGGCCGATGGCCTTCTTGTAGTCCGAGATCGCCTTCTTGGCCTTGGCGACGGAGGTGTCCTGGTTCTTGAACATATCCGGCCACAGCCAGCGGTCGATGGTGGCCTTGTAGGGCTTGAGCTCGTCGTCACCGAGAGCGAAGCGGGCGTGCAGAAAAGCTTGGTTGTCCTTGCTGGCGGCGTACAGATTCTGGATCACGCCGATCAGACCGGTGCGGTCGAAGTCGCCCACTCTTGCCTTGACTTCTGTCAAACTCGGCTGCGTTTTCTTGTCCGTGCTCAAACGCTGAGTCCTTCCTGCGCAGGTTGAGAGAACACCCGATTGAGCAGATCCTCCGTGGAGGAGCCGCCGTATCGATCCGCCAGCACATTGCGCAGCTTCATCAGGCGGGCATTGGCCGTGTCTACGAGGGAACCGAATGTCGCAGCACGAACCTGCCCATACTTTCGATTCCCGTCGCCAACCTCTTTCTCGCGGGCAACTCCAGCTGCCACCTTTTGCCCGACGACCCACGCGAAAATGAAAGGGGCGCCCGACATCGCACCGGACGAAGCAATGTCCTGCACCTAACCATCCGCCTGGTTAACTTCCTTGCGTGTCAATTCGAACCCTCCCTTCTTCAACTCAATCACCAGCACGTACTGAATTTGCGTCAGCGTTGGATCAGTGGGATCGAATGACTCGATGCCCGTCATCTGCCACGTTGTCTTTTCGGGCAAGACGACAATGTCGGGACGATGACGCTCATTGATGAACTGAGCCTCCATGCTCCTGAAGAGCTCACGCGCCACGGTTTGCAGCGTCACGTTCGAGCAGTATTCCTGCGACTCGAATTCGGGACCGAACAGCCACCGCGAGCGCAGGATCAGCGGGTGCAAGGTGTGCAACTCGTCGGTGTGCGGATCATCGGCCAAGCGACGAATGGTTTCGATCACGCTGATCCGACTGTCGATTTCGTCGAGGACGCGCAGTGCATCCTTGACCGTCCATTCGGTCAGCAACCGGTCCAGGCCATCGACATCGTCGGGCGGCAGTGAAGAGAGCTTCTGCAGCAATGCCGCGCCGCTCTTGGTCTTTTCGAGATGGATGACCGCCTTGACGGCCGTGGCGAGAAAGTCCGGCGAGATCGTCGGGTGCGCCTGCGCCACGATCTTGGTGAACTCCACAACCTCCAGCCGCGCCCCCTGACCCAAGGTCGCCAGTTCTGAACGGTTCTGCGTCAGTGCATCCTCCGAAGCGGCTTCGACGACCTCAGCCGCGAGATCCTGCGCAACCTTGACAATGTGCTGGGCGGTTGCCCGGTACAAGTTACGGACGGCATCCGTTGAACGAAAGGCGGTCCAGTCCTGCTCGACGTCTGCCTCGTAACCCTGGGTGTCGACGATCACCTTGTAGCGTCGCGCAAAGCGTGTGCGGCCGTCGAAGTTGGCGATCTGCCCAACAGCCCACGAGGGCGAGCCGACCAGCCTGCGCTGCACCCAGAAGGCGATCCCCTGATGTACGGACGAGTGATTCATGCGCGTCGAGTCGATTACGATCACCGTGGCGCTGCGGCCCGCCCCGAGGTCCAGTGTTTCCTCACTTACCCGCCCCTCGATCTCGGTAAACGGGCGTTGGACGCCGTTGACCCTGATCTCGAATTCGGGGTCGTGGACGAAGCGCGCGGCCAGGACGGTCAGGATTTCATCGGCATCGGGCAGCTTGCGCGACACGTGCACCGAAAGGCGGGTGCCACTGCCGTCGCGCTTTCCCGGCGTTTCGCTACGCAACACGAAAGGGCTGGGTCCCGATTCAGTGCCGACCACGAAGGTCGCCACGGAGCCGTCGCGCCACGTCTGCACCTCATACTCGTCGGCAAAACAGAGCAAGCCGTGCCGACCAACCCCGTTGCGGCCATAGGCCCTACGGGGGCGCGTGCAACGTCCGGTTGGAAACTCGACGTTGTAGCCTTGGTGCTTCAGGCGGTCGTAGCGCAGCGTCATCCAGCGTTTCTTGAACTGCGCCGACGTCATACCATGCCCGTCGTCCGTCACGGTCAGCGTGCCGCCGATCTCGCTGGGCAGGATCAGATCGACCCGCGCGGCACCGGCATCCCAGGCATTGGCGACCAGTTCCGTCAAGGCGACTTGCGGCACATGGGCTACCTGCCCAAGTTCCCGCAGCAGGTAGTCGTCCTCAAACAGCGAGTTCTGTAGCGGCTGATCAGGCATGTGCGGGCACTCCATCTCGCATTGACTCCCCCTTCATCGTCGCCCTTAGCCAGTCGATCAAAATCGTGAAACTAGTCGTCAGCGCGATGGAATTAATCTCGCGTACATTCTTCGTCAACGACACCAAGCCATAGCCTTCCATCATTCGCAGCGAGCGCGGCAGCACCTGATTATGCTCAAGGGGCACTCAGGCATTTCGCCAGCCATCGCTCGATCGGCGTTCGCCGAATGTAAAGACCGGCTGGTGCGAACACACAGCCTGCCTAAGGATGGGCGTTTCATCGGGCGGGAAGAGGCGAGGCCGGCGGCGTGGCTGTTTCCGCGCCGAATGCGGGAGTAAAGCGCTCTTTCAACTCGCTGTTTTCTCCGTAGATCAGCAATGCCTTGAGCCCTTCCTGCTCGGCGACGGCGTAGCCTTTTTGCTCGCCCATGCACAGCAGGGCAGTGTCCCAGGCGTCGGCCCATGTGGGATCTTCGTGCAGCAGGGTGACCGACAGGAGGTGGTGGGTCACCGGGCGGCCGGACTTCGGGTCGAGGATGTGCGAGTAGGTCTTGCCGCCTTCCTCGAAGAAATTGCGGTAGGTCCCGGCGGTCATGATCGCCGTGCCGCTGGTCTGGTGGACGTCGAGCACCCGCTCCACTTCGCGGGTGTAGGGAAGCGGCTTTTCCACGGCGACGCGCCAGGGCTTGCCGTTGGCCTTGCGGCCCCTGACCTGCATCTCTCCTCCGACTTCGACCAGGTAGTTCTGGATGCCCTTCGCTTCCAGCAGGCCGGCCACGCGGCCGACGGTGTAGCCCTGGGCGATGGAGGACAGGTCGATGCGCAGCGCCGGATCCTTTTTGCGCAGGCGCCGGCCGGGAACGTCCACTTCCAGCTTGTCCATGCCGATGTGTGGCAGCACGGCGGCGATTTCGGCGTCGGTCGGCACGCGGTTCTGATGGCGCGAGAAGCCCCACAGGTCGAAAAGGGGTTTGACCGTCAGGTCATAACAGCCTTCGGTCTTGTCGTGTACCTGGCGGGCGATGTCGACCAGTTCGGCGATCTCGGGCGAGACGGTCAGCCAGTCGGTCGTGGCTTCGCGGTTGAGCCTGGAGATTTCGGAGTCTTCCCGGTAGTTCGACAGCTTGAGGTCGATGTCGTTGTACACGGCATCCACGGCTTGTTTCAATTCGGCCTGATTCACTTGCAGGCCATCGAGCACCATCTTGATATGGTAAGTCGTCCCCTGCACATCGCCCGAGAGCAGGGCTTCGTTCTCCCCGGACTGGCAGGCGGCGAGGGTAGCGCCGAGCAGGGGTCCGCCGAAACGGCGCAGAATCGGAAGCATCATGTTGATCTCTTTGCGGCAGAGTAGCGCCTGAGCCGAGCGCTTGCGTGGGAAAAGGACAGGCTAGCGGGTATCATATGCGGCCTTTGGCGGGTTCCGGCTCCGCTCAGTGCGGATTGGCGGCGGCCGGCGCGGCGGTTTGGGCCGGCGCGTTGGGCCGCAGTCCGTGCGGACGCAGGAATCCGAGCGCATAGCTCAGGAGCAAGGCCAGGAACAACGCAATCGATAGCCCGATGCGCAGGGTCAGGGCGCGCACGGTCCTGGGCGAGCGGCGGTCGCCGTCCTTGACCAGATAGAACAAGGCGGAGCCCAGGCTGGCGACGATCAGGACCAGCACCAGCACGATGAGGATTTTAGGCAGCATGTTCGGATTCCTGGGCGGCGGGCGCGGTGCACAGGCCGCGGTTGGGAAATGAGGCATTATAGCTTCAAACCCGCGGGGGTTGCGGTCGTCGGGATCGCGCTGGCATTACCCCTGTTCTGCTCTCTCGGGGTCTGGCAGCTCAACCGGGCCGCCGAAAAACGGGCGCTGCAGGCGCAGCTGGCCAGCCAGTCGGGCGAGCCGCCGCTGCGGCTGGATGCGCCGAACGCCGACATCGAGCCGCCGCGCTATCGACGGGTGGCTGTGAAGGGGGAATACGATGCCGGGCGTCAGTTCCTGTTGGACAACCAGATCCACGGCGGCAAGGCCGGCTATCACGTGCTCACTCCGCTCAGGCTCGAGGCTGCGGACCTGGCTGTGCTGGTCAATCGCGGCTGGATTCCCGCGGGTCCCGACCGTCGGCGGCTGCCCGATCTGCCGATCCAGATGTCCGCGGTGGAGCTGACCGGCGTGGTGGAGCGTTTCCCCGCCGTGGGCTTGAAGCTGGAAGGCGCGGAAGTCCCAGCGCCCGGCTGGCCGGCGACAGTGCAGGTCCCGGAACGGGAGGCGCTGGAGCGGCGCCTCGGGTACCGTCTGCTGCCTTACCAGGTGCTGCTGGACCAAGGGGCGGCCGAAGGTTACGCGCGCGATTGGAAGCCGGCCAACGTCGATCCGGACAAGAGCACGGGCTACGCCTTCCAGTGGTTTTCCTTCGCCGCGATCGCGCTGGGACTGTTTCTCCGCCACGGCTTCAGGGCGGGCGCGGCGCAGGATCCTGACGTTTGTCGATGATTTTTTGAACCATCTCACAGCCATGGCACTCACTCCGACCCAGCGGCGCAACCAGCGTACCATCATCATCATCGCCTTGATTTGCATTGTGCCGTTCGCCGCGGCCTGGTATTTCGCCCGCCATCCGCAGCTGGTGATGGGCGATCTGGGCAACGTCGGGCACTTGGTCAATCCTCCGGTGCCGCTGGGCTACGGGGAGCTGCTCGCAACGCCGCTTACTTCTCCCGAGTCGATGGAGCAGCTCAAGGGCCGCTGGATCGTCCTGAGCGTCGCCGACGGCCCGTGTGCCGAGGTATGCCGGCAGAACCTGTACAAGACCCGGCAGATGCGGCTGATGCTGAACAAGGAAATTCCCAGGGTGCGCCGCCTCCTCCTGCTGACCGATCCGAGTGCCGCGGGGCCGCTGGCCGACTGGCTGCAGCAGGACGAATTCCTGGCCGTGGCGGGACTCGCGCCCGCTCTGCGGGAAAAGCTGGAAAAGGCGGCCGGCGGGCCGCTGCAGCCAGGCCAGATTCTCCTGCTCGATCCGCTCGGAAACCTGATGATGTATTACGATGCGGATTTCGATCCTTACGGCGTGGTGAAGGACCTCAAACACCTGCTCCGCGCCTCCCAGATCGGCTGACGCCGGATGGCCCATAACTCACAACAACATGCCATGTTCAGAAAGCTCACTTTTCTCGGTCTGATCCTCTTGTTGGGCGCGCTGCTGATCGGCGCTTTCCTCCGTATCGCGGATGCCGGCCTCGGCTGCCCGGCCTGGCCCGGTTGCTACGGTGCGCCCGTCGTCGACGAGCAGGCCGCCGCGATGATGGCCGCGGTCGGCGGCAAGGCGCTGAAATGGCTGTGGCTGGGCTGGGCCCACCTTTATCTGGGCGGCGCCTTCGGCGTGCTGGTGTTGGTCCTGATCGCCATGGTTTGGCGGCTGCCGGCGCACCGCGGCAGGGCTGCGTCGCTGGCGGCGGCGCTGCTGCTCCTGGTGGCGGTACAGGCCGGGCTGGGGCTGTGGGGGCACTATGCCGCGCCGATGCCCCTGGTATCTGCCGCACACCTGTTCACCGGATTTCTTACCCTCGGCTGCGCTTACTGCTTGTATCTGGGCGTCAAGCCGGGGGTGGACGAGACGGCAGTGCGGGGAGCACCGGGCTTACGCTTTCTGGCCCGTCTCGGTCTGGCGCTGCTGTTGGCCGAAATCGCCTTGGGCGGCTGGACCGAGGCACAGCACGCCGGCCTCGCCTGCCCGGATTTCCCGACCTGTCTGGGCCAGCCCTGGCCGGAGCTGGACTGGTGGCACGGTTTCACGCTCTGGCCGAATATTGCGGCCGACTATGCGGGCGGGGTGCTGCCGGTCGAGGCGCGGGCGGCTATCCATTTCGCGCACCGGCTCGGCGCCGTGGTGGTGTTCCTGGTGCTGAGTCTGGTGGCAATGGGGGCCAGTTCCAACCGCAATGCGGCCCCGATCAGCAAGCCGGCGGTGCTGCTGAGCTTCCTGCTGCTGCTCCAGGTCGGGCTCGGCGTACTGAGTGTGCTGCTGCGACTGCCGGTGGCGGTCGCCGTCGCGCATCAGGCCGTGGCGGCGCTGCTGCTGCTCAACGTGGTGCATCTCAACGTCTACCTGCGCCGGCGCCTGCCGGAAGTCGCCGCCGTTCCCGAAGCGGTGACGGCGCGCCCGCCGGTCGAAGTGGTACCTCCGCCGCCCGCGCCGGAAACCCTGTTCGAGCGCCTGCGCGGACAACTCGGCAAGACCCGCAGCGGCCTGACCGGCTTGCTTGCCGCCCTGGGCCGGGGGCGCATCGACCGCGAACTGCTGGACGAGATCGAAGAGCAGTTGCTGATGTCCGACGTCGGCGTCAACGTGACGCGGGAAATCGTCGCCGATCTGGGCTCCGGGCTCGAGAAGCAGGACCTGGCCGACGGCGCGACCCTGCGCAACCGTCTGCGCGGCCGCCTGCTCGATATCGTCCGCCCCTGCAGCGTACCGCTGGCCATCCCGCCTGAGGTCCGGCCCTTCGTCATCCTGGTAGTAGGGGTTAACGGCGTGGGTAAGACCACGACCATCGGCAAGCTCGCCAAACGGCTGCAGAACGAGGGCCACAGCGTCATGCTGGCCGCCGGGGACACCTTCCGCGCCGCCGCCGTCGAGCAGCTCCAGACCTGGGGCGAGCGCAACAAGATCGCGGTGATCGCCCAGCACAGCGGGGCCGATTCGGCTTCGGTGATCTACGACGCCGTGGAGGCCGCCAAGGCGCGCGGGGTCGACGTGCTGATCGCCGATACCGCGGGCCGTTTGCACACCAAGTCGAACCTGATGGAAGAGCTGAGCAAGATCAAGCGCATCATCGGCCGCCTCGACCAGACCGCACCGCACGAGGTACTGCTGGTGCTGGACGCCGGTACCGGCCAGAACGCCATGTCTCAGGCCAAGCTGTTCAACGAGGCGGTCGGCCTGACAGGGCTGGCATTGACCAAGCTGGACGGCACCGCCAAAGGCGGGGTGATCTTCGCACTGGCTCAGCAGTTCGGAATCCCCATACGCTTCATCGGCATCGGGGAAGGCATCGACGATCTGCGCGACTTCGATGCCACCCAGTTCATCGACGCCCTGTTCGCCGAGGAAGAGACGAGCGGGACCGCCCGCTTGCATTGAGGCCGTGCTGGAATTCAAAGAGGTCTACAAGCGCTATCCCGAGTTCGGCGAAGCCCTGCACGACGTCAGCTTCCACATCGGTCGCGGCGAGCGGGTGTTCCTCACCGGGCATTCGGGGGCGGGCAAGAGCACTCTGCTCAAGCTGATCGCCGTGATCGATCGGGCCACGCGCGGCCAGATCGTGCTGGATGGCCGGAATATCACCCGCGCCTCCAACCGGGAAATTCCCTATATCCGGCGCAAGCTCGGCCTGATCTTTCAGGACTACAAGCTGTTGTACGACCGCTCCGTGTTCGAAAATGTGGCTTTGCCGCTGATCATCGCCGGATTCAACCCCGGCGAGGTCAGCCGGCGGGTGCGTGCGGCGCTCGGCAAAGTGGGCCTCTTGTCCAAGGAGAAGCGGCTGCCGCAGACCCTGTCCGGGGGCGAGCAGCAGCGCGTCGGCATCGCACGGGCCATCGTCCACAAGCCGGACTTCATCCTCGCCGACGAGCCCACCGGCAACCTCGATCCGGAGGCTGCGCGGGAGGTCATGGACATCTTCCGCGATTTCAATGATCTCGGCGTGACCTTGCTCATCGCCAGCCACGACGAGCAACTGATCTCGCGGATTGGAGGGCGGGTCTTGCGCCTTCAGCACGGAAGCCTGTCGGAGGTGGCGGCATGAGACGGCAGCGCCGTCGCGCGCAGCGGCGGGTCGCACCGCCGGCGCCCCGCAGGCATGGCGGCCCGACCCTGGTCGACCGGCTGCAGAGCTACCTGGTTTCGCACGTGCAGACCGCGAAGGAGGCGCTGCGGCGGATGCGGCGCACGCCTTTCGCCATGGCGCTCACACTCCTGGTCATCGCCGCCACGCTGGCGCTGCCCACCAGTTTCCACGTGCTGGTGAAGAACCTTCGCATGGTCGGCGGAGACCTGGAGGCGACCAACGAGATTTCGCTTTACCTCAAGCCGGACCTGTCCAACGACGCCGGGCGCAAGCTGGCGGACCGCTTGAAAAGCCATGCGCAGATCGCCGAGACGCGGCTCGTTACCAAGGAAGCCGGAATCGAGCAGTTGAAGACCTACAGCGGTTTCGGCGAAGCCTTGTCGGCCCTGAATTTCAACCCGCTCCCCGTGGTGATCGGCCTGCGTCCGAAGGACTCGCTGGCCCAGCCCGAGCAGGTGGAACGGCTCGTGGCCGAACTCAAAGCCCTGCCCGAAGTGGATCTGGTGCAGAGCGACATCCAGTGGATGCACCGTCTCCATGCCATGCTCCAGGTCGCCGAGCGCAGTTTCGGCGTCCTCGGGGCGCTGCTGGGGGCGGCGGTCGTGTTCGTCATCGGCAACACCATCCGCCTGGAACTGTACGGCCGCCGGGAGGAAATCGTCGTGCAGAAGCTGCTGGGCGCGACCGACAGGTTCATCCGGCGGCCTTTTCTCTATACCGGTTTCTGGTACGGCTTCCTCGGCAGTATCGGCGCCTGGATCGTTGTCGGCGTCATGCTGCTGATCGTCAGGGCGCCGATCCGCCAGCTCAACGTGCTGTACGGCAGCGATTTTTCCCTTGCCTTTCTCGGTTTCCGGGAGTCGCTGCTGCTGATCGGCATCGCCTGTTTCTTAGGGATAGCCGGCGCTTTCGCCGTGCTCATCCAGCACCTGCGGGACGTGCGCCCCGAGTGAGCGGCAGGCGCTAGGGCTTGCCGAAGCAAGGAACTTGCGCTAGTTTTGGCACTCAAATGGGACGAGTGCTAAAACCCATCACCATCACAACAGGGCATTCCATGACTCACGAATTGACTCTCCCGACCAATCTGCCGCTGGGTTCCATCGACGACTATTTCGCCGCGGTGAACCGTCTGCCGCGGCTGGATGCCGACGAGGAGCGCGAACTGGCCATCCGCTTCCGTGACGAGCAGGACCTGGAGGCTGCCAGGCGCCTGGTGCTGTCGAACCTGCGGTTCGTGGCCTACATAGCGCGTGGTTATCTCGGCTACGGCCTGCCGCTGGCCGACCTGATCCAGGAGGGCAACATCGGTCTGATGAAGGCGGTGAAGCGCTACGATCCGGACGTCGGCGTGAGGCTGGTCTCGTTCGCAGTGCACTGGATCCGGGCGGAGATCCACGAATTCATCATCCAGAACTGGCGCATCGTGAAGATCGCCACCACCAAGGCACAGCGCAAGCTGTTCTTCAATCTGCGCAAGATGAAGAACCGGCTCGGCTGGCTCAACCCCGAGGAAGCCGCCGCGGTGGCTGCGGAGCTGGGCGTGGACGTCGAGGACGTCTACAAGATGGAGAACCGGCTGAACAACCCGGACATGGCGCTAGAGGCGCACGGCGACGAGGACGGCGACGACCGCGAAGGCCACGCGCCCATCCATTATCTCCAGCAGGAAGGAGCGGATCCGGCCCAGCTCATCGAGCACAGCGAATGGGAAAACCGTCAGCAGGAGAAGCTGCACGAAGCCATCGGCCAACTGGACGACCGCAGCCGGGACATCGTGGCCAGCCGTTGGCTCAGCGAGGATAAGCTGACGCTGCACGATCTGGCGGCGCGCTATAACGTCTCCGCCGAGCGCATTCGCCAGCTCGAAAACAGCGCGATGAAGAAGCTGCGGAGCGCTCTGGCGGACGCCGCCTGATTGCGGCTGTAACGGGTTGCAGTAGACCCCGCCGGCTGGCGCAATCCCAACCTTAAACCGCGAGACATTGAGCTTGCCATCGAAGCATGGGGGCTTGAGGCATCCGAGCCGTCTGCGGACACCGAAGGAAGAAAACGGGGGGAACGCCGCTAAGGCAATACGGGAAGCCCAAGCTGTTTGAGAAATCCGTTATGCCTCTCCGAGGCTTCTTTGACTTTTTTCTCTAATGCTACCAACTCGGCATGTACTGCGCTCAGATCGATTTCCTCTTCCGATTTGGCGGTGCTGATATAGCGCGAAATATTCAGGTTGTAGCCTTCTTTTTCGATTCGCTCCATCGACACGCGCCGAGCATAGCGTTCTTCCTCCCGGCGGAACTGGTAGGTGTCGATGATCTTGTCGATGTGCTCAGGCAATAGCTGGTTCTGGCGCTTGCCTTTCTCGTAGTGCTCGGCGGCGTTGATGATCAGCACATCGTCCGGCTTCTTGCACTTCTTCAGCACCAGGACGCAGACCGGAATGCCGGTGGAGAAGAACAGGTTGGCCGGCAGGCCGATCACCGTGTCGATATGGCCGTCCTTCAGCAGCTTGGTGCGTATGCGGGCTTCGGCCCCACCACGGAACAGCACGCCGTGCGGCAGGATGATGGCCATCACGCCGTCCTGCTTCAGGAAGTGGAAGCCATGCAGCAGGAAGGCGAAATCGGCGGCGGACTTCGGCGCCAGGCCGTAATTCTTGAAGCGCACATCCTCGCCCAGCGCCTCGCTCGGCTCCCACCTATAACTGAACGGCGGATTGGCCACCACCGCGTCGAACTTGGGGCTTTTGGCCGGATTGGTTTCGCGCAGCATGTCCCACTCGTTGTGACCTGCTCCCCGAGATTAGTCCGGTCGTGATGTAGAGTCTGCCTCGATAGGAGGCAGCATGAAGAAGCGTTTCACCGAAGAACAGATCATTGGCATCCTGAAGGAAGCCGAAGCCGGCCTAAAAGTAGCGGAGCTGTGCCGCAAGCACGGGCTCAGCGAGGCGACGTACTACAACTGGAAAGCGAAATACGGCGGCCTGACAGTGTCGGATGCGCAGCGGCTCAAGGCACTGGAGACCGAGAATGCCCGGCTCAAGCGCCTGCTGGCGGAGGCGATGCTGGACAATGCTGCGTTGAAAGAGGTTGTAGGCCGAAAGTGGTAAGCCCACAAGCCAAGAGGGTGGCGGTCTCCCATCTGATGACAAAGCACCAGATGGGCGTCACGCGGGCTTGTGGGCTGATCGGTATTTCTCGGTCGCTGTATCGCTACGAAGCTAAGCGGCCAGTAGACCAGGAGCTCAAGGAACGACTGTGCGAATTGGCAGCGCAGAAGCGGCGCTATGGGTATCGCCGGCTGCACGTGCTACTTTGCCGAGAGGGTTGGGAAATCAACCGAAAGCGCACCTATCGCGTGTATCACGAGGCCGGCCTGATGGTCCGCAAACGAAAGCGGAAGCGCATTGCCGGCGTGGAGCGCCAAATCAAGGTCGCGCCATCGGCGCCTAACGAGAGTTGGTCTATGGACTATGTTCGGATCGTTCCCACGCTCCAGCGTGGGAACGCAGCCGGAGACGCTCCAGCGTCTCAGCACCATGAATCGACCTCCATCAGCCCCTTCTGCCCGGAATAGTCGCGTGCGCTCGAATAGCGCCAATGCTCAGGCAAATCCACATATCCGCGTTTCACCGGGTTCCGGTGAATATAATCCAGCTTCTCCCGCATCACCGCTTCACTGAATACCATTTCAGCGTGAATCCCTTCTTGCCAGAACTGGTATTCGCGGTCGCGCTTGTGGGCGCATTTTGCAAAACGCAGACGGGTCAACAAACGCTCGGCATTGCTCGCCTCCAAAAGCTCGATAAGCCGGGCCGCCGTAAACGATTTGAAACTGCTCACACACTTGTCTAAACGCGGCGCTTGGGCCACGAAATGCAGATGATTTTCCAGAATCACATAGCCATAGAGCCGCAACCCGTCATGGGTGCGCTGATAACGCCAACTGTCCAGAACAATCTGTACCGCATCCGGTCGGGTGAACACCGGCAACCACTCAACGACCGTGCAAGTCAGAAAATGGGGTTTATCGGGTTCCAGAATCACATAACGGCTTCTACCCATAGTTCAGGTTCCGTCATGTCTAGACGCTGGAGCGTCGAAAGCGGCACTCCCACGCCGGAGCGTGGGAGCGATCTCGGTACGTTCCCCCCATAAACCATCGTTCCCACGCTCCGGTGTGGGAACGCAACTCCGCCGCGCGGGCAGATCGGCGAAGGGCTGGCCCGGCTTCATGCGGGCACCTCATCATGTACCGGGAACAACTGCTGCATCAGGCCCCTCTTGTGGGTCTTGAGGGCGGCGATCTTCTGGCTTTGGGCGGTGATGAGGTTGTCGAGGGAAGACAGGCAGTCGGCAATTTTTTGTTGTTCTGGGCGAGCCGGAAGCATAAGTTGAATCTGTTGAACCGTTATTAGGCTCATCCCTGCCTTCGTACCGGTATCTGTCGACGCACGGAAATGCCGTTGCGACCGTTCGGACGCTAAAAAGTAGCTTACGTATTTACTGCAGACTCGCGATGTATCGAAACGCACTAGCGCGATATGTTGGTTGATGTAAGCAGGCGAGGGAACGTTTGCATCGACGTAGCCAATAATCCCGATATCAGCGGTAATCGAAATCAACACGTCGAACTCTTTGAGTTGGGTTCTTACTCCTTCGCTGGCCTCTTGTGGAAGTTTTACGAACTTGGTGTCCGTCAAGTCGAGATAAATTAATTCTCGCGTGAGATTTGTAATGCGAACAAAAAGGGAACCTTGGTTTGCGTAATAGGCTGCCCAACCACGCGAGCCGCTGGTGATGAATGGCGTCAAGTCACCAATTTGCTTTTCCTCCCACTCCCCCGCATCCCGAAACTCCGGAAAGCGCAGGCGGGGGACGGTTTCTCCTTCGCGGGGGAAAAGCTGCTGCATCAGGCCCTTCTTGTGGGTCTTGAGGGCGTCCAGCTTTTGGGTTTCCGCCGTAACCAGTTCGTCTAGGGAAGACAGGCAGTCGGCAATTTTTTGTTGTTCGGGTTGAGCAGTCGGAAAGCGAACAGGTATTCCCTTAAGCTTTGCCAACGTCAATTTAGGAGGAGCCGCGCCTGCGACATACGGCCCAAGGTCAAGCATTACCAAATAGTTCTCTAAGAGCACATCATTAACGTCGACAGGCTTCAATACGTGGGCATGATTGTTTACCCAGTATTTTCCTTCAACGATAAATGCAGTTTTCTCGAATGCTCCCCACTTGGCCCCATCTTCGCCGATCAGCAAAAGCCGCTCATCGAACAGATAGTTGTCGACGAAATCAACAATTCCACTAGCACCATAGTATGGAAAAGGCCCAGCCTTTCTTTGGTCACTCGAAATTGGTTGGCGCTTATTGTTGAGAACATCGCAGATAACACCAAGCGGCTTCTCATTCCAACCATTTGCCTCCCGAAATTCCGGAAATCTTAGCCGTGGTACCAGCGCCTTCTTCTTGTTGGTCTCTTCGCTCATTGCGCTTACATCCTCACTGCTCATACGCACTTAGCCCCGAAATCTCCCGCCCCTGGGCCAGCTTGTGCAGCAGCGGCGTGAGGTCGCCCACCAGCGCCAGTTCGGCCTGGGTGCGCGCCTTCCACGCCAGGCCCAGCGGGGCCATGAGGTCGGAGAGGCATTCGCCGTCGAAGATGCGGCGGCGTAGCACTTCGTCCACGAAGGCTTGCAGTGCGGCGGCGTCCAGCCCGTGCTTGCTGGCGATAGCGGTGAGCTCGCGCGCTTTCTTCTCGGCCTTGAAGCGTTCGTAACCGGCGCGAATTTCCTTTTCCTCCAGCTTTTCGCCCACGGCCAAGCTGCGGATGTATTCGGCGATGTCGTCGCGCTCGTCGATGAACTTGGCGTCGGCCTGGATGAGGCCGATAAGTTGCTCGCGGTTCATCGTTGTCCTGCCGGGTTTCTGCGCGGTCATGCGGGCGATGAGGCCCATGATGTAGTCGTAGTCGATCAGGCTGGAGGCGAACAGCACCAATTCGAAATCGAGCTGCTGCACTTCGGGCGGCGCCTGCTCGCCTTCCTTCGCCTGCTGCTCTTTCAGGCGTTTGGCGGTTTCGAGGTAGGTGCTGCGGAAGCTCTGCAACTGATCCTGCGGCAGGATGGCTTCCATCTTCGCCTTTTGCTCGGGCTCCAGGTCGGTGTACTGGTCGAGCTGGGTCTTGAGGCGCTGCACTTCCTTGAAGCGGTTGACGAACTCGATGCGCGCGGTGTCGCCCTTGAGGTTGTAGACCTCCTCGGGTTCGCAGACCAGGTTCTTCTTCTCCATGAACCCGGCCATGCCCGCGACGGCGGTTTCGTATCGGCGGAGCACTTCGGCGGCAGGCTCCACCAGCCAAATCTCGCGGGGATTGTCGATTCTCTCGCCGGAGAAGAGGGCGATGGCTTCATCCACGCCCTTCTGCTGCTGGCGGAAGTCCAGCACGTTGCCGTAGGGCTTGCTGTCGTTAAGCACGCGGTTGGTGCGCGAGAAGGCCTGGATCAGGCCGTGGTGCTTGAGGTTCTTGTCCACGTACAGGGTGTTCAAGTACTTGGAGTCGAAGCCGGTGAGCAGCATGTCCACGACGATGGTGATGTCGATCTTCTGGGCGTGCGGCAGGTCGGCGTTGGGGTACTGCTGATCCTTGATGCGCTTTTGCACGTCCTGGTAGTAGAGGTCGAATTCGGCTATGCGGTGGTTGGCGCCATAGCGGGCGTTGTAGTCGGCGATGATGCGGGTGAGGGCGGCTTTCTTGCCTTCCGGGTCCTGCTGGTTGTCGGCCTTTTCCTGCGGCAGGTCTTCCTGAATCTGCTGCACATCCTTGTTGCCTTCGGCGGGCGGGGAGAAGACGCAGGCGATGTTGAGCGGCGCGAAGTCGGGGTCTTGTGCCCGCAGTTCGTCCTGCACTGTCTGGAACAGGGCGTGGTACTCGATGGCGTCGTTGATGCTGGCGGTGGCCAGCACGGCGTTGAATTTGCGGTCGGCGGTGGCGGCGTCGTGCTTGGCCAGGATGGCCTCGATTACCTTGCGCTTGGCAAGAGCCTCGCCGGGCTTGGGTTGGTGGTTACCTTCGGGTTTGAAATAGTCGATGTGAAACTTCAGAACGTTCTGGTCGTCGATGGCATCGGTAATTGTGTAGTCATGCAGGCAACGCTGGAACAGGTCGTCGGTGGTGCGGTAGCTGGCCTGCTGGTCTTCGATCTGCTGATAGCTGGCGTTCTGCTCGAAGATGGGCGTGCCGGTAAAGCCGAACAACTGGGCGTTGGGGAAGAATTCCTTGATGGCCTTGTGGTTGTCGCCGAATTGCGAGCGGTGGCATTCGTCGAAAATGAAGACGATGCGTTGCTGGCGCAAGGGCTCCAGGCGCTCCTTGTAGTTGCGCTTGCCGTTGCCCCCGTTGCTGTCATCGAGCGCCAGGCCCAGCTTCTGGATGGTGGTGACGATGACCTTGTCGGCGTAGTCGTCGGAGAGCAGGCGGCGCACCAGGGTCTCGGTATTTGTGTTTTCTTCGACGCAGTTTTCCTGAAAGCGGTTGAATTCCTCGCGCGTCTGGCGATCCAGGTCCTTGCGGTCCACCACGAACAGGCATTTGTCGATGTCCGGGTTGTCCTTGAGCAGGGTGGAGGCCTTGAACGAGGTGAGCGTTTTACCGCTGCCGGTGGTGTGCCAGATGTAGCCGTTGCCGCAGCGCTGGTGGATGCAGTCCACGATGGCCTGCACGGCATAGATTTGGTATGGCCGCATCATCAGGAGCTTTTGCTCGCTGGCGACCAGCACCATGTAGCGGCTGACCATCTGGCCCAGGGTGCATTTGGCGAGGAACTTCTCGGCGAAGGCGTCCAGGTGGGTAATCTTCTTGTTGTCCTCGGCGGCGAACTGGTAGACGGGCAGGAAGCGCTCGTCGGCGTTGAAGCTGAAGTGGCGGGCGTTGTTGTTGGCGAAGTACCAGGTGTCGGTGCGATTGCTGACGATGAAGAGCTGGATGAAGCAGAGCAGCGTTCTGCCGTAGCCATTGCCGTGGTCGGTTTTGTAATCGACGATCTGCTGCATGGCCCGGCGCGGGCTTAGGCCTAAGGTCTTCAGCTCGATCTGCACGACCGGCACGCCGTTGATGAGCAGCATCACGTCATAGCGGTGGTGGCTGTTGTCGGTGTTGATGCGTAGCTGGTTAACCACTTCGAAGTGGTTCTTGCACCAGTCCTTGATGTTGACCAGGGTGTAGTTGAGCGGCGTGCCGTCGTCGCGCTCGAAGCTGTTGATATTGCGCAGCGTTTGGGCAGCGTTGTAGACATCCTGCGTGATCACGCCGTCGAGCAGTCGCTGGAATTCGCTATCGGTGAGTTTGACGCGGTTGAGCGCCTCGAACTTCTCGCGAAAATTGGTTTCCACTGCGGCGCGGTCGCGGATGTCGGGGCGGTGGGTGTACTTGAGATCGGTCAGCTTCGCGATGAAATCCTGTTCGATCTGGCTTTCCGTTGTCGTCATTGGCCCACCTCCGTCCATTCTCTCAGGCCGATCCCAGCTCCAGCGCTTTCCAGACATCGAGGCTGGCATCCGCCCGGTTCAGCGTATAGAAATGCAGGCCCGGCGCCCCTTGTTCCAACAGCCGCCGGCACAGTTCCGTCACCACTTCCATGCCGAAGGCCCGGATCGGCTTGCGATCGTCGCCGAAAGCTTCCAGCCGTTTGCGGATCCAGCGCGGAATGTCGGCGCCGCACATGTCGGAAAACCGCGCCAACTGCGAATAGTTGGTGATCGGCATGATGCCCGGCACGATGGGAATGTCGATGCCTAGCCGCTCGCAGTCATCCACGAAGCGGAAATAGGCTTCCGGGTTGTAGAAATACTGGGTGATGGCGCTGTCGGCGCCGGCATCCACCTTGCGCTTGAAGTTCTTCAAATCGCTCTCGGCGCTGGCCGCTTGGGGGTGGACTTCCGGGTAGCAGGCCACCTCGACGTGGAAGTGGTCCCCCGTTTCGGCGCGGATGAATTCCACCAGTTCGTTGGCGTAGCGGAATTCGCCTGCCGACAGCATGCCGGAGGGCATGTCTCCCCGCAGCGCCACGATGTGGCGGATTCCGTGCGAGCGGTAGGCTTCGAGGATTTCGCGGATGCTCTGGCGGGTGGAGGCGATGCAGGACAGGTGTGGAGCGCACTCGATGCCGGTGGTCTGCTGAATCTCCAGCGCCGTTTCGAAGGTCTTCTCGCGCGTCGAGCCGCCGGCGCCAAAGGTCACGGAGCAGAAGCGCGGTTTGAGCGGCGCGAGCTTTCCTAGGGTCCTGCGCAGATTTGCCGCCGCTTCGTCGTTTTTTGGCGGAAAAAACTCGAAGCTGAACGCCTTGGAAAATTTTTGCTGAGTCTTCATGGCATTCTCTCGGACATACGAAATCCTGCTCGAGGCAGGATTTCGGGGTTAACGTACCGCCCCGCGATTTTGCCGGGGCGGTGTCGCCAGGTTTAGTAGCGGTAATGCCCCGGCTTGTACGGGCCGTCCACAGCTACGCCGATATACGCAGCCTGCTCGGGGCTCAGCACGGTCAGGGCTGCGCCGATTTTCTTGAGGTGCAGCCGCGCCACTTTTTCGTCGAGATGCTTAGGCAGGACATAGACCTCGTTCTTGTAGCGCTCGCCGTGGCAGAACAGCTCGATCTGGGCCAGGGTCTGGTTGGTGAACGAGTTGGACATCACGAAGGACGGGTGGCCGGTGGCGCAGCCGAGGTTTACCAAACGGCCTTCCGCCAGCAGGATGATGCGGCGTCCGTTGGGGAGGAGGATGTGATCCACCTGCGGCTTGATGTTCTCCCAGGCGTACTGCTTCATGGCGGCGACCTCGATTTCCGAATCGAAATGGCCGATGTTGCAGACGATGGCCTGGTCCTTCATCTTCACCATGTGGTCATGGGTGATGACGCCGAGGTTGCCGGTAGCGGTGACGAAGATGTCGGCCTTGTCGCAGGCTTCCTCCATGGTCACTACGCGGTAGCCTTCCATCGCCGCTTGCAGGGCGCAGATCGGGTCGATCTCCGTAACCCACACGGTGGCGCCGAGGCCGCGCAGGGATTGGGCGCAGCCCTTGCCCACGTCGCCGTAGCCCAGCACCACGGCGATCTTGCCGGCGATCATCACGTCGGTGGCGCGCTTGATGCCGTCCACCAGCGATTCGCGGCAGCCGTAGAGGTTGTCGAACTTGGACTTGGTGACCGAGTCGTTGACGTTGATCGCCGGGAACGGCAGCCGGCCTTCCGCCTGCATCTGATACAAGCGGTGTACGCCGGTGGTGGTTTCCTCGGTCACGCCCTGGATGCCGGCCTGCAGCTTGGAATACCAGCCTGGCTTTGCGGCCAGCGTCTTCTTGATCGCGGCGAACAGGACTTCTTCCTCTTCGCAGGTGGGATTGGCGATGAGGGAGGCGTCTTTTTCGGCGCGGGCGCCCAGAGTCACCAGCAGGGTGGCGTCGCCGCCGTCGTCCAGGATCATGTTGGGGCCGGCATCGCCCGGCCATTCCAGGATGCGGTGGGTGTAATCCCAGTACTCTTCTAGGCTCTCGCCTTTGTAGGCGAAGACCGGGATGCCCTCGGCAGCGATGGCCGCGGCGGCGTGGTCCTGGGTGGAGAAAATGTTGCAGGAGGCCCAGCGGACTTCTGCGCCCAGCGCGACCAGGGTCTCGATCAGCACCGCGGTCTGGATGGTCATGTGCAGGCTGCCGGTGATGCGGGCGCCTTTGAGCGGTTGGGCCGCACGGTATTCCTCGCGGGTCGCCATCAGGCCCGGCATCTCGGTTTCGGCAATGGCGATTTCCTTGCGGCCCCAGCTGGCCAGGGAAAGGTCGGCGACCTTGTAGTCGTCGAATGCGGCGTTTGCTACAGCGTTCATAAATACCTCTTCGTCAGTTCTCCACCGGAGCTAAGGCTCTGATTACCCATCGGCAGCCGCAGCCGGTGAAGATAAACAGAGCGCCGTTGGAAAACCAAGTTGCCCCCGCCGAGCCTGGCGGCCCGTCTGTGCGGGCCGTCGCAGCGCCCCTCGGCGCGGACAACGCCGCCGGAAACCGGCGGCTGAAAAGTTGTTTGCCCGAATCAGGCGGCCGGTAACCCTGCCGCTTCGCGCAGCAGTTCGGCCTTGTCGGTCCGTTCCCAGGTGAAGCTGCCTTCGGTGCGGCCGAAGTGGCCGTAGGCGGCGGTCGGACGATAGATCGGCCGCAGCAGGTCCAGCATGGTGATCAGCCCCTTGGGACGCAGGTCGAAGTGCTCGCGCACCAGCTTGACCAGGGTTTCCTCCGGAATCTTGCCGGTGCCGAAGGTCTCGATGCTGATCGAGGTCGGCTCGGCTACGCCGATGGCATAGGACACCTGGATTTCGCAGCGGTCGGCCAGGCCGGCGGCCACGATGTTCTTGGCGACATAGCGGCCCATGTAGGCGGCCGAGCGGTCGACCTTGGAAGGGTCCTTGCCGCTGAAGGCGCCGCCGCCGTGGCGCGCCATGCCGCCGTAGGTGTCGACGATGATCTTGCGTCCGGTCAGTCCGCAGTCGCCCACCGGACCGCCGATGACGAAACTACCCGTCGGGTTGATGAAATACTTGGTGTCCTTGTGCAGCCATTCCCTCGGTAGGACATGGTAGATGATCTCTTCCATGACCGCCTCGCGGATGTCCTTCTGGTCCACGTCCGGCGCATGCTGGGTCGACAGCACCACGGCATCGACCGCCACCGGCTTGCCGTCCTCGTAGCGGAAGGTGACCTGGCTCTTGGCGTCCGGCCGCAACCAGGGCAGCACCTTGTGCTTGCGGACTTCGGCCTGGCGCTGCACCAGCCGGTGGGCGTAGGTGATCGGAGCCGGCATCAGCACGTCGGTCTCGTTGGTGGCATAGCCGAACATCAGGCCCTGGTCGCCCGCGCCCTGCTCGTGGCTGTCGAATTCGTCCACGCCCGCGGCGATGTCGGGCGACTGCTTGCCGATTGCGGTCAGCACGGCGCAGCTTTGCCAGTCGAAGCCGATTTCCGGGTTGTCGTAGCCGATGTCGTGCACGACCTTGCGCACCAGCTCTTCGGTGTCCACCCAGGCCGAGGTGGTGACTTCGCCGGCGAGCACGACCATGCCGGTCTTGACCAAGGTTTCCACGGCGACGCGCGCCTTGGGGTCCTGCGCCAGGATTGCATCCAGCACCGCGTCGGAAACCTGGTCTGCGATTTTGTCCGGGTGACCTTCGGAGACGGATTCCGAAGTGAAGATGAAAGATTTGCTCACTTTATGATGCTTCCTACGGTTGAACGGCATGGTTTAAGCTGAAGGCGAATTATAGGCCAGGGGGCTGGGCAGACAAAGCCCGGCGCCGATTCAGCCGTTTCGTAACATCGGCATGTTATCCAATGGAGTTCGGGTCTTTTCGTGATTTTGGAAACTAACTATACCAAGAGGGCGAACCATGAATCTGGAATCCATCACCGTCGTTCTTCCCACCCGCAACGAGGCGGGCAACATCGAGGCGTTCCTGGCATCGTTACCCGACGCGGTGCATCTGATCGTAGTCGATGCCAGCGAGGACGAGACACCTGACATCATCCAGCACCTGCGTCCGGCCCGAACGCAGGTGCTGCGGCGCAGGAGCACGATCACCGAAGCCCGCCAGCTGGGCGCGGAGCTGGCCCATACCGACTGGCTGCTGTTCACCGATGCCGACGTTGTGTTTCCGGACGGTTATTTCGACGCCCTGGACGGTTTGACCGACGCGGCCGTGGTCTATGGGCCCAAGCTGTCGCGTGACCGTTTCGCGGCCTACTACCGCTGGTTCGGCTACGGCCAGCAGTGTTCGCACTGGCTGGGAATTCCCGCCGCCACCGGTTCCAACATGCTGGTTCGCAAGGATGCGCTGGCCGCGGTGGGTGGATTCGATCCGGAGCTGGTGTGCAACGAAGACTCGGAACTGGTCTGGCGGATCAAGCGGGCGGGCTACCGGACCCGGTTCGAGGCGGCACTCCCGGTTTTTGCACGCGACCATCGCCGCCTGGACAGCGGACTTTGGCGCAAGACCTGCCATTCCGTGTTCCGCTGCGCGCTGCTGTATTGGGACCTGATACCCGCCCGCTGGCGCGGGGCGGACTGGGGCTACTGGTCGCAGCAGCAGAGCGGACGGGCGCCGGGCATCTCGCGGGTGGATTGAAGAGAGGCAAACCGCCTTGAATCCGCTGTCCTTGTAATGGGATGATCGGCTTCGGAAACCGTTCCAAGCGGGGGCGACGATGAAACGTATGGACCGGGACCGTGTTTGCCGCGGCGGGATGCTCGCGTTGCTCATCCATTTTTCGCTGGTCTGGACCGGAAGTGCCGCCGCCGAGGCGGCGGGCGGAGAAACGGCTATGGCTTTGATCCTCACTTCGGAAGCATTCCCGCCGAACGGCGAGATACCGCAAAAGTACACCTGTGACGGCGGCGACGTTTCGCCGCCTCTCGGCTGGTCGGGACTGCCGCCAGGTACCCGAAGTCTGGTGCTTGTCGTCGACGACCCTGATGCTCCGGACCCCAAGGCGCCCAAAATAACGTGGGTCCACTGGGTGTTGTACAACCTGCCTCCGGAGGCGCCGGGCTTGCCCGAAGCGGTCCAGTCGCTGCCCGCCGGCACGCTGCAGGGCGTGAACGACTGGAAGCGCACGGGCTACGGTGGGCCCTGCCCTCCGATCGGCCGCCACCGCTACGTCCACAAGCTTTACGCCTTGGACACCGTCTTGCCCGATCTGCACCGGCCGGATAAGGCGAAACTCGAGCATGCCATGGCCGGGCATGTGCTCGATCGCGCCGAGCTGATCGGGACCTACCAGCGTTCCCGCTGACTTTCTCCGCTGCGTTCGCGGTTCCGCGCTTCGTGCTCACTTGAAGCGCTCTTGCGGCAAGCCCGCCGTTTTGTGGGATCATTTGGCATGGAGCGCCAAGTCCAAGACGGGCGGATTGTTCAAGAGGGTTGAAGCTGGAAAGTATGCGAGTCGGGAAATTCGAAATCGAACCTATGTCGTTGCTGCTGGTTTTCGTGCCGGTCAGCATTGCGCTGGAGTGGGTCCATGCGGACCCGGTCTGGATTTTCGCGGGGTCCGCGCTTGCGATCGTCCCCCTGGCGGGCCAGATGGGAAAGGCCACCGAATATCTCGCCGAACATCTCGGCGCGGGCCTCGGCGGACTGCTCAATGCTTCGTTCGGCAATGCGGCGGAATTGATCATCGGCTTCGTCGCACTGCGGGCAGGCTTGATCGACGTGGTCAAGGCCTCGATCACCGGCTCGATCATCGGCAACATCCTGCTGGTGCTAGGTGCCAGCGTGGTGGTCGGCGGGCTGAAGCACGAAACCCAGTATTTCAACCGTACCGCCGCCGGACTCGGCGTGACCCTGGCCGGGCTCAGTGCGATCGGGCTGGTGGTGCCGGCGATTTTCCACATGGTCGTCCAAGGGCATCCGGAGCCTCACGAACAGGAACTGAGCCTGGAAATCGCCCTGGTACTGTTCGTCACCTACATCCTCAGCCTGGTGTTCACCCTGCGCACTCATCGGCATCTTTACGTGGGCGAGTCCTCGGACGAAACCGACGAGGCGCTCGGCGTGGGAACCTGGAGCAAGCGCAAATCATTGCTTATTCTGCTGGGCGCCACGGCGCTCGTCGCCTGGATGAGCGAGCTGCTGGTGGGCGCGGTGGAGCATGCGGCGCACGACCTGGGCATGACCAACGTCTTCATCGGCGTGATCCTCGTCGCCATCGTCGGCAATGCGGCGGAGCACAGCACGGCGGTCATGATGGCGGCCAAGAACCACATGGATCTGGCCATGAACATCGCCATCGGTTCCAGCATCCAGATCGCCCTGTTCGTGGCGCCGCTCCTGGTTTTCGCCGGCTATCTGATGGGCCAGCCAATGGACCTGGTATTTTCCACCTTCGAGGTCGTCGCGGTCGCGATCGCGGTCGCCGCCGTGGTTCTGATCGCGATGGACGGCGAGTCGAACTGGATGGAAGGGGTCAACCTGCTGGCGGTTTACGTCATCCTCGCCATCGCTTTCTATTTCCTTCCCTAGGGATGAGTGACGCATGATCGGAAAGACGAGTCGACGGGATTTCATGCGCCTGGGCGCGACGCTCGGGCTGGGCGCTCCGCTCCTGGCCGGCGCGCCGCGGAGTTGGTCGGAGCCGAAAGGGCTCAAGTTCGGCGCCTCCCTCCCTTTCAGTTACGAGATGCTGGTGAAACGCGCGGAGGCGCTTGCGTCGCGCCCTTATTCTCCGCCGCCGACGGTATCCGAGGTCGTTCGCAAACTGGATTACGAAGCCTGGGGCCATATCCGTTTCCGAACCGAGGACGCCTTGTTCGCCGAAGGGCCATCCGTTTACCCGGTCACGTTTTTCCATCTCGGCCAGTTTTTCCAGAAACCGGTCAAGGTTCATGCCGTCGAGGGCGGAAAATCACGCCAGATCTACTACAGCGCCGACTACTTCGACATGCCGGGTGACAGCCCGGCCCGGCAAATGCCGGAAAAATCGGGATTCGCCGGCTTGCGCCTGCAGGAGGCCCGCAGTCGCTCCGATTGGCGCACGCAGGACTGGATCGCCTACCTGGGGGCCTCTTATTTCCGCGCCATCGGTGCGCTCAACCAATATGGCCTTTCGGCGCGTGGCGTCGTCGTCGACGCGGCCGAGCCGACGCCGGAAGAATTCCCCGATTTCACCGAGTTCTACATCGAGGGTGCCGCTGCCGAAAACGATCCGGTCGTCATCTGCGCGCTGCTCGATGGTCCCAGCGTCACCGGGGCCTACCGTTTCCTCACTTGGCGGAAAGAAGGCGTGGTGCAGGAGATCGAGGCGGCGGTGTTCATGCGCCGGGGAGTCAAGCGGCTCGGCCTTGCACCGCTGACTTCGATGTACTGGTTCAGCGAATCGGAGAAACGGAAGCTGGAGGACTGGCGGCCCGAGGTCCACGATTCGGACGGCCTCGCGATCTGGACCGGGTCCGGCGAACGCATCTGGCGGCCGCTGATCAACCAGCCGTATGCCGTGACGTCGAGCTTCGTCGACCACAATCCGAAAGGGTTTGGCCTGCTTCAGCGGGACAGGGTGTTCGAGAACTATCTCGACGGCGTGAATTACGAACGCCGGCCCAGCCTGTGGGTCGAGCCGCTGGACGGCTGGGGTGAGGGGGCGGTGCAACTGGTGGAACTGCCCACGGACGACGAGATTCACGACAACATCGGCGTTTACTGGCGTCCGGCGGCGGCGCCCAAGGCCGGTGCGTCCTATCGTTTGCGGTACCGCTTGCACTGGTTGGCCGACGAACCGTATCCGGCCGCCGTCGCCCGTTGCGTCGCAACCCGCATCGGCCGAGGTGGCCAGCCCGGGAAGCCCAGGCCCCGGGGGGTCTACAAATTCGCCGTGGAATTCGCCGGCGCGGCGCTGGAGCCGCTGTGGGGCGACACCGTCAAGGCATCGCCGGTCGTCACGGGCTCCAGCGGGGCGATTCAGGGCGCCTTCATCGAGCCGATCCCCAATACGCGGCGCTGGCGCGCAATTTTTGATCTGATCCCCGACGGAGCCGCTCCGGTGGAACTGCGCCTTTACATTCAGGGCAATGGCGACGCACTGACCGAAACCTGGCTGTACCAGTTCCGGCCGCCGGCCTGAGCGCCGCAACGCCGTTCAGATCTTGGCGTTGCGGTCCCGGTAAGCCTGCAGCCGCTCCCACAGCGCTTCAATGATGACGTCGGACGCTTCGTCCGGCGGCAGGTCGCCGCGTCCCAATGCTCGCCCGCAATCGCGCCGCAATGGGCTGTCCGGCGCCCACAAACCGAAGGTCTTGCGTATGTGGCTGCCGAGGCTGAAATGCAGAAGGTAGAGCGCAGTCTTGAAGGTCAAGGCCACTTCGGCCTTCTGCCGGTCGCTGAATTCTTCAACAAGCATTTCCACCGCTTCGGCCACGGTGCGAGGACACTGGGTGAACGTGGTCTTGGCCATGTTCTTCTGCCGGATCAGTCTCGGCGCAAGTAATAAAGATTTAGTCTCGCCGCGATCGGGGTTCCTGCGCAAGCAGGGTTGCCCAAGGGCATGGCTCCGTTGGCTCAACTCAATTACCATACCGCGCTGTGTGCGCGGTTTATCCCACGCATCGGTGCGCCTGCTCCTTCTCTGCATCGAGAGAGACCCGGGCCATGTGACCGCCAAGGCTGTGCCCGTGCGTTCCGCCCGAGTGGGCGGATTTCTCCAAAATGGATATTTCTCTAGATGCTTTCTGGCCCGGCTAGCGCGTTCCGCTTCGTTCTGCGATGCTCGCTCGTATGCGCGACCGGGTCGGCCTGGGCATTGGCGGACAAGACCGATTGGTTTCAGCCGTTCGTATCCAATACTTTTACCTATGACACCAATGTGTTCCGCCTGCCTTCGAGTCTCACCGCCGCCGAGACTAACGCCTTGATCGACAACGTGTCCAAAGGCGGGAGCAAATCCGATTTTATCAACCGAATTTCGGCGGGTGCCAAGGTGCGCTGGTATTCAGGGCCGCATCGAGTGAACATGAATCTTGGGGTCGATGACAACATTTTCGTCCGGAACACCGCATTGCAGAATGTGTCCACCCTTAACGACGCTTCCTGGATCTGGGATGTTTCCAGAGCATGGTCGACTCAGGTCGGCGCCGAATATCAGCAGTACCTGAACGCATTCGGAAACTACATTATCCCGCGCAAGGACATGCTGACCAACATGGCTTATTTCGGAAAGGTGAAATATCAGTTTTCCCCGGACTGGCGGACCGGAGCCGGGGTGCGGTGGGACGAAATCAGCCACAGCGTGCGCGACCGCAGGCAGAACGACGTCCAGGAACTGAGCGAAACGGCGGAAGTCATATATCAGAACGCCGCCGGGAGTTCGGCGGGGGTCGAATATCGCCATGGAGCAGGGTCTTATCCGGATAGAAATCCGGTGATATTCGGCTTCGACGAATACGATGTCAATTCTGTGAAACTTGTTGGCGGTTACGTGTTTTCCGCCAAGACCCGTTTCGACGGATATGTCGGGTATCTCGCCCAGACCTTCGCCCAGGCGCCACGGTTCGATTATTCGGGCTGTATCTGGCGCATGGGCGTGGAGTGGCTGCCGACGGATAAGACCAGCGTAAAGATTTCCGGCTGGCAAAATCTCGAAGCCTACCAGGATGTCGCGTCCAGCTATTTCGTCGGCAACGGCGTCAAGTTGCTTTCGAAATGGGAGGCGAGCCGGAAAGTCGAAGTCGCGGGCGAATTTTCATGGGAAAGCCGAAATTACGTCGGGGATGGCGGGGCCAATTCTTCCGAAACTCCAGTATCGCGCCGCGTCGACGATTTTTTCGCTGCGCAGGCCGGTGTCACCTACAGGCCGGTGGATTATGTTGATGTTTTTTTGACGTACCGGTATGAAAAAAGAAAGGTGAACAGGGTGTTTTTCAACTACGAGTACGATGGTATCGCTCTGGGTCTCGCGTTGAGGTTCTGAGTCTGACAGGAGTCGCCGATTATGTGTATCGAATCCGGGTCCGCCGGAAATCCGTCGGATATCAAAAAGCCTTCGGTGTTGCTGGTGGCGTCAAACACGCCATTTCAGTATCGTGTGTTACGGTGTGCCGCCCAGGCCGGCGCCTCCGTTTTCATCCTGGGAAGCAGGCGGGCGAAATTCTTGGCCTTGTCCAGATATTGCAAGGACTTCGTCCTGTATCCTCGCGATTTCGGAGAAGAGGATTCTTCGGAATTGGTTGGTATAGTCAATGATCTGAGTTCTAGATTGGGTATAGATTATGTCATTCCAGGTTGTGGCGATACTACCAGGCTGCTTGGGGAGATTGGAAGTCGGCTACATGCTAAATGCTTCCCTGTTCCACCTCCGTCAGTTTTCGATACGCTGAACGACAAAGGTAAATTTGCGGGCCTTTGTCTGGATTTGGGCATGCCTCATCCCGCCAGTGTGCTGCTGGCCGGTCCTGCTGAGCTGAGGTCGATGTATGATTCCGGCCGGCTTCATTTCCCCCTGATTGCTAAGCCTGTCGACGCTTATGGCAGTGAGGGCGTCGTAAAGCTTGAAGCCCTCTCGGTTCACGTCGATCTGGATAAAATCGATTACAGTCCCATTCTTCTGCAGGAGTTTGTGGAAGGAGAGGACGTTTGTATAAGTTTGTTTTGTGTTCAAGGGGTATGCAAACAGCAGGTCGTGTATAAGCGAAAGCGGGGCATCTGTTTTATTGAGCACGATTCCCTTTTCGAGCTGGCGCAAACGGTGGCGCGTCACCTCAATTTTGACGGAGTGATTTGTTTCGACGCTAGGCTGGTGCCGGATGGGAAAAGCGTTTATCTGATTGAGTGCAATCCCAGATTCTGGTACAACATGGATTTTGCCATGGTGGCTGGGGTCAATTTTGTTGGGCTCGGAATAGATCCGGTTGGTCATGAAAGTTGTGCGGCAACAAGAAAAACCTTCAGTTCCCCGTATTCGCTTGCTTTGAAGGTGTTTACTCCATGGAGGATAAACGCCCAGGACGTTGCCATGCTCAGGTATTGGTTGGCCGATCCGATTCCATTTTTGTGGATCGAGATATGGCTTGGCTTGCCCGGCTTGATCGCCGGCAAGGCAACGCGCGCTGTCAGGAGCATTAAGCAGCGCTTCGGGCGCTAGCGCCACGGCCTAAGACCACATCTACAGGAAGTCAGGCGGATGACATGCGCTCAGAGGATTCGTTAGTTTCGTGTTTTGCGGTTCCAATAGGTTGCACTCTGGAGCATAAATGGATTTTACGGGGGCCGCATAAGCACCGGCGAAGCGGTTGCTGTTGTAGTGAAACGGGACATGGGGGTAACTTATGAATCAGACTGGTGCTCCTTCGGTTTTTGAAAGCCCTCTGGTTTTTCTGCTCAAGACGCTGTTCGCGCCGGTGGTCGCTTCCGGGGTATTTCTGGCAAGCCTGAGATTCGAAGGGTATCCGCTGGAGGGAGCGAACATCCTGATGTTGTTTTTGGTGTTCATCATCGTCTCCTATACCTTTAAGGTGACGCGGTTGAACGACAGGCTGACCGCGCGTTCTTTTTTCGAGACGGCGTTCGACACCCTGGCACGTTGGGTTTTTACGCTGGCCGTGGTCGCATTGCTGACTTATGTCGCCGGTATCGAGGATTTGTTGGACGAACCCGGTTTCGTGGTTTGGGCAGGCGCGACGCCATTCATCCTGCTGTTCGGGCAGCTTGCGGTCGGGCCGATGGTCAGGATCTATTTCCGTCGGTATGGCGGCCATCGCAAGGCGGTGATCGTCGGGGTGACGGAGATGGGGGTAAAACTGGCGGAAGCGATCGGGAGCCACACCTTCCTGCGCACCGACGTGCTCGGGTTTTTCGAGGACAGGCCGGCGGACCGAACTGCGGATCCCGGCGATCTGCCAGTTCTCGGGCGCACGGCGGACCTGCCGGAGTTTCTCCGGGACCATGAGGTGCATGCGGTCTACATCACCTTGCCCATCGCCCGCCAGCCCCGGATTCTCGAGTTGCTGGACAGCCTGAAAGATTCGACCGTCTCGGTGTATTTCGTGCCCGATCTGTTCATGACTGACCTGCTTCAGGCCCGCTGGGACACGCTGGCAGGTATCCCGGTGATGGCGGTCTGCGAATCGCCCTTCATCGGAATAAGGGGTTTGAGCAAGCGTGTGATGGACATCGTGGGCGCCATCGGGGCTCTGGTGATGCTGGCGCCAGTGATGCTGCTGATCGCTCTGGCGGTGCGGTTGTCGTCGCGGGGGCCGGCGCTGTTCAAGCAGCGGCGCTACGGCGAAGACGGCGAGGCGATCTTCGTCTACAAGTTCCGCAGCATGACGGTCTGCGAGGATGGCGGCACGGTGACCCAGGCGAAGCAGGGGGATGCCCGGGTGACGCCCTTGGGCGCGATTTTGAGAAAGACTTCTCTGGACGAGTTGCCCCAGTTCTTGAACGTGCTGCAGGGCACCATGAGCCTCGTGGGACCACGTCCCCATGCGGTTGCGCACAACGAGCTTTACCGGGGGCTGATCAAGGGTTACATGGTGCGCCACAAGGTGAAGCCGGGTATCACCGGCTGGGCGCAGGTCAACGGCCTGCGGGGCGAGACCGAGACGGTCGAGAAGATGGCGGCGCGCATCAGGTACGATCTGGAGTACCTGCGCAACTGGTCGCTGTGGCTGGACATGTGGATCTTGCTGAAGACCGTCGGCGTGGTCTTGAAGCAAAAGAACGCCTATTGATGGCCGGGTCCGATGGATTTACGGGACGTGCAATCTGACAGACAGGAGAATCGCGATGCCCGGGAAGATTAGTTCCGGCGTGAAAGCGGCGTTGTGCCGCATCGCTTTGGTCATGGGGCTGATGGCCGGCTGGGGGGCCGTGGCTGGCGATGCGCCCTTGCACGAGGCGGGCGACTACCGGCTCGGACCGGGAGACGTGGTGAGGATCAGCGTGTTCAACTATCCCGAGCTGGCCATCGAAACCCGGATCAGCCAGACGGGGAACATCACGTTTCCGCTCACCGGTCCCATCGCCATCGGAGATTTGACGGCCGCCGAAGCGGAAGGGCGCATTGCCGGCAAGCTGCGCCAGGGCGGATACATCAGCGATCCGCATGTCACTGTGGTGGTCTCCCAGTTCAAGGCGAGGGAGGTCGCAGTGATGGGACAGGTCAAGAATCCCGGCAAGTACCCGATCGAGAAACAGAGCCGGGTGATGGACATGCTGGCCGCCGCCGGCGGGGTGACGACGGCCGATGCAGGCGATACGGCGACGCTGCTGCGTGCCAATGGCGAGAAGCTCGTCGTCGATCTCAAGGCCTTGTTCGAGGGAAGCTCCGGTCAGAATCCAGAGGTGGCGGCCGGCGACACGCTCTTCGTTCCGAAGGCGCCGCAGTTTTATGTCTACGGGGAAGTTCAGCGGCCCGGTGCCTACCGGCTTCAGCGGGGCATGACGGTCAGCCAGGCGATTTCCGCCGCCGGCGGGCTGACGCCCCGGGGGACCGACACCTGGCCCGCGCCGATCGTCAAGCGGCGCGACGCCGCCGGGGTGGAGCAGGAGACATCGGTGGACGGTTCTTATGCCCTGCAGCCGGATGACGTGCTGTATCTGCGCGAGCGGTGGTTCTGATCCATGAGTGCCAACCGGCTCATCCTGATTTTCCTCGCGCGCTGGCGGGTTTTCGGTTGGACGCTGGCCGTGACCGTACTGACCACGCTGGTGGCCAGCGTCGCGATGTCAAAAACCTATACCGCGTCGACCACCGTCGTGATCGATTACAAGGGTGGCGATCCGCTGACCGGCTCGGCGTTTCCGTCCGATCTCATGGCCGGTTACCTTGCGACCCAGGTGGACATCATCGGCAGCCACGCCGTGGCGGCACGCGTCGCGGACGCGCTGAAGCTCTCGGAGGCTCCGGCTTACCGTGACCGCTTCGAGAAAGTCGCCAGGAAGACGGGCGCGCGCGCGGTATTCCGTGACTGGGCGGCGGACAAGCTGCTGGAGGATCTGGACGTGTCGCCGTCGCGGGAGAGTGACGTCATCACGATTTCTTACGCCGCGTCCGATCCCCAGTTCGCTACGGATGTGGCGAATGCCTTCGCCCAGACCAGTATCCGTGCCAACGTCGAACTCAAGCTGGATCCGGTGAAGCGCCAGGCGGCCTGGTTCGACGAGCAGGCGCATGCGCTGCGGGGTGCGCTGGAAAAAGCCCAGGCCGAGCTTTCGAGCTACCAGATCGAGCGCGGCGTACTTGCTGCGGGTGACAAGCTGGACGTCGAAACCGCTCACTTGTCCGATCTGTCGGCGCAGCTGGCGGCGGCTAAGGGCCAGATGTACGACAGCGGGGCGCGGGGGCGGCAGATGAGGGAGGCGGCGGCCCGTGGGGGAGTGGATGAACTTCCGGATTTATTGCAGAACCCCGCGCTGCAGGTGCTGAAGACCGAACTGGCGCGTGCCGAGGCCCGGCTCGCCGAAGTCGGTTCGCTCTACGACTGGAACCACCCGCAACGGCAATCCGTGGCGGCCGAGGTCTCGAGCCTGCGGAAAAAACTTGCCGCCGAGGTGGCGAACGCGACGGGTGCCATCGAGCGCGCCGCCGAACTCGCCCGTCAGCGCGTGGCGGACCTGGAGCAGGCCGTGGCCGAACAGAGGAAGCGGATACTCGATCTGGGTGCCGAACAGGACAAGTTGAGCGTGTTGAAACGGGAGGTGGAGAACGCCCAGCGCGTCTACGATGCCGCCCTGCAGCGGGCGAGCCAACTGCAGTTGGAGAGTCGGCTGGAGGGGACCAACATCGCCGTGCTGTCGCCCGCGGTGCCGCCGCTCAAGCCCAGCAAGCCGAAGCTGCTGCTGAACCTGGTGTTGTCCGTCATCCTGGGGGGAGGACTGGGGTTGGCCTTCGTCCTGCTGTTCGAGTTCAAGGACAGGCGCATCCGTTGCGCGGAGGACGTCACCGACGAGCTGGGCCTGCCGCTCCTTGCCGAAATGCCTCCGGAAGGGACGGCGCGGCCCCGCCCGTTCCAGCTTGGCGTGCTATCCGCATTCAAGGACTGACAAGACCGTTTCAGGACGACTGCCATGAAAAATCTCCCCTCCTTCGATGGCCCGGATTTGCCCCGCAGCGATGTCCAGTTGGGACAGCTCTTGCTGCATGCCGGCAAGTTGTCGGAAAAGGATATCGAGGCCATCGCGGAAAAGCAGCGGGAGGATGGGTTGAGGTTCGGCGAAGCGGCGTTGATTCTGGGGCTGATCGGAGAGGACGATCTGCGCCAGGCTTTGGCGCGCCAGTTCGCGCATCCTTGCCTGCCCGACTCGGACACCAGCGTCGATGCGGATCTGATCGCGGCCTTTTGCCCGCCGGGGCGGGAAGGCGAGGCTTTGCGGGACCTCCGCAGCATCCTGATGTTGCGGTGGTTCGGGGGACACAGGCGGCTGCTCACCCTGACGTCGGGGCGGCCGGCGGAAGGTTGCGGCCGGCTGGCGGCGAATCTCGCCGTGGCGTTTTCCCAGTTGGGAGAGCGGACCCTGCTGATCGACGCCAACCTGCGGGAGCCGGAGCTGCACCGTCTGTTCAAGTTGCGCGGCGACCCTGGCTTGTCGGGTGTCCTTGCCGGGCGCCACAGTCCGGAGAAGGCGACCAGCGGCATTCCGGCCCTCGGCGATCTGAGCGTGCTGCCGGCCGGTGCGCCGCCGCCCAATCCCCAGGAATTGCTGAGCCGGGAGTCTTTCATCCGACTTCTGGATGCCGCCGCGGAGCAATACGACATCGTGCTGCTGAATACGCCGCCGGCGCTGGAGAGCGCCGATGCCCGAATCGTGGCGACGCGCGCCGCGGGCTGCGTCATCGTGGTCCGCCGCGACTCGACCCGCCTCGGCGACGCTGCGGCGGTCAAGGACCAGCTTTCCGGCGCGGGCGTCGAGGTGCTGGGCGCGGTCCTGGCCTCATGACGGCGAGCGGTGGCGTGCGGTGGCGGTTCGGCGCTTCCCGCGTACCAAATGGCGGGGGGAGGACTGGGCCGGCGTACCGGTTGTGGGAGATTGGCCTCGTGACGGCCATTGCCGTCGTTGCGGGCTGGCTTGCCTCCATCAGCCAACCCATCGTTCTCGCCGTTTTCGTTGGCGCTTTCCTGAGCGTTTTTCTGCTGTCCCGGGTCGATCTCGCGGTATGGCTGCTGCTGGCCGGTACCCTGGTCGTCAATGGAGCGGTGCTCCTGATGTTTCCCCGCATGACCAAGATTTCCTGGGCGTTGTCCATGCTGGGCTTTTTCCTGCTGGCGGCCGGGCTGTTTCCACTTTTTCTGGGGCGCTGGCGGGAGCGGGTCCGGCTGCCCGGCTTCCTCGCGCTGTTCCTGGCTCTGGTTGCGTTATCGGCAGGCATGTCGCTGCTGGGCAAGGGGCCCGCGCTGGAAATCCTGGCGGGCGTCAAGCGCTCCTACCAGATGTTGGGACTCGCCGTGGTGCTGGCCGCGGCTCCCGTGACGGCGGTGTGGCGGCGCCATTTCCACGGCTGGGGCGGCTTTCTTCTGTTAGCCGCAGTCCTGCAGTTGCCGGTCGCGCTTTACGAAAGAATCGTCCTGGTGCCGCTGCGCGTGGGCATGGGCGGCGGCGTCGTCCCCATCGATATCGTCGCGGGGACTTTCGAGCCGAATTTCGAAGGCGGGGGAGAAAACGGAACCATGGTAATTTTCCTGGTTGCGTGCCTTGCCTATGTGTTGACAGCGTGGCGAGAGCGGGTGCTGTCAACCTTATGGGCAGCGGTGTTCGCGGTCGAACTGGGCGTGCCGCTGTTCCTGGGGGAAACCAAGATCGCCCTGGTGCTCCTTCCCGTGATGTTCCTCCTGGTGTTTTCGCGGGAAATCCGCCGTAGTCCGCTGGTTGCCGCGGCGGCTTTGAGCGCCGGAGCGCTTTTGACGGCCGTGTTGGCTTGGCTGTATTTTTCGGTGTTTACCATCCAGGGTAAGTCCCCGGAGCAGATGGTGCAGAACACCATCGACTACAACTTCGGTTCGGCGGGCTACTATGGCAACAAGGCCAGCCTCAACCGCACCACTGTCCTGACCTTCTGGGTCCATGAGCACGGGCTGCATAACCCGGCGGAAACTCTTTTCGGCCATGGAATGGGCGCCTCTTACGCGGGCGCGGGTACGCTGGTGGAAGGGCACCTCAACCGGAAATATCCGGGGATGGCCATCAACCTGAATACGGCGTCCACTCTGCTTTGGGACTCGGGCGCCGTCGGTGCCGCCGTGTTTCTGGGCGTGCTCGCTACCGCCTGGCGCGCCTCGGGCAGGCTGCTTTCACGGTGCGACGACGGCGCCGAACGCGGCCGGCTGGTTGCGTTGAGGGTTTGCCTCGCCGCCAATGTGTTTTCGCTGTGGTATTCGAACAGCCTCATGAACAGCCCGAGCCACGAACTGCTGTTCGCATTCACCTTGGGTTATCTCGCTTGGTTGGTCCGGGCGAATCCGCTCCCCGAGAATTCCTCGCAACGCCATGAACATCAGACTGCTCTATCTCACGCGTGAGCCGTTTCCCACTTTCCGGGTCGACGTAGCGACGCTGTTCGGCCGTTACCTGCCCAGGTTCGGTGTGTACTCGGACATCGTTGCCGTGCATGAGGGCGACGGCAGCGAGTGCGCCTGGGAGGCGGGCAGGGCGTTCACCCGGATCGCCCGCGGCAGATGGGGGCGGATCCGGGCGCGGCTGATGCTTGCACTGGACCTGTTCCGGCTGGCGCGTGCCGATTATGCCGCGGTTCAAGTCCGGGACAGGATTTTCGGGGCGCTGTTCGGCCTTTGGGCGGCGCGGCTGCGGGGAAAGCCGTTTTATTACTGGATGTCCTTCCCTTTCCCCGAGTACTGGCTGGAGCGAGGCTCGCCCGATCCGGCCGGGCCGGTCGGAGCCGGCCGGCGTCTGCTGTTTCGGCTACGCGGGCGTCTTTCCGCGTGGCTGCTGTATGGCCATGTCCTGCCGGCGGCGGACCACATTTTCGTGCAGAGTGATGCCATGCGGGCGCTGCTGGCGAGCCACGGCCTGCCGGCCGTGCGCATGACGCCGGTGCCGATGGGGGCGACGATTCCCGACCGGCTCGACGACATTCCCCCGGCGGACGATCCGCGCCTCACGGGGCGCCGTGTCGTTATCTACCTGGGCGCATTGGAACGGGCGCGCCGCTCCGAAGTGATGATCGAGGCCATGGCCGCAGTGCGCGATGAGTTCCCCACAGCCTTGCTGGTTTGCGTGGGGGATGCCGAGGAGGAGATCGAAAGGCGCTGGTTCGACGGTTTGGTGGGACAACTCGGCTTGCAGGACCACGTCCTGTTCACGGGCTGGCTGCCGGGAGAGGAGGCGCGCCGTTATTTGCGGAACGCCGAGATCGGACTGTCGCCTTGCGCGCGCACGCCGTCACTGGAAGTGGCGTCTCCGACCAAGGTCATCGAATATATGGCCTGGGGCGTTCCGGTGGTCGCCAACGACCTTCCCGACCAGGCCTACCTGATAGGCGAAACCGGCGGAGGGCTTTGCGTGCCGCTGACCCCGGCAGGTTTCGCCGACGGCATACTGCAATTGCTGCGGGATCCTGTGGCCGCGCGGCGCATGGGGGAAGCTGGTCGGCGCGAAATTCCGGGCCTCAGAAGCTACGAGGTCATCGCGAGAAGCCTCGCCGAAAAATACCGGCAGCTGGCCGGAGGCGTGGCTCAGTGAGCGGTTCCGGCAATCCTTACGGTGGCGCCGCGCTCCGGCGCAGCGCGCTCGCTTACCTGGCGGGGCGGGTCGCTTCCGCACTGCTGACCTTTTTGGCGTTCGCGCTGGCTGCCCGGGTTCTGCCACTGGAAGCCTACGGGACCTACATGGCCGCGCTGGCTGCCATGGAAACGGGGCTTGCGCTCTCGACGCCGGGACTGGATTGGGTAACGGCCAGGATCCTTCCTGAGTACCGAATGCATGCCGCGGGGAGGGCGATCGTCTCCATCATCTGCCGGCTCGCCGGGATGCAAATGGCCTTCTATTCCTGTGCGGGTGTGGTGCTGTATTTCAATGCGGAACAGGTAGCGTCCCTGTTGCGTATGGAGGCGGCGGCGCCAGTGTTGTCCCTCGCCGGCGCGGTCCTGGCCGTGGAGGGATTCGGACGCCTCTATCGCGAGCAGATGCTCGGCACCTTGATGCGCCAGGGTGCCGCCCAATCGGCCCAGGTGGTTCGCTCGGGGACGCTGGCCTTTCTGCTGGCGTCCGATTGGTTCGCAGGGCGTGAGATCACCGCCCTGGACGCCGTGCGCTATGAACTGATGGCGGCCTGCGGGAGTACGGGATTGGGCGCTGTGCTCCTGCTGCGCGAGATGTGGTCCCTGCGTTACCGGATGGCGCCTTCGGGGGACTGGAAGCCGCCGCGCCGGAAGCAGCTTTTCAAGCTGGCGGTCAATACCTACGTCAGCTATCTCCTCGCCTTCGCCTACGGCTCACAGATGCTGATACTCATCGTGGCCCGCATCCTTGGGGCCGACGCCGCCGCGGTTTTCGGTTTCAGCACCAATTTTTCCGACCAGGTGCGCCGCTACCTGCCGACCGATCTCCTGCGCAGCGTCATTCAACCCACCTTGATCGCCTTTTTCAGCCGGCGCCGGGACTTCGGCGGCTTCATGCTGCGGGTCGGAATCTGGTTCAAATCTTCCATGATCCTGCTCATGCCGGTCGTCGTCTATTTCATCGTTTTTGGCGGGATGGGAGCCGCGCTCCTGGGTGGAGAGCGTTTTCAGGAGGCGGGTTCCGTCATTGCACTGATGCTCGTCGGCACCGCTCTGACGATTCTGCGCCGGGTGGTCGAGCTGTCCTGCAACGTGGTGTTGGCCACCGACCTGTACGTCCGGTGGGGCTTCTGGCTGCTCGCGGTGCCGGTCGTGGCGGTTTTCCTTTTGACTTCTGGCGGGAGCCTGAGTGAACTGATAACGCTCGTCATATGTTCGGAAGCATTTTTCAGCTTCGGCATCATCCTGGCTTTGCGGCGGCGGGGATATCCTTTCAGGCTCGGTTGGGGAGGATTGTTCCGTCTGGCCGCCTGGTATGGCGCGGGGGCTTGCGTATTGGTCTGGTCAGGCCTGCAGGCCCGCTTCGATATGGCGACGAGCGTTGCGGCCTGTCTGCTCCTCGGCGCGGTGGGAACGCTCGTGGCTAAACCTTTGAGCGCCGCCGAAGGGGCGCTCGTATCGGACTGGAGTCCGCGCGGTGCCAGGCTGTTGTCGCGTATACCTGCCGCATGACCGATCATTCCGGGGAAAGAGAAGCCATGCGCAGAGTCTTGATGATCGGTCCGGGGACGAATGGCGGCATTGCGGCGGTGGTCGACGCATGTCTCGAACCGGCTTTCGTTTCCCGGTGGAAAATCGAGCTCCTGTGCTCGTATGAAGGGCCTACCCTTCCGACCCAGCTTCGTGTCATGGCGGTGGCCGGGATACAGTTGCTGTGCCGGCTCTTGGCGCGCCGTCTGGCCGTCGTGCATGCCCATAGCGCTTCGCGGGGCAGTTTCTGGCGGAAGTCCATGCTTTGTGCGCTGGCGGACCTGTTCGGCGTCCCCTATGTCTTCCATGTCCACAGCGGCGAATTCGGCGTGTTCTACAGCAGCGAGTGCCGTCCCGCGGCGAAATGGTGGGTACGGAGAACCCTGCGGCGTGCCGCCTGCGTGATCGCCCTTACCGAAGCCTGGTCCAAGGTGCTGCTGGCCATCGAGCCGCAGGCGAGCGTTCGGGTCATAGGCAATCCGGTGCGTGTTCCCGACGCCCTGCCGGCGGAGCGCGGCTCGGGGCGGCCGCAGGTACTGTTCCTGGGGCGCCTGCGGGAGAAGAAAGGCGTCTTCGATCTGGTCCGGGCCATTCCCCTTGTGCTGAAACGCGTCCCCGACGCCGTGTTCACGCTTGCCGGTGACGGCGAAATGGAGGCCGTCAGGCGGCTTGCCCTGGAGTTGGGGGTTTCCGATGCCGTAAGACTGCCGGGTTGGATTGGGGAGGCCGAGAAGGACGCCGAACTGTCGGCGGCCCGGGTGCTGGCCCTTCCCTCCTACTTCGAAGGGCTGCCCGTCTGCATTCTGGAAGCGATGGCGGCCGGCGTTCCGGTCGTGGCCACGCCGGTCGGGGGCATACCCGAACTCCTCGGCGAGGGAGAATGCGGTCTGCTGGTGCCGCCGGGCGACGTGCAAGCACTGGCCGAGTCGCTGGTCCTCGCCCTGGAGGATACCGGGCTGCGCCGCCGGCTGCGTGAAAGTGCATTTCACCGCGCGGTGAACTACCATGCAATACAAGGCGTTTTGCGTCAGCTCGATGCCGTTTACCGGAGTGTCACCGCTGCTGGACGGGTGGATGCGGCAAGCAGCTAGGGAGGCTGGAATTTTTGGCGGGGTAGTGCGTTCTAAGACGATAATACAGCCGTTTGTTCGCCGATCGGGCCGGCGGGTCGCCGTGGATCAATCCATGGCGAAAATCTTAAGGACCTGGTGGAGGGGATATCATGGGCAGGAAATTCAATTCTTTGTTTTCGGGTAGCACAGCGTCGCCGCAGCGCCGCATTTTCCGGCGCATTGCCGGTGTGCTCGCATTCATCGTGCTGGCGTCGTCGTTGCAAGCCGCCACGGCGGCGAAAGTCAAATCGTCGAGGTACAGGGCTACGCCGACTCCGAAACCCACGGCGACGCCAAAACCTACCGCAACGCCGACACCTACGCCGACCCCGGTTTCGTCGCCGACTCCGACACCCACACCTGCGCCGGATGCCACCATCACCGGCTCGGTCTTCGTAGCCAAGGAGCCGTACGACATCATTGTCGGGAATCAAGTTCAGCATGTTAGTTTGAGTGGGAAGTCATTCACTTTCGACTTCGGAGGCTCGGTTCCTTTCGTCAATCCGAGCATAGGTATCGCCGACTTCGATACGATCAACTATTGGGATTCCGCGGCAGGCAAGGCCAAGGTCATCAATGGCTGGAATATCACCGATGCCGGTATACCGGGGCGGGTATTCAAGACCAACGGCTACACGGCCATTGGCTACAAGGCAGGGGATGGCGCGGTGGAAGGGACGCTCAGGACACAGCTCAACAGCTATTACGTTCCCTCCCGGCGACGGTTCGTTTGGGATTTGTGCGTTCGATTCGGTGGGGCGGATTTAACAAAGCCCTGGACATTCATGCCCCGCGACAGCCATCCCGGGCTGATTTGGCAGATCAAACCGGATGGCTCTCCTCCCCCGATCGGGATGGTGGTCGACACCGATCCGACCAACAGCCAGCGATTGGCGATACATATCGACGGAAGCATAGGTCCGGAGCTCAAGCACGAGCGGCTCGGAATGATCACGGGATTGCTGCCCCAGCAGGACATCAATATAGTCATCGACGCCTATCTCGATGACCGTCCCATTGCGAGCGGCGGGCAAGGTTATTTCAAGGCGTGGATCAATGGCACTCTGGTCGCCAATGCGGTTGGTGCCACGCTGGTTCCAAACGCCTCGTCTCCACACTATTGGGCTACGGCGATGTACCTTTACAACGATACCACGCCACTGCAGTTCGATTATTTCGGATATTGGAAGCGGGCGCGGATGATCGTGCCGAACTGATCTTTCCTTTTCATGGATTATCGAAGGAGCAACAGCCAATCGATGGATAACCGAAGCAGGCGGCCGCGTATCCTTGCGGTTGCTTCCGGCGGCGGGCACTGGATGCAGCTGATGCGGCTCCGGGATGCCCTCCTCGGCGGCGACATGGCGTTCGTAGCGACCCATTTTTCGGATTATCGGAAAAGTATCCCGCCGGGCGCGCGGTTTTATCTGGTAACGGATGCCAACAAGAAGGATTGGCTGCGGGGGACGCTGCTGATCTGCGAATTGTTCTGGATCATTCTCCGCGAGCGGCCCGACGTCGTGATCTCGACCGGTGCCGCGCCAGGCTATTTCGCTTTGCGTTTCGGCAGGCTGCTGGGTGCGCGTACCGTCTGGGTCGACAGTATCGCCAACGTGGGCAGAATGTCGCTGTCCGGTCGCCTCGTGCGCCGCTATGCGGATTTGTGGCTGACCCAATGGGAACACCTCGCGCGCCCCGAAGGGCCGCATTACATCGGAGCGGTCCTTTGATTTTTCTGACGGTGGGTTCCCAGGTACCGTTCGATCGGCTGTCCCGCTCCGTCGACGCTTGGGCCGCAAGGAATCCTCAGACGGAAGTCTTCGGGCAGATTGGCCGTACCGCCTGGCGGCCGGCAGCGATGCAATGGGCCGAGGTGCTGAGTGCGGACGAGTACCTGGAGCTCTTGAAGCGGGCGAGAGTGATTGTCGCGCATGCCGGCATGGGAACCGTCATCAGTGCGGCCGAGCACGGCAAGCCCCTGATCGTCATGCCGCGGCGCGCCGATCTGGGGGAGCATCGCAACGATCATCAGGAATTTACGGCGAAGTGGCTGATGACTCGTTCCGGCATCAGCGTCGTTCACGGGGAGGACGAACTTCAGCATTTGTTGGACAAGGCCGGTACGCTCGCGCCTCCGGACGGCCTGGGTTCGGAATCCTGCGAGAGGATGGTCACGGTTCTACGCGAGTTCATTTTCGAGGGCGTAAAGCCTTTTCAATAGCCTCACTCAAACCTGCCATGGGTCATTCGAGCCTGTAGCATCAGCGGTACGCGGTGGTTCGGCGGCGGCGGTTTCTCTTTTGGGGCTCTGCCGCCAGAGTCCTCCGGTGGCAAAGCATCCCCACCCCCAGCGCAGCCAGTCGAGCAGCGCGTAGGCCAGCCACAGGGCCCAGGCCAGCATGAGCAGCCGGTAGGCAAACAGCGGAACCGAGATGACCCAAGGCTGGGGCAGCAGAGGGCCGCTCCGGTCCGTATACCAGTTGAGCCGATACGCGTTGGAGTCATAGCCCGTGATTCCCATGTCGGGCAGGCCGAGCAGCCCTTGATGCACGGCTGACAGCAGGATACTCAGCGCCAGGACGGTGAGGATGGCAAGGCCCGTCTGGACAAGGTTGAAGTGCTCCGGCTTGAGCGGCATGTTCGCGCTTCGGCGCCAGTTCAGCGCCACGATCCAGCCGGCGACGACGAGGCTCGCCAAAAGGGGGACCTGGCTCAGGCCGACCAGCAACAGCAGCCAGTGGTGGATCTTGACCGGCAACCGGTTCAGCCGCGTCCCCAGTGCGAACGCGGCGATAACTATCACCCCCAGTGTGCCCCAGAACAGCACGGACGGTCCCCATGGCGGACCGCCGACCAGAAGGATCCAGCGGTCCTGGCCGAGTTCGATGCCGGTTCGGCTGTTCGTACTGGCGCTGCCCAGGTCGACCGCCGGCGCCGCGGTGTGCAGCCCGATTCCGGCCGGTGTGCGCCACGCCAGCCGGACGGTCTGTTCCCCTGGATGCAGTGGTACGGCGACGGCACGCCCATTCTGGCGGATGGGTTGGGCGGTGCCGTCGATTTCGGCCGACCGTAGCTCGGCGCCCTCAGGCAGGGTGACGCTGTGTTGGCCGCCTTTCGCGCTGCGGATGCTCAGTGCCAGTTCGGAGTCGGTTGCGCGGCTGCCTGGCCGGGTCTCAAGCGTGCTGCTTTCGATCGTCAGCGCGTTGCCCGGAAGGGGCGGCGGGCGGCTGATCTGCAGGGTCACCGTCTCCCCCGGCCAGGGGCGCCATTCGGGCAGCCAGTTGCCGCCGGCATCCTGGTGATGGACCACGGGGATGCCGCTCGTTTCGATGTGCCAGACCGGGCTGGTGTCGAGGCGCCAGATTTCGGTCCAGTCGTCGGTCTGCGGCGCGCGCAGTTCCAGGCTGCCGGTTCTGTCGAGGGTCGATTCCCAGCTTGCATCAAGGACGCTGGGCGGCAGATGAATCCGCACGCTTCCATTTTCGGTCGCGATTCCCGGCGAGATGACCGCCTCGCCGGGCAGCAGTGGAATGGTCAGCGCCACCGGCGCGTCGGAGGGCGATAGCCGTGCCACTCGAGTAGCGACGCGCCAGTCCAGTCCCAGCCGCAGGGTGCGTTCGACCGTCAGGAATACGGGCAAGGGGGCGTTGTCGATGCGTGGTCCCGGGGAGGCTCCGCTGCCTTTGCGGACGAGCTGGATCTGGGGTTCGGGCCTGCCGTTCGGGTCGACTCCGATGATCTCCCATCCCTCGCTGTCGACGTCTATCCGGTATGGGCGCAAGGGCAGAGGAAGGTCTATGCTGGGAACGTTCGGCAAGGGGCCCGACAGCTCGACGCGATGGACGCCGGGGTCCAGCATCAGCCAGCGGGTGCCTTCTGGGTCGGCATAGGGGCCGGTGGCCGGGGCGCCGTCGACCCGGATGCTGGACGGTATCCACTGCGCGGACCGTACCGGCAACGGAATGGCGACGCGGTCTTCCGCATGCGCCTCGAGAGTCATAGCCAGTTCGCCGGGGCCGAGCTTGAGCTTCATCCGCTGGAGCTGGGCGCATTCGGTTCCGCATTCCGGTGCCGCGAGGATGCGCACCCGGAGTTCGTCGAGCAGTGCCGGCGGCGGGAATTCAGCGGCGCGGCTGTCCGGCGCGGCGAACAGGGCCAGCGGCAACAGGATCAGCCCGGAAACGCCGGGTTTCGTTCGCCAGCCCAGGAGCAGCAGAACGGTCACGGCAAGCAGCGCCACCCTCAAGACATTCAGGCCGCGGTTGGCCCAGGGCGGGATCAGTAGCAGCCGGAGCTTTTGCTCCGCCAACACCGGTCCGTTCCAGTTCAGCGCGATCCGGTTCCAGTCCCATTGCGGCAGGCCGGGGCCGGTCTGGGTGAGGGCGTCAGGATCGATGGTTCGGGCCAAGTCGGCGGGTGGCGGGGTGCGGGCTTCCGCAAGCGAGCCCGACTTCTGCTGCAGCGCCATCGCCGGGGCGGCCGGTGCGCCGGCCTCCGGCTCCGCCGCCCGGTCGCCGTAGTCGAAGGAGAGGGCATGCGGCTCGAGTTGCGGATAAAGGCTCAGCCGAAGCTGTTGCACCGCGAACGGCAAGCTTGCGATCGCCAGGGCGGCCAGGACGATCACCCGGACGACGCGCAGCGCCGAGGCGAAGCTGCCGGAAGGAATGACCCGGCTCAGGGCGGTAACCCCGAGCAGCCAAAGCCACACGCTTTGGGGTGCATCCAGTTCGTGCCAGGTGAGAGCAAGGGTGAGAAGTGTGACGGTTCCGGCAGGCCACCCCCACAGCCGCGCGGCCGCGAGGGCGGTGATGAGGACCAGGAACAGGTCGAGCAACGACCAGCGGCCGACCCAGGAGTCCGGGGCATGGTCGGCACCCGGTGCGGCGAAGAGGCGCCACCCCGGCGGCAGGTGGAGTTCGGCGGCCGCGCTCACGAAGTCGGCGTTCCATCCCGTTGCGGGCAGGGAGGATATACCGGCTTCCCAGCGGCTTTCCGCCTGCAGGTTGAGCTCGCCTCTTCGGATTTCCACGCCACCGGGGCCTGCGTCGAGACGGGTGATGGTCTGGGGTTGGCCGTCCACCGTTACCCGTCCCGGCACCATGGTGGGCGCCGCATCCAAGCGCCAGCTGCGGCTGACCCGGCCGGAAATGTCATCCAGGATGGTGAGGCCCTGTCCCGAAAAATCCAGCCAAAGCGTCCGGCGGATATGTAGCGCATCGGGTTCCGGCTCCGGGTCGCCCCGCCGGACCTGATCTAACCGCAACGCGGTGCCGGGGACCATGGCGTAGGTCGGCAGCGTCCGGTATTCCTCCGGGAGCTGCGTCAGCCGCGGATCGACCGGGGGCGCGCCGGAAACTTCGACGACGCGAATCGAGCGGTCGGCGGCGAACGACCACAGTTCTTCCCCTGGCCACGGCGCAGCGAAAACGGGGAGGGCAATCTCTCGCAAGTCCCGTGTGGCCCGGCTGGTGAGGCTGACGCTCCAGTGGCCGGGGCGCAGTTGCAACCGGAGGCGTCCGTCCGGGTCGATGCGGGCGGGGAGCGGGCTGTCCAGGGAGAGTGGCACGAAATTGGGCAGCATGGAACCTTCCAGCAGGACCTCGCGCGCTTCACCCGAGACGTCGAGTTCGAGCCGGGTCGAGATTTCCATCGGAACGGCGTCTCGCAGCAGGCGGACGACCTCGAGCCTGAACGGCGAGGTTTCCGGTGCGGAGCCTTCAGGGGGCTTGCGCAGCCACAGTTGACCCTGTTCGTCGACGGACGGAAACGCTGTCGCGCGACCGCCAACGCTGAGCCGGACCAGACCGGTTTCGCCGGGAAGGCGCAGGGTTTCGGGCAGGGCGGTCCAGGCGAAGCGCCCGGCTATGGTGTGAGTGCCGGGCGGCAGCCGGACACCGGGAACCGCGTTGCGTGCCGAGACGGTCGCCGGTTTGCCGTCCATCTCGACCGCCAGCGGCCAGGACTGAGGATCGCCGGGGAGGGGCACCCAGATGTCGGTGAAGCTTCGCCAGCGGCTGCGGAAGCTGCCGCCGCTTTCGTGGAGTTCCAGGTCCAGTTCCCCGGGCCAAGCGCAGCGGCGTTCTCCGGGCTGCTCCAGGAAATGCGGGCAGGCATCTGTCTCGTGGCCGTGAAGCGCCCAGGGTATCCAGGGTTTGAGGGCTTCCGGGACGTTTGGCGGGTTCAGCGGGCCGGTCCAGGCGGGGACGGCGCAGGCCAGCAGGACCCAGAATGCGATGTGTCGAACCATTGGAGCGCTCCTCGCCGATGTTGCCCCCGACTTTAGGCGTAGCAGAGGCGTCGGGCAAGAGCGCCGTGCGTCAGCCTTCCCGCAGTGCGGCCTCGGTCTTCTCGTGGATGCCGCCGAAACTTCCGTTGCTCATGAAGACCACGTGATCGCCCGCCCGGCATTCCTGCCGCAGGCGCTCGACGATCGCGCCGATGCTGTCGCAGGTGACGATGCGGTCCGAAGCGGAGGTGACTTTCGCCAAGTCCCATCCGAGGTCGGGGGCGTGGTAAAGGATGGCGAGGTCGGCGGGCGCGAGGGACGCGGCGAGCGTGTCGGCGTGTACGCCCATGCGCATGGTGTTGGAGCGCGGTTCGACGACCGCGATGACGCGTGCGCCATCGACCCGCGCGCGCAGACCTTCGAGCGTCGTCGCGATCGCCGTGGGGTGGTGGGCGAAGTCGTCGTAGAGGGTGATGCCGCGGACCTCGGCGCGCACCTCCAGGCGGCGTTTGACGCTCTGGAACCGGCTCAGGGCCGAGATCGCTGCGGCCGGCTCGATGCCGGCATGATGGGCTGCGGCAATGGCGGACAGGGCGTTGAGCATGTTGTGCCGGCCGGAGAGCTGCCAATGGATCGTGCCCAGCCGTTTCTCACGGAACACCACGTCGAACCGGCTGCCGTCTTCGGCCAGCGGGTACGCCTGCCAGTCGGCGGCGGTGTCCGGCCCCAGGGCGGTTTTCTCGACCGGCGTCCAGCACCCCATCCTGAGCACGTCGGCCAGGTTTTCGTCCCGTTCCGGAACCACCAGCAGACCGTTGCCGGGCACGCTGCGCACCAAGTGGTGAAACTGCCGCTGGATCGCGGCGAGGTCGGGGAAGATGTCCGCGTGGTCGTATTCCAGGTTGTTCAGGATCGTGGTGCGCGGGCGGTAATGGACGAACTTGGAACGCTTGTCGAAGAATGCAGTGTCGTATTCGTCCGCCTCCACCACGACGAACCGGCCGTCGCCGACGCGGGCGGAAATGCCGAAATTGAGCGGAACCCCGCCGATCAGGAAGCCCGGCTTGTGGCCGTCGTGTTCCAGTATCCAGGCCAGCATGCTGGAGGTCGTGGTCTTGCCGTGGGTTCCCGCCACCGCCAGCACCCAGCGTCCCTTGAGGACGTAGTTGTAAAGCCACTGCGCGCCGGAGGTGTACGCCAGCCCCATGTTCAGCACTGCCTCGACCTCCGGATTCCCGCGCGAGAGTGCGTTGCCGATGATGACGAGGTCGGGGACGGGATGGAGGTTGTCCGGGCTGTAGCCGTTGCGGAGGTCGATGCCCTGCTGCTCCAGCAGCGTGCTCATCGGCGGGTAGACGTTCTGGTCCGATCCCGTAACGGTATGGCCGAGCTGGCGGGCCATGATGGCGAGGCCGCCCATGAAGGTGCCGCAGATACCCAGGATGTGAATACGCACTTATCGATGCCTCGGTTGGTTGATCGGATGGGTGGGGACGGAATCGCCTGGGGGCGGACGCCGCGGATCCGGCGATCCGTATCGGGAAGTGACCGATTATATCGCCGTATCTTCGACCGGGTGATATGGGCGCAACACCCATGGCGCCAATGGACCGCGGACGTACTAGAATAACCGGCCCCGATTACCGGGTATTCTCGTGGAGAGTTCCTCTGATGACGTCGCATAGCGGTAAGGCTAGTGTCGCTTTGATCGGTCGGCGAGGCTCCGGCTGACATGGCCGTCTATGCCATCGGCGACGTACAAGGCTGCTATGCGGAGCTGCGGCGCCTTCTGGAGCTGATCCGCTTCGATCCGGGCGCGGACCGCCTGCTGTTTACGGGCGATCTGGTCAATCGCGGGCCCCAGTCGCTGGAAACCCTGCGCTTTATCCGCTCGCTGGGATCCGCGGCAGCCACGGTGCTCGGAAACCATGACCTGCACCTCTTGGCGGTGGCCTGTGGGGTCTCCCGGGTCAAGCACAGGGACACTTTCGGCGACGTGCTGGAAGCCGGCGACCGGGACGAGTTGCTGGACTGGTTGCGCGCGCGCCCGCTGGTGCACCTGGAAGGTGACTATTGCCTGGTCCATGCCGGTCTTCCTCCCGCCTGGAATGCGCAGACGGCTTTGGCCAGGGCTGGCGAGGTCGAGGCGGTTCTCGCCGGCGGGGACATCGCCGGGTTTTGCCGGCAGATGTACGGCGACAATCCCTGCCTCTGGTCCGACGATCTGGCTGGATGGGACCGGCTCCGTTTCATCACCAATGCATTCACCCGCATGCGCTATTGCGATCGGGCCGGACGGCTGGATTTCAAGCAGAAGGGAAAGCCGGGGCAGCAACCCGCTTCCCTGGTTCCGTGGTTCGACGTCCCGGATAGGACGCCGCCTGGTGTCACGATCCTGTTCGGGCACTGGTCCACACTCGGCTATTTCGCCGGCAAGGACTGTTACTGTCTGGATACGGGCTGCCTGTGGGGCGGGGAACTTACTGCGTTGAGGCTGGGCGAGACGTTACAGCGATATGCCGTGCCTTCACTGCATGGGGCTTACCACAAACCCGCCCTGACGAAATAGCCTTGTTTGGGCCGGGGGCTGGTTTGGTCGAACGGTAGGTGACATCCCTGTCGATTGCGGCTTGTGCTTGTCGCAAGGTGCTCCACGTAAGGCGCGTGTTCCGACGCGGAGACTGCGCGTCAGAATATTGGAATCAAGGCGCGTGCTTGTAGGCGGAGTTAGCGGAGTCTTCCGCGATGGCATTGGCAGCGGTGACGTACTTGCCGTGTTCGCTGGTCTTAACCATAGCGAGCGTCACGACGACTGCGATGACCAAGCCCGCGATGTAAAACCAGAAATAATCTTTCTCTTCTTTGACGTCGTTCATGGTTACTCCTCGTATTGTTTTAATGACGCTGTATTAAGCCAGCGTTGACAATATATAGAGACTCCATGGGTTGTTCTTTGACGCTGGTCAAGGTTTCGGCGGGTCTAATCCGCCGTGCAAGTCTCATTTCAACTGCGTCAAGGCCTCCGAGATCCGCTCGCGGGAGTCCTCGAGGTCTTCTGGCGCGGCCTGGACGACGGCCGGCAGGCGGGTGATCTCCAGGGTATTGAGGATCAGCTGGCCGGGGGAGTTGAAATACTGCACCCACCACACGTTCGGCAGGCGGGTCAGGCTCACGCGGCAATCGCCGTAGCCCCGCGACAGGATGGAGAGGCCGGCCAGCCCCAAGGTCTCGATCAGGAAATTCGAGTCCTCCGGCGTCAGCGGCAGCAGCGACAGGTTGATGACATGGGGACGGTCGGCCGGGCAGTTTGCCGAATGGTCGAAGAGTTCGGTCAGCAGCGCAGGCGCGTTCATCAGACCTTCCGGAAAGACTTGAGGACGCCGCGGCGGCCCATCGGCCGTCAGGCGTTCCGCCCACTCGTAAACCGCCTCCGGCACTGGCCCGGTTTCCAGATCGTCCCGTCGCAGTTCACCGTCGACGCGATGCTGAACGCGCCAAACCCCGGCGAATACCGATTCCCGGATCGTCACCCGGTCCCGCGGCGTCGCGATCCGTATCAGTACCTCGCCTTCGCCGAGTACTTCGTCGACGAAGCGCCTGCCTGCCGGGTCGCAATGGGCGAGATCGACGATGCCCGGAGCGCCCCCGAGGCGTTCGATCACCGCCTGCAGCACGGCGCGGCCGCCGCCGACCTCAGCCGGGCTCAACCCATGCATAGCCGGCGGCGCGAAGGTCGCCATGGCTTCCGGCATGGGAGGGTAGGCGCATTCGGGGTCGTCGTGCGGGCGGATGAGCGGCGCGGTTTGGGTTGCGATGAACGCGGAGTCGTCTTGCATGGGGAGTCTTCGAGGTATCGGAGCCCCGGACGGGGCGGGTCGCCGGCTAGCCCGGCAGAAAGCGGGCGTCGCCGACTCGGCAGGCTTCTTCCGCCGAGGGCCGGTGGCGCTCGTAGCGCGCCATGTCCAGGGCATCGGCAGCGTCGTCCTGTTCGGTCTTTGGCTGGGCTGGCAGGCCGAGTTCTAAGCAGGCGGCGAGTATCCGGTTGATCGCGGGTTGCAGTTGCGCCTTGACCTCCGGTGTCAGGCTGCCGCCGTAGTCCTTCATGTCGACGGGCTGTACGCCCACCAGATAGAGTTGCTCCGGGCCTTGTCCCATCAGTTTGCACAAGGCCAGCACCTCCTGGAAGCTGACCTGGTGCAGGCTGGTCTTGCCGGAATGCAGGTAGGCGGGCACGTCCTCGTCCCTGGCTTCGACCAGCGAGGCCGGAGCCAGGCCGAAATCGACCGCGTCGGCGATTATGAGCACGTCGCTTTCCTGGACGTAAGGGATGAGCGCCAGCCCTTGGGTGCCGCCGTCCATCACGGTGACGTTCTCAGGGAAGACGTAGTCCCGCTGCAGCGTCTGGGCGACGCGCACGCCGAAGCCTTCGTCCGCCCACAGCAGGTTGCCGATGCCTAAGATCAGGACGCGGGAAGGCATACGCTCAGGGACGGTCGTCCTTCCACACCCGCCAGCCGTCGACCATGGTGGTGGTGACGGACTGGCGCGACAAATGCTGCTCGCGCACCGCCACGTAGACATGGATGAGGGTGAAGATCACCAGGTACCACATGCCCAGGTGATGCAGGCTGTGGACCTGCTGGCTGCCGCCCAGGGCGGGCAGCACCCAGCCGAAGGCACTGGCCGCCCAGCTTCCTGCGCCCAGCCCTTCGCCATACAGGGCGAAGCCGGTCGCGATCATGAAGAGGCTCCCGAGCACGTAGAACAGGAACATGGCCAGCCCTGCGAGCGGGTTGTGACCCGCGTGCTTGCGGGGCTCACCGACCAGGAACAGATACCAGCGGACCTCGTGCACCAGCCCTTCCCACCAGGCGGAATCATGGACGCGCGGCGTGAACAGTTCACGGGCGTACCGGTTGCCCACCAGCGCCCAATAGGCGCGGCCGATCAGGCCGACGGCCAGCACATAGCCGGCGGAGAAGTGAACGAAGCGGATGTAGCCCATGAGGTAGTGGTCGCTGGCCTCGCCGGAAGTCACCACCGGCGGCCAGGCGATCAGGAAGCCCGTGACCACCAGCACGACGATGGCGAGGGCGTTGACCCAGTGCCACAGCCGTACCGGTTTCTCGTAGACGTAGACCGGTTCGCTAAAGCTATCGATGCTCGCCATGGCCGCGGCCCTCACAATGCCTGCGTCAGCAGCGCCAGGCCCATGGCGCCCATCGCCGCGCCGCAGCCGCGATACCAGACCGGTTTCGCCAGCAGCCACCCGCCCAGGATGACGCCGGCCAGGTGCAGCAGGCCGGTGGCGGCGACGAAGCCGGCGGCATAAGTCCACAGTTCGGCGTCCGCACTGATCTCGGCTCCGTGCGCATGGCCGTGGAACAGCGCGAACAGGCTGACCAGGCTCACCGCGGTGAACTGCGATAGGCGGACCTTGCCCGCCACCAGCAGTCCGAGCAGCACGACCGAGGCGGCGATGCCGGTCTCGGTGTAAGCCAGCGGAATGCCGGCGGCGCCCAGCCATCCGCCCAGCCCCATGACGGCCATGAAGGCCAGGGGCAGCAGCCACACCCGCCGCGGCGCGACGGCTACCGCCCACAGCCCCACGGCGATCATGGCCAACAGGTGGTCGGTGCCTAAGAAGGGATGGGTGAAGCCGGACACGAAGCCATCGACGGGATGCATGCCGGTATGTGCGAGCGCGACGGGGCTCAGCGCCAATAGACTTGCCGTTCCGAACCAACGAACAGGATGCATGGTTGTCTCCTTGAATTTGTTCCGGTTTTCGAACGCGCTCAGCGCACCTTGACCCGCGTGACTTCCCGCCCGTCCTTGTCCATGACATGGGTCGAGCAGGCCAGGCAGGGATCGAAGCTGTGCAGGGTGCGCAGGATTTCCAGCGGCTGGTCCGGATTCTCCACCTTGGTGTTCATCAGGGAGGCCTCGAATGCGCCGATGTTGCCCTTGGGGTCGCGCGGCGAGCCGTTCCAGGTGGTGGGGACGATGCACTGGTAGTTGTCGATCTTGCCGTCCTTGATCTTGATCCAGTGCCCCAGCGCGCCGCGCGGTGCCTCCGTCGTGCCCGCGCCCATGGCTTCCTTGGGCCAGGTGGCCGGTTCCCACCGAGTCGTGTTGGCGGTCGCCAGATCGCCTGCCTTGATGTTGCTGACCAGCTTGTCCTGGAAGTGCCGCATCAGATGCGCGCAATACTGGGCTTCCAGGCCGCGGGCGGCGGTGCGCCCCAGCGTGGAGAACAGCGCGGTCAGCGGCAGGCCGAGATCGGTGAGCAGCTTGTCCACGGGCTCCTTGATTTCCGGGATGCCCTTGGCATAGCCGACGATGTAGCGGGCCAGCGGGCCGACCTCCATGGCGTGGCCGCGCCAGCGCGGCGCCTTGATCCAGGAGTACTTGGCGCTCTCATCGAGATTCTCGATGTTGGTCCGGGTGCCCTTGGTGTTGCGTCCGAGCGCGAAATTCGGCTGGGTGACGCCGTCGAACGGATGCAAGCCGCGGTCCTCGTCGTCGTACTTGTACCAGGAATGGGTGACGAACTCCTGGATCTGCTCCGGGTCCTTCAGATCGACCTCGTGAACTTCCTTCAGGTTGCCGTTGATGATGGCGCCGTGCGGCAGCAGCAGGTTGTTCACGGAACGGTCGTTGGCCTTTTCCGGAATGTCGCCGTAGGACAGCACGTTGGTGGCCGACAGGCCGCCGCCGTACAGCCAGTCCTTGTAGAAGCTCGCGATCGCCTGCAGGTCGGGCAGGTAGACCTGCTCGATGAACTCGATGGTCTGGTCGATGATGGAGGACACCAGGTTGAGCCGCTCCATGTTGACCGCGCCCACCGCGCCCACGCCGTCGACGTTGATGGCGCAGGGCACGCCGCCGACCAGCCAGTTCGGATGCGGGTTCTTGCCGCCGTAGACCGTGTGGATTTTGACGATTTCCTTCTGGAAATCCAGTGCCTCGAGATAGTGCGCCACCGCCATCAGGTTGGCTTCCGGCGGCAAACGGTAGGCCGGGTTGCCCCAGTAGCCGTTCCCGAACGGGCCGAGCTGGCCGCTCTCGACGAACTTCTTCAGCCGGCTGGCGATGTCGTGGAAATAGCCCGGTGACGACTTGGCCCAGGGTGAAATGCTCTGCGCCAGCTCGGAGGTTGCCTTCGGATCGGCCTTGAGCGCGCTGACCACATCGACCCAGTCCAGCGCGTGCAGATGGTAGAAATGCACGAGATGGTCGTGGGCCTGCAGGGTGAGCTGCATGATGTTGCGGATGGAGTTGGCGTTCTCCGGGATGCTGATCCCGAGCGCGTCCTCCACCGCCCGCACCGAGGTCAGGGCGTGGGTGCCGGTGCAGACGCCGCAGATCCTTTCGGTGAAGGCCCAGGCGTCGCGGGGGTCGCGGCCCTTCAGGATGACTTCCAGCCCGCGCCACATGGTGCCGCTGGAGACAGCGTTGCTGATGATGCTGTGTTCGTCCACATTCACTTCGCAGCGCATGTGGCCCTCGATGCGGGTGACCGGATCGACCACGATCCGCTTGCCGCTGTCGTTGAGGGTGAAACCGTTGGGTGTTTGAGTGACGGTCATGGTGTTCCCCGATCCCTATTCTTGCGTTTCTTTCTCGTGGTCTTTCTTCTTGGCGATCGAGACGGCGGCATGCGCCGCGATGCCTGCGCTAACGGCGCCGGCGGCCACCAGCCCGACCTTGTCGGCATTGGCCTCCACGCCGAACACGTTGAGTTCGGTGACGCGGTCGTAGAACGAACCCTTGTCCCAGAAATTCTCCTCGGAGCAGCCGATGCAGCCGTGGCCGGACTGGATCGGGAAGGAGACGCCGTTGTTCCAGCGCACTGTCGAGCAGGCGTTGTAGGTGGTCGGCCCTTTGCAGCCGACTTTGTACAAACAGTAGCCCTTGCGCGCGGCCTCGTCGTCCCAGTGTTCGACGAACTGACCGGCGTCGAAGTGGGGGCGGCGGTAGCATTTGTCGTGGATGCGCTGGCCGTAGAACATCTTCGGCCGGCCTTGGGCATCGAGTTCGGGAATCTTGTCGAAGGCCAGCATGTAAGTCACGACGCCGGTCATGACCTCGGCGATGGGCGGACAGCCGGGCACCTTGATGATGGGCTTGTCGGTGATGACCTTATGGATCGGCGTGGCCTGGGTCGGATTGGGGCGGGCCGCCTGCACGCAGCCGTTGGAGGCGCAGGAACCCCAGGCGATGATGGCGGCGGCGTCCTTGGCGGCATAGCGCAGCCGCTCGACGAAGGGTTTGCCGCCGACGATGCAGAACATGCCGTCCTCGTTCAGCGGAGGGTTGCCCTCCACGGCCAGGATGTAACGGCCCTTGTACTTCTGCATGGTGTCTTCCAGCATGGCTTCCGCCTGGAAGCCGGCGGCCGCCATGAGGGTGTCGTCGTAGTCCAGCGAGAGCATGGACAACACCACGTCCTTGGCCAGCGGGTGGGCCGAACGGATGAAGGATTCGGAACAGCAGGTGCATTCCAGACCGTGCAGCCACAGCACCGGGGTGCGCGGCTTGGTTTCCATGGCGTGGGCAATCGTGCCGATGAATTCCGGCCCCAGTGCGAGGGCCGATGCGGTCAAGCCGCAGAATTTGAGAAAACTGCGCCGGGTCACCCCTTGGCGGCGCATCACATCGTAGAACGTTTCCGGGCGTGCGGTCGTAGCCATGCTTCCTCCTCGAAGCCGTTTCAGCCTTTGGATCCGACGCGCCAGCCCTGCTGCGGCTCACTCGCCGGTCTTATTGTTGTCGATGACGGTTAAACCTTACTAGAAACATGGGAAATGCTTTCTACGGGGTTTGTGGCGCGATGTCAATCGTCCCGGCGCGGAAAAAGATGACCGAGCGGGCCGGGATTTATTTGGGACTCGTCTTGAGTTCTGCCGCCTCGCCCGGCTTGGGCATGTCCACCCCCAGGCTGATCACGAAGCTGGAGGCTTCCTCGATCGTCATGCGGGAGTGCATGATCTTCGATTCGTGGAGGATCACGGTGAAGCCCGAAGTGGGATTGGGCGACGTCGGGACGTAGACCACACACTGGTCGCCGACCCGGTTGGTGACGAAGGCGGGAACCCAGAGTCCGTCCTTGGGGTATTCGATGTATACCACTTCCCGCAGTTTGGTCGATCCGTCGCCGCGGAAGATGTTCACCAGCTTCTGCGTCACCCGGTAGAGGGTGCCCAGTAGCGGGATGCGGACGAATAGATTTTCCACGAAATAGAGCAGATGGGCCTTGCCGTGCTTGAGCAGGTAGCCGAAATAGGTGAGGAACAGCACGGCCGCGGTGAACATCACGCCGGGGATGAGGAGGTTCTGGTATCCGCCGAAGAAATTCACCACGAAGTTTCTCAGCAGGTTTTCCACGTAGATCACGACCTGCAGGACGATGACAATGGGCAGGACGCCCAGCACCCCAATCAGAAAGTAATGCAGAATGCGCTGTGCCGACTGTTTCATGGACGGGTCTCCAGGGGACGGTGGCGACAGAGGATACCAGCCGTTCCCCGGTTATCGCGAGAAGTCCCGGGCGAAGCGCATCGGCGCTTGCGCGCCCTCGGTACGGCTGAACGCTATAATCCGGACCCTGCTCCGAAGGTCTGCGAGCAGGCGGCGGTAGCCGGCCGAAGAGGTCGAAAAACTGGGGTTATTGATGAGTCTCGAACGACGGCCGGGAATGGTGAGCCGATGACCGTGCTGGTCCGGTTCGACCGCGTGTCGGTGGCTGCGGGAGAGCGGATGATTCTCCACGAGCTGAGCTTCGAAATCCGCGAAGGCGAGAAGGCGGTGTTCCGGGGCAAATCGGGTTCGGGCAAGAGCACGGTGCTCAAGACGCTGCTAGGGTTGTACCCGGTGGTGGAGGGCGACGTCTATTTCGCAGGCAGGGCCCTCGACCGGGAGGTGGTCGGCGCGATTCGCGCCTGCGCCGCCTACATCGGCCAGGAGCCCGTGTTGGGCGCCGACACGGTGCGGGAGGCGCTGCTGCTGCCGTTCGGGTTCAAGGCCCATCGCGGCGAGGCGCCCACCGCCGGCAAGCTGGCGGAGACCCTGGTCCGGCTTGGCCTCGCCCCTTCCATCCTGGAGCAGGACTGCAGGCGGGTTTCCGGCGGCGAGAAGCAGCGCATCGCCGTGGCCCGCGCCCAGCTCCTCGGCAAGCGGCTCTATCTGCTGGACGAGGTGACTTCCGCGCTGGACCCGGAAAGCAAGCGGGCGGTGCTGGGTTTCTTCGCCGACTCCACCCTCACCGTGCTGTCGGTAGCGCACGATCCGGACTGGATCGCCCGGTGCGACACCGTGTTCGAACTGGAAGACGGCCGTTTGGCCGGAGCCGCGTGATGGACACGGTCGACCTATCCCAGACGAGAATGGTGCTGCTCTACGGCATCGCCGTGCTGCCATGGCTGCTGCTGCGGGCCGCCGGGCTGAGCCTCTCGCGCGACCTGTGGTTGAGCGTCGTCCGGATGAGCGTGCAACTGGCACTGGTCGGGCTCTATCTCAAATACCTCTTCGCGATCAATGCGCCTGCGCTCAATGTCTTGTGGATCGTGGTCATGCTGGTCGTGGCCGATGTCACCATCCTTCGCCGAGCCGGACTCCGGGTCAGGCACTTTTTCCCTTCGACGCTCGCGGCCATCGCGGCCGGAACGCTGTTTTCCGTGGCCTATCTGCTGCTCCTGGTGATCCGGCCGGAACCGCTCTACGACGCGCGCTACCTGGTGCCGCTGGCCGGCATGATCCTCGGCAACTGCCTGCAAGGCAACGTGATCGGTCTGGAGCGGTTCTATTCGTCGATTCGCAAAAACGAGAACGAATATCTCACCTACCTGCTGCTGGGAGCGACCCGCCGGGAAGCGGTGCGGCCGTATTTCCGCGAGGCGCTCAAGGCCTCCGTCAGTCCCACCCTGGCCAGCATGGCGACCCTTGGCCTGGTGTCGCTGCCCGGCATGATGACCGGCCAGATTCTGGGCGGCAGCGAGCCCTGGGTGGCGGTGAAATACCAGATCGCCATCATGCTCTGCATCTTCGCCAGCATGAGCCTGGCCGCCGTGCTCAACCTTGCGCTCAGCCTGCGCTTGGCCTTCGACGAGTTCGACGTGCTGCGGGGGGAGATTTTCCGGCGGCGTTGATCACCGTGCGGGCTGCCAGGCCCGCAGTACGGCGACCGCCCGGTCGACCAGTTGCGCGAAAGCCGTTACGGCCCCGGCGGCATCGGGGCTGGCCGTGGGCTGGTCGAGTTGGAACGTCTTGTCCGCGGTGGGCGTCTCGGCGCGGAAGCGGATAGTTACGTGGGAACTGCCTGGGCGGTCGAACACCTGCTCGAAGGCCTGGAGCTCGACGCGCAAACGGTAGCCGGTTCCGGCGCGGCCGGATTTCAATCGTTGCTCCAGCAGGGCGGGCGGCGGGGCGACCCAGCGGTCCAAGGCATAGGCGCGCAGTTCGGTGGGATTGGCGTAAAGCAGGCGGTACTGCAGGCGGTCGGTCTGCAGCCAGTCCGGGGCGTCGACTTCGACGGAAGACCAGGCTGCCGGCGCGGCGACGGCGCCAGCTCCGAAATCGTGCAACGCGGGCTGGGGCGGGCGCTCGGGCAGGACGCTGCAGGCGGCTGAGGTGAGGGAAAGTATCAGTATCCAGAGAATCCATCGCATCATTTCGGCTCCTCGAAACCCGGCTCGCCAGGACCGGGGCTACCCGGCTTCGGCCCCAGCAGCAGGGCCTGCGGGTCTTGTTCCAGCGTTTTCGACAGCCTGCGCAGACTGGCCGCCGTGCGGGCCGCGTCGTCGATCAGCGCGTTCAGTTCCGGCAGCCGGCTGCGGACCAGGGTGTCGCCCGCGGCCGCTCCGACATCCACGACCTTTTGTGCGCTTTCGCTCAGCGCCTTGATCTGGCGGGAGGTTTCGCGGACGTCGCGGGCCATGGCGGAATGGTCCGCCAGCGTCTGCCGCAGCCTTTCATCCAGGGCGGGAAACCGTCCCAGCGCTTCCTCCATGCGCCGTTCCAGGCGCACCAGCTCTTCCGCCGCCGTGTCCAGGCTGGTCAGGGTGTGCGCGATACGCTGGCGGTTGCCGTCGTCGAGAAACGCGTTCAGCCGGCTGGTGAGCTGCGCGACCTGGGTGAGGATGTCGGATCCCGATCCGGTCAGCTTGTCCAGGAGGGAGGGGCGCAGCAGGATGTTCGCCGGGTTCCTGGGATGGGTTCGCAGGGGTTCCGGATCGTTGCCCTCGTCGCTGAGGTCGATCTGGGCCAAGCCGGTGAGCGGCTGCACCCGCAGGGTGGCATAGGTGCCGCGGGTGATGGGAAGGCCCTTGTCGACTTCGATCCGGACCAGGATGGTGCGGGGATCGTCGGGCGCGAAGCTGATCGAGGTCACCTTGCCTGCCCGGACGCCCCGGAAAATGACCAGCGACTCCGGGTTGAGGCCTGAGACGGCGCCACGGGTGGAGACGATGTAGACGTCGCGCTCCGCGCCGTAATCGCCCAGGAACAGGGCGATGCCGATCAGGGCACCGCCGAGGATGACCACGAACAGGCCGGTCAGCAGGGCGTAGGTTTCCTTGACCATTTTCAGTCGGACCTTCCCAGGATTCTCTGGGCGCGTTTGCCGTGGAAGAAGTCGCGGGCGAAAGCATGCGTGCAGGCGATCGCATCGTCCAGTGTGCCGTAGGATACCAGTTGCTGCCCGGCGAGCACGGCCACGCGGGTGCACAGGTCGCTGAGGGTATCGAGGTCGTGGGTCACCATGACCACGGTGAAGCCCAGCTCCCGGTGCAGCTGCCCCAGCAGGCTGACGAACTCCTCGCCCAGGACCGGATCGAGGCCGGAGGTGGGCTCGTCCAGGAAGACCACTTCGGGCTCCATGATCAGGGCCCGGGCCAGGGCGGCGCGCTTGACCATCCCGCCGGACAGTTCGGCCGGCATCAGCAGGGCGTCGGCCGCCCCCAGGCCGACCATGGCGAGCTTCATGCAGACCAGATGGGCGATGAGTTCCTCGTCCAGCGCCTTGAGTTCGCGCAGCGGGAAGGCAATGTTGTCGAACACGCTCAGCGCGCTGAACAGGGCGCCACCCTGGAACAGCACGCCGCAGCGGTTGCGGAGCTGCTGCTTGCGGCGGGCGTCGGCTTCCGCCAGCGGCTCGCCGAGCAGCCAGACCTGCCCCTGGGTGGGGGTCTGCAGGCCGATCATTTCGCGCATCAAGACGGTCTTCCCGCAGCCGGAGGCGCCGACCAGCCCCAGGATCTGTCCGCGCGCCAGGCTGAGGCTGACGTCGCGGTGCACGAGGTTCTCGCCGAAGCGGGTCCACACATGCTCCATGTGTATGACTTCGTCGTCCGTCATCGTATGCCCACACCTCGGAACAGGATGGCGAACACGGCGTCGATCAGGATCACCAGGGTGATGGAAACCACAACCGAATTCGTGGTCTCGTTGCCGAGGCTCTCGGTATTGGGCTCGATGCGCAGTCCGTAATGGCAGGCGATCAGCGCGACGAACAGGCCGAACACGGCGGCCTTGCCCAGGCCGATGGCGAAATTGGCGACGGGGACTGCGGCGGGCAGTTTCTGGAAGAACTGGTGATAGCCGATTTCCAGCTCGAGGTGGGCCGAGACCGCGCCGCCCGCCAGGGCGACCACGTCGGTCCACACCACCAGCAGCGGCAAGGCCACCACCAGGGCGATGACCTTGGGCAGGATCAGCCGCAGCGACTGCGAAATTCCCATGGCCGCGAGGGCGTCCAGTTCCTGGGTCACGCGCATCACGCCGATCCGTGCGGTCATCGACGAGCCGGAGCGGCCCGCCACCAGGATGGCGGCCAGGAGGGGGCCGAGTTCGCGGATGATGCTCATGCCGAGAATGTTGACGATGTACACCTGCGCGCCGAAGGTTCGCAGTTGCAGCGATGACAGGTAGCTGACCACCACGCCGATCAGGAAACCCACCAGGGCCGTGATGCCGAGGGCGCGGCCGCCGGTTTCGTGGATCGTGGACGAAATCTCCCGCCAGGGAATTTCACCCGGATGGCGGGCGAGATGAAGCAGGTCCAGGATCAACTGGCCGAGCAGGGCGATGACCGCCAGCAGGTGGTCACCGAGGCTGGCCAGCGCGGCGATGATCCGTCGGCGCATCGGCACGGGAGGTCGCTGGCCGTCCCGCATCGACGGAATCCCGCCGGCCTGCCAGCGGCGGAATGCGGATTGCTGCTCGGGGCGCAGCAGCACCCGCTCGGGCAGCCGCTCGCCCCATGCCTGCCACAGGACGAAGGCGCCGGCGCTGTCGAGCAGGGCCACCTCGCGCAGGTCCCATTCCAGGCCGCGCTCCCGCGCCGCATTCCGCAGCCGCTCCCGCAGGTCCGGCGCGCCCGCCATCAGGCCCCGCAGATTCCAATTGCCGCGGACGGCAACCGTGCCGCGCGCCACGGCGAATTCGGGCGGGGCAAGCATTTGGGGCGCGGAGTCGGTCATATTTACTGCCGGGGACGGAACGGGCCGGGACGCTTTTTCGGTCGCCGAAATTGGACGATCATGCACCGCATCGCTCAACAGGACAGCCGAGACTCAAATCATGAACGCATCCCGCTGGAATTGCATCTTCGTACTGCTGCTGCTGACCCTCCTGGGTGTGGGGCCGATGCCCATCACCAGCATCGTGGGCATCTATGTCGTGATCGCCCGTCCGCGCTGGTTCCGGGAACTGGTGCGGCGGATTTATGACGAGTGAGGCCGAGGGGGAATCCTGCCGGCCCGGTGAGTCGGGACCGGCGGACCGGCCGGCGAATTCCTCGCGTTCCCCGGCCGCCAGCCTACAGGCTTACAGCACGCGGATCGAATCGCCCCGGCGTATCGTTCCGCCGGCCAGGACCTTGGCGTAGACGCCCACGCTGGGCAGCGCCCTGCCCGCGAAAGGCACATGCACGCTGTTGCGCGCGATGCCGTGCTTGAAAATGCCGGGGTCCTTGGGCAGGTCGCCCTGCGCCAGGGTCGTCATGACGCAGCGCGGGCAGGGATCGGTGATCTGCAGCCTGACGCTCTCGCCGATCTGCAGCGTCTTGCCGACCCAATCGTTTTCGACGAAACCCTTGGCGCCCGCCGTGTCGATCACGATGTTCGGCCGGAACCGCCGTACCTCGAACCGCCCCTGCGGATAGGCGGCGCGAAGCTCGTCCAGGGTCGAGGTGGTCAAAAGGTGCACCGTGGCATAGTCGAAGAAACTGCCGGCTGGCGCGTCCCCGGCCACCGCTTCGGCGGTCACTTCGTTGTTCTGTCCCGCGTGCTCGGGCCAGTATTGCTCGAGTTGAGCGCTCTCGGGCGCGACTTGCTTCAGCGCCACTTTGCGCGACAAAGTTCTGGAAAGCTCATCGTTTGCCGACGCATCGTCGCTGCGCACGACGCGCCCGTCTGGCAGGCCGATCCATACCGGCGGCAAATTCCCCTGTTCCGGCGGTTCGGCATAGGCTGCGTGGAAAGCGAAAAAATCCGGCCATTTCTGCGGATTCTTGGCGCTCACCACCTTGCCGCTCTCTTCGTCGACCAGCGCGAAAGCGCGGTCTCCCACCAGTCCGTGTTCGGTAAGAACCGCCGCGTTGAGTTCCTCGCCCATCATGGACTTCACCGGGTAGCGCCAAGCAGTGGCAACGGTAGCATTCATGTTCCTTTCTCCTGAACAGTGTCGTAAGAATTCTTGTACTGGTCACGCAAAACGCCATCATGGGATGCACCATGTGGGCGCAAGATTCTAACCGAAAGCGGTAGAAATCGACCGTGGACCGAGGCTTCGACCGGCGCGATTGCCGCGTATCCAAACCAGCCCTTATCATCGTCCGCTCGCCATTGGAGGAAAAAACCATGATCGGCTACATCACCCTGGGGACCAACGATATCGACCGCGCTGCGAAATTTTACGATGCGCTGCTCGCCGAATTCGGCGCCACGCGCGTCATGGAGTCCGAACGCTACATAGCTTGGGGCACCGCCCCCGGCGTGACGGCGTTAAGCGTCATAGAACCCTACGACGGTCAGCCGGCGACGGTCGGAAACGGCGTCATGGTGGCGTTGCATGCGGAGAACCCGGAGAAGGTCCAGGCTGTTTACAACAAGGCGGTGGAGCTGGGCGCCACCGACGAGGGTGCCCCCGGTCCACGCGGTGAAGGCGGTTTTTACGGGGGATATTTCCGCGATTTGGACGGCAACAAGCTCAACGCGTTTTGCTTGGGCTGATACCGATTCATAGGTGAGCCGTTCGGAATACGTACGGTGCATGAATAGGTTGCCGGATCATATCGATCCGGCGCCTGGAGGCAACGTTGGATTTGTCGGGGCAGGGAAGCCCAGGGCGGTTCCCTGCGTCGACGGAGGCTCGATCGGCCAGTCAGTTCTGGCGTATGAGCAATTAAGATAAACCAGCTTGAATCCCTACCGCTTATTGCGGAACAAGCGGCTTGGTCAGATCGTTATTCAGACTGTTGTTGTCCGCCGGCACATCGATACCCCCGGCAGGAACAGGTTTTCCGGCATTGCCATACTCTTCGAAAACGCCGAAGGGCTGAATCTGATCGTCGGCGGGCAATTGTTTGCGGTTCCAGCCGCCGCCGAGCGCGCGTACGAGTTCAACCGTGTTTTTCAGCCGTTCGGTCTTGAGCACCACGGCGTCGATCCGCGCCGTCAGCGTGTTGATCTGCGCGTAAATGAGATCGAGGCTGGTGATCAGGCCGCCCAGATAAAGCTCCATGGTCAGATTCTGCGTCTGCAGCGCGGCCTTGACGGCTTCGTCCTGCCGGTTGGCCGCCAGGCTCAGCCGATTGGTCAGGCTCAAACCGTTTTCGACTTCGCGAAAGGCGTTGAGCACGGTCGAACGGTATTTGTCCTCGGTTTCGCGATAGGCCGACCAGGACTGCTGCAATTGGGCGCGGCGCAGGCCGCCCTGAAACAGCGGCATGGATACGGAGGCGCCGTACGACCAGTAGCTGTTGGCCAGCGTGATCAGGTTCATGCTGCTATTTTCATAGCCGCCGCCAGCCTTGAACACCACATTCGGGAAAAAAGCCGCGCGAGCGATGCCGATCATGCGGTTCGCCTGCGCCATCTGGCGCTCCATCTGGGCGATGTCGGGCCGGCGCTCGAGCAGGGAGGCCGGAATAGCCTGCGGAACCGTAAAGCTCGGCGATGGCAGCTCGTCGACCGGCGCGATGCTGAAAGCGGCCGGTATCCTGTTGACGAGGATGGCGATCGCATGTTCGGCCACCTGCCGTTTGCCCTGAATATCGAGCTCTTTCGCCTCGGTACTGTGCAGCAGGTATTCGGCACGGGCGACGTCGAGTTGCGGCACGATGGCGCCTTTGAACTGGGCATCGACGATATCCAGCGACTTTTTATAGTAGGCGATGGACTGGGTATAGACCGAATCCTGGGCGTCGTAGCCGCGCAGCGTGAAATAGTTCGCCGCGATTTCCGCCTGCAGGCTAAGGCGCGCGAGCCCGTATTCGGCGGCACGCTGCTCTGCCTGATAAATCTCCGCACGCACCCGGTTACGGATCGCCGACCAGAAGTCGGGCTCCCAGGTTGCGAGTCCCCCGCTGGAGTAGTCCGACTGTTCTATCGGCGCGTTAGGCGCGCGAAACAGCGTATTGACGGACTGCCGATTGTCCGAAGCGCCGAATTCCACGCCGAGCTGCGGGATCAGGCGCGAGCGCACTTTCATCATCATATCGCGCGCCTGAACGAAGCGCTCGGCGGCGGCCTGCAGATCGGGATTGGCCGCCATGGCCTGTTCTTCGAGCCGGTTCAAGATCGGATCGTTGAAGAGCTTCCACCAGTCCGGGCGCAGCTCGCCATCAGACGGCTTTGCTTCGACAAAGGGGCTGGATCCATGCCAGGTGTCTGGGACGACGAATTGGGCGGGCTCATAGGCAGGCGCCAGATCGACCGCCGGCCCGTCGACGCAGGCCGGCAAATTGAGCATCAGCAGTAGCAGGCCGCTACGCCGCATGTCCGGTTTCGTCCGCAAGCGCTTATCCATTATTCGGCGGGAGTGGAGACTGTTGAAGCGGCTTCCTTGGCGGCAGGAGGTGCTTCCTGGCTGGAAAGGTCATATCCCGGCGCAGGCGTGACGACACGCACCTCGTCGCCTTCGAGCAAGGCGGCGCTGGGGTTGTTCACGATACGCTCTTCGCGGGAAACGCCTTCGGTAAATTCGACCGTTCCGTCGAGAATTTTGCTCACCTGGATCGGCTTGAAGTGAATGCGATCGTCATCCGACACCACGGCGACTTGGGTGTTGGCTTCCTGAAATACCAGGGCGCTGGCGGGAATGCTCAGAATATGGGTATCAACCGGCACGGTGAGACTGACCGTGGCGTACGAGCCCGGCCATAATGCGCCATCTTCATTGTCGATCGTGAATTCGGCAATGATGGTGCGGGTATTCGGGTCGATGCCATTGGCGGCGGTCAGGAAGTTGGCGGTGAAATGGCGGTTGGTAAGTTGCGGCACGGTAGCATCCGCGGTAAGGCCGGGTTTAAGTATTTCCGCAAAGGTACTCGGCACGGAAATGAAGAGGCGCATCTTATGCATATCGGCCACGGAAAACAGATTGCTGACCGTATTGCCGTTGGCGCTGCTGATATATCCGTCCTTATTGATATAGTCGCCGACGTTGATATTACGTTGCGTCACCACGCCGTCATAGGGTGCGACGATGGTTTTGAAGCGCATCTTCGCCAGAAAATTATTGACGTTGTTCTCTGCCGCCTTGACCAGCGCCGCTTCGGATCGCTCATTGGCTTCCTGTACCGAAATCGACTGCTCCGACACCGCATGCGATTCGCGCAGGGCCAGCCAGCGCTTCAGGGATACCAGGGCGAGATTGTATTTGGCGCGCTGCGAGTCCAGATCCGCCTTGGCCTGCGAAAATTCTGCATCGAGCGTCGGCTGGCTGATTTCTGCGAGCACCTCTCCCTGCTTCACGCGCGCGCCGTAATCCTTGTACCACATCTTCACATAGCCAGGGATTTGGGCATAGATCGGCGCCTGATACCAGGCGTCGATATTGCCGGGAAGCGAAATGGTTGCGGTCGGCGCAATCGGTCGGGCATGGGTCACGGCAACGGTCGGCACGGCCTCCCTGAGCGTCTCCTCGCGCAGGGCATCGGCGTCGCGCTTGCGCTCATAGGCCTGATAGCCGACATATACGATGCAAAGCAGGATCGCTAGGGCAACGCGCGGTTCGCGCAAAATCTTGAGCATCAGCTTTTCTCCTTTCGGCTGGCGGTTCGCTTGCTGTAAATCATGGCGTAAACGCAGGGTACGAACAGCAGCGTTGCAAAGGTGGCGAGCATCAATCCGCCCATGACGGCTCGGCCCAGAGGCGCGTTCTGGGAGTTGCTCAGCGACATCGGCAGCATGCCGATGACCATGGCCGAGGCGGTCATCAGCACCGGCCGGATGCGCGCGTGGCCCGACTCGACGGCAGCCTTCAGCGCATCGCCATGCACTTCCAGTCGCTCGCGGGCGTAGGAAACGACCAGGATCGAATTGGCGGTCGCCGTACCCATCGACATGATGGCGCCCGTCAGCGCCGGCACCGAAATATTGGTGTGCGTGATGAACAGCGACCAGGCGATGCCCGCCAAGGCGCCGGGCAGGGCGGTAATGATGATGAAGGGATCGAGCCAGGACTGGAAGTTGATGACGAGCAGCAAGTAGATCAGCACGATCGCGGCGATGAGACCACCCAGCAGTTCAACGTACGCACTGGCCATGGTTTCGGCCTGTCCCTTGATGTCGACCTCGGTGCCGCGGGGCAACTCGTTCTCCATGCTTTTGACGACTCTCTCGACATCGGCCAGCACGCCACCGAGGTCGCGCCCCTCGGCCGACACATAGATATCGAACACCGGCATGATGTCCATATGCGTGACCACGCCCGGCGTGCCGGTCACGGAAAGCGAGGCGACGTTTCCGAGCAATTGCATGTCCTTTCCCGTCGGGTCCATGTCGCCCTTGTCGACCGGAATGGTCAAGAGATCATTGATGCTCGCGAGCTGCGGCTGCGGCAGATAGACATTGACCTGATAGGACAGGCCGGTTTTGTGATCGAGCCAAAACACCTGGTCGACCTGCTGGCTGCCGGACGTCGACATCAGCAGATTGTCGGTGATGTCTTTCAAAGTCAGGTCGATGCCCAGCCCAAGGCTGCGATTGCCGTTCACGTTCAGCGTCGGTGTGCGCATGGTCTGTTGTATCGTCACGTCGCTGCTGCCGCTGACTTTGCGCAACTCGCTCGCCAGCTTGCGCGCGTACTCGTAGTTGGCCTCCATCTCCGTGCCGTTGACGCGGACATCGATCGGCGAGGGCGAACCGAAGTTGAGAATCTTCGCGGTCAGATCGGCCGGCTGGAAAGTGAATTCGGTTCCGGGATAGCGTTCCCGCAAACCCTTGCGGAGTGTGCGCCGGAAGTCCCATACCGGCGACGCCTCATTCTTCAGGCTGATGGTCAGATCGCAATCCTGCGAGCCGATGGTCGGGGTGGGAATGAAGGCCAGGTTATGCGGACCGACCGGCAGGCCGCAATTGCTGACGACGCCTTCGACCTGGCCGGGCAGCAGCTTCGCGATGTCGTTCGAAACCAGGGTGGCGACGCGTCCGGCCACCTCGATGCGCGTGCCGAGCGGCGCCCGCAGGTGCATCTGTATGGTTCCCGACTTGATCTCGGGAAAGAAGTCGCGTCCATTGAAGTAATAAAGGACGAGAGATCCAACCGCGAACGCCAGGAAAATTCCAATGAAGGCGCCGCGATGGGCTATCGCCTGTTCGAGCAGCGCCTTGTAGTTTTCGCGGAAATGATCGAAACCGCGCTCGAAGCCCTTCTGGAAGCGCCCCAGGAAGCCCGGCGGTTTCGCTGCGTGATGAGCGGAATCCGGCGTCGCGCCGTGGACGCTGCCGCCGCCGGCCAATGCCAGTTCTGGCTGCCCATGCGGCGCGTTGTGGTCTACCAGAACGTATTTCGCCATGGTCGGCACCAGGGTGCGCGACAGGATGAAGGAGGCGAGCATGGCGAAAATCACCGCCTCGGCCATCGGTGCGAACAGATAGCCTGACACGCCGCTCAGCTCGAACAACGGGAACCAGACGGTGACGATGCAAAGGGTGGCCACCAGGGTCGGGACGACGATCTGATTGGCGGCGTCGACGATGGCGTTTTCGAGCGGCTTGCCCATTTCCAGATGGGTGTCGATGTTCTCGATCATCACGGTCGCGTCGTCGACCAGGATGCCGACCGCCAGCGCCAATCCGCCCAGGGTCATGATATTGATCGACTCATCCATCAGGTGCAGACAGATGATCGAGGTCAGGATGGCAAGCGGGATGGAGGTGGCGATGATGACCGTCGGCCGCCACGAACCGAGAAACAGCAGCACGACCAGACCGGTGAGCAGGGCGGCGGTTCCCATTTCATGCAGAACGTCCTTGATCGAATCCTTCACGAAGATCGAGGCGTCGTTCAGCAGTTTGATTTGCACACCCTCGGGCACGATCTGCTCGATGCGCGGAATCATTTTCTTGATCCCGTCGACCACTTCCAGGGTCGACGCATTGCCGCTCTTCATCACGACGACCATCACCGCCTGCTTGCCCTCGACCAGTACCGCGTTGATTTGCGGCGGTCCGGCGATCTGCACGTCGGCGACGTCGCGCAGATAGATCGTGGAGTTGGTCGCATCGACCCGCTTGATCGGAATGTTGTTGAAATCCTCGACCTGCATTGGCGTGGCGTTGGTCTGCACCATCCAGTCGGTCTGCTTGATCTTCATGTCGCCCGCAGGCAGCACGATGCTCTGATCGCCGAAGGCGTTGTGGACGTCGGTGGCGGTGACGTTGTGGGCGAGCAGCTTCTGCTTGTCGAGCGAGACCAGCAACTGCTGGGGCTTGCCCCCGTAGGGCTGCGGCAGGATCGCTCCCGGTATCGTCACCAGCAGTGTCCGGATGCGTGCGTAGGCGAGATTGTAGAGTTCCGACGGCGACAGCGTATCGGAAGTTACCTGCAGCATGGCCACCGGCACCGAAGACGCTTCCAGGCGCATGATCAGCGGCGGCGAAATATCCGGCGGCAACTGTTTGACCACCGTCTGCGAAATCGCGGTGATCTCCGCTTCGGCGCCGGCGAGATTGGTATCGGGCTGAAGGTAGATATTGATGATACTGATGCCGTAGTAGGAATTGCTTTCGATGCGCGCAATACCTTCCACCGTCGAGGTCAAAGCGCGTTCGTAATAATACGTGATGCGCCCGGACACATCCTGCGGCAGCAGTCCGGCGTAGGCCCAGACCACGGAGACGACGGGGATCTTGATGGGCGGAAAGACGTCGGTCGCCGATTTGAGTACCGACATGATCCCGAACAATACGATCAGGATTGAGAGAACGACAAAGGTATAAGGCCTGCGCAGGGCGATGAGGACAATCTGGTTCATGCGAGCAACCTGCTGAAAGCAATTTGTTTTTTTGTCATTTAGGCGCGGTCTTCAAAAAGGGCGTCGTCCAGTTACTAAAAAATATTGTAACTACTCAATGATGACCCCGTTGCTTTCAGTCGGGCGATTAATGGGGGTGGGTTACTCACTGCGTCAGTGATTAACCTGATATCTCGTTGCCGGATAGTGTCGTGTATGGATAGGGGCTGAGCTGAGTGACGTCGGCGCGATAACAACGGATGTGCCGCGTGGGAGCGAGGCAATGGCCAGCATGCCGACATCGGCGAAAGTTTATGTTCATGAGTGATTCTTGCAGCCAGAGGGTCCGGAGTCCGTGTCGTGTCCTGGTATCGCCTGAACCGGCAAGCGCAACGCGCGTATCGCAGGGACGGACGCCGCCTGTGGATGTGCCGAAAGCCGCAGAACGAGGCCGGCGTATCGTGCCACAACGTCGACCGATGTGCCAAGGAGGTTTGCGCATGCATAGGCTGCCGGGACAAGAGGGATGTGAGTTTTCTGTGTCGCTAGGATTTCTGGCAATGAACGAATCGGTCGCCGGGCCAGCGGATACCGGGCCTGCTGCCTGCATCGGACATCGCATTAGCCATTTGCCGGAAACAATGCACTGCCTGATCGGAGGGTAATAAAGGGGGGCGAAGCGGCTCCCGAACTGGGCAATGCGGGGGATAATTGCGCCTTGCGGCAGAGCGGCATGAAACGGACCAACCAGGTAAGCTAATTGATTCGCTTGATCGACAAAGGCGTCTCGACCCAAGTCATGCTGAACGACGGCAGCATGATCTTGCACTTTTGTCCGTACGACATCATCGCACGAGGGAGCGTGCAGGCGGGGGGGCGTGGTAGTACGGGGCATCGTTTGTATCGATCCCCACTCGCTGCAGGATCGCGTTATTCCGCTCTGCGATTTCGGCGGGGTGTTCGGCGAGCGATCGGTCTTCGCGCCCGATCCGGAATTTCTCCGGCGTAACCCCGTGCCCAGGGGGTGGACGAGGAGTCACGTTTTGGCGCCGGCCGCCACAGCGGACACACCCCGAACGGGTCAAGTCAGTAACCATTTCAGACGCACCTATCAGTCCTGCTCCAGGCGGGGCACTACTTCAACCTTATCGAGAAGCCATATGGCCGTATTAACGAAAAGCATCGCTGCCATCGAACTGGCGGACGCCAAGACGTCCGGACTTGCCAATCTGGGGGTTCCGGTTGACGAAACCACGCGGGTAAAAAAAGGGAAGTTGCCGGAATTTTTGCAAACCCTGGATACCGGCCCGATTGCCCGGCGTTATCAGAATATTCGCGTCACTGCGATCAAAACCACCGAAGCGGGTCGCTTGTTCTCCAAAATCGTCATCCAGTTCGAGGCGTTTGGTGACGATTGGAGCAGCGTCGGGGACAACACCGGGGTCGATTACGCGCTTTACCGCGGGGATAAGGTTTTGCACGCTATTCATCAGGGCCGGATTTTCCTGCCGTATTGCCGTAGCTGGTATGAAAACCAATACGAGCACACGATTCCCAACGAAGTATTCGACGAGATTACACGCTTCGAATTGATCGCCAATGCGGATGAGATGCAGCCCGGCTAGCCGCCGGTTCCAGCGCCACCGGTTTCCGGTGGCGCTGGACAGCGGGATCGATCACCCCGGCTAGAGTTTTTTCCTTTCGATGGCTTCGGCCAGTTGATCGGCGGCTGCGCCGATTGCAGCTGCGCGCCGGTGCATCAAAGCAAGCATCTCGTTCAGCAAGACCCTGGGGTCGTCCTCCACGACCTTTTCGCCCACCAGCCAGCAGGCAAGTGTGGCTTCGTCCCGGCCCAGGGCTCGAGCGGTGTCCCGTTGCCAGTCGCTGCCGAATAGAAAACGCGCGGCGTTGCGGAACAGATCCCGCTCCGGTGCGCCGGGGTCGAAAATGGGCTGGGACGGCGCACCGGACAGGGTCTCTTCCTTTTCCGCCGGCAGCGTCTCGCGAGCCGGGGCGAGCGGTGCGCCGAACTCCTCATGCGTGGCCTCGGCCAAGCGCGAGATTTCGGGAAGAACCGACCGTATCAGTTCGGCGCCGGACAGCGGCACCCACCAGTGGCGTTTCTCGGGCACCCATCTGACCTTCGGTACCCAGCGCAGCATCCGGTGCAGCGCTTCGCTATAGCCTGCTCTGATGACGATGCCGTCATCGGCGAGCCGTACCCACGGATTGGGCGGGAAAGGATTGGCCGCCAGGGCAGCACGGGCGCTGTCTTCTGCGGTCACGGCTGCTCGCCGTCCGCCGGCTGCTCGGAAGTCCAATACGTCAGCCACTGCTTGCGCGGCAGCCACATCTGCGCCAGCGCGGTGACGATCATCGCCGTCGAGGCCAAGCTGTAGCCGATGCCGCCGATCATCGTCAGCCAGGCGAAGATCGAGAAGAACTTGGTCAGCCACCACGAAAGAACGTCGATGATGAGGAAGGCGAAGGGCGTGGCGATGAGGATCAGCTTCCATTTTCGGGGGAATTCGGCCAAGCCGAAGATCCAGCCGACGAACATGAAGATGAAGGCGATGCCGAATAAATGGATGTGGGAGACGCGGGTCAGTGAAGTGATCGAGGCGCCGTGGTCGATCTCGGCGACTTTCTGCACGTTCTCCGGCTTGGTGAAGTCCGGCAGGCCCGATTCCGCGTTGTGGCAACTCACGCAGTATTGGTCCAGCCGAGGCTTGATCTTGGACGACCATTCGGTCATCGGCGCGCCGTCTTCCGCCCATTCGATCAGCTCGAACCGCACCTCGTCCGGTGCCATGGGTTCCATCTGGCCTTTGAGCATGGTTTCCAGCTTGGAGCCGGTGCGGTTGCCGTAATAGCTATAGATGATGTCGTTGATGGAAAGGCCCGGTTTGCCGTCTGCCTTGCCGTGGGTCAGCATGATCTGCTCCCCGGCCATCAGCAGACCGATGCCGATGACCAGCAGGAAGCCGGTGAAAAGGATCTTGTAGGCCTCGGGAAGGCGTTCGAGCGTGGTGTGTTGATGGATCATCGTTATTGTCCTGAATGACGATAAGAAACTGCGCCCATTAGATATGCGGACCATGCGCCCGCGCAACCGGCCACCGACGGCATGATACGAAATGCACCGTTACCCTTTCGCGACCGGCGTTGGGTTTGCAGCGCCATACTGGCAGTATTCTGCGATAAGCTGCTATGTTGTCTCCGGCCCGGCTCCGCTTCAAGGCAATGCCGGTAGGTTGACTGGATGAGGAGAACGCACCATGAACCTGAAAGACGAGATGGAAAAATTTCGCGACGGATTGATGCAGCAGCGCGACGAGATCGTCGTGCAACTGGATCTGGCGCGCATGAACGTCCGCGACGAGTGGGAAAAGGCAGAGGAACAGCTGGAGGAGCTGAAGGCCAGGGTGGCCGGGGCGGCGGACGAGGCCAAGGACGCCTCGGAAGACGTCTGGGCGGGCGTTCAGGTGCTCGGCGACGAAGTCAAGAAGGCTTACGAGCGTATCAAGAGCAAGCTCTGAGCCGGTTCAGCAGCAGCGCCGGACGCTGCTCCAGCGGCGCTGCAGCTCTGCCCGATAAAATGCTTTGCGGCTCAGCGGCACGCCTTCGTCCGCGTGATGTTCGCGCCAGTGTTCCAGATAGCGCTCGTAGGCGTCGTCCCCAGTGACGGTGCGGATGATGCGCCACAAGGCCGCGAGCCTGTCGCCCAGCTTCGTCGTCATGCCGGAGGCGGTGCCTCTTCCGCCGGAAAGGATTTGCCGGGATTGAGGATGCCGTACGGATCGAACTGGCGCTTGATGGCATGCATCAGCGCCAGCGAGGTCCGGTCCAGTTCCTTGCCGACGTAGTCCCGCTTCTCGATGCCGACGCCGTGCTCGCCCGACAGGGTACCGCGCAGTTCGAGCACCAGCGCGAACATCTCGTGCAAACAGGCATGGGCGCGCTCGTTCTCGTCCGCCCGGTCCGGGTCGAACAGCAGATTGACGTGGATGTTGCCGTTGCCGGCATGGCCGAAGTTGACGATGGGAATGGCGTGCTTTTTCGATAGTTCGTCGAGGCCGGCGATCAGGGCTGGCAGTTCGGTCACCGGCACCACCACGTCCTCGTTGAGCTTCTTCGGCGCGACCTTGCGCAGCGAGGGTGACAGCGCTTTGCGGATGCTCCACAGGGCATCGACCTCGGCGGCGGTGCGGGCTGCGCGGAACTCCACCAGCCCGTCCAGGGAGGCCGCTTCGCGCAGGGATTCGACGGCGGCGTCCAGGCTCTCGGGCGAGCCGTCCACTTCGATCATCAGCAGGGCGGCGGCATCTTCCGGCAAATCGACGGCGGCGTAGCGCCGCACCAGGGCGATGGCGTTGCCGTCGATGAACTCCAAGGCGCAGGGAATCACCGGCTGCGCCATGATCCGGGCGATGGCGCGGGCGGCGGAAGCCACGTCCGCATAGATGGCCCGCAGGGTGCGCTTGGCCGAGGGCAATGGGGTGAGTTTGAGGGTGGCTTCGGTGATGATGGCCAGCGTGCCCTCGGAGCCGATGATGAGCCGGGTCAGGTCGTAGCCCACCACGCCCTTGGTGGTGTAGACCCCGCAGCGCAGCTCCTCGCCGGCGCCGGTCACGGCCCGGAGCCCCAGGGTGTTTTCCCGCGGCGTGCCGTATTTCACGGCGCGTGGGCCGGCGGAGTTGTAGGCGAGATTGCCGCCGACGCTGCAAAACTCGGCGCTGGTGGGATCGGGCGGCCAGAAGAAGCCGTGCGGCTTCACCGCGTCCTGCAGCGCCTGGTTGGTGACGCCGGGCTCGACCACGGCGAAGCGGTTGTCGGGCGAGATCTCGATGATCCGGGTCATGCGTTCCAGCGAGGCGACCACGCCGCCTGCGATGGGCACGGTGGCGCCGGTGGTGCCGGTACCGCGGCCACGGGCGGTGAGCGGGACGCGGTGGCGGTTGCATAGTCTGACCAGGGCCACGACATCCTCATGCGACCGGGGAAACACCACGGCATCGGGCAGCGCCTGGCGCTTGCTGTTGTCATAGCCGTAGGCCCAGCACTGGGCCGGATCGGTATGACGGCTGCCGGCCGGGAAGATCCGTTCCAGCTCGCGGAGGAATCCTTCGGGCACGGTCATCGTCCAGTTCCCTTCCGCTATTCGCCAAACAATTGGTGGTCCACCAGATCGCACAGGCAATGGGTGATCAGCAGATGGATCTCCTGGATGCGGGCGGTGCTGGGTGCGGTGACGCGGATTTCCACGTCGGTCTCGCGCAGCAGCGGTGCCAGGGTGCCGCCGTCGCGGCCGTTCAGGGCGATGATGCTCATGTCGCGGTCATGGGCCGCCACCGCGGCCGAGAGCACGCTGGGCGAGATGCCGCTGGTGCTGTAGATGAGGAGGATATCGCCGGCGTGCCCAAGTGCCCGCACCTGCTTGGCGAAAACCTCGTCGAAGTGGTAGTCGTTGGCGATGGAGGTGAGGGTCGAGGTATCCGTGGTCAGGGCCAAGGCCGGCAGGCCCGGCCGCTCGCGTTCGAAGCGGTTGAGCATCTCCGAGGAGAAATGCTGGGCCTGGGCGGCCGAGCCGCCGTTGCCGCAGCACAGGATCTTGCCGTCGGACAGCAGGCAGTTGGCCAGCCGTGCCGCGGCGACCTCGATCAGATCCCCGAGCATGGTCAGGGCTTCCTGGGCGGCTTCGACATGCGCGCTGAAATGGCGCTCGATACGTTCGTGTGGGCTCATTGCGCCTCGATTGCGTTCCTGATCCATTCCGCCTCCGGACCGGCGGTTCCCGGCGAAACCGCCACCACGTCCAGCCGGACTGCACCTTTGACACTGCGTTCGACCATGTAATGCTGCGCCGCGGCCAGCAGCCGCCGGCATTTGTGGCGGTCGACGCTTTCCAGCGCGCCGCCGTAGCGGCGGCTGCTGCGGTAGCGGACCTCGACGAAGACCACCGCGGTGCCTTCGGCCATGATCAGATCGATTTCGCCCGAGCGGCAGCGGTAGTTCCGCTCGATCAGGCGCAGGCCGCGCGCCGTGAGGTATTCCGCCGCCCAGCTTTCGGCCTGGGGCCCGGTCAGCCCGACGGATCGACTCATTTACCGCGACGGCGCCGGCCCGATCAGGCGCGGCGTGTTGCCCTCGAACTGCGCGCAGCTCAACTGGCGGCGGATGCGGTTGCCTTCGCCCGCCGTGAGTATACCGGTCGCGCCGTCGAAGCGCCCTCCGGAGCGCAGATCGTCGAGCCGGCCGGCGAGGCGATAGGCGTCGATTCCCATGGCGATCAGCTTCCGGTAGTCCTGAGGGGTCTGCGTGACCTTGGCTTCCAGCGCGCGCCCGGACAAGGCGTCGCCGGCGGTCTCGTCCAGCAGCCAGGGGATGTCGCAGAACACCACGCCGTTCAGTTCGCGGCCCAATCCTGGGTCGGGCTGTCCGGAATAGAGCGAGGACATCGCGTAGACCGGCAAGTTCACGCCCAGCGATTCGAGATAGGGCTTGATGATGCGCCCGTCGTGCTCGTCGGCCGCCAGGAAAATGAAGTCCGCCACGTTTTCGTAGGGCACCGGCGTGGTTTGACCGCCTTGTCCCACCAGCAGGGCGACGTCTTCCAGTACCGTTGAGTAATCGTTGCCCCCCGCCGCATAGGTTTTCGCCGCCGCGATGCGTCCGCCGGCGCGGCGCCAATAGTCGCTGAAGTGGTTCGCCACCCGTTGGCCGTAAGCCGACGACGGTGCAATCAGCAGGGCCGTGTGGCGATTGTCCAGACGGGCGCTTGCCGCGACCTGCTCGACCTCCTGCTCGGGGGTAAGGCCGAACTGGAACAATTGGGTGGCACTGACGACGGGATTTTCGTTCAGCGCCAGCACCGGGGTCGGCAGCTCGCCGCTGGTGGCGAGGGCGGCGACGTCTTCCTTCAGCAACGGGCCGATGATCTGGCTTGCACCTTCGGCCAGGGCCTTCCGGTACAGGCCCGGCACGTCCCCGGTCTGGGTGTCGTAAAAGCGTAGTGCTGGCCTGTTCTGGGCGATGTCCGCGTCGTGGGCGGCGTCGATGCCGGTCCGGATCGCTTCGGCCGGCGCGGCATAGGCGCCGGAGAGCGGCAGCAGGACCGCGACCACGGGCGCCGACCGGCTGCCGCCGGGTTCGGCCAGAGGCGTGATCTGAACGGCGGGTTTGGTTTCCGCAGCCGGCGCGGCAGTGCCCGCCGGTTCGGTCGCCGCCACATCGCTGCGCCGGGCCAGGGCGTCTGCGAAAGCGCCGTGGGCCGGATGGTTGGGATAGCGTGCGTTCCAGTCCGCGATGGCCTTGGCGCGCTGATCCGGCGTGGTGGTCTGGCGGACCAGTCTGGCCAGCGCCACCCAGCCTTCGAACACCCCGGTCGCAGCCTCGGACTGTTGGTCCAGCACCGGACCGGGAACCCGGCTGAGGGCGTCGAAGATCGCCTCGTTATTCTTCTGCACGGCGTCCGGCGAACTCAGCAGGGGGCCGGCGGCGATGCGCTCCCTGGCGCTTTCCACCATGTTCCCCATCTGGTTGTAGGCCGAGGCGCGCAGCGTGTGATAATGCCCTTTCTGGGCCAGGGTCATCTGGGAGTAATCGAGGCTGTCCAGCTTGGACATCGCTTCCCTGGCGCGCCCGGCGTTGAGGTCGATGCGGGCGTTGAGCAGCCCGTAAAGAATGTGGTCGTCCTCGTCCAGCCGCCGCGGGTCGACCGATCCCAGCAGCCGCCGCGAGGCCGCCGAATCGCCCGCGCGCAGATAGGCGTCGGCGGCGCGCAGACGGAAGTAGTCTGGCACGTTCGAAATGCGGCCCGCCTTTTCGTAGAGCTGGCCGGCGCCGGAGAAATCGCCCGCCCGCAGCCGGGTTTGTGCCTCCGCCGACAGTCTGGCGGCAGGATCGGTCGCCGCGGGTTTCAGGCTGGCGCAGCCGGCCAGGGCGGCGGTGATCGCCAGGGCGGCGACTCGAGTGACTATGCGCATGTCGAACCCTTTGATTCCATTTAGAAAATGCAGGCGTCTGAGCAGATAAACGGAGTACTATACCTAGTTGCCACGCCGATCGGCAATCTGGGCGATATCAGCTTTCGGGCCGTGGAAATCCTCAAGGCGGTCGATCTGATCGCCGCGGAGGACACCCGCCACAGCCGGCCTTTGCTGGATCGCTACGGCATCAACCGGCCGCTGTTCGCTCTGCACGAGCACAACGAGCAGCAGGCATCCGATCGCCTGATCGACCGGCTCCAAGCCGGCCAGTGTATCGCGCTGATCAGCGACGCCGGTACGCCGCTGATCAACGATCCGGGTTTCCCGCTGGTGAGCCGCGCCCGTGCCGCCGGCATCATCGTAACACCGGTACCCGGCGCCTGTGCCCTCATCGCCGCTTTGTCCGCTTCGGGCTTGTCCGCCGCGCGCTTCGCTTTCGAGGGCTTTGCGCCGCGCACCGGAGTCGCCAGGCGGCGCTCGTTCGAATCGCTGGTGGCCGACGAGCGCACCCTGGTGTTCTACGAAGCCAGCCACCGGATCCGGGATTGCATCGCCGATATCGCCGTGGTTTTCCCGGCGGAGCGCCGGGTCGTGGTGGCGCGAGAGCTGACCAAGCTGCACGAGAGCTTCCTGTGCGCCCCTGCCGTGGACATGCCGGCGCTCATGGACGGGGCGCCGGAAAACAGTAAAGGCGAATTCGTGGTGATGATCGAGGGCGCCAAGCCCGAACCGGCCCAAGCCGGGCCGTCGCCGGAGGCCTTGCGGGTATTGAAACTGCTGCTGGAAGAATGCTCGGTCAAGAGCGCTGCCGGGATTGCGGCCAGGATCACCGGTGCGCGCCGGGAGGACCTGTACCGGGCAGCTTTGGAACTCAAGCGCGCCGAAGGCGACAGGGTCTGAAACCATCATAGAGGGAGGAAGGTCATGCTCAAGAGCGTTCTAGCCCAGGGTCTGGCCCTGGCCGGCGCGAATGCCATCGCGCGGCGGATCAACCGCGGCGGCGTCACCGTGCTGATGTACCACGGCGTCATGGAGGACGGTTTCGATTTGGCGGAAGGCGACTGGCTGCAGGTTCGGGCCTCCGAATTCAGAAGCCAGATGCAACACCTTGACCGGCATTACCGCGTCGTTCCCTTGGAACGGGCCTGGGAGGGGAAAGATGATGGCAGGCCCCCGGTTGCCCTGACCTTCGACGACGGCTATGCCAACAACTTCCGTGTGGCGTTCCCTATCCTGCGGGAGTTCGGGTTTCCCGCTACCGTCTTTCTCGTCACTGGCGCGGTCGGCACCCGGCGCCTGTTCTGGTTCGACCGTTTGCAGATGGCGCTGCGCGGAAGGGTGGCGCTTGCCGAGCTCAAGCGCATCAAGGAAGACGTCAAGGCCAATGCGCACCCGGACAGCATCGACGATGCCGTGGACGCTTTGCTGCGAGGGTATCCCGACGCCGGCACGATTTCGGAGGACGCGGTCGAAGCTTACCGGCCCTTGAACCGGGAGGAAATCGGCGAGATGGCGGCGAGCGGCTTGGTCCGCTTCGGCTCCCATACCCATCGCCACGAGATTCTCCCCCGCCTGAGCCAGGCCGAAGCGGAGCGGACTCTGCTGCAGTCGCTGGAAATCCTCAATACCTTGCCGGGGTATGGCGGATATTTCTGCTTTCCGAACGGCGGATGGACGCCGGAGCACATCCCGCTCTGCCGGAGGCTGGGTTTCGAAGGCGCCGTCCTCACCCGTCCCGGCGTCTGGAAGAACCCGGCCGACCGGTTCACCATCCCCCGGTTCGGGATCGGGCGGGGGGCGGATGCGGCCACCTTTGCGGCGACCGTTTCCGGCATCCTATTCAGGATTCAGCAAGCGCTGGGTCGCTGAACCGGCCGGATCATCGGCCCGGACACTTGTAGGCGATCCCCGAGTAGGTCACGTTCGTCTCGGCCACATGGCCGCTGCCGGAACCATTGGAAATGCTCATGCTGCCGGTTTCCCCCGCCCGGCTGGTCAGGATCTGCACCGTATTCGCTCCCAGCCTGGCCGCCTCGTTTTTCATCCCGTTGCGCGCGCCGGTCTCCAGGTTCGCATTGCTGGTGAAGTCGCCGGTGAAGAAGTTGCCCTGATTTCCTGTGACCTCGCCCAGATATTCGCAACCGGCCGGTTCGCTGGTGACGATTCTGACGGCGCGGGCTTCGGGAAGCAGGGGATTGGCGGAACAGCCCGCCAGTACTAAGGAACAGATCAAGACGAGACGAGCGCGTTTCTGCATGCCAATCCTCCAATGGTTGGGCAGCGTCGGTTGCTTAGGATGGGGAAGTCGGCAGAGCGCGGCGAGCATCCCTGCATCCATGACTCCCTGGCTCAAATTGGAAAACCATGTTTATAAAGGCTAAAATGCGCCGTAAGCCTTCGATAAGGCGGAGGCCGCCCGAAGCGCGGCAGCCTCCCTCATCTCAACGCCCCGGTAGCTCAGTAGGATAGAGCGTCCCCCTCCTAAGGGGAAGGTCGTACGTTCGAATCGTATCCGGGGCGCCAATCTCCTCTTTCAAAATCAATAGATTAATGAATCTTCGGGCGATTCGTCGCGATGTCTTCGCTCTTTGCGTGACTAAAACGTGACATCCCTCTGATTTTCCCAACGACCGCGCGAACGTTCTCCGGGCGCAAATCAGCGTAGCGTTCCGTCATCTTGACGGTGCTATGCCGTAACACATCACGAACCTCGACAAGCGGAACCCCTTCCATGACAAGCCACGAAGCTACGGGGCGCCTCGAAAAACCGGGGTCATGGGACAATACCGGACCTGAATTTCCTAGCTGAAGCGCCATGATCAAAGAGAGCCTATTCGCCGCCGAGGAACGCGAAGCCAAGCTGGACCGGCTGGGCGATGTACTGCGAGCAATGGAGAGGCACATCGACTTCAAGGCGCTGGCCGCCGAAATCGACCGCGCGGCCCCGCGACCCAGCCGTGAACGGGGCGGACGTCCGCCGTTCCCCACCGAACTGATGGTCCGTGCTTTGATCCTCCAGAACTTGTACGGGCTCAGCGACGAGCAGATGGAATACCAGGTGCTGGACCGGCTGAGCTTCCAGCGTTTCCTCGGCCTGCGGCACAGCAGTCAGGTGCCGGACCGGACCACGTTATGGACTTTCCGCGAGCGGTTGACGGCGGCGCAGGCCGGGGACGCGCTGTTCGAGGCGGTGAACCGGCAACTGGCGCGGCACGGCTATATCGCGCGAGGCGGTCAGATCGTGGACGCCAGCCGGGTTCCCGTGCCCCGGCAGCACGTCACCGAGGAAGAACGAGAACAGATCAAGGCGCAGGCGACGCCCGCGGACTGGAAGCCTGCCGAGCGGCGGCACCGGCCTGGTTGACGCCGGGGTCGCGTGCGTGAGGCGCGGCAGGATAATTTACGATTGTGGTGGCTACGATCTACGCGATTGGATTGCGGTATTTCATCGGTCCCTTCTCTCTCCGAATTTGCCGGTTCAGCCGGCGTAGCACGGTCAAGACTCACGCTGCCTTCATGATGAAGTCGACATGCACGGAATCGTAAGGGAAGACGATCTTGTTGCTTTCGGTCTTGTCGAGCAAGCCGGCGTTGAGGAGGGCTTTGACGTCGCCGTGCACGGCTTTGACGTCGCGACCCACCCGTCGTGAGACTTCGCGTATGGTCATAGGGCCGGCGCCGGTCATTTTCTTGAGGATGTCCCAGCGCTTGGGGGTGAGGGTTTTCCAGAGCTGTTCTTCGGTCTCGAAGTTGATTCGAGCGCCCTGGGGCTGCCCGGTCTCGAAGGCTTGAAGGAACCGGGCGGATACCTGTTCCCGGCTGGCTACGCCAATGATGACTTCATTCATGTGTTGTTCTCCAGTTGTCTACATCGGCCCAAAAATCGGCCAGCAGGCGTTCGGGTGTACTGAATACATAAACGCTCTCGGTGTCGCCCAGGTGCTTGTGGTCGCCTTTGCCGGCTTCGTTGTCGTAACGCAGAACGCATTCCCCTTCGACGACATAGGCCAGGCGATACTTGAACAGGTGCAAGCTGCCGGGAACCGGCTGCGGAACCCGCCAAAGAACCAGTTCGACAAAGCCGTTGTCTCCTTGCGAAAGACGTTCTTTGACGAGGCGTTCGGCATTCATGTTGGAGAGTCTGACAACAGCCTTTTTTGTTGTCAATTAGGACAATGATGGAAGTGGCGAAGGATCAATCGGGTTATTAAGGCGGCTGGTCTTATCCTTCATCTTCTTCTATGGGTTCCAGGCATGCGGCATCGTCGTTCTTTGGACCGTTGACGTGGGTGCTGACTCTCCATGCGGTCATTTCGTCGGCGGGGTACGGGCGGAGGAGGGACTGAAGCGCTTCGCGTTCGTGGAAGGCTGGATCGAGCCAGACGTCGTAGGCGGCCGGGTCAAGAATGACGGGCATGCGGTCGTGGATCGGGCGCATGAGTGCGTTGGCGTCGGTGACGATGATGGTGCAGGTTTCGATGGGTTCGCCGGATTGGCCGGGGCGGGGCTCCCAGCGTTCCCAGAGGCCGGCGAAGGCGAACAGTTCGCCGCCGGTGAGTTGGATGTACCAGGGTTGCTTGAGTTTGAAGCCTGGCCGGGCTTGCCATTCGTAGAAGCCGTCGGCGGGGATGAGGCAGCGCCGATGCTTGAAGGCTGCGCGGTAGGCGGGTTTTTCGGCGACGGTTTCGGCGCGGGCGTTGATGGTGCTGTATTCGGCCTTGGGTTCTTTGGACCAGCTGGGGAGCAGTCCCCACTTGAGCGGGACGAGTTCGCGCAGGCCGTCGGGGGCAGTGCGGACGGCGACGATTTGCTGGGAGGGGGCGATGTTGTAGCGGAGGACGGCTTTGGCGATGTCTCTCAGGCGCCGGTCGACTTTGAAATTTTCGGTGATGTCTTCGAAGGTGCCTTTGAGGGAGTAGCGGCCGCACATGGCTTGGGCTTCACCGGGTTTGCAGGAGGAGCCATATTACCGCTCCAGGAAAGACGCTCCAACGCATTACCATTAACGTTCCCGAGGCCATGCGGGGCGGTTCACGCAGGCTGATTGGCGCTTTATCCACCTCCAAGGCGACGATCGGTTTCGGTGGAGATCAGCGGCAAATCGCCTTCGTGAGTCTCGCGGGGTGACAGTGTAACGGCACAGTGCACCATCGAGCCGGAATGAATGGCGTTGTGATGGAGGGCTCCAACGGAGACTGACCAGGTTTGAGGCCGTTCGTCTCTGCATCCATCGATGACGGCGATGCCGATTGCGTAGGGCTCAAACGATTCGTCTATCAGAAGTGTATTTGCCTCACCTCGCTCTTCCTCCACGGTTGCGATGATGTCGATGGGGCCTTTGAGCGCTGTACCGGAGCAGTCCCATTTTCCACTGACTGTGATATTCCCGGTTCCCGGATTGAGCTTCGCAGCAGTGATATGCACTGGGCTGCTTGAGTGCGCATTGCATAGGGTGCCGTATCCTAATCCGGCGACCAGTGTCCCGAGACCGAGACGCCAGCTCAGGTGATTTTTGGTGCGACGTGGGGCAATTCGGTGGCTGGTTCGTTCAAAGCGCATAGAGACAGATCCGGAATTTGAAGGGAGACGGTCGAAGAGTACGTAAGGCCTCAAGCAATGCCGGTGCCAGAGGTTCGAGCTGTGAATTCAGTCGCTCGTGGCTCTGTTCGACTCCACAAAGCCAGTAATCCACCAATCTACATGCACCCTCTTGGGGATATCGCCCGATCAATTGTGACGTTTCCGGGTCTGATCATTCGGGCTGTTCTATGTGGGCAGCCCATTCTGCGCGCAGAAGCCTATCGCGCCCGGTCCAGATGAAAGTCCTCACCCGGCACGAAATCGACGAGGCAAGAACATGCCAGAAATCGTAAGCACCCAACTCCTGGAATCCTTGAAGGGGCTTTCGATCCCCGTGACCTGCTCCCCGAGATTAGTCCGGTCGTGATGTAGAGTCTGCCTCGATAGGAGGCAGCATGAAGAAGCGTTTCACCGAAGAACAGATCATTGGCATCCTGAAGGAAGCCGAAGCCGGCCTAAAAGTAGCGGAGCTGTGCCGCAAGCACGGGCTCAGCGAGGCGACGTACTACAACTGGAAAGCGAAATACGGCGGCCTGACAGTGTCGGATGCGCAGCGGCTCAAGGCACTGGAGACCGAGAATGCCCGGCTCAAGCGCCTGCTGGCGGAGGCGATGCTGGACAATGCTGCGTTGAAAGAGGTTGTAGGCCGAAAGTGGTAAGCCCACAAGCCAAGAGGGTGGCGGTCTCCCATCTGATGACAAAGCACCAGATGGGCGTCACGCGGGCTTGTGGGCTGATCGGTATTTCTCGGTCGCTGTATCGCTACGAAGCTAAGCGGCCAGTAGACCAGGAGCTCAAGGAACGACTGTGCGAATTGGCAGCGCAGAAGCGGCGCTATGGGTATCGCCGGCTGCACGTGCTACTTTGCCGAGAGGGTTGGGAAATCAACCGAAAGCGCACCTATCGCGTGTATCACGAGGCCGGCCTGATGGTCCGCAAACGAAAGCGGAAGCGCATTGCCGGCGTGGAGCGCCAAATCAAGGTCGCGCCATCGGCGCCTAACGAGAGTTGGTCTATGGACTATGTTTCGGACGGTTTGGCCGATGGTCGGCGGCTGCGGTGCCTGAATATCGTCGATGACTTCACGAAGCAGTGCTTGGCCATCGAAGTCGATACTTCGCTGCCTGGCAGACGTGTAGTCGGTGTGCTGCAACGGCTGGCAGAGATCCGCGGATTGCCCAAATCAGTCACCGTCGACAACGGCCCCGAGTTTGCCGGCAAGGCTTTGGATGAATGGGCCGATAGCCAAGGACTGTGCTTGAGCTTCATCCAGCCAGGTAAGCCACAGCAGAACGCCTACATCGAAAGCTTCAACGGCAAATTCCGGGATGAATGCCTGAACGAGCATTGGTTCGTCTCGATGCGCCATGCTCGCCAAGTCATTGAGGAGTGGCGTCGGGAATACAATGAGCAACGCCCCCACAGTTCGTTGGCTTACCTGACGCCAGATCAGTTTGCAGACACATTTTTAACCGCAGACTCTATGTCCGTTTCGGACTAAATCGGGGAGCAGGTCACCCGGAGCGTATGCAGATCGTGGCGGACTTGTGGGATAGCATAGCCGTTCCGCAGGAGAATTTCGGTTTGTCCGAGGCTTAGGCGTGGGAGTTCGAGAAGCGAATGGGTGCGCTGGTGAAGCACGAAAGTCTGCGATCTTCCTGGGATGAGGTCAGGCGGCGATTCACGAATGGCCGATGACGGCCACTGTGCGTCTTGCGCCGAGGGCGGACCAGGGATTGGCCGAGGCATTCGAATGGTATGAGCAACTGGCGACCGGCTTGGGTTCGGAGATCCGGCGATCGATCGACACGGTGCTTTCATTAGTGACTCGAATGCCGACCCTGAGCGATTCGGGTGTCGCGTTCGACGACTTCAGAAGTCCCTTCTGAGCCATGAGGCCGCCTAGCGCGAACCCCCCCCAAGGCTCGTCAAAGCGTCTACTTGATCTTTTGAGGCGAGCCTACGCAGGAGAAAGCGTCGCCTGTGGGATTTGTCGATCCGGCGCCACAGACAAAAATTTCATCATACATTTCGTCGTTAATCATTGCCATGATGTGAAATCCGTATGCACCGACACCTTGTACACTTGAGGACGCGCCGGTTTTTGGGCCGGTTGGGCCTGTCATGAAGCGCGCTGTGTATTTATAGTTGAACATTGGGTCCATGCTTTGTACGAGCGGCCCCATCATGTCATAGCCAAGGTATGGCATGAGCATGGTGGCGCTAATGACGTTCTTGTCAGTGTCGCTCGTTACGTGGGTTTGTTTTTTGAGCCGCAAGACGTGCACCATGACGTCCATTATGGTGTCTTGACTCATTACATCGACTGGGACGTATTGGGCTCCCCCGTTTTTGGTATCGTCGTCAAAGTCTGGAACGGTCTTTGTTAGGTCAAGCGTAGTTGGGGTGCCTACGTTCTTCTTGATCCAGAGGTCGACACCGTTCATTTCATTGGCCAGGGCGGGTTCGTGAGTGAATCCGACGAGGACGAGGTAATAACATGGGTCGTTGTGGACGGTGCTTTTCAGACAACGGGCTTCATGCGCCTGGACATTTGCAGCCCCTAATAGGCTTGAAGTTCCGATTAGAAGAAATAAAGCTGTATTTATGCAGGTTTTCACGGGTAAGTCCTCGTTGAAAGTAGAGTTTGGCATGCGGCATGAAAAAGCCTCCGGCAAGAAATCTACCGATCGAAGTGTGCCACAGGCAAAGTGTATGCCATATAGCATATGCCGAGTTTGTAAGGGGTATTGCAAGTGAATGTGCATATCTATTTGGTTTTATGCACCAGCCATAGCGTGAATTAAACCAATTCAATGATAGAAGACGGAGATCGTCGATTCCAGGGCGGCAGCTATGCTGAGCTGAGAAGCTTGGAAAAGAGGTCAAAGGCAGAGCGAAGCTACCTGCGTGATGCGAGCTCCAGCGCGAAACACGCCGCACAACGAGAATGTTTCAGCTCTGTTTGAAGGGAAACTGATTATTTGGGCCACCCCCATTTCGGCCCTATCGTTACGGCGGGCCGGTTAGGGAGCGGCTGTCGTCAGTGCGGTAATAGGTTATAGAATTCTATATCCGGTCCGATATGAAAAATGGCGTTCAGACATGGGTATGCTTTTTTGAGGACTTTTCGGTATGGTCGTAAACGACGACTGTAGTTAGGGAATTTGTGTTTTCTCGAAGCCTTTCGTCGGCTACGTCGATACTGACAGAGACTAGCGAGACAGCAGCCAGGGCGATACTGGAGAATAGATCGTGTAGGATTTTCATAGTAACTCCTATAGATGAGACGAGTCAGGGCCGACGCTGATTTGGCTATTAGAGGGACCGATTCAAATCTGCGTCGGTAAGGTTCGTCTGAAGGATCGGATTTTTGTCCTTCGAATCTGATAATGCATCGACGGTGCCAATCCCGAATCCAAGTTACTATTTACGATGTCAGTAATGGTGATAATTCTAGATGTTATTTATATTAATCAATAACTTAGATCAATTGCTGGCTGGCGCGAAACAATTTGTATCATTGAGTAAAATGGGGTAATTGGTGGAATACCCCCCAATGCACCAATATTCCCTTTGATTTATTTGTCTTGGATCGGCAACAGTTGCAATGTGAATGGGGCGATGGCGTTTATAAGCACCGCAGGCACCACACTTTGTGCCGGCTGCGACCCAAGATTCAGGCCCAACCTAGGGGAGGAGGAGCGTTCGATTTGCGGAGATTTGGCCATTTCGTTTTGATTTCGGCCGTTGGCGTGATCGGCCTTTCCGGGGATTCCAGCGGCGGAGAGCTTCAAGATTCGCTGGGAGTTCGGCAGGAGTGCAGTGTGTACTCTGAAGCGGAGATGCGAATTTGCCTGTTGAAAAAGGCGGGGGAAAGCGAAACGAAATTGAAGGAGGCCGAGGACTACGTGTTGGGCAGGCTGGCGAAATGGGATGAAGATACTAAGTACGTGGCGCTTGCAAAGGCGAAGCTGATGGCTTCGAGCCTAGCTTTTGTCAGATACCGGGAGACTCAGTGTGCGTTTGCCGAGTCGTTGGGTGGCGGGGCGGTCGGGAACGGCCTGGCGATGTTGCGCCTTGGTTGTGTGTTTGAGCTGAATATTCGGCGTGCGGAACAGCTCAAGGTCGCTGTCGATTCTTTGATACTGAAGTGATTCCGGAGCGGGAAAAGACGCAGATTGCTATTGGGAAGGGTGAAGACCTACTGCTTTACTAAACTTCGACGCTGTGGCGAGAGGCGGCCGATCGCAGAGCAGGACACAGGTAATACGATGGTTTTTAGTCAAGGTGGTCGACGTCGATGAGAGGGAGATTTCGGCGAGCGGATACGAAGCGGTCGGGGGATCGGGCGGCTCGATGACGATGCCGCAAGACGAACTTCCCAAGATCAGTCAGCACATACCACCCGGATACCAGCGGGACGGCCGGTACAATCAGGCCGGCCTCTACGAGGTTTTTGAGCGTAAGAGGGTCTGCCTGAATGGCTTTGGGCGCATCGAGGCGACGTATTTGATTGGAATATGCGTTTTCTAACAGTTCAACCTGATTTTCTGTAATGCACACATTATTCTCGCTCGGATGAATTCGGAATTTCATCTTGCGCAGAAGGCCTCGAAGCCAGGATAGACGATTTTTTTAGATTGGCTAGCGTGTAGCGTACGCTGAAGTATGAGGCGCTCGGTTGAGACTCAAGCCACCTTCATTACGAAGTCTACGTGCACGGAATCCTAAAGAGGGCGGGCACTATCGTTGGTTCAAGTTTGCAAACTCTCTGTTGCTCGATAGTCGCTGAGCTTTCGCTACGAGTGGACTATGGTGGTAGGAGTGTCCACAACCAAGGGAACTGGCGAATGGCAGAACCCCAGTCGCTGAGGCGCAGGATACGACGGTATATCCGGCGGAACCAGCGCGATTTACTCTTTCCATTTCTTATCGGGACGACGTTCGTGGCCGGGCTGATTGCCGGCATTGTCCTTTTTGGGCTGAAGGAGTAATGCAGCCCAGCCAAGGTGCGTTTTATCTGAAGTAGTCTTCCGACAGGCTGCGAGAGCCGGACAGGATGCGCTCGATCCGGAACTGGTCCGCGTGGGTGGTGTAAAAGATCAAATACAGGCCGATTGGCACTATGCGGATGTTTTCTCTGAGTTCCGGCCGGAGGGGTGCGGCCTGGGGAAAGTCTACGATGGCTTGGCAACGCTGGCGGATTTCTCGGACAAAGGATAGTGCCTGGGTGGGTTGCCTTGGGCGATGTAGTCGGCGATTTCTTCGAGATCGAGTTCGGCTCGCCCGGAAAAGGTGCATCGCATGAGGCTTCAGACTTTCGGGTCGACCATGGCTTGATACTTGGCTTCCAGGCGTGTGAACACATCTTCGGCCGGGACACCGGGACTTTCGATGCCGTCGCGAATCTTGACGCGGTACTCTTCAAACTCGATCTGGCGCAGGCGTTCGCGGTTTTCGAGCAGGCGCAGGGCTTCGCGCACGACTTCGCTGGCGCTGGTGTAGCGGCCGCTCTGGATTTGCTGGCGAATGAATTGCTCGAAATGTGAGCCTATGGCGTAGCTGGACGGCATAAGAAAGCACCTTCTTCTGGATCAGGGCACGTATTATCAAGATTTGATAATTCCTGCAACCGCCGTAGGTGAAGGGCGTCGTTCTTGGGCGAAGCGGTGAAGATCCAGCGTGACCAAATCGTGACCAAGTTTGGTCACGAAGCGGCATCGCGGGTCATCTTCGGTCACGTTTGCGCGGGGCGTGTAGATTTAACCTAATGAATATTAAAGCGTGATTGCTTGGCCGCTGGATTCGGGAGGCAGTCGTCTACGGCCTCTTCAACACTTTTCGGCGTAGTCGACGTCAATCAAGAGAAGGTTCCGATGGAAAGGGGTGACGAGATCTGCGGTTTGAGTTCGCCGGTACCGGCGCCCCGTGTTACGCCGCGAACTGCTTGGCCTCTGCTAGCTGCGGCTCTTCCTTGGAGGAGTATCGGAGGTCTACCGTTTGGCTGCTCGCCTGACGCTTATTGAACTCGCTGAGCGCGCGCAGGAATTCGAGCTCGCCGAACTCAGGCCAGAGCACGGGATCGAAATGAAGCTCCGCGTGCGACGCGTCCCACATGAGGAAGCTCGAAAGTCGCTTCGCCCCGCCAGCGCGCACTACCAGATCGACGGGCGGCACGCTGGCTTCGTGAGCACGCAGGTACATGTGCCGAGTCATCGCTTCGATCGTGATCGCACTCGCCACCGAGGCCGCACCCCGTGCGTCGTTCGAAGAGCTCACGGCCTCGGCGACACACCTCCGCGCCGCTTGCACGATCTCCTCGCGACCGTCGTATGCCACGCCGATGAACACCGTCATCGCTGCGTGGTGCTGGGTGGCGTGCTCGGCGCGCTGCATGGCGGCCGAGACCTCGGCGGGCACCATCGCGCGGTCACCGATGATCCGGATGCGGCAGCCTAGGCGATGGACCAGGTTGCCCGGTGTGGCCATGTCGTTAAGCGTGGTGCGAAGGATGTCGAAAAGGGCGGTGATCTCCGTCTGCGATCGCTTGAAGTTCTCAATCGAGAAGGAATATACGGACAGGTTCGGGATGCCGTACTGGTGACAGAGCTCGATCAACCCGTAGAAGCGCTGCGTCCCCATCTCGTGCCCCATCCGGTACGTTGTGAGCTTTGCGTTCATGGCGTATCGGCGATTACCGTCGAGGATGAAGGCAGCGTGCACAGGTCTAACCCACGACGACACCCTCTTGCGCAGTACGGAGAGCCCGGCGGGGCGCGCGACCTTATCGAGTGCCACGCGGGCACCGCAGAGCATGCCGTCGAAGCGCTTACAACACATCGCGTAAAGGGACATCGACTGACCTCACCTCGAGACCGGAACGGAAAGAAAGGAATCAATGAATGCCACCGCCGATCGGAGACGGACGTTGGTTTCTCAAGCTTAGGCAATTCGGAGATCGGTGCAAGGGAGGCTGCGCCGGACTCAATCCCTGAGTGAACCGCCCCGGGAATCGTGGAGGCGGGTTGGTTTAAGTCAGGCTGGAATGGCGGCCTGAGTGGCGAGTTGGCGGTAGTAGTTTGCCTCAGCTTCTGCGGCGGGATATACCCGAGGGTTCAAGCAGCCTGGAGTGGTTGAACCAGGACACCCATTCGAGCGTGGCCAGTTCGACGGATTCCCGGGTCTTCCAAGGCGCCCGCCGGTGGATCAACTCGGCCTAGTACCGTCCGTTGATCGTCTCGGCCTGGTTGGCGGGCGTACAGCGCTTGCTCCAGTGCATCCAGCACGAAATCGGTGTGCATGGAAGCGCTCACCCGCCAGCCGACGATGCGCCGGGCAAACACGTCGACGACGAACGCCACGTACAGCCAACCTTGCCAGGTCGAGACATAGGTGTAGTCCGCCACCCAAAGCCGGTTAGGATGTTCGGCCTTGAACTGCCGGTTGACCCGGTCCAGCGGGCAGAGCGCCTCAGGGGCGCTGATCGTGGTGCGCACCGACTTGCCACGGATGACGCCGCGTAGACCCTGACGTCGCCTGAGCCGCTCAACCGTACAGCGAGCCACCGCGATACCTTCTCGGTTCAACTGCCGCCAAACCTTGTCGGCACCATAGACCTGCAGGTTGGCCTGCCAGACGCGTTCGAGCTCCGCTTGGGCGAAAAAAAGCGCTGGCGAGCTTGAGGATCTCATTGGCCTTGCGCAGTGCCTTCGCCTCGCGCTCCAGCTCCTTGAGGCGTTGCTGCTCAGCGGAGGTCGCACCCTCTCGTTGCCCGGCGTCGCGTTCATGCCGTCGCACCCACTCCAGCAGCGTCTGGGGCGTGCAGCCCATCTTGCCGGCAATGGATTCAACGGCGGCCCATTGCGAGGGGTGCTCGTTGCGGAGCTCCAACACCGGACGAACGGCGCGCTCGCGCACCTCGGGGGAAAACTTCGTAGACTTTTTCATGGCTCCATATTCTCAACGGGTGGAGCCTCCACCAAACCCGGGGCGGTTCAGTGGAGCCGGCGCTGCTTGAGCGACATATCAGTCGCAATCGTCATACTTGCCTCAAGGCCTTTACGAAGGCAACCAAATCGCTCAAGTCTTTTCCTGCAGCATCGGGGGTAACGCCAAGTTCCTCTTGGGGAAGATTCAATCGATTTACCCAGTATGTCGTATAGCCAAACGATTTTGCTCCGGCGGCATCCCAGCCGGCAAATGCGGCAAAAAGAAATTCCTCTTTCGTGAGACCAAACGCGTCGATTGCCATTTGATAAGCCCGCGGATCGGGTTTATAAGTTTTGATTTTATCGGTGCTGATGACATGCTCAAATTTGCCCTCAAGGCTAGAGTTTTTGATCCCTGCATCAAGTATTTTTGGGGTGGCATTGGACAGAATCGCCAACCTGAGTCCCTCGCTTCTAAGGGTTTCCAATGCTGCCGGAGCGTCAGGCCACGCCTTGAGGCTCAGATAAGCGTCCATCAGATATTTACGCTTGTGTGGGGTGAGTTCGAGCTTTAGCAGCCGCGCCGCATATACCAGGCTGTCTTCGGTTGCTTGCCAGAAATCGACGTACCGTCCCGATAGGGCGTGCAGCCATTGATATTCAAACTGTTTGGTGCGCCATACGTTACTTAGCTCAGCACCTCTTCCGGGAAAAAGGTGCTCAGCAAGAATAAAGACCGGACGCGAATCAAAAACCGGGAAAGCATCGAAGAGGATGGCTTTGATCTTGGATTTGCCAGTGCCATACACGGGTGACATGGATTCATAGCCCATGGCCGCAGCGCCGGTGACCGCGAGACTAAGAAATTGGCGGCGATTGAGCGGCATCATTTACTCCTTCAGAGGTAGGGGTCGACGTTGGCCTTGAACCCGTCGAATCCGTTAGCGAGGGCAAGTTGAGCCGAAGCATCAAGCTCAGCGGCAATATTCACGCCGGCTTCCTGACGAAGTCAACATGCACGGAGTCGAAAGCAAAGGTCTTACGTCCGCGCGTTTAACCTCTGTGGTATGGGCTGAGGTACGAATCTCTTCGATTACGGCAGACCCGCTTACCGATTTCGACGCCGGTTTCCGGCCTGGCGGAGTGGCACCGGGATAGACTGTCGGGCTGCCGGATTCTCCGGATGTAGCTCGACGTCAGGATTTCCAAGAGACGATCGGCTTCACGATAAGGGGTATCAAATCCTCCTTCGATGATTTGCTTTCCCTTGTCGCGGTGGACGGTTTCCACGGGGTGGGCCATCCAGCCATGGGGAGCCCCACTTGGATTCAGCGCCCCGCTCAAATTCTGTGCGGGCCAGATTCTTGACGAAGAGGCGCGCCAGGTCCCTCTGGAGACTGACGGAAACGCTCCTACCCAATGCGCGCGGTTCGTTCGAAAAGACTTCGAAGCGGGGAGGGGTGACGACGTCAATGAAATAGGTTTGGCATGCCTTCTCGTGCGCTGCCAGTGCAATTTCTGAGGACGCAGGCGGGGTTGGGCCAAAGGCTTTGAATTTGTCGATGTCCCGGCCCGAGCAGTTGCCGGATTCGACGGGTTAAGCTGCCTGGTCGGCCGTCGGAACAGCAGTGACGCACCCCTGAGCCTCGTTCAGGACGGCGAAGGTTCAATTGGCGGCATCGAAAGCGCAGCCCATGAGCGGCGATTCGAATTCCATGATCGTGCGCCAACCCTTGGCCACGATATCGACACGCCCGCGAGGTACAGCGGTGACGGGCGCAGCGGGGCCGGGTTCGATCTATTGAAAGACTTTCGAGATGGGGGAGCCCTATCATGGGATTCTCCCGGCCCTGACTTTTGTGGTACTGGCCGGCCATGCCAAACGTTGGTCAGTCGTGACCAGGGCTTCGAGCGAACCTTATCTCAAGCTTGCGCGATTGATGCGCAGTGGACGAAGATGTCCGGCGATGCGTAATCAGGCGGCCTTCGGTGGGCGGCAGGGGATTCATAGGCGTCGGCAAAAGGATTTCGCCTAGGGATAGGGAGTCCATTAATTCAGCAAATTAAGGGGGAATCTATATGACGGAATTGAGCGCCCAGGAAAAGCTGGATCGCTATTTCACGACTTTGAAGCGCTTCGATGAGCTTCTGGTTAAACGGCATGCGCTCGGTGTCGAGTTGACGAGAATGATCAATCGCACCTTGGATACCATTCAGCATAGCCAGTACGTGGTGCTGCTTTTCAAGCATAAGGAGGCGCGTATGTTGCTCGAGGAAATCATCGAGCTGAATGGAGATCTGATCAAGACCACAGAGAAATTGAATAAAGAAGCAGCAGCTTGTGGGAAGCGAGGGGTCGCAATTTACGAACAGAAGGAATGATCGGCAGAACACAGGTTGGAGCTAATTGCGCTAAAACGGCTGGCGTTTCCGCCGACTTATTATTGCAAGCGGCAGTGTGAAGGGCTAGGACCTCCCGGTGTTCGGGCTTTACCCATTCGTCAGCGTTGAGGATCAGGAAATAGTTGTGCCGGCAGTCCTGCTGGATGGGTTATAGAAGCAGATCGGCGGCAGATTTGCTTTCCTTCAGAAGCCGCCTGCCTGGAAATGCCCTGGCATCCTCCGGAATTCCATTGACGGCCGTGAGGAGGGCTGAAATCTGACCTCGTGGAGGCATCCGAACTGCGGCATCAGCTCGTCACGTATCCTTATCGATACGGTAATGATGATGTCATGGTTGCATGGTTAGGATGGCTGCGGCTCGCAGGTCATGCGTGCCTTACCATTCTAAGAAATCAACTCGAGGAGGTCGAAATGGAACAAGAGAAAGATAACTTTTGGTTCTACATTGGCGGCTTGATAGTTTTTGTGATCGCTCTTGTATTTGTCTTCAAGAACACCCATAAGGAGTCGATCCCGGAAAAGGCTTATACGGAAACCTCTAAGGAAATCGACGAGCAGATCGCCAAGGCGAAGCAGCAGTAATAATAATATTAAGTCCCCGTCTTTTTGAGGTGCAGGGAAGTACCTCATTTCTGAAGATCAATCCATCACCGGTGGATTGCCCTCGAATACCCATCTTTCGTAGATCGCGCTGACCCGTTGGACTGGTGCTGAGCCTCCGAGGAGCGGCGGCGGTGTCGTGAGCCGTGCTCGTCTGCTCCGATGCGGCAGACCGCCTCATCGCGACAACGTTACGATCGCGAAAGTCCGAACGAGAAGGTTCGAGGGTGGGTGTCAATAGCCGAGCCGATTCAACGCAGCCCTGGCTTGGCTCCGCATATTGCTACTTACAAGGAACGGATTGAGGTTGGATCAATCAGCGGTGATCCGGTGAAAAGACCGTGTCTGCCCATGTCGTATCCAGCATTGATATTGCGTATTCTGTTATTTGTAGTGTCGCTGTTTATTCGGCACAGGTGGTTTCGAGGTTTCGCCAGCCGAACGGCAACTGACACGCAGAAGGGATTGCGGCTTCCCCGCGCTAACAAGACGATGGCGCTGGTTCCGGGGTTTGCCAGCGCCTTCGCCGGCTTCCATTCCGGCAGGTGTCAAGGTGTGACCTTCATAATGCAGCGATACCGGTCGCGTCAGTGCCAGCCGCCGTAGTTCTTGGTCGGATCTCCGCGGAAGCCTGAAGAGGTCTTATCCTCGTCCGGCACCGATGTGCTGAGTACGGCGGCGGCCATCAGATTTTTCCGCGTGTAACCACCCAGTGATTTGGCTTTTTCGGCTATTGCCGTGGTAAGAGGGTTGATGTTGTAGTTCGTCATCGATGTCTCGGCGATGGCCAGCGTGAGTGGCTTGCCATTTTCGGACGCGGCGTCTGGATGGACCTGCAGCAAGATGGGCAAAAGCGTACCGGCTGGGATCACGATGGAATACCGGTTGGTATTTTCCAGGATTTTACTGGAAATGACGTTGCCTTTTTCGTCAGTGGCCAGGATTCTGCCATTGGTGACGGCGCCCTTCTGGCCGGTTACCGTTCCCGCGAGAGTCACCTCATTTTCGTATTTTTGCGTTCGCTCATCGAGGGCAGTGGCGCTATTCGGCTGGTCGCCGCAGCCGGTCAGAAACGCGGACGAACTCAGCAGGAGCCATAACGTGCTCGCCAATCCTTTCCGGACAAGACCCGATGGAAGAGCGCGGAAAATCATCATAGGTGTCTCCTCATCTGTTTTTGTTCTTTGCCGGTGATGCGCTTTTCCGCTGGCATTTCACTGCGGGGCAGTCCGGCAGGGGGGCATGGCTCGGATTCGGCCGTCTCGGTCAGCTGCCGCAGGAACGATTGCGCAGCACCAAGACAGTGTCGCTCGGACCGTTCCGCAATGCGAACGCAGGGAGAGCGCTTCGGCGCCAGGAAACGTGGGGCGTGTGCGAGATGATACGCCGGCAGCTCGGTCAGAACCAGGGTTGAGCGGACGACGGGGTTGCGTTCACGGCGCTGAACAACATCCAGCGCATGCTGCGCTGAGAGTGCGATCGAGAGGAAGAATCCGCATAGGCCGATGCCCCGCTTAGGCCATATGGGCGCAGAGGCGGTCTACCTGTCCGGAGTGAGAATGCGGGTTGGAACTCGGCGCTGGATTGAGCGCGGGAGCTTAGACGACGCCGAAAATCTTGCTCGCGAGTTCCTTTTGGGCTACACGCTCGATCATCGTATCCACGAATGCCTCGATCCTGCGTTTTTCTTCCCGGCTGAGGGAGGAATATGCCCGCTTGTACGCCGTGTTGAAGCCTTGAATGTCCTGCAGCGTATACGGCGCGCGGATGCTCGCAATGTAGGCCGAAACATCCTGAAACGCTTGTGAGAACAGCGGGATTGCCTGAACGGTATTCATGTAACGGTACCTCTCGACACAAAATCAGCCGGCGGAAACTGGTTTGGAGTCTATACAGTTCTTTCGAGGTGAACAATATTTAAAATGTCTAAGCTATGTTTCTTATTATTGAACATTCAGGGGGGCGCAAAAAAAATTGCGAACAATTCTCATTTGCGATACATTGGCCTCGGCGTCGGGGAAATCGGAGCATGCTCCGGTTGGGGTCTTCGCTGGCCATCCCGGCGTCAGCGGGTTCCGGCTCTAGTCTCCTTGCCGGAACCTCGTTTCTCTGTGGTGTGTGTCTGGGATAAGGAATGCCCCTCATTAAACCCTGGCAGCGACGTCTGCTGCCAGGGTCGTTTTTTATTCCTGGAGGCGAATCCTCCGGGCCCGCGCTCGAACTCTAGGCATCCCGAGACGGAGTCGGCGTCATTGCGCCGGCACCGCCAGCAGCGTGGCCGATGCGGATTGGCCTTGCTCGTCCACTACCCGCACGAGGTGGTCCCCGGCCTTGCCGGTCCAGCCGAGCGTTCCGCCTTCGCCGACGTAGACATCATCCACGAACCAGAACAGGCGGTGCCGTCCGCCCGAGGCCACGGCGGAAAACTCGATCAGTTTGTTGTTCGCCGCGCCGACCGGATAGCTCACCCCGGGCCGGGGGGAGAGAATGCGGGGCGGCTGTGTTCCGGCATCGCTCCCGGCCGGGTCTTCGCAGGGTCTTTCGAAAGGCGGCGGCAGGTTGCGGCGCACGCCGGCCAGGCGGAACAGTTCCAGTTCGTCGCCGTCCCAGAACTCGGCCACCCGGGGTTCGCCGCGGCCCTCGTCGCCCCGGCACAAGCGGAGGCCGCTGGCCGGATCGGCGTGAATCTGCCGGTGCACCGTGCACGGCCGTAGCGGAGACACGCCGGGAATGATCCAGCCGGTCCTGCCGTGAGGGCACCAGGGCGAGCGGAGGGCGCCCGAGACCGGACAGATTTCCACGCGCTTGAGTGCTTCGGGCGGTAGCGGCCGAGGCTGAGTCGCGGGGCGCTCCAGGCCGATGGCCTCGAGAATGCCGAACAAGAGGGGCCCTGCCAATTCCCTCCCTACCAGATGGCGGTTCGGAGTGCCGTCGAAGTTGCCGAGCCACACGCCCGCCAGCAGATCGCCCGCCAGACCTACCGCCCAGGCATCCTTCAGTCCGGACGAGGTCCCGGTCTTCCAGGCCACCGGCCTGCCTCGCCCGAAACTGCGGACTCCGAAGCTGCGCTGCGGCGGCGGATTGGCTTCCAGCATTTCCCGCACCAGAAAGGCGGCTTCGGCCGAAAGCAGCAGGCTTGCCTTGGGAGCCGACTTCTGCTCGCGCGGGTTGCCCAGCCAACTGGGGCTCCGCCACTCCCCGCCGTTGGCGAGCAGGCCATACAGCCCCAGCAACTCCTCCATGGAAACTTCCGCTCCGCCCATGGCCAGGGTCAGCCCGTAGCGGGCCTCGTCGGCAGGAAGACGCAGCCCGGCCCGCTGCAGAAATTGGAACAGTGTCGGCCTCTGTAGCCGATCCATCAGGGCGATGGCGGGAATGTTGCGGCTGCGGACCAGGGCATCGGTCGCGGACAAGGGCCCGTAAAAATTGCGCTCGAAATTCTCCGGCTGATAGTCTCCCACCCAGAGCGGCGTGTCCTTGAGCAGGGTATCCGGCGTGATCAGGCCCTGGTCGATGGCCAGCGCGTAGATGAAGGGTTTGAGCGTCGAGCCGGGCGATCGGCGCGCCTTCAGGCCGTTGACGTAGCCCCGGATGCCGCGGTCGAGATAATCGGCCGAGCCGACGTAGGCCAGGACTTCCATCGTGGGGGCGTGGATCACCATCGCCGCGGCGTTGACGATGCCTTGTGCCCGGTGCTGGCGGATGAAGCTTCGCAACAGGTCCTCCGTCAGCCCCTGAGCGGTCGGGTCCAGCGTGGAGTGCAGCGTACTCGCGCCGTAGAACAGTTCGTGCAGCCGTTCGGCGAAGTGCGGGGCGCGCAGTGGCAGGTCCTCCCTCCGCCGGAACCACAGCCGGCCGAATCCGGGGTCGTCGCCGTAGACGGTTCGCCAGGCCTGCTGCAAGGCGCGTTTGCCGTGCGCGGTGAACGGTGAGCGCCGCGCCGGATTCTGCGGGATCAGCGCCAGGGCGCGTGCCTCGTCGTTGTTCAGCTGGCCGGCGGACTTGCGGAAATACACCCAGGCTGCGGCACCCGCGCCTTCGATATTGGCGCCGTAGGGCGCCAAATTCAGGTAGGCCTCCAGCAGTTCCTGTTTGGAAAAGTGCCGCTCCAGCCACAGCGCGTAGCCGATCTGCCTGAGCTTCCCGGACAGCGTGCCGGTCCGCAGGCGCCAGCGCTGGCGGGCCAGTTGCATGGTCAGGGTGGATGCGCCCATCCAGCGGCCGTGAGCCGCGAAGCTGGTCCAGGCCGCCCGCGCCAGCGCGACCGGGTTGACACCCGGGTGGCGGTAGAACCAGCGGTCCTCGTAGTGCAGGGTCGCTTCCTGCAGCGCTTCGGGCAGTTCGGCCAGCGGCGTCCACAAGCGGTATTTCTCGTCGGAACTCAGGCTCAGGCGCAGCAGGTTCCCGTTCCGATCGGTGACGGCATAGGAGGTGTCTCCCCGATTGACCAGCAAGGGCGGGGGAATCAGCCCCAAACCCAGCCAAAGCGCTGGCCCCAAAAGCGTGGCAGCGATGACGAGGCCTGTGATGCGTTGGCGGCGCCTGAGCCCCATGGTGGCGGATCGTTACTAATCCTTGACCTGCGCCGTCTCCGCCAGCCCCCGATACAGTATCTCGGTGTCGTACATGCCCTCGGCGAACACCGGCGGGACGGCATAGGTGCCGGTGTTCAGCGGTTTCAGGCGGAATTCGAAATAATTCTCGCCGCCGTCCAGGGCGCCGAAGAACACCACTCGGTCCTCTTGTACGTCGATGTAGTCGGGTTCCCACAGCGGTTTGTCGCCGATCGGCAGGGATCGGCGCCCAGCCAGACCGTCCTCGCCCAGGTCGATTTCGAAGCCGCCGGGGATGAGCATGACCACCGCCAGGTCCTGCATGGGCCGGTCGGGATGCAGAGCGAGGCGGATGTGCAGCTTGTCCCGCAGTGACAGCTGCGCGATCTTTTCCCCCTTGTCGTTGAGCAGGTTCCGGTTGATGGCGATGCCCTGAGCGATGGGCGCGGCCGGCGGCGCCTTGTCGTAGCCGCGCTCGGTGAGCTGGTAATAGAGGTTCCAGCTGCCGTCGCCTTTGATCTCCAATGGCCGGCGGGTGCGCTCGAGGGTGGTGCGCTTGACCGTCTTGCCGTCCAGTGCCAGCGGCACCGGCGGCTGGCCGGCGAGGATGTTCAGGGCCTTGTCGCCCGTCTGCTCGAAGCGGGACCAGAGGCCGCCCAGGCCCAGCAGGGCGAGCGAGCCGCGGAAGGAACTCATGCGTTGCTTGACGATGTCTTGCGAGAGTTCGATGAGGTAACGCCCGAATTCCGGATCGGGCGCATCCAACAGCTCGGGCGCGTGCTTGCCCACCAGGTACAAATACAGGCTCAGCCCCTCAGTGTCCTGCTGGAGGCCCCAGGGCAGCAGGCCGGTTTTCTTCCATTGACGCTGGACTTCGCCGAAATAGCGGTCGGCATCGGCGTCCAGATGGTGCAGTTTGTAGGCGGCCCCCAGGAGGAAGCGCGTGCGGTTGGCGTGCTCGCCGCCCTGTCCCCATTGCCGCTCCAGCTCGGCCTCGAAGGCGCGCAGGCGCTCGGCCACGTTCCTGCCGCTGCGGGCCAGGAGGTACAGGGCGTAGCTCTCCGCATCGTGTTCGGACCACTGGTAACGGGGCGTCTGGGCATATTCGTCGGCGTACTGCAGGGCCCGCTCGAACATGGCATCGGGCACCCTGAGGCCGCGCTCCCTGGCTTCCAGCATCAGATGGGTGGCGTACATGGAATAGAACGGATCGCCGCCGTCGGCCACCGTCCAGTAGCCGAAGCTGCCGTCGTGTTTCTGGCGGGCCTGAAGCGAGTGCAGAGTGCGTTCGAGCAGTTTTCCCGCGTCCTCCGCGGACAGGCCCAGCTCCGGATTGGCGCCCAGCACCACAGCAGGGAAGGCCTGGCTGGCGAGCTGTTCGGTGCAGCCGTAGGGATAGCTCTTGAGAAACTCGACGATGCCCCGCAGATAGGCGCCTGGCGTGACCGACACCGCCAACTCGGCGAAACGTTGGGTGTCGTAGACATCCCGTGTCAGGTCGAGCGCACGGGCCTTGCCGGCCCGTTGCTCATCGACGCGCAGCACCCCGGCTTGCAGGGTGGTGAGCAGCGGCTGGGAGGGCCGGATGCTCATTTCCTCGCCGTAGCTGGTTTCCTTGCCGCCGCCGGCGACGCGGTAGCGGACTTCGACCGGGCCGAGCTTGTCCTTCGCCTTGGCGCGGAAACGCACCGTGCCGTCCTGGCCCGGGGCCAGGGTCACCGTCTGCGGATTGGGCGCCTGAACCGCCAGGGCGTCGCCAGCGCTGACGGAGACTTCGAGGGTCTTGTCGCCGCCTTCGCCGCTGGCGTTGGCCACCAGCACGCCCATGTCGAACTCGTCGCCCGGCGCCGCCACCAGCGGCTGCTGGGGCTGGATCACGTAGGAGTTGCGGGCGAGGCTGCGGGCCCCGGCCACCCCGATCCGGGCGGCATCGACGGCGACCGCCAGCACGCGGACGCTGCCGTTGAAGTAGTCCGGCACCGGTACCGTCCAGACATGCTCGCCCGGCATGGCGTCGACGATGCCGGACCAGGCCGCCAGCGGCGGCTTGTGCTTGCGGGCGAAGGGGTTCTTGTACTTCCCGGCGATGTCAGCGTCGCCATCCCCGCCCGGCGCGGACAGCTTCTGCACCAGGGCGTAGTCGGGCAGGATCAGGTCCAGGATCTGGTGGGTCTTGACCTGCAGGGCACGCTTGCGGAAGAACGTATCCAGCGGCGCCGGGTCGCGGTAATGGGCGAATTGCAGGATGCCTTCGTCCACGGCGTACAGCACCAGCCGGGTCCGCTCCTGCACCCGGTAGCGCACTTCCAGTCCCCCGCCGGGCTGGACCTGCTCGGGCACGCTGAGCTTGATTTCTTGGGTGTGGGGCTGGCGGGAGATGGCGAAGGGCGCCACGCCGTAGCTCAGCGGGCTCATATAGATTTCCGGCGAGTCCAGCGAGCGGACGAAGGCCACCGACAGGTAGGCGTTGCCGCTGGCGCCTTGGGGCAGGGCGATGCGGTGGGTGGAAGCGGTGGTGCCGGTCTTGATCCACCGGCTGGCCAGCACCCCGTCCTGTTCGATGGTGACGAGCCCGGCGCCCTGGTAGGGGGCGACGATCTGCACCTCGATTTCTTCTCCGGGCGCGTATTCCTTCTTGTTCAGGCGCAGCTCCAGCTCGGCGTTGCGCTCGATGTTGCGCGAGACGTTGCCGTCGCCGGCCACCGAGTAGGCCAGCCGGTTCAATTCTTCGTCCATGTCGTTCTTGAAGACCAGGACGAAGTTGCCGGGGGCGGCGGTGGCCAGGGCCAGGGCGGCTTTGCCGCCCTTCAGCTCGACGGTTTCGGTCTTGCGCAGTTCGTCGCGCTGGACGGACTGGTAGGCGTACAGCCCGTCTTCCCGTTTCACCAGGGTGGAGACGTAACGGGTTTCGTGGAGTTCCGCCCGGACCGTGCCCGCTTCCCGCGGTTTCAGGTCCGGACCCAGGGCCAGCAGATTCAAGCTGCGGCGGCTGTCCTTGGCGATGTAGTCCAGCGGGCCGTCTGCGGCGTGGCCGAGCAGGAAGGGCTGGGCCGAAACCAGGGCCGAGGCGACGCCGACGACGGAGCGGCCGGAGCCTTTCTCGAAGCCCTCGCCGGCGACGGCGATTTCGTACACCGGCTCGCCGAGGGACGCCAGCGGCAGCTCGAACTCGGCCTCGCCCTGGGCGTCGGTCGCCCTTTCGCCCAGTTCCATGGGCTGGTCCGGGAGATTGGCCGCGACCGTGCCGCGGAAGCGGTAGTCGGGGAAGCCCGGCACCCGGCCGGACCAGGGGCGCACCGTCAGCTCCAGCTTGGCGAGGCTCCCTGCGGCTGGCGTGCCGAACAGATTGCGCACGGCGACCCTGGCCTTGGCGGCCCGGGGATCGAGCCAGCCCTCGGCCGGCGCGCCGGGGAGCCGCGTCTTGACCTGCAGCCGGTCGGGCTGGAATTCCTCCACCCGCACCGTGGTGTAGCCCAGCGACTTTTTGCTCTTGTTGGCGACGAACAGTTCGACCCGGTAGGTGCCGGTCTTACCTGCCGCGGAGGTTTCCCAGGCCAGCTCCTCGAAACCTTCCGCCCCGAAGGCCAGGGTCTTGCTCATGACCTCCGCGTCTTCCGGATCGGTGACGACGGCCTTGAGCGGGAGCCCGGCGGGCAATGCCGACCAGTCGCGCCTGCGCAGAATCAGTCCGATGTGCACGGTGTCGCCCGGACGGTAGATGCCGCGGTCGGAGAACAGATAGGCGTGCAGCGACTCGGCGGTGTCGCGCAGGCCGTCGATGTCGAAGCGGGCGACGTCCAGCAGGCGGTTGTCGCGGGCGAACGGCAGGAAAGCCAGGTCCCCGTCCTTCTCGGCGAGGTAGACCGCGGGCGTCTTCTCCGCCTTGAGCCCCTCGGTGGAAGGTAGGCTGACGTGGCCCTGTTCGTCGCTCTTGCCGCTGGAAACCGGCACGCCGTTCGTTCCCAGCAGGGATACCTCGGCGCCGGCGACCGGTTGGCCGCTGCGGAAGGACATGACGTAGGCGTCCTGGCGACCGTCCTTGCCGGTCTTGACCAGGAGGCCGAGGTCGGTCAACAGGACCAGCCGGGTGTCGGACGGGGGTGTGCCCTCGCTTTCGTCCGATTCGGCTTCGCCTTCGCTGCAGTCGGCGGGCGCCTCTTCGCTGTCCGCAGCGGGGTCGGCGGAAACCTCTGCTACCGTCGGGTCCGGCTCGCCGCCGGCCTCTGCATTTTCAGGTTCGCCGCAGGTTTTCGCTTCGGCCTTTTTCTCCTTCACCGTCAGCAGGAACAGGCCGCGGGGCGGAAAGCCCTTGTCGCGGAGGAAACGGCCGAAGTCCACGGCAAAATACTGCCGTGCCATTTCCTTGCCCGGCGGCAAGGCTTCCTCATACGCGAATTTTTCGGCGAAATGTTCGATGGACAGCCGGAGCCAGGGATTCTGGAAGTCGCCCCGGGTGAACCGGGCGAAATGGTGCAGGTTGTGCGGCAGGACCCGCTGCAGTTCCACCTGGACCTTGTTCACCCCGCGCACCGCCACGCCCAGTTTCTTGCTCCCGGTCAGGCTCAGCAGGGCGCCGTCGTGCAGGATCTTCAGCTCGCGCTGATTTTCGCCCAGCTCGACCAGGTAGCGGGCATCTTCCGCCAGGCGGAAGCCGTCCACGCTTTCCAGGCCCTTCTTCACCCGGACCAGCAACTGGCGCTTTTCCGGCGCCGTGAAGCTCAGGTAACGCAGCGTCTTGTCCTCGTCCTCGGCAGGCTTGGCGGCGACGGGGACAGGCTGGGCGAGCGCGATGGCGTCGCCGTCCGCCTGGTCGGCGCTGGTCCATTCCTCGATCTCGCGGGCTTGGCACAGTTCCGGGCGTTGCGGATTTTCCTGCCGGCAGTCGGGCAGCAGATAGGCTTCTACCGATTGCGGCAGGGCGCCGGGGTCCTTGAGCGGGACGGTGGTGCGCAGCACCAGCAGCCGCTCGATGTCGCCGTCGGCCTTGACTACGCTCCGGCTGTCGAGCTCGGTCACCTTCAGATAGTCCCTCGCGCCGGGGATGGGGAAGTTCCGTTCGATCTGCTCGCGCTGCGGCTCCCCGCCCAGGCTGGAGAGAATACCCTTGTCCAGGATGATTCTCACCTCGCCGGGTTCTTCCGGAATCGCGATGGGGGCGGTTTTCAGATAGGCGAGCCGGGGATTCTTTTCGTCGTAAACCAGTTCGTAAGGCAGCGAGCGCACCCGCTGGTCCGTGAAGGTCTTGGCGGGCTCTACCCGCAGCAGCGCCGCGGCGTTCGCCGCCAGACTTTCCCGCTGGGGCGGATAGGTAAAGCTGAGCCTGGCGGTGATCCGCTTGCGGGCCGGGTCGGCAGGATCGCTGTAAAGCTGGATGTCGCCGATTTCCCCGCGCATTTCGGCGGTCCGGTAAGGCTTGGAAATGCGGGGCTGGGCGAAGGCCGCGCCGGGGAAAGCCGCGGCGTCGAGGTCCACCCGATAGGCCGTGCCCGGTTTCAGCGGCTGTGCCGGGGTGAAAATCAGGTCCGGCCCGCCGGCCGCCTCCCCGTAGCGCCAGACGCCGGGCGTCGCCGGTTCGAGCGCGATGCCGTTCCCGGCCGGCTCGCCGGCGGATGTCTTGGTCGCGGACTGGGTCAGGTCCTTGCCCTTCAGGCGCACGGTCAGCCCGCCGTCTTCCAGCCCGAGTTCGATGTCGCTGACCGTGGGTGCGGGTTTCTGCGGTTCGCCGAGGCGGTCCCAGTCGGCGCGCAGCACCGGAAGTTCGCAGCTTGTGCCTTGCGCCAGCAGCGCGGCGCCGCCGGCCCCATCGCGGTTGCGTAGCTGGAGGTCGCCGGGCTTGACTTCGAACCGCAGGACGCTGTCCTTGTCCGGCCGCAGCAGCGCGCCCGAATGCACGGTGACGCGCGAGCCCTTGTCCGAGTGCAAGGCCAGGGGAGAGTTTTTGCCCAGCACCGCGGCAAGAGCGGGCGTTTCGACCGGATAGTTGAAATCGAGTACCGCTTCCAGCGAACGCTGGAACGGCGCTTGCCGCGACTCCTGCCAACGGCAGGTCTGGATAAGCACAGAAAGCGGCGGGGTGCGGTAGGGCAGGCTACCCGCGGCGATCCGGTAACCTTCGCGCAAGCTCAAGCCCTGCAGCGATATCGTCAGCGCGGCGCCGGGCTGGATGGTCGTGCTGGCCGGCAGGAACACGAGGCGGGACGGATCGTCCCAGCGCCATGCGCCGTCCAGGGGCGGAGTCAGCTGGGGTGGCACCCCGGGCGCCTCGCCCACCGCCCCCAGCGGGGCGACCTCCTGGGGAAAATTGAGCACCAGGGCTGGCGTCCAATGCCGGTGATTGAGCAGATAGACCGACGGGCTGACCGTTTCCTGGCCTTTTCCGCAGCCGGCCAGGATCGGCAGGATGGCCGCAAGAAAAAGACGGGGAAAAAGGTTTCCCGGTCCCCATCGCAATACTTCCATGATGTTCTCCTGTGTCGGCTCACGGTCAAAAATAGCGAGCGGTTGCATGACGGTGCAGTCCCGCAAGGTGCTTGACAAAATTCGACGTCCGTGTTGTCTCTGGAGCCGCGCGAAACACTAAATGAGGAGATCTAGCCATGAACAAGACAAAGCGCTTGATCATTAGTCTCAGCCTCATGTGCCTGGCAGCCATTGCGATGCCGGGTAGTGCGGCGGCGGCGTCGCCTAATTACGTTAAAGTAAAATTCTCCCTGATGCCCGGGGATTCCAAAGTCATTTCGCTGCCGGCTGGACAAATACCGATTCGGGTCGCAGTCAGTGTTACGAGCAAGAACGGCGGTACCCAGCTTCCCAGCGAATTGATGACCGCACTGGTGAATAAGGATCCCTCGTCGGGTCAGCTGACGTGGATCGGCACGAATTCCGACGGTTCGCAGGCCGCCGGTACCACCTTGGATAGCCATCTGGTCGCCAGCATCAATTCGGGCAATGTGGACCTCACGGCGGAAACGCCGACGGCAGCGAGGCCGCACGGCTCGCTCACCGTTTATCAGAGTCCCAGCCGAACGAGCATCAAAGGCTACTACATTGTCACCTTGATCTATTGATGGAGGTTTTAGGCAAGTTTGTTCTCCGAGTGGGCGTTCGGCCACGGGGAAATGTCCATTAGCCCTTGATGCAGACGATGGGTTCCAGCCGGGCGACCAGTCGCGCTAGCCCGGCCCGGTCGGAGGCCTGCACCACGGCGTGGACGTCCTTGTAGGCGCCGGGGGCTTCCTCGGCGACGCCCCGGTACGAAGGACTGCGGATGAGGATGCCGCGTTCGGCGAGCTGGTCGATCACCTGCCGCCCCTGCCAAGTCCGGGTGGCCTGGTGGCGGCTCATGCTGCGGCCGGCGCCGTGGCAGGCGGAGGCGAAGGAGAGCGTCTCGCTCCGCGAAGTGCCGGCCAGGATGTAGGACGCCGTGCCCATGGAGCCGCCGATGAGGACGGGCTGGCCGGTTTCGGCGAATGCCGCCGGCAGGTCCGGATGGCTGGGGCCGAAGGCGCGGGTTGCGCCCTTTCGGTGGACATACAGATGGCGGCGCTCGCCGTCCACGAGATGCTCCTCGAACTTGCAGGTGTTGTGGGAGACGTCGTACAGCAGCTCCAGCCGGGCCGCGGGCAGCACGCGGGCGAAAACCTGCCGGGTGAGGTGGGTGAGTATCTGGCGGTTGGCGAGGGCGCAGTTGATGGCGGCGCGCATGGCGCCGAGGTAATCCTGGCCGACTTCCGATTCGATGGGCGCGCAGGCCAGTTCCCGGTCGGGCAGGGCGATGCCGTATTGCTTGGCCGCACCCTGCATGAGGCGCAGGTACTCGGTGCCGATCTGATGGCCCAGGCCGCGCGAGCCGCAATGGATGCTGACGACCATGTCGCCTTCCGCGATGCCGAAGGCCTGAGCGGCCCCCGCGTCGAAAATCTCGGTCACTTCCTGGGCTTCCAGGTAGTGGTTGCCCGAGCCGAGGGTGCCCATTTCCGCGCGCTGGCGTTCCTTGGCGCGGGCCGAGACGTTTTCCGGCCGGGCGCCCTCCATGCGGCCGTGTTCCTCGATGCGGGCCAGGTCGCGCGCCTCGCCCCAGCCCTGTTCGACCGCCCATTGCGCGCCGCCTTTCAGCATGGCATCGAGGCCCTTGGCGTCCAGCCGGATCTTGCCGTGGCTGCCGAGCCCGGCCGGGATGTCGGCATAGAGGGCGTCGGCCAGCTTGGGTTTAACCGGTTCGATGGCGGGCCGCTTCAGGCCGGTGAGCAGGGTGCGCACGCCGCAGGAGACGTCGAAGCCGACGCCGCCGGCCGAAACCACGCCGCCCGCGCCGGCATCGAAAGCCGCCACGCCGCCGATGGGAAAGCCATAGCCCCAGTGGGCGTCGGGCATGGCGTAGCTGGCCTGGACGATGCCCGGCAGCCGGGCGACGTTGGAGGCCTGTTCCAGCACCTTGTCGTCCATGGCGCGGACCAGAGCCTCGTCGCCGTACAGGATGGCGGGCACGTGCATGCCGGTTTCCGGATTCAGGCGCCAAGTGTAGGCGTCGATCTTTTCGAGGCGGTCGATGTTCATGGCAATCCTCCCCGTCAAACGTCCACCACGCACTGCGCGTGCCACAGACCGCCCGCTTCGCGTTCCACCTTGAGCTCGGTGTAGGTCGCGCCCTTGATTTCCACCGCGGGCCGATGGCGCAGCGGGTCCACCGGTTCGCCCCAGGCGCGGCCCTTCAGCCGGCCGTCGGCGATGTCGACCTGGAACCTGCCGAACACCATCCCCCGCACCGCCATTTCGTAGACGAGTGCGTTGAGCCAGTCCGCCAGCGCCAGTTCGAGATCGGTAGCCTCGCATTCCACTTCGACTTTTTCCGTTTCCCGGATCGAGGCCGGATCGCAGATCACCGCCGACAGCGCCAGCGCCGCCTGGGCGAAGGCTTCCGCCGGCGTGGGGCCGAAGCCGCGCACGCCAATGTCGGCCATGTGCTCGAAATGCTCCCAGCGGGAAGGGGTTGGGTCGGTCATCGGGATACTACGCCGAAGGCGGTTCGGATTATGATCGGCATCGTAGCGAATTTACGGATGCAACGACATGGGCGCCGAAACCACGGGAATGACCGCACGACTGCTCATCCTGCTGATGATGGCGAATGGCATGCCGATCCTGCTGCGGAAGCTGCTGGGCGACCGCTTGGGCTGGCCGGTGGACAGCGGTTGCCGCTTTCCGGACGGGCGTCCGTGGCTCGGTCCGAGCAAGACCTGGCGGGGGCTGGTCTGCGGCATAGGCGCAGCGGCGGGCTGCGCACCGCTGCTGGGGCTGCCCTGGGAGGTCGGAGCGCTGGTCGGCGCGGCATCGCTGGCCGGAGACCTCTTGTCCAGCTTCCTCAAGCGGCGGTTCGGCATCGGCTCCAGCGGCATGGCGCTGGGTCTGGACCAGGTGCCGGAGGCGTTGTTGCCGCTGCTGGCGGTGCGGGAGCGCTTCGGTCTGGAATGGAGCTACATCGCCTGGTTCGTCATCGTGTTCATCGTCCTCGAACTCGCCCTTTCCGCCGTCCTTTACCGGCTCCGCATCCGCAACCGGCCCTATTGAGCGGGGAGGCGGGAGAGCCGGTGCAGGGCGATCTCCGGCGGGCAGTTCAGGCGGACGTCCAGGATGGAAACGCCGGAGCCGGCCGAGGTGTAGCCCTGCATGCGGTGATAGCGCCAATAGCCCCGGCCGAACGCGCGCGGACAGCGGGCGTTCAGCGTCAGGGCAAAGCCGCCGGGCAGGCAGATCTGGCCGCCGTGGGTGTGGCCGCTCAGCATGATGTCGAAATCGGCATAGGCGGCATGGCGGTACAGCTCGGGCGAGTGGGACAGCAGGATGGAGACTGCGCCTTCCGGGATCGGGTCGGCGGCTTTTTCGATGTTGTCCGCCCGGTAGTAATGCGGATCGTCGACGCCGGCAAGAAATAGGGAGGCGCCGTCGCGGCTGATCTCGTGGACTTCGTTGAGGAGCATGCGCACCCCCAAGTCTTCGATCTCGGGCGCCATGCGGATGGTGTCGTGGTTGCCTAAGATGGCGAACACCGGTTTGTCGATCGAGGGGCGCACGCGGGCGAAGGCGTCGATGGCGCTTCGGTAAGGGCCGAAGGTGCGAACCCGGAAGTCACCGGTCAGCACGCAGGCATCGTAATGCCCGGCCTGGGCGATGGCGCGGATCAGGGCATCGGGCAGGTCCGGGGCCATGTCCAGATGCAAGTCGCTGATATGCAGCAGGGTGTAGCCTTCGAAGGCGTCCGGCAGATGCTCCAGCCGGAATTCGTTTCGGCGGATTTCGATGCGGCGGGCGGCGCGCTGGCCGGGGCGGTACAAGAGGCTCAGCTTGAGCATGCGCCGCAGCAGGGTGTGCAGGCGGTTCCAGTTTTCGATATGGAAGAAAGTGCGTCCTTGCCCGAAGATCCGGGCTTCGAAATCGTGCTCGATGCCCAGACGCTGATTCAGGTGGCAGCGGCCGATCCGCCGCTCCAGCCGGGCGTACGCGTCGGCCTGGATCGGCGGACAGGCAGGGTGCCGATCCGTCACTGCGTATGCACGAGTTGATCGAGCAGACGCGCCAGCTTGGCGATGGCGTTTTCCACGGACTTGAAGGTCTCTCCCGCATCCGTTGGATTCTTGGCCAGCTTCTCGACCTTGCCCGCCGCCGACGAAATGGCTTGTAATGCCTGCTGGTAGGAGGGGGCTTCGGCATTGAGCGAGGCGGCCACCAGGTCGATTTTCTGCTGGAACAACTGGTCCAGCAGCTCGTCGCTCTGCTCTGCGAGTGCCGGCTTGGTGGTGCTGATGGTTTCGAGCGCCTGGATGGTTTTCTGCAGGTCGGCTATCAGTCGGTCCATAGTCGGTAAGCTCCCGTGCCTTCATTCATAAAATTGGCCCACATGATGCCATGACGAGGAGGGTCCTGGACGCGGCGGGTCGGAGTTATTTTGACGAGTTGAGCGGAATCAAGCAAAGACATCGAAAAGGAGAAAGCCGGTCGTGGACCTGCCCGAGATACAGCAACAGTTGCGCGAATTCGCCGCCGAGCGGCACTGGGACCCGTTCCATACGCCGAAGAATCTGGTGATGGCGCTGGCGGTGGAGAGCGCGGAGCTCATGGAACATTTCCAGTGGCTGACGCCGGAACAGTCCCTCGCCGTGGGCGACGATCCCGACCTCCGGCAGGCCGTGGCCGAGGAGGTGGCGGACGTGGCGATCTACTTGATCCGCCTGGCCGACCGGCTGGGGATCGATCTGGAAACCGCCATTCGGGATAAGATGAAGCGCAACGCAGAGAAATATCCGGTACATCTGGCCAAGGGCAACGCCGTCAAGTACAACCGGCGCAAGATGGCTTGTCGGGAAGAGGATTAGGAAATCGAGTCATGATCAAGACGCTCGCCAACCAGGTGATCGCGCTGGCCGGACTGGCTCAGGCCACCTACCTTGTCAAACAGATCGCTCAGCGGGGCACCGCGGAGGCCGGCGACCTGGACGCCGTCGTCCGCAGCGTGTTCGCGATCGATGCCGATGACGTGCCGGCCGTTTACGGCGGGATCGAACGGCTCAAGACGGGATTGCAGCTCCTGGACCGCCAACTCGCGGGCTTCGAGCCGCCCGATGCCGAACTGGCGCGCTACGGCGCCACGTTGATCCTGCTGGAGCGCAGGCTCGTCAGCGACCCCCGCATGCTCGAAACCCTGCGCACCGGCATCGAGCAGGTCAAGGAGCAGGCCGAGTATTTCGGCGAGCTCAACGACACCGTCTACGCCAACCTGGCCGATCTCTATCAGCGCACCGTGAGCCAGTTAAGGCCCCGCGTCATGGTGAACGGCCAACCGTCCTATCTCACCAACAGCGCCAACGCCAACCGCATCCGCGCGCTTCTCCTGGCCGGCATCCGCGCCGTGGTCCTGTGGCGGCAGTGCGGCGGCGAGCGCTGGAAGCTCCTGTTCCAGCGCAGCGGCATGCGTAAGGAGGCGCGGAGGCTATTTCAGGCGCTGTAGCTCTGTGGATTGGAAGCCCGGTTACAGAACGAAATCGAATCGAGCTATTCGGTTTACGGAGGTGCGGTCTAGACCAGCTGAGTTGGGCGGTTTGGGGCGCCCCAGGTCAGCTGCGAGGTAGCGATCCCGCTCCGGGACTTTTGCCGCGCCAATTCTTGACCGGTTACTAAACGTTAAGAAAGAAAAGTAGCTCGTCACCTCGGCATGGATTCGCTACGCACTCTGGCGAGTGCCGAGACATGGATGTATCGGCCTTGCCATCCCTGGCTTCTAGATTCCGGCAGTCCATGCCGGAATGACGAGCGATGCGACATTTATTTCTTTTCGCTTAGTAACATCCCCCGTTTCTTTTGGCATGACAAAAAGTCAGTGTCCCTCATTGCCTCTGTACCAGTTCTGACCCTAACTCAAAGTGCCGTGCTGATCCTCAATCTTTACATACAAAATCTGTTTCGGAAAATTCGATGGCCTTACCACAGCCCCTTCCAGAACAGAAATCAGGGTGAGCTTCGAGCCTGCAAGGTGTCCCTCCTGTATTTATGCCATCCTGTGTGAGGAACTCCCATACATCTGGGCGTGATCGTCGTATTTCCGCTAAGACTTGAGATATCCGGCCAACACACGGAATTCGTTTCCCGTGGTAATTGGCAGCCGGCCCGATTTGCACAAATGCTACTCCAAAGCCCCTGAGCAGCCTCAACAGCTGTGGCTCCATGACCGCCATCCAAAAGGTAATATCTTGTTCAGAACTCATCGTCACAATCGCCTGGAAAAGTCCCAAGGTGATTAACGGCATTATGCTTCGCCTGTCATCCGGGCGCCGCTGTTGAGGTGTTGAGATTTCGATGGCTCCCTGTGTGGTCCGTTCTTCACCCAAGCGCCTGCGGAATTGTTTTGAAACCGCGAGCCGAGAAATCTCACCGATTTGTTCGCGAGGAATACCTGATATTTTACTGCGAAATTCCGGATCAATTTGACAGTGCAGCTCCATCGGTAGCAGACCGCACTCAATCTCTGCGGTGGGTCGTATCAGACGTACCGTTGCCGCCACCTCTCCACTTTCCAGATGACGCAATACGGATTGAGCGGAGGTCTGATCGAATTCGTCTTTCTCCAGGCCATCCTGATAGAGTTGATGGTCATTATAGGCCCGCTCAACGCAATAAACTTGATACCTCAGAGACATCGCTTCGCGAAGTAAATCAGGCGTATTTGCCGATTGCACTTCGAAATAGCGATAAAATCTATCATGCCAATCGGCCATGCCATGTTCCTATATAAAAATGGGGTCACGACTAGAACGGATAATTAGCGAAGCGAAACTCAGAAAAGCGATTCATAAAAGCATTGCTGAGCATTGCGAATTCCAATTCCGTTATCCAGCGAGATCGAATTGGAGGTATCTTTTTCGGTCCCATCAAGCGGCATGGCAGGGTCTGCACCGGGTGCGTGCCGCACTGCGCCAAGGCCATGCCGCAAGCCGTCATCCGGGGCGTGACGGCTTGCTAGGGTTTGATGCACAAAATGTTGTAACAGTTGCCGGTGACCGACTCGGTGGAAATTTCAAATCCGGAATCGATAAACCGTTGCCGAATATCATCCTTTTCATAGGGGGTGAAGAGTATTCCCTTTCTTATCCCCCATTGATTGATGCGCTGAGCAATCCGGTTGAATGGCCAGGAGGTTCGAGGATAGAGTAATACGTTGGCTGCCAATCTGCCCCCTGGTTTGAGTACTCGAAAAACGTCACGTAATGCGCCGTTGACGTCGGGAAAGCAATGTACGGAGTTGGCAATATTTGCAGTATCGAAATTGTTGTCAGTGAAGGGGAGGTTGGCGGCGTCGGCATGGTGAAACCGCGCCGAGGGGATACCAGCGAAACGCTTGACCGCACCCGCCAACATCGATTCGGCATAATCAATTCCGACGATCTGGGATGGGGGCAGTTTTTTCCAGTTGCGCCAACGCAGGAAAAGCTCTAGCAGGGTTCCGGTCCCACAGGCAACTTCAAGGTGGCGAGGCCCGAAGTTGGGTCCAAAAAAGCGTATCTGTGAAGTAATTGTGCTGTTATAGGCAAATGTTAGGATAAAAAATCCACGAATATCATACCACCAGGGCTCGGACGAATAGGCAAGTGCAACTTCTTCGCGTGTTTTAGCTCCGGGCATATTCTCCTCGCTTCATTATGGCTACGGTGTTTATGATATTAGCGGAATGAGCCCGAACATGCAGTACCTGCCTCAGCAAATCCACCAGGATGTGCCGCGCCGATTCCAGTTCCGTTGATCTGCTTCATTCCAGTTTTACGATACAAGCTCCGAGTATCTGAGAACGCTGACGAAAACTTCACGACCCGACCTAGGCAAGCAGGGGGGTAATTCCGGCGAGGTTGACTCAATGGCGGTCATGGCGGCTTTCCATGGCATGGCGGCCGATGGCCAGCGCCAGCTTTTGCAACGGGTGACGGTTGCCTCCCGGGCGGTAGGTGCGTTTGATTCGGTTCGTGTAGGCGTCGAACTGGTATCCCCACGGCGCGGCCCGGACTTCGCCACGCCCAAGCAGGATCTTGAAGGTTTCGGTTGCGGCGACGCCGGCACATAGATAGCAGCCCATGACTGTGGAAGGTCCTCGATGCGAGGCGAGGTCAATGCGGCTTGGGTCGACCAAGTAACCCCGGGCCAGGCCGGCCGGTGCGAGGCCGACCAGGAAACGTAGAGCCATTTCGGTTTCGTCGCAGCCTTCCCATTGGAAATATTCCTCAAATGTCATACCGCCCGGCATGAAAACCAAGACTGCGGTGCCAATGCCGAGCGGCGCCGCGGTAACTGCCGGTATGTTCTTGCGAGCACAGGCGGAAAACGCGAGCCGGCGAGCGGAGAAAGCAAAGAAGTCCAAACCGTCGATGTAGACGTCCACACCGTCAAGAAACTCGTCGATATTCCGCTCGCTGACACCTTCCGGAAAGCCTTTGATGTCGGCGTCAGGATTGATGTCGCGGACCTGCTCGGCGAGCACAGCGAGCTTGCTGCGTCCCAATGTGCTCACTGCCGCGCCGGCCTGGCGATTGAAATTCGCGATGTCGAAACGATCGAAATCGGACAGGTTGAATGCCCCTATCCCAAGCCTTGCCAGAGTCAGTGCATGAAAGCCACCCACTCCGCCTAGGCCGGCGATGGCTATACGGGCGCCCCGAAGGCGCTCCTGTTCGGCTTCAGTAGTCCATCCCAGATTGCGGGAAAAGGCGTCGCCGTAGCAAAAAAAGCGGGTCATGCTCGTTCAGGATCAGATGAAGTATCAGAAGATCCGCGTGGGCAGTTGGCAATGTGAAGCGCTAAACAAGTCATGAAGTTAAATTTAGTAGAACATGCCTTCGTTACAAATCGCTTTAGATCCCGAGCGACGTATCGCTGGAAACCGACCTCGTCCAGGCGAAAGGTTGCTCCCTGGGAAACGGGTGGCGCCCATCCCTGCCGCCGGGGCGAGCGCTTCTTCTTGGAAGCTTGAGGAGAGAAATGACCCGAGGGAATCGGGTCGAGAATTTTGTGTAAGTGGGGGTTGGATGAGAGGGGGCTGTTCAGTCGTATTTCAGGTACTTGAACCTGGGATCGTCCGGCGTGCCTTCGAGTAAGCCGCCGGTTTCCAGCGCCGGCTGCCACTGGATCACCGCCTCGATTTTCTTCGCCAAGGCGAAATCCTTGTCGGTGACGCCGTGCGCCGAATGGGTGACCAGTTTCACGATGACGAAGGCATAGCTCACCGACAGGTCGGGATGGTGCCAGGCCGCTTCGGCCAGGTGCCCGACGGTGTTGACCACCATCAGGGTGCTTTTCCAGCCGTGGGTCTTGTACTTGCGCCTGATTTGACCGTTCTCGTAATACCAGTGCGGAAGTTCCGCCGTCAGGCGGGCGCGGATTTCCGCTTCCTCATAAGTCCGTTCTTTCGGCGTCGTCATGTCATGCACCCTTAGTTTTCCTTTCTGTCGGCATGGCCGAGGCTGCGTCCGGGGGCGATGCGGTCGCGGACCCGCTGCTTCAGTTCGGTGATTTCCGGAAACCTGCCTTCCTCCTTCCGCGACCAGACCAGCTCGCCGTTGGCCCGTACCTCGAAGATGCCGCCCGTACCCGGCTTCAACGTGAGTTCGCCGATTTCCTGGTCGAAGGTCGTCAGCAGTTCCTGCGCCATCCAGGCCGCGCGCAGCAGCCAGCGGCATTGAGTGCAGTAGAGTATTTCGACGCGATTGCTCATGGTGTCTCCCGATGGCCATTACGGTGTTGGGCGTTCATGCCGACGCGGCTGCGGCGCGCTGATAGAGATATTTCTGGAAGCCGGCGAACAGCCGGCCGATTTCCTCCGGCCGGCCCAGATCGGCCAGGGCGTCGGCGATCGAGTCGTGATACTTCAGGCGCAGCAACGGCGCCAGTTTGGCCTGATCCAGCTCTTCCACCCCGCTGCAGACGTAGTGGGAAAGCACGAAGTCGAGGAAGGCCTGCTGCTTGTCCGCGTAATCCTTGATCTGCCCCACGCCCTCGGTCAGCGGCTTGTCCCAGGCCTCAACCACCGCCAGCCTGGGGTTGCGGTACTCCCGCACGTAATCGGCGGTGAGCGCCTTGCCGCGCCGGCTATGGCTTTCTATGCGACCCGGCGTGATTGGATATTCGCGGCGGATGCGGCTGCCTTCCACGATGCCCCAGCCCGCCGCCGCCAGGGCGGGGCCGATGTGCTCGGCGCGGGTTTCGGCTCGTTCACGGTTGTCGCCCGTAAGGCGTAAATTCATTGCCGTCGCGCGTCAGCAGCTGCAGCAGCTTGGGATGGACGAACAGTTTTTCCCTGCCTGCCTCCAGTTCGGCCAGCACGCCGATTTCCACCAACTGCTTCAGGTATTGCGAAGCGGTCTGCCGCTTGGCGATACCCGCCTCGGTCAGGCTGCCGATGCGGCAATAGGGCAATTCGAAAATCAGACTCACCAGTTCATGGCTGTAAATTTTGGGCAGGCTGGCGCGCACATACTCGGTCGTGTGGTCGAACAGCGCGCGCATCGCCGCGATTTTGGCGCCGGTCCACACCGCGGTTTCCTCGACGCCGCGGAGTACATACAGTATCCAGGGCTCCCAGGCTTGCTCGCGCGTCACTGCCAACAGCAGACGGTAGTATTCCGCCTTGTTATGGATGATGTAACGGCTCAAATACAGGATCGGCAGCGTCAGCAGGTTTTCCTGGATCAAGAACAGGCTGTTCACGATGCGCCCGGTTCGGCCATTGCCGTCCGTGAAGGGGTGTATCGCCTCGAACTGGTAATGCCCCACAGCCATGCGAATCAAAGGATCCACCTCGACCTCGTTGTGCAGGAAGCGCTCCCAGTTGGCAAGCAGGTCGCGCAAGAGATGTTCGCCCTCCGGCGGCGTATAGACCACCTCGCCCGTCGCCTCGTTGGCCAACGCGGTACCGGGCGTGCGGCGCACGGTCATCTGCACGTCCTTGATCTGGGTGCAGATTTCCTCCGCCGTGCGGGTATTCAGCGGATGCTGGTTGAGTGCCCGGTATCCCTCGAACAGGGCGCGGCTGTAGCGCAGGGCTTCCTTGGTGGCCGGGTCGGCCTGGCCCTCGTTGCCCAGGTGCCGAAACAGCTTGTCGGTAGTGGTGACGATGTTCTCGATTTCCGAACTGGCGCAGGCTTCCAGCAGCGGCAGCGTATTGATGAGGATTGCCTGGTTGGGGATCAATTCGGCCGCCTGCTTCAGCTCGGCCAGGGCGGCGCGCGCGGTGATACAGCGTTTGAGGATGGCCTTGGTTTCGATATCCGCCTGCGGCGGCAACGGCGGCAGATCGTGATAAGGCCGGTCGGCCTGCCAATGGCTCATGTTGACGTTTATCAAGTTTTTCGACACATCCGCAGTCTATGTCGATGGCATCGACACGTCAATCAAATGTGTCGATGGTTTCCGGCTTAATCGACATAAGACGGCAATGTGTCGATGGCATCGACAATCCCTGTTTCTGGACGGCGAGGCAAGGCCACTTCTTCCTACGCACTAGCCCGCTTGCTGGGGGACTTTGCAGGCACGGGCTACCCAGGATCGGTGAGGCACTTCAGTTTGTCGCGTTCCGGACAAGCCCGACCAAATCCGGCGGATTTGTGCCCCCCTAAACACGCTCGATTCGTGTGGTAATTAAATCAAGGGCTTGTTTTCCCTAGATATCCGTTTCTGGTACGCCGATTGCTTTATCTTCAACGTGAGTGTCTACCAGTGTTCCGCACCGGCAGGTTTTACCGGTGGGTAGCGAACGAATTCAAGGGGCGTGGCGGGACGAAGCAGAAGCAGCGACGGGCAAACGAATCTAGGAGTCTAGCAATGCAAACAGTGCAGAACCATACGGGGGCGGAGTCCGCGGGCGTCAATGCCGCGGTGAATGTCGAAGAAATCATGCAGCAGGTCGCAGAGCACAAGGGTTGCGGCACTTCCGGCGGTTCCGGCAAGGCGAGCTGCGGTTCGGGTGCGGGCGAGAACGACCTGCCGCCGGAAATCTGGGAGAAGGTGAAGAACCATCCCTGCTACAGCGAAGAAGCGCATCACCACTATGCGCGCATGCATGTGGCGGTGGCTCCGGCCTGCAACATCCAGTGCAACTACTGCAACCGCAAGTACGATTGCGCCAACGAGAGCCGGCCGGGCGTGGTGAGCGAAAAGCTGAGCCCGGAACAGGCGGCGAAGAAGGTGCTGGCGGTGGCTTCCACCATTCCGCAGATGACGGTGCTCGGCATCGCCGGACCCGGCGATCCGCTGGCCAATCCGGAAAAGACCTTCAAGACCTTCGAGCTGATCGCCAAGACGGCACCGGACATCAAGCTTTGCGTGTCCACCAACGGTCTGGCGCTGCCCGATCATGTCGAACAGCTTTCCAAGTACAACATCGACCACGTCACCATCACCATCAACATGATCGATCCGGAGGTAGGCGCCAAGATCTATCCCTGGATCTACTACAAGAAAAAGCGCTACACCGGCGTGGAGGCGGCCAAGATTCTGACCGACCGCCAGTTGCAGGGTCTGGAGATGCTGACCGAGCGCGGGATTCTGTCGAAAATCAACTCGGTGATGATTCCGGGGGTCAACGACCACCATCTGGTCGAGGTCAACAAGGCGGTGAAGTCGCGCGGGGCCTTCCTGCACAACATCATGCCGCTGATCTCGGCGCCGGAGCACGGCACCGTGTTCGGCCTGACCGGCCAGCGCGGCCCGACGGCGCAGGAGCTGAAGGCGCTGCAGGACAGCTGCGAAGGCGAGATGAACATGATGCGCCATTGCCGCCAGTGCCGCGCCGACGCGGTGGGCCTGCTGGGCGAGGACCGCAGCGCGGAGTTCACCACCGACAAGATCATGGAGATGGAGGTCAACTACGACCTGGACGCCCGCAAGGCCTATCAGGCTGCCGTGGAGAACGAGCGTCAGGCGGTGGTGGCGGCCAAGCAGGAAGAACTGCAGACCCTGGCCGGCGCGCATTCCGACATCAAGATGCTGATTGCGGTGGCGACCAAGGGCGGCGGCAAGGTCAACGAGCACTTCGGCCATGCCACCGAGTTCCAGATCTACGAGCTGTCGACCTCGGGCGCCAAGTTCGTCGGCCATCGCCGGGTGGACCTGTACTGCCAGGGCGGCTACGGCGAGGAGGACGCGCTGGGCACGGTGATCCGGGCCATCAACGACTGCCATGCGGTGTTCGTGGCCAAGATCGGCGGCTGTCCGAAGAACGATCTGAAGACGGCTGGCATCGATCCGGTGGACCAGTATGCCGGCCAGTTCATCGAGCAGTCGGCGATCGCCTACTTCAGGGAATATCTGGACAAGGTTACCGCCGGCGAGATCGAGCATGTGGTCAAAGGCGATGCGGAAATCCGCCAGGGCGCTTTGATCGCGGCTTGATGTGGGGAAATAGATTCAGTTAAGCCGTTATTCCGGCAGGGATTGCCGGAATCCAGGGCACAGGGATGTGTTAGGCCGTAACCATCCTTGGTTCCTGGACCCCGGCATTCCCTGCCGGGGTGACGAGGCACATTTAACTCTACGGCAATGCCCGGAAGGGAAAGGCTGAGAACGAGGGTATGCCACCCAGGAGTTTGAAACATGGCTTACACGATAGTCGAAGAAAACTGCACGGGCTGTTGCGCCTGCGAGCCGGAGTGTCCGAACCAGGCCATTTCGGAAGCGAGCAACGGGCTTTTCGTGATCGACCCGGCCAAATGCACCGAGTGCATCGGCCATCACGACGAACCGCAGTGTGTGGCGGTGTGTCCCATCGACCTCACCTGCATCATTGACGACAACTACCCGCGATACGAAGCGGCTTAAGGGGAACATCCATGGATCTAACCATCACTCCGAGTGCGGAAAAGTTCATTCAGCGCATGGTGCGTTTCGGCGGGGCCGGACCGGATGCCGGCTTCCGGCTGCTGGTCAGCCCGGGCGGCTGTTCGGGTCTGGCGTCGGAATTCAGCGTCGAAGCCGCGCCCTTGCCGGGCGATGCCGTTGTCACCGTGCAAGGGCTGAAGCTGTTCCTGCCTGCGGAGAGCCGCTTGCTGTTGCAGGGTGTGACCATGGATTTCAAGGACACTCCATTGCAGAGCGGTTTGGTGTTCATCGATCCGAAAGCGACCGGCTGCGGCACCTGCAGCACCAGCGCGCCGGGTGCCGTTCCGGCCGAAGCCGCGGTGTCCATTTCCAGCATCCCCATCAAGAGCGCCTGAGACGGACATGGGCACGGCTGCTGACAGCGCGGCGCTCAAAGGCACGGAGGAGCCGGTCTTAGTCCCGCTTGACGGCGACCCGGTGGCGGAATGCCTGGGCGAGGGCCTGCCCGCCGAAGCGGAGCGGCATCTGCGTCTGGCCGGACAGAACTATCACCGGGACGAGGTGGCGCTGGGACATCTGCAGGCGGCCTGGGAACTTGCGCCGGGGCATGCGGCGGTATACATCGGCAAGTACCGGTTCTATTTCTACAAGAACCGGCTGGCCGAAGCTTTGGAAATCGCAAAGGAATGCCTGGTGAAGGCTGCGCTCGACAACGGCATGTCACCCGATTGGCGTGAGGCCAAGCCGGCGGATGCGGATTTCACCAGCTTCGAGGCCATCGTGCCGCGGTTCTTCCTGTTCACACTCAAGGGCTATGCCTATCTGCAGATGCGCTTGGGCAACCTGGAGGAAGGCCGGGCCGCGGTGGAGAAGTTGCTGGAGCTGGACCCGGCCGACAAGCTCGGCGGCAAAGTGTTGATGGGCGTCCTGGAGAGGCAGGCCAATGGGGACGACGACGAATGACATCGAGGAGGCGCGCGACTGGCAGGGCAAACTGCTGGACTGCGGTCGATGCGAGCAGCGGGAGGGCCTGACCGAAGGCCGCTGCCATCTCGGCCACGCCTGCGTCCACGACCGCTACGCCCGCCGCATCGACCGGTTCTTCAAGTGGAATCCGGATCTGGCCAAATCCTACCTGGAGCATCCGTATTTCGAGACCCGGGCGGTGGCGGCCAAGCACGTGGAACTGTTCTACCTGCCACGGCTGGTCGGCGATCCGGACGAGACCGTGCGGCAGAGCGTGGCCCAGCGACTGCCGGTGCGCTCCAAGCAGTTCGAAATCCTCCGGCGCGATCCGCACCGGGACGTCCGGGTCAGGGTGGCCGAGCGGCTGGAGCCGGGCGATTTGGCCGCGATGATCGGCGACGAGGACTATTTCGTGCGCCAGATCGTGGCGCGACGTTTGCCGCCGGGGTTGCTGGTGAAGCTGATCCACGACCGCGACCCGGAAGTGCGCAAAGTGGTGGCGCAGCGGATCGCGCCGGAATGGCTGCCGACGCTGGCCGCGGACCGGGAGGTCGGAGTCCGGCTGGCGGCGGTCAGGCGCATGGACAACAAGCAGTTGAAGCAGTTAATCAAGGATCCGGACTGGCGCTTGCGTTACGAAGTCGCCAGCCGCCTGGAACTGGCGGATTTGGAGCCTATGCGGGCCGACCCGGACCAGGCGGTGCGGGAGCTGGTGGCGCAGCGGTTTAACGAACCGCAGGCCGGCGACGTTTTGCCGGAAGCCTGCTAGAGATGAATCAAGGGGATAGCCATGGGTGATATCAGTCGCGACAGCGATAGCATGGAATTGAACGACCCGCCGAAGTTCAACTTCGGCGAAAAGGTCAAATCCAAAAAGGTGGTGCGCAACGACGGCACATTCAACGGCGCGGAGATCGGCGAGGTGCTGGTCAAGAAAGGCGAGGTCGGCTACGTCAAGAGCATCAACACCTTTCTCCAGCAGTTCTACATCTATGCCGTCGATTTCCCCGATCGGGGCTACGCGGTCGGCATGAAAGGGCGGGAGATCGAGTCGCTCGACAACCCGCCGCCGCCGAAAGAGGCGCCGGAAACGAAGGAGGAGGCCGCATGATCGACCAACGCGCTCCGATTTATCAATGGGGACAAAAGGTCGCCACCGAAGTCGATATCTTCAACGACGGCAGCTACCCCGACCATGAGCCGGAGGCCCTGCTGGTCGCCGCCGGTACGGAGGGTGAGATCGTCCAGATCGGCCATCACGAGGAAGCCAACATCCCGGTGTATCTGGTCGAATTTCCCGGTGGCTATGTCATCGGCTGCTTCGAGGAGGAACTGAGCTCGGAGCAGAAGTCCGTCCAGGTGGCGGGTCTGCTCTAGCGGATGGCGGCGGTGGGCCGGGTCATCGGGTACGGAGGCGGCGTCATGGGCGGCATCAGCGCGGCGAATCCTCAACCCAACGAACTGGACCGCAAACGTATCGAGCGTTCCATCAAGGACCGCAAGCGTTACCGCTACGTCACCCCCGAGGTGCATCCGACCGAGGACGGCTATCTGATCCAGAGTTCGTGCTGCTCGCGCAACATCGATCCCAACGGCGGCGTCATCGACATCGCCCGGCTGGAGTTCAAACCGAACAGAGGCTGCTGGTGGCTGTACCATAAGGATCATGAGATCGGACATTGGATCATGCACGGCGAATACCAGTCTCTACAGCAGATCCTGGCGCTCCTGAACGAAGACCCGAAAAGGCGGTTCTGGCAATGAGCGAGACCTCGATTTACCTGGACAACAATGCCACGACGCCGCCTGCGCCGGAATGCGTGGAAGCGATGACGGCCTGTCTCAAGGCGCATTACGGCAATCCGTCCAGCAAGCATCATCTGGGCGAGGCCGCCAAGATGGAGGCCATCGCCGCGCGTGGGAAAGTGGCGTCCCTGCTGGGCGTCTCGCCGGCGGAGATTGTGTTCACCAGCGGCGGGACCGAATCCATCCATCAGGCCATTCTGGGCGCTCTGGCCTTGGCGCCGGACAAGCGCCGGGTGGTGACCAGCGCGGTGGAGCATCCCGCTACCTTGCTGCTGCTGGCGCATCTCGAAGCGCTGGGGCTCGAGGTGGTCAGGCTGCCGGTCGACGGCCATGGTTTGCTCGATCCGGCATTGCTGGATGCCGCGATCACGCCCGGCACCGCCCTGCTGAGCCTGATGTGGGCCAATAACGAAACCGGCGTAGTGTTTCCCATCGAAGAGGCGGCGGCGCTGGCGGCGAGCCGGGGCGTACTGTTCCATTGCGACGCCGTGCAGGCCGTCGGCAAGCTGCCGATCGACCTGAGCCAGATTCCGCTGGATTTCCTGTCCCTCTCCGGACACAAGCTGCACGGCCCCAAGGGCATCGGTGCGCTGTTCGTGCGCAAGGGACGCAAGCTGCCCCCGCTGCTGTTCGGCCACCAGGAGCGCGGACGCCGCGGTAGCACCGAGAATGTGCCGGGTATCGTCGGTTTGGGCGCGGCTGCGGAACTGGCGCAGGGGTACTTGGCGACCGGCGGCGACGGCGTCGCCCGCCTGCGCGACCGCCTGGAAACCCGGCTGCTGACGGCGTTGCCGGGCGCTTCGGTCAACGGCGGCGGCGCGCCTCGGGTGGCCGGGACGTCCAGTTTCAACCTCGGCGCCGTCGAAGCGGAACTGGTGCTGGACAAACTGGACCGCGCCGGGATTTGCGCCTCCGCCGGTGCGGCTTGTAGCGCCGGCGGCACCGAGCCCTCCCATGTGCTGACCGCGATGGGGCTGGGCGCCGAAGGGGCGCTGGCCACGATCCGGTTCTCGCTGAGCCGCTACACCACCGAGGCCGAAGTGGACGCCGTGTGCGAATTGCTGCCGGATATCGTGCGGACTATGGTGGCGGAGGCGGCCTGAGTTCAGCGTCCGCGATATCCGAAAAGAATTGATCGATCGATTTTTCAACCGTGACCTGGAGTCTTCATGAAGGTAATGATCCGTAGAAATGCCGCCGGCGAACTGTCCGCCTACGTCCCCAAGAAAGACCTGGAGGAGCCGATCGTCTCCCAGGAAAAAGCCGATCTGTGGGGCGGCACGGTGACTCTGGCCAACGGCTGGCAACTCGCTCTGCCGGAAATGGCGGAGGGGACGACTTTGCCGATCACGGTCGATGCCAAGAAGCTCGCCGGAGGCGACGACTGATCATGGCGCTCACGACGGAAGCGCTCGAGCAGATTCGCGGCCAGCTCGGTAGCGAGGCCACGGCGGTGGAGCATGTCTCCGCCTTGCGCCAGGCTTTTCCCGGCCTGTCCATCACCCGTTGCGACGTCGGCGATATCGATACCGAAACCCCGGTACTCGAGACGGCCCGGTTCAACCTGTATTTGCTCGATGCCGCCGATCATTGCGCCCACGTGACTAGCGATCTAAGCCGGGCTACCGGTTTGATCCTGGCCGAGAAACCCAAGGGAGCGGCGAAATGAGCGGGCAGCCGAGCATCCTGTTTTCCGATCCGGACATGAGTCTCGGCGAGCTGGAGGCGGTCGAGGAAGTGCTGAAATCGCCCGGCCTGTCCGGCGGGCCGGTGGTCGAGGACTTCGAGGCGGCCTTCGCCGACTATCTCGGGCGGCAATACGCTGTGGCGGTGAGCAGCGCCACGATGGGGCTGCTGCTGGCACTTCGAGCCTACGGCATCGGGTCGGGGGACGAGGTTATCGCTTCGCCCTTCGGCTTCCGCGAAAACGCCCACGCCATCGCGCTGGCCGGAGCGAAGCCGGTGTTCGTGGACATCGACTACTGGACCTGCACCATCGTGCCCGACAAGGCCGCGGCGGCGGTCACGCCGCAGACCAAGGCCATCGTCGCCTGCAACGTCAACGGCCATCCGGCGCTGTGGGCGCAGCTCCGTGCGCTGGCCGATGAGCGCGGCCTGATACTGATCGAGGATTCCAGCGAGGCCATCGGCTCACGCTATCAGGGCAAGCTGGTCGGCAGCTTCGGCGACTGTTCGATCTTCGATTTCACCCAGCCCAGTGCCCTGACCACCGGCGAGGGCGGCATGGTCGTGACCGACGACCGCGAGCTGGCGGTCCGCCTGCGGGGCTTCCGCAACCGCCGCCTGGACGAGCGTAAGTCGGTGGTGCTGGGTGACCTGCCGCCGTACCGGGCGGAGATGAGCGACATCAATGCGGCCCTCGGACTGGCCCAACTGGAGCGGCTGGACGGGATCCTCGAGCGCCGCAAAGACGTCGAAGCTTATTACGACGCCTTCATGCAGTCTTTTGAAGGTATCAAGCCGGCCTACCAGGCGCCGGAAGTCGACGAGCTGCACTGGATGGTCTACCTGGTACATCTGGGCACCCGCTTCACCCGCTCCAGCCGCGACGTGGTGATCCAGGATCTGGCGACGGCGGAAGTGGAATCGGTGGCTTTTTGTTCGCCCCTGCATACCCAGCGCCATTACGTCGACCTGGGCTACCGCAAGGGCCAGTTCTTCGTGACGGAAAAGCTGGCGGACCGGGCCATTGCCCTGCCGTTCCATTGCCACCTCACCGAAGACCAGATCGGTTTCATCGTGCAGACCGCCAAGGACTCGTCCATCAACGTGGGCGCCGGGGCCGCGATCTATCTGTGAGCTTAGAAGCGATGTCCGGTTATCTGCGTACCGGAATACGGCGGAACCCGAAGGTCTGCGTGACCGTCCTGCCCTCGGGCAAGACGGTGCGAATCAGCAGCGGCAGCCGCCTGCTCGACGCGGTGCTGCTGACGGGCGATGCGATCGTCCACAAATGCGGCGGACATGCCCGTTGCGGGGAATGTCACGTGCTGGTGCGAAACGGCGGACGCGGCTTGTCCAAGATCCGCCCCGACGAGCGGGAAAAGCTCGAAAACATAAGAGGTACGGAAACCCTATCCAGGCTGTCCTGCCAGGCGGTCCTGGGCTCCCGTGAGATCACCATCGAGTTGCTAACCTAAGAACAGAGGACAACCACCATGACGACCACAGAGAAAATCGAATCCTTGATCCATGTCCGCTTCGCTCCCAATGGGACGGTCATGGAAATCGGCGAGCGTCCGCAGGGCGTCGAGGCTCAGACCTGGTTCAACTATCTGAGCAACCAGACTTCCAACAGCTACCAGGCCTTGGCCGGCGGACGCGGCATGTTCCGCCTGCCGCGTCCGCAAGTGGATGAGCTCAAGGCCGCCATTTCATCAGCGGGGTAAATACCAATGACGGCAACGATTCCCACAGAGATTCAAGCGGCGCTGGCCGGCGGCCAGGTCATTCCTTATCTCGGTCCCGGCGTGCTGGGCCTGGACGGCGGCAGCACCGTACCCAGCGCTCCGGAAACCCTGGTGGAGCTGATCACCGCGAAGGTGACCGTGCCCCACAAGATCCGCAAGAATCTCACCGCGGCGGGCCAGTACATCGAAAACTTCAAGCATCGCAAGACCCTGGTCGGCCTGCTCAAGGAGGCTTTCGCCGCGGCGCCGGAGCCCACCGGGCTGCACCGGTATCTGGCGGGGCTGCCGTTGCCGTTGATCGTCGATGCCTGGTACGACGCCAGCATGGCGGCGGCGTTGGAGGGGCGGTCCGATTTCGGGCAGGTCCAGGGCGTGAGCCGGGCCGAGCATTTCAGCGAATGGGTGCATTATTTCCATGCCGATGGCAGTCCGGCGGAGGAATCCGAGGCGGCGAACTGGAAGCTGCTGCTGTACAAACCGCTGGGCAGCATCGCGCCGGCCGCCAACTTCATCCTGTCCGATTCGGATTACGTCGAAGTGCTGACGGAAATCGACATTCAGACGCCGATTCCGGAACCCGTGAAGCAGATCCGCAGCGGACGCCACTTCCTGTTCCTGGGCTGCCGCTTCCGCAACCAGTTGGAGCGGACCTATGCCCGGCAGATCATGAAGCGCTCGTCCGATCTGCACTGGGCGGTGCTGCCGGACGAACCGACCCGCAACGAAGCCCGCTTCCTGGAAGAGCAGAACATTCGCCGGATCGAAATGCCCCTTGAGGACTTCGTGCGGCAGTTGCTGGGTGACGAAGCCGCGAGGCAGGCGGCCTGAGGCTGCGCCTGAACGTGCCCAGCGGGTCCGGTTCCGCTCTCTCAGCTTGCCAGGATTGCGTCGAACAGGCGAGCCATTTCGTCGGAACCCACTTCGGTGACGGCTGCCGGCGCGAAAACATCCGCGCCGGATAGCCACTCGGTGCAGCAGTTTTCGTTCTGCAGGGCAATGCAGAGGGCGTGATTGAGTTCATAGACGCCGAATGCCATCCCCGCGTCGCGCAGGGAGGATTGCATAGCGTGCTGAACCAGGCTGCGCACAACCATATGGGGTTCCGAATAGGGAATCTCGTCGGCGCGGCCGGCGGCGGCTTCGACGCAGGCGCGCACGTCGTAGGAGGCATGGCCGCGGCAGGCCAGGGGGCGGACCTGGTAGATCAGGCAGACGCCATTCTCGATATAGGGGCAGCGGAGCCGCAGCATGACCCGCTGCGCCTCGTCCAGTCCGCGCGTCTGGGCATCGGCGTCGGCGATGCGGGCGGGGAGGTCGATGCCGATGGATTTGAATCTGCCGTTGCTCCAGCGGACGTAGCGGCCGATCATCAGCACTTCGGGCGCCGTGGCGGTGACCCGCAGCGTGCAGCAGGTCGCACAGCCTTTGTGGCAGGCCAGCGGGGGCTTCCCTTCCGCCTGGATGTCGACGTTGCGGTCGAAGCTGTCCCAGGCCTGGAGCAGCAGGCCGTCGACGAGGCCTTCGGTTCCCTGCCGTTGCTTCAGCGTTTCGGCAAAGGCTCGGTGCTGAGCCTTGAAGAAGGACAAAGGTCCGAAATCGCCGCTGCCTGCGCCCGCCATTCGCTTCTTCGCCTCCGCAAAAATTTTCCAGCAAATCCACATGATATCGGCACCGCCGGCTAATAACCATACTTTTTGTAGTAAAATTGTGCTGAGGGCATCCGGTCCGGGTGTCCGGAGCAACTGGTACACGCTGAGGAGCGAGGAGAACAACATGGTTGGCGAATTTTGGTATCGCGGGGAAAGGTTCAGGGCCACGATTCACGGGCGTACGGGCAAGGAAGAGCTGTTCCTGATCTACATGCTGGAAGACGACGAGGAGGGGCCGGAAATTTCCCTGGACCGCTTCGAGGATCCGGACAACGATCCGAACCAGAGCCTGGAGGAGTGCCTGGCAATGCTGGCGGACAGGCTGATGAAGGAACAGGCGATTTCGGCTTCCAAGCCGGATGCGGAATTCGCCTGGGTACAGCCGAAGACCGGCGTCAACGTGCACAGTGGCGTTCAGGCCCATTGACGGGCAAGGCCCCGGACGGGCCGCTCCGTCCGGGGCTGTTTAGCCGGGCAGGCAGTCCGCCTTGGCCAGTCCGTCACCGAATCGTCATTGGCCGGCCATGGCTCTGACTTAATTCGGGCTTATGGTTCCTCGCTTCGATCAACCCCCCGCGAGGAGTCCCATGATCACTGCCGCAGCGTCTCACCCGCATACCGCCTTCCGATCCGGGAGCCGAAAAAATTCCGTTCAAGCGCTCATTCCCGGCCTCATTCTGGCGCTGGCCGCCTGCGCCTCCGTCAACGCCGAGAATACCGTTCCGCAGGTGGAGCAGGGCATTCAGATCGGCGATCTGGCCCCTGGCAAGGCGGTGATCTGGAGTCGGTCGGACCGTCCTGCGCGCATGATGGTCGAATACGCCTTCAGCTCCGACTTTGCCGATTCAAAGGTCATTCGCGGTCCCTATGCCATGGAAGGTACCGACTATACCGCTCGCCAGGATCTGGTCGGGCTGCCTGCCGGTAAGGACGTCTATGTGAAGGTGTGGTTCGAAGATCTCACCAATGCCCGCGGTCAGAGCGAACCCGTGACCGGCCATTTCCATACCATCGGCAAGCGTGACGACATCCGTTTCGTGTGGGGCGGCGATACCGCCGGCCAGGGATGGGGCATCAACCCATCGTTCGGCGGGATGAAAATCTACGAGGCTATGCGCCAGGTCAAGCCGCAGTTCTTCATCCACAGCGGGGACAACGTCTATTCCGACGGCATCATCAAGCCGGAGGTGACCGCCGAGAACGGCCAGGTCTGGACCAATATCGTCACTCCGGAAGTCGCCAAGGTTGCCGAAACCCTGGACGAATTCCGCGGACGCTACAAATACAATCTGCTCGACGACAACGTTCGCCGGTTCAATGCCGAGGTTCCGCAGATCTGGCAATGGGACGACCACGAAGTCGTCAATAACTGGTCCGACGCCAAGGATCTGAGCGCCGATTCCCGATATACGGTGAAAGATGTTCCGCTCCTGGTGGCCCGGGCGTCGGAGGCTTTCCACGAGTATGCGCCGATGCGCCCCTACCCAACGGAGGAGTCCGAGCGGGTGTATCGACAGATTTCCTATGGTCCGCTGCTCGATGTCTTCGTCCTCGACATGCGCAATTATCGGGGCCCGAATACCTATAACCTGCAGAACCAGGAAGGGCTGGAGACTGCATTCCTGGGCGAGGCCCAGGTCCAATGGCTGGAACAGGGGCTGAAGAATTCGAAGGCGACATGGAAAATCATCGCGGCCGACATGCCGATCGGATTGAACATCGGGGACGGCACCGACGCCCAGGGCCGCGCCAGGTGGGAGGCGATCGCCAACGGCAACGACGGCCCCGCCGCCGGGCGCGAACTGGAGATCGCCCGCCTGCTCAGTTTCGTCAAGAAGCAGCGCATCAAGAACATCGTGTGGCTGACCGCCGACGTGCATTACGCCGCGGCGCACTATTACGACCCGGCACAGGCCGCCAGCAAGGATTTTGCACCGTTCTGGGAGTTCGTGTCCGGCCCGCTCAACGCGGGCACCTTCGGCCCCAACAGCACCGACGGCACCTTCGGTCCCCAGGTCGTGTTCTACAAGGCCCCGCCGGCAGGGCAGGTCAACCTGTCGCCCTACGCCGGCCTGCAGTTCTTCGGCGAGGTCAACATCAACCGGGCGGATCAGAGCCTCACGGTGGACTTCAAGGACCTCGACGGTGTGTCGATATTCAGCAAAACCTTGCGCCCCGAGCCGATCTTCAATTTCGGCGGCAGGTAGCGGCCGGCCCGATCCGCTCGGGATGAGCCGCCGAAGCCGCGCCGGGGGCGTTCAGGCTGGGGTTCGGACGTAGGGCGCCTCGGTCGTGATCCGCGGGTCGCTCAGCGGTTTGCCTACGGTGAAGTGGTACAGCGACTGGAAAGCCTTCCCGGACAGCCCCAGCAGTTCGTGGAAGGCGTCGTCGAAATAACAGCCGATGCCGGTGCCGCGCAGGCCGCGGGCCTCGGCTTCCAGATAGAGCGCCTGGCCCAGGAGTCCTGCCTCCCAATAGAGCCGGCGATAGCGCCAAGGGGCCGTGTTCAAGGTGTCTTCGAATTCCGCCAGCATCCCCAAGGCGAAGGCGCTATCGGCGGCGATGGCCTGATGGCAGTCGATGGTGCGGGCCGCGGCCATGCAGCCGCCCTCCGCCAGCAGGAACAGTGGCAAATGGGCGGGACAGCCTTCGGGTTGGGTCCAGGCGAAATCCTGCCGCAACGCGGAGCGCAGCTTCGATTCGGCGGATGCGGTGCGCGGCAGGGCATACAAACCGGGGGCTAAGCCTTTGATCCGGTGGACGAACAGCACCGGATGCAGGGCCGGTGCGGAATTCCAGACATCCCAGGGTGCGCATTCGCGGGCGAGCAGGGCGTCTAGCAAGGCATAGCATTCGTCCGCTTCCCATTCGAAGTTCCGGTCGAAGCGCTGGGCGCTGCGGCGCTGGCGGATCAGCGTCGAGGCGGTGACGGTGGGCAAACCGGAGCGGGGCGGGTAAACCGCGGTGGGCGGGGCCGGCTGCGCCCCGCCGGGGCAGCGGCTGGCTGCGGCCACTTCGTCGATCACCGGCCAGTGGTACATGGGGTGCGAATCGAGCACATTGGCGGTGCCGGTCCAGTCCAGGTCGCCGAATAAGGGGAGAGAGGACACCGTCCCCGAAGCGGCTGTCACTTCCAATAGCAGCTCGGCTTCTTCGGCTTCCGCGCCGATAAAATTGGCGGTGCGGTCCAGTCCCAGCAGGCTGGCGATCTCTCCGGTCCCCGCGCTGTTCACCAAGCGCAGGCCCCAGCCCAGCGCGGCCGCGGCATAGCGCAGGGCGCCGATGGCGTGGCCGGTGTCGAGCTGGCAGTAGCGGAAGGCGCGCTCGCCGTACTTCCAAGCCTCCCGCCAGTGGATCGAGCTGAGGCCGATGAACAGGCAGGGCGGGCCGCCGCCTGCATTGGTTTCCACAGGCTGCGCCCGCCGTTCCAGTGCATGCTCGCGGCTGAAGTAATGGTAGACGCCGTCCTCCAGCCCCTCCACATTACGGCAGACCACATAGCCCTCGGTGGGGTGCAGGTTGCCGCTGGACGGATTGCAGCGCAGCGACCAGCGGTCGGGCCCGTATTCCTTCCAGGCCGACAAAGCCAGGGACAGTTCCAGCAGCAGCGCGACCGATTCGAGGGTCAGCGCTTGGGGCACGAGTGCGCCGGGCCGGTGCAGGTCGGAATAAGTGGCGGAGAGGGCGTCGGCTGTCAGGGGTAACGGGATGCGTTCGGCGCCGGCGAAGCTCCGGAAGGGATCGGGCTGGGCGCTCCAGTCCAGGGTTTCCGGTCCTGCGGCATAGCGCTCCAGCCGGTGCTTGGTGCGTTCGTGATAGGCCAGTATGCGCTGCAGATCGGTTTCGGCGTTGCCGTTCATCGGTCGGCGGAATCCTTAGGGGACGGGCAATGATGCGGCCGGCGGCAGCTTTCCAGATCGGCTCGGGCGGCCTCTTCGTCGGGATTCAGGCCGATCCAGGCATGGACCTTATCGGCGTCGAAGCCAACGCTCCGAAGGTCGCCTACCTGCATGAGCGGGCGCCGGATCAGCAAATGATCGTCCAGCATGAGCGCCAGAGCGGCGGCGTCATCCAGATCTTCCGGCACGATCTCGCCCGATTTGATCCGGGGGGCGGCCCGGTTGAACCATTCGGTCACCGGGCGTTCGCCGAAGAAGGCGCGCAACTCCTCGGCGCGCCAAGGCGTCTCCAGGAGGTCGTGCACGACCAATTCGTGGCCGGCCTCCCGGAGCATCTGCTTCTGCCGCGTGTTGTTGGCGCAGCCGGGTTTTTCGTAGAAGTGTATCTGGGCCACGTCGGCTTCAGTTCAGCCAAGCCTGTTGCGGGCGGTAATCGCCGGCGGCGACGGGTTCGATCTGGCCGATCGCACCGCATTTCAGACAATGTTCGAGCACGTTGAAGGCTTGGTCCGAACAAAGATCATCGCGCGACTGTTTGCATCCTGTGGCGCCGCAAGCCTTGCAGGTGTACAGCGTGCCGTTGCAGGGTTCGCCGCTGCTTTTGCGCGCGCCGGTGCATAATTTCAGTGCCGATTTGATGACTTGGTAGGTCATGGTTTACTCCTTTAGGGGTTAGGTGTAGTCGATACGCGAAAGTCGTGCCGAGGCCGCTTTCGTCTAATTCAAATAATTGGCGGAAACCCCGTCGGTGTCGATCAGGACCTCGCCGTTTTCGATCTTCAGGGGATATTCGGCCAGGGTGCAGTGCTTGCCCTTGATGCAGGCGCCGTTGCTGTCGAATTCCCAGTCGTGGTGCGCGCAGGTCAGTATCTTGCCGTCGAAACGGGCATCCGCCAGCGGTTCGCGGGCATGGGGACACATGCCCTGAAAGGCACGAGGCTGGGCGCCGGTTGGCCATACCACCAGCATCAGTGTGCGGTTGACCGCCACCACCTCGTACTTGCCTTCCTTCAGTTCGCTTTCGTCACAGGCTTTGGTGTACATGGTTGATCCCTACCGGGCAGGGGAACGCCGTCTACGGACGGCGTTCCATTTGAAGGATTAGACCGGGCGGTTGTCCGGAATCCGGATCGGGCCCATGATCTTCAGGCCCTCCTCGAAGCTGATCACGTCGAACTTCTCGTCGAAGCTGGCCGCGGCATCCGCGACGGCAACCAGTTTGCCGGCGGTATCGAGCTTCTTCAGGTCGTTCTTTTCGATGCGGAACAGCTCCAGCAGTTCGTTGTAGACGGTCGCCTCGTCCAACGGCAGCACCCAGAACGTGGCGCCGCGGTGGGTGATCTGGTAGCGCTTGGAAATGTCCAGGTTGCCGGCAAAGAAGAAATACTTGCCGGTGGGGGACAGCTTGTCGCCCAGGACGTCCAGCAGCAGATCCAGATATTCCAGCGACAGCGCCACCCCCGCCAAGAAGGGGATGGTGGATTCGCCGGCTTTCGCCACGGTCATCACCTGGTCGAACTTGATTTCAGGCGGGCGAGCCTCGTCGCTCAATTGCTGGGCGAACTTCAAGGCGATCATCCCGCGGAAGCCGAAGACACCCGGCTGGGCGGTGGCGCCTTTGAAGACCGGGCTCAACAGCCGGTTTTCGTTTTCCAGGGAGGCGAAGGGGGTTTCGCTAATGGTGGTCATGACGCTCCTAAAATGTTGGTTTGCGAAAAATCGACGTTATTGCATTAAAACGGCGCGCAACAGGCAACGAACTGCCCAGAACCGTGCGGCAGTTCGATCCGGCGACTCCGGTCAGGTGACGACGACGGGGATGGCCAGATTGACCTTGCGGCCAAGTTGCATGTCCACCTTCTGACGCGCCTTTTCGATGGTCAGGGGTTTGGCCAGCAGGGAGTTCGCACCCTGCTTGAGGCATTGCTGCGCCAGGGGATCGGTCGCGGTCTCGGTCACCACGATGATCTTGATGTCCTCCAGCCGGGCGCGAATTTCTTCCAGCACCTCGATGCCCCGGGCCTTGACGATGCCCAACCCCAGCAGCAGTACCGCGGGCTTCCAGTCCACGGCCTTGGCATAGGCGGCTTCGAGGCTGCTCAGCTCATGGGTTTCGATCTCGTCGTGCAGCATGAACTGCAGCGCGGCGCTGGTGATTTCATCGTCGTCGACGACGAAGACACGTCGGTCGTCTACTGCTCTTTCACTATCGACGCCTATCTGCATGGGCTTCTCCTATTAAAGGTTGCCGGTTCTGTCGGCGGTTGCGCGAGTTCTCCTTAGAACTTCACCGGGGCCGTCGACGCCCCGGTGAAGTATGGAGACCTTCACTCAAATCTAAGCAATCGATGTGCCGGCACGGGCACGATTCGTGCGGCTAAGCACGCCAGCAGCATTTTCAACGGGTTGAGTCTAAGGGCGGCGGCGTCGCGGGCGAACGGCAGCTTGTGTTGTTCCCTACAAGCAGTGCGGTTTTGTAGTGTTGTGGACATCCCACCCTGGTCGGTGTGGAGCTTTCTAATGGGGTTAAACCCCAGATATTTCAAGCCATTATGTTTTTATTTTAGGTGTGGCACACCGGTTGCATCGGAGATAAGCGTGCAGTGTTCACTGCCGCAAAAGTGGTGGCGACAAGAATAAGAAAAAGAAAGCGCCCTGCTCCGCGGTAAGCCGAGCGTGAGTTCGGTGGAATGCTGCTGGCCATGAAGCATCGATCATCCTATTTCGGAGAAATACCATGTCAGATTTGAGACAAATTGCTTTCTACGGTAAGGGCGGTATCGGCAAGTCCACCACCTCTCAGAACACCCTGGCCGCTCTGGCTGAAATGGGTCAGAAGATCCTGATCGTCGGCTGCGACCCGAAGGCCGACTCCACCCGTTTGATTCTGCACTCGAAAGCCCAGGACACCATTCTGTCCCTGGCCGCCGATGCCGGCAGCGTCGAGGACCTGGAGCTGGACGATGTCATGAAGGTCGGCTACCGCGACATCCGTTGCGTGGAGTCCGGTGGTCCGGAGCCGGGCGTCGGCTGCGCCGGCCGCGGTGTGATCACCTCCATCAACTTCCTGGAAGAAGAAGGCGCTTATGACGGTGTCGACTACGTCTCTTACGACGTGCTCGGCGACGTGGTCTGCGGCGGTTTCGCCATGCCGATCCGCGAGAACAAGGCGCAGGAAATCTACATCGTCATGTCCGGCGAAATGATGGCCATGTACGCGGCCAACAACATCTCCAAGGGCATTCTGAAGTACGCCAATTCCGGCGGCGTGCGTCTGGGCGGGCTGGTCTGCAACGAGCGCCAGACCGACAAGGAATACGAGCTGGCTGAGTCTTTGGCCAAAAAGCTCGGCACCACCCTGATCCACTTCGTGCCGCGTGACAACATCGTGCAGCACGCCGAGCTGCGTCGCATGACCGTACTCGAGTACGCACCGGAATCCAAGCAGGCCAACGAGTATCGTGAGCTGGCTAAGAAGGTCCACGCCAACAAGGGCAACGGCACCATCCCGACCCCGATCACCATGGACGAGCTGGAAGATCTGCTGATGGAGCACGGCATCATGAAGCAGGTCGACGAGTCGCAGGTCGGCAAAACCGCAGCCGAGCTGGCGGCGTAAGGAGACTGGCGGCACGGCGGTGTGCGGGCTTTTAACGCCGCACACCGCCTCTTGGCCTTCCGGTCGTTTTTCACTAACTCAATCAGGAGCTGAAAATGAGCCTCACAGTTGAGCAAGTCAAGCAGAGAAACAAGGATCTCATCAAGGAGGTTCTTGAGGTTTACCCCGACAAGACGGCCAAGCGCCGAGCCAAACATCTTGGCACCTTCGAAGAAGGCAAGCCCGACTGCGGGGTCAAGTCCAACATCAAGTCGGTCCCCGGCGTCATGACCATCCGCGGCTGCGCCTATGCTGGTTCCAAGGGCGTGGTCTGGGGTCCGATCAAAGACATGATTCACATCAGCCACGGTCCGGTCGGCTGCGGCCAGTACTCCTGGGCGTCGCGCCGCAACTATTACATCGGCACCACCGGCATCGATACCTTCGTCACCATGCAGTTCACCTCCGACTTCCAGGAGAAGGACATCGTCTTCGGCGGCGACAAGAAGCTGGAAAAGATCATCGACGAAATCCAGGAGCTGTTCCCGCTGAATCACGGCATCACCGTTCAGTCGGAATGCCCGATCGGCTTGATTGGCGACGACATCGAAGCCGTCTCCAAGAAAAAGAACAAGGAATACAACGGCCATACCATCGTTCCCGTGCGTTGCGAAGGTTTCCGCGGTGTGTCCCAGTCCTTGGGCCACCACATCGCCAACGACGCGGTACGCGACTGGATCTTTGACAAGGCCGGCGATAAGCACCCCGAGTTCCAGACTACGCCTTACGATGTGGCCATCATCGGCGACTACAACATCGGCGGCGATGCCTGGTCTTCCCGCATCCTGCTGGAAGAAATGGGGCTGCGCGTGATTGCCCAGTGGTCCGGCGACGGTTCGCTGGCCGAACTGGAGAACACCCCGAAGGCCAAGCTGAACGTGCTGCACTGCTACCGTTCGATGAACTACATCTCCCGCCACCTGGAAGAGAAGTATGGGGTGCCGTGGGTGGAGTACAACTTCTTCGGTCCGACCAAGATCGCCGAATCGCTGCGGAAGATCGCCAGCTTCTTCGACGACAGCATCAAGGAAAAGGCAGAAGCCGTCATCGCCAAGTACCAGCCTCTCATGCAGGCGGTGATCGACAAGTACCGTCCGCGCCTGGAAGGCAAGAAGGTCATGCTGTACGTGGGCGGCCTGCGTCCCCGTCATGTGATCGGCGCCTATGAGGATCTGGGCATGGAAATCGTCGGCACCGGTTACGAGTTCGGCCATAACGACGACTACCAGCGCACCACGCACTACGTCAAAGACGGCACGCTGATCTACGACGACGTCACGGGCTACGAGTTCGAGAAGTTCGTCGAGTCCGTGCAGCCTGACCTGGTCGGTTCCGGCATCAAGGAAAAGTATGTGTTCCAGAAGATGGGCGTACCGTTCCGGCAGATGCATTCCTGGGACTATTCCGGCCCTTACCACGGTTATGACGGCTTCGCCATTTTCGCCAGGGACATGGACATGGCCATCAATAACCCGGTCTGGGGTTTGACCAAAGCCCCGTGGAAGAGCGCTGCCTAAGCCGCAGCCGGAGAAAGGTCAGTAGGGTGCGCCTGGCGCACCGTGTTCAAGGCTCCAAAGGTGCGCCCGGTGGGCGCACCCTACCAACCGACGTTTTTAGGAGTTAAGCCATGAGTCAGAATGCAGAAAAGGTTCTCGATCATTTCAACCTGTTCCGCGAACCGGAATACGTCAATCTGTTCGAGAACAAGAGAAAAGAGTTTGAATTCATGCCCCCCGACCAGCAGGTCGAAGAGGTGCGCGAATGGGCCAAGACCGAGGAATACCAGGCAAAGAACTTTGCCCGTGAAGCGTTGGTCGTAAACCCCGCCAAGGCTTGCCAGCCGCTGGGCGCGGTGTTTGCAGCTGTCGGCTTCGAAGGCACCATTCCCTTCGTTCATGGCTCGCAGGGTTGTGTGGCTTACTACCGTTCGCACTTCAGCCGCCACTTCAAGGAGCCGACGTCCTGTGTGTCTTCGTCGATGACGGAAGATGCGGCGGTTTTCGGCGGCCTGAACAACATGATCGACGGCCTGGCGAACACCTACAACATGTACAAGCCGAAGATGATTGCGGTCTCCACCACCTGTATGGCGGAAGTGATCGGCGACGACTTGAACGCGTTCATCAAGACCTCCAAGGAAAAGGGCAGCATCCCTGCCGAATACGACGTGCCTTTCGCCCATACTCCGGCCTTCGTTGGCAGCCACATCACCGGCTACGACAACGTCATGAAGGGCATCCTGCAGCACTTCTGGGACGGCAAATCCGGCACCGTCGAGCCGCTGGTGCGCCAGCCGAACGATTCAATCAACTTCCTCGGCGGTTTCGATGGCTACACCGTGGGCAACCTGCGCGAAATCAAGCGCATTTTCGGCCTGTTCGGCATTGACTACACCATCATCGGCGACAACAGTGACGTATGGGACACCCCGACCGACGGTGAGTTCCGCATGTACGACGGCGGCACCACCCTGGAGCAGGCGGCCGATTCGCTGCACGCCAAGGCCACCATCTCGATGCAGGAATTCTGCACGGAGAAGACGCTGCCGTTCATCGCCGAGCACGGTCAGGAAGTCGTCGCTCTCAATCATCCGATCGGCGTGAGGGGGACAGACAAGTTCCTGATGGAAATTTCGCGCCTGACCGGCAAGGCGATCCCGGCCGAGCTGGAGAAGGAGCGCGGCCGTCTGGTGGACGCCATCGCGGACTCCACTGCCCATATCCACGGCCAGAAGTTCGCCATCTACGGCGATCCCGACCTGTGCTACGGCCTGGCGGAATTCCTGCTGGAACTCGGTGCGGAGCCGACCCACGTCCTCGCCACCAACGGCGGCAAGGCCTGGGAAAAGAAGATGCAGGAACTGTTCGACTCCTCGCCGTTCGGCAAGAACTGCAAGGTCTATCCGGGCAAGGATCTGTGGCATATGCGCTCGCTGCTGTTCACCGATCCGGTCGACTTCCTGATCGGCAACACCTACGGCAAGTACCTGGAGCGCGACACCGGTACCCCGCTGATCCGCATCGGCTTCCCGATCTTCGATCGCCACCACAAGCACCGCTACCCGGTGTGGGGCTATCAGGGCGGCCTGAATGTTCTGGTCTGGATCCTTGATCGCATGTTCGATGCGATCGATGCCAACACCAACATTCCCGCCAAAACCGACTACAGCTTCGACATCATTCGCTGATTCGCGGCACGTAGGTCTTTTCCTCCTGTCCGCGCTGGTGCCCCCTTCATCAGCGCGGCAGGCCGGAAAAGGTCGGTTCGCAAGCCATTGCGCTGCCCTGGCCGGTTTCCGGCAGGGCAGCGCAATGGCTGCGCGAGAGGGTGCAAATACGTCACGAAAAGTATGGTTATTTCCGATAAACTGATTGGCGAGCACCGGATTCACCCAGGCAGCTCGGTTTTCTTTCAAACTGGTCAATCAAGGACAACAACATGGCTAACGTGACTTTTTCCTCCCCGCTTTTGCCGAAGGACGTGACCGTCTACGCGGTGGCCGGCGACACGGACACCCTCCTGAAGGTGGCGCAAAAAAACAAGATTCCGCTGCCCTTCGAGTGCGAGGACGGCAACTGCGGTTCCTGTGTGATGGAAGTGGTGTCGCTGTCGGACAAGCCCTTCATGGCGCAGGATCTCACCGAGAAGGAGCGTGCCACCCTGGTGGCGGCGGGAAAGCTCTCCAAGGCGGAGATCGAAGAAGCGGTCGTCAACGACAAGCCGCCGCGCTATCGCCTGGCCTGCCAGTACATCGTCCGGGACGAGGATATCCTGGTCAAATTCAGCGGTGAGCCCGGCGTCGTCTGATGTGCGGAGCTGGATTCATCCGGTAACACCGCCGGCGGACAGAGCCGCCGGCGTTCCCCGCCGCAGGGGATTATCGCTTCGCCGATTGTTCTTCAATGCCCGCGCCGGAGACGAGGTCCTGCTGCGCCTTCGCTTTCGCCAGCGAGGACAAGGGCAGAAACAGGCACAAGGCATCGTCCCGCGTCGGCACGAAGCCCAGTCGCCGATAAAACCCCGCCGTCTTGTCGTCTTTGGCGTCCACCACGACGGCATACAAGCCGACACGGACCGAAAATTCCAGCGCCAAGTGAAGAGCGAAGGCAAGCAAATCCTGGCCGTACCCGTTGTCCTGTTCCCTTCGATCGACGGCAAGACGTCCGATCCGCAGGATGGGGGCGGGATGACGGGGTAGCTTCAGGCTGCCAGGCAGGGCTTGCGCCGCTACTTGCCCCACGCTTACCGTGACAAATCCGACGACATCGAAGCTGTTTCCGGCCAGCGCGACATAGGTTTTCCCGAAGCCTCGACGCTGCAGTTGGCCCGCGTGCCGGAGGAGGAAATCGTTGAGCGCGGCATGGCCACAGTCGAAACCGTCACGGCGATGGCGCCGATCCAGCAATTCGATGTGCCGGCCCATTCAGCGCCGCGCCATCAGAGCGCGTAGCGCCTCGTTCGGTTCATCAGGATTTTCGCAGGCGCTGACGAAAGCCTCGAACGCCTGCTGGGAAAGCAGCAGGGTATCGTTGTCGGCCACGATCCGACGCGCGGCCTCGTAGGCGTTCTGCAGCATGAAGCCGGACACGGTGGTGCCCATCATCGCGGCGGCGCGTTCGATCAGGGCTTTTGCCTCGGGGCTGGTGCGGAGGTTGATGCGGGCGGATTCGGTGGTCATGGTGGCGTCTCTCTAACGAACTCGAGCGATTGTACGTCAATTTGACGCACTTGGCGTGCCCGAGTTCCGGTGTTGTGTGCTTCCTTACATTTGCCCCGCAGTTTGTTCGCAAGGTTACAGGATGAATTGCGTTCCATGCCGGGAAAAACGTTCTATATCAATCGAATGAGCTTGTGGCACGGCCTCTGCATGACCCGGATATGCGTAGTCGTGGAGGTGGGGTATGAGCAGCGTATCGAGCAAGATTCAGGACGTTTTCAACGAGCCCGGTTGCGGCAAGAACCAGGGCAAGTCCGAGAAGGAGCGCAAGAAGGGCTGCACCAAGCAACTCCAGCCGGGCGGGGCCGCCGGCGGTTGCGCCTTCGACGGCGCCAAGATCGCTCTGCAGCCGATCACCGACGTGGCCCATCTGGTGCACGGCCCCATCGCCTGCGAGGGCAATTCCTGGGATAACCGCGGCTCGAAATCGTCCGGCTCCAATCTCTGGCGCACCGGCTTCACTACCGACATCAACGAAACCGACGTGGTGTTCGGCGGCGAGAAGCGGCTGTACAAGTCGGTGAAGGAAATCATCGAGAAATACGATCCCCCCGCAGTCTTCGTCTACCAGACCTGCGTGCCGGCGATGATCGGCGACGACATCGACGCGGTCTGCAAGGCGGCGTCGAAGAAATTCGGCAAGCCGGTGATCCCGGTCAATTCGCCCGGCTTCGTCGGCCCCAAGAATCTCGGCAACAAGCTGGCCGGCGAGGCGATCCTCGACCACGTCATCGGCACTGAGGAACCCGAATACACCACGCCCTACGACATCAACATCATCGGGGAGTACAACCTGTCCGGCGAACTGTGGCAGGTCAAGCCGCTGTTGGACGAGTTGGGCATCCGCATCCTGTGCTGCATCTCGGGTGACGCCAAATACCATGACGTGGCCTGTTCGCATCGCGCCAAGGCGGCGATGATGGTCTGCTCCAAATCCATGATCAACATTGCCCGCAAGATGGAGGAGCGCTACGGCATCCCCTTCTTCGAAGGATCGTTCTACGGCATCGAGGACACCAGCGACGCGCTGCGCGAAATCTCCCAATTCCTGATCGAGCGCGGCGCGCCGGCCGAACTGATGGAGCGCACCGAAGCCCTGATCGCCCGCGAAGAAGCGCGCGCCTGGGCTGGCATCGAACCCTACAAACAGCGCCTGGCGGGCAAGAAGGTGTTGCTCATCACCGGCGGTGTGAAATCCTGGTCGGTGGTCGCTGCGCTGCAGGAGGCCGGGCTCGAACTGGTCGGCACCAGCGTCAAGAAATCGACCAAGGAAGACAAGGAGCGCATCAAGGAACTCATGGGCGAGGATGCGCATATGATCGACGATATGAGCCCGCGCGAAATGTACAAGATGCTGAAGGATGCCAAGGCCGACATCATGCTGTCGGGCGGGCGCTCCCAGTTCATCGCCCTCAAGGCCAAGATGCCCTGGCTGGACATCAACCAGGAGCGCCATCACGCCTACATGGGCTATGTGGGCATGGTCGAACTGGTCAAGGAAATCGACAAGGCCCTGGCCAACCCCGTGTGGGAGCAGGTGAGGAAGCGCGCGCCCTGGGAGGAAACCACCTGGGAAGAGCGGGCCGATGCGGCTATCGCCGCCGAAGCCGCCGCCCTGGCCGCCGATCCGGAGCTGGCCAAGGCGCAGCGCCGTTCCGCCCGCATCTGCAAGTGCAAGGCAGTGGACCGGGGCGCCATCGAGGATGCCATCCTCGAACACGGGCTGGACAGCGTCGAGGCTGTTACCGAGCGCACCCACGCTGGCAGCGGCTGCACCGGTTGCACCGGAACGATCGCCGGCATCCTCGACAGCATCGAAGACTGGCGCCCGGGCTCGGTCAACGAACCGGCCAAGCAGGCGGCTTGAGGCGGTTCCATGGCTAAAGTCACCCATACCCAGAAGGCTTGCGCGGTCAACCCGCTGAAGATGAGCCAGCCGATCGGCAGCGCGCTGGCCTTCATGGGCATCAAGAACTGCATGCCGCTGTTCCACGGCTCGCAGGGCTGCACCTCGTTCGGCCTGGTGCTGTTCGTGCGCCATTTCAAGGAAGCCATACCGCTGCAGACCACCGCCATGAGCGAGGTCGCTACCGTGCTGGGCGGGCTGGAGAACGTCGAGCAGGCGATCGTCACCATCGCCAACCGGCAGAAGCCCTCGATCATCGGCATCTCCTCCACCGGGGTGACCGAGACCAAGGGCGACGACGTCGATGGCTACCTCAAGCTGATCCGCGAAAAGCATCCCGAGCTGGATCACATCGCCCTGGTCTACGTCTCGACCCCGGATTTCAAGGATGCGTTCCAGGACGGCTGGGCCAAGACCGTGACCCGGATGATCGAGCAGCTGGTCGAGCCGGTGCCGGCGGACGCGGTACGCGATCCGGCCAAGGTCAACCTGTTGCCGGGCGCCCACGTGACGCCGGGCGATCTGGACGAGCTGCGTGACCTGATCGAGGCCTTCGGCATGGAGCCGGTGATCCTGCCCGATCTCTCGGGTTCGCTGGACGGCCACGTGCCCGACGATTTCACCCCGACCACCATCGGCGGGATCGGGCTGGAAGAGATCGCCGCCATGGGGCTCTCGCGCCACACCATCGCGGTGGGCGAGCAGATGCGGCCGGCCGCCGAGGCCATGGAGAAGAAGACCGGCGTCCCGTACACCCTGTTCGACCGGCTCACCGGACTGGAAGTCAATGACGAATTCATTACCCTGCTGGCGGGTTTGAGCGGCCGGCCGGTGCCGAACAAGATCAAGCGCCAGCGCAGCCAGCTGGTGGACGCCATGCTCGACGGGCATTTCCACTTCGGCGGCAAGCGCATCGCCATCGGCGCCGAGCCGGATCTCTTGTGGACGCTGAGCGGCTGGTTCCGCGAACTCGGCGCCGAGGTTGCCGCGGCGGTGACCACCACCGAATCGCCGTTGCTGGAGCGCATCGCCACGGCGGAAGTGCTGATAGGCGACCTGGAAGACCTGGAAAAGCGCGCCGCCGACTGCGATCTGCTGGTGACGCATTCACACGGCCGGCAGGCGGCGGAACGGCTGGCGATCCCGTTCTACCGCATCGGCATCCCGATGTTCGACCGGCTGGGCGCGGCGCACCAGACCATCGTCGGCTATCGGGGCACCCGCGATCTCATCTTCGAGATCGGAAACATGTTTATCGCCAGCGGCCACGAGCCTAACCCTGGGACTTGGTCTCTACCGGAGGAAACGGGACATGTTGGCGAGAAGGCGCTTGCGGCTCATTAAGCCCCAAGATGTATCGGACGAATCGTTTAATCGCGGAGGAAGCATGAAAGTCGCATTCGCTACCCAGGATCTCAAGCGCGTCGACGCCCACTTCGGCTGGGCCAAGAACATCGCCATCTACGAACTCTCGACCGAGGGCGGCGAGTTCATCGAGGCGATCCAGTTCGAGGGCGATCTGCAGGAAGACGGCAACGAGGACAAACTGGCGCCCAAGCTGGAGGCCATCAAGGACTGCGCCATTCTCTACGTCGCCGCCATCGGCGGTTCCGGGGCTGCGCGGGTCGTGGCCCAGGGCATCCATCCCATCAAGGTGCCCCAGCCGGAGCCCATCGCCGAGCTGCTGGACAAGCTGCGCGACGTTCTGAGAGGCAATCCGCCGCCCTGGCTGCGCAAGGTGCTGGCGAAAGAAGGCAAGGGTCAGGAACGCTCATTCGATTTTGAAGACGACGAAGAGGTGCAACATGGCTGAAGCAGCCGCAGTACTGGCGGAAACCCCCGCCTCGCCGATGGACTCGGCGTTCATCAAGGAACTGGTCAAGCAGTGGCGGGCCCAGGATTCCTACGGGACTTGGGAAGGCAAGAGCGACGAGCAACTGCTCGAGCCCTACATCCTCGACAAGGCCAAGCGCGCAGAAATCCCCATCATCGGCGACCCCGATCCGGAGACTCTGTGGCGTCTCGAGTTGTTCTACGCCGCCGTGGGCCTGTCGATCGAGCGCGCCACCAAGGTGATGGTCACGCCGATGATGAAGATGTCCCACGAAGGCTTCGGCCGCATGGTGCTGATCGCCGGCCGGCTGGTCGTGGTCAACAAGCAGTTGCGCGACGTGCATCGCTTCGGTTTCCCCACCATGGAGAAGCTGGCTGAGGAAGGCGAGAAGCTGGTGAATGCCGGGGTGGAAATGATCACCCGCTACCCCGATGTGGCGAACTACAGCTGATTCGAGGTGTCCGATGAGCGATGAAGCAGAAGAACTGAAGGCGAAGCTGAAAAAGCTCAATGCCCAGGCCACGGCCTTGAAGATGGACCTGCACGATCTGGCCGAGGATCTGCCTACGGGCTGGCCGAAAATCATGGAGGTCGCCGAAAAGACCTACGAGGCCTATCGTCAGCTGGACGAGTTCCGCAAAAGCACTGCCAGTTAGGAGTGAATCATGAGTGAATTTTCCGTTACCCTCCCCAGCGGGAAAGTCTGGGTGCCGAAGTTTGTCGGCGAGATCAACCAGGACAAGTGCATCGGCTGCGGGCGTTGCTACAAGGTCTGCGGACGTGAGGTGCTGGAGATGGTCGGCATCAACGAAGACGGCGAAGCCGTCGCCATCAGCGCCGACGAGGATGACGATGACGACGACGAGTACGACAAGAAGGTGATGTCGATCGCCAACGTCGACAACTGCATAGGCTGCGAGTCCTGCGCCAAGATCTGCCCTAAGCAGTGCTACACTCACGTGCCCCTGGCGGCTTGATCCAAGGCTTGCCGGGTGTGGTTTTTCTTCATGCCGGGGAGCACAGAGCATGTTGGCCAGAAACGACGTTTTCAGCTATGACCCCTTGCTGGCGTACGCGAAGGATCCGCGGGAGCCGTTGATCCTCACATTCGCCTCGGCCATCGAACTCGCGCGCAGTTCTTCGCGGCTGGCCGGCCGCGAGGGCTTCGGCCTCGACCACGCCGAATTCTGCGCGCTGCTTGACCGCTATTTCCCCGGCGCGCGTGGCGTCTACATCAAGCCGGCGCCGACGGTCATGGATGCGGCACGGCGGGCGCCGGCCGATGAATTCGATTCGCTCCTGGGGCTCCTGTTGGATTACTGCGGGCGCGATGCAGCGGAATCCCGTTGGCTTGCGCACGCCATCGCCGCCTGCTGCATGGGCGACGACCACCTTTGGCAGGACATGGGGCTGGCGGACCGGAAGGCGCTGTCAGAGCTCCTGGCGTGCCATTTCCCTGCGCTGTTCGCCCGCAATACCGGCGGTATGCGCTGGAAGAAATTCTTTTACAAGCAGCTCTGTGAACGGGAAGGCGCTTTCGTTTGCCGTTCGCCGACCTGCGCGGAATGCGACGAATACGCGAACTGTTTCGGACCCGAGGAGGATGATGCATGGCAGCCGGTGAAGCGTTGAAAGTGCAGATGGCCGGGAGTGCCGCCCCGAATGCTCCCACCGAATGGGCGGATTTTCTGGACCGCTTCGTTCCTGCGGCGGGCGACGGCGCGGAACTCGCCCTGGGTGGGAGTCTCGTCGCCGACCTGTCCCATTTCGGACTGATCGAGGTCAAGGGCGAGGAGGCTGGCAAATTCCTGGGCAGCATGCTGACTGGCGACGTACGCCTGGTATCGGAGACCCTGGGCCAGTTCACCAGCTGGTGCGACGGCAAGGGACGGATCCAGGCCACGTTCTGGCTGTTCCTGCGGGACGGAGCCTATTACCTGCTGTTGCCGGAAGAACTGCTGCCGGGCGTCATCGCGCGGCTGAGGATGTTCCTCCTGCGCACCAAGGCGGCTATCGCCGATGCCAGCGGTACGCTGGCCCGGATCGGGTTGTCCGGTGCCGGGATCCCGGAAACGCTGGGCTTGGCCTTGCCGGAGCAGAGGGGCGGGACTGCGGTGGTCGGTGACTGTACTCTGATTGCCCTGGGCAGCGAGCCGCGGTCGCGCTGGCTGGCGGTCGGAAGCCCCCGGGCCGTGATCGCCCTCTGGGAAAAGCTCGCAGTGGCGGCCAGGCCGGCGGGAACGGGTGCCTGGGCGTTGCTGGATATACTGGCCGGCATCCCGCACGTTGTGGCCGATACCGCCGGCGAGTTCATTCCCCAGATGCTCGACCTCGAAGTCCTCGGCGGCCTGAGCTACAAGAAAGGCTGTTACCCCGGACAAGAGGTGATCGCCCGCCTGCATTACCGGGGCCAGCTCAAGCGCAAGGTGTTTCTGGCTTATGCCGACTATTCCGAGGTCCCGGTACCGGGCACCAGGCTGTATCGGCCGGGTTTCGACGAAAGCGTCGGCCTCGTCGTCTCGGCGGCTAAGGATGGCCGAGAGCACCGGATCGCCTTACTTGTCGTCGCGGTAATCGACCAGAAGGCGTTGGGGGACATCCATTTCGGGAATGCCGAAGGTCCGCTGCTGGTATTCGCCGATCAGGATGGTGAGCCGCCGGCTTCCGACGCCGGCTGCTGAAGGGCCGGCGAATCATGAACGAAAAGGACAATGCCATGAGACGTAAGCCCTATGAGCTCAAGGTCGAAGTCAAGGCCGTTTATCTGCGGGAGCACTCCCAGCCCGACGCCGACCAATATACCTTCGCTTATACCGTGACGATGGAGAATACCGGCACCGTGCCGGCCAAACTCCTGGGTCGGCGCTGGATCATCAGCGACGCGAACGGCAAGACGGTGGAAGTGGTCGGCGAAGGCGTGGTGGGGGAGCACCCTTATCTCCGCCCCGGCGAGGCCTTCGAATATACCAGCGCGGCGACCATCGCCACGCCGGTCGGCAGCATGCACGGCAGTTATCAGCTGATCGCCGACGACGGGATGCCGTTTGAGGCGCCCATCGCAGCATTCAGCCTCGCGATCCCGCGCCGGCTGCACTGAACCGCTACAAAGGAGCGAGGACGAATCCGATGAACTTCATGAAGGATAGGTACGGCATGGACAACGCAACACGGGCCGCCGGCGGACTGGTTCCGGTGGTGGTGGAGCAGTCGGCGCGCGGCGAGCGGGCCTTCGACATCTATTCGCGGCTGCTGAAGGAGCGGGTCATCTTCCTGGTGGGCCAGGTCGAGGATTACATGGCCAATCTCGTGATCGCCCAGTTGCTGTTCCTGGAATCGGAGAATCCCGACAAGGACATCCACCTCTACATCAATTCGCCTGGCGGGCTGGTGACGGCGGGGCTGGCGATTTACGACACGATGCAGTTCATCAAGCCCGACGTCAGCACGCTCTGCGTCGGCCAGGCCGCCAGCATGGGCGCCCTGCTGCTGGCCGGGGGCGCGGCGGGCAAGCGCTATTCGCTGCCGCATTCGCGGATCATGATCCACCAGCCGCTGGGCGGTTTCCAGGGTCAGGCTTCCGACATCGATATCCATGCCCGTGAGATCCTGGCGGTGCGTGAACGGCTCAATAAAATCCTGGCGCAGCATACCGGCCAGCCCATCGAAAAGATCCAGGTTGATACCGATCGCGACAATTTCATGGGCGGAAACGACGCAGTGGAATACGGCCTGATCGACAAAGTACTCGTGAATCGCGCAGCTGGCGCGGCCTGAGCGGCTGGCTCGCAGTTTGGCGCACAACTTGCCAGTCAAAGGGAGAGTGACAGCCAAACACCGTTCCTAACCAGGGGAGTAAGCGCCATGAGCGAAGACAGGAAAAACAAAGAGTCCGGCAAGCTGCTGTATTGCTCGTTTTGCGGCAAGAGCCAGCACGAAGTCAGGAAACTCATCGCAGGCCCCGCCGTGTTCGTCTGCGACGAATGCGTCGAGCTGTGCAACGACATCATCCGCGAAGAGTTGCAGGGCAGCGAGGCCGGTGCAGCAGAGGGCCTTCCCAAGCCGAAGGAAATGAAGGCGATTCTGGACGAATACGTCATCGGCCAGGACAAGGCCAAGCGCATCCTGTCGGTCGCCGTGTACAACCATTACAAGCGCCTCAAGGCCAGAACCTTCAAGAACGATGTGGAACTGGCCAAGAGCAACGTCCTCCTGATTGGTCCGACGGGTTCCGGCAAGACTCTGCTGGCTGAGACCCTGGCGCGGGTGCTGGACGTCCCCTTCACCATCGCCGACGCCACCACCCTCACCGAAGCCGGGTACGTCGGCGAGGACGTCGAGAACATCATCCAGAAGCTCCTGCTGGCCTGCGATTACGACGTGGAAAAGGCCGAGCACGGGATCGTCTACATCGACGAGATCGACAAGATTTCGCGCAAGTCCGACAGCCCATCCATCACCCGCGACGTGTCCGGGGAAGGCGTGCAGCAAGCCCTGCTCAAGCTGATGGAGGGTACCGTCGCCTCGGTACCGCCGCAGGGTGGGCGCAAGCACCCGCAGCAGGAGTTCCTGCAGGTCAACACCGCCAACATCCTGTTCATCTGCGGCGGCGCCTTCGCCGGGCTCGACAAGACCATACGTTCCCGTTCGGAAAGGAGCGGTATCGGCTTCTCGGCTGAAGTGAAAAGCAAGGAAGAGAACACCAACCTCGGGGAGGTCCTGGCGGGGGTCGAAGCCGAAGACCTGGTCCGCTACGGCCTGATACCGGAATTCATCGGCCGCCTGCCGGTCGTGGCGACGCTCGAGGAACTCGACGAAGCGGCGCTGGTCAGCATCCTGACCGAGCCGAAAAATGCGCTCGTCAAGCAGTACGCCCGGTTGTTCGAAATGGAAGGCTGCGAGCTGGAAATCCTGCCGGAGGCCCTGGGAGCCATCGCCCGGCGCGCCATGGAGCGCAAGACCGGCGCGCGGGGCCTGCGGACCATCGTCGAGCATGCCCTGCTCGACACCATGTACGAATTGCCGTCCGCCGAGGACGTCGTCAAGGTTGTGATCGACGAGAAGGTGATCCGGGGCGAAACCGAGCCCTATCTGGTTTACAGGACCGACGAGAAGCAGTGCGTCTCAGCCTAGCCGGTGAGGCGGGTAGAAAGGCCGGGGCGACCCGGCCTTTCTCGTTTCCGTAGACGAAGGCAGCGTCGCATCGCTTTCACCGTTTCGGTGCATCGTGTCGAGTTGTAGCAAATCCGACAAAAACACCGGCACCACCCATCCTTCCTGCTCAAACCTTCGTAATCCGTACCATACAGGTCCTCTTTGCGCGCCGGGCGCTTTGGAAGGGCGCCGGGCCGGCCGCTCCTTGTCGACAACGAGACAAACCGGTTTTCGTCTTATTGCGGATTAAAGTTAATAAAATCCGTTTGTTAGCGTTATTCTCGAGAGTGGCCCGAGGTTTGCAAGATAGAGATCAAGGCAAACCGCCTATCCTCATGGCGAACTCGGAGAACATGCAATGAAGCTACCGGTCTATTTCGATTACTCGGCAACGACGCCGGTCGACCCACGTGTTGCCGAGAAGATGATCCCGTTCCTGACGGAAAACTTCGGCAACCCGGCCAGCCGTTCCCACAGCTTCGGCTGGACCGCCGAGCAGGCGGTGGAGAACGCGCGGGAGGAAGTGGCGAAGCTGGTCAACGCAGATCCCCGGGAAATCGTCTGGACCTCCGGCGCGACCGAATCGGACAACCTGGCCATCAAGGGCGCGGCCGAGTTCTACCAGACCAAGGGCCGCCATCTCATCACGGTGAAGACCGAACACAAGGCAGTGCTCGATACCATGCGCGAGCTGGAGTCCGCGGGCTTCGAAGTGACCTACCTCGAGCCGATGGCGAACGGCCTGCTGGACCTGGAGGCTTTCAAGGCGGCGATCCGGCCCGATACCTCGCTGGTGTCCGTCATGCACGTCAACAACGAGATCGGGGTGATCCAGGACATCGCGGCGATCGGCGAGATCTGCCGGGAGCGCGGTGTGATCTTCCACGTCGATGCCGCCCAGTCCACCGGCAAGGTTGAAATCGACCTGGAAAAGCTGCCGGTCGACCTCATGTCCTTCTCCGCCCACAAGACCTACGGCCCCAAGGGCATCGGCGCGCTGTACGTGCGGCGCAAGCCGCGCATCCGGCTCAAGGCGCAGATGCACGGCGGCGGCCACGAGCGGGGACTGCGCTCCGGCACCCTGGCCGCGCACCAGATCGTCGGCATGGGCGAGGCCTTCCGCATCGCCCGCGAAGAAATGGCGGCGGAGAATGCACGCATCCGCGGGCTGCGCGACAAGCTGCTGGCCGGTCTCAAGGACATGGAAGAGGTGTTCGTCAACGGCGACCTGGAACAGCGGGTGCCGCACAACCTGAACATCAGCTTCAACTACGTGGAGGGCGAGTCCTTGATGATGGCAATCAAGGATCTGGCGGTGTCCAGCGGCTCGGCCTGCACCTCGGCCAGCCTCGAGCCTTCCTACGTATTGCGCGCCCTGGGGCGCAGCGACGAACTGGCCCACAGCTCGATCCGCTTCACCCTGGGCCGCTATACCACGGCGGAGGACGTGGATTTCGCCATCTCCCTGATCAAGGACAAGGTCGCTCGCCTGCGCGAGATATCGCCCCTGTGGGAGATGTACAAGGACGGGATCGATCTCAACACCGTTCAGTGGGCCGCAGCGCATTAAGGCGCCCGAAGCCCTTCACCATCCAATCAGGAGAACAACAATGGCGTACAGCGATAAAGTCATCGACCACTACGAAAATCCCCGCAACGTCGGCTCCTTCGACAAGGACGAAGACGGCGTAGGTACCGGCGTGGTGGGCGCTCCGGCCTGCGGCGACGTGATGAAGCTGCAGATCAAGATCAACGACGAAGGCGTGATCGAGGATGCCAAGTTCAAGACCTACGGCTGTGGCTCGGCGATCGCCTCCAGTTCGCTGGTCACCGAATGGGTCAAGGGCAAGACCGTCGACGAAGCCCTGGCCATCAAGAACTCCGAGATTGCCGAGGCGCTGGCGCTGCCGCCGGTGAAGATCCACTGCTCGGTGCTGGCCGAGGATGCGATCAAGGCTGCGGTCTCGGACTACAAGGCAAAAACAGGCGTGGCCGACGAAGGCTACGAAATCTGCAAATCGGCGGCCTGAAGGCGAGGAAACCGTTATGACAGCCATGACCAGCATTGTCGATCTGACGCCGGCCGGCCCTGCATTGATTTTCACCGGCAATGCGGCGGCCAAGGTCAACGAGTTGATCGCCGAGGAGGGCAATCCGGCGCTGAAGCTCCGGGTCTATGTCTCCGGCGGCGGCTGCTCGGGATTCCAGTACGGCTTCTCGTTCGAGGAGGCCGTGAACGAGGACGATACGGCGGTGGAGAAGGACGGCGTGACCCTGCTGGTCGACCCCACCAGTCTGCAATATCTGCAGGGCGCCGAAATCGATTACCAGGAAGGGCTGGAAGGTTCGCGTTTCGTCATCAAGAACCCGAATGCGACCTCTTCCTGCAGTTGCGGCAGTTCCTTCTCCGTCGAAGGTGGCGGCGGTTCGAGCTGCTCGTCCCACTGAGACTGTTTTTTGAATGGAGGGCAACGATGGCAGTAACCCTGACAGAAAAGGCGGCGGTCCAGGTGCAGAAGCATTTGACCGCGCGCGGTGCGGGCGTCGGGCTGCGGCTCGCCGTCAAGACTTCGGGCTGTTCGGGCCTGGCGTACACCCTGGAGTTCGTGGACGAGCCGGCGCCGGAGGACCAGTTGTTCGAAAGTTTTGGTGTCACCGTGCTGGTCGATCCGAAAAGCCTGGTCTATCTGGAAGGCACCGAGCTGGATTTCGTGCGGGAAGGCTTGAATGAGGGCTTCAAGTTCAACAACCCCAACGTCAAGAACGAATGCGGTTGCGGCGAGAGTTTCAACGTTTAGGAGCGATGGCTATGAGCGAAATGGCGCCCCGTAATTTTTACGAATTTTTCCAGATGCCCGAAATGTTTCGGCTGGACTTGAGCGTGCTCGATAGCCATTACCTGGAGCTGCAGGCCCGTGTCCATCCGGACAAGGCGGCTCATCTGAGCGATGCGGAAAAACGCCTGTCTCTGCAATGGGCGACTTTCGCCAACGAGGCCTATCAGACCTTGAAGCGTCCGCTGGACCGGGCGCGTTACCTGCTCAGGATCCATGGCGTGGATACGCGGGAGGAGGACAACACGGCGATGCCGGCGGAATTCCTGCTGGAGCAGATCGAATGGCGGGAGGAAATGCAGGACGCCATCGCCGGCCGCAGTGAAGCGGCGCTGGACCGGCTCGGCTTTCGGCTGAAGAAGGAAATGGATCATCTGATCGAATCGCTCGGCGCCATGCTCGACATCAAGCAATCGCATCCGGACGCCGCGGTGCTGGTGCGCCAGCTCGCCTTCCTGGAAAAACTCAAACGTGATCTCGATCAGGCGCACGCCCTGCTGGAGGACTGATGCTGCTACAGATTTCCGAACCCGGCGCCGCCGTAAAGCCGCAACAGCGGCTCGCGGTAGGCATCGACCTGGGTACGACCAATTCGCTGGTGGCCACCGTCCGGGACGAGCGGACGGTGGTGTTCGGCGACGCTCAGGGCCGGACCCTGCTCCCCTCGGTAGTGCGCTACCTCGACGGCGGGGCTGCCGAGGTCGGCTACGAGGCCAAGGCCCGGCAGAGCGAAGACCCCGAGAACACCTTCGTTTCGGTTAAGCGCTACATGGGGCGGGGCCTGAACGACATCGCCGAGCACCACGGGGCGCCCTACAAGTTCGTTGAAGGCGAGGGCATGGTGCAGTTCGACACCCGCGCCGGCCGGATCAGTCCGGTTCAGGTATCGGCGGAAATTCTCAAGGTTCTGCGCGACCGGGCGGTCGCGGAACTGAGCGGTGAACTGGCGGGCGCGGTGATCACGGTGCCGGCCTATTTCGACGAGGCGCAGCGCCAGGCGACCAAGGACGCCGCAAAGCTCGCCGGGCTGGAGGTATTCCGGCTGCTGAACGAGCCGACCGCTGCGGCGGTCGCCTATGGGCTCGACAACGCCGCCGAGGGGGTGTATGCAGTCTACGACTTAGGGGGCGGCACCTTCGACATCTCGGTGCTGAAGCTCACCCGCGGCGTATTCGAAGTGCTCGCCACCAACGGCGACCCGGCCCTGGGGGGCGATGATTTCGACCGCGCGGTCTACGACTGGCTGCTCGCACAGAGCGGTTTCAGCGGGCTGTCCAGCAGCGACGCGCGGCTGCTGATGGCTGCCTCCCGCGTCGCCAAGGAGCAGCTTTCCGACCGGGCCGGGGCGGCCATCGACACCGCGCTGTCGGACGGTTCCCGGATCGCGCTGACGCTGAGCCGCGATACCTTTGCGGAGCTGACGGCCGGCTTGGTGAAGAAAACGCTCGCCCCGGTCCGGAAGGCGCTGCGCGACGCCGGACTCGCCATCGACGACATCAAGGGCGTGGTCCTGGTCGGCGGCGCGACCCGCATGCCCTGCATCCGGGAGGCGGTGGCCGAATTCTTCCAGCAAACGCCGCTCACCGATCTCGATCCGGATAAGGTGGTGGCGCTGGGCGCCGCCATGCAGGCCAACATGCTGGCCGGCAACCGCGCCGGCGGTGATTGGCTGCTGCTCGACGTCATTCCGCTGTCGCTGGGCATCGAAACCTTAGGCGGCCTGTGCGAAAAGATCGTGCCCCGCAACACCACGATTCCGGTGGCGCGGGCCCAGGAATTCACCACCTGGAAAGACGGTCAGACCGCCATGAGCATCCACGTGGTGCAGGGCGAGCGCGAGCTGGTGAGCGAATGCCGCTCGCTGGCGCGTTTCGAGCTGCGCGGCATCCCGCCGATGGCGGCAGGCGCGGCGCGCATCCGGGTGACTTACCAGGTCGATGCCGACGGGCTCCTCAACGTGACTGCAGCCGAACAGACCAGCGGAGTCGAGGCAAGGATCGAGGTCAAGCCGTCCTACGGGCTTAGCGACGGTGAAGTGGCGCGGATGATCGAGGATTCGTACCTGCACGCCCGCGACGACCTGGAAGCGCGGCGGCTGCAGGAGCAGAAGGTCGAAGCCTCGCGTCTGGTCGAGGCCACCGAGTCGGCATTGGCCGAGGACGGCGGGCTTCTCAGCGAGGAAGAACTCGAGGTCCTGGTGAAAGGCTTGCAGGTTCTCAAAGGTGCGATGGAGGGCTCGGACTGGCAAGCGATCAAGAATGCCGCCGATGCGTTGAACGACGCCAGCACCGAATTCGCCGGGCGCCGAATGGATTACAGCATCAAGGCCGCGCTCACCGGCCAGAAGCTGGACAGCCTGGGAGTCTGAGCATGCCGCAGATCAAGGTGTTGCCCCATGCCGAACTGTGCCCGGAAGGCGCCGTCATCAAGGCCAGTTACGGTCAGAGTATCTGCGATGCCTTGCTGCACGGCGGCATCGAAATCGAGCATGCCTGTGAAATGGCTTGCGCCTGCTCCACTTGCCACGTCATCGTGCGGGAAGGCTACGACTCGCTGAACGCTGCCGACGACGCCGAGGACGACATGCTGGACCGGGCCTGGGGTCTCGAGCCGCATTCCCGGCTGGCCTGTCAGGCGGTGGTGAGCAAGGCCGATCTGGTCATCGAACTGCCACGCTACAGCCGTAACCTGGCGAAGGAACTCAAGTGAGGTCAGCCATGGCTATGCACACGGTCACCATCAACGACACCACCCTCAGGGATGGCGAGCAGACCGCCGGGGTCGCATTCACCGCCGAGGAAAAGCTTTCCATCGCCCAGGCGCTGGCTCGGGCCGGCGTGCCGGAAATGGAAGTGGGCATACCGGTCATGGGCGCCGAGGAGCAGGAGGTGATCCGGGCGATCGCGGGCCTGGGGTTGCCGACCCGGCTGATGGTCTGGGGCCGGATGTGCGAGCAGGATCTGGCCGCGGCCGCCGGCTGCGGGGCCGATCTGGTGAACCTGTCGATTCCGGTATCGGACATCCATCTCCGCCACAAGGTGAACCGGACCCGTGAATGGGTGCTGGCGAGCATCGACCGTTTCGTGAAGCTGGGGTTGGATACCGGCATGGAAGTCTGCGTCGGCTGCGAGGACGCATCGCGCGCCGATCCCGATTTCATGGCGCAGGTCGCCCAGGCGGCGCAGCAAGCCGGCGCCCGGCGCATCCGCTTCGCCGACACCCTGGGCCTGCTGGAGCCGATGTCGACCTTCGAGCGCATTCGCCGGCTGGCCGGAGGCACCGATCTGGAAATCGAGATGCACGCCCACAACGACTTCGGGCTGGCGACGGCCAATACCCTGATGGCGGTGCAGGCCGGGGCGAGTCATGTGAACACCACGGTCAATGGCCTGGGAGAGCGAGCCGGGAATGCAGCCATCGAGGAAACCGTGATGGCCCTGCACCAGCTTTACGGCATCGATACCGGCATCGCCGTCGATCATTTTCCCGAAATTTCCGGGCTGGTGGCCACCGCTTCCGGCCGGCCGGTGGCGGCCAACAAGAGCATCGTCGGCGAGGCGGTGTTCACCCATGAAGCCGGCATCCATGTCGACGGCCTGCTCAAGAACGTCATCAACTACCAGGGTGTGGACCCGAAGGAGCTCGGCCGCGAGCACCGCCTGGTGCTGGGCAAACATTCCGGCACTCACGCGGTGAAGCGGAGCTTCGGCCTGCTCGGGATCGACCTGACCGAGGTGGACGCCGGCAGGCTGCTCAAGCGCATCCGCATCCACGCCTGCCAGACCAAGCGGCCGCCCAGCGAGACCGAGCTGAAGCTGTTCTACGCCGAAACCTCGGTGTCGTCCCAGCCGCGCCCGGGTCTGTTCGGCTGAGGACAATTCCAAACCTAATTTTCCGAAGGGGACTCATCATGAATCCGGTGTTGCAGCGCATACAAAGTTTTTCCGCAGCCGAGGAATTCCTCGACTTCTTCGGCGTCGAGTACGAGCCCTCGGTGGTGCACGTCAACCGGCTGCACATCCTGAAGCGCTTCAACCAGTACCTGAACCGAAGCCCGATTCCGGACGACATGGACGAGGCCACCGCCATGGCGACCTGCAAGTCGCTGCTGAGCCAGGCCCACGATGACTTCGTGAAATCGAACGCGGCCCAGGAAAAGGTGTTCAAGGTGTTCCAGGATCAGGAAGGCAAGAGCATCTCGCTGGACAGCATGAAAGCGAGCCTGTCCACGCGCGGCCAGCGGGCCTGAGATTTCTCCCCTCTCCCTCTTGGAGTGGGAGCCAACGATTGTTCAACAAAGGAGAGGACTTTTCATGCCAAAACCCAGTAAGCACGTCTTCGTCTGCGCCCAGACCCGTCCGCCCGGCCATCCGCGCGGTTCCTGCGGCCAGCTCGGTTCCACCGCGGTGTTCCAGACCTTCATGCAGCAGTTCGAGGCCGGCCAGCTCTACGGCCAGTTCGCGCTGACCAGCACCGGCTGCCTGGGCACCTGCGATCTCGGGCCGACCGTCCTGGTCTATCCGGAGGGCGTGATGTATTCCAAGGTGAGTCCGGCAGACGTGTCCGAGATCATCGAAGAACATCTGAAGAACGACCGGCCGGTCGAAAGGCTGCTCGCCCCGGCCGCGCTCTGGAGCTGACGGGAGCCGGACGATGGCCGCCAGCGCCGATCCCATGCGTTCGTTCTATGCCGGCGAGGTGCCCGCTCAGGTGGGAGGCCTCCTGGAGCAGGCGATGAGCGCCTACGCCGACACCGAACAGGCCGAAGCCTACTTGCGGCAGGCGCACGCCGAGGCGCCCGAGGCCTTGTCGGTCTATTTCTCGATGTACAAGTTCTATTTCTACAAGGGACGCCTGGCCGATGCCGAGCGGGTCGTACGGATGGCGCTGGAGGCGGCGGCGCTGCAAGGCGGTTTTCCGAACGACATCGAGGCATTGACGCCCGGCACCGTCGATTGGCAGCGCTACGATGCGCCGCAGCATTTCTACCTGTTCTCGCTCAAGGCGCTGGCCTTCATCCGGCTGCGCAGGGGCGAGCGGGAGGACTGCGAACGCCTGTTGGCCAAGCTGGGCGAGCTGGACCGGAACGACAGCGTCGGCGCTTCCGTGATCCGGGCTTTTGCGGAAGGGAGCGCCGCTTGATCGACCTTTGGATTTTTTAAACCCCCTAAGACACACACTATAAGAGGACGCTACATGTCTACCCTGACCATCCAGCCTGCCGGAAAAACCATTGAGACACGGGAAGGCGCATCCCTGCTCGAACTCATCATGGAAGCCGGCGAGGCCATCATGCACAAGTGCGGCGGCAACGCCCAGTGCGGCTCCTGTCACATCTTCCTGCAGACCGGCCGCAAGAGCGTGTCCAAGATCGGCGCCGAAGAGAACGCCAAACTGGACACGATCGTCGGCGTCGGCTCCAAGTCCCGCCTGGCGTGCCAGGCGAAAGTCACCGGCGACGAGGACATCACCGTCGAGCTGCTGGGCTTCGCGTCCGGCTTGTAAGTAGCGCGTTTCGCTCCCTTCCCTTCTCCCTTGGGGCAATATCGTCAAATTAAGGACCGTCTCGTCACCCCGGCAGGGAATGCCGGGGGCCAGGAACCAATGATGGTCACGGCCTAGCACACCCTAGTGCCCCTGGGTTCCGGCAACCCCTGCCGGAAAGACGGCTTAACTGAACGGCATGGACCCTGAAGGAGCGGGGACGAGGGTGCAGTTTCTTCCAATTCGAGAGGTATCGCCATGAGCAATATCGAAGACACCATCCGCGACCAGATCGCAAAACATCCGGTCATCCTTTACATGAAGGGCGTACCGGAGATGCCCCAGTGCGGATTTTCCGCCAAGGCCGTGTCCTGCCTGCAGTCCGCCGGCGTGCCGTTCGCCTACGTGAATATCCTGGCGGCGCCGTCCATCCGGGAGAAGCTGCCGAGCATCTCCCAGTGGCCGACTTTCCCGCAGCTCTTCATCGGCGGCGAACTGGTCGGCGGCAGCGACATCGTCAGCGAACTGTCGGCCAGCGGCGAGTTGAAGACCCTGCTCGATGCCGCCGTCGCCGGACAGGCAGAAGGTTAAAGCCCATGGAAATCGCCGAAGTCCGCGCGCTCATCGAAACGGGTATTCCGGGCTGTGAAGTCCGGGTGGAAGGCGAGGGCTGCAGTTTTTCTGCGGTGATCATCGGCGAGGCGTTCGAGGGCCTGAACTCGGTCAAACGGCAGCAGAAGGTTCTGGCTACCGTCACCGAGCCTTTGTCCACCGGTGCCCTCCACGCCATCAGCATGAAAGTCTATACGCCGGCGGAATGGAGCCGTCTGGCCGATTCCGCTTGAGTTAGACCAGGAGCCAGCCATGCCCCTATACGATTTCCTCTGCCGCGACTGCGGCCAGACCTCGGAACTGCTGCTCAAGCTCAGCGACACGCCGGTCTGCCCGCATTGCGGCGGTAGCAACATGGAGAAACAGTTGGCGCAGATCGCGCCGCACATGAAGACGCCGGGCATGCTCCAGAAGACACGCGCCCAGGCCGCCAAGGAAGGGCATTTCAGCAATTACAAACCGTCCGAGCGTCCGCGCTTGAAATGACCCATTGAACCCCGAACGGGCGAGGGCAGTGCCGTGAAACTTCAGATCGAAAAGCCTTACGTCGAGGCCATGGTTACCGAGTTCCCGCGCCTGGCGGCTTTGCAGGAGCAACTGCGGTTCGGGAACAAGGCCGAGATCGCCTTCGTCCAGTTGGAAAATGCCGAGGTCAACTTCCTGCGCAACCTGTACGAAGAAGCCGGCCCCGACCTGAAGCAACGGGCGGTGCAGATTGCCGTGCTGCAGAAAGCGCTCAACGACGACGGCGTGCGCTTCGAGGCGAACGAGCTGGAGCAGGCCGTGCCCGCCATCGCCCGCTATCTCGCGACCGGCGCCCTCCGCGGCTGGGTGTTCACTGCCAACGTCACCAACCGGCCCTTGCCCTACGTCATCACCCGGCTCGATTACATTCCGGAATCGAACGACGAGATCGGCAAGATCATCATCGAGCTGAAGGCCAATGCCAAGGGCAATCTCGCTACCGTCGCCCTGCGCATCACCGCCAGCGATGTCGCCGGCCGGACCGTGGGCGAGATCTTCGCGGCCAAGGGGTTTCTCAAGGAGACGCCCGAATTGGTCGAGGCCTACGAGCGCACCGTGGCCCGTTATTTCGACTGGCGCGCCCGCTACGGCGCCCAGTTTTCAGGACAAGGCATCGGCTTCTACGCGGAAGACCCGTCTTCTACTCACCGCGACACCGACTGGTCGCGCAAGGATGTCATCGTGCTGTCTTCCGGCGGCGGCAGTGCCCGCTTGGTGAACGACGAGGGCATCCTCACCCAGCGTGCGCTGACGCTGGACGCCACCGGCGACATTCTGGGGCCTTATCTGCGCAAGGCCGCCAAGAGCAACCGCTACGACGCCGAGGACGAAGTCCAGGAACTGCATGACGCGATGCCGGAGGGGTTGTTCACCCAGCTCCCGGTGCATCCCTACATCCTGATGTTCCACCTGGAGCTGCATCATTATCTGTGGGTGCATGTCGACGACGTCAGCCCCTACGAGTACCAGCCGGAGTTGAAGCGTAAGCTGGTGCTGCCGGAGGAGCAGACCGATTTGATCGACATCCTCACCGCCGAGATGGACGTGCTGATGGACGACATCGTGGCCGGCAAGTCCGGCGGCACCACGGTGCTCTGCGCCGGTCCGCCGGGCGTCGGCAAGACTCTGACCGCCGAGGTCTATTCCGAGATCATCCGGCGTCCGCTGTACCGGGTGCATTCCGGCCAGCTCGGCCTCAGCGTGGCGGCCATGGAGACCGCGCTGAAGGACGTGCTGACCCGTGCCCAGCGCTGGGGCGCCGTCATGCTGATCGACGAGGCTGACGTCTACATCAAGCGCCGCGACGACGACATCACCATGAACGCCGTGGTCGGCGTGTTCCTGCGGGTGCTGGAATATTTCAACGGCCTGTTGTTCCTGACCACCAACCGGGTGGACGACATCGACGAGGCCATCGTCTCCCGCTGCATCGCCCTCATCAAGTTCTATCCGCCCGACCGCGACGACCGTTGCAAGATCTGGCGGGTGATGACCGGCCAGTTCGCACTGGCGGTGGACGAGGCGCTGATCGGCCAACTGGCGGACGTCTTCCCCGCCGCTACCGGGCGCGACATCAAGGGCTTGGCCAAGCTGGTGGCCAAATATTGCTCACACAAGCGGGTCGCGCCCAGCCTGGAGGTGTTCAAGCGCTGCTCCATCTTCCGCGGCATGGACCTGGGACCGGCGGAAGAGGCTTGAGATGGGCGAACGCTTCGTCGTCGCGGAAATGAACACGCATCACTTCATGTTCCGCGGCGCCGGCGCGACCGCCGCCATGGCCCGCGAGGCCTTGCTCAGAGCCTGGACCGCGCACCGCAGCGCCTTGCTGGCGCAATACCCGGAACGGGAAGGCAGCCTTCCCGAAGCGGAAAAGATGGAAGAGCATTTCAGGATCTATTACCTGGAATTCGAAATGGACGCCGGATACCGCTGGCCGGACCGGCTGGTGTAACAAACGGTTAAAAGTCCCCCTCCCTCTGGGACAAATCTGCCGGGAGCAGATTTGCGGTGCTAGGCACGACGCCTGGCATGAGAGGGATTTAGGGTGAGGGTGTATCGTTGGCGTTTGCAGTGATGGTCCGAGCCAAGGTTTTCCCTCACCCCGGCCCTCTCCCAAAGGGAGAGGGGGCAGGAATAACATGATCGGATAAGAGAAGACATGAACTACGCTTTCCCACCCGCCCCCGTAATTACCCTCGACGCCATGTCGAGCAACCCGTTTCCGGTGCGCCGCATTTTTTGCCTCGCCCGCAATTATCCGGTGCCCGGCCAGGAAGCGGTCAAGCCCGCCGAGCCGAGCTTCTTCCTGAAACCGCCCGGCACCATCCTGCAGAACAATTCGGTGCTGCCGTATCCGCCCGGTACCGACGCACTGTTTCCCGAGGTGGAAATGGTGGTGGCGCTGCATAAGGGCGGCCGCAACATCCCTGCGGACAAGGTCGACTACGACTACGTGTTCGGCTATGCGGTAGGCCTCGACATGACCTTGCGCGACGCGCTCGACACCGCCATCGCACAGGGGCTGCCCTGGGAAAAGGCCAAAGCCTTCGACCATTCCTCCCCATGCTCGGCGATCACGCCGGAGTTCTACGCAGGGAACATTGCCAGCGGCAAGATCGAACTCAAGGTCAACGGCGAGGTCCGGCAGAGCGGCAACGTGGCCGACATGCTGTGGAAAATTCCGGAGACGGTGCATTATCTTTCCACCCGGATGGAGCTATTCCCCGGCGATCTCATCTACACCGGCACGCCGGGCCTGGCAGGTCCCGTGGTCCAGGGCGATGTGATCGAAGCCACGGTGGCGGGACTGGAGCCCTTGATCGTCACCATCGGATAGCGGAGGCAGCCATGCAGGTGACGACCATCCTGGTCAACGACGTCCCCAAGGCCGTGGTCCGGCCCAACGACCGCAAGGATCTGGCCCGCTTCCTGCGCAACGGCCGCGCCTATTTCACCGCCGACGCGCCGGAGGCGGAACTGAGCCACCGCCCGGCCGACGAAGCCGAGGCGGCGCGCTGGCGCTCCGCCTACCAGCTGCATCTCGCCTGGGGCGGCAGCGAGGAATGGTTTTTCGGTGTGCCCTTATAGCTTGAGCCCTCATCCCCTTCCCCTCCCCTTCTCCCTCTGGGAGAGGGGAAGGGGAAGACTGCTTTCCTAGGCTAATAAACGCGGATATTCCACTGCATTTTTGTAGATTTAATCGGAGAGACCCATGTCGTTCATCATCAGCATCGAAGGCGAACACGCCGCCCTCGCGTCGGAAGACGAAACCGCCGATGGCATCGCGGCGGCGCGCGAAGTGTTCGCGCGCAACGAGGCGGACCCGCTGGCCTGCCAGCTCGCCGTTGAAAAAATGGAGAAAGACGAACTGCTCAACCGTGAAGAGGCGCTGCTGTGCCTGATCTGGGACGAGGCCGAGGAAGCCGCCTTCCGCGCGGTGACCTTGGGCTGGCTGAGCCGCGCCGTCGACATCAAGCTTGCGGTGCGGGCCGACGCCGTCACGGACGCCGCCGTTTCGAGTCTGACGCATTGAACCCATCTCACCATCGGGAAAAGCCATGATTTATATCGTCGAAGTCACCGCTCCGGGCAAGGCGAATGCCTGGTTCGCATTCGACCGGGAGGATTTTTCCCTCAAGGTCCGCGCCGCCAAAGAACGGGAAGGCCGCGTGATCTTCGCCGCGGCGACCCCGCGCGGATTGCTCGAAGCCGCCGGTTTCACGCCGGACTCGCCCGAAGCGGGGGCCAGCCACGGCTGGATCTTCGAGCTGGCCGACAAGCACGGCTGGGACACCGAACTGTATCGGGCCGACGAGCTGCTGGGCGAGGGCGTCTATGAATCCGAACCGGTCTCCGAGTTCGAAGCCTGCGTCGCCGCCTTGGCGGAAGGGCTGGAGGGCTGCCGGGTCTACCTGTCGGACCAGTCCGCGATGAACGCCCTCTACGGCGACCCGTTCTACCAGGGCCGGGAGGGCTTCCCGGCGCACATGGCCCTGCGGGAACAACTGATCGCGATGGAAGTCATTTCGGACGATATGTGAGCTTGGGGGCCGCGATGACTGTAGAGCAATTGATCCAAGCCCTGCAAGAAATGCCCAAAAACGCCGTCGTGCTCTACGAGGGCGATGCCGGCTATGCCTTGGTCGGCGGCGTCGGCCTGCAGCAGAACGGCAACGGGGTGCCGGACGAAGCGATTCTGTTCCCCGACATGAACGAGTGATCGCATCCCGGCGGAAAGCCTCCTCGAATCTTGGCACACCCGCCTAATCGTGGTTTCATTGCACCGGTTTTGTGCAAGCGGTCTCCCGGAGGGATGATAATCCGGCAGAGACGGCTTCCGGTTGGCGTGGGCCGCGCCACGACACAGACGGGGGGAGCGATGGGGCAAGGTCCGAAATTCCGTGGTTTCAGCTTGTTGGGATGCCTGATGGTGGCGCTGCCGCTCGAGGCGGACGAGCTCAATGCAGCGGATACCGCATGGATTCTCACATCGACCGGCTTCGCCTGGTTCATGACGGTGCCGGGGCTGGCCTTGCTTTACGCCGGGCTGGTCCGCACCAAGAACGTCCTCTCCGTCCTGGCCCAGTGTTTTGCCGTCGCCGCCCTGGTGTCCCTGGTTTGGATGGGTGCCGGCTACAGCCTCGCCTTGGGCGGGGGTGAGCCTTCGTCGCTGTGGATCGGCGGTTCGTCCAGGCTGTTTCTGCGCGGCCTGACGGCCGATTCGGCGGTTGGCCGCGTGTCCGAAGCGGCGTACTGCATCTACCATCTCAGCTTCGCCGTGCTCGCACCGACACTCATGGTCGGGAGCTTCGCCGAGCGCATGAGGTTTTCGGCCGTGCTTTGGTTCACCGCCTTGTGGACGCTGCTGGTTTATGCGCCGGTCTGCCACTGGCTGTGGGGCGGCGGCTGGCTGGCACGCTTCGGCGCGGCGGACTTCAGCGGCGGCGTGGTGGTCCATGCGACCGCCGGCGTTTCCGCCCTCACCGTAGCCTGGCTGATCGGGCCGCGGCGCGGTTTCCCCGATGCGCTCATGCCCCCGCACAATCTGACCCTGACAGCAGCCGGCGCTGGCATGCTGTGGATCGGCTGGCACGGCTTCAGCGCAGGCAGCGCCTTGATGACGAACGGCGCGGCGGGACTCTCGATGCTGAATACCCACCTGGCGGCTTCCGCCGGCGCGATGGCCTGGATGGGCGCCGAGTGGGTGCGCTTCGGCCGTCCGACCCTGCTCGGGCTGGTGACCGGCATGATCGCCGGTCTGGTTGCGCTGTCGCCCGCGGCGGGTTATGTCGGGCCGCAGGGTGCCCTCATCGTGGGCGGCGCGGGTGGGCTGGCCTGCTTCTTCGCGATCCCGTGGATCCGGCGCAAGCTGGAAATCGATGATGCCCTGGACGTATTCCCGGTGCATGCGGCCGGCGCCCTGCTGGGCGTGCTTCTCACTCCGCTGGTCGCCGGCGGGGGTTGGGGAGGCTCGGGATTTCCGGGCGATTTAGGGTTGGGGCAGCGGATCGGTGTTCAGCTTGCCGCGATCGCCGCCGCAGGACTTTGGAGCGGCACCGCCAGCTATTTCGTGCTCAAAGGTCTGGATCGCTGGCTGGGACTGCGCGTCGGCCCCGACGAGGAAACCGAAGGCCTGGACTTGAGCTCGCACAACGGCAAGGGCTATTACTTCTGAATGAGTAAAAGCCAGTTCCGTAAGGGCCAATCCACATTTAGGAGGCCGGGAGGGGGGAGGTCAGCCCACGGCCTCTTCGCCGATTTCCAGCGTGCGGATGCGCACGGCCTGCTCCGGCTCGAAGACCAATATCCGGGCATCGTCGGCCGCCTCCGTGCCCAGGATGCCGATGATGGATTCCACGATGGTGTCCGCCAGGCGTTCGGCGGCGAGGATCTCCAGCTTGAACAGGCAGTCGTCGGTGCGGGACCCGTGCCTCTCGAACGCATCGCCGAAAATGCGGCTGATGGTGAGGCCGGTTGCGCCGATTTCCAGCAAGGCCTCGCGGGCTTCATCCAGCTTTTGCGAGGATATGATCGCGGTCACCAGTTTCATTATCCTGCCCCCTCTTGCAAGACCGGCGGCGACGTACGCTCGCCGGTCCCGGTTCGTTTCTAGTTGATTTCGCTGCCGACCGGTTCCTCGAGCAGATCGTTCCAGTCGGTGCGCTGCCGCATTTCCTTCTTTACGCCGGGCGGCAGCAGTTCCCGCCCTTCCCGCAGTTCCCAGCCGCCGCCCAGCGCCTTGTACATGGCGATGACGCTGCGGGCGACGTCGCCCCGGCTGGCGGTCAGCCGGTCCTGCTGCTGCACCAGGAACAGCTCGGAATTGAGGACCCGCGTGTAGTCTTCGAGTCCGTTCTGGTATTGCCGCAGAGCGAGTTCGGCGGCTCGCTGTGAAGCCCGGACGCCGTCCTCCAGGCTGGCCACCCTTTCCTCGGCCTTCTTGAAGGCGATGATCGCGTCTTCCACCTCGCGCAGGGCGCGCAATACGGTGCTGCGGTAATCGGTCAGGAGTTCCTGGAATTTGGCGTCCTGGACGCGGACGTTGTTGGTCAGCCGTCCGTACTGGAATATCGGCCAGATGACGGTTGGTCCGAATTTGCCCGCCAGCCCGGAAGGGCTGATGGCATTGGCCACGTCGAGTCCGTCGATGCTGCCGGAATTGAAGCCGACGGTGCCGACCAGGGAAAGCCGGGGGAGAAGTTCGCTCTCGGCGATGCCGATCTGGGCGCACTGGGAGGCGGCTTTGTATTCCTGGGCGCGTACGTCGGGGCGGCGGCGCAGGATATCGGTCGGGATGCCCATGGCGATCTCCGACCGGGCGGCGGGGATGTCGCTGTCCGGGCCCAGTTCCTTGTCCAGGTGGCTGGGCTGCATCCCCAGGAGGACGCTCAGTGCGTTCTTCGACTGGCGCAACCCCACTTCGAGGCTGGCGATTTCCGCCAGGGTCGCCTGCCGCAGCGCCTTGGCCTGCTGCATGTCGAGTTCGGTGCTCAGGCCGTTGCGGAACTGCGATTCGGCGATGCGGAAGCTGCGCTCCTGCAGGTCGGCGTTGCCCCTGGCGAGAGCCAGGCGTTGATGGAAAGTGCGTATCTGCACGTAGGCGGCGGCGACTTCGGCGGTCAGGGTCACCACCATGTCGTCGTATTCCAGGGTCGACGCCGCCATTTCCGCGCCGGCGGCATCGATGCCGCGGCGGAAGCGGCCCCAGATGTCGAGCTCCCACATGGCGTCGAATCCGGTTTGGAAGTAGGTGAACGTATGGAAATCACTCCCCTGGTAGTAGGGCGAGAATTCGCTGATGCGCTCGTAGAACGTGTCCATTCCCACATTCTGTTTTTGCGGGAACAGATAACCTTTGGCGATGCCAAGCTGGGCGCGCGCCTGATAGATGCGGATCGCCGCCTTCTGGACATCCAGATTCTGCCGGTAGGCCTTTTCGATCAGGCGATCGAGTATCGGATCGTGGAACAGTTTCCACCAGGTGCTGAAGTCGCCGGCCTTTGCGGTTTTCTTCGGCGCATCCAGCCAGGCGTCGGTGAGTTTGATTTCCGGGCGGTGGAAATCCGGGCCGATTTTATTGCAGCCGCATAGCAGGAGTCCCGCCCCGGCAGCAATCGCCAGACGCTGCAACAGGGCGCGAGCCAGATCGAACAGGGTAGTGCGCATACGTGATCTCCCGAGCCGGTTCCGGGTCGAAGCCTCTCAGGATTCGGCGGAAGTGATCTTGATGGGGACCACGGCCGCAGCGGGCGCTTGGCGCCGGTTGCGGATGTCCGCCGCCGGATTGGCGCGGCGGTTGGGTTTTGCCGAAGCCGTGCCGTCGCCGGCACGGGCGAAGCGGGGAGACAGTCCGAAGCCGTATTGCGCCACGATCAGGATCAGCAGTGAGAGCGGCCAGAAAACGAGCCAGAAGCCGTAAGTGGATTTGACATACTCGAGTATGCGCATGAGCAGGACGTGTTCCTGGGTTTGCTTCAGGTATTCCTCGTATTCCTGGCCGTCGTATTCCTCGAGAAACTTGAGGAATTGGAAGAATTCCCCGCTGCGGTGGTTGCCGTAGGCCGATCCGAGATAGGCGCGCAGCGCCTTCAGCGGCTGTTGCAGGCGTTCGGGATTGGCGCGGTAGCGCGCGGCGAGGTAGTCGACCACGTCCTCCACGTTCTCCGCCTCCTGCGGCAGGGTCATGTGCGGTACCACATAGCGCAGCAGGCCCGGGCGGCTGTGGGTATATTCGTAGATATGGTTCAGGTAATGCAGCAGGATGCCGATGGATTCCTGTGACTCCGTGGCGAGAAGCACCTTCAGCGCCTGGGTTTTGACATAGGGCTCCTCGGGGGTTTCGCCCAATATTTCGATGAGGCTTTGCACCGCCGCCTTCTCTTCCTCGCTTTTCCAGGCTGGCGCGGCCTGTCCCATGACGGAGTGCACCGTGGCGCCGTCATTGAAGATCAGGTCGAGGACGTAAAGGGCTTTCTGCCGGTCGCCGACGGTCGCCAGTGCGTAGAGGGCGAAGACCCGGGCGAAGGTATCCGCGTTGGTCCGGTAATTCACCAGCATCCGGACGATCTCGGTGAACTTGCGGTCGTTGGCGCTCTGCATGTCGGTGATCTTGAAATTGCCTACGGCGATCGCCGCCAGCCGCCTGACTTCCGGGTGGGAGTCCTGCATGAGCTCGAAGATCAGCGGCAGGGTGTAAGGATCCTTGCGCTCGGCGAGATACCAGGCCAGATTGCCGCGCACGGCGGGATTCTTGTCGATGACCATGGCGTCGACGGCATCGGGCAAGCCCTCTTCGAAAGCCCGGACGATTTTTCCGTAGTCCTCCGTGGCGAGACCCATGACAGGCTGCCCGGCTGCGGGAACCCGGTTTTCGAGGCCGATGCGGATGAGGCTGTGCCGCAGGTAATCCTGCTCGTAGGCGGCGCCCGACAGCTTCCCCAGCGGTGGATATTTGTCCCGGTTCAGGAAGTCCGTGACGGCGACGGGTTCGACCGTGCCGTAGAGGGGGCGCACGCGCCGCTGGAACGTCTGTTCCAGAAACCGGTCGAGCCTGGCCTGTGAGTAGTGGATCTCGGAAATGGTCTTCTTGCGGTAGTCGAGCAGAGGCTGCAGGCCTGGCCGGCCGATGCGCGAGAATCCCCTGAGAATCGCATTCCGCTTCTGCAGGTAGAGGCTGAGGAACTCGTGGTTCAGGCGTTTCTGGCGGGGATATTCGCTGTCCAGCGCCTCGTAGAGATTGATCAAGGGCTTGACCAGCCTGACGTCGCTGGAGAAACGGTCCACCATGAAATCGATCAGCTCGACTTTATGGGTCTCGTCGACTTCGCCGTCTTCGAGCAGCTGGAGCATCACGCGAAACAGTTCCTCGGCCTGTTTCGAGCGGAAGGCCTCTTCGTCCCGGTCGGTCAGCCGCCAGGTCTCCAGGATCGTGTGGTAGCGCGCCTCGGAAATCGCCCCGTCGTGCAACAGGTTTTCGACGTTGTCGCGGACAACGGCGTGGCGGCGCATGCCGGTGCTGTTCACGGCAATTTCGTTAAGGCTGGCGAGCATCTCGGAGAGGTCGCGCTCCTGCTTCTCCCGCAGTGCGATGAGCACGTCGCGGATGTGGGAGTCGTGAGCCATCAGCGGTTCGACGTCGCTCCAGCTCAGGCTGGGGCGGACATTGCCCGCGGGCCTCGTACTCCCTCCCGCGAGGGCGGGCTCGGTCGGTGCGGGGGATCGCGCGGCGCCGCCGACGGGCAGGCCGGCGATCCACTCCTCCCGCAAGTCGGCGTCAGAGAGCGGTTTGGGCTGGTTGGCGGAAAGCGCGGAGAACGGGCGGTCGCCGTAGGGCACCTGGGTCATGGTGTACAGATAACCGCCCAGGAACAGATGGGCGACGGTCAGGCTTCCGTAACCGATCTTGCCCCAGAATCCCGCGACCAGGGTTTCGAGCGTGAGAAACGCCAGGCCGAAGGTGAAACAGAGCGTGACCAGATAAGGGTTGAGGTCCGAACCCAGCGCCTGGGCCGCCAGTCCCAGACCGGCCAGCAGCAGCAGCGCGGCCCGGTACAGCCGGACGATGGCGTTTCCGCGGCTTTGCATCAGGCGGTAAAGAAACAGATTGAGCAGGATCGCGGCGAGAAAACCCGCGGCAGCGGTCAGCAGCATGACAGTCACCTCCGGTCTGTGTGGCGGCGCGTCAGGCGGCCGCTTCCAATGGGTTCTGCGAGCCGAGGCGGTAATGATGAGCCAGGTAATGCCGCTGCTCCGGACTCAGGCCGCCCAAGGGGACAGCCATCCTCAGGCCGGCGCCTTTGTTGTCGATCAAAAGGCAGGGCTCCCCGTCCACGCGGTCCAGACTCCCGACGAATTCGCCGGATTGGGCATCGCCCGGCTCGCTGACCAGTCTGCCGCGGTCGCTGCCTCGCCCGGGTTTCAGCACCACCTCCTGCACCCGTCCCAGCGGCTGTTCCAGGACGGCGTGGCGGTTCAGATGTAGGGCGAGATGGTGTTCGGAAAACACCAGCACGGCGAAGGAATCGTCTGGCGCCTGTTCTTCCGTGCGCAGCGCATCGAAGGTCGATCTCGGGACCATGGTCCGGGTGTGGATGTCCATCGGCGAGACCGGATGTTTCGTGGACTGGATCTGGGCCTGGTTGGCGGTGTCGGCCTCGCCGGCCAGGTTCGTCAGGTCCAGCCCGTTGCGCAGGAACATTTCGTGCGCCATGCTTGCGCCGGGTATCCAGCGGATCACGTCCCACAGCGCCCGGTTGACGATTTCCTTGCGGTGGAAACCGATTACGAACTCGGTGACGAGACCGTCGCAGAGATCGATGAGGCGGCGGTTGATGAGGCGGAACACCTCCGGGGACAGCTTGCCGTCATATCTGGCCCGCAAGCCCGCCAAGCTGTCGGACAGCACTGTCTGGCAGGGCCGCGAAGCGCCGGCATAGCAGGAGCCCTGGCGCACCTTGTCCCGCGACTGAGGCTGGCCGCCATTGAAGCGGATGCCGCCGAGCTGGGCGTAGACCATGTTCTCCTCCGCGGCGTTGTTGGCCTCCTCGATGCCCATGCGCTCGTCGGGCAGCCGGTGGATGGTCACTACGCCGCGATGTGCCCGGATGCCGTAGCGGTGCAAGGCGTCGCGTACCGTATCGGCCCAGTAGAAGAAGGGGGTCAGGAACGCCGGCATGTTGGAAAACAGAGTGGCGTTGTAGCGCTCGACGATGCGGGCGATGTATTTGCGATCGATATAGACTTCCGCCCGCGCGCCGATCCGCTCGAACACCGGCCGGCCCTGCCAGCGGCGGACGCCGAGATGGATCAGCCAGAGCGCGGTGAGGAACAGCGCCGCATCCAGCACGTGGGCTGCGAGGCCGACGCCGGCCAGGAAGTCGAGCGGGGAGAACAGAAGGCCGAACACCGGCATCCCGAAGACCGTGGCGACCACGATGTAGGCCGCGAAGATGGCATAGGAGCGGACGAATTCCACCTGGTTTTCCGCCCGCGCCGTGGCTTCGCGGTTCAGCGCGTCCGCATCCGGCGAGGCGATGGGTTCGCCGGATGCGTTGAACCCGACCCGGTTGGGAATGTCGACGCCGTAAACCGCGGCCTGGAATTCCCGGAAGGCTTTGATGTCGGACATCTGCAGATCGCTGCGCAGGTCGAAGTCGCCGCCTCGCCCGGTCAGGACCTCCCGGTTCAGCGTGCTGTAGGCTTCGATGGCTTTCCTGGTCAGGCTGATGAGAATTTCGGTGAGCACCGCCTGAGTCGCTACCGGCACGATGGTCGCCGCTTCGGCCCGTCGCCGGCCGCTGGTGCCATCGGGCGAAAGGTGGCTCAGGTTGACGAAGGTGTTGGGCAGGATCGGATCATCGGGCCGATAGCCCTGGCCCAGTGCTTCGGTCATGGAGTTCAGGAAGGACTGGGAGAGGACGAAGCAGCGCTCAGCGCCGACCAGGTCGCGCGCCTTGCGCACCACGGCCAGGGTCGACTGGGTCTGGGCGGAATTGCTGACGCCCAGGAACACGGTCGAGGGGCCGTAGCAGCCGATGCCCTCCCGCTGGGTGCGCTTCATTTCCTTCAGCACGTTGCCGGAGTTTTCCGCCCGGATGCGAAGGCCGGGCAGAACGGAGTGCAGGGCGATCGCGAATTCGTTGAGTAGATCCTGATTGAAATCCACGCCGTAGAGCACGAGATCGTGCATCCGCGGGTCCCGTCGGGGATCAAGCAGGTTCTGGAACAGCAGTTGGCTGAGGCGGTCCATCGCGGCGTGGTTCTCGCCCCCCGGTTCGAACGACTCCACGATGCGTTTCAGGACGAAAGGAATTTCGCGGAGGTCTTTTTCGACGGCGTTGCCGGGCGCCGGAAGGCGGTGGATACGGCTGATCTTGGCGTTGTTGTTGACCTGGAACCAGTTGGAAAGGCTCGGGGTTTCACGTCCTTCGCCCACGGGCTGCAGCGCCTTCGGCGAAAGGACCGGAGGCCGCGAAAAATCATCGCCAACTTTGGCCCGATCGTAGATGCGGATGAATTCCGAAGGGCTTGCCGCCCGATATTCGATCGTGGCGTACTGGCCGTCTTCCAGATAGATCTGCAGCGCATCGTCGTCAGGCTCGCCCTGGTGCAGGGCCGATGTGACACCCAAGGGTTCGGCGCTGCCGAAGACCTCCCCTCGCGTTCGGTTGTGGCCGAGGGAGAAAGCCTGGGTCAGGGAAAATACCCCCATGCGAGGTTCCAGAGTTGAGCAGACCATCAGCGCGAACTCGCCGACCAGGTCGCGCGAAGCGGTGCGCATCACCCAGGTCAGATCGTGATGGCAGAAGGCTTCCTCGAATGCCGCCAGAAAGGCGTCCAACGTGTCGGCGGACAGGGTGGCCCGGACTTCGTTCGCCAGCGCCTCGCGCAGGCGGCGTCTGGCTTCGGCGGAGAGGTCAGCGACGGACCGCGCCGGTGCCGCCAGGGCGTGCCGGCCCAGCTCCTTGCGTATGTTCAGCAAGGCGAGATCGGCGGCTTCCGCCCAGCGCAGAAGCAGATCGAGGTTGAAATTTCCGCTGACTATGTCCCGGTTGTAGTCCAGTGCGGCGGTGAAATAGGCATAACGCAGGGCCTTGTAGGACAGTCCCTGGGTGTAATTGAAGTCCGCCCATTCGGCGACGCTGCGGGAGTCCGAGTCGCCTTTCGAACTGGTCCTGGGCATCATGCTCAAGAACACGGCGCGGGCTTCCTGCTGAGTGAAGAAATGCCGGTGTTTCGCGCCGTCGAGGGTGAACTCGAGGTACACGCCGTCCATGTCGCCGTTGTGGGCGATCATGTTGAAGACTTCGCCGGGTTGGGAAACCATGGCCTGGTCTTCCACGCGATGGTGCATCATCGCGTCGTAGTATTCGTACCAATGCGGCTGCGCGTTGTGCCAATGGGTCGCGCCGCCGGTGGCGTAACGCAGATGGAGGAGGATAGCTTCGAAGTCCTGGGGCCGCCGGTAACCTTCGCGTCCAGCCTTGCCGAGCAGGCCGTCCAGGCGCTCGGACAGCACGCCCACGATATCTTCCCGCTTGCCTTTGACGACCTTGTCGAATATCACCGACTGGGCGCCGCCTTTGTCTACCAGCACCGAGAATCCCGCCGACTGGCCGCCGCGGGTCGAGGCCTCGCGTGCCAGTATCCTCGCCATTTCCCGTAGACGGTCCGATACCAGCAGGGGAGAGCTTTCTTCCCCGTCCAGCCCGCAACGGACCGCGAATGCAGGGCCGCATGCCCAGTAAGGCGCGGCGCCGCGGACCAGGGCCAGGAGGTCCGGTACTGAAAGCATCGCAAGGATCGAGCTGGCGCAGAAACAGGTCCAGGCGAGCAGTGCCACAATGCCGTCATAGCTTTCCAGGCACCGGGAAGCGGCGGCGAGCGTCAACAGATTGGCGAGGATGCCAGCCGCCGCGACTATCCGGCAGCGCCACCCATCGCACGGGGATGCCGGAATGCGGGGTGGATGCGAGGACAACTGGGGAATGGGGCCGAATGGCAGAAGGCTCCTGCCGAGGTCTCGGAACGGGATTCCCTCCAGAATCGTCGCAGCGGAGAAAGCGGACCGGTCGCGGGTAACCGCGAACAAGGCGAGCGCATGGCCCAGGCCGTGTACCGCCAGGGCCAGGGCATTCGTGAACCGCAACGGGGCCAGCATGAGTTCCAAAAGAACTCGCGGCTTCGCGCGCGAAGCCGGAACGATGCTTCCTGTCATGGCATCAATCCTCGGGTATGGTGCAAGGGCCTCCGGCATCCTTTCGCCATGGCGAGGGCCGGGACTCCAGGCGGCGTCGGCATGCCAAATCGCAGGTGCATCGATCCGGGCAGCTCGAACCGCTAATTATTTTTGTAAGTGTCGATTCAATACGAGCAGGCTTACGTTAGAGCATGGAGAGAGGTGCGTCAATATGTCACGCACAGAAAAAGTGCGACGCACCAAAAGAGTGCGAGACTTTGATTGTTAGTGGTGCGATCGGCCGGATTTTCAGGGAGGCGGGCCTGAGACTGAAGGACAGCCGTGCCGTTGCATCGTGTCGTTCGCGCAGGACGGCACGAGCGTGCACTATCCAATGCATGGCGTGGGGCGGGAGAATGGCTTCGCCAAGAACGGTCGAAATTGGAGTTCGGTCAAGAGCGCTGAGTGTTCGCTTCGCCCGCTTCCCGGCCGCCGTTCGCCAGCGCCGCCTTCAATACCCTTGCCAAGTGTACGCCCTCCCGCCGTGCGCCGTCGCGGATCTGGTGGCGGCAACTGGTGCCGTTGGCGATCAGTAAGGTGCCTTCGTCCGCTTCGCGTATCCGCGGCAGCAGGGCGAGTTCGGCCATCTGCATGGACACTTCGTAATGCTCGGCTTCCAGTCCGAAGGCGCCGGCCATGCCGCAGCAGCTCGATTCGATGAATTCCACCTGCAGCTCCGGCACCAGCCCCAGCACCTTGCGCATCGACTTCATCGCGCCGAAGGCTTTCTGGTGGCAGTGCCCATGAACCAGGGCCTGCGCCTGCGGCAAGGGGCGGAGCGGAAGTTCGAGCCGCTTGGCGTCGTGTTCGCGGGCCAGGAATTCCTCCAGCAGCAGGGCGGATTTGGCGACGGCGGCCACGGCATCGCCCAGTCCCAGCGAGTAGTATTCGTCGCGCAGCATCAAGAGGCAGGACGGTTCCAGGCCGATGACGGGCAGGCCGCGCTCGGCATAGGGCCGCAAGGCTTCGACCATGCGTTTTGCCTCCGTCCGCGCCTGCTCGACCAGGCCGTGGGACAGGAAGGTGCGGCCGCAGCACAGCGGGCGTTCCCCGGCGAGCGGCCGGGCGAGATGGACCCGGTAGCCGGCGACGGTCAGCACCTCCAGCGCCGCCTGTGCGGTTTCCGGCTCGAAATGATTGGAGAAGGTGTCGACCAGCAGGACGACCTCGCGCCCGTCGGGGTTACCGGCGGGTTCGGCCGGGGCACCGGCGAGGAACTCGATCGGTGAGCTCAGGGGCAGCGAGCGTTTGGCGGCGATGCCGAACCCGCTTTCGCCCAGCTTGGCCAGCAGCGGCACCCGCTCGCGCAGCCTCACCAGCCAGTTCAGCCGGGCCAGTTTTCCCGCCCAGTGCGGGATGTGCGCCAGCATGCGTTCCCGCAACGGCGCGCCGCCGCGCTGTTTCCAGCGCTGCGCCAGCGCTTCGATGCGCAGCAGCGCCATGTCCACGCCGTTGGGGCACTCCCGCTTGCAGCCCTTGCAGCCCACGCACAGGTCCATGGCCGCTTCCAGCTCCGGCCCGACGAAGGGTTTCGGCCCGTATTCGCCGTTCAGTGCCGCCTTCAGCGTTTGGGCCCGGTGGTGAGTGGAGTGCGCCGCATCCTGTGTGACCCGGAAGCTCGGGCACATCACGCCCTTTTCGGAGCGCTGGCACTGCCGGTTGCCGATGCAGACCGCTGCCGCCTTACCGTAGGCGCCGCCTTCGGAAGGCACGGCCGCATAGGCATCGCCCGCGCCGTAGCTGTCGTAGGCCGACCAGTCGAGTTGAGTATCCATGCCTCTAAGCCTTGCAAAAATAAATCCATCCAAGCAGGAGTGATGCCATGCCGGCGGACTCATGCAAGTCATTGGTTTTATGAGGCGGCATGGCTCTTGGGTAGGTCGTCGACTGTACGAAGTGCGACAAGGCAACGGATCTGCAGGTCTTTCCGATTAGACGCTGAACACCTCTGCGGATCGGGCCGAACAGGTTTCGGTCTGGAATCCGGGCGCCCAGGTTGCTTAAGCCGCGCGCCGCAACATCGTTATCGATGCCAGTCGTCCCCTTGTCGTTTTCCGGCATCCGGCTCGGGCCGCGTACTAGGGTTCGCCGTCCCAATAGTCGAGGCTTTCACCTGAGCGATGGACGACGCCCAATGGCTTCCCCGACGCGAGGCCGCTTTTGACCAGAAATTTCTCCGAATCAGGGTATTCGCAGATCTCCGGCATCTCCTGCGTACTGATGGACAGGTACTTCAAGGGTGCGTCGGAGGTATTGATGATCTGGTGCGGATACTCAGGCCCTGGGGGGATGAAGACGACATCGCCTTGTTTCAGGGGCAGCGCTTCATCTGCGACCCTGAGAGTGCCGGAGCCCTCCATGATGACGAACATCTCCTCTTGCGCATGATGGAAGTGGTAAGGGCTGCCGCGCTTGCCGGGCGGGAGTATGTCGAACGACGCACCGAGCTTTTTCGCGGCCGTGCCTTCGGCCAGGCTGGAACCCGTGCTGTCGTAGTGCGGCTCACGGACGAGGGGGTGCATGGGAACCTCGCCGATATTGCGAACCAGGAGAACGGCTAAAACCTTTGCTCTTTCCGGCATGTGAATTTCTGCTGAAGTTGGAGGCTCATAGCGCTCGCGGTCGGGTCGGGCGTCGTTACCCTCATGCCCGCGCTATGAGAGCCAGTAAAGAACGGCCGAACAAAGCGACAGGCCGAGCAAATGGTAGGAGCCGACGACCGCCGCATATTTCATGGGCCTGCGCATATTCGGAGCAACCGCGTTGACGGTCGTGATGGCCGCCCCGTACCCGAGGCCCGCAGCGAATCCCACGCGGAGAAACTCTGCGAGTGACTGTGCATGCGCGAGAGTGGCGAGATAGTCGGTCGCAAAGGCGGCGGCCAGGCAGCCCAGCAGAGGGACGATGTAATATTCAGCACTTGGCCGCCATTTCGTTGGATGTTCGAAGCCCACCGCGTCATCCCATTGCTTTCCGAATAACGGGGTAAACCAGAAGCCGCCTAGCAGAAAATACGCTAATCCCGCAGCGAAAGCCGGGATCAGCTCCATATTTGTAACTCTGAGCGAAGACAAAAAATTGAGAGCCGGCAAATAAGCATCTTACTTCCTCCAGAACGCCGGAAACCGCGTTAGTGATAAGGAGCCTCCGATCACAATGCGGTAGGGACTGGGCTCCAATATATATTGTCGCCCAATCCCCCCGATTGTTATGAGTTCCCATCCTTGGGCGTGGCAGGAAAAAACGCTGCCAATCCTCAAACGCCGGCCGCATTCAACCGGATGTCACACCTACCAGGTGTCCGGTCCGTCGAGTGCGCCGCCGATGACGGCGGAGTTCTTGTACTGCCACAGCCACTTTCGCGGCGGACTGACCCGATACTTCGAACGGCCCGCGAGCTGTGTTTCGGTACTGTCCCGCGTCCAGTAAGCGATCGACTCGTCGTGCGTCAGCAGCAGCTCCTTCGCCAGGTTCGACAAGTTGGCCTTCTGGGCGGCATCCGTCGTGAAGTACGCGCCGAGCGATATAGGAATCGCAACGTCGATGGCGTGCTCGAATCCGTTCCACGGATTGAAGCCATCGGCGTCGCCCGGCTGGCCGAAGCTGTAGGCGATGTAGTAAGGGTAGTACCTGCCGATCGACATGGGGCCGGACTCCCCGCCCTGGAGCACCGTGATGCCGCGGGTGGCCTCGCATTGTGCGAGGTCCACCAGCGCGGGGGGAACGGATGCGTGGCTCGTCGCCTGGTAGCTCCTGAGGAAGCCGTGGGCCAGGAGGCTCGACATCCAGGGCGAGAACGTGTGGGTCTGTCCTTCCGGCGGATAGTTGAAGCATCCGTTCGGTGTGTAGCCGTCCAGCGGCGAAGTCTGGCGCAGCCGCATCGCATCGATGCCTGCATTCACGACGCCGCGTTGATGGGCGCTCCCCGTCAGCTCCGCATCGACCGCATGCGCCAGCAGTGCAAAGCCCAGGCCCCGCTCGGTGTGGGCCGTGCCCGTGAGATCGACGTGGAACTCCATCAGCCAGGAGATATACCCGATCTTCCGCAGGACCGTGGCGTCACCCGTCAGCAGGTAATTCGACAGCAGGCTCTCGCTGTACGAATACTTGACGTCCTGGTAAGGATTGAGCGGGTCCAGGTTCTTGAGCTTGAACGACCCGACGCAGTACGGGTAATACGTGCTTGCGCAATCTTCCGGCCCGTAGATGTTCTGCGCATAGTGGTCGGCTGCCCGGTGCGCCTCCCTGAGCATGTCGGCATTGCCGGAGCGGAGGTAGGCGTTGTAAAAGCCGCCGGCCCGGTCGTAGAGCCACGGTTCCGCGTCGGTATAGAAGTTGACGATGTCTTCCGCCGCCGTGACCGCCCAGTTCTGCTTCCGCCAGTGCTGGTTGACCACGGAGTAGAAGAAGTCCTCGGTGGCCTGGTCGGACGCCGCCAGATACGGCAGGCGCCTGTCCGTGGCATATACCAGGGGAAAGACGTTGGTGCAGGCCACGTAGTAGGGGGGCAGCGACGCGAGCACGCTCGGTTCGTGGATCGTGAGGCCGCTGGTGTTCACGGCGGGCGCGTAGGTACCGTCGTCGACGATGCGATAAGTGTCGCGAACGGGTATTTCGGTCGCGAGGGTCCGCGTGCGGGACCGATTAATCCAGACACTGACGACCTTGGGGTTGGCATCTGCAAACGCCATGTCGAATTGGATCAGCACGCTCCGGATCCCCGGATTGCCGGAAGCCACCAGACCGCTGCAGAGCAGACGCTGGTCCGGCATGTGCTCCCAGGCGCCCAGGCTGCGGACGAAGGCGGGAATTTCCTCCCCGTCGGCGCCCATCACGCGAACCTCGTCCGTGCTGACGAGCGTACCGGGCGGCAGCGGGAAGCCGAACGATACCCGCCGGGTCTGGCCGATGGCGTCGGCGGCGGGTATCAGCTCCACGTTCACGCCCCGCATCTCCGTGTTGGCGGCTGGGCCATCCGAAGAGACATCATTGCGCAGATCCATCTCCGCCGTCATCGAGCGGTAGCGGGTGGGACGCAGGGCGAAACCCACCTGTTCGAGATCGCCGGTGACCGGGTCGGGCGTCGCGGTCGGGCTCGGCGTCGAGGTCGGACCGGGGGTCGAGGTCGGTCCGGGCGTGGACGTCGGCCCCGGCGTTGCAGTCGGAGTCGGCGTCGGAGTCGGTTCTCCGCCGGCCGGCTGCTGGACGACGTACAGGTGGGCGGCGTCGACCGTCACCGTCGCCGTGCCGTCATTGGCTCGCTTCAATTGGAAGAACACGCGGTCGAGCTGCTGCCGGCCAGTATCGAGCGTCAGGAACACGTCCACGAGGTTTTGGGATACGGGGAACGCCTGGCATTTCGAGCGGGGTTCGCTGTCTGTCTCCAGGTAGGCGATCGAACAGATTTCCACGCCGCTGCTGGCAGGACTGGCGCCGTCCACCCGAATGCGGGCCTTGACCGTAAGGGAATCCCCGAGCGGGCCGCCGCCGTAGGGGTAGTCATGCGACGCCGCGATCCGTCCCCAGGCATTGATATCCGCACGGAGACTGGCGTTCCCCTCGATCGGGTTGACCGTCGTCCGCGCCACCGAGCCGTCCGCCGGGTACAGGGGCTCGAACCCCGAAGTCGAAGTCTCGAAGCTGCCGTCCGGGAGCAGGTCGACGAGCTGATAGCCGTCCGGAACCGGCGGAAGCTGGCCCGAAGGCGGCGGCGTGCTGCAGGACTGGGTAGTGGGCGGGCTGGGCGTCGTGACGTCCGGACAGTCCGTCGTCATCGCGCAGGAGCGCGACTGCGTGCCGTCGGTGCCGCATGCGCTCCAGTCGCCGCACGACCAGACGTCCGCCGTGCAGCTCGGCGGGGTGGGGGCGGCTTCCTGTACCAGCAGGTGGGCATCGTCCACCGTGGCTTTGATCGAACCGGAATCGTTCAGCTGAAACTGGAAGATGACGCTCGACAACCGGCGCCCCGAGGTACTCAGTGGCAGCAGGACCTCCACGACGTTTTTCGACACCGGGAACTCCTGGCATTGGGTCAAGCGCGACCCGTCATCGTGAAGATAGGCGATCGAGCAGACTTCCAGCTTCTTGCCGGCGGCGCTCGCACCGTCGACCCGGAGCTTGGCCTTCACCGTCACCGAATCCGCGAGCGGGCCCGCCGCATACGGATAGGCATGGTAGCGAACGATGCGGCCATAACTCTTGACCGTGACCTTCAGGCTGCTCTGGCCCTCGATCGGGTTCGAGAGCGTTCGCGTGACCGAACCGTCCACCGCGGACTCATTGGTTTGAAAGCCCCCGACGGAGGTTTCGAAGCCAGGGTCGTCGACAAGGTCGGTCACCGTTCCCGCTTGCACAGCGGGAGCGACCAGCCCGAAAGTAAGAAACACAAAATACGTAATCAATTTCATCGTGGCCTCCATATCTTAAAGTCACCTGAAAAACTCATGAAAGCATTCGATCGTCCGCGCGGTCTTGGACAACTGTGCAGAAACGACTTGGCAAAGCGTGCACTATACTTGTGAGCCTACTGTGATAGCATCGGCCCGGGACCGGGGGTGGCGTGAATTCAGAAATAGGATATTCCGTGAGTGACAACTGGGCTATTTTTTCCAGCGATGATCTGTCTGAAAAGGAACCCTTCGACGTCTGGTGCGAAATGTTTTCCAGGAGGATGCTAGGTTTCGATGTATTACATGTCGACCCACGTCCGTTTTTTACGGCAGCGAGCTTTTTCTCCCTGGGAGCTGTCAAGATAACGTCGATGACGTCGACTGGAGAGCATTATCACCGGAGCCGGAGTCTCATTGCAGAGGACGGACGTGATGATATTGCCTTGGCAATCTGCAGGGCAGGCTCCTGTGAGATCGAGCAAGGCAGGTCACGGGTACTTCTGCGAAAGAGTGAAGCGACGTTATTCGACGGTGGTCATGTGATGGAAGGGAGGATAGAACCTGCCTCCATTGCGGAGCATCAAGAGATGACAAATTTGTGTCTTCCGAGAGCTGAATTATTGCGGAGAGTGCCAAAAGCGGAGCAAATGCTGCTGAAGCCGTGTTGCGGACAAGAACAGCTCAGGTTGTTGTCGAGTTACCTCGACATGGTGAGAAATAACGACTATGGGCGCGCGCCGGATGTTAACGAGATAATCGGTGGACATATCATCGATATCATTGCGTTTATGCTCGGTGGACGCGAGATCGCTGATGCTGCGACAGGGGGGGTGCGCGCGGCTCGCCTCGCTGCGTTAAGAAAGTATATTGAAAGCCATTATACCGAGCATCATCTGTCGGCGGATGACATCGCTGCCGCTATGAAGATATCAAGGCGATATCTGTACGATTTGTTGGATGACACGGGAGAAAGCATAACTCAGGTGCTCAACCGCCTGCGGCTCAATAGGGCTCGGAAAATGCTGGGCGATCCCAGGTATAGCCATCTCAGTATTGCTGAAATCGCATTTGAATCCGGGTTTGGCGATCTTTCCTATTTTTATCGCCGATTCCGACTACAATTCGATGATGTTCCTGGGGAGTTCCGCAGACGCAACATGAATCGATAGCGAATAGCAGCAATTTCGTAAAAGATCATTTATTCCCTAAATGTTTATCATCCTCACAGTCTACTGATTTGCGGAAATAAAGGAAATACGCCGTTCGCGGCACTCGACTGAATCAGGTGCTTCCCAGAGATTGTTGGCGATTTCGAACATTTCGTCGGGAACTTCCATACGGAAGGTGCTACCCTTCTCGATATTGCGTCGTCGGACTCTTTGCCGTCTGACCTCCTCTGGGGTATCCAGCACGTAGACCTTGAGCTCAAATTCCGCAGCGTCCACCCGGCTGTAGAAGTCTTCTCGATCCTGTCGTCGAATCAGTCCAAGTTCCAGCACGACGCTCGTTCGGGTGTCGATCAAGTCACAGGCGATATTCCAAATCTGGTCAATGCAACGACGTTTCCGCTCCAGGTACCATGGAATAATGTCTGTGTCTGGACGATCAGGCCGGAAAAGTGTCGCCATCCAGTCGTCGAGGATGAAGCGAGGAGCGGCATTCATTAAACAGAGTCGAGCTGCAAATGTCGATTTGCCTGCGCCAACGGGGCCTTCGACGAGATGAATCGCGGGCATATGGAGTCCTGAAAAAAATCGATCTCAGAAGAATGATGCGATTTTACCGAGAAATTAGCACTTCATTGAATTGAATAATTGGCTCGATGTCTGTGTAGTTTGCCATATCCCCCCCGTAGTGCCTCCGAATTAGGCGTGAATGCTGCTAAGAAATCGTCCGCGGATTTAAATAAAAAATTGCATATCGCGATAAAGTGTGGCTCCGATCCGAGAGGCGTGCCGCAGATGCCGAGTTCGACTGATATCCCTTGGAAGCCGGGGTGGGTCCCGAGGAGACTGATGGTCAGAGGTATATGTGATTCAATGTAATACGTAGTGTCGAATCGGGAGGATTCATTGTTAGGATACAGGATGCTTATTTTTATCATTGATCGATGGCAGGGTAGCTGCGGTGCCCAGACAAGCCTGGATTGTAAGGCAAGAATTAATGGCCGATATTTCGTGATGCTCAATAAATAATTGTCTTCCTGTTGCTAATGGCGGATGTGGGGTAACGAGAAACGCCGGCGAATACCGGCGTTCTTTTTTGCGGAAAACGCCTTTCGATGTCGATTTACTGCGCCGGGCCGTAAATCGAACCAGCGCTTACGTCCGCCCCCGGATTATAGGGACAGGTCGGGTGACCGAAACCGCTGAGACTGGCTTGATTGCCGATACCATTGTCCTTGATGATGTCCTGGATCATCGCGTCGTTTTTTCCGGGGGATATGCCGTTCGGGACATTCTTGACCGAGAAATTTCCGCCAGCCAGTGATTCCCGCACTTTCCAGGCCACGACGTGGTCGGTGCAAGATGTGTCGCCCGAAACGCCGATGGCACCGATCTTCCGCTTAGAGGAGTTGTACAGCGCAAGGCCGCCGCCGAATACGTTGATTCCGCCGATACGCTTGCCCTTCATAGGGTCGATTTTCGTACCGAATTTGAAGGGGTTGCCCGCGTATGACAGGGCCGGATCGATAGGGTTGCTGGCCTGCAGCCCATAGAGGCTGCCGCTGGGCTGGGTTGCAGAATAAAGGTTGGCCGTCGAGATGGCGAGCTCACCGGTGCTGAAAGCATTGGCGGCATTGGCTTTCTGTGCCGAGATATTGCGACTTCCCAGCCAGATGTCGGCCGATGCATCCTGCGATGAGCTCAGCGAATTGACGACACTGCAGACGGTGCCCCAGCCGTCCACCAGGGTCAGCCACATCGGAAAGCCCAAACCGCCGTTATTGAGCGAAACGACACTGGCGATCGTAGACTTCACGGAGTCGTAGGTCAGTCCTTGCTTTTCCAGCTCGGCGCAAGTATCGGCCATGGCGGCGCTTGAACAAAGAACAAGGGAACTCATTGCTCCGATTATTTGTTTGACGTTGTACATCAGAACCCCGTATCTACTATATTTTTTGAACAAACGAAAATGACGGTCCGAAAGGAAAAGTCGACCGTCACCGGCTGCGATACCCGGCACCGAGAGTCTATAGATAAAGCGAAGAATTTGTCTTGGACAAATGCGTGTGCACGCGGAGACAAGTCCGAACTCTCCATGTCGGTTATGATATCGACCGGCCCGTAGGACCAGCGAATCAAGTTGCCAGGATATGAGCGATTGTCCACCAAACGAGGTGTTGAATGGCAAGACATAGATCGCCTCTCAACCCCAAGGGTCAGAAAAGTCTTGCGCTCATCTAGTCTATGGAAACGTCATGGACGAATTGAGCGGCCCATGATAATTCGCTACATGTCGTGTGGCGGAAGGTAGTACAGGTGATATGGAACATTTTGATCTGATATGGAATAACCGTTCATACCCCGCTTTTTTGCTGGGAGCGCGGCATCCTGGCCGGTTTTTCGGCGGGTGGGACGCTCCGCTCCCAGGGGGACTGAGCGGCTACACGAGCCTTGCGCACCGTTAAACGATGTGCCAGCCTTCAAAGACTTACGTAACACCAACGATCGGTTAGCCACTCTCGGTGGATCAAGCCTTTCGCCCTCCTCAATTTCGATAAATTTCTTAGGAGCGACATCATGACCAACAAATGTCAGCAACACGGCGCGTTCAGCTGGTGCGAACTGCTCACCTCCGACGCCGAAGCCGCGAAGCGGTTTTACGGCGCCCTGTTTGGATGGCAAATGGAAGAAGTCAACCTCACGGGCATGTCTTATACCGTTCTCAAAGCAGGCGAAAAACCTATTGGCGGCATCATGACGATACCGCCCCAAGCGGAAGGCACGGCCCCGCAATGGGGTGCCTATGTCACCGTAGAGGACGTGGATGCCACTGCGAAAAAAGCCGAGGAACTCGGTGCCCAAATCTGCATGCCGCCGACCGACATCCCCTCTGTCGGACGGTTCTGCGTCTTTCGAGATCTCCAAGGCGCAAGCATCGCAGCCATCAGCTACAACTTCACCAGCACCTGCGGTTAGCCCAGGTAGTGTGCGCTGAAGCGTGATATTGACGGTAACGGCCCGTTCCATCTTCGTTCCGAAACGCGCCCAGTTAAGGAACCGGCAGACCTCCCGAAATTTTGACTACGTCGAGGCGAAAAGATGACTTTGACCCTTGAACAACTTGCCGAGGAGGCGCTGGATCTGCCAAGCGAAGGGCGGGCTTTGCTGGCGGATCGTCTCGTCGAGAGCCTGGACCCTGCCAAGGACGGCTACGTTCGTCGGCTTTGGACGGCGGAAGTACGTCGACGCCTGGATGAGGTACGGGCAGACCGCGTCCGGACAATCACCGGCGACGAAGCGCTAGAACGGGCGCAGTGAACATTGGCCCAATGAGGCTGGAGTTTCATCCAGAGGCGCTGGCAGAGTGCGAGGGCGCAGCGCTGTATTACGCGTCGTACCCCCGCATTTTTGCCGGGAACGCGGCCATTCTGACCGCCTTCTCAGCGGGCGGGACGCCCGCGCTCCCAGGGGACTGAACAAATACGATATGGATGTATATAGTGCGGGTTTTGAAACGGTAAATTACCTGTATGTGAAATTAGGCGACATTGAGTGCGGATAATGGTTAATGTATTTGTCTTCAGTGATTTAATTTTTTAATGTAATTACTAATTGAAGGTTGCATTTAAATCGTGTCTTCCGTTTGAAAATCTCTGAGTCCACTTGGTTTTTATGTTTTCTTTGGCGTACCCTAACTTTATCCTTTGTTTGTTCGAGAGCTGAAGATGCTTGTGATGTTCAGTATTGATTCCGCTGTGTTGGAGGCGGATAACAAACAACATGGTTCCAATGAGCGAAATAGAAAGTGAAGCTATGGGTTCAGAAACCCCCTCCTATTCCAGTATAGATTATCCTGAAAAAGAACGGTTCGATATATGGCGTGAGATGTTTGGTAGAAAAATTGGCGGATTCGATATGGAGCACTCCGATTCGCGCCCTTTTTTCAATCAAACACGGTTTTTCTCCTTCGGGGTTGTAGGCATGTCTCGTCATGCCACTACCGCAATACGTTTTCGCCGAACTCGAGAAATCATTGCCGGCGAAGATCAAGACTTCTTCGGCGTGGCGATATGCGTAGCCGGAACCTGGGAGGTGATGCAAGGACAGCGCCGAATGATACTGGAAGGCCGCACGGCGGGGCTCATTGATTCGAGAAAGGTTCTGGAAGGAGGGCTAGGACCAGATACGGCCGAGGGTCATCAGAGTTTATTGAGCTTGCGTGTCCCTAGAGAGGAATTGGCCAAGCGCGTGCCGAAAGTCGAACGCCTGGTGATGTCTCCTTTTCGCAGTCAAGAAGGGCTCAACCTGTTACGGGATTATCTCGGCATGCTGGAGCGGGAATTCATAAATCAGTATCCAAATCTGGGGGAGCTGGTTGGCGACCAAATTCTCGACATCGTGGCTTTGCTTTGTAATGACAGAGAGGCCAGGGAGCCCAGTGCTGGAGGTGTTCGGGCTGCCCGGAGGGCGGCTGTCATCCGCTATCTGGAGAACCACTTCACGGAGCCCGGCCTTACAGCAACACAGATAGCGGCCGAACTGAAAATCTCGCGGAGATATTTGTATGATCTGCTGGATACAGAAGGAGAAAGTGTTACTCAGATACTAAACCGTTTACGGCTTGCTAGGGCAGGCCGGCTGTTAGCTGACCCGAGATATCGTCATTTCGACATTGCGACTATCGCGTACCAATCTGGATTTAGCGATCTTTCATACTTCTATCGCCAGTTCCGCCAGCGATTCCAGGAAACGCCGGGAGCTTTTCGCGTTCGATGCGTGTCCCAAGGCGATACGGAAAACCAACTATCCGATTCGGAAAGGAAGGACATCTCCTTTTTTTAGTTTCGTTCGGCGATCGAATTTTCTGGAATATATCCAGTACCCCGAAATTTCAAAAACCGCACCATTTTCAGCGTTCTTTCTGTGCGGCTATCAAGTCTTCCTGGCGCTTTCGGCACCTACCTGCCGAGCTTGAGTTTTATCCTCTGCCATTTTGAATGAAAGCAGGTGCGATGACAAAAATCTCGCGGCGTGCGCTAGACAGTCATTGTCTTCGGCGTTCGGCATCCGTGTTGCCTTGTTACTTACTTTCTTCCAGGGCAATGCGGATGCACGCTTGTCCAATTCGGGGATGCACTATGTTCCAAGACGGAGCCTCCGCAGGAAGTCACTATTCGTGTTTGGTGCCAAGTCTATTTGATTTCCACGATACGCGGTCTTTAATAGGTTTTTGAACGCTTTTGTATTATCTCTAGTCGCGGAAAGATATGGTTATTTTTGAGCAAAGAGATTTAATTCGGGCAAAATTAAAATGGTGAAAAACATGGGTGCGTTTGATTTTAATGGGGTCTTGCGGTGTAAGTCACAAGGTGGTCACTTTACTTCCATGAGCGTTTCCGCCCTCTGTTTGATATTTACCTGCCAATGGGTTGGGGCAGAAAATACAGGCGGTGCCGTCAGTCCGAAGACGGTTGCGGCAGGCACGGGACAAACGGCATCCGACCTGCTGCCGTCGTCGGGCTGGTCCGGCTGGCCTACGGCCCATGGCAACCCGGATAACAGCGGCTTCGTCCCGGTCGTAACTGCGCCTGCGGTGACTCCCAGCGCCGTTGTCGACGTCGGGCCTCTTGCCGCCGGCGTCAATCCCGTCGCTGGCAAGGACGGTAGGGTCTACATCGGAAATCTGAAAGGCGAGCTGGTCGCGCTCGACCCGAATGGTTCCGTGCGATGGCGAAAGCTCCTCGACCCGTCATGCAGCGATCGATTTTGTTTGCCCTTATATGGAAATGCCCTGGTATCTCCGCTGGTAAGCAAAGACGGTTCGATATTTGTCGTTTCCGGTTACGGTTACAGGGATCACCGTCTGGGCGATTCTATACATAGCGCCAATTCGTTTTTGCACAAATTCTCGCCGAGCGGCGAGAAGATAGCGACCGTGTCGCTTCCGGAGCATAACCTAGCCACTGGAGCTTCGGGGGCGCCTAATCTGTGGGACTATAACGGCACCGAAGTCATTATGCTGCCGGTGCATTTCGGCGTTATGGGCGAAGTGCATTTGGTCGCGTTTTCCACAACGCTCACTCTGCTCGACGACGAGAAAATTCCGGCGTACGGCGATTTGATCGGTGGTGGGCTTGCCGATGCGCCTATGTGGGAAAAAGTGGTCGCGTGCGTGCTTAATCCTTTAGAAGTCATTATTGATATTTTCCAAAACGCGACCTGTTCTCCATTTGTTTACGGCGGATTTGTGGCGATCCCGGAGCAGAGGGAGGACGTCAATTCGATATACCGTCTGCTGGCCAGTGGTCTGGGTGTATATGGTGAGAGTCCGGACATGGCTATCCGTCAACATGCGCAGGGAGAATCTCCGCGTATTTTCGCCGTTAATGGCTGGAGTGACGAATGGGGTCCGAAATATTCCGCGCTGAGCGTTTATACCTTCGATCCCGCGAGCGGTTTCCATCTCGCCGATAGTCATTATTATGACGATATGGGGATCACTGCCTCGCCGACGGCACTGGCGTCAGGCGATGCCGTGGTAGGTTTGCGTTCCCGAGCCGAAAGGGACTCAGGCAGGTTGAGTTTCGAACCGGCAGGAACCTATCACTGGTGGGATACCTCAATTTACGCTACTCCGACGCTAACGCCTAACGGTCGCATTGCGGCGATCTCGTGGAAAGGCAATCTGGGTTTGGTGCATAACACCGGCGTTGAGAGACGGGACCAGTTCGATGGGTACTCCTTCGCGTCAGCAGCATCTTCCTGCACACATTTGTACGTTGCGGTGGAAAAGGAATTGGTCACCGTCGACTTGACCACCATGAAATGGATCAACCGTATGCCTTGGACTGACGGTGGACAGCATTCCACCATCATCGGACCGGGCGGTCATGTTTACGCCACCAACGAGCACGGCATCTACGTGTTTCCGCCCGTTCCCGGCCGCAATCCCACGAATCTGACCGGCACCCAGTGCGTTCCGTGACACCGTGCCTTTCGATCCGCCTGCGGGAGAGTGTTATTTCTATAGGCGGGGTACGGCGAAGGGAAAATAGGAAATCAGACAGTCGAACTTCATGAGGTTAATACATGTTTAGAAAATCTTCGATACATATTGCAGTGCTTTTCGGACTGACGGGTTTGACGTCGGCGGTACACGCTGATATTGCCTACACTATTACCGAAATTAAAGTGCCGGATAGCAGCCTTACGACGGCGAGAGTTCTGAATAACAACGGCTTGATAGTGGGTTATTATTCGGTCGACGGACTCCAGCACGCATTTGCCAGTCAAAATGGCATATTTTCCGAACCGGCTACGCTGGGCGGCAATTTCGCCACCCCCAGGGCGGTCAACAACAGCGGCACGATCGCCGGAGAATCCGCCCTTGCGGATAACCAAACCTACCACGCTTTTGTCAGCCGGGCCGGGCAAGCAGTGGACCTGGGGACACTCGGCGGACAGAACAGTTTTGCCTACAGTATCAATGCGTCGGGGCAAGTGGTAGGCCGTTCGGATCTGGCGAGTCCAGGGAGTTATCATGCGTTTATGGTGGATGCCAATGGCGTCATGTCGGATATGGGCACCCTGGGTGGAAACAACAGTGAGGCTTTTGGCATTAACGATTATGGGCTGGCGGTTGGTACCAGCTCAGGTAGCTGGACTGATGAAACGGGACAGTTGCGCACGTTCTGGCATGCCTTTTCTAAACAATATGGGGGGATGGTCGACCTCGGAACACTGGGAGGGCCGAATAGCGAAGCCGTCGCAGTGAATGCCAACGGCCAGATCGCGGGCACCTCGGATACCTCTTTCAATCAGGCGCAGAATCAAGTCCATGTGTTTGTATACCAATATGGGGCGAAGAGCGATTACGGCAATCTAGGCGGGTTGAATTACGCCAGGGCGCGTGGGATCAATAATTATGGGCAGGTGGTAGGCGAGGGGTTGGTCGCCGATCGTAAGTGGCATGCCTTCGCGAGCCAGCACGGTGCCTTGGTCGACTTGAACGGCCTGATCGATCCGGCCTCGGGTTGGACATTGGAAGAAGCACTTGCCATCAACGACAACGGAGAAATCCTCGCCATTGGCGCAGGACCGAGCGGCTTCGGTTCTGTGCTATTGAAACCCGTGAACACCGCGCCGCCTTCGGTAACTATCCAACCGTCGCAGGTTTCCAAGACGGTTACTGGCACAGCGGTGATCAGCGCTACGGTCTGCGCGAACATGACGGGCGGACAAGCCCCTTTACGCGTTAAGTGGACAGCCGTGGGTTTGGGCGCCTTGTCCGTGTCCGACCCCGCCGACAACTGTCCTAGGATATCGGCGAGCGTCCTTGCAGGTGAGTCGGCGAGAGGAACGGTAACGGCCGTCGTCACCGACGCCCGTGGCCGTACCAGTCAGGCTTCAGCCTCCATCACTTTCATCGCCAAGCTGCCCAAGGGGAAGGTCCCCTTATAAATAATTAGGGACGTTTCTAGAACACGCGCATGATTAGTCCATTTGGACCTTGGGTTCAGATTGGATCGTAGCGTTGGTGCATAATTCGGGGGGCGCGCCATTCTATGCGGCCCAACGAACCTGAAGTGAGCTCAGAGTGTGTCGAGGCGGGAGTTACCGGAGAGCCAAACGGCTAAACCCAAAGATAAATATCGGGTGACGAACTGCCCGGACTACGACCGGCCACTATTTCGGCGCGGCGATGTTACGGTTTGGTTGGAGGAAGACTTCTTGCGTCATCACTGGCAGGGGAAAGCTACCGGCAACCGGGGGACGCCGTTGAAATATGCGGATACAGCGCTCGGAAAATGCCAGGTACCGCGTCAAGCAACTATTTGATGGCAGCCTGGCCTCTCCCCTGTTCGAAACCCAAGTGACCGAAGTTCATGTGCGTATCGCCGCGATGAATGTCAGGAACTACCTCGGCGTGCCGATTTCGGTTCGGGTAGGGGCCGTTCCGTCCTGAGGAAAGCGGAGGGTAAGGGAAACGTTGCCTTTGGTCCATCTATGCATCAACGCCGCGAGCGGTACGAATGGATGAAGGCGAGTCTGTAGGAGCCGCCTTGAGCGGCTCCCTATTTTAAGGCGTCTTTGGGGTGCTAACCCAATAAGTCTCCCCCGGCTTTGCCGGGGTCATTTTATTTGCCCGGGCCCGGTAATTCAGCGCGGCTGCCGCAGTCGTACGCACTGGCGGTCATGATTCCGCTGAATTCTCCGGACGATTTATAATCGCCCAGGACAATGTGGCTTACGCCCAATGCAGATGCCTCTCTCGATGCGGAGGCTCTTGCCTGAAGCAGCCAGCTCCCAAGGTTCTTGCCGTAACGGGACGACACCGTGATCGATTTCAGGAATCGGCAATTCCTGATTTCACTCTCGGTGACGAAGTCGAGAGCCGCTCGCGCCTCTCCAGCGCCCGTACAAACGATCGGCATGAATCCAAATATAGCTGCCAGTCTCACTAACATGGTGGGTTTCTCTTTTCAGATATTGATAATGCAGAAGATTTATTGTTCGAAGTGGCGCTCAGCGGGATGCGCCGCCGGATCTCTGGAGTGACAATGACAGCATTGGACTTGCCGCCCGGTCTTGGACGATCGTGCAACCGTCGATTGGTCAGGAGTGCGTAGGTTTTATGGCATGCCGTGCTAACATCGCACGTTAAGTCGAAGGGTAGCGCCGTATGGATTCAGGGGGGAGTCGAGGGCAACAGAGGTTACTGCGTCGACTATGTGGGGACGGCGATGGAGGGCGCCGGCTCGAGGCCAAGGATGACTAATTACTATCTGAATCCGCGCTGATTTTTGCGATAGGGGGTCGTTGACCAGTAGAGGGCGTATCGCGGCGGTAAAGGGGGGGTATAAACTATGAAAAATCCGAAAGTGAAAGGGGTTGCATGATGGCTGGGAGAGGGGTGATATTTTCCAGCTCCGATCTGCCAGAAAAAGACAGATTCCACATTTGGCGGGAAATGTTTTCATTGAAAATGGTCGGCCTGGATGCGTCCCATACGGATCCGCGCCCGTTTTTTGTCAAGGCGAAATTCCTCGACTTGGGTTGCGTGAAGGTGGCTAGAAGTACTGGGACATCGGGAAAATATTTCCGGACGCCCAAGCTCGTTGCCGCCGATGGGTATGATGACTTTGCATTCAATATCAACGTGGCGGGTCGCTGGGAGCTTACCCAATCCCGACGCAGAGTCGTCATGGACGGTCCCGGCGCCACATTGGTCAATACCGGGGCCGTGGCCGAAGGCGCACTCGTATCTTCCTCGTTGCGGGAACACGTCGAGTTCGTGAGTTTATGCATTCCTCGACAGGTTTTGCTGAAAAGGCTACCGCAGGTCGACCGTTTGGTGTTGACGCCGATCGGCCATCAGGAGACCTTGAGATCCCTGGAGGCTTATCTCAATTTGATAGAGAGCCAGGGCATCGGCGACGATCCTGCTCTGGGCGTTCTTGTCGGCGAGCACATTCTGGATCTTGTGACCTGCCTGCTCGGCCAAGGCCAGGATGCACAGGGTGAGACGCGGAAAGGAGGGCTGCGCGCTGCGCGCTTGGCTGAATTAACCAGTTTTCTTGAGAAAAATTACAGGTGTCCCGGCCTGTCGGTCGATGATGTGGCGAGCGCGCTGAATATTTCGAGAAGATATTTATTCGACCTGATGGATGAAACGGACGAGAGTTTCACCCAGATGCTCAACCGCTTTCGGCTGGAACGGGCTCGGCAACTATTGACGGATCCGAATTACGGGCACCTCGGCATCGCTGACATCGCTCTTGATTCGGGATTCAGTGACCTTTCCTATTTTTACCGGCAATTCCGTCGCCGCTTCGGCGAAACGCCGGGGGCTTTCCGGGTTCGGGGTAGTTCCTCGAGTGGTTTCGGAGAAATGCCCTCCATACAGAATGAGAAGAACTTGCTGGTGGCCAGGCGGTGATATGAACGAGAAAGGGAAATTGGTGATATCAAGCGCCGATTTGCCTGAAAAGGAGCGCTTGGATATATGGCGGGAGTCGTTTTCGGTAAAGATGGTTGGTGCAGAAATTTTCCACGCCGATCCGCGACCCTTCTTCGTCCAGGCCAGTTTCCGCTTTCTCGGATCCGTGAAACTGGCCTGGAGCACCAGTACCGGTGCTCGCTACCGTCGGACCTCCAAACTCGTTGCCGCGGATGGAAACGACGATATCGGATTGCCCATTTGCTTTGCAGGATCCTGGGAAGTCGTGCAAAGCAGGGGGCGCCAGATTCTGAATCGGGGAAACGCAACGCTGTTCAATCTTGGCGCCGCTGCCGAGGGCGGCTTGGCATCTGATTCTTCGCAGGAACATCAACAGTTGTTGAGCGTGTGTCTTCCGAGAGAGAAATTGCTGAGAAGGGTACCTCGAGCCGAGAGGTTTCTGCTGAGGCCATTGGTCGGCCAGGAGGCGCTCCGGCTGCTACTGGATTACCTCAAGATGATAGAAGAAAAAAATCTTGGGCAAGATCCGAATCTGAACCAGCTCATCGGCGAGCATATTCTGGATATCGTTGGCTTCCTGCTCGGCTCTCAAAACAAGGCGGAGCCGAATGCAGGCGGTATGCACGCCGCTCGGCGGGTGGCGTTGGTGCGCTATCTGGAGGAGAACTTCAGGGAGCCAAATCTATCGGTTGACGCGATTGCAGCGTCCATGAAGATATCCAGGCGGTATCTGTATTACCTCCTGGACGAGACGGGAGAGGGCGTGACTCAGATGCTCAACCGATTGCGGTTGGAGCGCGCCCGGCAACTGCTCGCCGATCCGAGGCACGGGCACCTCGGTATCGCGGACATCGCTTTCGACTCGGGCTTCAGTGATCTCTCCTATTTTTACCGGCAATTCCGTAGCCGCTTCGGCGAGACACCTGGGGCCTTCCGGAGGGGGGCAAAAATCTTACCGTGTGATCATAGGGGAATCCCTGGTCCAGGACAGTAAACATTTGGGGCTGCTTTAGCCATCATGACCAGATCGCGGCAAATCTCTTAGTGACAGATCAAAGGGTCCGTTTCATGCGGTCACAGCTTTCCTTTGCTCAGTCGCGGCTAGTTGAGCAGCAGGATTTGTGCAGGGGTTTCTCAGTAAAAAGGGGGGCAGATGGTTGGTGAATGGGGGATTTTCTCGAGTGCCGACTTGCCGGAAGAGGATCGTTGCCATGTCTGGCGCGAAACGTATTCTTTGGAAGTAGTCGGCTTGGACGTATCGTCCATAGATCCGCGCCCTTTTTTTGCTAGGGTGCAGTTTCTCGATATGGGGAACTTAAAATTAGCCAGGACTACAGGAACTTCCGGCAAGTATCATCGGACGCCCAAGCTCGCCGCCAAGGATGGGCGTGATGACTTCACACTCAATCTAAATATATCCGGCCGATGGGAGCACGCGACGTCCCGGCAGAGAGTCGTGTTGGATGGTCGGGGGGCAACTTTGCTCAACACGGGCGTGGCGGCGGAAGGAGTCACCTCCTCTGCATCACTCGGAGAGTATGTTGATTTAGCGAGTTTGTGCATTCCCAGACAGGTACTGCTGAAACGGCTACCCCGTGCGGACCGTTTGCTGATGAGTCCGATAGCTGATCGGAAGACGCTGAGCTTGCTGGAAGCCTATCTCAAATCGATCGAGAGCCTGAGTCTTGGCGATGACGCCGACCTGAGACACCTTGTCACCGAACAGATATTGGATCTGGTTATATTTATGCTGGGAAAGGAGAAGTGCGTCGAAGGGCGGACGGGAGGGGTGCGTGCAGCACGCTTAGCCGCATTGACCCATTATCTGGAAAGGCATTATAGGCGTCAGAGCTTGTCGGTCGATGACGTCGCAACCGCTCTTAATATCTCAAGAAGATATTTTTTTGAGCTGATGGATGAAACCGGTGAAAGTTTCACGGAGGTGCTCAACCGCTTGCGGCTGGATCGGGCTCGGCAATCGTTGGCCGATCCTAATTATCGGCACCTGGGCATAGCGGACATTGCTCTTGATTCAGGATTTGGCGATATTTCCTATTTTTACCGCCAATTCCGTCGCCGCTTCGGCGAGACTCCAGGCGCGCTCCGTGCGCAAATTTCTCCTTAATCGATCAGAATCCACGATCGGTTTTCCCTCAGCCCGCATATTTTCGGGCGGCCAAACCCCGCCCTTCTCATGTTTGGGCGCCCGGCTTCTCGTCCGGCATTCAAGTGATCCGGTTCGTCAGCGAATGAAGTAGGTTCGCTGCGTACTCACCGCAGGACTAAAATCATCCGACTCAGCACGAGATCAATCGCAATTGCTGAGCGAATACCGGTGTTACCTTGATAGTTCCGGGTGACCTCGAAGCGCCAAGTCGATCAATATTTCTGCTGCGGCACGAGCCGTCACGATGGCGTCCGAGTTCTGCTTCATTTGCTCCGATACGATCGCACCTGCGAAGAGCAGCGCCAATTGTTGCGCTAAAGCGTCAGGGTGTGCCGCATCGGCGGAGCGCGCAAGTTCCGCAATGTATCCCCTGAACTTATCGTAGAACTCGGCGGAAACCCGATGGACCGGATTGTCTTCGAGCGGAAATTCCGCCGAAGCATTAATGAATGCGCAGCCCCTGAATTCCGGTTTTTGCATCCATTCCCCAATGACATCAAAGATCGCCACCAACTTGTCTCTAGGATGCGCAGCCCTGTCATCAATTTGAGCAACGAACCACTGGGTGAAGTCCACATCGCGCCTACGCAGGTACGCAATCACCAAATCTTCCTTTGACGGATAGTATTTGTAGAGGGTCATTTTTGTCGTTCCCGCCGCCTTGACGATGGCGTCTACCCCCGTGGCCTTGATGCCCTGGCTATAGAACAGCTCAGAAGCTGTTTTGAGAATTTGTTCTTTCAGGTTGCGGGTCATGACTCAATGCAGGAAGACAGTGCCCGCTTGCAGCTATACAGAACAGTCTGTATAGTGGCGACTGTATTTACCGGTCAGTATAGTTCGCAGGGTTGTTCCATGGAAAGAGATTACTGTAGAAGTGCAGATTTTCAAAGAGGTTCCCCTCGTCTGCCCTCAAACAACGGCCGCTGGCGAGCCCGGATCATCGCCGTGTCCGGGGACGGTTGTCCGACCTGCCGCATAGGCTGCTGTTCAGCATGTTGGACATCATGAACGGCGCGACCTCCTGCCGGTGCAGTAACCAGTTCGTGCGCACCCATCAGGCGGCATTGAACGCGCGGCCTTCGGTTGCCGGCGGCGCCGCACACCGGCTTACAGTTCGATCTGCAATGCCAAGGCACCGCATTTTCGCGCCCATGCTACGCGCTTGGACGACGGTGCGGACGTGATCGCGCTCGACGGCAAGACCTTACGCGGCAGTCTGGACCGTTTGGAGGCCCGCAGCGCCCCCCAGGTGCTCAGCGCCTTCGCCACAGGACGACTTGCCCTGAGCGAAGTCGAAGGGGCGGACGCGCCGGGCCAGATCCTGATCGAGGATCCCGATAAGGCCCGTGAAAACAGGGCAGTCCATCACAAGCAGCCTGATTCTCCGACCGGGACTGAGCGTCCGCGGAAATGTCGGCGGACATGCGAACGCTGCCGACGGCGCCCTGTGTCTTACGCTGGGTGCTGCCATTCCGCTTCCTTAAACCATCTTGGGCGCATCACGCCAGCAATTGGGCATGATGTCTCCGGGCTACAGATTTCGATCTGCTTACCTGAATGGCACACGGAGTTGTTGTGAGCGGATATTTTGTTCGGAATCTGAAGAGGTTATTCGCAAAACGGGGTGTACGATGACAGGAAAAGGTGTGGTGTTCTCCAGTGCCGATTTACCCGAAAAGGATCGCTTCCATGTCTGGCGCGAAACGTTTCTATTAAAAATGGTTGGCTTGGACGCATCCCGTACAGATCCGCGCCCCTTTTTTGCCAGGATGCAGCTTCTCGACCTCGGGGATATAAAATTGGTCCGAAGTACAGGGACGTCGGCAAAGTATCATAGGACGCTTAAGCTTGTCGCTGAGGATGGGCGTGATGACTTCACATTCAATATAAATATAGCCGGCCGGTGGGAGCACGCGGAATCCCGGCGGAGAGTGGTTTTGGACCGTCCTGGGGCCACTTTGCTCTATACGGGCGTGGTAGCGGAAGGAGCTGTCTCCTCTGCGTCGCTTGGAGAGTATGCTGAGTTTGCGAGTGTGTGCATTCCCAGGTCGGTACTGCTGAAACGGCTGCCCCGCGCCGACCGTTTGCTGATGGCTCCGGTAGGTGATCGGAAAGCCCTGAGTTTACTGGAAGCTCTTCTCAAATCCATTGAAATTCGGGACTTTAGTGATACTCCAGATCTGAGGCGCCTTGTCGGCGAGCATATCTTGGATCTCGTGATCTTCATGTTGGGTCAGGTCCAAGATGCCGAAAGGGAAGGGGCAGCGGGAGGGGTGCGCGCAGCACGCCGGGCTGCATTGACCCATTATATTGAAAAAAATTACAGGTGTCAGAGTCTGTCGGTCGATGATGTTGCAAATACACTCAAAATATCAAGAAGATATTTTTTCGATCTGATGGATGAAACTGGCGAAAGTTTCACGGAGATACTCAACCGCCTACGGTTGGATCGGGCTCGGCAATTGTTGGCCGATCCTAATTATCAGCACCTGGGCATAGCGGACATAGCTCTCGATTCAGGATTTGGCGATATTTCCTATTTTTACCGCCAATTCCGTCGCCGCTTCGGCGAGACACCTGGGGCTTTCCGCACGCTCGGCACCTCTTTGGTCGATTCCGGGAAATAACAATCGGCAGTTCCCGGAATAGCCTCCTCAGACATCAGTCCTGCTCTAACCCCTACTATTTGGCGCTGCGGTCTATCCTGCAATAGGCCTGTTGCGATAGTTGTCCATAAATAAGTAATCCGTTGTGCTAAAAGTTGTCAGAGTTCAGACATCTGTGGCACGCAATAGATTTGGCAGATGTTTGGCGAAATCCTAACACGCATTTCTATCAACTGTGCTGCACTATAGCCCAATCTTCCTGTGCACGTTTGTCCAAGAACAAGAGTACACCCAATGGCACTATCCATGTCCGAACATCCGGTGTTCCCGTGAAGGACTGGACCTATAAAATCCTTTAGTACTGGTCGTACAGGGCCGTCGTCCAATACCAGGATGACGGTATTTGACAAATCTTAACGGGCAGCCGATATCTGATGTTCTTCATCCCTGAACATAGATTGACAAGAATCCCTGCCTGGCAGGAAGGAGAAGCACAGTGAAAAAAGCGATAATCAGCTTGAGCATGGCCGGCTTGACCTCTGTGGCCGGAGTTGCGGTGCCTGTTGGCGCCGCTAACGCGGCCGCCGTTTGTTATGCGTCGAATACGTTTCCCAATGAACGGATCGTAATCGATGTCGAGAAACAGGGAGCCCTCGTGAACCCCTGGCTCGATGCTATCGCCCTTATATTCGGCGGTAAACAGACGGCTTACAGCGCGCATGGCAAACATGTCTGGGCCGCCCAACAAGTAGAACAGGGCGGCGGTTGGGCCGTGGCCACCGCGGCGATCACTGGTACCGTGGACGTCAGTGCGCCTTATCTGTTTACGCAGCCCAACGTCAATGCGATGCAGCCGACAGCAACCGGCGCCCATATGGGCCTATCTGCCGAGTGGGTCACCTTTTACAACGAAAAGAAGCGCAACTCTTGGCCGGTATCGCTGGATTGCGGATCCAAGGAGATGAGTCCTACGCCGGACAAATGGGTCTGCGGCGTCGCTAATGAATTGGGATACAGCTTCATGAATGTGGTATATGCCAAGGTCAATATGGCGGATGACGTGCGGTGCAATATGTTCCAGGCCACCACCCCTTCTGATCTGTCGTTAATAGGAAGCATGACTAATATAGGGAAATAGAAATGTCCGATTGGTTGATGCCTCAATGAGTAACCGTTCAATCATCTGGAAGTCTGGGCTTACAATCCGCGGAAATACCGGCAAAGATGGCGGTGATCCCAAAAAAGAGAATGGGGATGAACGACTATTTCAATCAAGAGTGCAGTCGGGAAACTAAATTTGCCGCCATATCTGGTGGCTGATTTGCCGCAGACCTCGAGACTTCTGCCTCATGAGGTCATAGGTGCTCGATTAGTCGTCGTTGACGGCTGAGGCTCTCCCATGTTCGCCTTGCGGGTTTTGGATAGAAATCCGCAAGGCGAAATCGATATAGATTTCCGAAGTTTCGCCTGAATGGCCCTCCGGCGTTCGTGGAAACCGTTTGATTTGGGCGGGTGAGTCGCAGCGTTCTACGCAGGCGCTTTCGCGACAAAGGCTGGACGTCCGCCCGGTTCCCGTCCAAGCGTCGAGTGGACGCATCGACTGGGGTAGCCGGCGCGGTGAAATTGGCAGAGATATCCACCCCCGAACAAATCGTAGAGTCGTGCCGCTTTGCGTCGGCCTCCGCAGCGGGAAACCATTTCTCGATGGTTGTTCGCAGTTTTCCGCCTGCGCTCAAATACGCGAGTTCTCATCAGGACTGCACTTCGATGGGCACGCTCTTCTGGATACCTTTACACACATGTATTTCATACGCCAAGAACGCAAAGACATGCGGCCATCGTAGGGGACACTTCGACGTGTAAGCTACAACGCCAGAATCCCGGAACACATTGTTCCTCCCTCGGGGTATCTTGGCACATCGTAACGACGCGCAGATGTTGAACGGACTAGTGGGGTAAATGCCCGCCGTGATCGTTTGGTCGACAAGGTAAGAGCAGAACAGGCCGCCCGCGCATAGATGGCATTAATTTCTTGACTTTGAGTAATGCGGGGCTTCCGTGTAGATCGAATGATTTTGTTCCTGTAGATGGTATGACCTGCAGGATTGTCGCCTCCACTCTCCTGCCACGTTGCTCGCAACGGCGTCGATAATATGTCATCTGCCTAAGGGCGTTCTTTTCGAGATATCCGTCTTGGTCATCCTTTAGAACAGGGTTACAGGCTCTTCTCGACGACTGCACTAGAATCCACTGGATGAACGCGCTCTCGTCCAAGACTTTATAAGGGTTCCCTGGCAATATTTCTGCCGAACATCCAGTGTTTCCATAAGAGATAAGCCAGATAGACTGATGGTGGGTGCGAGGGGCGTGTAGCTCCTCGTCTTTTCCGTCGATAGTGTCTGCTGCGCCTCAGGTTTTTGGTTTGGTGTCTGGTGTTCGTGATCCAACATTATTCATTAATAGACATGCTGTTAGTAGGAGAGGGTAATGCTATGAAAAGATCTATAGGCACTTTAGGTATGGCCGGCTTGACCGTTATGGCGGGATTCGCGGCACCCCTTGGGACGGCCAATGCAACCGCGGTCTGTTATGCGTCGGAAATGTTTCCGCAGGAACGGATCGTGATCGATGTCGAGAGGCAGGGAGGGCTTGTCAACCCCTGGTTCGACCTGATCGCGCTGGCGTTTGGCGGTAAGCAGACAGCATACAGTGCACATGGAAAACATGTGTTTGCGCTGTCGGCAGCTGAACAGACCGAGGCTGCGGCAGCTGCTGCCGATAACTGGACCGTGGCTACTGCGGCGGCAACCGGTACGGTTGATGTCAGTGCGCCTAGCCTCTTGGCGCCGCCCGCCAGGGGCATGCGTCCCACCGACTCCGGTGCCCATATGGGCTTGAAAGCTCTTTGGGTGAATATGTTCGACAACCAGGAGACCAGCTATCCGGTGAATTTGAATTGCGGATCGGTGGAGGTGAATCCGACACCGAATACTTGGAGGTGTAATGTATCCAACGAGGCCGGATTCTCCTGGAAAGACGTGTACTATTATAAAGTCAATATCGCGGATGACGTGAAATGTAATATGTTTCAGCCAATGAACCAGGACAATATCAGGTTCGATCGTACCAGGGGTAGCATGAGAGGGCTCCCGTAAAGGAACGCGTGTGAAGTGAAGAGGCACGCGAGCCGGCAGTGCGTTTAAAGGGATTTATTACTATAAAATCAAGCATGTTGTAATCCGTAGCTGAACATCCCAGTTCCGTTCTTTCAAGTAACGACACCTTGTTGCTTGAACAGCAATAGCAGATGGCCCGAGCCATTTCGCCTTACCCTTGTGGATTTCCGTTGGAAATCCACAAGGATCCTTGAGTTGCACATCGGTTTGTCAATTATTGTGTGGTTGAATGTGCCGCTCGGCTTGGTTGTTCCCATAACCGTTATCGTTAATCGAAGTTCGATGGCGTTTAGCCGGAGAGCGGCGCTCCCGGAGCGATGGGTTGGACCGGTATGCGCTCAATACGGTGCTATCGAGAAATGAGCACTTCGCTGAATTGTACGACGGGGTCGATGTCCGTGTAATTCTGCATATCGCCTCGGAGCTGAGCGGCATTTGGCATGAATGCAGCCATGAAGTCTTCCGCTGAATTAAAGAGGAAATGGCACATGGCGATATAAGCCGGCTCAGCTCCGGGAAATAAGCCGCCAAGGCCACGTTCGACCGATACCCCTATGAAGCCAGGATGGGCGCTCAGGAGTCTGATGGACATGGGCATGTGGACTTCCGTGTAGTACGAGACGTCGAAGCGAGAATCTTTGCTATTCGGGTAGAGAACGCTGAATTTTATCATTAGTGTCTCATGGGGTGGGATTGATGCCGGGATGTCGGCAGCTTGGATAGTTACTTAGAGTTAAGAAAGTAATGCCATATACGAGCCCCCTCACACCGCCCCTCTCCCAGAGGGAGAGGGGGTACCTGACATTAATTTCTTTATCATTCGTACGAGGCTACGCGGGCCACGCCGGGGTGACTCCATCGATCGTCAGCACCAGAACCAAATCCTGAATCAATCCCTCTCTCAAAGCCTTGCGCAGCGGTTCCGTGTCTTCCAGTTGCAGTCTCCATTCCCCGGCGGGATGGCGGCCGATTAGGGCTTGCCAGGGCGCGCCGCCGGGGCGGCGGGTGCCGACGATGCCGCCGCGGGTGACGACCTCGCCGCCGGTGACGGTATCGGCTCCCGCGATCGCGTGTTCCAGGGAGACGATATGCAACTCCTGCAAATAACTGTCGTCGCGGACGCAGAACAGGCTTATTTCCGCGGTACTCAGATTGTCGAGATGGACGGGAAACCGCTCTCGCCGGACGGTCATTTCGACGCGCATGCGCCGCTCGGCGTCGACCTGATCGGGGTTGTTGAGATCGTACCAGGCATCGGGGAACTGGTCGCGCAGGCTGAAGGTACAATCCACCGATGCAGATCTATCCAGCTCCCGGACCACTTTTTGCCGATAATCGTAACTGTGCAGTGCCGTGTACTCCAGGGTGAGCAAAACGTCGGCGATCGTACGGTAGTCGAACGGATTTGCCGGTTTGGGCAGCTCCAGGCGCCAGACCGTATCCAGGCCCATGCCTTCGAATGGCAGCAGCATGCCGTTTTCCTGCTCGAGCTCGAACAGGCCGGTGGCGTTGAGCGGCGAGGTAAAAGCGATGGTTTCCGGCGGGTGGCTTAAAGTGACCGTCTTGAAATCGTCGCCGGCCACCACGGTACGGGACAGCCCGGAGGCGGACAGGCTGGCCCGCACGCCGCGCGTCGGCGGCACCAGGGCGATCAGCGACACCTTGACCCGTTTGAGGAGGCGCAGGTAGTGACCGGGAAATTCGCGGTCGAACAGCGTTTCCGGCGTCGCAAAGGTCAATAGCCCGGTTTCGCGGAACCGGTGCAATTCCTGGGCGCCGATCTGGGCCAGGGAAAGGGTTTGGGTCAGGTGCAGCTTGCGTCTGTCGGTGTCGAAGGCGTACTGATCCAGCCGGAAAACGTCGGCCATCAGCTGGGCCGATCCGGTCAACCCCCGGCGGTCGGGTTGGGCGGTGGTGTTGATGTCCACCCTGTCAGTCCAGTAATCGGCGCGCACAATACCGGGCGCCGGTTCCTGGCGTTCGAACGCCAGTTGTGCCTCGGCCAATTGCGCCAGGGCCGTGGCTTGTTGCAGGAAGTAGGCGTACACGCCGCCCAGCACTCCACTCATCCAATCGAACAACTCGGCGCTGGTGAACTTATTGGACAGGAAGTCCAGCACCGCTTCCGCATGGCGCTGTTGCAGGCCGGCGAGCTGGCGTTCCTCGTTTGCGACTTGTTGTTGATTACGGGCATGCAGGATCTGTTGCCGGCTGATCTGCATATCTTTGCCGGCGAGATTCTGCTGCAGTCGCCATTCTTCCTTACGGCGCTCGAAGCTGGCCTGCAATTGCGTGAGTTGGGCGGTAGCCGAGGCCAGATCGGCCGCTTTGCCGGCCGTGTTTCCGAATTCAATCAGATTGGTCGGGGTATAGCTGAATAACAGGCTCGCAAGTCTGCCGGCTACCGCGGCCCTCATCGCGGCGAGCGTCGCCGTTTCCCATTTGTTCAAGCCATCGTTGATGAGTTCAGAGTAATTGGAGAATTGTGCCTCCGCCTTCTCCTTCTGTAATTCGGCTTCGCGCTCGAGGATACCTGCGTCGGCTACTTTCAGATCGGCAAGATTGATGGAAGTCCCGGCGACCTGAACGCCGTGCCTGGCTTCATTCAGTGTGTAGTTTTCGGAATCGCGCTTCTCCAGCACCGCCAGAAATGTCGCTTCCACCTGTTGCGCAACGCCCACCAGATTCTTGGCGCGCTCGAGCAAGAAGGCGTAGCGGTACTGGCTGGGAAGGAATGTGGCCGTTTGATCGGACGATGGCAGCGTGGCGCGCATGCCGGCAATGTTCAGACCGTGCTGGATCTTCGCCAGATTCGCTCGCGCATGCAGGAGTAAAGACGTCCAAACCGGGTTGGCCGGAAACGGAATTTCGTCCCCGGTCTCCGGCTCCAGTTCGGGGATGCCGAGCAAGTCGATGGCCGTCTCGTAGAGTGCGCGCGCCTTGGTCACCGACTCGGCGAAGTTTCTGGAAAACTCCATATCCGCGTAGGCGAGAAAGCAGCGCACGATGGACATCACCGTAAACCGCGTATACACATGCTTGCGGCCGACCAGCAACTGGCCCTCCAGCGAAGTAAGGGCGACGATGTGCGGATTGAGTTCCTCGGTCAGCCATACCGGAGTCCGGCTGTAGGACGTCGGAATCCCGGCTTCCATCGTCAGGCCGGGGTAGCGCTTGCGTTTGGCGATCGGCGAATCGAAGGCATAAACGGTTTGATACCAATCCAATGCCACGAGATATTCGCGCTCATCCTGCAGTCTCATCGCCAGTGCCATCGGTACCAGCCAGAAGATCTCGTGCAGGTACTGCGGAATCGCGGCGGGGTCGGTAGTCGCCGTAGGGGGATTGGAATAGTCCTTGAACAAGCTGGCGATCAATGCCCTGCGCTGTTCCGATTCCTCCTCCGACATTTGTTTATCGGTGAGGACAAAGTCCGCAGGCAGCTTGGCGCGCGCTTCGGCAACTTCGGTCCGCAGACTGGCCATGTAGTCCGCGGCGAAGGTTCTCGCCAATTCCGGTGTGAGTTTCGCCGCTTTGCGCAGTTTCGCGATCAGGCCTTCGGCGCCCATGAAGGCCGCGGTAGGTTTCAAGAAATGTCCGTCGTGGACATAGAGATTGGGAAACAACTGGTTTTCCGGATAGGCGAATACCTGGATTGCCGCCAGCCAGGTCCGGTAGCTGCCCATCCACGGCCATTCCGCATCGAAACTGGCTTCGTTCAGGCTCCAGACTCCGTCGCCCGCCGCTGCCAAGCGACCGGTACGCACCCCAAACAAGGCACCCTGCAGGGTTTCGATGGCCTGATCCACGCGAGTCGTCTGGGTGTTTGAATGAGCCCGGAAGTCGATCGACAACTCCCGGCTCAGCCGTTCGGCGGTCGCGTCCGCCGCTTCGGGCGGGGTTTGCCGTTGGCCGATCACATCGAGCAAGGCGTCGCGCAATTCCGGCAAGGTTTGAGCCTCGACCCCCGCCAGCACGGCCCGGTAACCGGTTTCCAAGGAGTCCCATTGCCTCGCTCTGGCCAGCAGGGTGTGGCGCCATTGCGACAAAGCGAGTCTGGAACCGCGCCAATCGGGAATTGGCGTTGCCGGTTCGCTGTCGCCGGCTGCAAAGATGCCGGGTTCGAGTATCAAGCTGGACTGGTGTTCCTCGGTGCGCCACTGCTGGAAGCGCCGACGCTTCTGAGCTTGCAGCGCGATATCAAACAAGTCTTGCCATTCGGACTCCAGCAACGTGCCGGTGGCCAGCAAAGCCCGGCTGCGTACCAGAAAGCGGAATGCCGCCGAATCCAAAGCGTATTGCCGCAACTCGGCGGAGAGATCCTCCCCTTGGGCATCTCGGCCGCCGAGGGCCTGCAAGTCGATAGTCCCGATGAATTGTCCGACCACTTGATCGAACCTCATCAGCGGTTCGGTTTGCTCGGCGCCTTCCCGGGCGATAGCCGTTCGCGTAGCGGCGATCCAGGCTTGGCGGTCAGTCCACAACGAATAGGCCGGATTGCTCGCGGTGTGCCGTCTTATTTGAGCCTGGTCGATGAGGTCCGGATCGATGATCGGTGCATAGCCGTCGGCCCCATCGCGACTGCGGGCATCGTCGGCGAGCCATCGTTCTTTCAGCGTGCTCGCTCTCCAGAGAGGCAACTGCGGCTCGACGGTCGGGGGCTCAAGGGCGTCGTCCGGCCGGGTCGGCAAGAATCCGAACAGTTCCTCCAACAGGGCGTCATTGACCGTCTCCGGTGTCAGGGTAATGCGGTCCAGCCGGTCCGGGCGGCTCGCTTCCAGTGAAAACCCGAGCCTTGCCGCCAGCGCCTGACGGTCTGGCTGGTTCGCCAGCCGGGCCAGCCGCAGTTCGTCATACGAAGTGCCGAGTTCGCGCAAGAGCGCTTGATACGCGCTGAAGCGAAAGCGCTCTTCGATTTCCACCGGGGGCGGTGGATTCAGCATTCGACGTAAGACTTCGATCGCGATCCTGGCTTGCCGGATCGGCTGTTTAGCCTGCTCGAAGGCCGGGGGGAGCGTGAGTTTGTCGTAAGGCTGAAAAAACCGACTCGCCAGTACCTGCGCGCTGGGTCCACGGCCGGTGCCGATCCTGATCTGGCGAGCGGCGAAGTCGATGAGCTCGCGCAGATAGGTCGTGTTGGCGAACACCTGGTCGACATCGGTGGGCTCGAACGGCGTTCTGATATCAATGGTATTAACGGACGTGGTCTTGAGCTGATGAGGCCCCCCGCCGGTGGCTTCGACCGTCAGCTGAAATGAACCGGCCTCCAACTCGACAGTCTTGCTCCAGACGCTCCAGTCGCCGTTTGGATTGTCCACGTCTGAAAAAGGCCCGTTGTCGATGCGGAAGCGCACCGCCGTCATACCCGAATAGTCGTTGCTCGCCGTGCCGGAAAACTTGAAGGGATAGGGCAGGGTCGCGGTCACGACGGGCGATGCAAACGCAACGGACAATCTGGGAGGTTTCTGCTTGGCGGACACGTTGACCGAGCCTTGAGCCTCCCACTCATAGTCGTAATGATCCGGGGGTTCGTTCTGGCCACCGCCCCGTTGTTCGTGAACGCTCAGCATGGCGTCGACGGTGAGGGTGAAAGGCTGTCCGCTTGCCAGGCCGGCGCCAACCGACCCGACGCATTCCCAGGTGTACGAACTGGTTATTCTCGCTTGAACCCGTGGCCCTCCCACGCCGAAGGTAACCCAGGCCCACTCGAGTCTCGGATCGTAAATACCGCTGTCGGTATCGTCTTGGGAGAAGACGAAATCGCCGCTTACGAAGAGGTTTTGCTCATCCACCTCGGCCCCGGCTGTCGGGGATAATATGCGTAACACTACAGTTGGCATTGGGTTCTCCGGTGTGATTTGTGAAAGCTGTTTGTATTGGTTGTCCACATTTCTCGTGATGCCGAGATAATTGACATTTTCTCACTCAAGTCCTATTGAGCTCTCGTGCCGCCATACATTGGAAATTGGACTGGAACGCCAATTTGTTCGATTCTTTGCTGTATCAAACCCCAGTCGTCCCCAACGTCATGCATCGCCGGAGGATTTGTTTCATACTGTTGTTTCGCCCAGTCGCCAGCCGCCTTCGCTTGCTCGCTTCCCCATCCCCGTAGCTGTCGCGGCATGGATGGGTCAGGATTCGTGACGTGGCGGGGTTTACATATCTGCCACGGATTGATGCCTTCGAATGGAACCCAGTCACCTTCTTGGGCCCCGTCAGGGCTTTGCGAGCCTCCGCCTGTTCTTCGATAATAAGCCTGAGGACCCCGGGGGGTATTTAGAATACGAATGACTCTCCCCTTGTAGATCCATGCTTCGTTAGTCGCGAAACTAAAAGGAGAGCTTGGTGGTCTGCCGCCTCTCGTTAGCATTCCAAATGCCAGGGGGAGGTAGTTGATGAGGTTTTGGGCAATGGATTTGGTCCATCCCGAGGAGTCTACGAAGTCCGCTGCATGCCCCACACCTTTTGTAGCCACGTGCATAACAAACGCAGCTTGGGCGGTCTTTGCAACGCCCATCGCTCCTACCGATTTGGCCAGTCCAAGCCCTCCCATGGCCACTCCATGTGCGTAGCCGGCTACTTGCCCGCCCTTATATTGAAGGCTGTCATAATCGATGGTGCTGTCTCTGCCGGCGGCGCTTCTGATTTTTTTTGTCAATCCAAACGATGCTGTATCGCCAAATCCGGCAATGGCGTCATCGGTCTTGAAAACTTCGTCATGAACTTCAACGATGGTATCGAGTCCACAATCGTCGTCAAAAGGATTGCAGAACTCCCAGTCATCGCCACAATGGCCACTCGGGTCTATCAGCCTGGTTGGATTGCCGCTGCAGTAAGCGAATAGATTTACCCCGCCTTTCCACCCAATCGGATCGGCGCTGATCCATTTTGCAAGCCAAGGCGCATAATATCTGGCGGCGTGGTAATTCAATCCGCTTTCTTCATCCCTTTCCTTGCCGGTGAACCGGTAACGCTTCCTGGAAAAACTGCCGAAACTGGTTTCGCCGTAAGCGGTGTATTCCTCGCGGTTCAGCCAGGTTCCGTCGCCAGCTATGACCACGTGGCTGCTGCCGAGGTGGTCGCCGAGGTGGTATTTGACCGGCGGGGTGGTATCGTCGGGGAAAGGGGGGCCGACTAGGACCGTTGCGATGCGCGACTTGTCGTCCATCACGTGCAGGGTGTTGTTTTCCTGCACGGTGGCTCCCTGTGCCGAGCGGTGGTATTCGAAGATTCCGCCGACGTAGACCGAGACGGTGTATTGGCCGCCTTGCTTGCGTACCAGTTTCTTCACCCGCATGCCGGTGGCGTCGTAGAGGTATTGCGCATGCACCGAAGGCTCCGTGGCTTCGGTCTGGGTGCGGAAAGCCTTCAGCCGGTCGCTGTGATCCCAGTCGTACTGCCGGGAGAGCGTTTCCCGGATCATATTGCCGTTGGCGTCGTAGGCGTAGCGATAGACGTTTTGGCCGATGGAAACGCTGTCCAGGCGATTGTTGCCGGCGACGGTCGCGAAATCCCGGTTCACTGCTCCGCCGGCCAGTTGATGCTGCAACTGCTGCAGGTTTCCCAGCGGGTCGTAGCGGTAGCGCTGGGTATAGGCGCGGGTGCGGGTCGGGTCGGTGCAGCGCGGCAGGTCCAGCCAGGGCGGCGATTCCGGCGGCTGGTCGCATTCGCGGCCGGTGGCGGACAACAGCCGGTAGATCGGGTCGTATTCGAACTGGCGGATCAGGGCGTCGCCCGAGCCGAGCCATTGCGCGATCGGGCCGCTGGCCAGGGCGGCGGCGGGATTGTTGCGAATGCCGCTGGCCGGGGTGCGGTCCTGGATTTCAAGGATGTTGCCCACCAGGTCGTAGCGATAGGCGAAGTCCTGCAGCGCCTCGCCGACCGGCTGGTAGCCTCCGGCCTCGGACTGGCCGTAGCGTTCCGAACGCAGCCGCAGCAGGCGGAAGCTGCGGTCGTCGTAGCCGTAGCGGGTCATGACGCCGTTGCCGTAGGCGATCAGTACTCGCTGGCCTTTGGCGCTGTAGGCGATCTCCCGCACATAGGTTTCCCCGTTCAGCTTCACCTGGGCCAGGCTGCCAGCCCGGTTGTACACCGGTTGCAGTTCCTGCCGCTGGCCCGTCACATCCTGCGGATAGCGCAGACTCTTGACGCGGTTCAGCGCATCGTATCGGGTACGGGTTTCGTAGGCCGTTCCGTCAAGCAGGGTCTCGGCGTGGGCTTCTAGCGTGATACCCGCCGGCGCTTGCCAGTCGACCCGGAACGCCGCGATGTCCCACCGGCGTTCGGCGGCGTCTCGATAGGCCGTCAGCAATGCCGTGTCGCCGATGACCTGGCGCGTCTGGCTGAGCGGATTGCCCTTGAAGTCATAGGCCGGCACGGTGATCCGTCCGGCCTCGTCGTAATGCTTGTACGGCTTTCCGAGCAGGTTCAGTTTCCGCGCGGCCTCCACCGTCAGTCCGGATTCCGGCCGGTCGCCGTAGATCAGGACCTCGCGCAGCGTCAGCGGCTGGTTCAGGCCGTCCCGAGCCCACCGCCGGTTGGGGCGGTTGCCGTCGTCGTAGGCGTGCAGGATCAGTGCGCCCTTGCTGTCGCGGTTTTCGATCGGATTGCCGATGGCATCCAGCACCGCGCGGCGCAAACCCGCGTCGATGCTGTCGGTGCGCCAGGGCCTGTTGGCCAGGTCGTAGCCGTAGCGGAACGCCACCCGCCCGAGCGCGTCGGTGATGCTGAGGAGGTTGCCGCGGATGTCGTAGGCGGAGCGGGTGACATACCAATCCTTGGGATCGGCGCCGTTGCGGACAGTGGCTTCGACCGTACGCCCCAGCGCGTCGATGGCGATGCTGGCCGGGGTGTTCCAGTGCGATTCATAGCCTTGCGCGGCCTCGGCGTGGGTGCGGCCGGCGTTGTCGTTGGCGTCGTAGGTATAGGCCTCCCACGGTGTCGGTTCGAAATCCTCGGGTTTGGCCAGATCGGCGGGAACGCCATAGATCACCCGCTGCTCCGAGCCGTCCGGATTCAGAGTGCGGACTACCTGGCCGCGCGGGTCGTAAGTCATCACGGCCTTCTGGCCGAACTCCGCCTCGCCCGGCGCGGCGTAATCCCAGCCCCGGCCGTAGAACGGCTCGTACTTTTCGACCACCCGGCCCTTGTTGTCGTAGATCTGCCAGCCGCTGACCCGCACGTTGGGGCGGGCGGCGTCGGTGTTGCGCACGCCGGAAAATGCTTCGCGGGTGGTCCGGTCGTCGGCCTGATCGGCGGGGAGGATGCCGCCGCCGAATACGGGATCGCCGAAGCGGATGTCCTCCGACTGCACGCGGGTCTGCAGCAGCCGGCCGAAGCCGTCGGAATATTCGACGGTTTCGATGGTCTCGTCCCGCTGCGGCAGCGGCACGTCGGTATCGCTGTCGTGATGCTGGTATTGCCTGGTGCGTACCGACACCGGCTGCCTGCGTTCGCTGAAGGCCAGCAGGTCGTAGCTCAGCTCCACGCCGGGCCGTTGGCGGTCGCCCTCGACGACATTGGCTTTGCCCTGCACCCGGACCGCGCGCAGCAGGCCGAGCGGCGTGTAGCGGAAATGGCGGCTGTTGAGATTGGCATCGGTGACGACTTCCGGCTGCAATACCCGATAATCGTATTTGGCTTCCGTTTTCAGGCCGAGCGGATCGATGACCCGCTCCGGCAGCAGTTCGTAACGGTCGTAGGCGATGACCGAGCGCCGCCCCAGCGGATCGTGCTGTTGCAAGACCAGGCCGCGGCCTTTGCCGTTGGCGGTACCGAGCTGAAAATCGTAAAGGTGGCTCGCGGTGATGGCGAAAAAGCCCTGCGCCGAGACGGCATTGGCGCCGCCCTTACGATAGACGTAACCCGCTTGCGCTGCCAGTTTGCGGAACTCGGCTGGATATTCGCCGGTCCAGGCCGGCGCACCGGGTTTCAGATACGGCGGAAGCTCCGGCGGATCGAGCACCGTCTCGCCGCTGCGATACAGTTCCCTGAGCAGCGCCTCGGGTAACACCAGGTTTTCCGTGCGCACCACGGCACCGTATGCGCCCAACTGGCCGAGCGGCAGGCCCTGAAAGGCCGCGCCGTCGTAAAAATTCAGGGTCTGGCCGATCAATTGGCGTGCCGCGTTGCCTTTCCTGACCGTATCCCACAAGGCCAATACCGGGAGCTTGCCGTCGTTGAGGATTTCATAGCTGCTGGTTTTGGCGACCCGGTCGATCAGATAGCGCTGCGCGTCGTCGCGTTGCAGGTAACCGGTTTCGCCGTAGGTGGCGAGATACGGCTGCGCCGTTTGGGCGGCGACCCGGTAATCCCGGCCGCGCGGGACCGCCACGCTGAACTGCGACTGCAAACGGCCGTATTGGTCGTAATCGCCCATCAGGCTGAGCTGAGTCATAGGCTCCTGGCCGCGCTCCCATTGCGTGGTCCGTTGCGCCAGGGCGAAGCTGAAAAAGATCGGCTGCCGCTCGCCGTCGGCCGGCGGCACTTCTTCGCGCACCCCGTGCAGCGCTTCGGTGACGGTGTAGGGACGGTGTTGCAGGTCCGTGCCGTCCAGCGCGTACAGTTCGGTGCGCAGCACGCTGCCGCGCAGGGCCCGCAAGGCGTCGCGCTTGCGGCGGCGGGGCAGGGTATTGAGCGCCTCGGTCATCGCCTGCGGACGGCCCAGCGCCGGCGGGTCTTCGGGCCAGTATTCGGCACTGAAATCCAGTTCCGTCCAGTCGCCGAACTCGTCGCCGACCGGCCCCTGATGGAACCAGGTGCGGGTTTCCAAAGGCGGCGAGAAGCGGCTTGCAGCCACCGTCTCGAAGGCTTGCCCGCCGTGCAGGCCGCTGCCGTGGAAGTCGGCGAAGACCTCGCTGTCGCGCCGGTCGACTCGGCCGAAACCGCGGAATTCGCGCTCGGCCCCGTCCCAATAGCCGTGATGGTAGGCGTACTCGGTGGTCAGCTTGCCTTGCGAGATTTGATCGACGACCTCGACCTTGGCCACCACCTGCACCGGAAACGGCAGCGGGGTCTGCCAGCGGCTGGCCGGGCGCTGCTGGTCGCGTAGGTAAAAATGGACGGAAGAGGTGTACCCGACCCGGGTCAAGCTGCCCAGGTGGTTGTCCGTACGGGTCAGCAAATAAGGTTTGACGCCGCCGCAGAAATCCAGAAAGAACAGGTGCGGCCGGTTCGACCCGTCGGCGTCGGCGCTCCACAGCAGGCCGCGGTTGCCGGTGCCCAGCAGGTCGACCAGGCGCACCGCATCCATGTCGGAGACCGGCGGGGTGCCGGTGATCTCGACGGGATCGCTCCAGCCGTTGCCGCCCTGGTTGATCCACAGCAGTACCTTGCGGTCGTCCACGTAGACGAGGTCGGCCAGCCCGTCGCCGTCGACGTCGTCGATCAGGATGCGTCTTGGGTCGTAGCCGTAGGGAAACCGTGGGGCGTTGCGCATCGAAATCCGTTTTCCCCAGTTGCCGTAGCCCAGGCTGGGCCAGTAGTCGACATGCCCGTCATGCACCAGCGCGATGTCCTGCAGCCCGTCGCCGCTGAGGTCGCCCAGTTTCACGCGAGGATCGGAGAAGTTGACGTTGGGGAAAACCGCCAGTGCTTGGCGTTCCACGCTGCGGCTTTCATTCCAACCCTGTTGGGCGTCGTTGAAGAAGCATTCGAGCCGGCTGCCGGAGCGGATCGCGTCGGTGACGCCGTCGCCGGTCAGGTCGAGCAGTCTGACTTCCGGGTCTTCCAGGGCGAAGCTCGGCGCGGCCTGGTAAGGCTGAAAGGACTTGCGGTCCCACAGGCCGTTGAAGCGCAGCGGGAAATAGCCCGAGAGGCCGGGGCGGCTGACCATCAGATCGATGCGGCCATCGCCGTCGGCGTCGATCATCTGCACACCCGGATCGGCGAGCCGCAGGCCCCCCGGCGCCTCGGCCATCTCCCGCGGGCGGTCGAAGCGGCCTTCGCCCAGGTTGCGCCAATAGCGCACCGTGCCGTTCATTTCCAGGATGTCCGGCAGGCCGTTGCCGAACAGATCCGCCAGCTCGTATTCCGGCCGCGCCAGCGAGCCCCGCGGCAGGTCGGGGCCGGTGACGGCGATGAACTTTTGCGCGTCGGGGGTAAACGGGCTGTAGCCGAACTCCAGCGGCGGCAGGAATTCCGACTGCTCGCCGTCGTGCCCTTCCACTCGGACCTGGTGCAGCAGCGAGGCCTTGTTCAGCGGCAAGGCGATCGCCGGCTGTCGGTCCGCATAGTCCAGATGATAGGTGCGCGTCAGCCGCTCCTTGTCTGCCTGGGTGTACACCTCGATGCGAGTGCAGCGGCGCACGGTGCGGATCTCGAAGCCGGCGCGGTATTCGGAAAACGGGTCCGGGCGCTGTTCGTAAAGGAATTTCACCCGGACCAGGAACTGCGGATTGGCCGGGTCCCCGTAGTCCGCGTAGCGGATTTCGGACAAATACACCTGATCCCATCGATGCGGGCCGTCGGATTGCTCGGCATCGCGCTCGTACAGATAGTCGATGCGGTTGCCGAAGGGATCGACGGTGCGGCTGAGTTTCCAGGCGAAAACCCGGCCGTCGTGGTCGGGGGCGGTAATCGCCGCCGGATCGCGCCCGGCCTTGGCCGGGGAGCCGTAGAAACTGGTGAGGCCGTCCTTGCTGTCGACCTGCCAGTAGTCCTGCGCCGCGTCGCGGCGATGGGCGATGCGAGCGAACAGGCCCTCGGTGCGCGGGCGGTAACGGGTCAGGCCGGGCTGAATATCCACCGGCACCAGGTCCTCTGCGCCGGACAGCACAAAAGTGTCCTTGCGGTCGTCGTAACGCGGCAGGCCGTTGGAGGTCTTCCGCATCACGCCGGGGAGGCTCAAGCTCCAACCCAGGCCGAACGCTCCGTTACCGTTGCCGGTGCTGTAGACCAAGCTGAGCTGGGGCTGAAAGCCATTGCGCCCGGACGGCAGGGCGATCGGCACGCTGAAGTTGCCGGTGCCGGTGTGCAGGTCGGGAGCGAATTTCTCGCCGATGCCGTGTAAAGCCCCCCCGCCCTGCGGCAGACCGATGATCTGGCTGGATGTGCCTGACTTGTTGCTCATGCAAACTCAAACTCCGTGTTGCCCTTACCTTGCTACTAAGAATTAAAAAAGTAATGCCATATACCGGCCTTCCTCACCCCGGCCCTCTCCCAATACCGTTAAGTTAAGAAAAAACTCGTCGTTCCGGCAGGGAATGCCGGAACCCAGAAGCCATGGATGGCGAAAGCCCTTCACGTCCATGTGGCCTGGATACCGGCAATCCCTGCCGGTATGACGGCTTAACTTAACGGAATTGGGCCATCTCCCAGAGGGAGATGGATGTATATGCCATTACTTTCGTTATCATTAATAACTGCCTTCTTCTGCCGGAAGATCATGTCCATCTCTCGAAACATAAATGATGCTTCCGACGCTGCCATCCGGATTATGGGTAACCGTTTGGTTGATGCTTGCTTGCCAGCCAAGCTGTATGGGAAATTCTTGAGCAAAGCTGCTGAGCGCCGACATGTCTTCCACGGCGAGTTCTATCCGGCATAACGTGGCGTGACAGCTTGCATCTACCAGGGACGTACCTTTCGTGGTGCCCCCTTCGCGATCGTCAAGCACCTTCTCCACCGTGTATACGATCTGACTTGCCGCCTCCATGCTCCACTCGGGATCGTCTTTCTGTTGGGCGAACTCCCCATCCAATCGCTCTAATCGAGCTTGCTCCCGCTCTTCATCGGATTGTGCCGGCGCATTGCTGATTTCTTGATCCGTGGTGCCGGATGGCGCGGCCGTCGCCAGGGCGTGGGTAAGGCGCGCGATCTCATTCTGTTGTTTCTGTAGCGTCTGCTGCTGGATCTGAATCTGTTGCTGCAATTGCCGTAGTTGTTTTTCCAGGCGTGGCCAAGGCTGATTGTCGTCGGACTGTTCTAAATGGGTGTTACCCCAGGGGGGCGCCACGGTCTTATCCGTGCTCACCTGCGAGCCAGTCTCTGATACCGAACCTGCACGAAAACCCTGGGACGCCAGTTCCATCTCTGACCAGGAAATGATACCGGCCAGAGCGATGGCGCCACAGGTATAGGGAATGGCACGACTCATAGTCTGTTCCTTTTATCAAAAGAGCGCCGCTCTCAAAGAGTGGCGCTTGGCACAGAGTCCTAGTCTTTCTCGTTGACTCGGTACGACACAATGCGGCTGTAATTGAAGCCGCCGGAGCCCGCTGGTTGTGCTTTGGGGATCCAGCAGGTGATGTAATAGAAGCCACCGCTGACCGCGGATAGGCTGCCGAACTGCAGGGTCTGGGGGGCTGAGTTTGTGCCGGAGCTTGTACGTCTTGAGGATGCGACAGTAATGGTATCGGGTCTAGCGGAAAAAAGTTCGCACTCAACGTTTTCAACTGGTGAGTTATCTACTACGGTAATAGACGCGGAATTGATGCCCGTGTTCACACTGTCCCGAACGACTGGGCAAGTGATAAAATATCCACTGTTGGGATCGGTATTCGAACTGCCAACAAAAAATTTGGCAGCTTTTCCGATGTATGGTCGACACATTGTCCCTGGATATGTTTTAGCATCTTCGGCGGCCGCGGGTTGCGGCTCCAACAGCGCCATCGCAACCAGACTGCCTAACGTTCTAGTCACAATGTGCTTCACGTTTGTATTCATGAGTATTTCTCCCATCTTGGTAAAAAGTTTGTCGCGTGGGTTTTTTTGGCTTCAGCCGATAGCGCCGTGGAAGATGGTGTTAGGTTTAGACATCCATTATCGGGTGGTGCGATGGGTTGCCATTGGGGAGCGGCGTTCAGCGCGGTGTCCTCAATCATTCTCGTTGACCCGATACGAAAGAATGCGGCTGTAATTGAAACCGCCGGCGCCTGCTGGCTGCGCCTTTGGGATCCTGCAAGTGATCAAATAGAAACCGCCACTGACCGCGGATAGGGTGCCGAACTGCAAGGTCTGGGGAGCTGTGTTTATGCCGGAGGTCGTACGTCTTGAGGATGAGACAGCATTGCCATCGGCTCTAGCGGAAGAAAGGACGCACTCAACGTCCTCGACTGGCGAGTTATCTACTGCGGTAATGGACGCGGAATTGATGCCTTTGTTTACGCTGTCACGAACGACCGGGCAAGTAACAGAATGTCCGCTGTTGGGATCGATGTTCAAAGATCCATTAACAAAAAATTGAATGGCATCGCCGGCACCCGCCTGACACATGGCTCCATGATATATTTTTGCATCTTCGGCGACTGCGGTTTGCGGTACCAACAGTGCTATCGCAATCAGACTGCCGAACGTAGTAGTCACAACGTGCTTCGCTTTTGTATTCATGAGTATTTCTCCTGTATCGTAAGGGACAAACAATTAGTCGCAGCGCTGCTCGGGCTTCAGTGGAGAACCCTGTGCGCTTATCAATAAGCCTCTCCGTCGGTCCGGCATGGATTCACGGCAGGCCATCCTGCCTGCCGCCCTTCGGGTAAATGCAAATCCGCTCCCGGCGGATTTGTGCCGGAACCCAGGTTCCAGGGATAGAAAGGCCTGGAAACATCCATGTAGCCTGGATGCCGGCGATCCTTGCCGGCATGACGGAGCTTTGAACGAAAATATCGTTCGGTCATTCAGGGAAGTTATTTTCGGTCCTATCCTTAGTACCTGATTTCGGCGGGCTTGTAATAGAAGACGTAGTCGGCCTCGTAAGGCACCAGCGCTTTCTTGCCGACGTCGGACGACTCGCTGCAGCCGGTCGCTGGCTCCACGCCTCCCGAGGTGTTGATCCGCTGGATGTAGGTAGTCGGCGTCAGCTTGTTGCCGCCGGTTGGGCCGTCCTGGGATCCCATCCGCTTGAGCAGGAGCCAGGGAATCGCGCCCGGTGCAACGAAGGCGGGGTCGTCAGAAGGTCTGAGAATCTTGGCCCAGACGGTGCTCGAATCCCGCGAATGCTGCCAGGTAGCGCGAGGCTCGCCGTCCTCCTCCGGATTGGGGCTCAGAAAATGGGTGGCGACCTGCTGGTCATTGCGGCTGAACAAGGTGGCCTGAGGCCCGAAGAAGGTCCAGGCGAAACCGGATTCCGATGGGAGGCAAATGTAGTTCTGGGTGCCCAGTGCGTGAGCTTTCAGGAACGCCTTGTGGTCCGCCGACACCACGATTCCCGGAGGTACGGCTGGCGGTCTGACGAAATCGGCGAAAGCGGCCAGCGGAGCCGAGCCGGCGAGGGCGGCGACGCAGGCGATGGATCGGATGCGACGCCTGGTTTGCGTGGGGTTACCGTATTTCATGATGTTGTCCTTTGGGTTGGGAGTGTGCTTTGTCGAGTTCTTGGTATTTGCGATGGAGCCATCGCAGCCGATTTGCCGTTCCCGCTAGGGAAGCGAAACAGCAAACCGGAACCGGGGAAACGTTTCAGAACGGAGCCGCCGGCCTGCTAATGAGAGCATCGGATCAGCCGCCAAGTCTTGGACAGCAATACGTAGGCGGTTGGCCAGGAGTGCATAAGAACTGGAGCTTGCAGTGATAGCATCGCCCGTGGAACCGTGGTCGGCGCCGCACGATTGTGTCCTGGCGCGATATCGGGTCTGTCACGCCTGTAAATCGCCGGGGAGGGTGTTGGGTTGGAATTTTCGACAGTTCACCCGAATTGCATCTGCGGCTGCGGCGGGTAGCTCTGCAGAGGATTGGAAGAGGTCAGCGGTAAGAAGGTTAATGAGATGAATGGGACGGGCTTGGTTATTTCCAGCGACGAATTGCCTGAAAAGGATCGCTACCCAATGTGGCGCGAGATGATTTCATTAAAAATGATGGGCCTGGATTGCTCCCACGCAGATCCGCGACCGTTCTTTTACCGTGCGAAGTTCTTCAGCTTGGGGTGCGGGAAATTGGCTCGGGGTATGATGACGACAGGAAAATATCATAGGACCTCCAAATTGATTGCTGCGGATGGGCGTGACGATTTCGCATTCAATATCAACGTTGCCGGCCGCTGGGAACACGCCCAGTCCCAGAGGCGGGTCGTTCTGGACGGGCCCGGCGTCACATTGGTCAATATAGGCACCGCGTCGGAAGGGGTGGTCGCCTCATCGGTGCTGGGAGAATATGCCGAGTATGTCAGTTTGAGCATCCCTCGGCAGGTGCTGCTGAAAAGGTTTCCGCGGGCCGACCGTTTGCTGATGACTCCCATCGGCGACCCGGCAAGCCTGAGGCTGCTGAATACCTATCTCCGCTCCATCGAGCGCGACAACATCAGCGATGATCCCGATCTGAGCCGCCTCGTAGGCGAGCATGTCCTGGACATCCTGATATATATGCTGGGCCGGTGCCGAGACGTCGACGGGGAAGGGCTGGCCGGCGGAGTGCGTGCAGCGCGGCTGGCCGCATTGGGCCATTATCTTGAAAAGAACTACAGGTGTCAGAGCCTGTCGGTCGACGAGGTTGCCAGGGCGTTGAATATTTCAAGAAGATATTTCTTCGACCTGATGGATGAAACCGGCGAGAGTTTCACTGAAATGCTGAACCGTCTTCGGCTGGAACGGGCGAGGCGGCTGCTGGAAGATCCGAAATATCTGAACCTCGGCATAGCCGACATCGCCTTTGATTCAGGGTTCAGCGACATTTCCTATTTTTACCGGCAATTCCGTCGCCGCTTCGGCGAGGCTCCCGGTGCCTTTCGGGCGAAAAAATCCTTGTTGAGCGCTTGAAGTATAACGCGCATTCCCGTCGACCGAACTGCACGATCATCCAATCCATGGACTAACTCATGATTCCGATGACCCATCGCCTTTGTTAAAAAGACGGTCGGAATCACTGCCCAAGATGGAGTTTTCATAAACCCCGAAACGGCAGGATTCATCGGGGCGATTCACCTCTCCTCGCTCCGATGCATTACCAGGATTTATCGGACTGCGCGGGGAGAGAATGGGCTGGCAATCAGGACCTCGGTATTTCGGCGCTGCTTGCCAGCCTTTCAAGGTTTTGAACAAACCGGGGTGGACTCTATGGAGAAAACCGGTCGTCAGCCTTGTCCCTCCGGTGCTGTTCCCGGTTTGTGTTTAACGGCACCCGAGTTGGCGCGCCCTTGTCCTCAACGGGCCCAATCGACGGAGGATTCTTTTTCGCTCGTTGACATTCGTCTCGTTCTGCAGGTCGTTCTCCAATTCCTCGATTTCGAACAACAAGGCGGGACAGGGATCAACCGGGGGAGGTACAGGGGTCAACAGGAAGGCATGCCTTTGCCCCGTGGGATTGGTGCCTGTGCCGGTAATTTGGCCGCTGTCGTTGATGGCATTGGCACTTTCCAGCGTCCACCCGGGGTTGTTGGCGATCAGGCTATTGAGATCGGTCATACCGCTGCCTTGGGCTAAAAACGCGTGCTTGACGCCGTTCGCAGTGTACGAAAATCCGACGACTTGTCCCTGGGTGTTGATGCCCCAAGCTTCGCTCCAGTTCCCGCCGAGGGTGCCCAGATCGGTCATGGCCCCGCCCCAAATGGCGAAGGCATGTCTCGTCCCAGTGGCGGTCTCGGAATAGCCGACGACCTGCCCACCGGCGTTGATGGCATAACCCGCGCTGTAGCGCCCGCCTAGACTGCCGAGATCGATCATCGCCCCGTTCTGGAAGACAAAGGCATGCGAGTCCCCGCCGGCGGTGTCGGATTCCCCGGTGATTTGTCCGCTGGCGTTGATGCCGTAGCCGTGGCTGGAGGTTCCGCCGAGGGTGCCGAGGTCGAACATCGCCCCGTACTGGGCGACGAAGGCGTGGGCGTGTCCGTCGGCGGCGCCGGCGTCCCCGGTGACTTGGCCGTAGGCGTTGATGCCATAGGCGCGGCTGAAGACCCCGCCGAGGGTGCCGAGATCGTACATCGTCCCTCCCTCGATGACGACAGCGTGCGGATACCCTTCGCCGGTGTCGGCATCTCCGGCGACTACTCCGGCGTCGTTAATGCCCGAGCCATGGCTTTCGTGCCCGCCCAGGGTGCCGAGATCGATCATCGCCCCGTTCTGGGTGACAAAGGCATGCGCCTCCGGGCCGAAGGCCCCGCCGGCGGTGTAGAAAGTTCCGGTGACTTGTCCGCCGGCATTGATGCCCCAACCGGAGCTCAAGATCCCGCCGTTAACGACGCCGAGGTCCGTCACGGTATAGGTCACGGCATTCGCCGGGGCGGAATGGCCGCCTACCGATAGGAAGAGTGCGGCGGACAATGCCGTGAAAATGGGCGCTCTGCGCAATGGACTCAGGGATGGCCGCGGTAAATTTGAAGGAATGTCGAATTGGTTGGCGTTCATGTCTCGATCCTCTTAATTCATAGGTTCGGGTTAATTCCGAGATCGACGGACGTTTGTCATCTGGTCGCCTCGGAGTTCGGATGGATGGCTTGTAGGCCGCGGCCTCAGCGCAACGCTCTGTTCAAGGATGGGTCAATAATTGGATGGCTCATCTTCTGTGCACATCGGGGGTTGCTTGCTGGGGGGGACAGCACATGGACTGTGGTCTGGGTATTCGCAACGGACTGCATCTTGTGCGCCCGTCACGTTGGCCTTGTAATAGCACTGCCTGAAAGATGAGCCTGTTGAGCCGTCATAGAGCCTAGAGATGAATTCGTCAGATCGTATCGGACTTGGCCATTGACACCGCGCCCGATAAACATTCGTGCTGAATTTGTACCTTTTCCAATCACCATGAAGCTGGTCGAGGCAATTCTTTTTCTCGGCTTTTAGCTGTTTCTCTACGCGGGTCCTAGCCTTGGTCTCTTCGCTCCAATCACCGCCACCCCGTCCGTCGTCGTACGGTTCAGGCTCGGCCCAGTCCGAACTACCGCCACCACGACGGTCGGGGAGATTGAGGGCAGGATTTCCCCCACCACCGCTCCCGGCCGAAACTTCAATCACCTCGGCGCATACTGAGCTACCGTCGTCCAACTGGACTGGGCTGGTGCCGGGGCGGCAACCTTGGTTTGTCATAGCGAGATGGAGCGGTCCGGTCTCGGCCGCAGGCAAGGGAGTAGCCTGAAAGAGCAGGACCGCGAAAGTGCCGGTCAGGGTTTTAAAGAAAAGGTTCATGATTTGATTCCTCCACTGGATTACGAATTCGTTCGACATAAGGGCTGTTGACCCGGCAGCGGGGCGAACGAGGGATCGCTCCGCCGTACAAGTAGGGCAGATTTACTTTTCGGGCTTTCCGCTATCCACGGGGAGATAGAACTGGCTGGCGACGAGGGCCGACGCTTCGCCCGCGGGACCGCTCACGACCTTGTGCTTGCCGGCGACCAGGATGCCTTCCTCCGTCCGCAAGGCCTCGTGAGCCAAGCCCAGTAGCTCGTCGTTGGCGCCTACCAGGCTCAAATCGACGCCCGCGATCTCGGTTTGCCCATAGGCGTTGAGTTTGAACTCCTGGAAAGACAGGCAAGGCGCGGCGGCGCATACGATCCCGGTATCCACCGCCCGGAAGAAGGTACCGGTAGGACGTACGTCGGTCGCGGCCAGCCAGACTTCCGTCGCATCGAACAGGCCGGGCGTGTTCAACGGTGAGAACGGCTTGACGATCAACTGGCCTTTCAGCAGTACCGTGCCGTTCTTGACGCGAACCTGTACTGAGTCTTCTTGATCGGCGGGTAGGTTGAGGGCCTGCAGGGAAACGCCGGCAACGTAACATTCCGGGCGTAGCTTCCCGTCGGCACATCGGGTGGTAAGGTGATTGACGCGCTGCACAAAGACGCCGCCGCACGCGGGCGAAGCACACTTGCGCAGATCGGGGCGGACGCTGAAGTAACCGAAATTGTCGCCGGCGATCGGAGGCGGTAGCGGTGGAGCAGGATCGCTCGGACCGCCGATCGTCTGCCCCGCATGAGCAAAATCGCCGGCAAAGGCCAACCAGAGCGTGGCGACTACCGCCATTGCAGTGGTGGCCCTGGAAAATTGACGTGAGGATGAGCCGAGTGGTGTTTGCGCGGTGACAAGCGAGATTGTTTTCATTTCTGGGTCCTCATCAAGAAATATATGGGTTAATCCGCAATAAGCGGCGCCATCGGCTTTCTAATGAGAGCATCAGAGCAACCTCCAAGTCTTGGACGGCAATACGTAGAGCGGTTGGCCTGGAGTGCATAAGAACTGGAGCTTGCGGTGATAGCATCACCTTTGCACTCGGCCCTGTAATGCCGCGGCCTGGCGCGACATCAACTGTGTCGCGACACTAACTTGGGGGACTGGTTTAGGCTGGAGATTTCCGTCGGTTCACCTGGACTGTAGGTGGGAACCATGAGCGGCGGCTTTGCACAGAATCTGAAGAGACTAGCGGTAAAGGGGGAGCGCGATGTTCGGCAACGGTACGGTATTTTCTAGCAGTGATTTGCCTGAAAAGGATCGCTTCCAAATGTGGCGTGAAATGATTTCTTTAAGAATAGCGGGCATGGATTTATGCTCCATTGACCCACGCCCTTTTTTTAACAAGGCGAAGTTCACCAAGTTTGGGAGTGTGAGTTTTGTTCGGAGTATAGAGACGACGGGAACCTATCGTAGGACGCCTAAACTGATTGCTGCGGATGGGCGTGACGATTTCGCATTCAATATCAACGTTGCCGGCCGCTGGGAACACGTTCAGTCCCAGAGGAGGGTCGTTTTGGACGGGCCCGGCGTCACATTGGTCAACGCAGGGACCGTGTTCGATGGGCTGGTCGCCTCATCGTCGCTGCGAGAATATGCCGAGTATGTCTGCTTGAGCATTCCCCGGCTGGTGCTGCTGAAAAGGTTGCCGCGGGCCGATCGTTTGCTGATGACTCCCATTGGCGACTCGGCAAGCCTGAGGCTGCTAAATACCTATCTCAGTTCCATCGAGTGCGACAATATCCGCGACGATCCTGATCTGAGCCGCCTCGTAGGCGAGCATGTCCTGGACATCCTAATATATATGTTTGGCCAGTGTCGAGATATGGAGCGGGAAGGGCGGGCCGGCGGGGTGCGTGCAGCGCGTCAGGCCGCATTGGGCCATTATCTTGAAAAGAACTACAGGCGTCAGAGCCTGTCGGTCGATGAGGTTGCCGGCGCATTGAACATTTCAAGAAGATATTTCTTCGACCTGATGGATGAAACCGGCGAGAGTTTCACTCATCTGCTGAACCGTCTTCGGCTGGAGCGGGCGAGGCGGCTGCTGGAAGATCCGAAATATCTGCACCTCGGCATCGCGGATATCGCTTTTGATTCAGGGTTCAGCGACATTTCCTATTTTTACCGGCAGTTCCGTCGTCGTTTCGGCGAGGCTCCCGGTGCCTTTCGGGCGCAAAAGTCCTTGTTGAGTATTTAAAGTATAACGCGCATTCCCATCGAACAGACTGCACCATTGTCCAAGCAAGGGGCGCGCTACGGTCCAAGACTCGGAGGGCGCTCCATGCCACCATCTTTGTCGAACGCCTTGTTTCTCTGAATAGGGCAATAAAATAGTCAAATTCGTGGCTCCTGGCGCAAAGCAGCTTGTCATTCATGCGAGTCATGGCTTAACTGTGCTTAATGTTTGCGAGCCGCAATAAAGCATTCAAATATTCTTATATATTTGATTGTATTAATATTATTCGTAAATTGCGAAGGAATAACGTCGTGAAAAATCTCATTGTCCCCTTGAGTATCTCTAGTTTGGTCGTGGCGTTTGGAGTCGGAGCTCCGCTCGAGACAGCCGATGCCGCCTCTGTCTGTTATACGATTCAAGGTGCCAGTACTGAGCGGATCGTAATTGATGTAGAGAAGCAGGGAGGACTCGTCAATCCATGGGTTGACTTGGTCGCGTCGGTATTCGGCGGAAAGCAGACGGCTTACAGCGCGCATGGAAAACATGTGTTTGCGCCGATTGGTTATGACTTTGTGGCCATCGCAGCAGCGACCGGAACGGTGGATGTCAGCGCGCCCAATTTGCTTTCGCCGCCCGCGACCAATGCCGTTCGTCCAAGTGAAACAGGCGCTCACATGGGTCTGGTCGCCCATTGGGCGAACCTATATGGAGGTAAGTTGGTCAGTTTTCCGGTGACTTTCAATTGTGGATCGCTGGAGGTGAGTCCGACGCCAAAGATCTGGAGGTGTAATATCATTAACGAGTCTCGGACATTTAATGATAATGGCAAGCTGCTTACCAAGGTCAACATGGCGGATGATGTACGATTAATGTCTTCGAGGCGGGAATTCCGAATAACATGCCAATGTTCGAGGGGACTATGGGTTATTGGGACTAAATCCGATTCGTGCCGCCCATACTATTGGGTGCCCGCCACACTGGAGCTTGAAGAGCAATCCCCGATGGCTGAGGCCAAGTCACCTCCACCTTGCAGGCTTTTCCGAAATTTCAAGGCCGGGGCAGAGGAATCGAATTTGCCGGAACAATGGCATCTCGGCAGGTGCGCCTCCGCTCCGCACCAAGGCGTCAAGATAGATAATGAGACTCACCGAGTATTTGGACGCGCTGGAGGCGGCATGTCGATCTGACATCCGCGAACAAACTGAGTTGATGCCCATGGCTGGAGCTCATCATAGGATGACGATAATACTTTCTGTGCTTATGTTATTCAGTGCGGCTTCAATTTCCGCTGAACGAGATCTGGAATGGCCTAAAAAGACGCATTACCGGTATCAGAAAGTCGATGGGCGGAGAATATTTTTTCGGGAGGCAGGAGACGCATCCAAGCCTACCATTGTATTGCTTCACGGTTTTCCCTCGTCTTCGCATACCTACCGGGAGTTGATCCCACTGCTTTCCGGCCGGTTCCACGTCATTGCTCCGGACTACCTCGGGTCTGGATACAGCGACCACCCGGACCCCGACAAGGCGCCGTACACATTCGATCTGCTGGCAGAGCATATATCCGGCCTGCTGGCGGAGCTGAAGATCGGAAAGTTTGTCCTGTATATGCAGGATTTCGGCGCGCCTGTGGGGTACCGGGTGATGCTAAAGTCACCGGAGTCGGTGCAGGCGCTGATCGCGCAGAACGCAAATGCTTATCTGGCCGGTTTGACGGATGCTCGACAGGAATTCTTTAGAACGGCAAATCGCGATCGTTCGCCAAAAAAAGTCGATTCGCTCTTTGCGTTCGTCAGCCGGGAAGCGATCGTCGCGAAGCAATACCTGAGGGATGTCAAAGGTAGGGAAGACACGATGAGTCCGGATAGCTGGACCCATGATTTGACGTTCTTGCAGAGCGATAAGGACAGAAAGATCCAGGTTCAGCTGTTTCAGGACTACTACAACAACATCCTCGCCTATCCCAAATGGCAGGCGTTCCTGCGCAAAAGGCGGCCCCCTACGCTTATTCTCTGGGGAAGGAACGATCCGGCATTTATCGCCGCGGGAGCCTATGCGTACCTTCAAGACCTTCCGGATGCCGAGTTGCATATGCTGGATGCGGGTCATTTCGCGGTCGAGGAAAAGCCCGTGGAAATTGCGGAGTACATTCGGGGTTTCTTGGGGAGAGTACTCGAGTCGAAGTAAAGGCGGGCAAGGCGTTTCACCTTGGACCGCTGACGCGGCGTTGTGGCGCGAGGTGCGCGCGCGATAATTAGGTACGTTCGCCAATTGGGCAGATGATATGGTAATGAAGCTTGAAAAGGTCGTTCCGTTCGGGCGTTCGCTGGACGAATACAAAAACATGTTCGCTCTATCCGAAGGAGATTTGGAAAAAGCTATTGTCGGTGTGGGCGATGGTCCCGCGAGCTTTAATGCGGAGATGTGGGGGCTGGGCAAATCAGTCGTTTCGATCGACCCCTTGTACGTATTTCAAGCGGAAGAGATCGAAAGGCAATTTGATGCAGTGGTGGATGACATCATTGAGCAAGTCAAGTCGACCCCGGCTGATTGGGTTTGGTCTTATCATGGTTCGCCGGATTATTTGAAGCAAAACCGGAGACGAGTGTTGCGCCGTTTCATTGCAGATTACGACGGAGGAAAAGCCGATGGTCGTTATCTCGTGGGCGAGTTGCCCGGGCTGGACTTTGAAGACGGCAGGTTCGAGCTGGCGCTTTGTTCCCATTTATTGTTTCTGTACTCCGGACATTTGTCATATGAATTTCATCTGGCGTCCATTCTCGAAATGTTGCGAGTGGCTGCAGAGGTTCGGATATTTCCGCTGCTCACGCTTATGCTGGAAAGATCGCCCTATGTGCAGCCAGTGATGAAAGCGGTCACGGCAATGGGGTTTCTCGCGAACGTGGAAATGGTGAACTACGAATTGCAAAAAGGTGGCGACGAGATGCTACGCATCCGAAGATCAGCGCGCCCGTTGAATGGCGGTAGAGCATAGTATTCATGAGGACGTTTCACCGCATTCGGTAATTCTCGAATTCGACGCCGTAGTCGAGTTTTGCAATGGCGTTCAGGAGTAGATTGGGATGGGACATCCACATGGGTGTTTGGGGCGCACTGGCGCCATTTGCGTCCGCTTGGCCCAGTAGGGCCTGGCTATGTGCGCTCCCGACGCCTTGCCGTTTCAGGCGGTCCACGAAGGTCGAGCGGAACACGTCGGTTCTGCGCCCGGTGCATTTCAAGCCGAGCTTTTTCAGGTGGCGGTCCAGCCACATGCCCAGGTTTTGCCCCTTGCTGCCGGCGTAGGGGATTTTCAATCCGGGCCATAGCGTGTCATGGCCTTCCAGGTTTTCGGCATAGGCGATGAAGCCGAGCTCGATCAGTTTCGGATGGAGCGGTACGGCTCGCGCGGCATGGCGCCGGGAGTTGGAAACCAAGAACTGCAGTGCGGGAATGCGGCCTCGCAGCAATACGAAGTCGCCGGGCTTGAGCTGGCAGATTTCGCCGATCCGGGCGCCGGTAAAGAGCTGGATCAATGGAATCCAGTATTTGTAAGGCGTATCGATACCGGCCAGCGATTCTTCCGATTCGAAGAAGGTCCGTAGCTGTTCCCGGCTGAAGGGTTTGTCGCCGGACTGCTGCCGCTGTTCCGCCGCAACGGTATCCGGCGGGAGCCTGCAGCCTTTGCAGGGGTTGGCATGCAGGCCATAGCGGCTGCTGTGGGCGGTGACCCAGTTGAACAGGGCGGAAAGCGAGGCGAGGTAACCATTGACAGTCGACGCGGACAAGCCCTGCGCTTGGACCAGTTCCGCCACGAAGTGCTCGACTTCCTTTCTGCGGTATTCCGAGACCGGTTTGTCCCCTGCCGTTTGGATAAAGCTCAGCAGATGATGTTCGGCCTGCCGGAGCCGTTCGAACCGCACTTTGCCGTGCCGGGCGCGGATGTAGTCTTTGACCACGGAGGAGAGCGGCGGGCTGGCGGTCATGGATTTGCGTTGGCTGGCAATGCTGGCGATGGGCCGGTGCGAAGGGGAATGGAGAGGGCGATGCTGCGGGTCGATTCTCATTTTTCTCGTTTCCTTGTCGCGCGGTTACGGCCAGGGGTTAGGGTGCTCGGGGTTTCGTCGATGCTTTCGTCTTGTCTTGCGGGCCGGGCAAGCTTTGCGCTCGCCTCCGTTGTCACCGGTTACAGTTTCGCTTCGTCCGGTATCAATCCGGTTTCGGGACGTGAGCTTTTTTGTTTCGTCTGTTTCAGAGGGTTCCCCCGCGGCCGCCGGCAGAGGGCAGGGCGGCCCGGACGACCTGACAGGCAGTGCCGCGGCGGCATCGGCCTGCTGCTTGGCGCAGGCCTTGGCCTAGCGCGTCAGCGTCCGGCCGCGGCCTGGACGGTATCCCAGGCCTGGGCGATCGAGGCGGCGAGAGCGCAGGACTTTCTCATGTGGGGCTCCTTCCGTGCTTTGCGAGTCGAGCGTTACAACGAGATCGCGCCGACCGCGCTCGCTGGCACTCTGAAGACGGCTCGGACCTCCGGGCCGCCGGTTTCCGGCAGGATCTCCGGATCGGTCGCGTCGATGCCCGGATTGCCGGCCAGGGGCGCCGGCTTGCTCCATGGGAATTCGGCGGTTTCGTCCACGGGCGGGTCGGCATCTACGGTCACTTCCTCTTCGAGAACGAATCCGAACTGGGTGTCGACGGCTGCCAGGTTTTCGACCCGGTTATCCTCGCTCTTGAGCTCGACGCCGGTGCGAAAGCCTTCGACGGTACCGTTGGCGACCCGCGCGCCAAAATGTTCTTCAGGCTGCGAGATGCCTGCGGTGAAATCGGCGCAGCCCTTGCCTTCGGTGCATCGCGCCGGTCCGCGGATGGCGAAGCCGTTGAGGTCGATGACGACATTGTCTGCGCGTATGACGATGCCATTGGTGCCGGCTGGGACGACCAAGTCCGAGGTCAACCTGTAACGTCCCGGCGCGGTGATCGTGACCGGAAAGCCCGGTGCATCGCCCGGCGTGATCCATCCCGCCATGGCGCGGGTCTGGTCGAGGCCCGGCTCGCCACTCAGCGCGGCGCCGGAGACGGCCAGCAGGACGGCGGCCAGCCCTCCCGAGCATTTCAGCAGACGTTTGGCGCCGGTCGCGATGCGGCAGGGTATTCGAGCGATCATGGCTTGGCTCCTCTGACATTGTGAATCGGGAGGCTTCGGTCGCCGGACCGGCCTTCCCGGTTGGATCTGCGGCGTCTCGCGGCGGGAATCCCGTGCCGGGAAGGATTCTCCGTTTTGCTGTGAAGTAGTTTGACGACCGGCTGTATCAGTCGTGCTTCAGGGGCGGCGGAATTTGGTTTCAATCGTTTCAGGCCGGCTTGCGCAAGGGCTCGGCTTCATCTGCCGTGGCGTTCCAGCGGTCGCCGGTAGTCCTTCATGGCATCCGGGGCGCCGGTCTCGTCGTGCGCTTCCAGATGGCGCCGGGAAAGGGGTCTGAGGGCGATGCGATAAGCTGAAGCGACTTGGCGGTAGTCGGTCAGGTCGGCCGCCTTCCCGGCAAGGTCCGGAGGAACTGCATGCGGGCCTTGGCACGCAAGGGCTCCTGCAGTTCATCGGGGGCCGCCATGATCGTGGTTGGGATCATCTGCCGCGCGACCCGGCGGGACTCAGGCATGCTATCCCTCAAGGCCCGGAGCCAGCGATCTGCTCATAGTGCAACACCGTTGGGAATGGATCGTAGAAGTGGTGGAGCAATCTGCGCCATTCTTGATACTGCTGCGATTTGCGAAAGCCTATCTCGTGATGCTCGACGGTTTGCCAGCGAACAAGGAGCACGTAGCGATTGGATTGCTCAATGCAGCGCTGGAGCTCATGGCCCAGGTAGCCAGGCATGGAGGAGATGATGCGTTGCGCTTCGCTAAATGCGGTTTCAAACTCAGTCGTTTGGCCTGAGCGGACTTGAAGATCGGCGATTTCAAGAATCATGTCTTTGCTGCTTACGGCAGGAGGAATGCTGCGATGAGGCCGATGATGAATGGAAGGACGGCTGGAGCCGACATCGTACGGTAGAGCCGCACCGGGCCGGCACCGGCTGTCAGATGCCACCCCGCCCCTCCTGCCGCCGACCGGCTGGGAAGCCAGGGGCTAAACACCCCGGTTACCCGATTGGGCGTCGAGGTCGCGAGGCTTTCTTGCCAGAAATCCGACGAGGCCCTGTGGTAAGGCTAGCGAGCCGTAGCAAGCCAACGTCTGAACGCAAAAGCCGATCCGCTGCAACGGCGCCACGACATCTACCGGGTCGACCAACTGGAGCAGATGCGTCTCGAAATCACGGCGATAAAGCTCCCCGAGTTTCCGAAAGGTCGTTATGCGCCGCGTAAGTAAACTGTGGGTGCGATCGATTTCTGCTTCCATAAGCACGGCCCAATCGGAGCCCTCGGTAAATGTCCGCTGTGGGCTGTCAGAAGAAGCGCGAGCAGGCCCGGCCATATCGAAGGCCAGCAGTCCGCCTGGAGCAAGCGCGGCGTAAATCCGGCCAAATACCCCGGCTCGAACGGCAGTGCAATTGGCCGCATCGAAAGCGTAATTTAGAACCTCGCCGATAGCCGTCACGGCAACGCAGGGCGGGATGTCTTCTGTCGCAAAGGAACCGACGCGGAATACCGCTTCGGGAACTCGGCTGCGCGCCATCTCGACGAGTGACTGGGACAGGTCGATTCCGACAACTTCATAGCCGGCGTCATGAAGCAAGCGCGCCAGGATTCCACTGCCACACCCCAGGTCGACCACGATTCCGCCCCGAATTCCGGCACGCCGCAATTCCTCGATAAGCATGAGAGCAGCGCTCGTCGCCAGATGGCCGAAGCCAGCATTGTGAATATAGGCCAAGTCGTCTCGGTAACTGTATTGCATAGGTTTTGTTCGACTAGGGTGCTCAACGGGCAAGCGCATTCGCATGAATGAAGCACAGCGGAACGAGCGTCAAATGGAGCGGCGTGTTTACGCCCGACGTGGCCACGAATTGATGGGGTGAAAGTCCCCTGAGAAAGTATCCGTAATGCCCATTTCATGGGCGAATATAACCACTAGCCGACGGCAGGGGCAAACCCGAAAGGGATGTCTGAAGGCAGCCTCTTCTGCTCCTCGTCGGCCACCCGTCAGCGAATTGCGTTGCCGGTACAATCCACGGCCCTCCGGAAAGGCGATCGCCGTCAGTCGATAGCGGGGACGAACAGCGCCGCGTGGCGGCCTTGCGCGAGCTCTGCGTCGAACGCTTCGCCGATGCGGCGGATCAGGGCCTTTTGCCGTTGCGGATCGCCCGGCTGGCCCGGCCAATAAGTTTGGGCTGTCATCGCAATGAAAAAGCCGGCGCCGGTCACGAACACGACTTCCTGTTCGACCTCATAGCGCAATACACCGTCCCCCGTGTTCGCCTCGGGCGGCAGCCGCCGGCCGCGGAAACGCCGGGCCAGAAATTCACCCAGGTCTTCGTGTTGAGGCGTTACCGCCTGGGGAACGTCGTACTGGGCCGCATTTTCGAGAAAGCGCCCGCGCGGGGGCAGCGGCTCGAAGCCGGCACGCTCGATCAGATGGTCGCGGCCGTCGGCGCCGCGCCGCCACTCGAAATGGTGGGCGATCCAGGCCGCGTCGATGGCATGAAAATCGGTGTAACGCATGCGCGCGGGATCGACCGGCAGACGGGTCCAGCCCGCCCCGCCGAGGTCGGCGATCAGCATGACCGGGGTGTTCGACTCGGACAGGACGCCGATCCGCGCCATCGAACGTCCGTCGGGGGAAAGGACCATGCTGCTGGAACCGTAGGGAAAATAAACGTCGTCGGGCGTGCGGGGGATTTCCAGGGCCCGCCGTGTCGCCGTTTCGTAGACGCAGGCGTTGCCGAGCAGGATATGGCCGGCGTCCGGCAGCGATGCATAGTTCGGCCCTTCGAACCTGCGTCCCGCCTCCTTGCCGTCCAGTACGCGGACCGCGTTGTCGGCCCCCAGGCTCCTGCACAGCAGTGGCGCCGACAGCCGGCCTTCCGCCTGGTGCAGCAGGTGAAATACGCTGGCGTTGTTCGGGTCTCCGACGTTGACGACGAGATCCGGAGAAGCGCCCGCGCCGATCACGAAGACGGTGTTGATGGCGCCGGTCCGGATCGGCTGGTCCAGCCACATGCCGCCGAAGCTGTCGATGAGCAGCGGCTCGCCGCGCCAGCGCAGCGACCAGGATTCGTCGTCGACGGCGGTGTCGTAGTTCGCGCTGCGCGCCTGCCGTGTGTGAATCGCGACCTCGATCTCGCCGTACCGGTCGACGCGTTTGAGCACGGGCTGCGCCTCGAGGGCGTTTTTCGAGCCGCAGCCGGCCAGCAGCGCGCCTAAAACACAGGCCAATCCGCGGCCGATGGAAAATACGAGGCGCTTCACGGTGAGTTTCCCGAACTTTCGGCGTCGAATCCGGCGGCCCTGGCCGCCACGGCACTGCCGGCCGATGCCGAACCCAAAGCCGCCCACCGGGCCGACCGAGCCGTGTTCATCGCTGCGCCTCCTGGATGCGCCGCCGCAATTCCGCGATGGCCGCCCGCCGCGCACCGGCATCCACGGTGTTGAAGCTCAGAAACAACGGCCGCAGCGCCCTGTCGAAAGGCGACGAGGCCAAGCCGTGCAGGTGGCACAGCAGCGCCGCGAAATGCACGGCCGCGTCCCCGCTGCGTCGCTCCAGGCCTTCCCACAAGGCGGCGATGACCTCGGGAGGATGAAAAACCTCGGCCCGATCAATGGCCTTGCGCAATCCGTCGAACCAGGTCGCGGTCCGCAAGGCTTCGACGATACAGGCCGTCTTCTCCGCGTCGTCCAGCAGTTCCGGCACTCGATGCGCCACTGCCAAGCGAACCGTCAGCGGTCCGGATTGCCCGGCCCGGTGGAGCGCGGTGCGCGCCGTTTCGCTATCCAGCGCCGCCAGCGCTTCGACGTCGCGCCAGTCGGCTATGCCGCCGCTCAAGATCAGGACTTCCACCTCATGCCGCTCACCGGCACTCATTTCCGCCAGCGTCGCGAGGTCGTAGCCGATGCCGTCGTGCCATTTTTCATAGTCCATCACCATGCTGGCGCGGAAGCGCCGCATCGCTTCGGACTCCGCCGGCGGAGGCTCCCCTGTCGCCGCCTGCTCGGGGTCGCCAATGAATTGGCCTTTGTCGTCGTAGCGCATCACCGGATAGTCGCCGGTCTGCGGCAGATCCTGCGCCCCCGGTTCGCCGTCGCGCGTCATCGCAGCAGACCTCTCAGGGTGCGGCCGTCGGGATAGACGACGTCGTCGAGTCGCCAGCCCCTGGCCTCGCGGTTCAGCCGGTAGCGCAGCGTGCCGCTGCGCCGGGCGTCGGCGAATGTCACTTCGACTTGGGCGTAATTTCCCTCGACGTCCGCACGGCCGACCGCGAAGCGGGTGGGATATTCCTGGCTGTCGGTGAAGGGATCGCCGTCGATGGCAGGCACTTCGCCCGGCTTTTCCGGATGGCCGAAATAATCGGCGACGGCCTTCCGCAAGCCCGCGGACAGATACGGCTTCTTGCGTTCGGCGCTCTGCGGCGAGAAACCCATGTCGCCGCCGAAATGCGCTTCCAGCAGGCGCTCGACCACGCTCTCCGGCGCAGTGTCCGGGGCTGTTGCGCCCGGTGCGCGCGACAGCGTCCATACCCGGTTGTCCAGGCCGACCAGCAGCGTATCGCGGTCGGCACGGTGAAATTCGAAGATGCCGGTGCTGCAGCGCAAGGACGTGCTGGGTACCGGAAAGCGGTTCAGGCCCAGCGTCTGGGCGGCACGTTCGGCGGGTTCCGGCAAGACGCCCTGAAACAGCGCGGGGGCCGGATATTCGACCGTGTCGGCATGGACGCCTTTGCAGGCGAAAGGTCGGGGGCCGTCGATGCTTTTGGCCGTCACGGTCAGGGTCTTGCCGGCCAGATCGGGCGAGCCGGCAAGGGCTTTTCCCCAAGGCGCCGGCAAGGCATGAGTGAAGCGCCAGGTCCCGGTTATTCCGGCGGTCGCCGGCGTCTCGGACCGGGCCTGGGCGGCGAATACCCAGGTGGCCGCCAGGAGCACGGCGGACCATCGCCGGGCCGACGTTGCCGAATCGGTTGGATTCATCGTTCCAGTAGCCTCCGCATCGCCCCGACGGCAGGTCGCGGGGCGTTCATAGTCGATCGGTTTCGTGAGGAGAGGTTCCGGGCGCCCTGAGCGGCGTCTTCAGTTCCCCCGAGCTTCCTCTGCTCACGAATGATGAGCCCATACTCTGGCAGGCTCGGGTTTCAAACCGATTTCCCCAACGGCCGATTTTGTTTCAATGATTTCAAGCCGGACGTGTGGACGCTGCGCCGATAGCCGGTCAGCGGTCCAGCACTTGCTTCAATTGTCCCAGCAGTTCGGCGGGGGCGAACGGTTTTTCCAGGTAGGGACAGCCGGTTTCCGCGAGATAGTGGGCGGCGTTGCTGGACAGGGTGTCGCCGGTCAGAAAGATGAATCGCTGCTCCAGTTCCGGATGGTGCAAGGCGACTTCGCGCCGCAGCGCGGGGCCGTCCAGGCCGGGCATGCGCAGATCCGAGATGACCGCATCGAAGCGTTCACCCGCGAGCAGCGCCAGTGCTTCGGCGCCGGATTCCGCCGCCGCGATCGGATAGCCGGCGCTGCCCAGGATTTCCCGCACGAGATCGAGAATTTCCTTCTCGTCGTCGACCACCAGTATCCTGGCGTCATGTCCCTGTTGGGAGGGGGGCGTTTCGGGCTCCGCGGCTGTGTCCGCATCGCCGCGGGTCTGGAGGGGCAGGGTCAGCAGGAAGCTGGCGCCTGCGCCGCCGGCTTCCAGGACCAGGTCGCCGCCATGCTCCCGCGCCACCGAACGGGAGAAGGACAGGCCCATCCCAGTGCCGGCGCCTTCGGGCTTGGTCGTGAAGAACGGGTCGAAGACGCGCGGGGCTGCGTCCGGCGGCACGCCGGGTCCGGTGTCGACGATGCGCAGCCAGAGCAGACCCGCCTCTTCGTCGCGTCCGCTGCCGACCCGTATCTGGCGGTTGTCGCCGCAGCCGGCCAGGGCCTGCTGGGCGTTGACCAGCAGGTTGAGCACGATTTGGCCGATCTGGTCGCCGTCGGCGAGTATTTCGGGCAATTGCGGGTCCAACGCTGTGACGGTCTTGATGCCGTGGTTGCGCAGGCTGTAGCCGAGCATGTCCAGCGCCCCGCTGACCAGGTCGTTGATCTGCACGGGGCGCTTTTCCATGGGACGCTGGCGCGCCATGCCGAGGAAGGTCCGCACGATGTTGCCGCAGCGCTTGGCGGCGGTCTGGATCTTCTCGACGTCGCCGCGCAGCGAGTCGTCATGGCATTTGCTTTCCAACAGGCCGGCGCGGCCTATGAGGATCGCCAGGGGGTTGTTGAGTTCGTGGGCGACGCCGGCCAGCAGCATGCCCATGGCCGAAAGCTTTTCGCCCTGCCGCAGCCGCTCGCGCTGGCGGGCGAGCTCTTCTTCCCTCGCCGCCTTGTCGGATATGTCCATCAGGAAGGCGGTGTAGAACACCTTGCCGCCGACGTCCGAACGCGACAGCACCATTTCCACCGGGAATTCGCTGCCGTCGCCGCGCAGGGCGCGCAGTTCCATGCGGTGCCCGATGATGCGCGGCGCGCCGCCCGCCCGCAGTCTTGCCATGCCTTGCCGATGGGCTTCGCGGTTGCGTTCGGGAATGATGATGTCGGAGACCGGGCGCCCGAGCGCGTTTTCGCGATCGACGCCGAAGATGGTTTCGGCCGCGGGGTTGTACTCGATGATCACGCCGTCGCCGTCGGTGGTGATGATGGCGGCCAGCGCGTGGTCGACCACGGCGGCCTTGAGCGTTTCGCTTTCCCGCTGGCGGCGGGCGGCTTCGCGGTGGCCGGAGAAAGTCCGGGTGACCAGCTCCACCCAGGGCTGCCAGAGACGCGGCACCGCCGGTTCGGCTTCTGTCTCGGAGCGCGAAATGCGCTGGATGTACTGCACCAGGGCCAGGGCCGGCTGGATGAACTCTCGCCGCAGCGCAAGCAGTGCGGTCAGGAAAGCGCCGGCAAGCGCCGCCGAGATGATCAGGTAGGGCAGGAAGCGCGGCAGCAGCAACGCCCGGATCTCGGCCTCGCTCGCCAGGGTGACCAGCGTCCAGGGCGTATGGCCGACGGGGCGGGCGATGAGCTGGTGCCCGTCCGCCTCGGTAGGCGAGCCTCCGCTCTCGAGCGCGCGCTCCACGTCTTCGGCGGTGACGCCGGCGGGCAGCCGCATCCGGAGCGTCATCAGGACCTTTTCCGGCATACCCGAAGTATCGGCCAGCAGCACGCCGTTCCGGTCGATCAGCCACATCCGCGCCTTGCTCCCGGCCGGTTGGCGCAGGACGTCGGTCAGTGTCGGGAGGTTGAGCGCGGTTCCCACGATGCCGCGCAACTCGCCGTACACGGTCAGCGGCGCGGCATAGGAAATCAATGCTCCGCTTTCCCCTTCGCCCAGGTAGGCGGGCGACCAGTAGGGCCGGTTTTCGGGGTTCCCGGCGGGCAGCGCCAGCCGGTAGATGGTGTTTTCGTACCAGGCCTGCATCATCGCGCGCTGGCCGGGGAAGCCGGTCCCGTCGAGGACCTCCCGGCTGGGCAGCCAGGGGAAGGTGTACACGATTTCCCGCCCGGCCGACATGAAGTAGGACCACCTGAGGAAAGGTTCGAGCCGGTGGACCGTGTTGGCGCGGCTGAAGAAGTCTTCGCCGATCCGGAGCAGATCGCGAACGGCACCGGAATCGTGGCCCGCCGCGTCTCCCCAGATCTGCCCGGTCCGGTCCCGCAGCTCGGAGGGCAAGCCGTCCAGGTTGTAGCCGTCGACGCCGTGCCGCGTCGTGCGGGGCCCGTAGTAGGCCTGCAGGCGCCCCGCCGTGCCCGGGTTCGGGCGTCCCAGCTCGGTTTCCATGTAGCTGCGCAGGTCGGCGACATAATCCGCAGTGGCCTTGGCGAGATTTTCCAGCGCGACGGTTCCGCTGGCGGTGGTTTCCGCGAGGACGCGCAGATGGGCTTCGCGCTGCTGGCGATACTGCATCAGCGCCAGGATGGCGATCAGCGCGAACAGCGGCAGGGCGATGGCCAGCAGCAGGGAGCGGTAGCGCCGGGCCAGGCGCGTGTCCGAGGCAGCGGCCTCGCCGGCCGGACGATGCGGCTTCATGTCACGGGCTGACGTATAGGTAACCCTTGCCGCGTATGGTCTTGATGACTTCGGGCTTTTCCGGATCGGGTTCGATCTTGCGGCGCAGCCGCATGATGCGCAGGTCGATGGAGCGGTCGAACACGTCCCAGCCGCGGTGGTGAGCCAGCTCCATGAGCTGGTCGCGGTTGAGCACGCGGTTGGGGTTGTCGGAGAACACCTTGAGCAGGTCGTATTCCATCGCGGTCAGCGGCAGTCCCTCGCCGTCGGCGTCGAACAGCTTGTGCTGCGCCAGGTCGAGTTCGCACCGGCCGAATTTCATCCGCCCGGGTTTGCTCCGGTCGGGCGTACGCCCTTCCAGGCGCCGGCGCAGCACGCTTCTCACACGGGCCAGCAGCTCGCGCAGCTCGAAGGGCTTGGGGATGTAGTCATCCGCGCCCATTTCCAGCCCGACCACCCGGTCCACCACTTCGGCGGCGGTGGTCAGCATGATGATGCCGACGCCGCTGTGGTGTTCGCGAATCCAGCGGGCGAGGGAAAGGCCGTCCTCGCCCGGCATGTGGATGTCGAGGATGGCGAGGTCCGGGGCGCATTCGGCGAAAACCTTGCGTGCCTCCGCGGCATCGCCGGCGGCGCACACGGCATAATTCTGGCCGGCGAAATATTCGGAGAGGATTTCGGTGAGTTCCGGCTCGTCATCGACCACCAACAAGCTTCCATTTTCCGCCATGCGCGTGCCTCGATTCGCTGTAGCGGGCGGAGTATGCCGGGAACGGCGGTGCGAAAAAAGCGGGTTGAAACAATTGAAACCAACTTGCGGCCGGGCTCTCAACGTGGCGGGCGCCGGAGATCGTCCGGTCCGGCGGTCAGAGCCATTGCCGCTCGGCTTCGGCGCGCAGCTGGCCCCACAACGCGCCCGGCGGCAGGTCGAACAGAGAGTAGGCGCGGGCCTTGAGCCCCGGGAGGGCGCGGGCGGCGGCCGCCATGCACTGCGCGCTGAGCGCCAGTTCCGAAACGCGGGCCTCGAACAGCAGCAGCTGGTGGGCCGTCCGCGCCGCTGTGCCGTAACGCTTGAGGAGGACGCCCTGTCCCTCGTCCTCCAGGGCGGAAACGTCGTCCACCTGGAATACCAGCGTTTCCTCCCCCAGGAACAGCGGATCGCTGCGGAGCGCCGATTCAACCCGGGCGAACTCGGCGCCCTCGTCCAACTCCACGTACAGATAGCGCTGCTGCTTGCCACCGGGAACGTGCAGCTCGGTGCACAGGGCATCCTTCACGCCCGGCACGGCCCGGGCCACCGTGGAATGGTGGAGGCTGGTTCCGGCCGGCCGGTGGGTCGTCTCGGTGTCCCCTTTCGGGGTGAGCAGGGCGAAGAGGCCGCGGAACAGCGACAGCGCGCCGGGTTCCCAGCCGGCGCCGACGATGGCCGGGGTTTCGTATAGGGCGGCCATGCGTCCCATCTCTTCCTTGTGTTCCGCGAGGTCCCTGCCCTCGAAGCGCGCGCATTCCACCACCGGGATGCCTTGCTGCAGCAGTTCGCGTGACACCTCCCGCACCTGGGCGATCGGCACACAGACCAGAGCGGCGTCGACTGTTCCGAGTTCGCTGACGTGGGTCACCGCCGGCCAGGCCGAGAAACGCGGAGGCCGCGGAACCGCCACCGTCTGCTGACGCCGGACGAAACCGGCCGGCACGAAATGATCGTCCAGCGTCAGGACCTCGGCGCAGGCCCGCCCCAGCCGGCCGAACCCAACGACGGCTACCCGTATCGTCTGCTGCATGGCGTGGCGGGTCACCAGCGGACCGCGTAGTTCATGATCTCGATGTTTTTCTTGAAAATCTCGAGGGCGAAGGGCTGAGCGAGTTCGTAGAGATCCAGGATGGAATAGTCGATTCCGGGCCGCGCGCCTGCCTTCTTCAGGCTTTCTTCCACATTCCTGGCCATGACCAGGAACAGATCGTCCAGATTTTCCGGGGCTACGGTTTCGATGTCTCGCAATAGCTGGTTGCTCATGGCGGTTACCCCTCAAAACGAAGCGTCATTTGGATTCGCAAACCGGCGTTCATCCGATCACGTGGTGCTTTCCTTCGACCAACACCGAACTGGCTTGCGGTCCTTCATCGCCCATTTCTTCCGCGAAGCGCACCGGTTCGCCGACGGCCAGCCCGTCGAAGTCCGAATTCACTACGCTGTGCCGATGAAAATAGATTTCCCGGCCATCCGGTGTCTCGATGATGCCGTAGCCCTCCGCTGGATTTAGTTGGGAAATCTGGCCGTGCGCCTGCGCCTCATGCGCCTTGACCTGGGATCGCTGGCGCCGTCCCAGATCTTCCAGCTGCCTGCGCGCCGCATCAAAGGCATCGCGGATCGCAACATAGGCGTCTTCGTGGGCATGATCCAGGCCGGGGTCCCGGCTGACGGCCAGTTCATGGCCGGGTACCGTGAGATCGATGCGCACGTGGTAGACATTTCCTTGATGGTGATGCCTGTGGGACGCCTCGACCATCACCCGGCAGCTCATGATCCCGTCGTAGAACAAATCCAGTTTTTCCGCCCGTTCGCGGATGTTCAGCTCCATCGCCTCGGAGGGCGACAGGTTTCGAAACGTGATTTGCGGAGCAAGTTTCATATTTTTCCCCTCGATCCTTCGGGCTCGATTTCCAACATATAGACCTTTTCCGCCCGAGTCGATAGTACCTTGTTTTCAAGCTTGCGGCCGTGCCTGGCTCAAGGGGCCTGCCGTTGCCTCATCAAGGCCAGGACGTTCTCCACCGTTTTCAATGGCGCCTTGATTCCATGCCGCAGATGCAGTTGATGGACCGCCTCTTCCGGCGTGTCGGGACAGGGCTTCATGACGGCGATGAACCCGCTCAGGTCCTCGACGACGGCCCAGGGATAAATCAGCCAGCGCCAGGCGACGATTTGTCGGCCGTAGTAATCGGGCAGGACGGGGGAGACCTTCTTGTGATGAAGCACCGCGACCTTGACATCCTGGGGCTGACAGCATCGAAGCTGCTCCAGGGCCAGTTGGAGGGTGTCGCCGGTGTCGCTGCAATCATCGACCAGCAGCACCCTGAGGCCGCGGACGTTCGCGGGAGGCGGCGAATAACAACGCGCCTGCGAAATTTTTTGGGCGCCCGCCTCATAGTGTGCGATGCGGATGCTGTGCAGATCATACAGACCGAGCGCATCGCACAGGAGCCGCGCCGGCACGTAGCCGCCTCTGGCGATGGCCACGACGACGTCCGGCCGGAACCCGGACTCCCGGATACTTCCGGCCACGCGTAAGGAAAGGCGGCACACCTGGCTCCAGGTGACCAGCTCGCAATGCATGAAGGGATCTAAGGGATCTGCCATCGCCGTTCAGCCTCGCTTGCCGGTTCCGGTCGCCAGAAGGTCCATTCAGGGTAATCGGGCGGGCAAGGACCGTGCGAACCGATTTCGAACCACGCCTGGTGACGTGCGGGTCTCAAGGGCGCGGTATTGCAGGCTCGGGGAAAAGCAGGTGAACGTCCCGTATGATCCTGGCCGGCCCGGCGGAAGCCCGATCGAGGTTGTTTCGTCGGCCCTCCTTATCGGCGCTTGTCCTAATTAGGAAAAGCGCCCGGCGGGGTCAAGAGGGGGGAGGCTAGACGGTATGCGGCCATGCGATTCACGGCCGCTGCTCTGGTACCCCTAGCGGTTCCAGGAGACCCGCAGCAGAGCCTCCTCGTCGGTGTAGCGCGAATCCAACTCACCCTGGTAGGCATGGCGCAGCGCTTCTCCGATTCCGTGGGCAAGATGCGTGTCTGTGAGCGTGATGACGGTGCGATCCTCCCCTTCCGTGATAGCCATGATCCGTTCGAGAGGATGCTCCGCTCGAGCGGCGGCTTCCGTGTTCCGGACGAGGTTCAGAATTTCCGGACGGTGAGCGCCGAAAAAAGACCCGCTCAGCGTCAGCTCACCTGCCGGTACCTGATCGCGCATCCTCTGGCACGCTGGACAGAGATGATGCTCGGCGCCTTGCTCGGCCTCTCCCCACTGCCAGCGTCCGTGACGAAAGATCGCGCCGCATTCGGGACACGTCGTTGGTTCCGGCCACTTGCCTCGGGCGCGGTAGGGATCGTGCACATGCTCTTCGAACATGCTGTCTCTGCGCGGCTGATGGGCGGGGTCGAGTCGTTTGCCGGGTCCGGTCATGGGTCACCTCGCATGGCTCAATGGGCATCGGTCCGGGTCTCATCATCTGCCCGCCGTGCTCTTCAGTCAAGGTGCGGTGTTCCGGAGGTGCCCTGCCACAAATCCGGGGCTCTTACCTTGGATGCAGGGGCGGACCGGTCCTCAGTTCGTGCTTTCTAACTCACCTCATCGATCCATGCCATCTGGATCGCCTCCAGGATCTTTTCATTGCATTTGTCGGCGCTGTCGGCGAAGCCTTCGAGCGCTGCGACCCAGGCCAGCAGATCGGTGAAGCGGACGTATCGCGGGTCGACGTCCGAGTGCTGGTCGGCGAGGGCGGCGGCGATGTCGTAGGTGTCGTTCCATTTCATGGGTGTTCCAGAAGTCTTGAAGAGGCCGATGCCCTGGATCGAGCAAATTCGCGGCCAAGCCCCTTCGTCGCACGGAAATGCCGGCTGGCGGCGCGCGCCCTTTGTAGTAAAGATGACAAAGCCCCACGAAACGGAGGGGCATGTGCAATTTCCGACAAGCCCGAACCGGGTACCCGGCGCACCCGGCGTCGCAATTACACACGGTTAGTGGGGTAGGACGTGCAGCCCGGCATTGGCATGCGTTATGCCTCAGCCAGACTAAAACCCCGAGGAAGCCTTAAGAGTGAACGACTACCTGATGCTGTTGCTCGGCACGGCCCTGGTCAACAACGTGGTGCTGGTCAAGTTCCTGGGACTGTGTCCCTTCATGGGCGTGTCCAAGAAGCTCGATTCGGCCATCGGCATGGGCTTTGCGACGACCTTCGTGCTGACCCTGACCGCGGTGGCGAGCTGGTTCATCGAGCATTTCATTCTGATGCCGTTGGGCATCGGCTTCCTGCGGATTCTTTCGTTCATCCTGGTGATCGCGGCCGTGGTGCAGTTCACCGAGATGGTGGTGAAGAAGACCAGCCCGGTACTGTACCAGGTGCTGGGCATCTTCCTACCGCTGATCACCACCAACTGCGCTGTGTTGGGCGTGGCTTTGCTGAACATCCAGCAGGAATACGATTTTCTTCACAGCGCGCTGTTCGGCTTCGGCTCGGCGCTGGGATTCACGCTAGTCATGGTGATATTCGCAGGCATGCGGGAGCGGATGGCCTTGATGAGCGTGCCGGAGGCTTTCAACGGTCCGCCGATCGCATTCATCGCGGCAGGCATTCTATCCCTGGCTTTCATGGGTTTCGCGGGCTTGAACTCGCATTGAACCGGACATTTGAGGGAAGCATATGTACATACTGTTTGCCATCATCAGTTTGACCGCCATGGGCCTGGGGCTGGGGTTTCTGCTCGGCTTGGCGGCGCGCTACCTGAAAGTCGAAGAGAATCCGCTGATCGACGAGATCGAGGCCATGATGCCGGGTTCGCAATGCGGCCAGTGCGGTTATCCGGGCTGCCGCCCGGCCGCCGAGGCTCTGGTAGCGGGCGAGGCGCCAGCGACCCTGTGCCCGCCGGGCGGGCGGGCCCTGGCCGAGCAACTTGCCAATAAGCTGTCGATCGACCTGGACCTGTCCGACGTGGAAGACCAGGTGCCGATGGTGGCGCGGGTGGACGAATCGACCTGCATCGGCTGTGCCCGCTGCTACAAGGTCTGCCCGACCGATGCCCTGGTCGGTGCGCCCAAGCAGATCCACGCCGTCATCGCCGACGCCTGCACCGCCTGCGGCAAGTGCGTGGACGTCTGCCCCACCGAATGCCTGCGGCTGCATCCGATCAAGACCACTTTGCGTAATTGGCGCTGGCCCAGTCCGGAAACGGTTACGGCCAAGGCGGCTTGACCATGGCGGCCTTCGGTTTTCTTTCCTTCGGGTCGCCCGGCAAGATCCGCGGCGGCGTCCATCCCGAGCCGCACAAGGAATCGACGTCCGAGCGCGCCATCGAAACCGGTTTTCCGTTGCCCAAGCTGCTCTATCTGTGCCTGCAGCAGCACGCCGGACAGCCCGCCGAGCCGGTGGTGCGGGTGGGCGATAAGGTGCTGAAGGGCCAGTTGCTGGCGAAAGGGCAGGGGACCATTTCCGCCCCGGTGCATGCGCCGACGTCGGGTCTCGTGACGGATATCCTGGATTATCCCGCGCCACATCCTTCGGCTCTTCCGACCCAGACTCTGCTGCTGGAGCCGGACGGCGAAGACCGCTGGATCGAAACCGAGGCGGTGGACGACCCGTTCGCTCTGGCGCCCGAGGAAATCAGCGCCCGCGTCGGCGCGGCCGGCGTGGTGGGCATGGGCGGGGCGGCGTTCCCGTCGGCGGTCAAGCTGAACCTGGGGCGCAAGACCAAGATACAGACCCTGCTCATCAACGGCGGCGAGTGCGAGCCCTACCTGACTTGCGACGACCGGCTGATGCGCGAACGCTCCGCCGACGTCGTCGACGGCATCCTCATCATGCTGCACGGTTTGGAGTGCAGCCAGGCCATCGTCGGCATCGAGGACAACAAGCCGGAGGCCTATGCCGCGATGAAGGCCGCCGCGGCGCCGCACGGCGGCAAGATCGACGTGCGGAAGGTGCCTTCGCTGTATCCCATGGGTTGGGACAAGCAGCTCATCGGCTATTTCACCGGCAAGGAGGTGCCGGCCGGCGGCCGTTCCGCCGACATCGGCGTGCTGATGCACAACGTCGGCACCGCCTATGCCGTGCAGCAGGCGGTGCGCTACGGCCGGCCGCTGATCAGCCGGGTGGTGACGGTGAGCGGGTCGGCGGTGGCGGCGCCGCGCAATATCGAGGCGCCCATCGGCACCCTGCTGGAGGACCTCCTGGCCTATTGCGGGCATCGCCCGGAACACACTTCGCGTTACGTCATGGGCGGGCCGATGATGGGCGATTCGCTGCCGCATCCCAAGGTGCCGCTGGTGAAGGGCACTTGCGGCATCCTGGCGCTGTCGGCCCAGGAAGTCGCCGCTTCCGATGCCAAGGCCTGCATCCGCTGCTCGCGCTGCGTCAGCGCCTGCCCCGCCGGACTGCTGCCGCTGGAAATGATGTCCCGAATCCGCGCCGGCCAGTTGGAATCCGCGCTGGGTTATGGCTTGAAGGACTGCATCAGCTGCGGCTCCTGCTCCTACGTCTGCCCTTCGGAAATTCCATTGGTGCACTATTTCAAATACGCCAGCGGCGAGTTGGTGGCGCGCGAGCAGAACAAGCACCGGACCGAGCAGACGAAACGCTTGGCCGAGGAGCGGCAGGCGCGGTTCGAGCGCCACAAGCAGGAGCAGGCCGCGCTGGCGGCCCAGCGCAAGGCCCAGGCGCAGCAGCGCAAGGCCGAGGAGGCGGCATGAGCCTATCCCTATCGAGCGGGCCGTTTACCCGCACCGACAGTCAGGTCCAGGGCATCATGCTGGCGGTGATGCTGGCCATGGTGCCGGCCACGGTCTTCGGCATCTTGATCTTCGGCTGGCCGGCGTTTTTCCTGTGGTCGGTGACTTTGTTGTCGGCCCTGGGGTTCGAAGCCCTGTGCCTGTCCATGGCCGGCAAGCCGGTGCGGGCGGCTGTGCTGGACGGTTCCGCCGCGCTGAGCGGCTGGCTGGTGGCGATGACACTGCCGCCCTGGGCGCCGTGGTGGATCGGCGTGGTCGGCGCAGCCATGGCCATCGTGGTCGGCAAGCAGGTGTTCGGCGGGCTCGGCCAGAATCTTTTCAATCCCGCCATGCTGGCGCGGGTGACCTTGCTGGTGGCGTTTCCGCTGGAAATGACGACCTGGGCGCTGCCCTCGCTGCCGTTTTCCTCATCCGCGCCGGGACTGTTCGAGAGTTTGTCGATCACTTTCGGCGGTGCGGTTCCGCCCGACGGCATGACCGGCCCGACGATCATCGGGCATTGGAAAACCGAGCTGTCGCAGGGCAGGGGCCTGAGCGAATCCCTGGTCTCCGGCCATTACGGCGCCTTGTCCTCCTTCTTCGGTTGGCAGGCCGGCAGCCTGGGCGAGACTTCCTCGCTGCTGGTGGCCTTGGGGGGGCTCTGGCTGCTGAAGAAAAAGATCATCACCTGGCACATTCCGGCCTCGCTGCTGGCGACGGTGGCGCTGCTGGCCGGCGTCTTCGCTCTGATCGACGGCGAACGCTATGCCGGACCGCTGTTCCATCTGACTTCCGGTGCGGTGATGCTGGCGGCGTTCTTCATCGCCACCGACTACGTCACCTCGCCCAGCAGCCCCGCCGGGCAACTGATATTCGGCGCCGGCTGCGGCTTGTTCATCTTCGTCATCCGTACCTGGGGCGCTTACCCCGAGGGCGCCGGCTTCTCGGTGCTGTTGATGAATTCGCTGACGCCGGTCATCGACCATTACGTGCGGCCGCGCATCTACGGGCGCGACCTCAAGGGCCGACCGCTGGACCTGCCAGGAGGGCGGCGATGAGCAGCATCACGGCGGAGCAGTTCCGCGCCTATGCCATCGCCCGCTGGCGGTGGGTCCGGCGCCAGTTCGACGACCTGGACAGCCTGCGCCAGCGCCTGGATTACCAGACCTATCTGCTGGCAGCCGCCGGTCTGGTCGCCAGCGTGCTGCTCGGTTTCGGCGATCTGGTTACTTCGGGGCCCATCGAAAGCCGTCAGGCCGAAGACATGCTGGCGACGTTGGAGCAAGTGCTGCCGCCCGAACTGCACGACAACGATCTGCTGCAGGATGTGCGCGGCGTGTCCGATACCGGCGAATCCGGCTTGGGGGAGGTACCGGTCTATTTGGCGCGTAAAGGCGGCGAGGTCACCGCGGTGGCGTTCAAGCTGTCCGCCACCGGAGGCTATTCCGGGCCGATCGCCCTGGTGATGGGGCTGCGGGCCGACGGTACCGTGCTCGGCGTTCGGGTCGTGGCGCATGCCGAGACGCCGGGCTTGGGCGACAAGATCGAAACCGCCAAATCGGACTGGATTCTGGCTTTCACCGGCCGTTCGCTGGACAACACCGCGCCCGAGCGTTGGAAGGTGAAAAAGGACGGCGGCGACTTCGACCAATTCGCCGGTGCCACCATCACCCCTCGGGCCGTCGTCCGGGGCGTGCAGAAAGGCCTGCAATTCTTCCAGCGGCATCGGGACGAACTGGTTTCTCCCGTCATAGGAGGGCAAAAATGAATCCGGAATTCCGCAAGATCACCCGCGACGGCTTGTGGGACAACAACATCGTCTTCAGCCAGAGCATCGGCCTGTGCCCCTTGCTGGCCGTCACCGGCACGGCGACCAACGGCTTAGGGATGGGCTTGGCGACGGTTGCGGTGATGGTGGTCTGCAATGTGCTGGTTTCCTGGGTGCGGGCGCTGATCCCGCCGGAAATCCGCATTCCCATCTTCGTGGTGCTGATTGCCATGGTGGTGACCCTGGTGGACATGTTGATGAACGCCTGGCTGCACGAGATGCACAAGGTGCTGGGGCTGTTCATTCCGCTGATCGTGACCAATTGCGCCATTCTCGGCCGGGCGGAGGCTTATGCTTCCCGCAACCCGGTGGCCCATGCCGCGATGGACGGACTGATGATGGGGCTGGGTTTCACCCTGGCCCTGGTAGTGCTGGGCGCGACCCGCGAAATGCTGGGCGCCGGCACCTTGTTCGCCAGCGCCCGCCTGCTGATGGGCGACTCCTTCGCCTGGCTGGAAACGGTGCTGATACACGATTACCGCGGCTTCCTGCTGATGGCCCTGCCGCCGGGCGGATTCCTGATGCTGGGTTTCATCCTGGCGGGCAAGAAAATGATCGACCGCAAGCTGGCGGAACGCCGGAGCCGCCCGGTCCCGATCGGCGAGACTCTGGCTGAGACTTGAAGGGGCGGCTGAGTTATGAACGTAGGCGTATGTTATGCGGACTCCGATCGCCAGCTCTGGCTGCGCATGGAAGTGCCCGATGACAGCACGGTTGAGCAGGCGATCGGCCATTCGGGCATCCTGAAGCGGTTTCCGGAAATCGACCTGGGCGTCCAGAAGGTCGGCATCTTCGGCAAGCTGGTCAAGCTGGATGCGCCGGTGAAGGAAGGCGACCGCATCGAGATTTACCGGGCGATCACCGCCGATCCCAAGACGGTGCGGCGCCGCAAAATTGCATCCGACGACGATGATGACGACGATTGATGACGAGTCGAGGCGCCGGGGGGAAGCGGTGTGCGCCAGGCTGAGGGGCGAAATCGAGAAGTTGGGGATCGCGCCCGAGGGGCTTTCGCGGCTCCCGGTCTACGATCAGGCCGAGTTTGAGACCAGCAAGGACCCTTACAGCGGCGAGGAAACCCTTTGCGGCCATTGGCGCGACGCCCGCGGCCACAGTATCGGACAAATGAAATTCCACGGCGACGGCTCGTTTTATGCGGAGTTCGACGTGGTCCTGCCGCATCCCGGCGACCCGCGCTGGTTCGTGGAAGGCGTGACGGCCTGGGGACGGGGCGATGCGATCAAGAGCGAAGCGAAATTGCTGGAGGCTCTGGGGGAATGAAATTTTCGCGCCGTTGCCGAAGGGGAGAGTCCCCGAGAAGTAGATCTTTGGGCTCCCGTCAGTCCGTTTTGGCGGCAGCCGGTTCCTCCAGCCATCCCCCGCCGAACGCCCGGTATAAGGACACCAGCGCAACCAGCGCGGAGGTCCGAGCCTTGATGTTTTCATCCAGGACCGATAGCTTCGAAGCTTTCGCGTCCAGCACTGAAATGTAATCTGCCGCTCCCCGTTGATACAGCGCTTCGGTCGAATGCCGGGCATGTTCCGCCGCCGCTTCCGCTTCCGCCAGCCTGTTGTAGCGCTGGTTCGCCGTGCGGTGCGCGACGAAGGCGTTTTCCACGTCCTCCAGTGCGAGCAGGAAGGTCTTTTCGTAATTCGCGGCGACCTGGTCGAGCCTGGCATCGGCGGCGGCGATCTGCGAGCGGATGCGCCCGGCATTGAACACCGGTGCGGTGAGTCCGGACCCTAAGGCATAGACGCTTTCGGCCAGGCTGGGAAAGCCGCCGACTGCCAGCGCGCCGAAGCCTCCGCTGGCCGACAGCACGAGTTTCGGCAGCAGGTCGGCGCGGGCCGCGCCCAGGCCGGCCGCCGCGGCGAGGACTTCGGCCTGCGTCTGGCGGAGGTCGGGCCGCTGCGCGAGCAGACTCGACGGCAGCAGTTTGGGAATGGCGGGCGCCGAGTCCGGTAGCGGGCGGGTTTCGGTCAACCTGGCTTGCAGTGCTTGCGGCGGCTGGCCGGTCAGGACCCCCAGACGGTGAATCAAACGGACAGAGGTTTCCTTCAGCGCCGGCAGTGCCGCCTCCGCGCTTTGCACTAGCGCTTCCTGGCCGGCGACGGCGGTTTCGTTCGCGAGGCCGGCGCGGTAGAACGCCTTCAAAGCCTTAAGCCGGTCGTGCTGCACTGCGAGATTGTCCTCGAATACCGCCGTCTGCCGCTGCACTCCGCGCAGTTCCAGGTAGTTCGTCGCCACCTGGGCCAGCAGCCCGACCTGGGCGGCATGCAGGGCTTCCTGCGCGCTAAGCGCCTGCGCTGCCGCTGCCTCGGCTTCCAGGTGGCGCTGGCCGAACAGGTCCAGCTCCCAGCGTGCGGCGAGGCCGCCGGTGACCATGTCGGCCGTGGGGGTGATCAGCTGATATCCCTGGGAGCCGGGGACGGCGATGATACGGTCGATCCTCTTTTCGCGTCCGCCGGAAGTGAAGAAGTCGACGCTGGGATACAGCGCGGATTCGGCGACGACCACCATGGCCGCGGCCTCCCGCACCCGCGCCTGGGCGATCCGGAGGTCCTGGTTGGCGGCGAGCGCGTGCTTGATCAGGGCGTTCAGCGTCGGGTCGTTGAAACCTTTCCACCAGCGTTTCAGCGCCGCCGGATCGGATGCCGGCTGTGCCGCAGGGGCATGGTTCCAGTCCGCGGGAGAAGCCAGTGGCGCCGGGGGATCGATCCGCGTCGGCGTGCAGGCGGACAGGAGGCTTGCGGCCAGCGCGCCGGCCAGCGCCGTCTGGAGCGGTTTCATGCGCGCCCGCCTTGGCGCGCCCCCTTCTGGCAGCCTCCGGCTGTCCAAATTCGCTCCCGAAGAATTTGTCATCCGGCCCCCTCGCGCCGGGGTCGGCGGCCGACCCTGAACCAGGCGGCATAAAGCGCCGGCAGGAAGAACACCGTGAGCAGGGTAGCCACGGTGAGTCCGCCCATGATGGCGATCGCCTGCGGGGCGAAGAAGTCGTTGGTGGACAGCGGGATCATGGCGAGGATCGCGGCCGCCGCCGTGAGCATGATCGGCCGGAAGCGGCGGACCGTGGACTCGACGATGGCGCGGCGGGTGTCGAGGCCGGCCTTTTCGTCCTGCTCGATCTGGTCCACCAGGATCACCGAGTTGCGCATGATCATGCCGGCCAGGGCGATGATGCCGAGCAGCGCCACGAAACCGAACGGCGCCCGGAACAGCAGCAGGGCGAAGGCGGCTCCGATCACGCCCAGGGGTGCAGTGACGAACACCAAGAAGGTGCGGGACAGGTTCTGCAATTGCAGCATCAGCAGCAGCAGGGTGACGACGAGCACCAGCGGAATCCAGATCAGGATCGACTTCTGGGCGATCCAGGCGTCCTCCCTGGCGGCGCCGGTTTCGACGAAATAGCCGGGCGGCAGTTCGTCGAGGATGGGTTTGAGGGCCGGCTCGATCTCCGCCGCCACGTCGGGTGCCAGCATGCCGTCGGCCACGTCGGCGCGCACCGAGATTGCCGGGAAGCGGTTGCGGCGCCAGCGCACGCCGTCCTCGAATACGGTTTCGAACCGCACCAGTTGGGACAGCGGCACCGGGTTGCCGCTGCCGGCAGGCACGGCGAGGTCAGGCAGGCCGCTGGCGTCAGTCCGCAAACGGGTCTGGGCGCGCCAGACGATATCGATGAGCTTGTCGTCTTCTCGGAACTGTCCCACCGTCACGCCGCTGTAGTAAGCCTGCAGGGCCCGTGCGAGAGATGCGGTGCTGACGCCCAGCGTCCTTGCCTTGTCCTGGTCCAGCACCAGCCGCAGCGAGGGGATGCGCTCGTGCCAGTCGTCGTTCACGTCCACGGTATGGGGATTGGCGCGCATGACCGCCGCCACCCGGTCGGCGATGCCGCGGACGACGGCCTGGTCTTCGCCGAACACCCTGAACACCACGGGATAGTCCATCGGCGGGCCGACGTTCAGGCGCATGGCACGCCCGCGTACTTCCGGAAAATCCGCGGCCAGTGCCTTGCGGACTCGCCGCATCACCCGCTCGCGGGCGCCGTTGTCGCCCGTCATCACCACGAATTCGGCCAGATTGGCATTGGCGAGTTGCTGCACGACGAGCAGGAAAAAGCGCGGGCTGCCGCCGCCGATATAGGCGGCGTAATTCAGCACATCCGGGTCATTGGCCAGAACCGCCTCCATGCGCTTGGCCGCGGCTTCGGTCTGGGCGAAACTGCTTCCTTCGGGCAGCCACAGGTCGATCATGACCTCCGGCCGGTTCGATAGCGGGAAAAACTGTTCCGGCACCCGACTCAAGGCCGCGATGCCGACGGCGAACAGGGCGGCCGTCGCCAGGATGACCTTGCCGCGGTGCTCGACGCAGGCCGATACCCATCCCCGCAGGCGGCTGTAGAAAGGCGTGTCGTAGAGTTCGTGGGCGGTGCCGGCGCCTTTCGGATCGAGCGCCATGAATCCCAGGTAAGGCGTGAAGATCACCGCGCCGAACCAGGATAGCAGCAGCGAGAGCCCCACCACCTGGAAGATCGCTTGCGTGTATTCGCCGGCCTGTGACCGGGCTAGGCCCACCGGCAGGAAGCCGGCGATGGTGATCAGGGTCCCGGTGAGCATCGGAAAGGCGGTAGCGCTGTAGGCGAAGGTCGCGGCCCGCATCCGGTCCCAGCCTTCCTCGAGCTTCCGGGCCATCATCTCGATGGCTATCATGGCATCGTCCACCAGCAGGCCGAGTGCCAAGATCAGCGCGCCCAGCGAGATGCGGTGCAGGGCGATGCCGGTCAGCAGCATCCCGAGGAGGGTGGCGGCCAGCACCAGGGGCACCGTGAGCGCGACGACCGCGCCCGCCCGCAGCCCCAGGCTCAGGAAGCTGACCAGGAGCACCGCCGCCAGGGCTTCGAAGAAGGTGCGCTTGAATTCGCCGATGGAGCGCCGGACGACCTGTGCCTGGTCGGCTACCTTTTCCACCTCGATGCCGACCGGCAGCTCGCTTTCGATGCGCTTCAGCGTGGCGTCCAGAGCCTTCCCCAGCGCCAGCACGTCGCCCTTCCTGTTCATGGCGATGCCCAGTCCGATCGCGTCCTTGCCCTTGAAACGCATCCGGAATTCCGGCGGGTCGACGTAGCCACGCCGGACTTCGGCGAAGTCGCCGACCCGGAAGGTCCGGCCGCCGACGCGCACCGCCAGATTCGCCACGTGTTCCGCCGAGTCGAAGGCCCCGGTGAGCCGGATCGGCCAATCGCCCGCGGGGGTGTACACCGTTCCGGCGGGCGTCATGGCGTTCTGGGCCTGCAGGTTGGCGGCGACCTCCGTGGCGTCCAGTCCCAGCCGGGCCATCTTCTTGTCGGAAAATTCGATGTAGATCTTTTCGTCCTGGGCACCGATGAGATCGGCCTTTTCCACGTCCTTGACCCGCAGTAGCTGCTGGCGGGCGGCGTCGACCTGATCTTTGAGCCGGGCGTAATCGAAGCCTTCGCCGGAGAAGGCGTACACGAGGCTGTAGGTATCGCCGAATTCGTCGTTGAAGAAGGGGCCGATGACGCCCTGCGGCAGCGTCATCCGGATGTCGCCGATCTTCTTGCGGACTTGGTACCAGATGTCGGCGACCTCTTCCGGCGAGGTCTCCTCGCGGGGCACCACGAAAATCAGCGATTCTCCCGGCTTGGAATAGCTGCGCAGGTGGTCGAGGTCCGGGAGTTCCTGAAGCTTTTTTTCCAGGCGGTCGGTGAGCTGCTGCTCCACCTCGCGCGCCGTCGCGCCCGGATACAGCGTCTTCACCACCATCAGGCGGAAGGTGAATTCCGGATCTTCCCGCTGTTCCAGACGGAAGTAGGCGAAAAGTCCGCCCAGCAGGATGAGAGCCATGAGGAAGCCGGTAAAGGCGCGGTGTTCCAGCGCCCATTGGCTCAGGTTGAATCCTTTCATAGCCGGCGGCCGGCCGGATCGGGAAGGATGCGCACTTTCTGGCCTTCGGCGAGGCGCTGCACGCCGGCACTCACCACGAGCTGACCGGGCACCAGTCCTTCGACGGCGATGCGTTCCGCGCTCAAAACTCCACTCAGCCGGACGGGCACCGATCTGACCGTGAGCTGCGCCTCGTCCACCAGCCACACCCGCGGGGGATCGGGCTGCTGCTGGGAGCTGAACACGGCCGAGAGCGGGATCGCCGCTCCCTCCGGCCCGGCTGCGTCCATCCAGAGGGTCGCTGTCATGCCGAGGCGGGCGGTGTCCCGGCCTTCGAGCAGGGTCGCCCGGACCCGGTAGGTCCGGCTGGCGGGGTCGGCCGCCGCGGCGACCTCGCGAATGCGCGCCCTGAGCGTCCGCCCGTCGGCCCAAAGCGTCACCGCCGCCTCCTGGCCCGGATGGACCCGGCCGACGCGATGCTCGGGAATGTCGACGCTGACCTCCTGTTCGTCGAGCCGGGCCAGGGTGAGCACCGGCTGGCCGGGGGCGACTACCTGGCCGGCTTCCGCCCCGACTGCCGTCACCACCCCGTCCCGGTCGGAGCGCAGCTCGGTGTAGTCCGCCTGGTTGACTGCCTGGCCGAACTGCGCTTCGAGCGCAGCTACGCGCTCCTTCGCGGCCGTGAAAGCCGTGCGGCGGCGATCGAATTCGGGGGGGCTGACGACGCGCTGGTCCAGGAGTTCGCGGTATCGCTGAAGGTCTTCACGGGCGAATTCCAGCTCCGCCCGGGAGGAGGTCAACTGGGCCTTGGCGGTTTGCACGGCCAACTTGTAGTCGGCGGCGTCGAGACTAGCCAGCAACTGGCCTTTCCGGACCCTGTCCCCCAGTTCGACCGGGCGGGAAGCCAGCTTTCCTGCGACCCGGAAGGATAAGGCAGTCTCGTGGCGGGCCTTGATTTCGCCGGCGAAGCTCATGCCGGCGGAACCGGTATCTGCGGCGACCCGAAAGGTAAGGACCGGCCGGGCCTGGTCCGGTCCTCCGCGGCTGTCCGAGCAGGCCGCGAGTGTCGACAGAATCGCGAGGAGAGCGATAAGGGCGAAAGCCGCCGGTTTTCGCGGATTTGCGTCGTATGTCATGGAGGATTCCCTGGCCTGGGCGGCCGAGGCGAGGAGGTAGGGGCTTCCGCGGGCGTAAAGTCCTGAAGATTGGGCGGCGGCGTCATCCGCAAGGCAGGCGATGCATTTCATAACGCTTTTTCCCTGTTCCTGGCAAGGGGAAAATCAAGTGGGAAAACACCGACCGAACGCCTGAAGCAGCTTCGGAGCGCCCCTGAACCGTATTTTGCGGCGCAGCAGTGCCCCGACCAGGTTGATTTCTCCCGCCAGGAAGCCGAGCCAGGTCTTGCCGTCGGCCGTGAGCCGGAAATCGGGCTGGCCATGGAGGCCCTCCCGGACCTCGAGGGTCCTGTCGTGGATCACGACGGTGGCGTTGAGGGTTTCCTCCCCGGTGAACCTGAAATGGTAGGTCGCGCGGAGGCCCTTGGCCCGGCCCGGCTGAAACACCAGCGGCAGTCCGCTCAGGAAGGTCCGTATCGACGTGGGCCGGAGCGTGTTTCGCACCCGTCTGGCGGATTTATGCGGAAACCGGCGGCGGACGTGATCCTCCGCGTCGGAGCCGGCGATCACGTACACCGTTTCGGATTTGTCCTGCAGCGGGCGCATCACGTCGGCGATGAAGCGTTTCCGATCCTCCAGAAACGGCCGGATCACGTCTTCCCCCGCCGGGCACACCGACAGGCAATAGGCAGCCTTGTAGTTCGCCCCGAACGAGAGGCTCTGCCACAGCGATACCGATTCGGCATCGGCGACCTTCTTCCGGTAACCCGATGCGCTTGTGCTGGCGGCGACCGTTTCGGCCCAGTCGGCGAAGCCTCCCATGAATTCCCGGTAGTTGTGGGTGTAACAGGCGGAAAAATCGAAATGGCCGTCCGCCCCGATTGCTCCCGTCGGGCAGGCGCCGACGCAAAGTTTGCACTCCAGACAGGGATTGTAGTCGATGGGGCGGGATTCATGGTCGACCGTGGCATCCAGGACCACCGTGCCGAGCAGGATGAAGCTGCCGAAAACGGGATGAATGACGTTCCGGTGCAAGCCCATCCGGCCCAGCCCAGCGGCTTCGGCCACTGGCTTGTGGGAGATCACCCACATCTTGGCCGGCCACCGGTCCGCTTCCATGGGGAATCCGACGGCGGTGTTGGCGGCGCGGACGCCATGCCGCTCCAATGTCCGGACGATCCGCCTGCCAGTCTCGTTGACCGCATCCGCCGACTGGTGGAATTCGAGATTGGCGACGGAACGGCTCGGCGCCCGGATATTTTCGCGGTTCATGCGGCAGACGAAACTCAGCAAGGTTTTCGCAAAGGGAAAGGCCCGCAGGATGTCCTCTCGCTGCGGCGCTAGTTCGGCCCGCTCCATGCCGACGAAGCCGACATCCTCGGCGCCCGCCTCCAGGGCAATCTTGCCGAGCCAGGCGGCCTCGAGCGCCGGTGTGTCCTTCGCCTGTGCCGGAGGCTTGTCCAGCAGGCGTCTTACCGTGGGATGGTTTCGCAGGGCTTTCGCAGGGGTGTGGTTCATGGGAGTCGACCTCCGCCGTTGAGTCGGTATAAAAGTGTAGATACACATAAATGGCGAAAAAAATTTCACCGCGCTAAGGCGGCGTCGACCAGCGTCGCCATGTTATCCCTCAGGGATTGCAACCGGTCGGGCCCGAGTTTCGCCATCAGCCGGGCCTGGGCATGCTGCCAAAGCGGGTAGGCTTGCCGAAGGACGGCGAGGCCTTGGTCCGTGATTGCGACCCGTCTGGTCCGGCGGTCCGCGCCCGGAGCCACGGCGACGAGTCCTTGCTTTTCCAGCACGTTCAGGTTGCGGGTCAGTGTCGTCCGATCCATCACAGCCATTTCGGCCAGCCGGGTCACCGTCACCGGCCCCGCCATCTTCGCCGCAACCAGGAGGGAAAACTGCGTGCCCCGAATACCGGCGGGACGCAAGGCGTCGTCATAGTGCTGGCCGACCGCGCGCATGGCCTTGCGCAGGTTGAATCCCGTGCAGTCCGCGCACATCTGGTAGTCCGGTTCGTACTCGGCAGGGGGCTCGGAGGGAAGCAAGGTCGCACCGTTCTATCACTGATAGGAAGGAGTATATGCACCTATTGTCTTCTGTCAATGCCGATGCGGGACGAGGATGGTGGCAGGGCGCAGGCCGCCGCAAAAAATACAGGACGGATGAGCCGTCCTGCCCAAGACGATGGGGATTGAGGAAGTCCGTTTATTGGCCGGGGGACGCGGTGTCCCCCGGCTTTGGGGGGGGGTACTACCTGCCGCAGTCGTAAGCCTTGGCTGTCGCGATACCGTTGAATACTCCGGACGACCTGAGGTCGCCCCAGACGATGTGGCTCGCGCCGATCTGGGCGGCCTCCCTTTCGGCGGATGCCTTGGCCTGGGGCTGCCAGCTCCCGAAGTTCTTGCCGTATCCCGAAGAACCCGTGACGTTTTTCAAGAACCGGCAGCTCTTGACGTCGTTTTCGGTGACGATATCGGGTTTGGCATGGGCCTGCCCGGCCAGGAGGCCCATGGTCAGCGCGATGCCCAAGGTAGTTGTCGTCATGGTTTTGGTAAGCATGGAGCGTTCCTCTTGGACGGGATCTTGGCTCACTGTAGGTTGCATCAAATAGGTGCATAAAATCTATATGCACCAATGATGTGCGCAAGATCATATTACGTATCGTCTCAAAACGAAACCTCTGGCTTATTCTTTTTTCAATTCGTCGCGGATGTCTTTATACTTTAGGCGTGGAAAGCCTTCCGTTCCTGGATGGCCGTACGGGTCTGATTAGACGGGCGTTTGGGTGGTAGGCGCTCAATAATGGGGCGTCGCCTCAGTTTTGGGCGCGCCCGCCCGGGCGGCTGGTGCTGGGCGGGAGCGATTGAAAGTGTCAGCCTTGGGCCGCGGCGAGTTCCGCGTCCAGTGCCGGCACCGGGCCGAATTTGACCGTAATGCGCCGTTCGCGGCCGGCGCCGAGTTCTTTCAGCAGCCTGAGCGTGCCGGTGGAGCGGCCGTCGGGCGCATGGAGCAGCGTGACGCGGCGGTCGGCGTTTATGCGAACCTTCAGTGCTTGGAGAAGAAGACTTCGGCGCGCTGCTTGAGTTCCTCGGCCGGCACGTCCTCGATGTGGGTGGCGATCCACCAGATGTTGCCCGATGCGTCGCGTACGCCGCCGTGGCGGTCCCCGTAGAACTGGTTGGCGGGCGGCGAGATCGAGGCCGCCCCCGCGTCGAGCGCGCGCTGGTAGGCGGCGTCGGAGTCGGGGACATAGAGATAGATCGCGCCGGGCATGGGCTGCCACTCGCCTCTCGCTTCGCTCAGCATGATCACGGAGTCGCCGACCCGCATTTCGGCATGGCCGACGGTGCCGTCCGGCCGCATGATCCGTTCCCATTCCTTCGCGTCGAAGGCGGTTTTCATGAACTCGATCAATTCGGCGGCGCCCCGAACCACCAGATAAGGGATGACGGTGTGATAACCGTCGGGGATTGCTTTAGCCATGTCTTGCCTCCTGTGCTCGCGACCTAGGGCGGATTTCAGCCGGACGCTGCCTGACGGACAGGCATACCGAATTCTAAGCGTAATCGCAGTTTTGCAGATAGGCCAACATCCCGGTCACGGTCAGGCCCAGTCCAGCGCCTTCGCCCGCACGAGTGTGCCGCCCAGCCTTCCCTCGGCGAGCGCCTTCGCAAGCGCTCCATACCAGCCGATCACGTAGCCGCACCAATCCGGACCGTACGTATCCACGATCCAGTCGCGCTCGCGTGCGAATCGGCTAAGGAGGTCCTCGTACCAGCCTGCAAACCGCAGGCTCCAGTCCTCCCGGGTCTGCAGCTTCCAGCCGGCCGCGGCCAGGGTATCGGCCACCGTTTCGAATTCGATCGGATGACCGATCTCGGAACCGAGTTCGGGTGGCGGGGGCTGGCCCGCGGGCCGGGTATAGTCGACGAGGAGCAGGATGCCCCCCGGACGTGCGGCCGCCTTCATTCGGCGCAGTGCCTCCGCCTGGTCGGGGAAGGCGTACAGGGCCGTGAACAGGTAGATCAGATCGAATCCGTCGAACTGTGCAGGCTCCATGCGGCAGGCGTCCTGCTGCATAAACCGGACTTCGGGATAACGCTCCCTGGCGTAATCGATCGACGCGGCGTCGATGTCCACTCCGGTCACCTCGCCCCAGCCGTGGCGCTGAAACCAATCGGCGGTACCGCCGCGCCCGCAGCCGACATCCAGGAGGCGGTGGATCCCATCGCGCGGCAGTCCTTCGACCGCGGCGAGAATGGCGTCCTCTTCGCCGGGGTGGGCGTAGTCCGCGCCCCTGGCGCGCGCCAGGATGGCCTTGCCGGTGGGGGAGTTCATTCGGAAATCCATTCGTGCTCCTCGGCGGGGTGTTGGCTGCGGCGATTATATCGCCCGTGTTCGAAGCTGGACCTCGGAGGGCGCGTGGTTTAGTTTGCTAAGATCGAACGCTCCCGAACGGGAGCAGGGCAAAAGGGACGGATGAACGTGAATACCTATCATCGTCATTACAGCGAGATTCTCGAAACCCTCAAGGCCTGCTTCCCTGCGCCGGTGTCCAATCCGGTCATGGACGGCTACTTCGTGCACACGCTGTCCTGTTTCCTGGACCGGGTGGACGATCTCAAGTCGGCCTCGCCCATCCTGGGCTCGACGCTGGACGGCGATTATTCCGCCCAGCGCGCCTTGCCGATGCCGGAGCGGATGAGTTCGATCGAGCAGATTACCGCGATGTTGGCGGACTATTGCCGTGGCATGGTGGTATGGGCTCATCCCAACGCCCAGGCCAACGTGATTCCGCCTCCCACCATCGCCAGCATCACCGCCTTCATCGCCAGTGCCATCTACAATCCGAACATCATCTGGGACGAATATTCGGCACGCTTCGCCGAAGCCGAAATCGAGGCGGTGGCCATGCTGGCGGATCTGGTGGGCTACGAGCGGGAGCATGCCGGCGGGGTGTTCACCTTCGGCGGCACCGGCACGATACTCTACGGCCTGAAGCTGGCCCTGGAGAAAATTTCGGGCGGTCGTGCGATGCGGGAAGGCGTCCGCAAGCCGTACAAGGTACTGGCTTCGGGGGTGTCGCACTATTCCCGGGTGAACGTCGCCGGCTGGCTGGGGCTCGGCAGCGAGAATCTGGTCACCGTGCCCACTACGCTGCAGAACGAGATGTCGCTGACGCATCTGGAAAGCGAGTTGCGGCGGCGGTTCGACGCCGGCGAGGAAGTGGCGGCGATCATCGCCACCCTCGGCACCACCGACGCGTTCGGCATCGACGACCTCGCCGCGATCGCCGATCTGCGGGATGTGCTGGCGGAGGAATACCGCCTGCCGTATCGGCCACACCTCCATGCGGACGCGGTGATCGGCTGGCCGTGGTCGGTGTTCAAGGACTACGACTTCGAGCTGAATCCCTTGGGATTCCATGCCCGTACCCTGCGCTCGCTGCAGGATTCGGTGGAGCGCATCGGCTTCCTGCACCGCGCCGACAGCATCGGGCTGGACTTCCATAAGACCGGCTATGCGCCCTACGTGTCCAGCGCCGTGCTGGTGAAGAACCGCGAGGACCTCGCGCTGCTGAGCCGCGATCCGGCGCAGATGCCTTATCTCTACCAGTTCGGCCATTACCATCCGGGGCTGTTCACGCTGGAATGCTCGCGCTCCGGGGCCGGTGCGCTCGCCGCCCTCGCCAATCTCCGGCTGCTCGGCAAGGAGGGCTACCGGGTCATCCTCGGCCACAGCGTGGAAATGTCGGAACGCCTGCGCGAGCTGCTGGAGGAGCTGGATTTCGTCCATATCCTGAACGGCTGCAATTTCGGCCCGGTCACGCTGTTCCGGCTCTACCCGCCAGGGACCGACGCGGCGGCGGCCTACCATCGCGAGCTGACCGATCCGGGATTCGCCGACGTGCTGGAGCGCCACAACCGTTTCAACCGCGAAATCTTCGACCGGATGCATGCCAAGGCGGTGAAGGGCGAGGGTGTGCTGCTGTCCTGGACCGACGCCTATCGCGACGCTGGGCGCGGCTACGGTCGTATTGCCGCCATCAAATCCTTCATCATGAGCCCCTGGACCGACCGACGGGCGATCGACCGGGTGGTGGACCAGGTATGGCGGGCGTGGGAGGCCTGTGGGCCGGGTTTTTCGGCCTGAATGGCCGGACAGGGCCTAGGGGCTTATGCTCGTTCCGCCCGCGGTATATCATAGGCGCTTCAACCGCCAAGACACGATTCATTCCCCCTCCCCCATGAACAGGCGAACCGCTGAGGTCGAGCGCTATACCCTGGAAACGCAGATACGGGTCCAGATCGACCTGGATGGTACCGGCAAGGGCAAACTCCGGAGCGGTGTGCCTTTTCTCGACCACATGCTCGACCAGGTGGCGCGGCACGGCTGCATGGACCTGGAAGTCGAAGCGAAGGGCGATCTGCACATCGACGCCCACCATACAGTGGAAGACGTCGGAATCACGCTCGGCCAAGCCCTCGGCAAGGCGCTGGGCGACAAGCGAGGCATCCACCGCTACGGCCATGCCTACGTCCCCCTGGATGAGGCACTGTCCCGCGTGGTGATCGATTTTTCCGGGCGTCCCGGCCTGTTCTACGAAGTCGATTTTCCCCGAGACCGCATCGGCGATTTCGAGGTGGACCTCTTCGTCGAGTTTTTCCGCGGATTCGTGAACCATGCCCAGGCGACGCTGCACATCGACAACCTCAAGGGGCAGAACGCCCATCACGTCGCCGAGACGATCTTCAAGGCGTTCGGGCGCGCGGTGCGCGCGGCCGTCGAACGCGATGCGAGGGCCGCCGGGGTCCTCCCCTCGACCAAAGGCCTGCTCTAAGCCCGATCCCTGATCTATCCTTCCTTACTTTTGACAGAACCTGAGCTTATGTCTTCGGTGGCGGTCATCGATTACGGCATGGGGAATCTCCACTCCATCGCCAAAGCGCTCCAGCATGCGGACGCAAACGCCGTTGTTGCGGTCACCTCCGACCCGGCTGCGATACTCGCGAGCGATCGCGTGGTGTTCCCCGGCGTGGGGGCCATGCGCGACTGCATGGCCCACGTCGCTGAACGGGGGCTGGAGCCGGTGATCCGCCTCGCCGCCGCCGAGAAGCCGTTCCTCGGCATTTGTCTGGGCATGCAGGCGCTGCTTGAAGAGAGCGAGGAGAACGGCGGCACCCGCAGCCTCGGCCTCATTCCCGGCCGGGTGCTGCGGTTCCCGGAAGGGCTCACCGATGCCCGCGGCGAGCCGCTCAAGATTCCGCACATGGGCTGGAACCGGGTGCAATTCAGCGACCTGTCCCATCCGCTCTGGGCCGGCATCCCGGCGGAGAGCTGGTTCTATTTCGTGCACAGCTATTACGCGGCGCCCGCCGATCCGGCCGATGTCGCCGCGACCAGCGACTATCCCGGCCCGTTCGCGGCCGCCGTGGCGCGGAGCAATGTTTTCGCGGTGCAGTTCCACCCCGAAAAAAGCCAGGCCGCCGGCTTGCGCCTGCTGGCAAATTTTCTCCGGTGGGAACCTTAGGACATCCCGTTGAAAACCCGTTACTTAAGGGCGTTGAGGGCCTTACGTTTATGTTGCTGATACCGGCTATCGACTTGAAAGACGGCAAATGCGTCCGGCTGCGGCAGGGCCGCATGGAAGACGACACGGTGTTTTCCGACGATCCGGTGGCGGTGGCGGGCCGGTGGGTTGCCGCCGGCGCCAGGCGCCTCCATCTGGTGGACCTGGACGGCGCCTTCGCCGGCAAGCCGCGCAATGCCGAGACCATCCATGCCATCCGGGAGACCTACCCCGACATCGAAATCCAGGTCGGCGGCGGCATCCGCGACGAGGAGACCATCCAGGGCTACCTGAACGCCGGGGTCGATTTCGTCATCATCGGCACCAAGGCCGTCAGCGCACCGCATTTCGTGAGCGACGTCACCGCCGAATTCCCCAACCATATCATCATCGGGCTGGACGCCCGCGACGGCAAAGTCGCCATCGACGGCTGGTCCAAACTCTCGCACCACGACGTGATCGACCTGGCGCAGAAGTTCGAGGAAGATGGGGTTGAGGCGATCATCTACACCGACATCAGCCGCGACGGCATGATGGGCGGCGTGAACATCGAGGCCACCTCCCGGCTGGCGCGCGCGATCCACATCCCCGTGATCGCCTCCGGCGGCATCACGACGGTCGACGACATCAGGGCGTTGGGCGAGATCGTCGGCGACGGCGTGATCGGCGCCATCACCGGCCGGGCGATCTACGAAGGCACCCTGGATTTCGCAGAAGGCCTCAAGCTGGCGGAAACCTTCTAGAATGCTGGCCAAGCGCATCATTCCCTGCCTCGACGTCGACAACGGCCGCGTCGTCAAAGGCGTCCGCTTCGTCGACATCCGCGACGCCGGCGATCCGGTCGAGATCGCCCGCCGCTACGACCGGGAGGGCGCGGACGAACTCACCTTTCTCGACATCACCGCCAGTTCAGACGACCGCGAAACCATGGTGCACGTGGTCGAGCAGGTGGCCGGCGAGGTATTCATCCCGCTGACGGTGGGCGGCGGCATCCGTACCCTGGACGACATCCGCCGCATGCTCAACGCCGGAGCCGACAAGGTCAGCATCAATACCGCCGCGGTGTTCAATCCCGAGTTCGTGCGCGAGGCCGCCGAGCGTTTCGGGTCGCAGTGCATCGTGGTGGCCATCGACGCCAAGCAGGTGAGCGAGAACCCGCCGCGTTGGGAAATCTTCACCCACGGCGGGCGCAAACCGACCGGGCTGGACGCCGTGCAATGGGCGCGGCGCATGGTCGAGCTGGGTGCCGGCGAAATCCTGCTCACCAGCATGGACCGCGACGGTACCAAGGCTGGATTCGATTTGGGGCTGACCCGGGCGATCAGCGACGCGGTCAGCGTGCCGGTTATCGCCTCCGGCGGCGTGGGCAACCTCCAGCATCTCGCCGACGGCATCCTGCAGGGCCGGGCCGATGCCGTGCTGGCCGCCAGCATTTTCCATTTCGCCGAGTACAGCGTCGGCCAAGCCAAGGATTTCCTGGCCGCCCAGGGCATCGAGGTGCGCCGGTGAGCGCCTGGCTGGACGAGATACGCTGGACCGCCGATGGCCTGGTGCCGGTGGTGGCGCAGGAAGCCGGGACCGGCCAGGTGCTGATGGTGGCCTGGATGAACCGCGAGGCCTTGGCCTTGACCGCCGAGGAAGGCTATGCGGTGTACTGGTCGCGCTCGCGCGGCCGGCTGTGGCGCAAGGGCGAGGAGTCCGGCCACCGCCAGACGGTGCTGGAAATTCGTCTGGACTGCGACGAGGACGTGGTGCTGCTCAAGGTCGAGCAGGCCGGCGGCATCGCCTGCCATACCGGTCGCCACCATTGCTTCTACCGCGTGCTGAACGACGGCCGCTGGGAGACGGTCGAGCCGGTGCTGAAGTCGCCCGATTCGATCTACGGAGCCTGAGCGATGGATGTCCTGAACCAGTTGGCGGAAATCCTCGAGCAGCGTAAGTCGGAAGCGCCCGACAAGAGCTATGTCGCGAGCCTGTATGCCAAGGGGCTCGACACCATTCTCAAGAAGATCGGCGAAGAAGCCACCGAAACCGTGATTGCCGCCAAGGACGGAGAGCGCGACAAGATCGTCTACGAAATGGCCGACCTTTGGTTCCACTGCTGCGTGCTGCTCGCCCAGCAGGGACTCGGTCCGGACGATGTGCTGCGGGAACTGGCCCGGCGCTTCGGCATGTCGGGCCTGGAAGAGAAGGCTTCACGCAAACCCGGTTGAGGGGGCGCAGCGGCTTTTTCCCTTTTCCCACTGGGACAAAAACGCCGGGAGCGATTTTGGTCGAGCGAAGCTCGCCCGAAGGGTTTCGGGCTGGATTGCCCGAAAACAGAAGGTGGCCCGTAGGGCCGGATGAGGGCGAGGCGCTTCTTGTCACTCAACCATTCCACAGCTTGGCCGACACCGCGCCGCCCACGCCCGCGGCGACCAGGAAACCCGCCAGCCAGGCCAGCCCCTGCCACAAATGGCGCCGGGCCAGGTGATCCTGGGGCAGCGCCGAGATCAGGAACCTCGATCCATCGCGCGGCTTACGCAGCACATTGAGCTCGATCGAGTGGACCGCCGTGCCGCGCCGCTGCAAGACCTCGTTGCGGGCCGCTCCCCGCGCCGTCTCCCATTCCTCCAGGTCAATTTCGCCGTCCTGGTTCGCGTCGAAGCGCTGCAGCAAGGCGGCTTTGTCCTGCTTCCAGGCAGCCAGCAGATCGCGGGTTTCCTCATCCGGCGAGCTGTCGCCCCCGCCGATGCCGGCAAACTGGCCGGAAACGAAAAGCCATTCGCCTTCGGGAATGCGGGACTCGGTATAGCGGTAGGGGCCGGCCGGAAGCAGGAAGTCCCAGACACTTCGGCGCCCGCGCGGCAGGCCGCCGGGCCGCGGGTAGAGGCCGCGCCAGCTCAGGCGGATCGGCGGCAGCACCTCGGCGTCCTCGGGATCGACGACGCAGCGGCCGGTTTCGTCCTCGATTTCGAAGATGGCGGTGCTGGTACCCTCGTCGAGGGTTTGCCAGTCCGAGTCACCGCTTTCCCGGTCTTTGCGTTCCAGCGTGTACCGGTACCAGACGCAGCGCTTTCCGCTCAGGGGCGCGACGATGGGTTCACCCGGCATCATTCGGGCGCGCCCTTCCAGTTCGACGTAGCCCTGGGCTGCCGAACGTATGCGCGAAGTCGGACGGTCGGTGATCGCCCGGCCATGGCTCAGATGGCCGAAACCCCGCCACAGGCACAAGGCCGCTGCGGCGGCGCTCAGCCACGCCAGCAGCCAGATTTCGCGCTCCCCGGCCGCGGCGAGCCAGTCGGACACCCCCATCAGCCGAACAGAGCGCGCAGATCGGGGTTGCTGATGTCGGTATCCGAGAATTCCAGCAGATCGAACGGCTTGAAGCCGAACAGGCGGGCGATGATGAGGTCGGGGAACTGGTCGAGCCGTACGTTGTTGGCGTTGACGTGGTCGTTATAGAACTCGCGGCGGTCGGCGATCGAGCTTTCCAGTTCGGTGATGCGCCGCTCCAGCGCCCGGAACGACTGGTCCGCCTTGAGCTCCGGGTAGTTCTCCGCCACGGCGAACAGGCTCATGAGCCCCTGCCGCAGCTCGCCTTCGGCGGAGCCCAGGGCGCGGACGTCGTGATGTTCGCGCGCCGCGGAAACGCCGCTGCGGGCCTGGATCACCCGTTCCAGGGTCTCCTTCTCGTGCTTCATGTACTGCTTGCAGGTTTCCACCAGCTTGGGCAGTTCGTCGTGCCGCTGGGCCAGGAGCACGTCGATGTTGGCCCAGGCTTTTACGGTATCATGCTTGAGTTGCACGAGACGGTTATAGATCAGGATCACGTACAGGGCGATCAGGATCAGCACCCCGAAAAGTATGAAACCGGCGATGGGCATGGCGACTCTCCTCCTGCGTGGGGCCTAGTATAGCGGCCGGCGGCCATCGCCAGAACGCCGACCGGCAGAGAGGAAAGATGGCGATCCAGACCTACAATGGTATCCACCCCACGCTGGGCCAGAACGTATTCGTCGCGGAAAGCGCCTTCGTCGCGGGCGACGTGAGCCTGGGAGACGACGTTTCAATCTGGCCCTGCGTGGTTGCCCGCGGCGACGTCCATCGAATCGAAATCGGCCCCGCCACCAATATCCAGGACGGCAGCGTGCTGCACGTCACCCAGCCCAGCACCTTCAACGAAGCCGGATTCCCCTTGATCGTCGGCGCCGGCGTCACCGTCGGCCATCGCGCCGTGCTGCACGGCTGCACCATCGGCGACCTGTGCCTGATCGGCATCGGCGCCATCGTCATGGACGGCGCCGTCATCGAAGACCACGTCATGGTCGGCGCCGGCACCTTGGTACCGCCGGGCAAGCGCCTGGAAAGCGGCTACCTCTACGTCGGATCGCCCGCCAAACAGGCCCGGCCCCTCAAGGACTCCGAACTCGAATTCCTCGTCCATTCCCGCGATGGGTATGTGAAATTGAAGAATCAGTATTTGCGGGATAAAGGTATCGGGTAATTTCGACGCCTTTCTGGGGACTTGGATCGACTTCGTGCAAAGGGCAGAGAATCGGCTTCTGTGATTGTAGTGGTGTGATCTATATAAAGAAGCCGTTGGCGGACGTGCTAGGCAGATTCTGTATAGCATGTCGAACATGGATCCTGTCTCGTAACATGTTATCTCTTAAAGGCTGCTATCGAGCCGCGAGGAATATTCGATGCGTTACCTTGTTTACATTGATATCCTCGGATTCTCCGAGTTAGTTAAGAGTGATACGGTAACGGTTGAATGGCTATATACTGTAATTGATGAGCTAAATGCGCATCGGCACCACGAGTTCAAGACCATTGTCTTTTCTGATACCGTCTTAATCTATTCGGAGAAGTCCTGCGTTGACGAAAGGTGTCACGAATATTTGTCAATGTTTGCAGTCGAATTTACGCAAGATTTATTCTACAGGATATCCAGGCGAGGTTTGTTCTTTAGGGCGGTAATTGATTATGGCGAATTCGAACACTCACGATTGACGAACTGTGAAAAGTTTTACGGGCAATCTCTGATACGTTGTTACGAACTGGAAAAGAAAATCCTTTGCATCGGAACTTTCATAACAGATAGTGCCGCCAAGTATCAACACATATTTCCGATGGCGCGCTATTCGGATGAACTATTGTTCGTGTTTTTTCAGCAAAGGTATTATCAATTTTCAGAAAATTATACGGGTTGGCCGAACTTGACCCTGGGGGTTATTGATCAAGAATGTGCCGTAAATTCAATAGCCCAAGAAATGTACTTGTTTAAAAAGATGACCAAGAGCGCCAGATGCCACGCGAATCCAAATGTCCGGCAAAAGTACTTGGCGTATGTCGAGTTCTATCGTTCGCGATACCCATGGCCGTTAGATGCGTGGCAAGCAAGAGGGTTCGGAATGTTAACGATTGGAGTTCCGGGTGATTGGATGCCCGTATACAGAACAATTGTCACTTCGCAATATTGAGATAACAATGCCATACACAAGGACGTCAAACTCTTCACGCCTCTTGCGCATTCGCTGCGCGAATTATATGCGCAAGAGGCCCAATAGGATAATGGGATGGACTCCTCCCCTCTGTAACGGCATCGGGATGTGCCAAGGTGGAGGTGAAGCCAACCACTGGATGAAGAGGAGGAATCCGAGATGAATGCTACGACGATCGGTTTGGACATTGCAAAGCCCGCGTAGCTCCGATTAGCGCAGCGTAATCGGAGGAGTGAAGGCCGAACGTCGCGGGTATCCCCACCGCCCCAGCTTAACTGGCTATTCAAGTGCGCGTGGGGCATCGGTTTTCCCTGTGGCTGCTGCGCTTGGTCGCGCCTCTTGACGTCCCTCCAAATACGCTCGTCGGGGGAGATCCGGCAAGGGTGATTCGCCCGGTTGGAGGCTGAGGAAATGCGGCTGCCTGACAAGGCGCTCCAGGGGACCGGCCATAAAAAGTCCATAGGATGCGCTGAGGCACGAAGCGCATCATTCGAGCAACAATACCGGCCAGCGAATGACGGACTATCGCCGCTTTTATATTCCGGGATCGACCTGGTTCTTTACGGTCAATCTGGCGGAGCGGCGAGATAATCGTCTGTTGGTCGAAAGGATTGACGAGCTACGGGTGGCTTTTCGTTATGCCAAGCACCGTAAGCCTTTCCGTATCGACGCGGTCGTTATCCTGCCCGACCATCTGCATTGCATCTGGACGCTGCCCCCCGAGGATGCGGACTTTTCGACACGCTGGAGTTTGCTCAAAAGCCGCTTTTCCCGCGCCATACCCGCAGGCGAGCGAATTTCGCAAAGCCGTTCGAAGCGTAGAGAACGCGGGCTATGGCAACGGCGATTCTGGGCGCACTTATTGACTGGGCAAGAAGATTTCAACGCCCATTTCGACTATATCCATTGGAACCCCGTAAAGCATGGGCGCGTGCGGCGGGTGGCCGATTGGCCCTATTCGAGTTTCCATCGATTCGTGGCGTTGGGCGTTTACCCCATGGGCTGGGGACATTCGGGGGATTTCGGCATTCCACCGGCAGCATGTCTCGAATGATGCGCTTCGTGCCTCAGCGCATCCTATAACCCTTGAACTCTGGTGCTCAGCAAACGGCTGGCGCAGGCAACATACCCTCGACCAGGAGGGTTTCAAGCTCGAAACCTCGAATCTGCCTCGCCTCGCCCAAGAACGCCACGCGTTCTCCCGAGGTTTCCGCGAGCCAGTTCTGGCATTCGACCGGCCGTTTGTCGGCCAGCGCAGCGGGCTCGAACAAGGCGACGTTGATTCCCCCTGCCGGATCCCGTGCCGACACGTACTCGAACGCTTGAACACCGGCTTCTCTCATCGCGCTTCCCAGGTCCTGGGTGGCCGCATAGTGCCCGGGGTCGGTCAGCGCCGCACGCCAAGCGTCGAAGGGCGGATCTTGCAGTTTCAAACTCCTGTCGCAGGCATAGCGTGCGCTGAACACGGTGTGCTGGGTGACGATGGGTGCTTGAGGCGGCGTTTCCATGCCTTGCCAGAACACGAAGCGGTAGTAGGCAACTTCGGCCAGCATCGTGTCGACAGTGGCCGAACCATAGAACAGGCTGGGTTCGTGCCGCCGGCCAAAGCGAGAGCCATGGCGCAGGGGCGGGTAGCGGAAAGGGGTTGTGAGCAGGTAATGGAAATCCCCGGCGGTTTCCGGCGGCGAGGGTTTGGACGTTTCCAGAAGTTCTTCCAGTAGGGCCTGTTCTTCCAGGGAAGACACGATCCGATAGGTCGCCACCTGTTCCTGGCTTTCGACCATCCGGTAGAGACAACCGTGGAGCGGGCCAAAGGGTGCTTGGTCGCGGCATGCGGCCCATATCGCGCTCAAATTTTCCCTCGCATGGCATCGAGGTATTCCACAACGCCCACCAGGCCTTGAACGCTGCGGATCTGTTCCGCCGGAATACCGCCGGTGTGCCGATTGCGGGTCTTCATCCAGTGCGCCATCTGCGCTTCATCGCCCCCCATCAGCGCAAACAGGGACCGGTAAATCCGGATCAGCAGCAGCGCCAATTCCCCGGACTTGCTGGCCGGGTCGATGCCATTGCGGCTGATCGAGCTCCGGTTGCGAGCGATCGTGACCTCCAGTACCGACTGGCTCAGTCCAAGTTTCCTGCCCGCCTCCAGAAAGGCGCGTCCCAAAACGGACGAGGGCTCCGGCTTGGCCTTGGCTACGGTATTCATGCTCTTTCCTACACGTTATCGTGCGTATGCAACGAATATATCATATGATTTGCGTATGCAGCGATCGGAGTGGATCATCGAGGTAAGCCCCTGGCTTTGCCAGCGGATCAGCACGCAAAATGAGGGCGCGCCCGGCTTTCGGATGTGACGCGGCCGTTCATGTCCGACGCCCGAGGCGGAAGGCAACTACCAGGAGAACACCATGCCATACCTGAAAATCCAGATGAGCCGGGGGCTCGAGCCCGAAAAGTCGAAAGCGCTGCTGGCTGCGGCTTCCCAAAGAATTGCCAGCGAACTGGGCAAGCCGGAGCGTTATGTGATGGTGGAACTCACCTCGAATCCGGCCATGCTTTTTGCCGGCACGGACGAGCCGGCGGCTTTCGTGGAACTGAAGAGCATCGGCCTCCCCGCCGGCAAGACCAAGGCCCTGTCCCAGGCCTTGTGTTCGCTGCTGCAGGATTCCGCTGGGATAGCGCCGGCGCGTGTCTATATCGAGTTCACCGATGCCGCCGGGGGTTTCTGGGGATGGAATAGCTCCACCTTTTGACCGGGGGGCGTTGGCCGTTTCCGGCCGGGTTCTTTGCTTCGAATGTCGCGGTTGGCTGGCACGGCTTGATGACCCCTTGCTAAGGATGACCGAAATGACGATCGGACGTATATACTGCTGTCTATATTTGTGAGGAGAGAGACGAGCCATGCCCGAAACGCGCATCGCCAAGCTGTTCAAGAACGGCGCCAGCCAGGCGGTTCGGCTGCCCGCCGAATTCCGCTTCGAGGGGGATGAGGTTTACGCGACGCGGGATGAGGCGACCGGCGACGTGGTCTTGTCTTCCCGCCCCGGTGCGAAGACTTGGGGCGACTTTTTCGAGCTGCTGCATTCCATCGAAGTCCCCGAGGATTTCATGGCTGAACGTCCCATGAACGTGGTACCCGCCGAGCGCGACGTATTCGGGGGCGAAGAGCCATGAGTGTGCTGCACATGCTGGATACGGACATTGCGAGCTATGTGATCAAAGGCCGCTCTCCCGCCGTGGAAGCGAAACTGATGGCGATCGTGCCGTCCATGGTTTGCATTTCCGCAGTGACCCGCGCTGAACTCATGTATGGGCTGAAACGTTTACTTGCGGGGCACCGCCTCCACCTTGCGGTGCGCCGGTTTCTCAAGATCGTGCGGGTTCTGTCCTGGGACGCCGAGGCTGCAGATTATTACGCGGACATCCGCCACCAACTGGTTTCCACCGGCCAGCCCATTGGTGAGATGGACATGATGATCGCTGCCCATTCACTTTCCGCCGGCGCTATGCTGGTGACCAACAATGTCCGCCATTACAGCCGGATCGAGGCGCCTTTATTGTTAGTAAACTGGGCTTGACGACGGAAGACAAAGACCGGCGGTGTGTTCTGGAGCATCGAGTCAAGGCGAAGCTGGATGCCTTGGCCAAGGTTTTTCGCCAAGAACGGTGCTTGGGTAATCTTCCAAGTCCAGATCAAACCGCCGCCGAACGGCCGCCCCAACTCTCCGCTTCCCGCGGGTTCCAAACCGAGCGCATCGGCCTACTCACCGTCTGATCACTTCGCGGTTCGCCGCTCGGCTTCGAGCGTCTCGATCACCGGCCGCGTTTGCGGGCGCACGCCGCGCCAGAGCAGGAAGGCTTCGGCGGCCTGTTCCACCAGCATGCCGATGCCGTCGGCGCTGACGGTGGCCTGCTTTTCCCGGCCCCATCGTACGAAGGGCGTGGGTTCGGCGGCATAGGCCAGGTCGTAGCAACTGCCGCCGGGGGCGAGCGCATCGGCGGGGAGCGGCGGGAGTTCGCCGCTCAGGCTGGCGGCGGTGGCGTTGAGGATCAGGTCGAAGCGGTGCCCGGCCAGATCGGCGAAGCCGCAGCCTTCGACGGGGCCCAGATCGCCGAACTCCGCAGCCAGGGTTTCTGCGGTGGCGACGGTGCGGTTGGCGATGACCAGTCGGGCCGGCCGCTCGGCCAGTAGGGGCGCCAGGATTCCCCGCGTCGCCCCGCCGGCGCCGAGCACGAGGATTTTTGCGCCCGCAAGGTTCAGCCCGAGGTTGTCCCGCAGGTCGCGGAGCAGGCCAACGCCGTCGGTGTTGTCGCCGAAGACCGAGCCGTCATCCCGCAATGCCAGCGTATTGACGGCGCGTGCCCGCTCCGCCCGGTCGCTCCGGCTGTCCGCGAGCCGCCAGGCGAGTTCCTTGAGCGGCACGGTGCAGTTGAGGCCGCGGCCGCCGCTGCCGAAGAACTCGCGGACTTGGGATTCGAACCGTTCGGGCGGTACGTCCTCGGCGGTATAGACCAGGTCCTGGCCGGTCTGGGCGGCGAACAGGCTGTGGATGCGGGGCGACTGACTGTGCTTGATCGGGTGCCCGAACACCGCGTATCGGTCGGGCTGGGTCATTTCAGCCAAGTCGCCACGTCCTTGGCGAAATAGGTGAGGATGCCGTCGGCGCCGGCTCGCTTGAAGGCCAGCAGCGATTCCAGGACGACCGCGCGCTCGTCCAGCCAGCCGTTCTGCGCCGCGGCCTTCAGCATGGCGTACTCGCCGCTGACCTGGTAGGCATAGGTGGGCACGCCGAAGCGCTCCTTCACCCGCCGCACGATGTCCAGGTAGGGCATGCCGGGCTTGACCATGACCATGTCCGCACCTTCCTGCAAGTCCAGTTCGACTTCCCGCAGGGCTTCGTCGCCGTTGGCGGGGTCCATCTGGTAGGCATACTTGTTGCCGCCGCCGAGGTTCGCGGCCGAGCCCACCGCGTCTCGGAACGGCCCGTAGAAGCTGGAGGCATATTTCGCCGAGTAGGCGAGGATGCGGGTGTTGACGTAGCCCTCGGCCTCGAGCGCCTGCCGGATGGCGCCGATGCGCCCGTCCATCATGTCGGACGGGGCGACGACGTCGGCACCGGCGGCGGCGTGGGACAGGGCCTGTTTCACCAGGGCGTCCACGGTTTTGTCGTTGACCACGTAGCCGGTGTCGTCGATCAGCCCGTCCTGGCCGTGCGAGGTGAAGGGGTCCAGGGCGACGTCGGTGATGACGCCGAGTTCGGGCAGCCGGGCCTTCAGGACCCTGACGGCGCGCTGGGCCAAGCCTTCCGGGTTCCAGGCTTCGCTGGCTTCCTGGTCCTTTTTTTCGGGGGCGATCACCGGGAACAGAGCGACTGCCGGAATGCCGAGCTCGAGCGCCGCGGCGGCTTCCTCCAGCAGCAGATCGACGCTGAGGCGCTCGACGCCAGGCATGGAGGCGACCGGCTCACGGGCCTTGGTGCCTTCGGTGACGAACAGGGGATAAATCAGGTCGTCCACCGTCAGCCGGTTTTCCCGCATCAGGCGGCGGCTGAAATCATCCTTGCGCATGCGGCGTGGGCGGACGGACGGGAATAGTCCGGGGCGGGTGTCGAGCATGTCCATGAACTGGGTGGTTTCCGAATCGAATGGTATAGTGTACTGAAGGCCCGCACGCTATGATACCGCGTGCTTTTTGCCCCCGTTTTTCCCTAATTCCCTCAGGAGTCTTTCATGAATGCCAAGGCCGTATTGCGTTACGCGAGTTGCTTGCAATTCGTGCTACTGCTATGCGGGGCGTCTGCGGCATCGGCCTATGCCGAGCAACTCTCGCCTCCGCAGCAAGTGATCCAGCAGACGTCGAACCAACTCCAGAGTTCGTTGCAGAAGCCCGAGTACAAGGAGGACTTCCGCAAGGCGACCGAACTGGTCGAGCGCATCATCGATCCGCATGTGGATTTCGAGCGGGTTTCCATTCTGGTCCTCGGCAAATACTGGAAGACCGCCACGCCGGATCAGAGAGACCGGTTCAAGAAGGAGTTCAAAACGCTCCTGGTCAGAACCTATACCACGGCGTTTACCGAGTATTCCAACTGGGATATCCGCTATCTTCCCTCACAGGATGCGTCGGCGGGCAAGACCATGGTCCGGACCGAAGTCCTGCAGGAAGGTGCGCAGCCGATTGCGGTGAACTATCGCATGGCGCAGACCGGCAGCGAGTGGAAGGTCTACGACATCCTGATCGAAGGCATCAGCCTGCTGCAGAACTATCGCACCAGCTTCACCAACCAAGTGGCGCAGACGGGCCTCGAGCCGCTGATCAAGGATCTGGTGCAGCGCAACGCCAATGCGTTCAAGGAGCCGTTGGCCCACAAGGAATCATGATTCCAGCCATTCCCGCGGCTTCAGATAGTTGAGATAGAGGTTTTCCTCGGCACTGCCTTGTTCCGGTCGCCAGTTGTAGCGCCAGTGGGCGACGGGGGGCAGTGACATGAGGATGGACTCCGTTCTCCCTCCCGACTGGAGCCCGAACAGGGTTCCGCGATCGTAAACCAAGTTGAATTCGACGTAGCGCCCGCGCCGGTAAAGCTGGAATTCCCGCTCCCGTTCGCCGTAGGGCGTCGCCTTCCGCCGCTGGACGATCGGCAGGTAAGCCTTCAGGTAATGGTCGCCTACGCTGCGCAGGAACGCGAAGCAGCGTTCGAATCCCCACTCGTTCAGGTCGTCGAAGAACAGGCCGCCCACGCCTCGGGTCTCGTTGCGATGTTTCAGGAAAAAATACTCGTCACACCAGCGCTTGAACCGGGGATAGACATCTTCCCCGAACGGCAGGCAGGCGTCCCGGCTCGTTCTGTGCCAGTGGATCACGTCGTCTTCGAACGGGTAGTAAGGCGTCAGGTCGAAGCCGCCGCCGAACCACCAGATCGGTGTCTCGCCTTCCTTCTCGGCAAGGAAGAACCGCACATTGGCATGCGAGGTGGGGACATAGGGATTCAGCGGATGGATGACCAGCGACACGCCGGTCGCCTGGAAACTGCGGCCGGCCAGTTCCGGACGATGCGCGGTGGCCGAGGCCGGCAGGCTGGCGCCGCGGACATGGGAGAAATTGACGCCGCCCTGCTCGAAGGTCTTCCCGCCGCTCAGGACACGGGTCCTGCCCCCGCCGCCGGCGGCGTGCTCCCAGCGGTCCTCGATGAAACGGGCGCGCGGTTCTTCCGTTTCCAGCGTACTGCAGATGCTCTCCTGAAGATCCAGCAGATAGGATTTGACGGCTTCGATGTCGGGCCGGCTCATGCCTTGATTCCTCCGTGTCGTGGTGCGGCTCGGCACCGTGCCGAGCCTTCGGCGGATTCTAGCACGGCCGGCCCGGCGGCCCGGGCGGGCCGTGCATGAGCGATCGTGAGCCGTTTGCCGAGCTGCTGGCGCCCCGGTTTTTTCCGGGCTGGGCCGAGCTTCTTCTGCCCAGGATAGAGGCCCGACTTCAGGATGGGAGCCATGGCGATTGGCCGAGGTGGCGCGCGCTAGTGCAGAATCTGCCCGACGTTGCGCCTTCGGCGGTGGATTTTGCGGCGGATACGGTATCGTTGGGCCGGGACGGCGATTGCGACAGGATTGCCCGGCAGGCCATCGAAGCCGCTCTGCGCCGGCTCCACCCCTGGCGCAAGGGGCCGTACGACATTCACGGTATCTTCATCGACACCGAATGGCGCTCCGACCTGAAGTGGCGGCGGCTGGAGGGAGCCATCGCGCCGCTCGCGGGGCGGCGGGTGCTCGATGTCGGCTGCGGCAACGGCTATCACGCCTGGCGCATGCTGGGGGCCGGTGCGAAGTCAGTGATCGGTATCGATCCCACCCTGCTCAGCGTGGCGCAGTTCCTGGCCGTGCGCCATTTCGCGGGAGACTGGCCGGTCGCCGTGCTGCCTTTGGGCATCGAGGACTTTCCGGCCGAGACCCGGGCTTTCGACACGGTGTTCTCGATGGGCGTGCTGTATCACCGCCGCTCGCCGTTCGACCATCTGGCGGAATTGAAAGGCTGTCTGCGGCCGGGCGGCGAACTGGTGCTGGAAACCCTGGTCGTCGAAGGCGAGGCGGGTCAAGTGCTGGTGCCCGAGGGGCGCTATGCCCAGATGCGCAACGTCTGGTTCGTTCCGTCGCCGCCGACGCTGTTGTCCTGGCTGGCGCGCGCAGGCTTCCGCCAAGCCCGGCTGATCGACGTGTCCCCGACCACGATCCAGGAGCAGCGCTCGACCGGCTGGATGCGGTTCCAGTCGCTGGCGGACTTCCTCGATCCGGACGATCCGTCCCGCACGGTCGAAGGCCATCCCGCGCCGCGGCGGGCGATCTTCCTGGCCGAGGCTCTCTGAGTCGAGTCAGTCCTCGCACTTTCTCCCACTGTGGAATCTCCGGATAATGGCGGCCCGTGACATAAGACGCTTCAACTGCCAATGGCCGTGGCTCCGCTAACGCGTTTCGTCTTGCTGCTGCTTCCCGCGCTGCTATCCGGCTGCGCGAGCACGCCTGAGGTGCAGCAGAGCGTGCCGGCTTCCGCCAATGGCCGCGTCGTCCCCTACGCGCTGAGTCTGCAAGGGGTGCCCTATGTGTGGGGCGGAGCCTCGCCGGCGCATGGATTCGACTGTAGCGGCTTCGTACAGCACGTCTACCAGCGGCACGGCGTGGACCTGCCGCGCACCGCCCGCGAGATGGCGAGCAAGCTGCCGGAGGTCCCCAAACATTGCCGCCTGCCCGGCGACCTCCTGTTTTTCCGGACCGATGGGCGTTCGTATTCCCACGTCGGCATCTACATCGGCAACGAGTCTTTCGTCCATGCCTCCAGCAGCCATTCCGGCGTCAAGATTTCCAGCCTGAACAAGCCGTATTGGCTGAACCGCTTCCTGGGCGTGCGGCGGCCACATGCCAGGCACCGGCCGTCTGACAACACCGTGGCCGCTACCACTCATCGCAATCGAACCCAACGGAGAGGACATCCATGAAAGCGATCGTCATGACCCGGCCCGGCGAGGCCGCCGAGGTGCTGGAGCTGCGCGAACTGCCCGAGCCGGCGCTGGCGGCGCCGACTCAGATCAAGGTCCGGCTCAGGGGGGCCGGGCTCAATCCCATTGATACCAAGGTCCGCCGCCGCGGCTTGTTCTACGACGATGCCCTGCCGGCAGTGCTCGGCTGCGACGGCGCCGGCGAGGTGGTCGAAGCCGGGGCGGAGGTCGACCGCTTCCGGATCGGCGACCGGGTCTGGTTCTGCAACGGCGGCCTCGGCGCCGAACAGGGCAACTACGCCGAATACACCGTGCTGGACCAGCGCTGGGCGGCGCCCATGCCGCAGTCGCTCGATTTCATCAGTGCCGCGGCCGGTCCCCTGGTGCTCATCACCGCCTGGGGTGCTTTATACGACCGCGGACGCCTGCAGGCGGGCCAGACCGCCCTAGTGCATGCCGCCGCCGGCGGCGTCGGCCATGTCGCCGTACAATTGGCCAAACTGCGCGCTGCGCGGGTGATCGCCACCGTGGGTTCCGAAGAAAAGGCCGTGCTGGCCAGGGGCTGGGGCGCCGATGCAACCATCGATTACCGGACTCAGGATTTCGTCGCCGAGGTCAACGCCCTGACCGGCGGTCGGGGCGCCGATCTGGTGCTGGATACTGTCGGTCCGGAGGTGTTCCGCCGCAGCATCGAGTGCACCGCCCACTTCGGCGACCTGGTGACCCTGCTCGATACCGGCGATACGTCCTTGGCCGAGGCGAGGATGCGCAACCTCAGGATAGGCTTCGAACTGATGCTGGTGCCGATGCTGCGCAAGCTGGACGCCGCGCGGGACCATCACGTGGAAATCCTCCGCGCCTGCGGCGAATGGATCGATGCCGGCAAGCTCGAGCTGCATGTCGGTGGCGTCTATCCGCTGGAACAGGCCGCCGGGGTGCACGAGGCCATCGAAGCCGGCCACGCCACTGGCAAGCTGGTTCTGCGCGTCGACTGAGCGGCGCATGCGGTTTCGGCACGGCTGGAAGCGCTGGCCTTTGCTGTTAGCGCTGGCCGTCTGCATGGCGCTGCCGGGCGCTATAGTAGCGAAAGCTTCCCCAGGCAGTGCCGCGGTTCAGTCGGCCCCGGCGGACGTCGAAGCCTTCGTCCGCGAAGGCTGTCCGCATTGCGAGCAAGCCAAAATTTTTCTCGCCACGCTTGGCCGCGAGCGTCCCGGACTGCGCGTCCTGGTGCGGGACGTCGCGAAGGACCCAACCGCCCTGGCCCGGTTGCATGCGATCGCCGCCGAGCGGCACCAATCCGCTAGGGTCCCTTCGTTCCTGGTGCGCGGGCAATGGATCGTCGGCTATTCGGATGAACCAGGTGACGGGCAGCGGATCGTCGCTGCGCTGGGCGACGCCGGATTGGCCGGACCGGCCGGGGCGGAGAGCTGCGAAGCCGAAGCGGCCCCGGCCTGCGGCCCGGAAACCGCAGCTCGCGCAACGCCCGAAACCTTCGCGGTCGAACTGTTCGGGCAACGGATCACCCTCGAACAGGCCGGATTGCCCGCCTTCACCGTCGCCCTGGGACTCCTTGACGGCTTCAATCCGTGTTCGCTGTGGGTGCTGATCCTCATGATCTCGCTGCTGGCGCCGATGAAGGACCGGCTGCGCATGCTGGCGATCGCAGGCGCCTTCGTGGCGGTGGAAGGAGTTGCCTATTTCGCGTTTATGGCCGCCTGGCTCAATCTGTTCATGTGGATCGGCGTTTCGCGGGTATCGGAACTCGTCATTGCCGCGATCGCCCTTCTGGCCGGATCGATCCACCTCAAGGACTTCTGGGCCTACGGCCGTGGCGGTTCGCTGTCCATACCGGCGAGCGCAAAGCCGGGCATCTACGCCCGCATGCGGCGCATCCTGCAGGCGGAAAACCTCTGGGGTGCCATGGTCGGTGCCGTCGTGCTCGCCGTCCTGGTGCAGTTCGTCGAACTCCTTTGCACCTCGGGGTTCCCGGCCCTGTACACCCGGATTCTGACCCTGCGGCAGTTGGGCGGCGCCGAGTATTACGCGTATCTCCTGCTGTACAACCTCGCCTACATGCTGGACGACGTCATCGTGCTCGGCATTGGCATCGTCACCCTGAGCCAGCGCCGGCTCCAGGAGAGCGAGGGCCGCTGGCTCAAGCTGCTCAGCGGCTTGGTGATGATGGGGTTGGGGATATACCTGATCGCTGCGTCAAACTGAAACCCAGCGTCGACACGAGGGTGGAAGCCGCCATTCAAGAGATGCAGCAATGCTTGAATGTCCTCCCGCTGCCGCAGGGGCAGGGGTCGTTACGGCCGACGGCGGTTTCGCCGCCGTCGGGATGGATCTCGCCGTCGAGATAGACCCAGGCGCTTTGCTGCCGGACGAACCGGCTGGTTTCATGGAGGCTCCCGCGGCGTGAGCCGGCGAGGTAATGCGCCCGGAATTCGACTTCGCCCTCGGTGTCCGGCGGGCCGCCGAGGCGGCTGTGCAGGATGTCCAGCTTCAGCCAGCGTGTGGTATCGGCGGCGAGGTTCAACGCCGCCGGTCGCGTTCGGGCATCCCAGGTCCGCAGCAGGTAGGCTTCGTTTTTCGATGCGTAGGCGCTGTAGCGCGAACGCATCAGCGCTTCGGCGGTGGGGGCGGCGGTGAGGCCGGTGTGGAAGACGCCGCAGCAATCCGAATATTTCAGGCCGCTGCCGCAGGGGCAGCTCGATTTCGTGCCGGTCATGGGCTCAGAGCAACCCCCGCTCGGCAAAGGAATAAGGCATGCCGTCGCCGATGATGAAATGGTCGAGCACGCGGATGTCGACCAGCCCCAGCGCCTGTTTCAGCCTTTGCGTGAGCATGCGGTCGGCGTCGCTGGGTTCGCAGATGCCGGAGGGGTGGTTGTGGGCGAAGATCATGGCCGCCGCGTTCTCGGACAGCGCCTGCTTGACCACTTCCCGAGGGTAGACCGAGGCCCCGTCGATGGTGCCGCGGAACAGTTCCTCTGCGCGGATCACCCGGTGCTGGTTGTCCAGGAACAGCCCGACGAACACCTCGTAAGGTTTGCCTTTCAGCCAGTTCGAGAGATATTGCCGCGTCAGCTCGGGGCTGGTGAGCGCATCCTCGCGCTTCAGGCATTCTTCGAAATGGCGCCGCGCGAGTTCGAGCACGGCCTGAATCTGCGTGTACTTGGCCGTGCCCAGCCCGGCCGATTTCACGAAACGCTGGTGGTCCGCCTTGAGCAGGGCGGACAGCGAGCCGAACTCCAGGAGCAGGTCGCGCGCGAGGTCGACCGCGCTCTTGCCGGCGATGCCGGTGCGCAGAAAAATGGCCAGCAATTCGGCGTCGGACAGGGCGGCGGGGCCGAGCTTCAGCAGCCGTTCGCGCGGGCGCTCATCGGCGGGCCAGTCGGTGATGGGCATGATCTTAGCCTCGTTCCGTGTCCAGTTGTTTCAAGCATAGAAGGGCTGGACTAAACTTGCCATAATGTCGCCCCGTGTGACCCTTCCCTAGACTCCATCCTTGGCTGACCTCCACCACAAGCGCATTCTTCTCGGCGTGACCGGCGGCATTGCGGCCTATAAGGCCGCAGAGATCACCCGTCGCCTGCGCCAGGCCGGTGCCGAGGTGCGCGTGGCGATGACGCCGGCGGCCTGCCGGTTCGTCCAGCCTTTGACCTTCGAAGCCCTTTCCGGACATCCGGTCGCCCACGACATGTTCGTGCCCGGTGCCGAGTCGGCGATGGGGCACATCCAATTGTCCCGCTGGGCGGACGCCATCCTGGTCGCGCCGGCTTCGGCGGATTTCATGGCCCGGATCAGCCTGGGGCTGGCCGACGACCTGCTGGCCACCCTGTGCCTGGCAGCGGAAGTGCCGCTGTTTCTGGCGCCGGCGATGAACCGCGCGATGTGGCTGCATCCGGCGACCCGCTCCCACGCCGCCGCCTTGGCTGGGAGGGGAGCTGTCCTGTTGGGGCCGGACGAAGGCGATCAGGCGTGCGGCGAGACGGGGCCGGGCCGGATGCGGGAGCCCGCACGGCTCGTCCTCGATCTTGCCGATGCGCTGGCGGCGGGCGGCCTGCTTTCGGGCCTCAGGGTGTTGATCAGCGCGGGCCCTACCCGCGAGCCCATCGACCCCGTCCGTTTCATCGGCAACCGCAGTTCCGGAAAAATGGGCTACGCCCTGGCCGCCGCGGCGCGGAGCGCCGGCGCGGACGTTATCCTGGTCAGCGGACCGGTGGCGCTCGATGCGCCCGCCGGCGTGGAAACCGTGAGAGTGGAAACCGCCGCCGAGATGCATGCGGCGGTCATGGCCCGGATCGGCGGGGCGGACATCTACATCGGCACCGCTGCCGTGGCGGATTACACGCCGGCTCGGGTGGCGGATGCCAAGATCAAGAAACACGGCGAGCATCTGGAGCTGACCCTGAACCGGACCCCGGACATCCTCCGCTGCGTCGCGGCCTTGCCGGACAAGCCCTTCGTCGTGGGGTTCGCCGCCGAGACCGGCGAGGTCGAAGCTTACGCCCGTGCCAAGCTGGAAGCCAAGGGTGCCGATCTGGTGGCCGCCAACGAGGTTGGCAGCGGGGCGCCGGGCGGTTTCGAGCGGGATGAAAATGCCCTGTTCGTGTGCTGGCGCGGCGGCGAGTGCCATTTGCCGCTGGCCGGCAAGACCGAGATCGCCCGCCGACTGATTCGATTGATAGCCGAACGCTACTATGCCGAAAATACAGATCAGGATCCTTGATCCCCGCCTCGGCAACGAAATCCCATTGCCGCACTACGCCACGCCGGGCGCCGCCGGGCTCGACCTCCGGGCCTGTCTCGACGCACCCCTGGTGCTGCGGCCGGGCGAGACCCAACTGATCCCGACCGGCTTCGCGATCCACATCGGCGACCCGGCACTGGCGGCGGTGCTGTTGCCGCGCTCCGGGCTCGGCCACAAGCATGGGATCGTGCTGGGCAATCTGGTGGGTCTGATCGATTCCGATTACCAGGGCCAGGTGCTTGTGTCCTGCTGGAACCGGGGTGCGGAAGCCTTCGAAATCGCCGTCGGCGAGCGCATCGCCCAGATGGTGTTCGTGCCGGTGGCCCAGGTTGCCTTCGAGCAGGTCGAAGCGTTCGCCGAAAGCCGGCGGGCCGAGGGCGGGTTCGGCCATACCGGCCGGCATTAGCCGTGCCCTCGCTGAGTCTCCGCCGGCTCCTTTGGTCGGTCGGTCTGGTGTCGATGCTGGCGGTCGCCGCGACCGCAGCCGGTCTCGTGGGGGTCGAGCGGCACCGCGCCGAAGTTTCCGGCCGGCAGGCAATGTCGGCGGCGGCGGATGCTGCGGCATTCAATGTGCGCGACCGTCTCGGCTGGTCCTTCCGCGCCCTGAGCGGCATGGCGGGCGATGCGCGGCTGGCCGAGGCGCTGGCGGCCGGCGATCCGGCGGGGATCGCGGCGGAGGAGGGGAGGCTCACCGGCTCCCTGCCGGGATCGCTCCTCGTGCGCCTGATACCGAATCAAAGCGACCTGCTGGATACCGTCCGTGCACCGGCGATGGGATACGCCGACCTCGAGGCGATCCGCGATGCCCGGCACGGCCAGTCGTCGCCCGCCATGCATGCCGCTAACAGCCCGAATGTCCATATCGCGCTTGCCGTTCCGCTTGCCGAAGGGCGGGGCGTGCTGCTGGCCAGCCTCTCCCCCGATATCCTGCTCGAAGCCATGCGCTCGGTTCCGATGCCATTCGGCGCCGCGCTGGAACTCCGGCAGGGCGAACTTCCCCTGGTTTTCACCGGCGACCGTGCCCGCCGGGCCGAGCCGCCGGACGGGGATGCGTCTGTGCTGGGCAGTCGCGGCTGGCGGATCGTCTATTGGCGCCCGGTCCAGGACCAGTCCCCGCTGTGGTGGGCTTTTGCGGCCGGTGGGCTGGCGCTGCTGCTGATCCTGGTGGTGATGCTCGGGGCGGGCTTTGTGCTGGCGCAGGCGATGAAGCACGATACGGCGCTGGTGTTGGCGCTGATCCCCGCGGTGCGGTCGGGGATCCCCGGCGTTGCCGGCCGCGCGCGGCTCAGGGAGGTGCAGGACTTGCTCGAAGGCCTCAAGGCGCTTCACGCGGCGCCGCCGGAGGAAGCTCCCGTCCGGGCCTTGCCTGAGGAAACGGAAGTACAGTCCCTTCCGCCGGAAGAAGCCCCTTTGCCCCGGCCAGTGCTCACCGATGATCAGAACGAGGAGAAGATTCCCATGGATATGCGACCAGTTCCGGACATTGCCCCCACCCTGTTCCGGGCTTACGACATTCGCGGTATCGTCGGTGATACCTTGACTGAGGAGGCGGCCCGGCCGATAGGCCGAGCCATCGGCAGCGAAGCGCTGGATCGAGGGGAGCGGCGGGTCGTCGTCGCACGCGACGGGCGGCTGAGCAGTCCCGCGCTCTGCGCCGCCTTGGCGGAAGGATTGCGGACGGCCGGCTGCGAGGTCACCGATCTGGGGCTGGCGCCGACGCCCGTCCTGTATTTCGGCACCCAGGTACTGGCGGGCCGTTCCGGCGTCATGGTGACTGGCAGCCACAATCCCGCCAATTACAACGGCTTCAAGATCGTGCTGGGGGGGCAGACCCTGGCCGGTGAGGACATTCAGGCGCTCCGGCGCCGCATCGAATCAGGGAATTTTCATAGCGGAGAAGGGCGGGTCGAGCGTCGCGATCTGCTGCCCGATTACTGCAGGCGCATCGTGGAGGATGTGCAGATAGGCCGGCAATTCAAGGTCGTGGTCGATTGCGGCAACGGCGTGGCCGCCGTGGTGGCGCCGCAGATCCTCCGGGCCCTGGATTGTGAAGTGGTCGAATTGTTCTGCGCGGTCGACGGCAACTTCCCCAACCATCACCCCGATCCGAGCAAGCCGGAAAACCTGGCGGTGCTGATCGAAACGGTGAAGCGGGAAGGCGCGGACCTCGGCGTGGCCTTCGACGGCGACGGCGACCGGCTCGGCGTGGTCGACTCGGCCGGCAACATCATCTGGCCGGACCGGCAGATGATGCTGTTCGCCGCCGACGTGCTGTCCCGCGAACCCGGCGCCGACATCATCTACGACGTCAAATGCACTCGCCATCTGGCCGGATACATCCTGCGCCACGGCGGACGTCCGCTGATGTGGAAGACCGGCCATTCCCTGATCAAGGCCAAGATGAAGGAAACCGGCGCCCTGCTGGCGGGCGAGATGAGCGGCCACTTCTTCTTCAAGGAGCGCTGGTACGGCTTCGACGACGGCATCTACGCCTGCGCCCGGATGGTGGAAATCCTGTCCGCCGATTCCCGCTCCACTGCCGACGTGTTCGCTGAACTGCCGGACAGCGTCAACACGCCCGAACTCGGCGTGCGGCTGCAAGAGGGCGAGAACCTCGCCTTCGTGGAAAAAATGCGCGCCCTGGCCGACTTCGACGACGGCCGCACGACCGACATCGACGGCCTGCGGGTCGATTTCGCCGACGGCTGGGGGTTGGTGCGCGCCTCCAATACCACGCCTTCCCTGGTGATCCGCTTCGAAGCCGACACCGCCGAAGGATTGGCCCGCATCCAGCAGCGCTTCCGGGTGTTGCTGCTGAAGGTGCGGCCCGGTCTCGACCTGCCTTTCTAGAAACACTGACGCCTTGGTTTGCCCATGAAACAACAGGAACCCCTGGAAATCTCCTTCGCCAATCAGATCGCCCACGTCCTGACCGAGGCCTTGCCGTATATCCGGCGCTTCAAGGGCAAGACCATCGTCGTCAAATACGGCGGCAACGCCATGATCGACGAGCGCCTGAAGAACAGCTTCGCCCGCGACATCGTGCTGCTGAAGCTGGTCGGCATCAACCCGGTGGTGGTGCACGGCGGCGGGCCGCAGATCGGCAATCTGCTGCAGCGTCTGGGGAAAACCAGCGAATTCGTGCAGGGCATGCGGGTCACCGACGCCGAAACCATGGACGTGGTGGAGATGGTGCTGGGCGGCCTGGTCAACAAGGAGATCGTCAACCTCATCAACCGCCAGGGCGGTGCCGCGGTGGGCTTGAGCGGGAAGGATGGCGATCTGATCCGGGCGCGCAAGATCCGCATGTCCCAGCCGCAGTCCGATGCGCCGGAACTCATCGACCTCGGCCATGTCGGCGAAGTCGCCAGCATCGATCCGGCGGTGGTGGACATGCTGGTCAACAGCGACTTCATCCCGGTGATCGCCCCGATCGGCGTTGGCGAGGACGGCTGCTCCTACAACATCAACGCCGATCTGGTCGCCGGCAAGATGGCAGAAGTGCTCAAGGCCGAGAAGCTGATCCTCCTGACCAACACCCAGGGTATCCTGGGCCAGGACGGTGCGCTTCTCACCGGCTTGTCGCTCAAGGAGGTCGATGCCCTCATCGGGGACGGCACCATCAGCGGCGGCATGATCCCCAAGGTCCGCTGCGCGATGGATGCGCTGCGCGGCGGCGTCAACAGTGCCCACATCATCGACGGCCGCGTCGACCACGCCGTGCTGCTGGAGCTGTTCACCGACCAGGGCATCGGCACCCTGCTGCTGCGGCGCTGAGCATCCGGACGACTTTCGTCCGTGCAGAAGGAGTTCCGGCGGGATCGCGCCGGGCGTTTTATGTGACCTTTGACTTAAGGAGTCGTCTCATGACAATCGGCCGTTCGCGCCACGACAAATCCTCTCTCGGCCTCATGCTGTTCGCCGGGGCACTGGCGGTGTCTCACGTTCCAACATCCTTTGCAGCTGCCGACCCAGCCCAGGCAAGGACGGCGCTGCATCAGATGGGCGTGGAGTATTCCGAACAGCAGTTCGCCAAATCCGCCGGCGCCGGCGACAAGACGGCCGTCGAGCTCTTCCTTGACGCGGGCATGGATGTGAACGCCGGAGGCGGTGCGGCGATCGGTCTGGCGGCGGGCCGGGGACAGCTCGAAATGGTCAAGCTGTTGCTTGCAAGAGGCGCCAAGCCGACATCCAACGCCTTGCAGTTCGCACGCACGCGGGGCCACACCGAGATCGCAAAGCTCCTGAGCGACGCCGGCGCCAAGGAATGACCCTCGTCCGCGAATGCGCCTTCGGTTTCGGCGCACCGCTCGCCGCCGATCATCCGTGGGTGGCCGACTTCGACCATAGCGTGCAGACCAGCACGCCGGCGATGATGAGTCCCATGCCGGCGATGGCGGGGCGATCCAGCGCCTGGCCATGGAGAATCCAGGCGATGAGCGAGACCAGCACGATGCCTAGTGCCGACCAGATCGCGTAGGAGATGCCCACCGGAATCTTGTCGACGGTGAGCGAGAGGAAATAGAAGGCGACCGCATACCCCACAATAACGGTCGCCGAGGGCCAGAGTCGGGTGAAGCCTTCCGCGGACTTCAGCGCCGAGGTGCCGATGACCTCGCCGATTATCGCGATCATCAGATAGATCCATGGCATAGCTGCCCCCAGGGCGGATGGAAAAGGCAGCAATGATACCCGCTCCCGCCGGAGCCGGTCTGCGGATCCCGGCATTTCGCCGGCTATGGTTTTCACTCCCCGCCGCCAAGCCCTGCGGTCTGGCCGGCGGCTCTACCAGCCGCACACTCGCCGTGCCGGGATTGCCGGGACGGTACTTTCTTCATTCAGTGCGCCACGGCCTACGTAGATTTACTTAGGTAGCGGTTCGTATTGGCGCCGAGAGGGTGCCGGGATTAGAAGACTTAGGCGGACGGGTGGGTGATCCCACAGTTCGTCGGACCGGTGGTCCGTCTCCCCCGACAGATACATTAGGAGAAACCGAGATGAACGGTTTGAAGATCGATCGGGTGCTGGTGGGCGAGGCGCTGGTCGGCGAAGGCAACGAACTGGCGCATATCGATCTCATCATGGGGCCCCGCGGGAGCGCCGCCGAAGTGGCGTTCTGCACGACCCTCACCAATCAGAAGCGCGGCGACAACGCCTTGCTGGCTCTGGTTGCGCCCAATCTGATGGCGAAACCCGCCACGGTGATGTTCAACAAGGTCGAGATCAAGAACGAAAAGCAGGCGACCCAGATGTTCGGGCCGGCGGAACGCGGCGTGGCCAAGGCGGTGGTGGATTCGGTCAAGGAAGGCGTCATCCCGCGGTCAGAGGCTGAGCATGTGTTCATTTGCGTCGGCGTGTTCATCCATTGGGACGCCGAGGACAACGCCAAAATCCAGGACTGGAACTACCAGGCGACCAAACTGGCGATTTCACGTGCGGTGGAGGGCAAGCCCGATATCGCGGAAGTCATCGCGCAGGAGGGCGTCGTTCACCATCCTCTCGCTGCCCATGACTGAGGGGCCGGGGAACCGCGATGGAGCGAAGGCTGGCCATAGGAGGCGTCACCGGCACCCAGGCGGAGGTCGCGCCACCGATTGGCATGGTGCTCGGCGACGGGGCGGTGCGGGCCGGCATGATAGGGTTGGGCGGGGGGCCCGGCTCGAGAATGGTCAGGGAGGCGAAAAACGCGATCTCTTGCCGACGGTGGACGGGCCGTGCGGGCGCGCGGAAGAAATACGTCATCGGGTCCAGAAACATCATCCGGAAGCCGAATTCGAGGGCACCGACCCGACGATTCCGGCATTCCCCTGACACGGCCGGCCGGGTTTCCGGCGGCAGGGAGGACATATGAAAATGACATCGGCCATTCATGTCTGGCTGGCAGTGCTCGTGTGGGTGGTGAGCGGTTCCGCGGCGTCGGCCGCCCCGCGGTCCGACAGTTGCTGGGTGGATATTTACAACGGTCCGGACTTTGCGGGTACCAAGATCAGGGTATTCGGTCCGACCGAGTTGGCGAGCCTGAAGAATGTCGAGGGCGCCGACTGGAACGATGCGATCGAAAGCTTGGAAGTCGGGCCCGGCGCGGAGGTGAGCGTCTATGGGAACGAAAACTTCGCTCTACCGTCCGGCCCGGTCTATCACGAGCAGGAAATCCGGAGCTGGGGCAACAAGGACGAGAATTACCGCAGCCAGGTTGCGACATTTACGGCCGGGCACAAGGTGCATCACCTCGGTGAATACGGTCTCCACGATCAGGTCAGCGCACTGAAGGTCCGCTGCGCGAATTAGCGCCCCTGGCTGCCGATGAAATGAGCGCCGAGCCTGTCGCTTCCACCGATTGGGTGGGGTTCTGCGAGGAGTTCAGCCGCCAGCACCGGGGATGGCTGGTAACGACCAGCATCCGGGACAAACCGCTGGCGGCGGAACACGGCGTGGCCGATGCCGCGGAGGAGCGTTGCGTCGTGCGCGACGTGCGATTCCGGGGCCTGTATTTCGAGCCGAAGGACGGCAGCGTCCTGGTCTCGCTGGGGGAAGGAGCGCTGCAGATCACCCAATCGATCGCGGCGGTGGCCGCAATCGGTCTACTGGAGGCGGGACAAGGCATCCATGCGGGCCTCCGTATCGACAGCGCCCGCCATGGCGCCATGATCCTGAGGTTTCGCGCACCGGCCTCGCCGGACAGCCGGGACGGACTTTTTGCACCTTGGCTCTGATGAGTTTTTTCAGTTGCGGAGAGTGATCATGCAAAGCTACAAATATCTGGTCGTTGGCGGCGGCATGACGGCGGATGCGGCGATCCAGGGCATACGCGAGCTCGATCCGCAGGGCTCCATCGGCCTCATCGGCGCGGAACCGCATCTTCCGTATAAGCGGCCGCTGCTGTCCAAGGGGCTCTGGTTGGGCAAGTCCTTCGACCAGATATGGTACGGCACCGAAGCACGCGGGATCAGCGCATTCCTGGGACGGACAGCGACCCATCTCGACCTGGCGGGAAAGTCCGTCGCCGACGACCAAGGTGCGCTCTACGGATTCGATAAGCTGCTTCTTGCCACGGGCGGCCGGCCGCGCCGTTTTCCGTTCGGCGGCGACGACATCCTGTATTTCCGCAGCGTCGACGACTACCTCCGCCTGCGGACGCTGACCGAGACGCGGCGGAAGTTCGCCGTCATCGGCGGCGGCTTCATCGGTTCGGAGATCGCCGCGGCCCTGGCGTCGATCGGCAAGGAGGTAGTAATGATCTTCCCGGAAGACTGCATCGGCAGCCGGGTGTTTCCGGGCAACCTATGCCGGTTTCTCAACCGGTATTACCGGGACCAGGGCGTCGAGTTGCTGAACGGCCGGACAGTCACCGGCCTGGTTCGGGAGGGCGATGAGATCCGCCTCGCGCTCGGCGAGACCGGTGAAGAAGCCCTCGTGGTGGACGGCGTCGTCGCCGGCATCGGCATCGAGCCGGAGACTCGGCTTGCCGAAGCGGCTGGGTTGCCGGTAGACCGGGGCATTGTCGTCAACGAGTTTCTGCAGGCCGGGCATCCCGACGTGTACGCCGCCGGTGATGTCGCGTCCTTTCACAACCCGGCGCTTGGCCGCCGGATGCACGTGGAGCATGAGGATAACGCCCGTACCATGGGGCGGCTGGCCGGGCGCAACATGGCCGGCGAAGCGAATCCGTACCGCCACCTGCCCTACTTCTACTCCGATCTGTTCGATCTGGGTTACGAAGCGGTGGGGGAGCTGGATTCGCGGCTGGAGACCGTGGAGGACTGGTCCGAGCCTTGCCGTAAGGGCGTGGTCTACTATGTGGCCCAGGGGCGCGTGCGCGGCGTACTGCTGTGGAACGTCTGGGACCGGGTGGAAGCCGCCCGCGCGCTGATCGAGGAGACTGGGCCGTTTGGGCCGGGAGATCTGGCCGGAAGGCTGTGACAAGGATGGTCTGAGGAGGAGGACGTTTTCTGACCTGACGAAGAGGTGAGTCATCATGGCAGCAACCGTATTGTCCCGAACTATGAAACCCGTCTCCTACGAGGAGGCGGAGATTGTGTTCCCGCCGCCCGATCCCGACATCCTGCACGCGCTGATCGCGGAAGCGGCGTATTTGAGGGCCGAAAGGCGTGGTTTCGCAGGAGGCGGCGAGCTGGAAGACTGGCTGGAGGCGGAGAAGGAAGTGCTGGAAATGCAGGAGAGGCTTTCGATCCCGACGCCCGATTGAGCCCTCAATCGGTTTCGAGCAGGAGGGCTATCCGCACCAGCTCCGCCAAAGTTTCGGCGTGCATTTTCCGCATCACGTTGGCGCGGTAGATTTCGACGGTCCGATGGCTGATGCCGAGGGATTTCGCCGTGTCCTTGGACGAATAGCCCTTGACGGTGCAATGCAGCACCTGCCTTTCCCGTTTGCTGAGGCCGGCATACTGCGCTGCGGCTTCCGTCTGCCGGCGCCGGTGCTCGCAGGTCCTCAGATCCAGTGCAATGGCCTCCCGCAGCCGGTTCATGAAACCCGCATTTTCAAATGGCTTTTCGATGAAATCGAAGGCTCCGCTCCGGAAGGCCTCTGCCAGGGCCGGTACGTCGCCTTTCCCGCTGATGAAAATGATCGGTGTCCGTATACCTTTGTCTGTCAATGTTTTCTGCAGTTCCAGGCCGGAGATTTCCGGGAGCCGCAGGTCCAGCAAGATGCAGCCGTGGGTATCGGGGGTGCAGTAATTCAGAAAGTCCTTCCCGGTGGCGAAGCAGCGCGCCGGCAAGCCCTCGGACTCGACCAGAATTTTCAGCGCGTCGCGCACCGCCGGCTGGCCGTCGACGATATGGACCAGGGGTTCGGTCCTGGTTCGCGGTGGGCTATTGCGGACGTTTAGGCTTGTTGGCATAAACAGGGCTCCGTGAGCGGCTGGCAACGATAGTTCGATTTGCCGCAAGAGGAAAATACTCCGCCTTCCGGCGATTTTCCAGCGCGGATCAGCGGGAAGCGGACAGACGGCCAGGGCAGCGGTAGATGCCCGCCTCGGTGACTATGGCATCCAGCGGGACGTCCCAGGGCTGGGCATCCAGCCGCTCAAGCTTCTGGCCTTCAAAAGCGAGGCCGATCAGGCGGGGGCGCATGGTCGCAGGTTCATCGAGCCGGAACGCAAAGGTGCGGTCGTAGTAGCCGCCGCCCATGCCGAGGCGGTGGCCCCGTGGATCGAACGCCACCAGGGGCACGAACACGAGATCGAGTTCCCTGGCATCGGCGATCGTGCTGTCGTCGATAACGGGTTCCGGGATGCCGTAGCGATTGGGATGCAATGCAGCGGGGCCGGTATACGGTCCGAACCAGAGCATGCGCTGCCGCAGCATGGGGATGTAGGCGATACGGCCGCGTTCGCGGAGGTATCCGAACAGTGTCGCCGTGTCGACCTCGCCGTCATTGGGCAGGTACGCCGCTATCCGGGCATCGGCATCGAGCCAGCCTGAGCCGATGCAATGGCCGGCGATCCGCAGGCTGTTCCGGTGGACGTCGATAGGGGCTTGGGCGCGTCGCCATTCGCGGAGCCGGGTCCGGATCTCGGCGGGCGTGATCATGGAAACCGGGTGGGAAAGAGTATTCCCCGTTTGCGCCGTAGCATGCTTTCGCCCTTGAACCAAACGGTTCAGGTGGGACCAGAGGATGCCGAATCAGGCTTTCCGCTCGGAGCGGACTTGCGCACATCGAACACCCGGAAGTCCCGGGGTTTTAGATTAGGCTCAAAGAGTAACCCAGCATGCTTCGAGCGTTACAGGGAATACTGGCGGTTATCTTACCTGATAAATGACACAGGTGAGAGACTTGACTCACCGGGAAAACCCCGTTCCCGGTCGTCAGCCGCTCCAGCTGCTGCCGGAGCCGAGTGAATTCATGGCATGCTGATTGGCGAGGCTCTGGTTCAGCAGCCGGATTTCGTGCTGGGCCTGGACCAGTTCGTGGGCGATGTTCAAGGCCGCCATGATCGCGATGCGCTCGGTGCCGATTACTCGGCCGGTTTCGCGGATCTTGCGCATTCTCTCGTCGAGGAAACGGGCGGCGATCAGCAGGTCGTGCTGTTCATCTTCGGCGCAGCCGATGGGATATTCTTTGCCAAGAAGATGCACTTTGATGGGGCGATGTTCGCTCATGGCGGGTATTTCCTGGAGATCGGGACGAGGTCATGGGGGGCTGCAGGGCTGTGGCTTGGGTACCGGCCTTGGCCCGAGGGGTGGTAGCATAATGAAATATCCGCAAGTTCGACAAGTCACCTCCATGCACGACAGTCCCTCCTACGAGGACATCCAGGCGATATTCCTCAATCACCACGTTCCTTCCAGCGCGGCCGAAGCCCACGGCACGCTGGCGGGCCTCTTGTGCGTCGACGGGCGGCTCGATTGCGGGCAGTGGCTGAGCGCCGTGTTCGGCGAAGACAAGGCGGGGCTGGATCCGGAAGAGCGGGGGTCCTGCGAAACCCTCTGCAACCGGACGCGCGAGCAACTGGATGCCTTCGACTTCAGCTTCGAATTGTGCCTGCCGGACGACGACCAGCCTATGACCGATCGCGCCCGAGCCCTGGGCGAATGGTGTCAGGGATTCCTCTATGGTTTGGGCTACAAGCTCGGCGGCAGCGACTGGCCCGGCGAATGTACCGAGGTGCTCGACGACATCCTCCAGCTTTCCCGCCTCGACGCGGAGCATGCCGATGAAACCGACGAGGAGGCTTATGCCGAGCTCACCGAATTCGTGCGGGCCGGAGTCCACCTGGTCCGCAGCGAGTTCGAACAGAACGCCGCCCCCCAGCTCCACTGAGTCGTCCGATGTTGCCCCTGTCCGAGTTCCAGCAGCGCCGCCGCCGTCTGCTCAAGCGCATGAAGAAACGAAGCGTCGCCCTCATTGCCGGCGCACCCGCCGCGGTGCGCAACCGCGACGTGGAGTTCCCCTACCGCCAGGACAGCGACTTCGCCTATCTCACCGGCTTCGCCGAGCCCGAGTCGCTGGCGGTGTTCATTCCGGGCCGGAAAGAAGGCGAGTTCGTGCTGTTCTGCCGCGAATTCGACGCCAAGATGGCCGTCTGGGTGGGACGCAGCGCCGGGCTCGAGGGCGCACGCGAGGTGTTCGGTGCGGATGAGGCCCATCCGATCGCCGAGCTCGACGCGGTGTTGCCGGGCCTCTTGGAGAACCACGAAGCCGTATACTACCCGATCGGGCATCAGTCCGAATTCGACGCCCAGGTGATGCGGGCGATCAACAACATCCGCAGCCGGGCGCGCAGCGGGGTCGGTGTGCCGGAACAGTTCGTCTCGCTTGACAAGCTCGTGCACGAACTGCGGCTGTTCAAATCGGAGCACGAGATCGCCTTGATGCGGCGGGCCGCCGACGTTTCCGCCGAGGCGCACAAGCGGGCCATGCGGATCTGCCGTCCCGGCATGTACGAATACCAGATCGAGGCGGAAATCCTGCATGAATTCACCCGCCACGGCATGCGTTCGCCCGCCTACCCCAGCATCGTCGCCGGCGGCAACAATGCCTGCACCCTGCACTACACTGCCAATGACGCGGTGCTGCACGACGGCGATCTGCTGCTGATCGACGCCGGCGCCGAGCACGACCATTACGCCGCCGACATCACCCGGACTTTCCCGGTCAACGGCCGCTTCAGCGAAGCCCAGCGCGCCCTGTACGAACTGGTGCTGGAGGCGCAAACGGCGGCGATCGGCGAGGTCCGGCCGGGCAAGCGCTGGAACGATCCGCACGCCGCCGCGGTCCGGGTCCTGACGAAAGGCCTGGTCGCCCTGGGGCTGCTCGAGGGCAAGCCCGCCAAGCTCGTCAAAGACGAGGCCTACAAGAAATTCTACATGCACCGGACCGGGCACTGGTTAGGTCTGGACGTCCACGACGTGGGCGACTACAAGGCCGGCAGCGACTGGCGCAAGCTTGAGCCCGGCATGGTGCTCACGGTCGAGCCTGGGCTCTACCTGCCGGCGGACTGCGAGGACGTCGATCCGCGGTTCCGGGGCATCGGCATCCGCATCGAGGACGACGTCCTCGTCACCCCGGACGGCTGCGAGATCCTCACTTCCGGCGTGCCCAAGACGGTCGCCGAGATCGAAGCGCTGATGCGGCCATGAAAACTTTCGATTACGACGTCCTCATCGTCGGCGGCGGCCTGGCCGGCGGCAGCCTGGCGCTGGCCTTGGCCGGTTCGCCGCTCAAGGTGGCCGTGGTGGAGAGCAGCACCGAATCCGAACGCCAGGCGGCTCCCGCCGGCACGCGCGCGCTGGCGCTGGCGCGGGGCACCGCCCGTATCCTCGAGACTCTGGGCGTTTGGGCCGCGGTCGAGCCGAAAGCCACGCCGATCCGCAACATCCACGTCTCGGACCGCGGCCATTTCGGCAAGGCCCGGCTCAGCGCCGAACGCGAAGGCGTCGCCGCCTTGGGGTATGTGGTCACCGCGCGCGATGTCGAGGATGCGGTGGCCGGCGCTCTGCAGGCCGGGACGGTCGAGCTGATCCAGCCCGCCCGCCTGATCGGGTTGCGGGCCGGGCCGGATTCGGTCCACGTCAGCCTCAAGCGCGGCGAGGAGACCCTGATGTTGTCCGCCCGCCTCGTCGTCGGCGCCGACGGCAGCGAGTCCACCGTCCGCCGGCTGCTGGAAATTCCCCAGATCGTCCGCGAATACGGCCAGACGGCCTTGGTGTTCGAGGTAGCCACCGAACTCGACCACCGCAACGTCGCCTACGAACGCTTCACCTCGTCGGGGCCGCTGGCCGTGCTGCCGCTCGGGCGGCGGCGCTGCTCGGTGGTGTGGACGCTGGCGCCGTCCGAAGCCGAAGAGTTGCGTGCCTTGCCGGAAGCCGAATTCCTGGCCCGCTTTCAGGAGACCTTCGGCTATTGGCTGGGGGCGCTGGGTCCGGTCGGTCCGCGCCAGACCTTTCCCCTCAAGCTGATCCGTGCCGGCCGGATGGCCGACGACCGGGTGGTGCTGATCGGCAACGCCATGCACCAGCTTCATCCGGTAGCGGGGCAGGGCTTCAACCTGGGGCTGCGCGATGCGGCCCAACTCGCGGAGCGCCTGATCGTGAAACAGGGGTTCGGCGAGGACATCGGCGATCCGGCGTTCCTCCACAGCTACGCCGAGGCCCGCCAGCGCGACCTCCGCAGCACCGTGGCCTTCACCGACAGCCTGATCCGGCTGTTTTCCAACGATTTTCTGCCTCTCGCGCTGGTCCGCAGCATCGGATTGTTCGCGCTCGATTGCCTGCCCCCGGCCAAACACCTGCTGGCCCGCCACGCCATGGGTCTGGCCGAACGCCTGCCTCGATTCACCTGAACTCTCCTCGTCGGAAAAAGGGTTGACCCGGCCTGGCTTTGCCGGTATTAAAGATGCGGGCGCTCGGCGCCCGTTTGCTTTTGTCAATCCAACCTTGCGAGATGGGTTGTTTCCTCCGAGTAAGCGATTCGTCTGCCAACGAGCGATCGAGCGCCGGTGCGAGGCCCGTCTCCCAACCAGAATAGGGATCAGGAGAGGCTTGCATGCGAATAGGAATACCGAAGGAAATATTTCCCGGAGAGCGCCGGGTAGCGACCACACCGGAAGTGGCCGAGAAGATCAAGAAGCTTGGATTCGAGGTCGCCGTCGAAACCGGCGCCGGGGACGATGCGAATTTTTCCGACGACGTGTTCCGCGAGGCGGGCATCGAGATCGTACCGACCGCCGTCGAGCTGTGGGCGAACTCCGACATGGTGCTCAAGGTGCGCGCGCCTTCGTCCGCCGAAGTCGAACTGATGCGGAAGGGCGGGTGTCTGGTCAGTTTCATCTGGCCGGCCCAGAACGCCGAACTCATGGACCAACTGGCCGCCACCGGCGGAACCGTGCTGGCCATGGACAGCGTGCCGCGGATTTCCAGGGCGCAGAAACTCGATGCCCTGAGCTCCATGGCGAACATCGCCGGCTACCGTGCGGTGATCGAAGCGGCCCATCATTTCGGCCGCTTTTTTTGCGGCCAGGTGACGGCGGCCGGCAAGGTGCCGCCGGCTAAGGTCTTCGTCATCGGCGCCGGCGTGGCGGGTCTTGCCGCAATCGGCGCCGCCGGCGGGTTGGGCGCCATCGTCCGCGCCAACGACACCCGGCCGGAAGTGAAGGATCAGGTCAAGTCCATGGGCGCCGAGTTCGTCGAAGTGGAATACCAGGAGGAGGGGACCGGCGTCGGCGGCTATGCCAAGATCATGAGCGAGGGCTATCAGAAGGCCCAGGCCGAGATGATCGCCCGTCAGGCCATGGACGTCGACGTCATCGTCACCACTGCCCTGATTCCTGGCAAGCCTGCCCCCAAGCTGATCACCGTCGGCATGGTCAAGTCCATGAAGCCGGGCAGCGTGATCGTCGACATGGCCGCCGAACAGGGCGGCAACTGCGAGCTGACCGTTCCCGGCGAGGTCGTGGTGCGCCACGAGGTCACCATCATCGGCTATACCGACCTGCCCAGCCGCCTGGCTCGGCAGTCCAGTACGCTCTATGCCACCAACCTCCTGCGTTTGCTCGAAGAGCTGTGCCCGCAGAAGGATGGCAATGCCGTGGTGGACATGGACGACGAAGTGATCCGCGGTGCCACGGTGATCAAGGACGGCACCATCACCTGGCCGCCACCGCCGCCCAAGATCAGCGCGGCGGCTCCGCAGATGGCCACGGCCGCGCCGCCGGTCGTAACCGAAAAGAAGCCGCTGCTGCCGGCCTGGGTCCGAACCGGCCTCGGCATCGGTGTCGGCGCCTTGATCTTCTACTTGATCGGGGCCAATGCCCCGGCCGACTTCATGGAACATTTCACCGTGTTCGTGCTCGCCTGCTTCGTCGGATATATGGTGATCTGGAACGTGACGCCCGCGCTGCACACACCCTTGATGAGCGTTACCAACGCCATCTCCAGCATCATCGCGATCGGCGCACTGATCCAGATTTCCTCGCCCGGCACGCTGATCCTGACGCTGGCAGGGCTAGCGGTCGCCCTGACGGCGGTCAACATGGCGGGTGGATTCTGGGTGACCCAGCGCATGCTGCGCATGTTCAGAAGATAACAAGGACGGGAGAAGATCATGTCTGAAGGTTTGGTTACGGTCGCGTACATCGGCGCGACCATCCTGTTCATCCTCAGCCTGGGCGGGCTGAGCCATCCGGAAACGGCAAGGCGAGGGAATTTCTACGGCATCGCAGGCATGGCCATCGCCATCCTGGCGACGCTGCTGGGCCCCAAGGTCACCAGCTACGTGCCGATCCTGATCGCCATGCTGGTCGGCGGCAGTGTCGGCGTATATGCCGCGATCAAGGTCAAGATGACCGAGATGCCGGAACTGGTTGCGCTCATGCACAGCCTGGTCGGCCTTGCGGCGGCCCTGGTCGGTTTCGCCAACTACTTCGATCCGAGCGCACACTTCGCCGGCGTCGAGAAGACTATCCACGAATCGGAAATCTACGTCGGGATACTGATCGGCGCCGTGACCTTTTCGGGTTCGGTCATCGCCTTCGGCAAGCTGTCAGGCAAGATCAGCGGCAAGCCGATGCTGATACCGGGGCGTCACTGGCTCAACCTGGGGCTATTGATCGCCGTCCTCGTGGTCGGCAAGCAGTTTCTCGACGCCGATTCGACCGCGGCCGGCATCGTGCCGCTGGGCATCATGACCGCCATAGCCCTGCTGTTCGGCATCCACATGGTCATGGCGATCGGTGGCGCCGACATGCCTGTGGTCGTGTCCATGCTCAACAGCTATTCGGGTTGGGCGGCGTCGGCCACGGGCTTCATGCTGTCGAACGATCTCCTGATCGTCACCGGCGCGCTGGTGGGCTCTTCCGGCGCAATCCTGTCCTACATCATGTGCCGGGCCATGAACCGTCATTTTTTTGCGGTGATTGCCGGCGGTTTCGGCACCGAGGGGGGGACTGCAGCAACTGGGGCAAAGCCGGAGGGCGAGGTGCAGCCGATCGGCGCCGAGGAAACCGCGGAGCTGCTGCGCAGCGCCCGCAATGTGGTCCTGGTGCCGGGCTACGGCATGGCGGTGGCGCAGGCTCAGCACACGGTGTATGAAATCACCAAGCACCTGCGGGACAAGGGCGTCAACGTGCGTTTCGCTATCCATCCGGTAGCCGGCCGCATGCCGGGGCACATGAACGTGCTGCTGGCCGAAGCCAGGGTGCCTTATGACATCGTGCTGGAAATGGACGAAATCAACGAGGACTTCCCGGAAACCGACGTGGCGATGGTCATCGGCGCCAACGACATTGTCAATCCGGGCGCCCAGGAAGACCCCAACAGCCCCATCGCCGGCATGCCGGTGCTGGAGGTCTGGAAGGCGGGCACGTCCATCGTCATGAAGCGTTCCATGGCATCCGGTTATGCCGGCGTCGACAATCCGCTGTTCTACAAGGAAAACAACCGGATGCTGTTCGGCGATGCCAAGAAGATGCTGGACGAAGTCCTGCAGCACCTGAGGGGGTAAGCGGAAATCCGCGGGGCGGAAATTCCCGTCCCGCGCTCCTGACGACGAGGGTCATCATGTGAACGCCAGTCTCTACGAACGCGATTTTTTCGGCTGGACTCTGCAACAGTCCGAACTGCTCAAGGCCGGCCGCTTCTCGGAACTGGATACCGAGCATCTCTGCGAGGAAATCGAGGCCATGGGCCGCAGCGCGCGGCTGCAACTGACCCGGCGCCTCGAGGTGTTGCTGACGCATTTGCTGAAATGGGGCCACCAGCCCGAGTTTCACGGGCAGCGCTGGGAGTCGGCCATACTCGACCAGCGCAGGCGCCTCGCCAAGCTGATCGACGCCAACCCGAGCCTGAAGCCCGCCCTCCACGTCTGTTTTCTCGAGACCTACGACAACGCCCGCTTCAGCGCCATGATGGAGACAGGGCTGACGCTGGAAGCCTTCCCGGTGCAGCCGCCCTTCGATCTCGTGGAGGTGCTGGATCTGGATTATCTGCCCGACTGAGTGTTTGAGGACCGTTGCGTCACGGTGTGTTGCGAGTTTCCCTGTCCGGGCCTATAGTCGAGTCGTTTGAGGCGACCAACACAAAAAATTCCAGCCTCACGCGAAAGGTCAACACCGGCCAAGGGATGCACGAGTGCCGAAATCGTGAGACTCAGCACAGGAGACGCAGCCGTGTTCAAGAAAATCCCGTCCCTCATCGTTTTCCTTGCACTTTCAGGTTCATTGGCGATGTCCCCGCCGGCCGGCGCAGCCGAGCCGCACGGACTCTACACGCCGCATGGTCCTACCGCCATCAAATTGAACGCTCCCCATGTCGCCAAGGCCTCGGTTACCAGTCCGGACGTGGCCGTTTTGAACGCCTTGCTCAAGCTCGGTTTGCCCATGCAATTTTCCCCGGCGGCCAATGGGCAGGACAACTTCCTGATGACGATCAACAACCCACTCGACAGCGGCAAGCCCATTCATCTGCACGGCGTCTGGTCGATGCTCACCTCGTCCAAGTTCCAGGTCGACATCGATTTCCAGGAGCTGATCGCCGCAGTCCAACAGCGCGGCGGCAGCGTGACGATCACCCGCAATTCATTTGCGGGCAAGGTCCTGGATAACGGCAACCTCAAGGGTGCCTATGATTTGGGCCTGATCATTTCTCTCTCGGGAATCAACATGAATCTGAAGGCTTCCGGTACCTATGTCGCAACCCCGCTACTGCTGGCGGCCACGCAGGCGGAAGGACCGGAGCCGGCCACGCAGGATTCGACGGCTTCCGCCAACGCCATCGCTCTGGAGCGGTTCGTTCTCGATGTCCTTGAAGAAAGCCCGCAATAGGCTGGCCGTCGAGAAAGCACCCTCCCGCATACCCCGGCCTGGTCCGCACCATTGGTTCTTTGATCCGGATCAGGCCCGACCTCGTTACCGATTCCTACAAGTTCGAACGCGATGAGAATACCGGCCTTGCTTCGGCGAGGGTTGCTGCTATCCCTGTTCGCGTCGGCTGCAGGTTGCACGACGATCGTCGACCGGTTCAGCGGACGCAACGAATCCTGCGAGATTCTGCGCACCGGCAGGCCCGCAACTGCCCGGATCGTCGGCCTCGCGGATACCGGCATCACCATCAATCAGAACCCCGTGGCCGAATTCGTGCTGGAAGTGCAGCCGGACCAGGGTCCGCCGTTCGAGGCGAAAACCAAGGCCCTCATCTCCCACCTGGAAGTTCCCCTGGCCCAGCCGGGCCGCACGGTTCCGGTCAAATACGATCCGCAGCGGCACGACCGGGTAGCGCTGGATCTATGGGAGTGCGACTGACCGAGGGTGAGACGGATCGGGTCCGGTAGGCGCCGTCATCTGGCGGTGGCCGGAAACCGTCTGAATTCCTCAGCTTTATGAAATCTCAAGGAGAGTAAATGGCGCGCCGTATTTCCCTTTTGGAACCTGTCTTGAAAAGTCTATTCAAGCGAAGTCAATCAGTTGAAATCAGGAAAAGTCTCCGCTCAGGTAGGGTGGATAAGCGTAGCGCATCCACCGCAACGCCGACTCGAAGGGCAGCGAAGCTGACTCGAAGAGCGGCGGAGCCGAATTTGGCGGATGCGCTGCCGCTTATCCGCCCTACGATCCCCCATCTTCTTTTTCAAGACAGACTCTTACTTCTGGTTTGCTTAAGTGTAGCGCTCGGGGGTTGCGGAGCGGATCGTACCCGCAAGCTCCTTGGCAGCGTGGAGGTCCGCAACGAACAACTCGGCGCGGTCAAGCCCGGCGAAGGGCCGAGGACGGTGTATGTCGCCGATTTCGCACTGGATGCCGAAAACATCCAGAGCGATCCCGGCGTCAGGGGATTGCTGCCGGGTCAATCTCAATCCCAGCGCCAGGGCCTGCTCGGCGGACTCGGCCAGCGCTTGAGGAGTCCCTTCGGCGCCGGGAGTCCCGGCGACAAGGCCCGTGAAATCGTCGACGCCATGGCGGCCGCGCTGGTGAAGAGCCTGTCGGACAAGGGTGTTCCGGCGCAGCGCATCGCCTCCACGGCCGGAGCCTTGCCGCGCGACGGCTGGCTGGTGCAGGGCATGTTCACCGAGGTCGACGAAGGCAGCCGGCTCAAGCGCGCGGTAATCGGTTTCGGAGCCGGGGCGACCTCCATGGACGTGCAGGTCGGCGTGAGCGATCTCGCCGGCAAGGACCCGCACCAGCCCTTCATCGTGTTCGGCACGGTGAAGGACCCGAGCAAGATGCCGGGCGCGGTCGTGACCATGAACCCCTATGTCGCCGCCGCCAAGTTCGTGATGGAGAAAAATGCGACCGGCAAAGACATCGAAAAGACCGCGGAACAGATCGTCGACGAAATCCTGAAATACCGGCAGAAGTTCGAAGACGAGGCGCGGGCCAACCGGGCCGCGCCCTAAAAGTCCTTCGCCTCCAATCAGTTGAATCCGCAGGCTCCGGCGCCGCAGCAGGGCGCGCCGCTCTGGCAGGGGGGCGCTTCCGGGTTCTTGAGGGCGCCGGAGCGGACGATGCCGCCGCCGGTAATCAACTTCTTGACTGGCGTATCGGGCGGGGTATCGCCGACAGCCAGCCCGGTGCGCTCGCACACTTCGCCCCAGGTTGCCAGACGATCGCTCATCGGATGGCTGACTTCCACGACACGGTCGTTCGTTTCACAAAAATAATCGTATTTCGGCACGGCGTTCTCCTTCCAGCGTTCCATGGATGCGGCATTTATAGAGGCGGATGACGGAAAACTCAATCCGTTCGGACCTTGCCCGGCGTATCATCCCGTGATCGTGAAGGAGTGGCTGAAAATGAACACCGAGACTGATGCGTTCCGCCTTTCACCGGGCGATGCCTTGATCGTGGTCCACGTGCAGAACGACTTCCTGCCAGGTGGAAGCCTTGCCGTCCCCGGCGGCGACGAGGTGATACCGGTCCTGAATCAACACGTCGCGCGCTTCGTTCGGGAAGGGCTGCCCGTCATTGCCACCCGCGACTGGCATCCGCCGGACCATTGCTCGTTCCATGCCCAGGGCGGGTCCTGGCCGCTGCACTGCGTGGCCGGCCGCGCGGGAGCGGAGTTTGCGCCCGGTCTCGCGCTACCCGAGGACGTTCCCATCGTGTCCCAGGCGACATGGCCGGACAAGGAAGCCTACTCCAGTTTCGAGGGGACGGACCTCGCCTACCTCCTGCAGGAAATCGGCGTTCGCCGTTTGTTCATCGGCGGCCTTGCGGCCGACTACTGCGTGCTGCACACGGTGCTCGACGGACGCCGCCTCGGTTTTGAGGTCGTCGTCCTGGAAGACGCTGTGCGCGCCGTCGACATGGAACCGGAGGACGGCCGCCGCGCGCTGGCCCGGATGCGAGAGGAAGGTGCAGAGTTCGCTACCCTGAAGGATTTCGAATGAGTCTGCCGGTCGACAGCCTGTTGCTCACCGATCTCTATCAGTTGACGATGCTGCAGGGCTATCACGCCCAGCGGATGAACGAGACCGCAGTCTTTGAATTTTTCGTGCGCAAGCTTCCCGGCGGAGCCGAGCCCAAGCGCAATTTCCTGGTCGCGGCCGGGCTGGAACAGGCGGTGGATTTTCTGGAAGGCATGCGGTTCCAGCGTGACGAGGTCGAGTGGCTGCGTGCCAGCGGACGGTTCGCGCCGGATTTCATCGACGCCCTTGCCGCATTGCGCTTCAGCGGCGACGTCGATGCTATGCCGGAAGGCACGGTGTTCTTCCCCGGCGAGCCGATATTGCGGGTGACGGCGCCCCTTCCCGAGGCGCAACTGGCCGAAACCCGGCTCATCAACCTGCTGCATTTCCAGACCCTCATCGCATCCAAGGCGGCGCGCATGACCCTGGCCGCGCCGGGCCGGCTGCTGGTGGATTTCGGCCTCCGCCGCGCCCACGGCGCCGAAGCGGGACTTCTGGCGGCGCGCGCCGCCTGCCTCGCCGGGTTCTCCGGCACCTCCGACGTGCTGGCCGGCCGGCTTTGGGCCGTCCCGCTGTACGGCACCATGGCCCATTCCTTCATCCAGGCCCACGACGACGAACTCACCGCCTTCGAGCATTTCGCCCTCGCCCAGCCGGACAACCTGGTGCTGCTGATCGACACCTACGACACCGAAGCCGCGGCGGAAAAGCTCATCCCCCTGGCCGAACGCCTGGCCGGGAGAGGAATCCGCATCCAGGGCGTGCGCCTCGACAGCGGCGATCTGGCCGAGCACGCCCGCCGGGTCCGGAGTATCCTCGACCGCGGCGGCCTCGGCCAAGTCAGTATCTTCGCCAGCGGCAGCCTCGATGAATACCTCCTGGCCGGGCACACCGCGGAAGCCGTGCCGATCGACGGCTACGGCATCGGCACCCGCATGGACACCTCGTCCGACGCACCCTATCTCGACTGTGCTTACAAGCTCCAGGAATACGCTAGCGTCCCCCGGCGCAAGCGTTCGGAAGGCAAGGCGACCTGGCCCGGCCGGAAACAGGTTTACCGGTATTACGACGACGAGGGGAAAATGCGGCGGGACAGCCTGACGCTTGTCGACGACGTGCAGCCGGGGGAGCCCCTGCTGCGTCCGGTGATGCGCAGCGGCCGCCGGCTCGGAGCGAGTCCGCCGTTGCAGACCGTTCGGTCCCATGCGATCGAACAGCTTGGCCGCCTGCCGGAAGCGTTACGCCGGCTGTCACCGGTGCCGGCTTATCCGGTAGAAATTGCCGGGCGATTGAAGGCTTTGGTTCAAGCGATGGATGATTGTTAGCACTGTTAGGATATGTGCTGACGCAAGGAAGCGCATAGTTCGAGTGCAGCCGCGCGAGTGATGCGTCTCTCTTCGTTCGGCCATTATCCGACGATGCTGGCGTCTCACCCGCCCTCCCAATCCACCCTGACCGCCGGCAGCGAGGCCAGCAGCTTCACCAGTTCGGCCAGACGGCGGGTATGGGTTTTCTCGAATAGGCGGCGGACCTGGGTGCGCGCCGTGCTGAGCGACAGTCCGCTATCGGCCGCGTACTCGCCGGGGCTCAGGCCCCGGACCAGCGCCCCGGCCAGGCGCGCCTCCGCCGGGCTCAGCCCGAACAAGAGGCGCAAGAGCTGTTCCGGCGGCACGCGCTGGGCCGCCGGGTCGGACACCAGCAGCAGGACCAGCGGCGTTTGCCAGGGCGCCGCCAAGCGCGAGCGGGCCGACAACGGCGCCATCGACAGATGCAGGTCCGGGCGCTCCCCGCCGCGCGGCAGCCGCATCCCCCCGCCTTTGCCCGCGGCGGCATCGCGTATCAGGGTGTTCAGCAGCGCGTTGTCGCGGGGAAGGGCGTGGACCAGCCTGCCGCTGCGCACCGACAGCCCGGCCGGGGTGCTCAGCAGGGCCTCCGCCGCCGCATTGGCGAAGCGGATCGTGCCGGTTCCATCCGCGATCAGCGCCGGGAAATCCAGCGTATCCAAGGCCCGCAAGCCGCCGTCCAGCTTCAGCCGCAGGTCTTCGGACTTGTGGTAAAGCCGGGCGGGGCGTGCCAGATGGGTTTCGACCCGTTTCAGCCGCCGGATGTCGTCCTCGCCGAACGGCGTGCTGCCCAAGGAGCGCATTGTGCCCAGGAAGATCGAGTGCCGTTCCAGATCGCTGAGGCGTGTGGCGAACATGTAGCGCACACCATAGCGGAACAGAAAGTCGTTGAAGAACTCGCTGCGGCGGTAGAAAGCCTCGTCGAAATGCTGGTGGTCCAGCATCCACTCTCTCACTCCCATGCGTGCCATTGTCGCTAGGCGTGGATCGATTGCGCCGTAATAGGCGACGTACTCGGCGTCCCCCTTTGCACTGGCTTCCGGGTCGAGTTCGGTCCCCCACGCGATCGAATGGGTGATCTGTCCGCTGCTCCGGTCCACGAAACCAAGCTGCCCGACCTGCGCATCCACCCGCCGCAATAACCCGGCGAACGCCTCCGGCCACAGCTCCGGCTCCAGTGCCGCCTCGTACAGCGTCCCGATCAGGGCCATAGGGTGCGCTGAACGAAGGGAAGCGCACCGCTTATTCGTTACGATCATCTACTCCTGGCGATGTTCCTTCAGCCATTCCGCCAGTGCGGAGTCGATCCGGGTTTGTCAGCCAGGGCCGGTTGCTTTGAACCGGTCTACGATGTGGCGCGATAGCCGGATCGTAATGCGTTCCTTTGGGGCATCTGCGGGCGGCCTTCCTCTGCGCACGAGCGGTTTAACCGCCTCCTATTCTTGATCGGTCGGCGGCGCGGCGTCAGGATCGGACAGGGCCGCCGCCGTGATGGCGGCGTCTTCTTCCGGTGTGTTGATCAGGACTTTCCTGCCGTTACGTAGCGTCAGAAACTTTTGCATAGCGCATCTTCTCCCGGTTGTTGGCCTTGCGCAGACTGATGATGCGTCTCTCGTCGACGCGATCCACGAAGGCCACGAAAAACAAACGTATTTCCAGCAGCGCCAGCGCACACTGACGCGGCTCACCGTAATCGCGACGCATATCGGGCCATACCAGCGCCGAATCCCGGTTGCGATCATGGATGAGGTGTTGGCGAGGGTATCGACGCTCTTCGAGTGAACCGCGGTTTTCGGATCAGGCAGCCAGCTCGCAATATTCGACTACAGCAGAAGGTACGGGAATGGGCTCACCGTCTTCTTTGATGCCGTCCAGGTGTAAAAGGATTGCCTCACGGATGTTTACCTCGGTCTCCTGAAGCGTGGCGCCAGTTGCAATGCAACCGGGCAGATCGGGAACATAGGCGGAGAAGTTGCCGCCAGCGGGCTCTATGACGATGGCATAACGCATGGGACTACCTCTTGAGCTGGGCTTGCTTGAGAATACTATTCAAGGTACCTGGGGAAATCTCGTCGCTTGGCTTGCCTGCTACGGTAACACGGCCGGGCTTGATCGCATGCTTGAGCTGACGATGACTGCCGCGAGTCATGGCTGGATACCATCCGTCATCAGCCAGTAGCCGTAGAATTTCGGACACTTTCATGGTTCGAATTCTACCTTATTCCTTGCTTCCGCCCCTTCGGGCCTGACGCTCAACTCGGGCGGAACCGTCTTTTTCGGATTCCGCCGGAATGATCGAACCCCGTCAGGGCAAACTCGCCCGAATCCCCCCATACACCGCCGCACCGGGGACGCCGAGGATGTAGGTGTCGGAGGTCTGGTTGTTGGTGATGTTTTCGCCGCGGACGTAAAGGGTGAGGCGGGGATCGACGACGTAGTTCAGTGTCATGTTTATGAGCAGGGCGTCACCGATGTAGATATTGCGGCCGTCGGAGTAGCTCAGGCCGCGGTAGATTGCTTCGGTCCATAGGCGCAGGGGCCAGGTCTGGCCGCGCCATTCGGTCCAGAAACGGCCGATGCTGTCGGGGCGGTGCGGCAGCGGGTCGCCGGTGTCCAGGTTTTCGTTCGAGCTCAGGGTGTAGTCGATGCCGCTGCTGAATTGCGCGTTCCAGGCCGTGGCGCCTTGCATCTCCAGGCCCATGATGCGGGTGCGTGGAATGTTTTCCGAGCGGTAGAGGCCGATCGGCAGCCGGGCCAGAATGATCAGGTCGTCGAAGCGGTTGTAGTAGCCGGTCAGGGAAAGCTGGGTCGAGCCGGTCACGTCCCAGTTGAACCCCGCCTGGCCGCTGGCGCCATGCTCGGGGCGCAGCGCGGGGTTGCCGATGAAGGGCGTGAGCAGTTCGGGGAAGCTGGGCAGGCGGTAGCCGATGCCGCCATCCGCGAAGACGGCGAATTCGGGCAGGACCCGGTACTGGCTGCCGGCGTGGAAAGTGGTGTGGACGCCGTACTGCTCGTAGCTGTCGGTGCGGAAGCCGACCACGCCCGAGTAGCGGTCGGACTTCATTTCCAGGCGCCCGACGGCGGCACCGGTGGCGCGCTGGCTGCGGTACCGGCCGTCCGGTGTGGCGCCGTCCTCGTACCAGCCTTCGCCGCCCCAGGTCAGGTGCCAGGTGCCGGTGTCCGGCGTGACCCACTGATGCAGGTTCTCCCAGCGCGCCAGATAGGTGTGGCTGAGCATGCCGCTATCCGTGACGCCGGAGCGCACTGTCTTCTGCTGCTGGGTGAAGCCGAACTGCAGCCCGCTCTGCCAATGTTCGTGGAGCGCGATCCGGCTGCGGTTCTGCGCCAGCCAGGTTTCCTGGTTGATGAAGGCGTTGGGGTCGTCGACGAAATCGAGGACGTGCTCCGGTGTAAGGACGTACTTACCGTAGCCGCTGTGGGAGTTGGAATACACCAGGCTGCTTTCGGATTCCCCCGCATCGCCCAGTTTGGTGCTGCCGCGCAGGGTGGCGAGACTGGCGTTGGCCGGCTTGCGGTAGCCGTCCCCGAATTGCGGATTGACATAGGGCGTGCCGTCGAAGAAGTCGTCCCGGCTGTAGGTGCCGCTGATCCGGCCTTGTTCGCCGGCCCAACTGCCCGCCACGGTGTCGCGCAGGGCGCCGAAGCTGCCGCCTTCGACGTGGGCCGAGCCGGTGGTGGCGAGCAGGTCACGGGTCGAGAGCCGGATCAGGCCGCCCAGGGCATGGCTGCCGTAGAGCACGGCGCCGGAGCCGCGGATCATTTCGGTGTTCTCGAAGGCTTCCGCAGGCATGCCCGCGAGGTTGAACTGGCCGGTGTTGCTCATTGGCAGGGGGATGCCGTCGATCTGGATCAGGCCGTAGCCGCTGGCGCCGCGCAAGGTGAGGGAGGTCACCCCGCCGGCGGGTACCGACACCATGTTGAGGCTCGGAAAGCCCTGCAATACATCTCCCAGCCCGCGTTTGCCGGAGCGGACCAGCGCCTGGTTGTCGAGGGCAGTGACGGCGTGCTCGTCGGTCTGGTGGCCGAACGGGTAATCCTGGGTGCCGGACACCACCAGCGGGCTCAATTGGACGATGGATTCCTGCCCGCCTTTCTTTTTCTTGACGGGTTTGTTCTTGTCCTCGGCCAGGGCCGGCAGACACGTCAAGGCTGCCAGCACGCCGAGAGTTCCGGTCCGCAGGACCACGGGGATGCTCCGTTGTTGTTCGTTATTGTGAGTGCCGGCCGATGGGATGGCGGCAGTCAGGGAGTCTAGCCGGGCTTGACGGTAACCACAACGGCGTCATGGAAAAGCGTCGGCTCGACATTTGCCTAACATAAATTCGCAAAAAAATCATCATCACTTTTGATGATGCGCCACACAGGAATCCGATGGTATGTTCGCGCACAAGTCAGAGGAGGCGTGGCGGTTGACTTGCCTGCCTCGGAACGAAAAGGACCGGGCGGAACCCGGCAGAACGATAAAACACCATGAACGGAGAGATGAGCATGCTCCCAGGAAAGTACCTTTGTGCCCGTTACTATTTAACCTCACACGCTCTATCTGTTGATGAATTCCATTCCGAGGCAGGTGTCACAGCCTGTACCAAAGTTTCGTCGCCTTCGTCACGGCATTAATACTCTGTGTCTGGACAAATAAAAAATGAATAGAGCACTCAATTCGCTTCGCGCGGCTGCATTTATAATGGCCTCCCTGCCTGTCGCTGCATTTGCAGAAAATACCCCTGTATGTGTGAATAAGAAAACAAAAGTTATGCGATTAGCCATACCCTGCAAAGCCAGCGAGCAAACTTTCAGTCTAGGCTCCAATGGACCTCAAGGACCTCAAGGACCTCAAGGACCTCAAGGACCTCAAGGACCTCAAGGACCTCAAGGACCGACCACTACGCCTGCCATCTTTAGCGCAGATAATGAGTTTATCGGATACTTGTCCGGTGCGGCAGAGGGGCCGGTCACTTATCTCGAAGATAGTAGTACGGGTGATTTTGTACCAATTGGTCCATCAAGGTCTCTGTATGTCTGGATACCCTCCCTAAAAGTGACGACCAGGATAGATGGTTTTGTGGGGGGGGATGTCCCAACGTTCTATAAATCGAAAGATTGCTCTGGCCCAGCTTATGTTGCCCAGGATTATCAAATAAGTGCTGCGCCAGCACTATTAGTTGACTCGTTCGGGCGTCATTATATCGCGTCTGTTGTTTCAGGCGATTCCGCTTCATACCATGAAATGTTTTCTTGGACTTGGAGTAATTATAAATACACTTGCAATGATGTTATCCCAAGAGAGGATGACTATTTGATAGGCTTCGACAGGGTTGAGATTGTTGAAGTATCTTTGCCTTTCTCGACCCCTCTAAAGCTGCCTTTGCAATTTAGATAAACTAATGACGTTTGCATTGAGGCGCGTGTTGCGTCGTTTGTAACATGAGATCACAAAAGTTAAGGGGGTAGGGGTTAGGTTTCGTGTTAGTATTAATTATATAAGTGATAACAAAATATTAAGCGTAGGATTGAAAATGAAGCGAATTATATTCTGTGCGGCGACTTCCGCATTTCTTGCTTTCAATGTAAATGCAGAAACGAGCAGCGGATTTCAAATACCAATTAACGGTTCCAAGAATAGCTCAATTTCCGTAGGTGTCGCAGATGACGGAAGCTTTATCATGGCTTGGGTTAACGCGGAAACCGGCACGGTAGACGGCCGCTGCTTCAGTCGCGACCGAGCGCCTCTTGGAGAGCCCTTGACATTGGTCCCTGCGAACTCTCCGGAATCATGGGAATCCGTGCGGTCGAACACATTAGAGTCGCCAGCGTTGGCGATGAGTGGGACTGGAGCGTTTGTACTGGCTTGGAATTCCGCTGAGGGGATTAAGGCCAGGAAGTACGATGGATGTACCGCTTCAGGGATAAAGGAAGATCATCCATTGGTTGCCTTATCGTCAAAAAAAGGTTACACCATATCGGCTGCGATAAACAATGCTGGTATATCCGTCGTTACGTGGGAGGAGTTTGTTGTTACGGCACATCACGATACGTATGACGATTATAAGGCGACTGGCTCGTTTGCTAGAAGGCTTGATGCAAACGGCGTTGCCAGTAAGCATGCCATCGTTGTCTCAAACAAGGGCGAAGATTGGTCAAGACCTAGTGTTGCGTTAACATCTGATAAGTACCTTCTTGCTTGGTCCGAGTCGTCCGAGAACATACATAGGGTTCTTGTACAGTCATATGATTTTGAAGATTTGGCTGCTGGGCCAGCGATCGAAGTTAGTAAATTCCAAACCGACTTTGGTGGAGTGTTTGGAAGCGCAATTGCTGCTAACGAGCAAGGCGAATTCTCTGTGATCTTCGGTGCCTCTGGCGGCTATAATGCAAATGCGCGCACGTGGCGCCGTTGGGTGGAAATTTACCGTTATGATTCTGAAGGGATGCTGTCCCTGAAGGCTCAATCCCCGAAGTATAAGATGCCTAGCACCATGCTTACCCATCCTTTGGCGGTATTTTTGGACGGCAAGGGGAGTGAAACTGTGTTTTGGTCAACGAATAATAGGAAGGTTAATAATGGGGTTCTCTGGTCTGCGCAGCTAAACAATAAGGGGCTTAGGCTTAGAAAGAGCGTAAGTGCTGATGTGAGGTATGCTAAAGTTGCTTCCAATTCAAAAGGTGAGTTTGTGATCTCTTATTATCGGAGAAGCAAGTCTAAGTCTGATGGCGGGCTTCTGGGATGGTTGGGCAGAGCTTTTTGATGTGGCAGCTCAATCTTAGGGGGTAAGATATCCCGTTCTCGACTACTTTTCTCGTCGCCAGGTCGAAATCCGATTTGGGCTTGGCTTAACTTTCAACCTATAGGGTGGTTAACTGAGGTAAACCCCGGCTTTGCCGGGGAGTCACGGGGTTTGACCTCGGGAGCGGCCGTTGTGAACCTGAAATCTCGCCAAGAGCAGGATGAAAGAGTGCCAGAGTCTTTCCTATACGCGATGGGATTGTAAGTATCACGTGATGTTCATTCCCAATAGGCATCCCGTTAGAGACAAGTTGGTAACATCTTCCGTATCAATCATTTGACGAACCGCGATGCCTCCCTGGCTGTGGCAAGCAACGATTCGACATCAACGATTTGCAAGTCATCTGGCAGGCAGCAGCAGGAGATGTATATAAGGGTATGCCATAAGGTCCCCGCTTTGCCCGGAGGGTAACTGAAAATAGCGGATATCGTTGCTCCGCAAGGGCTCATCTAACCAAAAAGTGTAGATCCCCTGGTCTGCTGGAAGATACTTATTTCTTGGGTGCGTCCATTAACCTGGCTATGTAATGTACCATATAAGGGTTTTCTAGTTCTGCATATTGTTGCGGGCGTGCTTATGTGTGATTCGGGCTTGGCTAATATCAAAGAGAATATCCGGGTTGGTGATGTTGCTGTAATTTCGAGGTGTTTGCAATGAATATAACGACTAACGCAGAAGGGTGTGCTATCGTGGTCTTCCCCTTCTTAGTTCTTCTTGTTTTGTATTCTAATGTCGCATCGTCAGATGTCCTGAAGGTTGCTCCATTTGATAAAATATATATCCCGGTGGACTCAAGTCTGGGAACTCAGATCGGTGATTGCTCTGTCCATGATAAACATTGCGGGGTCGTAGAGGGTAGTTTTGCAGATAATGCGTCTCATGCGGGCCGAATATTTATCTCTCTGCTTGTTACGTCGCGAAGTGGCCCATTTTTTGGGAAAACTATATACTTTCCTGCTTATTTGGATGATTCGAGAAATGTTGTAACGAGTATGCCGGCGATACCAAAACAATTTAAAGTTTTTGGTGATTTCGAGTTTTTTATTATTCTCTATGATGACACCTCTCAGTCATACTCAAGGTGGTACACGAAGTACAGCATTAAATACAAAATTCCAAAGATTAAAAATCCTGGGCGGTTAACAAGTATATGGGCCGGAGTCAATAGAAAGCTTGGGTTCGATATGCCTGAGCTTAACTTGTCTGTCATGAAGAACGCGGATAAGACTTTGACTGATTTGGCTGCCAAGGCGATGTTGGAAAACTGGCTAGGTCGTCCTATAGACCTGAATTTTGGAAAATCAAATACGACTGGGCGTACGTTGAGCTTACTTCCACGGTCGGCATCAGCGTCATCCAGAGCCAGTATTTTTTCAGATGCAGATTTGGTGAATAGTTTTGCCAGTGAACTACTTGGCTCTGTTCATGAGTTGGCCGATAAATCTAGGGAAATTGGCCAAAAGCTCATGACTTCATCTGTCTATGTTGGTGCGGCAGTTTCTGTTGCGGGGTTAGCCTTAGGAGCGCCTGCGGTAATTACCATCGGGGGAACGGCTGCGGTAGCTAGCATGGTCGGCTTAGGGTTTGGCACAGTAAACGGTATGGTCCTGGATATGGCGCCAGGTATCGCCGGGTTGGAGCAAAAAGCGATGGAGGCTCTGAAACCATCTTTCAATTTTTTCTTTAATAATGTTGCTGCCAATGCGGCGTCGGAACTATTTGTTGATAATAGGCTTGGGGGGTTGCTTGAAAGCATGCATTTGCCTTCTGAGTTTTCCGGTATTGTAGACAATCAATTTGAGATATCAGATAGGATTGCTAGCAATATCAGTCCGTTAGACGAAGGGCTGGCGGGAAGGATTTCCGACGTACTGGCTACAATCCCAAATTACCACGCGCCAGACGATAATTCTGGTGGCGGTGGCGGTGGCGGTGGCGGTGGCGGTGGCGGTGGCGGTGGCGGTGGCGGTGGCGGTGGCGGTAACGGAGGTGGTGGTAACGGCGACGGCACTGGGAGCGATTCGCATCAGTGCATATCGTTTGACGCCACTTCAGATCCGGCTATAACTTTTGCCGTTAATTCGTGTTCTATCAGAGTCATATTAATGTGGTTTGATGAAGGCCCATGCAAAACAGGATGTGCCGTGTACGTCGGCGCAAATAGTAAAGAATATATCGCTATTAAATTAGATGGCCTGGTAAAATACGCTGTGTGCGCGGATACAAAATTCCCTGCTAAGCCAGATGATACCGGCATCTGGGATGGTATTGGTACTTACATTTGTCGATAAGGACCTGTAGCGACCGCCCTGGAATATGGGCGGACTTTCTCTATTTGAATAGAAGTTTGTCCTGTACACGTTGCCCTGCCATAAAGTTATAGTAAGACCCCTTAAGGCACACCCTTATACACATCTCCTCCTGCTGCATGTTGGGCGACATGCAACTCGTTGATTTCGTGTCTCTGCTTGTTACAGCTAGGGAGGCGTCGAGGCTCTTCAAGTGATTGACACGCAAGATGTCGCCGACTTGTGTGTAACGGGATGCCCTTACGGGGGGCTTGTACCTGCTCAGGAGCGGCTGCCAGTGGCGGATGCTGCCTGGGGAGTTTCCGAAATGGCGCACGGTGTATTCGTACTTCGCCAAGTGGAGCGAACCCGATCCGGACGGCATCAGCGTGCCGGAGCGGGCATTAAAAAAATCAGGTTGGCGCGGCCCATACCGGCCAGGGGCGCCGAGCCCGGACGACCTTCCTGATCGTTGATGCCCAGAGCGTGAAGAACACCGACAGCGCCGACCAAAAGGGCTACGACCCTGGCAAAAAGGTCTCGGGCATCAAGCGCCATATTGCGGTGGATACCCACGGGTTGCCGCATGCCATTGCGGTGACGACCGCGGACGTGACCGATCGCCAGGGCGCACTGCAGGCGATGGACCGGTGTGCGGGCAACCTGACGCAGGTCGAGACCGTATTGGTGGACGGCGGCTATACCGGATGGCCATTTGCCGAAGCGGTCAAGGAGAAGCTTGGCGCCACCGCGCAGGCGGTCAAACGTAATGATCTGCACACGTTTGCCGTGTTACCCCAGCGCTGGGTGGTGGAGCGCAGCTTCGGCTGGCTGGAGAAGTGTCGCCGACTGTGGAAGAACTGCGAGCGCAAGCTCAACACCAGCTTGCAGCTCATCCACTTGGCATTCTCGTCGTGCTCATCAGAAGATCGTGAACAGGCCCTTACGGCACCTGCCCTATGCCTTTGCAGGATTTCGCCGAGCCGCCATCACAAATTGCCGGCGAAAACATCATCCATTTGGATGATGCGAGCGCGGAAACCGCGGTGGTAGGGTGGCTGCCGCAGGGGCGGTGCTTCGTAAGCGGCGCGCTCGCCAGCAAAGTCGAAGATCGGGAAGAACCCGGCAACGATCGAGAACACACCTTGAACGGAGAGATGAACATGTCTGCTGTCAAACCTTCAGGCTCCGCAATTCCCGTCGGGATTCCGGTGCGGCCGGCCGTTTGCGAAGCGGGTGGTCCGCAAGCTTCCGGGGCCTTGCCATGAACACCGGCCATTCCGCGAATGCCGGGCCGGGTATTCCTCACCAACGCGCCTGCCGTACCGATGGCGGCTCGTACGGCGCCGATCAAAATGCGGGCGGGGACCGTGTCGCCGCCCCTGGCGCCGTCGCGGGCGTGTGCCGCGACTTCGACATGGCGCGCGGCGCGCATCCCTATGCCGCGGTAACTTTCGGCCCGGACGGTGCGCTGTACGGGACGACCTGGCGCGGCGGCAGCGCCGACCGCGGCACGGTGTTCCGGCTCGGTCTGGAGGGCGCCTTCCGCGTGCTGCACGACTTCGACGGCGCGCACGGGTCGAACCCTTACGCCGCTCCGGCCTTCGGCCCCGACGGCACGCTGTACGGCACCACCGTCAATGGCGGCGAATCGGACCAGGGCACTGTCTACCGGATCGACCCGGCCGGACGCTTCGGCCTCCTGCACGACTTCGAGCGCATGCACGGGGCGAACCACTACGCGCCGGTCACGCTGGGGCCGGACGGAGCCTTGTACGGCGCGGCCTGGACCGGCGCCCACGCCGGCCAGGGCACCGTCTACCGGATCCATCCCGACGGCGGCTTCGGCGTACTGCATCATTTCGACGGAACCGCCGGCGCCAACCCCTACGGCGCCCCGGCCTTCGCGCCGGACGGAACCCTCTACGGCACCGCCTGGAGCGGCGGCGGCCTGGGGGCCGGTCTGGTGTACCGGATCGACCCGGGCGGCCGTTTCTGCGTGGTGCGCGCTTTCGACCTCAAACGCGGTGCCAGCCCCTACGCCGGCCTGATCGCCGGTCCGGACGGCGCGTTCTACGGCACGACCGTCGCCGGCGGACGTTCGAACGCCGGCACGATCTACCGTCTCCTCCCCGACGGTCGTTTCGGCGTGCTGCACCATTTCGACGGAAAGGACGGAGCCCAGCCCTTTGCCGCCGTGACGTTCGGCGAGGGGGGGCTGTACGGCACCACGCGCGGCGGAGGCCGCGCGGGCGCAGGGACCGTGTACCGCATCGGCCCGGACGGCCGCTTCGGCATTCTGCACGAATTCGACCGGGCCCAAGGGGCGTATCCCTACGCCGGCATCACGATCGGCCCGGATGGCACGCTCTACGGCACCACCGCGAACGGCGGCGGCTCCAACATCGGCACGGTGTACCGGATCGACCCGGCCCATGGTTTCGGCGTGCTGCACGATTTCGAGCGGAGCCCCGGCATTTATCCCGGCCTTGCCCGGATTTTCGGGCTGTAGGGCGGATGCCGAAGGCGATCCGCCAAGCCATACGATTTGTGGGCCCGGTCGGCATGTGTGTTGTTTCGGGCTGGCGGAACCCGGAGACGCCGGTTCCGCCCTACGGCGGCTAACTCTCTACAGGCTATAGGAAATAGGAGACACCGGACATGTGTGACGGATATCGAGTGTGGCGGCGAATTGGCGGGGTGCTGCTTCTGGCGGCCTGGAGCTTCGGACTGGGGGCGGCGGAAAAGCCGGCTGAAATGCCGCCGGAACTCAAGGCGGCGGTGAGCACCGACCTCCGGAAGATCGAGGCGGCGGAAGGCGGCTACGCCTCGCTCAATCCGGACCACGGCTTCGCGCTGCGTTTCGAGCAAGGCGCGGTCGCCGTCGGCCCGGTGGGCAAGCCGGGGGACGCCAAAGCCTCGCCCGCCTGGCGCTGGGGGATGAAGCTCACCGGCTACGGCACCTCGAAGGCGATCCGGCCCGTGGCCCCGGCCGAAGCCGTCGCGGCGGGACAGCGGCTGGAATACCGCCGCGGAGCTATTGTGGAGTGGTACGAGAACCGTCCGGAAGGACTGGAGCAGGGCTTCACCCTGGCCGCACCGCCAACGCCCGGCGCAGATATCCTGGTGCTCGGCCTGGCCATCGAGGGCGGCCTGAAGCCCTCGCTCGATCCCGCCGGTCGGGCCGTCGCCTTCCGCGACGGCGCCGGTGCCACCGTCCTGCACTACAAGGACCTGCAGGTCGTCGATGCCGCTGGGAAGTCCCTCCCGGCCCGCCTCGCCCTGGCCGGGGACGGTGTGCAAATCCGGGTCGACGCTCGCGGTGCAGCCTGGCCCCTCGTGGTCGATCCGCTGGTGAGCAGCGAGCAGATCCTCTCGGCCTCGGACAGGTCCTTGGGCGCCTATTTCGGTGTCTCGGTGGCCCTGTCCGGCGACACCGCGCTGGTAGGGGCATTTATGGCCACCTCCGGCGGTTTCGGCAACGCCGGCCAAGCCTACGTCTACGCCCGCTCCGGCGGCGCGTGGACCCAGCAGCAGATTCTCTACGCCTCGGACCGGGCGGCGGGTGCCTATTTCGGCGTCTCGGTGGCCGTATCCGGCGACACCGCGCTGGTGGGGGCGTATCAGGCCACCTCCGGCGGTATCCCCGGCGCAGGCAAAGCCTACGTCTTCACCCGCAGCGGTAGCACCTGGAGCCAGCAAGGAGCTCCCCTTTACGCATCGGACCGGGCGGCGAATGCCTATTTCGGCGGCTCGGCTGCTCTGTCCGGCGACACCGCGCTGGTAGGTGCGCCTGGCGCCACCTCCGGCGGTTTCGGTCAGGCCGGCCAGGCTTACGTGTTCACCCGTTCCGGTACCACCTGGACCCAGCAAGGCTCCCCTCTCTACGCCTCGGACCGGACGACGAGTTCCTTATTCGGCATCTCGGCCGCCCTGTCCGGCGACACCGCTTTGGTGGGAGCGCAAAACGCCCCCTCCGGCGGTTTCACCGCCGCCGGTCAGGCCTACGTCTTCACCCGCAGCGGTAGCACCTGGAGCCAGCAAGCCATCCTCTTCGCATCTGACAAAGCCGCCAGCGCCAATTTCGGTCGCTCGGTTGCCCTGTCCGGGAACACCTCGCTGGTGGGGGCATACAACGCTACCTCCGGTGGTTTTGGCGGCGCCGGCCAAGCCTATGTCTTTATCCGCACCGGCGGCATCTGGAGCCAGCAAGCCATCCTCTCCGCATCAGACAAAGCCGCCAGCGCCTCGTTCGGCCAGTCGGTGGCCCTGTCCGGCGACACCGCGCTGGTGGGAGCGTATCAGGCTACCTCCGGCGGTTTCGGCAACGCCGGTCAGGCCTATGTGTTCACCCGCGGCGGCGCCACATGGACCCAGCAGCAGATCCTCTACGCCTCTGACCGGGCGGCGAGTGCCCATTTCGGCCAGTCGGCCGCTCTGTCCGGCAACACCACGGTGGTCGGGGCGTATTGGGCCACCTCCGGCGGTTTCAGCTACGCCGGTTCGGCCTATATGTACACCTTCCCCTGCGCTTTCGGCACCGGCATCACCGCCACCGGCTCGTTGGCGACCTCGCTGTGGAAGATGGCGGCGGCGCCCTGCGTCCCGGCTTCGGCCACGGTGGCGAGCACGTTCGGCGATACCGGCAACAGCCCCTATTCCAATCTGGCCACCGCCAGCTACAACGACACCTGGGGCCTGTACACCCGCGACGCCGCCGCCAACGCCTACGTGTTCGCCGGCACCGGCGATGCCGTCGCCCCCGGCACCGGCTACTGGATCAAAAGCAGCGCCAACCCTGCCAACGGCTCCATCGTTATCAACGGCAGCGCCACCCCGGTAACCGCCAGCGCCCACTGCGCTTCGGCCAACGGCTGCTACGCCATCACCCTCACCAGTACCGCAAGCGCCTCCGGCCTGATGAACCTGGTCGGCAACCCCCTGCCGTACAGCATCGACTGGGCCAGCGTCCGGCTGCTGGTCGACGGCACCACCGCCTACACCCCCAGCGACGCCGAGACCAACAACCTCATGTCCAAGAGCTTCTGGATATGGAACGGCACCAGCTACGACGTCTACGACGACGCCACCCCCGGCATGACCGGCGCCCTCCAGGTGTTCCAATCGCTGTTCGTCAAGACCCTGTCCGGCTCCAACGGCCACACCCTGCAGCTCCTCATTCCCGCCGCCCCCAGCACCACCGGCCAGGCCGAACCGGCACCGTTTTCCCCCTCTCGCCTTTGGGACAAATCCGTCGGGAACGGATTTGCACTTGCCCAAAGGGTGCCGGGCAGGACGGCCCGGCATGATTGGGACGGGGTGAGGGTGTCTCAAGCAGGCTCTTTGCCGACCCTGCCCTGGTACCTCGGCTGGTTGGACTGGGTCGTTCCCCCCGCCGCCGCCGGGCAGCCGCAAGGCCTCGCCGGCCGTGCGGCGCAGAGCCGCGGCCACGCCTCCGCCCTGGCCAGCCTCAAGGCCTGGTACGTCCGGCTCAGCGTCGAAAACCTAGCCCTCGGCTACAAGGACAGCGGCAACGTCCTCGGCCAACTGACCGACGCCCAGGTCGGCTACGACAGCCACGACCTGATCGAACCGGCCCCGTTCGCCGCGCCCTACCTCACCCTGGTGTTTCCGCACAAGAACTGGGGCGACAAGGCCGGCAACTACGCCAGCGACTACCGGCCCGCCAAAGGCTTGAAGCCCATGAGTTGGGACATCGAAATCCGCGCCGACCAGCCCGGTTCCGAAGTACGGGTGAGCTGGCAGGGCCACCCCCGCATCCTGGCCCGCTGCAAAATCACCGACCTCGGCACCGGCCAGACCTACGCCGCCACCGACCCCAGCCTCGCCAACGGCCTGGCCGTGTTCCTGGCCGACAAGGTCCAGCGCCTCACCTGGCGCTACCTCGGCGGCCTGGGCCGGCCGTAGTCGCGGATCGCCTGCCGGTGGTAGGAGGGAATGCCACCCATACCCATACGTGCGATTACGCTACGCTAATCGCACCTACGGGTTCTTCGTTCGGCACATCCTACGAAGCTACCTCGGCGGCCTGGGCAGGCCGTAATGGCGGATCGCCTGCCGGTGGTAGCTCCGCACGCGCAGCGTAATCGGAGGCCTGCCGTGAGCGGAGTCGAACGGGAATGCTGAGCCATGCGTGCGATTACGCTACGCGTGCGCACCTACGGGCTGTAGGGCGATGCCGAAGGCGATCCGCCAACCGATCCCCCAAGCGACACGATTTGTGGGCCCGGCCGGCATGCGTGTTGTTTCGGGATGGCGGAACCCGGAGAAGCAGGTTCCGCCCTACGGCGGATACCGAGGGGCGATCCGCCAACGGTGTCCGGATGAGGCGCGCGCTTTTTCGGATTGAAGGAACAGCAGAAAAAATAGTGTAATAGGCTCCGGTTCGGATCAGGGGCTGGCCGGTCAGGCGCTTTTGAGCCATTCGGGCAAATCGAGCGTCTCATGCGGAAGGCCTTATGAGTGGGAAAGATTCAAAGCCGGAAACCGCGCCCGCCGAGGGCCGGGGCGGTCCGGATTACGATGAGCTGGTTCAGGCCATCTACGAGTCCGCCCTGAATCCGGAGAGCTGGCGGACTACGCTCGATCAACTGCGTATCCACCTCGACGCCAGCGCCTTCAATCTGATCGGTTTCAAACTGACCGACTACGCCAACCCCTTCCTGCTCAGCCACAATATTTCCACCGACTACGGCAAGGATTACCAGGCTTACTGGGGCGAGCGCGACATCTGGGTGCAGGCGGCGCGTGACAAGAACCTGGCGGCGGGCGGCCAGACGCTTGCGGGCGGCATGCTGGTGGAGCGGCGGGAACTGGTCCGGGGTGAGTTCTACAACGACTGGCTGGTGAACCAGAACATCGGCGACGTGCTTTGCAGCAACTTATGGGATGCCGAGCCGGATACGCCGCACGTCGTACTTTGTTATTTCCGCGGCGTGGGCTCGGAGGGTTTCGATGAGGCCGACCGCCTGAAACTGCAAAGTGTTTCACGGCATCTCAACCGGGCCTTCAGGATCGCGTTCCGGCTGGGGCTGCTGGAGAGAGGGCGCGCCCTCAACGAATCGGTTGTCGCCGGCCTCAGTCAGGCGGTGTTCGTCCTCGATGCGGGGTGCAGGATTCTGCATTGCAATCCGGCGGCGCAGCGGCTGCTGGATGCCTGTCCGGCGCCGGTCAAGATGCGGCATGGCCGGGTCATCGGTCTGGGCACGCGCGCCTGTCCCGATCTCGACGAAGCGCTGAACTTGGCGGATCACGGCCGGCATACACGAATCGCCTTCACTCACGCACGGCCGGGCGAGGCGGGCGAAACGCTCAGCGCCGTGGTCGCGCCGCTGGGCGAGGTCTCTACGCTGGGTCTGCCATCGCTGCATGCGCGCTATCTGCTGGTGATCGAGAATTGCCGCGGAATCAACGAGGATTCACTGCGGTCTTTCTGCGGGCTGTTCCATCTGACCGCGGCGGAGCAGTCCGTGCTGGTCGGGCTGATGGACGAAGCGACGCCGGAGGTGATCGCGGCGACCCTGCGCGTGAGCGTCGCCACGGTCCGCTCCCACATTCAGCATATCCGCCAGAAAACCGGGGTCCGCCGCCTCACCGAACTGGTCCGGATAGCGCTGGCCGCCAGCCGTGCGCCCTGATCCATTTTGAATTCGCGATCGCCAGATCCTGCGCGGCAAGGCCGCCTTTAGGATATGGCCGAAAATAACTTCCCTGAGTGACCGAACGACATTTTCGTTCAAAGCACCGTCATGCCGGCAAGGATTGCCGGCATCCAGCTTACATGGATGTTCCCAAGCCATTCCATCCCTGGAACCTGGGTTCCGGCAATCCATGCCGGAACGACGGCTGTTAATTTCGGGAAATTATTCTTTGCCAAATCCATAGCCAAATTTGGCATCCGATCGCCCGTTGTGGTAATAACGCGTTTGATTACATTGCAAACAAAACGGGTGCAAGATGGCCGACACCAGCATTACCATCCGAACGGATAGCGAACTTGCCGCCAAGGTTGCGGCTTTGGCGGCGGCTATGGATCGTTCGCGCAACTGGGTCATCGAGGATGCACTCAGGCACTACGTCGAAGCCCAGGCGTGGCAGATCGAGGGCATCGAGCAAGCCAAGGCCTCTCTGGATAGGGGGGAAGGCATTCCGCATGAACAGGCGATGGCCGATCTCGAGTCGTTGCTTTCGGGCGGCGAAGAGGCGCCTTGAAGATAATCTGGGCCCCGCAGGCCTTGCGCGACCTTCGTGAGATATATCTTTACCTCTTGAAGGACAGCCCGGGCGCGGTCCGCGCACTGCACGAACGCATTCGCTCACGGGTCCTGCAGCTGGCGGATGCGCCCCAGATCGGCCGGCCCGGACGGGTGCCGGGCACGCGGGAGTTGGTGATACCGGGAAGCCGGTACATCGTTCCTTATCGCGTTGCCGGCGATACGCTTCAGATTCTCCGGGTCTATCACACAGCCCGGGTTTGGCCTGGGGCATTTGATTGAAGGATCGCGTTCAGCCACAGGGCTTCGTGAGCCGCCGCCCCAAATGCTCCGTCTGCGCCAGCAGCGCCGGCAGCACGATCATGCTGCACAAGAGCGTCGCGAGGATGCCGATGCTCAGCATGATTCCCATGCTGGCCATGCCGAGATGGGGCGACACCGCGAGGTTGCCGAAGCCGCTGATGTTGGTGAGTGCGCTCAGCACGACGGCCAGGGCGGTGCTGGTGTGCAGGAGAATGCCGTCCTTCGGCGGCGCGGTGCGGAAGCGGTGGACCATGTGGATGCAGTTGTCCACCCCCATGCCGAACACCAGCGGCAGGGCGATGATGTTGGCGAAGTTGAAGGGAACCTTCGCCAGCGCCATGGCCGCTCCCGTCAGCAGGGAAGCCAGCAGCAGCGGCAGCAGGACCAGCAGTACGTCGATTTTTTTCTCCATGGTCAGGAACAGGATCACTATGATCGCTACGATGGCGTAGGCGAAGGCCTGCAGGAAGGCCGTCACCACCGCGTCGCTGGATTCGAGGAACAGCACCGGCACCCCGGTGGCGTGCGGCACCACCTGCCGGACCTGATCGACGAACCGGCGCATGGCTTGCGGGTCGTGCAGGTCCTCTTTCGGCCGGATTTCGACCCGCTGTACGCCATCCTTGGTGATCCAGCGGGAGCGGAAGTCGTCCGGCAGGTCGCCGATGCCGACCCGGCGGGCCTTCAGCGCATCCGCCAGCCGGTCCAACTGGCTGCCGAGCCCGCCCACCAGGGTCTGAGATACCCGCGCCACGGTTTCGGTTCGGGCCTCGCCCTGCGTGGACTGGATGCGTTCGGCCAGCCGGGCCTGTTCCGCGGCGAGGCGGAAGCCGGCCGGCGCGTCGGCGGCGTCGGGGTGGGCCGAGAGGTGAGCCGTGAGGGTCGCCAGGAACCGGCGCACGGCCGCGGCCTCCTCGTCGGGCGCGGGCCGCGGCTTGGTGTCGCCCGATGCCGGCTGCGGCCCCAGGGTCAGCGCCATCTGGTCGATCAGGTCCAGTTTTTCGTCCTGGTCTTCCGGCACGAAATCCTCGAGCGTCAGAACCTTGTCCACCACCGGCAGCTTTTCCAGCCGCTGCTTCATGGCCGCCGCTTCTCCGCCATCCTTGGCCAGCGCCGCCAGGAACCAGGGCGAATTGGAGCCGTCGGCCAGCAGTTCGCGGAAGGTTTGGACCGATTCGGCGGAGGGATCCTGGAGGTTGAGCGGATTCTGGTCGAAGCGCGCCGACTTCAGTTGCACGAAGGCGAGGGCGGCGACGATGGCCGCAGCGACCAGAACGCCCCGCGAATGGCGCAGCGGAAAAGTCAGGAAATTCCGCTGCCAGCGCGGCGGCTCGGCATGCCCGGCATGGGGACCGAGGTAACGGGAAGGGCGTCGGAGGCAGAGGAAGGCGGGGAGGATGGCGAGTGTCACCAGCAGGCTGATGAACATGCCGGCGCCGGAAATGATCCCCAACTCGGCGACCCCCCGGTAGCTGGTGGGCACGAAGCAGAAGAAGCCGACGGCGGTGGTCAGGGTACCGATTTCCAGCGAACCGCCGACGTGGCGGACGGCGCGTTTCAGGGCGCTGCGGTGGCTGTGCGAGCGGCAGGCCAGCTCGCGGTAGCGCAGGCTCAGATAAATGGCGTAATCGGCGCCGATGCCGATGTACATGACGGAGAAGGCGACCGAAATCAGATTGAGCTGGCAGAGCGCCACGGCGGCGAAGGCAGCGGTGAAGATCAGTCCGAGCACCAGGCCGATCTGCACCGCCAGCACCAGCCACAGCGACCGCAACCCGATCAGCATGACCAGGCTGACCCCCAGGAACGAGCCGAGGCTCGCCATCTGGGCGCCGACGCTGGCGCTCTTGAGTTCGTCCACGGACAAGGCGGCGGCACCGGTGAGCCGCATCGCGACGCCGCTTTCTTCCAGGCGCAGCTCCTTGCCGGTCTGGCGGATCGCCGCCATGAGATTTTCGCCGGGCGCCAGCGAGCTGTATTCGATCCGCGGCATGACTTCCAGCAGCACGCGCCTGTCGGCGGGCTTGGCGTCCTCGCCGGCCATCAGTTCGATCCAGGACAGGGGCGTCCCGGAGCCGTCCAGATAGCCGCGGAGCGCCGAGGCGAGGCGGCCGAACACGGCGGCGAAATCGATGTCCTTGTCCTCTCCGGTGCGCAGGGCCCGCTCCAGGAGCGAGAAAACGCCGCGCAGGCTCCGGTCGGCGGACACCTCCGCCAGGAACGGCTGCACCTTGGCCAGGTGATCGGACAGTTTTTCCAGGTCCACGGCGTCGTCGAACAGCAGGCCGTTCTCGCGGAAGAATCCGCTTTCCGGTGGATAGAACACCCATTCGAATTGGGCGGCATCCTCGCGCAGCCGGTGATAGAGCCTGGCCGCCGCATCCCGTGCCTGGTCCGGCGTCGGGGCGTCGAGGACGATGACGATGGAATCGCGGAACTGCGGGAAGGCCCTTTCGTAGGCCAGCTTGTCCTGGCGCCACGGCAGTTCGTCCGACAGCACATTGCCGGGGTAGGTGTTGATGCGGAGGTTGTGGATAGTGTAGTTTACGGCGGCCGTGGCGGCGAGGATCGAAAAAGCGATCACCGCCACGGCGTGGCGCATCGAAAAATAGAACCAGACGGACAACAGGCGGTCGATACGGGTCCGTAGGCGTATTTTTCGCGTGATCAAAACGTGCCTCCTTTTTGAGCTATCCCGTTAGGCCGCGCCGAGCATCGCAGCTTTCGGCGAGAATAGCCCGAAGGGGAGCCGCAGGGATGCGGCTCGTCCATCGAGGGGCAGGAGCCCCTTCGATGGACCCTCGTCGAAAGCGACAACTTTGCCTGGAGCAAAGTTGAACAGCCGCAGGCTGGCCCGCAGGGCGAAAACCATGGATGGTTTTCGTAGAAGCGCAGGAAGCTTTCGCGGCCTCCGGGCGGTTTTTCTTTGCGTACTTTCTTTTGGCCGTCCAAAAGAAAGTACGTCGGCCGTGGGTCCGAAAACCCACATCTAATAGGCTTCGCGCGCGTTTCATATTCAAATTCTTTTAGCGTGTTTGTTCCGCTGTCGATTGAAGTGGTATTCCAGCCGCCAGGAAAGACGGTTCCAGATCCTGCCTCTTCCTCTTATCTTTCGTGTCCTACAATCTTCCGATACAGCCTGAGCTTCTGATCCGCGGCCTGACCATGGTTTCCCTGGGAGGGCTGCTGCTGGCGGTCGGCCTACGGCTCGAAGTTACAGCGGTCGTGTCGGCGATTCGAGGCTGCCGATGGTCCGTCGTACTGCCGCTCAATTTCATCGCGGTTCCGCTGCTGGCTTACGGCCTGGCGCGGGCTTTCGCCCTTCCGCCGGAATATGCGGCCGGGATGCTCTTGCTGGCCGCCGCGCCCTTCGCTCCGGTGGTACCGGTCTTCGTGAAAATGGCGCGGGGCGATCTGGCGCTCGCTGCCGGTTTGACCGCGATTTTTCCCGTGTTCGCCATTTTCCTTACGCCGCTGGCTTTCGATGCCAGTTTCGCGGCCCTGGGCGGTGGCGCTACGCTCAGGTTCAGTTATCTGAATCTTCTGGCGGTGCTGTTCTGCACCGTCAGCATGCCGCTCATCGCAGGCATGGCACTCAGGTTCGGCCTGCCTCGGCTGGCCGGCCGCCTGGTCCGGCCTCTGGATATCCTGGCGGAAGCGGCGGGAGCCGTGTCCCTGGCGTTCGTGACCTGGGTCGAATCCGGGACTCTCCTCGCGACCGGGTGGAAACCCCTGCTGGCCTTCGTTCTGGCGGGAGAGCTGTCGTTCTGGCTGGGCTATGCCTTCGGCGGGCCGGGTTCACAGGGCAGGCGAGTGATCGCATTCGGCACAGCCAACCGCAACATCGCCCTGGCCATCCTCGTCGCCGTGGAAAGTTTCGCCGGCACGCAGGCGGTGGCGGTGGTGGTGGCCGACGGGCTCGCCCTGATCCTCCTCGGGCTCCTGCATGCCGCGTATTACCGCTTGCTGGCCGAACGCCGAGGATCGCCGGTACCCGCCTGGAACAAGCGCCTGCCCTAGGCTTTCTGTCTGTTGCTTCTGGCTGGAAGCCGCCTCCCCGTCCAGGCCGTGGCTTTCGATCACCGGACCCAGTCCCTGGCGTATCCACTGTTTCGACAGCCCGAATTCCTCCAGCGAATAGCGATGGGTGCTCTGGAAAGTGCGCTGCCGCTCGGTGAAGTCCTGCAGCACCGCCCGGTAGGATTCGGTCATGTTCCAGCCGAAGTGGCGGTAAAGGGCGGCGACCGTGCGGCCCGGATCGGCCCGGAGATCGCGGTAGTCGATGCAGTAATAATTGGCGGGTTCCACCCGCGCGCGGAACCGGTGCAGATGCCGGTACCATTCGGCTGCCAGGGCGGCGTAGGCTTTCGACTCGGCCCCGTCCTTTTCGATTTCCGGCGAATGGGCCTGCCAGACCGGAACGAACAGGCTGACGTGGGAGGGGATCGCTTCGTCCGGGTGGCGAACGATGGTGATGAATCGGGCGTCCGGAAACTCCTCCGCGATCGACTCGATGGCGCCCGAAGCATGGGTCGACTTGACCAGCAGGATGCGCCCGCCGCCGTTGGCGTAGACATGGCGCTGCATGCAGGAGCGGTAATAGGCCATCAGCTTGCGGCGGGATGCCGGCGGAAGGGCATCGGGAAAACCCACCTCCCAAAGCGGCTCCACGAACGGAAACAGCATGAAGATCGCCTCGGAAGCGAAGGCGTAGAGGAACAGTGCCTGGTCTTCCTCCGGCTGGTCCAGGCGCATCCGGTGCATTTCGTCCCAGCCGCCGAACCACTTCCGCTCGCACCCTTGCATCAGGCGCCGGATCACACCGCCGCACTTGACGTCGATCCACGCCAGACCGTTGAAGACGGCCTGAAAGCAGATGCTCGGAAAGATGGTCTGGTACATCTTCCAGTGCACGAAGCGCTGCTCGTCCGCGCAGAGCACACGCTGCAGGAAGGAGGTCCCGCTCCGGGGCGGGGCGATCACGAATACCGGCCGTTCGACGCCGGTTTTTCTGAAGCCGGGAAAAAAGACGTGATCCAGCAGGCGGCCGAGCGCCACGAAAGCCACGAAAGCGAGATACAAGGCGGAAAAAAGCAGTACGTAAAACCAGCGCCTGAGCCGGAATGGCCGCTGGAACAACGCCAGGCGCAGGGCTTTCAGAAAGCCGCGGTAATTGAAGAACATGGGGCTGCCACTGAGAGGTTTCGGTGGGCGCGCGCCTGGCTTCGCGGGCCAGCCGGTCCGCGTGATCTACGCCAGTGGGCGCGTCCGCATCCTGTTCGACAGGGCCTAGAACCGGCGGTCGCCGGTTTCACTCGGCGCCGCAACGGTCCGCCGGTCCGAGCGGAATGGACGAGAACGCGTGTTGGATGGCAAGTGTTTGAGTAGTTTCATTATTCTTTTCTTTGTCGGCAAGGTTTCATTCGGCGGGCGTTTGACTGGCCCGGTCCGCGATCGGCCATGCGTGGCGAGAGTAATTTACTAGAACTTCAGAACTTCGATTATTTTTCGCTCTCAAATAATCTCGATCCCAACGATGGAGTCGTCGGCTTCGCCGCGCCGAGGCTTTTTCAGGCCGTCAGGCTGGCGAACAGCATGGGCAGCCGTTCCGGCAGGCGCTGGACGTGGTCCACTACCGTATAGCGGTTGGGGCCGAAAATCCGGGAGACGTAATCGTCGGCTTCCGGGTCTAGCGTCAGGCAGTAGGTCATGATGCCCGAGGAGGCCAATTCCTCGACTGCCTTCTTGGTGTCGAGGCGGAGATACTGCGGGTCGCGCTCGTCGATGTCGGCTGGTTCGCCGTCGCTTACCAGGAGCAGCAATTTCTTCTGCTGAGGCTGATGTCGCAGGTGGTGCGCGGCATGCCGCATGGCGGCGCCCATCCGGGTGGACAGCCCGCCCTTCATCCCGGCGAGGCGGGACTTGGCCTGGTCGTCGAAAGGCTGGTCGAAATCCTTGAAGCGGTAGTACTGCACGTCGTGGCGGCCGTCGGAGGCGAAGCCGTGGATGGCGAAGGGATCGCCGATGCCGTCGATAGCCCAGGCCAGGAGCGTGCAGGCCTCGCGTGCCAGCTGAATGATTGGCCGGTCGCTGCCGGGCAAGGTTTCGTTGGTGGATTCCGACAAGTCGAGCAGCAGCAGTACCGCGAGGTCGCGGGTCTTGCGGACCGTGCGGATGTTGATGCGGGGGTCGGGCATCTCGCCCATGCGGATGTCGATCATGGCCCGGATGGCGGCGTTCAGGTCGATCTCGTCGCCGTCTTCCCGTCGCCGTTGGCGGATCACGCCCTGCGGCTGCAGGGCGTCGATGATGTGTTTGAGCCGGCTGGCGATGGGTCTATATTCGAGCAGAATCCGCTCGACCAGGGCGGGGTCGTCCTTGGCCTGGCGTCGCTCCAGCACGGTGGCCCAGTTGGGCCGGTGCAACTGGACCTGGTAGTCCCACTCCGGGTAGTGATAGGGGTCGCTGACCGGCTCCTTGCCTTCCAACTCATTGATAGTGCAGCCTTCCTGATCCAGATAGAACGGCGTTTCCAGGGTCCAGACTTCCTGGGCGTCGTCCCCGGCCAGTTCGCAATCGATCTCGTCGATCATCTCCATCAAGGACACCTTCCTGCGCACCTGGCGCTGGCTGGCGGCGATGTAGTCGGCTTCGGCCCATTCGGTTTCGCCGAAGGTCCAGAGGAAGCGGTTGTCGTCCCGGTACGGTACGCCGAAGCTCTCCAGGACGCGCAGCGAGGGCAGGCCCCACCGGTCCTTGATGCGGTTGGAGAGGGTGACACCCAGGGCCCAGCTCAGCCGGTTGTCGGCCGGGTTCTTGGCCAGCGCGGCATGGAAGGATTCGCGCAGCTCGGCCACGATCGGATCGTCGGCCCCTATCCGTTCATCGAGCAGAGCGTGAGCCAGCCGTTCCAGCCAAAGTACCATCGGGTCGGCGTTGCGGTCGCTGCCGAGGGCGGCTTCGAACAAAGGCGCCCAGAGCTGTTTGAGCCCGGGGAATTCGCGGATCGCCAGCGCCTCGACGCGGGCGTCCTCGAACAGCCCGATCAGGAACATCTGCACCGGCGTCAGTTGCTCCGCGGACAGCGGGCGGGTGGTGTAAGCCAGGTGGGCGGCGGCATGGGCGGCGGTTGCCCGGTAGAGCTCTTTGCCCGGTACTGGGCCGAAGTCGTCGTACGCATCGGGCACGAAGATCACCCCGTGTTCGATGTACGGCTTGTAGCCTTCGCGCGTCTCGAAATCGCCGGAGGTCGGGCGCAGGTAGAAATCCCGGCCCCACAGCGCGCGCAGGTAGAAGTTCAGCTTGCGCTGGGTGTCGACGAACAGGGTGCCGCGCCGCTCCTGCTGCAGCACCGCCAGGCTGTCGGCAGTCTCCAGCGCGAAGTACTTTGCCAAGGTCTCGAAGTCGCGGGCATGGGCCTGGGCGCCCCACAGCGCCCAGCGCCGCAGGCCCCCCAATGTCAGTTTGTCGAACAGCGGGTCCAGGTGGTCCAGCATCGGTCGCAGGCCGCGCGGTGCCTTGGCGGAAAGCTGGTGGATCAGGCCGAGGTACTGCCGCAGCAGTTCGCCATCGCCCAGCCGCCGGGCCGCGGTGGGAAGGCTGTCGAACAGCCGCTCGATCACCGCCCCGCTGACCATGGACGCCAGTTTCATCACGCCGGTGACGACGTCCGCGATCACTTCGTCGCCGACTTCCTTGCACACCAGCGGCATCTGCTGGACATAGCCGAGCACCAATCCGGCGCCGCGCCCGAGTTCGGAAAGCGCCCGCGCGCCTTCGATGTAGTTTTTCAGCGCGCCCGGCGACATGACCCGTGCCGCTTCGTGAAAGCTCGCCTCCAGAGTGTCCTTGACGTGGGGATCGAGCCGTTCGAGATGTTCCTGGTAGTCGCTCAAGTTCAAGCTCATGGGGTTTGCCTCATGCGTTCGGGGGACGCCCGCAAGGCGATACCCCCATCAACATGCCGTCGTGGTTTGTCCGGAAAATCGCCGTCAACTGGGGCCAATCATACGTGCTTCGACGGCATCGTAAACATTTGGGTGGCCTGCCTATCAAGCACGCACAGGCTCTTTGACGCAGGAAAATTACCCCCGCTCGCTGCCTCCCGCGAACAGCCGGTAGGCCGGGTTGTGGGTTTCCTCTTTGAAGGCGTAGCCGATGGCTTCGAGGAATTCCCGGAAGGCCTTGCGTTCGGGCTTCGGCACCTGGATGCCCATCAGTACCCGGCCGAAGGCGGCGCCGTGGTTGCGGTAGTGGAACAGGCTGATGTTCCAGCGTCCGCCCATGATGGAGAGGAAGCGCAGCAGCGCGCCGGGGCGTTCGGGGAATTCGAAGCTGTAGACCTGTTCGTCCAGCAGTTTCGGCGCGTGGCCGCCGACCATGTAGCGGATGTGTTCGATGGCGAGTTCGTTGCCGGTCAGGTCGAGCACGCCGAAGCCCTGGCGTTCGAATTCGCGGACCAGGCTTTCGCGGTCGATCGAGCCGCTCGCCACGGGCAGGCCGACGAAGACCTGGGCGGCCTTTTCGTCGAAGAAGCGGTAGTTGAATTCGGTGATGTTGCGGCGCCCCAGTATCCGGCAGAATTCGAGGAAGCTGCCGGGACGCTCGGGGATCGTCACCGCCAGCAGCAGTTCGCGCTTCTCGCCGATCTCGGCGCGCTCGGCGACGTGGCGCAGCCGGTCGAAATTGATGTTGGCGCCGCTTTCGATCGCCACCAGGCATTCGTTCCGGATGCCGGTTTCGGCCACGTATTTCTTGAGCCCGGCGATACCCAGCGCGCCCGCCGGCTCGGCGATGGAGCGGGTGTCGTCGAAGATGTCCTTGATGGCGGCGCAGATTTCGTCGGTGTCGACGGTCACGACCTCGTCCACCCACTGGTGGGCGATATGGAAGGTTTCCTTGCCGATCTGTTTCACCGCGACGCCGTCGGCGAACAGGCCGACCTGTTTCAGGATCACCCGCCGCTTGGCTTTCAGCGCTCGGTTCAGGCAGTCGGAGTCTTCCGGTTCCACGCCGATGACGCGGATGTCCGGGCGCACGAACTTGACGTAGGCAGCGATGCCGGCGATCAATCCGCCGCCGCCCACGGGCACGAAGATGGCGTGGATGGCGTCCTGGCGCTGGCGCAGGATCTCCATGCCGATGGTGCCTTGCCCGGCGATGACTTCCGGATCGTCGTAAGGGTGGACGAAGCTCAAACCTCGTTCGCGGGCCAGTTCCAGCGCATGTTCGTAGGCCTCGTCGTAGGCGTCGCCGTGCAGGATGGCTTCGCCGCCGCGGTTGCGCACGGCGTCGATCTTGATCTGCGGGGTGGTGCAGGGCATCACGATCACGGCGCGGATGCCCAACCGCTGCGCCGCCAGCGCCACGCCCTGGGCGTGGTTGCCGGCAGAAGCCGCGATGACGCCGGCCGCGCGCGCCTCGGGGCTGAGCGATGCGATCTTGTTGTAGGCGCCGCGCAGCTTGAACGAGAACACCGGCTGCAGGTCCTCGCGCTTGATCAGCACCGTGTTGTCCAGCCGCCGCGACAGGCCAGGCGCCGGGTCCAGCGGGGTTTCCTGGGCCACGTCGTAGACGCGCGCGCGCAGTATCTTCTCTATGTATTTTTGCAGCATGGTTCGGGGCAGGGGGCCATCATGGCAGCGGGGCGGTTTTCCCAGTATCATCCGCCACCGGTTTGATCACACACGATGGCAGATAAGGCAATGACTCAAGACGAACTCAAACGGAAAGTCGCCGAAGCGGCATTGGACTATGTCAAGGACGTCACCATCCTGGGGGTGGGAACCGGCTCGACCGTGAACCATTTTATTGATTTGCTGGCCGATCTCAAAGGCGGGATCGAAGGCGCGGTGTCCAGCTCCCAGGCCAGCTCCGAGCGTCTGAAGAAGATCGGCATTCCGGTGCTTGATCTCAACGCCGCCGGCACCCTGGACGTCTATGTGGACGGCGCCGATGAAGTCAATGCGGCCAAGCAGATGATCAAGGGCGGCGGGGCGGCCCTGACCCGCGAAAAGATCGTGGCGGAGGCCAGCCGCAAGTTCGTCTGCATCGTCGACGAGACCAAGTATGTCGACGTGCTGGGCAAGTTCCCGCTGCCGGTCGAAGTGATTCCGATGGCGCGCAGCCTCGTCGCCCGTCGCCTGGTGGAACTGGGGGGCACGCCGGTGTGGCGGGAAAACTGCGTCACCGACAACGGCAACGTGATCCTCGACGTGCACAACCTCAGCATCACCGATCCGGTCGAGCTGGAACACCGGATCAACGACATCCCCGGTGTAGTCTGCAACGGCGTGTTCGCCCTGCGGCCGGCGGACGTGGTACTGCTCGGTTCGCCCATCGGCGTGCGCACGCTGCCCTGATGCCGCCGGTGGCCGTCCTCACTTTCCGAGCGGTGGTGATCCGGACGGGCAATGGCTTTGGCGAGGAGCTGCGGCCGCGGCGATGATTTGAATCGGCCGGCCGCAAGCGAACGCGGGTGACACTGCACGACCCATTTTTTGGATTTTGTGCGTCGACCAGCTTTCCGCTTTCACATTTCGCCCCTGGCGTAGTGCCATCGCTCGGCCAAAGACCAGATTGCCGGAAATAGCCCGAAAGGAAGCCGCAGGGATGCGGCTTTTGCGATGAAGGGTATGAAGCCCTTTCGATCCCTGCCTCTGCACACATCTCCGCCAGGCAACAAAAAGTCAATGACATGCGGCAAGCATGGGCAGCGCGGCGACACCTGCAACGCCGGAAGCCCGGAAAATCAACGATTGCAGGCATTCGGGCGGTCGGTGCCACAAAAGTGTATCAAGGGTATGGGCGGGGCCTGGTTGGGGGCCAAGCCCGTGCAATTCCTCGCTTAAAGCGCGCCTCGTTTCTGGGCATCTCGGATGAATCGCCCGATACAATCAGCCATCGCAAGTTCGATCGGTTCGGAGGGATCCTCCAGCTTATAGCCTTCCTTACGCGCTTCGTGAGTCGATTCAATCAAGTTCGAATAAACAACCTTGCCATTTTTCGTAACGATAAAGAAAACAGCGATATCAAACCGCATTCTGGTCATGCCAACCCAATCGAAGCTGAATCGCCGGATTTCACCCGATACGCCACTGGAGCTGCCGTCCGACACCAAATAGCCGGAGGAACCAAGCTCTTTTTTTACGGCGTTCGTAAACAGCGCATCAACGTTTTCTGAGAAATGGGTGTACGCCAAGCCCGATTTGTCCTGTTGAGCCTCATCCGGTTCGACATCTCCCTTCACGGCAGGAAGATATTCGAACGCCCTGACGTAAAGCTCGCCCGTCCCTTTTGATAGATTGGCCGGTTTATACGAGATATCGACATGCTGGGCGCATCCGCCAAGAAATCCGGCAATCACCAAGGCAGGTATCAATGCTTGCTTGTCAAAAAATCGAAACATAGTATCTCCGGGGTTTTGTTTTAGCCTTAAGGGATATTCGAAGTTCACGCATTCGAATTCATGAGGAGGGGAGCGGCTAATCAGGAAACGTCCATGGCTAGAAACGGAGCGGCGGCAGATCTCCGTGGGCGTGATATTCGGAGTCAGTCCGACCACCCGCTGAAGCGAGCTGGCAGCCCAAAATGGCCATGCGCTTCAGAGGTTGGGTGCGGGTATCATCAGAGCCAGCCCAGGCGGTCGCAAGCGCCATAAATGAGGTAAATCCCAACGCTCGAAACGAAAATGCCGAACATCAGGCGGAGATAAGGCCCTGGAATCTGGTTGGCGAAGTAGGCGCCCACCCAAGAACCGATCAGCATGGCCACCGCCAGAATGACGGCGGCACGGACATTCACGTTTCCGTGTCTGTAATACTCGATAGCCGCAGCAAGACCAATGGGAGGAAGCAGGACCGCAATGGATGTTCCGGTTGCCATGTGCTGAGAGAATCCCGCCCAGTAAATGAGCGCCGGCACGATCACCAAGCCACCGCCGATACCGAAAAAGCCGGCCGCAAGGCCGCCGAGAGTACCGATGATTACAAATGTCAGCCATAACGGCATGGAAGCGTCCCTCGATGGATTTAAGGTCGTTTCTCGATTGGCGGACTAGCCGCCGCTCACCTCACTCCAGCGGAAGCAATCGACCAAGTGGTCGTTCACCAGCCCCGCCGCCTGCAAGTAGGCGTAGCAGATGGTGGAGCCCACGAAGTTGCAGCCGCGCTGTTTGAGATCCCGGCTGAGCGCATCCGATAGCGGGGTGCTCGCCGGGACTTCGCGCAGTTCGCGCCAGGCATTCCGCACCGGCGTGCCATCGACGAAGCGCCACAAATAGGCGTCGAAGCTGCCGAATTCCTCCTGGATGCGCAGATAGGCTTTCGCATTGCGCACGGCGGATTCGATTTTCAGCCGGTTGCGCACGATGCCCGGATCGGCCAGCAGGGCGGCGATCTTGGCCTCGTCGTAGTGGGCGACCGCTTCCGGATCGAAGCCGTCGAAAGCCAGCCGGTAGGCGTCCCGCTTCTTGATGATGGTGGTCCAGCTCAGTCCGGCCTGCGCCCCATCCAGTACCAGGTATTCGAACAGTTTCACGTCGTTGTGCAGGGGGACGCCCCATTCCGTGTCGTGATAGGCGGTTTCTTCCGGGCTGCGCAGCGCCCAGGCGCAACGGTGTACGGAGGTCATTGCTCGGTTTCCCAGCGGGTCCAGACCGGCGCGAGGCCGTCCGGCAGCGGCGGAATCTTCCCGAGTTTCAGCCAGACCTGTTCGGGGCCGTGGTAGTCGGAACCCACCGAGGCCAGCAGTTCGAAGCGGCGCGCCAGCGCGGTGTTGGTCTGGATGTCGGAAAGCGTGGCGTTGCCGGAAATGACTTCGATCGCCTGTCCGCCGGCGGCTTTGAAGTCACCTGTGAGGCGGCGGATCCAGCTTCCGGTCATCTTGTAGCGTTGCGGATGCGCCAGTACCGCAACGCCCCCGGCATCGATGATCCAGCCCACGGCGGCGGCCATTTCCGCCCACACGGTGGGGACATGGCCCGGCTTGCCCTGAGCCAGGAACTTGTCGAAGACGTCCCGGACGCTCGCGGCATGGCCCAGTTGTACCAGGGCACGGGCGAAATGGGTGCGGGTGACCATGCCGGCGCCGGCCAGTCCCGCCGCGATTTCAAGGGTGCCGGGAATGCCTTTCTTCTCCAGCCGACGGCCCATTTCCTTCGCGCGTTCGAAGCGTACCGCCTGGAGCCGGCGCATGCCTTCATTCAGGCCGGAATGATCCGGGGCGATGTTCAATCCGACTACGTGGATGGTCCGGGATTCCCAGGTGACCGACAGCTCGACGCCGGGAACCAGCCGCAATCCCGCTTCCGCCGCCGCGGCGCCGGCTTCTGCCAGCCCCGCCACCGAATCGTGGTCGGTCAGGGCGAGGGTGCGAATGCCGCTGGCGGCGGCGGCGCGAACCAGCTCGGCGGGCGTGAGCGTGCCGTCGGAAGCGGTGGAATGGGCGTGCAGGTCGTACAAGGAGAATCTCAATTCCGGATACGGCAGCTGTCCGGAACCAGGGTTTCCACGTGCAGGCCGAAGGCGCCGCTGCGCCGGTCTTCGAAGAACAGGGTCAGCGAACGGCGGACGGTTTCGAAAGCCAGTTCATCCCAGGGGATGTCGTTTTCTTCGAACAGCCGCGTCTCCAGACTCTCCAGGCCGGCGGCCACGTCCGGGCTGAGCAGTTCGGCGCGGAAGAAGGCGTAGACCTGCGACAGATGCGGCAGGCTGAACAGGGTATAAAGTGAGTCGATCCGCACCCGGGCGGTGGCCTCCTCGTAGGACTCGCGTTCGGCTGCCTGCTCCAGCGTCTCCTCCAGTTCCATGAAGCCGGCGGGCAGGGTCCAGAACCCGTGGCGCGGCTCGATGGCGCGCCGGCACAACAGAATCTGTCCGTTCCAGACCGGGATGCAGCCGGCGATCACCTTGGGGTTGCGGTAATGGATGGTGCCGCAGGCGTCGCAGATGTGGCGGGGCCGGTCGTCGCCCGCCGGAACTCCCAGGCGCAGCGGCGCGGCGCACTGGCTGCAGTACTTCATGCCGCCCTGCTAGCCGGCCAGGCTGGCGATCAGGCGGTCTTCCAGTTCGCCGCGCAGCGCCAGCCTTTCCCCCAGCCGGGAAAGGTCTTCCGCCAGTTCGTCGCACAGGCGTTCGGAAGGCGTGTGCTCGTACTTGTCGTTGAACGCCATGGCGGCGTCGGTCGCTTCGGCGATGCCGGGGTAGATGGCATCGGCGATTTCGGCGGCATTGGCGCGCACCTCCGCGTCATTGGTGACACGCCGGTACAGCCCGAAATGGCCCAGAGAAATGTAGTCGATCAGTATCTGGCAAAATCCGCGCAGGCTGGATTCCAGGGGCAGGCCGGGGGTGAACGGCTTCATGCCGCCCAGTTCGCTGTATGCCAGCCAGACCTGGCGGCGCTCGTCGAGCAGTTCCTTGATCAGCTCGCCGATCGATTGCGGCTGTTCCAGAGTCGCTTCTTGAGGCATGGGTGTGTCCGTAATGAGGATTTGAGAGCGGATGGCGCACAGTATGCCATGTCCCGGCCGGCCCAGCGCGTATAATTGGCGCCGTTTCAAATCCATCCGGAGTCTTGATATCCCCATGAAAGTCCTCATCGTCGGCGGTGGCGGGCGCGAACACGCGCTGGCCTGGAAAGCCGCGCAGTCCCCCCGCGTGCGCAAAGTGTTCGTGGCGCCCGGCAACGCTGGCACCGCCATGGAGCCGGGCCTGGAGAACGTAGCCATCGCGGCGGACGATGTGGCGGGCCTGCTGGCGTTTGCAAAAGAGGCGGGTGTGGCGCTCACCATTGTCGGTCCGGAGGCGCCGTTGGTCGCCGGTATCGTCGACGCTTTCCGTGCTGCCGGGCTGCCCTGTTTCGGCCCGACCCGAGCGGCGGCTCAGCTCGAAGGTTCCAAGGCCTTTTGCAAGGATTTCCTGGCCCGCCATGGCATTCCGACCGCGGAATACCAGGTTTTCACCGACGCCGGCGAAGCCGAGGACTACATCCGCCGGAAAGGCGCACCCATCGTGGTCAAGGCCGATGGTCTCGCTGCCGGCAAGGGCGTGATCGTGGCGCAGAGCGAGGACGAGGCGATCGCCGCGGTGCACGACATGTTGGCCGGTAACGCCTTCGGCAGCGCCGGTCACCAGGTGGTGGTGGAAGAGTTCCTCGAAGGGGAAGAAGCCAGCTTCATCGTCATGGCGGACGGCGAGCACGCCCTGCCGATGGCGACCTCGCAGGACCACAAGGCGCGGGACGACGGCGATCTGGGGCCGAACACCGGCGGCATGGGGGCCTATTCCCCGGCACCGGTGGTGACTCCGGAAATCCATCAGCGGGTAATGGACCAGGTCATTCTGCCTACGCTTGAGGGGATGAAGGCGGACGGCGTGCCGTATACTGGGTTTTTGTACGCAGGGTTGATGATCGCCCCAGACGGCAGCTGCAAGGTGCTGGAGTTCAATTGCCGTTTCGGCGACCCGGAAACCCAGCCCATCATGATGCGGCTGCGCAGCGACCTGGTGGACCTTTGCTGCGCCGCGGAGGAGGGAAGGCTCGATGTGGTGAAGGCAGAGTGGGACCTTCGTGTCGCGCTGGGGGTGGTCATGGCCGCCGGCGGCTATCCGTTCGATTACCGTAAAGACGATGTGATAGAAGGGTTGGGGCTGGCGATAGCGCCCGGCGGCAAGGTGTTCCATGCGGGAACCCGGCTGGACCGCGGCAAGGTGCTGACGGCGGGCGGCCGGGTGTTGTGCGTCACGGCTTTGGGAAAGAGCGTAGGCGAGGCTCAGGCCGCCGCCTACCGGCTGGTGGGGAAGATTCACTGGCCGGACGCGTATTGCCGCAGTGATATCGGCTACCGGGCGGTCCGGCGCAACCACTGAACGGTTCTTCAATCTACGTAAACCGATTTGAGCGGACATGGCAGTACGATCCATCGAGAACGAGTATGCAGTCGCCGAGCACGAACGGGTCGCCTGCCACGATTGCGATCTGCTGTTCCGCAAACCCCGGTTGCAGCCCGGGCAGAAGGCGCGTTGTCCGCGTTGCGGCGCGGTCCTGTTCCAGCGCAAGGGCGGCGGGCTGGATCAATCGCTCGCGCTGGCGTTCACCAGCCTGATTCTGTTCATGCTGGCCAACGCTTATCCCCTGCTGCGGATGAACATCGCGGGACGGGTGCAGGAGGGTTCGCTGCTCACCGGCATCGAGGAACTCAATTCGCAGGGCTATTGGGAAATCTCGGCGCTGGTGTTCGTCGTCACTTTTCTGGCGCCGTTGGCCAAGCTGCTTTGTCTTTTCTACGTACTGCTGCCGTTGCGGCTGTTCGGACTTCGGGCGCCGAAGGCGGTTCTGGTGTTTCGCTGGACGGAGCAGTTGTCGCCTTGGGCGATGACCGAGGTTTTCATGCTGGGCATCCTGGTGGCCGTGGTCAAGCTGGCCGACCTGGCCGCTCTCGCGCCCGGCATCGCACTCTATTCCTTCGCCGGCCTGATGGTATCCATGGCGGCGGGCGATGCCGTGCTGGACGACCACGAGGTCTGGGAACGGCTGGAGGCCGCTGGTGACTAGGCACGCGATTACAGCCGCCGATGCCGGCTATCTGCTCTGCCACTGCTGCCATCTGCTCTGCCGGCCGCAGCCCGGATCGATTCATCCCCGCTGCCCGCGCTGTGGCGCGGTTTTGCACCGGCGCAAGCCCGACAGCCTGGCGCGTACCTGGGCGCTGACGCTGACGGCCTACATCCTCTATATTCCGGCCAACCTGCTGCCGATCATGACCGTGACGATGTCCGGCCGGGGCGAGCCCGACACCATCATCAGCGGCGTCAAGGAACTGATCGTGGGCGGGATGTGGCCGCTGGCCCTCCTGGTGTTTTTCGCCAGCATCGTAGTACCGGTGCTCAAACTCCTGGTAATGACCTTCCTGCTCCTGTCGGTCCAGTTTGGCTCGCATTGGCGGCCGTGGGAGCGCACCGTGCTTTACCGGCTCACCGAATCGATCGGGCGCTGGTCGATGATCGACGTTTTCGTGATCACCATCCTGGTGGCGGTGGTCGAACTGGGGGCCCTCGCGACCATCGAGGCGGGCCCCGGTGCCGTGGCGTTCGGCGGCGTGGTCGTGGTTACGATGTTCGCGGCGATGAGTTTCGATCCCCGCCTGATCTGGGATCGCATGGCGCTGAAATACGGCAAGATTTCTTCCCACTCCAGCCCCGAGGGGGCTTACAGGATGCAGCGATGAACGAATCTCCAAAGGAAGGTGCCGGCGACGTCCAGGAATACGACGCCTGGGAGGCGGAGGTCAAGTCCTCCCGCGGCCTGCCGTTGGTCTGGCTGATTCCCCTCGTAGCACTGGGCATCGGCATCTGGCTGGCCTACAAGACGCTGAGCGAGGAGGGGCCGACCATCACCCTGCTGTTCAAGGAGGCGCCGGGGCTCGAAGCCGGAAAAAGCAAGATCAAGTTCAAGGACGTGGAAATCGGCACGGTCGAATCGGTGGTGCTGAACGAAGACCTGACGGGCGTCGTCGTCACCGCAAAGATGGAGAAGCACGTCGCCACTCACCTCGGTGAAAATACCGCCTTCTGGGTCGTGAAGCCGGAGCTCGGCCTGGGCGGTGTCTCGGGCTTGGACACGCTGATGGCGGGGAACTACATCGCCGTCGAGTTCGGCGGCGGCAATGCGGTCCGTAAATTCATCGGACTCGAACAGCCGCCCCGGATCAAGGCGGACACCCCCGGCCGTTCGTTTTTTCTTGCCGCGGACAATGCGGGTCCCCTGAAATACGGCACGCCGATCTATTTCCGCGATATCGAGGTCGGACAGGTGGTGAACGTCGGCCTGGCCGAGGACAGCCAGAGCGTCCAGGTCGAGGTTTTCATCGACGCGCCCTACCACCGACTCATTCACAACAGCACACGCTTCTGGCAGGTCAGCGGGATCGATCTCTCCATGAGCGCCCAGGGCGTCAACCTCAAGGTCGGTTCGATCATGTCCCTGCTCCAGGGCGGCATCACCTTCGAAACGCCGACGCTCAATGACCCCAAAGTGCAGTCCAGCGAACCCAATACGCATTTCAGGCTGCACAAGGACTTCGCCAGCATCGCTGAAGGCACCTACACGCTGCGCCAGCCCTTCCTGCTGTTCTTCGACGACTCCGTGCGGGGGCTGAGTGTGGGAGCGCCAGTCGAACTCAAGGGAATTCGGGTCGGCACGGTGACCGAACTGAAGCTCGCGCTGGATTTCGGCGCGCACAAGATCCGGATTCCCGTGGTCATCGAAATCGACCCGGAACGGCTGATCCCGTACGGCGCGGAGGACGTGATCAAACGGGCGAGAGAAGAATTCAAGGCGGCAATGGAAGCCGGCCGCCGCCCATTCATGGAAAAATTGGTTGAACGCGGCCTCCGCGCCCGGCTCAAGACCGGCAACCTCCTGACCGGCCAGCTCTACGTCGACCTCGATTTTTATCCGGAAAGTCCGCCGAAAAGCCTGGATTACAGTGGCCAGCACCCCGAGCTGCCGACCCTGCCCTCGGTGGCGGACGAGTTGCAGCGTAACGTCACCGAGATCGTGGCGAACCTGAAGAAGATACCGCTGGACAAGATCGGCCAGGAGCTCCTCGGCACCGTGCAGGGCAGCAATCGCCTGCTCAACGCGCCGGAGCTGAAGGATGCCGTGGGCTCCATGAACACTGCTCTGAAGGACCTCCGCCATCTGGCCCAGACCGCGGACCGGGAAATGGTGACGCTGACCGCGGTCGCGGAAAAGAGCCTGAGCTCGACGGCCAAGGTGCTGGAGCAGCTTGAACCGGGATCGGCGATGGCGGAGGACATCAGCAACGTCCTGGAAGAACTCGCCGCCTCCGCTCGTTCCATCCGCGCCTTGACCGACTATCTCGAACGCCATCCGGAAGCCCTGCTGCACGGCAAGGGCGGATCGGGAGGCAAGCCATGAGGGAACCCGTGATGCGATCCACCTTTCTGGCGGCGACTTTGGCCGCGCTGCTCCTCGGAGGCTGCGGCACCAGCCCCGACACCCGCTTCTATGTGCTGTCCGCCGCGCAGGAGCCGCTCCGACCGGTCGCCGGCCGGGAGCGCGAGATCGCGCTCGGCGTGGGGCCGGTCGAACTGCCGGAGTATCTGGACCGTCCCCAGATCGTAACGCGGACCGGCCAGAACGAGCTCCAGCTCGGCGAATTCGACAAATGGGCGGAATCGCTCGAGGAGAGCGTGCCCCACGTGCTCGCTGAAAATCTCGCCGCCTCACTCCCGAGCCGGAAAGTGGTGACCTACCCGTGGAAGCGTTCCGCACAGGTGGACTATCAGCTCGTGGTGAAGGTGATCCGCTTCGAAGGAAGCGGCGGCGAGAGTGTGCTGAACGTGCGCTGGTCGGTGTCCAGCGGCGATGGCAAGACCGAGCTCCTGGTTCGCGAATCCCGCTACGCCGAGCCTGCGGCGGGGACGGACTACCGCGCGACAGTGGCCGCCATGAGCCGGGCGCTGGGCCGGTTCAGCTGCGACGTGGCCGAAGCGGTCAGGGGTCTCAACAGGGGCTGAGACGGAGAGCCGGACCCGATCGGGTCCGGAGCCGAGCCGAGGAGACGCGCCGCCGGTCAGCGGTGCGTCTCCCGCTCCTTCGGGATTACCTGAAGGAAGCTTCGAGGATTTTCTGCTTCTGGAACACCGTCAGATTTTCTTCCGCGTCGGTGCCCAGGTCCGCATCGTCGAAGGCGAACACGTAGAAATTGTTCGGATTGGCGACGCCGTTGGGATGGTTGGAGTCGGTGATGGCGGGCAGGAAATCGTTGTCGTTGGCGACGAACAGCGTATGCCGTTTCTGGCCGTCGATCATGACATCCGGGCCGAACGCGATGCCTTCGATCTTGGCCGGGACGTCGTAGGCGCTGATGCCGGCGTTGAGCAGGGCCGCCTTGAAGTCCAGGAACAGAGCCTTGGGGACCGCGTAGGCGGACAGGTCGCCGCTGACCCCGCTCACTTCGGCGGCCCCGGCGAGATCGATCTTGAACAGCTTCTTGACCTTGGCGGCGCTGTTGTCGCCCAGGCCCTTGCCGTCGCGTTCGTCCACCAGGAATTCGTGATCGTTGATCGCGAGGATTTCGCTGATGCCCGAGCCTTCCGTCAGCAGGTAGGCGTATTCGTGGGTCATGCCGGTCGCGATGCTGACGGTGACGATGCGGACGCTGTTCTTCTTGTCCTGCGCCAGGTTGGTCTGCATGACGCCCACGAGGGTCTTGCCGTCCGGCGTGATGGCCAGGCCTTCCATACCCTTGTTGGCGACGCGGCCGACTGTGTTGCCGGCGATTTCGTTATCGCCTTTGGAGCTCAGGTTCTCGGCGGCGAAGTGGTCCGGCAGCGTGAACGACTTGATCCGCTTGCCGCTGAAACGGTCGAACTGGTAGACGTACGGGCCGTATTCGTCGGAGACGAACACGCTACGGCCGTCATTGGAGAGGCGGATGCCTTCCGGGTCCAGCCTGCCGTTGTCGGGGTTGGTCGACGGGGCGGCGGCGTCGAAATTATCCGAACGGCCGCTGAAATAGAAGCTGCGCCTGCCGTTCAAGGCCGGTTCCCCGTTCCCCAGAGTGTGGCTTTCGTCGGTGCCGAGGGCACCGGTTCCGTAGACGAGCGGCGTGGCGCTGTGGAAGAGGGTGGTCGTGAGCAGCACGGGTTTCAGGGTGAAGGGGAAGCCCGTTTCCCCGTTGTTGCGCTTGAGCTGGAATTGGAAAGTCTGGAAGCGGTTGATGTAGGAGGCGGTATCGTCCACCAGCGGGTTGTAGGGCGTTGCGTTCGGGCCGCGGTCGGGCAGCGCGAGGAACATGGAGCCGCCGGCCCAGGCCAGGCCGGAGCCGAGGCCGCCGAGAATGTTGCCGCTGACGCCGTTTTCCAAAGGAGCATGGGTTCTGGCCGCCCGGTCGGAGGAGGTGGGATCGGCGCCGCCGATCGCAATGAGGTCTACGCCGGCATGGCAGGCGCTCGCGGCGAACAGGGCCGCGGCGAGGGTCGACAACTGCATCTTCTTGGTCATGGGTCAGTCACCTTGGGTGGATGGGACCCGAAAAGCTAGCAGTCGACTGTTACATGGTGATTGCAATAGGATGAAGAATGCTTTCTTGCGGCGATAACGTTTGAGCTGAGCCGCGAGTTCTCATTCGCGAAGGACTTTCTCCAGCGCCCTCCCGTTGGCAAGCTCATCCACCAGCTTGTCGAGGTAGCGAATCTTCCGCATCAAGGGGTCTTCGACGCCTTCGACACGAACACCGCAGACCACGCCTTTGATCAATGCGCTGTTCGGATGGAGGCGTGGTGCCTCGGCGAAGAAGGTCTTGAAGTCACTTTCGCGCCGGAGCTGTTGCTGCAACTCGGCTTCGCTGTAGCCCGTCAACCAGCAGATGACGCGATCGACTTCTTCCTTGGTTCGCCCCTTGCGTTCGACCTTCTGGACATACAACGGATACACGCTGGAGAACTTCGTGGCAAAGATGCGGTGCTCTGGCATTTGATGCTCCCCCGTGCCGCTGTGAGGCCTAATCGGAATAGGACGAAGCCTCGCTGCCCCTCCCACCGACAACACCGGATATACGGATCACGTATCCGGCGTTTCGATGATCAACAATGCCGCCGCACCCCATCGTGAACCAAGCAAGGCGGGCAGCCCCATGCTGCTGAATAGTTTCGCCGGCAACGCCACGGTTGATGTCGATCAAGCGACGGCCGCGGGTACGGCGTGTCAGGTCGTGAACTCGGTCTTTGAGCTTGCCCACAGCGGCCGTAGCTGGCGACTTCTCCAACAGGCAAGTTCAGCGTTTGTTTTCTCGGGTACGCAACAAGATCAGGTCAAAAGATCGTCGATTGACCCAATCGTGACTATTTTGCCAGCGACCGATGCGAACTCGGCATCCATCGTCACTAACGCCTCTCCTTGGAGCTTTGTCAAGGCGACGTACTCTGCCTGGAACGTGTCGCTCCATCCCAGTTCTACGGCCACACTCCAGGCTACGTGCTGCAGCACACGGTCGCCCAGCAGCCGGATACGCAACTCCCGAAGGTAGTCTAGGCGGCGATGAGCCTCCTTACGAGGCGATGTGCGTCATTCCGCCTGCGCGAATTCATTCGAAAGGTCAACGTAATGCGGTTTGCCGAGTATCTCTTTGGCGTATTCGACGGCCAGGATGGACTCGATTTGTTCCCGGTTCAGTGAGCCGAGGTAGCGCCCGTCGCGAAACAGCGCCTGCACCTCGCCGTCGGCGAGCAGCCCTTCCTCCTCGCAGCGCTTCCGCAATCCGGCGAGATAGTCCTGCGCGATCCGTTTCAGGCGCGGCTGCGGCATGCGCGACACTTCGCGGAAAGTCCGGGCCAGGGCTGCGACGTCGTCGGTGCGCCGATGCTCGGCGATCCGCCTGAACACCTCGCCGAAGCGCCGGAGGCCGTTGAAGATGTGCTGGCTGTTGACCACGTTGATGCCGGCCCAGCCCGCCCGAATCCACTTGAACACCCCGAATCGGGTTTTCGGAGCGGCGCCGTCGGCCTCGAGGTAGAAAGCCACCGAGTGGGAGCCGTACATATAGGTGCTGGCCCAGCCGAGCCCCATGCGGTTGAGACCGGTGTGGTCGGTGTACAGGTAATCCCAGTTTTCGTCCGGTCCGACGATGATGCCTTTGCGCCCGACTCTGGACTCGCCGGTCTGGCCGGACAGGCTGATCAGGAGCTTGCGCCCGCGTATCCGGGTCAGAATGAGCGTGCGGTCCAGGTCGTATTCGTAATAGGCGCCGGAATGGCTGTCCGGCGAATTGACCAGGTGTTCGATGCCGGTGACCACGATCGGCTTGTCCGGATAGCCCGGCAGGGTCCAGAGTTCTGGCAGCTTCTGGCCGGGCGCGTCGACTGCGGTCCAGCGTTCGGTGCGTACGGTGGACGGTGCGGTGAACACCGAAGGGATGTCGTTGCCGTAGCTGAGCCGGAGCAGGTGGTCCAGGCTGCGCCGGATGTCCGATTCGTAGTAGGCCGAGGCGGCGCCGTCGCGTTCCCCGGCGCGGTAGAGCCTGGCTTCGTCCTTCTGGCTTTCGACGAAATCGAGGAGCCGGCCGATGCGCTCGGTATCCAGTCGATGGGGGTCGAGGCGGTTCTTGCCGACGAAGCCCAACAGATAGTTCAGTTCTGCGTCGAGGGTGTCCGGTAGTGCGGTTTCGCGTATCGCGTCTGCCGCGCCTGCTGCCAGCGGCAGTAGCAAGAAGAGGATCAGGAGGAGGGGGCCTCGCCCCTGTTTGAAAAGGGTGTGATACAAGTCTGTGGGATCAGGGGAGTTGACGTATGCCGATTTTAACCGCCCTCCGTACGGTCTGCCACGAAGCCGGGCGTCGCCATCCGGTTGACCCCCGTCCCGAGCCGGCTACAATGCCCGCGCCATGATCGCATCCCAAGAGCACATCTTCCGGGCTGAGGACGAATCCCAGCCACTCACGCGCAACCTGCTGCGGGGACTGCCGGAACTGCGCGAGATCCTGCTGCTGGTGGAACATCTGAAGGAGTTCCCCGAACTGGGCCGGGTCGAGACCCTGGCACGGCTGCGGCATGGTGAGGACAGCTTCCCGTTGCTTGCGATAAGCTTCGGGCCGACCGATCCGACCACGCCGGTGCTGGCGCTGTTCGGCGGCGTGCACGGCCTCGAGCGCATCGGCACCCGCGTGGTGATCGCCTATCTGCGCACCATCCTCGAACTCGCCCGCTGGGACGAGGTGACCCGGGAGATGCTGCAGAAGACCCGGCTCTTGATGGTGCCGCTGGTTAATCCGGTCGGCATGTATCTCAAACGTCGTTCCAACGGCGAGTTCGTGGACCTCATGCGCAACGCGCCGGTGCAGGCGGAAGGCCTTTCGCCCTGGCATCTGTTCGCGGGGCAACGGCTGTCGCCGAGTCTGCCGTGGTACCAGGGAGCGGCGGATAAACCGATGCAGACCGAGGCGCAGGCACTGTGCGATTTCGTCCGGCGGGACATCTTTCCGGCGCGCATCGCCCTGAGCGTGGACGTCCACTCGGGCTATGGCCGGGTCGACCGGCTGTGGTTTCCCTATGCGAAGACGCGGGAGCCGTTTCCGAATCTGCCGGAAGCGGTGGCGCTCAAGCATCTGTTGGACCGCAGCCATCCCAATCATATCTATTGCATGGAACCGCAGTCCCGCCAATACCTCGCGCACGGCGATCTGTGGGATTACCTCTACGACTGCTACCGGGAAGAACAGCCGGACGGGCGGTTCATCCCCTTCACGCTGGAACTGGGCTCCTGGGCCTGGATCCGGAAGAACTGGAGCCAGTTGTTTTCCACTCTGGGCGTGTTCAATCCGCGCATGCCGCACCGGGTGCGCCGCACCCTGCGCCGCCATCTGTTCCTGTTCGACCTGCTCTACCGTGCCGTGCGTTCGCCGGAACCGTGGACCGGCCTGGACAACGGGGAGCGCCACCGGCTGACGCAGCAGGGCCTGGACTACTGGTATGTCTGAGGGGAGCGGCCCGGCGGAATGGGTGTTCATCCGCGGGCTGGTCCGCGAAAGCGCGCATTGGGACGAGTTTCCGCAAATGTTCGCCGGCGCCGTGCCTGGAGCCCGCGTCCGGACGGTCGACCTGCCCGGCAACGGCCGGCACTGGCGTCTCGACAGTCCGCTTTCCATCCGGGAGATGATGGAGTTCGCCCGCGCCGAACTCGGAACGGAAGCCGGCATGCCGCGCTATCTTCTTGCCTTGTCCCTCGGGGCGATGGTCGCCCTCGAATGGATCGCGCGCCATCCCCGTGAAATCGCCGGCGCCGTGCTTATCAACACCAGCCTGAGCAGCTTGAGCCCCCTGCACCGCCGCTTGAACTGGCATGCCTGGCCGGAGGTTGCCGGCGCCCTGCTGACAGCTGACATTGCCGACAGGGAGCGGGCGATACTTCGGCTCACCAGCCGCTCTGCCGCGGACGATCCGTCACGCGTCCAGGCGCGGGTCGACGCTTACCGCCAGCGTCCGATCCGCAGGGTCAACGTGTTCCGGCAGCTCTGGGCCGCGGCCCGCTACCGCCCGCCTGCGGATGCCCCCGCCGTCCCCGCGCTTTTGCTTGGCAGCCGGGGCGACCGGCTGGTCGGCCCGGCGTGTTCCGAAGCCATCGCGCGGCACTGGGGATTACCGTTGAAAATGCATCCGGACGCGGGACACGATCTGCCGCTGGATGACCCCGCCTGGACGATCGAAGCCATTTTGGCCTGGCTGGAGACCGGGCCACAACGCGAACCGGATTCGCGCAGCTGATTTCCTCCGCCGATGGCCAAGGCTGGTCGAGTCTCGGCGTCGATCGGCGGCTGCTGTCCCACGACGTCCCGCATCGTTGCCTTATCCGGCAGTTTTCTGCGGAAACGAAATCTCCAATACTACGCACCCGGCGTCGGTCCGGAATGGCCCATGGACTTCGCCCGGCGGGCGGCTGGCGTAGTGGCCGGTTTCCAGCCACAGCTCGAAGGCCTGATCGTACAGCCTTCCTGAGACGATGAAGACTTCCTCCGGATAGTCGTGGCTCTTGCCGCCCAGCGCGGCGGTGTCCGCGCCGGGGAAGAAGCGGGTCAGCCGCGTGTATTCGCCGGTCGTCTCGTCCAGGCTCAGGGTCAGGTGCTCGGCCATGCCTTCCAGGCCGGGCACGGCCGTCCAGCCGGCGTCGGCGGACTGAGTCAGGGGATTCCAGTAGTGTATGGTCGATTTTGGCATGGGGCGACTCCAGGGAAGCCGTCGGTCGGAATACGTCGAGTTGTCCACCGGTGTCCGGACCGCACCCGGCGGTCGACAGTCTAACGGGCGATGACCAATCTGGACGAAACCGACTGGTCGGGTTCTCCGGATTTGTCCGTATCGCCGCCGCGGGGAATGGGAAACAGCGCTTCCGGCGAAGCGCCGAATAGGTCCTGGCATTCGCGGATGAGGTGGCTTTGGTCGCAATATCCCGCCGCATAGGCGATCTCGGTCCAGGACGAGAACTTGTTGTGCAGGTACACCGCGTCGCGCAGGCGCAGCACGCGAGCGTATTTCTTGGGAGTCGTGCCGATGGCGTTCTGGAAGCGCCGCACCAGCGTGCGTTCGCCCAGATCGAGGTCGTGCGCCAGCTTCCTGATCGGCAAAGCGCCGCTGGTTCTCGCCAAGGCCAGGCAGGCCGCCCGAGCCAGCTCGTCCACCCGGGGATTGCGCAGCCGGGCCAGCAGGAAATTCTCCACGCATTGCGCGCGGCCCTTGGGGGATTTCAGGCGGAACAGGTGGTCTTCCAACTCCCGGACCGCCGCCGGCGCAAACAGGTCGCGGCAATCCGCCCGGATTTCCGCCACGGCGCCCACCGCGTCTCCCAGGAAGGCGCTCAGTCCCCAGGGGGTCAGGCGCACGGTCACCCCAGACATCGCTCCCCGGCTTTCGAGGTCGAAGCGGTGCGTCTGAAAGCCCGACACACCGCTCAGCGTCGTATAGGTGCGGTGCCTGTGCGTTGCCTGAATGGGATGATCGCCGCACAGAAAGCAGATATAGGTTGCCGTGTCGGGCAGCACGGTGCATGTCCCCAACTCCGGCGTCATCAGGTCGTCGTGGACCCACAGCGCCGATACGAATGGCGCGAGCAGGGGCGATGGCGGAAATGAATGAAAGGCGCTCACGGAAGTGAGCCCCGCGCGGGGATTCCGTGAGCCTGTTCGAGGTGAGCCGATCTCATCTTGTAATTATGTAACAAGATGAGCCGATTGGTTAGGTGCAGGTCTCCCTTGTGGGGTCCGAGTTGTGTTCTTTAATGCTCCGCGCCCTGGCGCGGGGGCTTTGCATTTCTCGCTATTTGGCTTTTCGGATGAACTTGGCTTTGACCGCCCTGGCCTTCTTCAGCTTGACCGTGCAGGGTTTTTTGCCCCGCGTCTCGCAGCCTGCGCCGGACCAGCCCTTGAACTTGTAACCCTCGGCCGGCACTGCGGTCAGTGTCACCTTGCTGCCGGCGTTGAAGTTGGCGGTGCATACGTCGCCGCATGCGATTCCGCCGGGCAGGCTGCTGACCGTGCCTTCGCCGGCCTTCACCACGCTCAGCCCGGCTTGCGGCAAGGGTCCCGGCACAACGGGGGGCTCAATAATGGCCGCTACGATCTTGTCCGTATGCATGTTCACCGTGCAAGTGTTGCCGTCCACATTGTCGCAGCCGGTCCAGCCGGACACGCTATAGCCCGAAACGGGGTCCGCCTTGAGAGTGACGCTCGTTCCTGTCACGAAACCCCCGCGGCAAGCCCCGCCGCAGTCGATGCCAGCCGGGTCGCCGGTGATCGTGCCCCCGGTCGGCGGGAATACGTTCAAGGTGGACTGAGTGTTCGGCAGGGCATAGGCGTAAGCGGCGCCCGCCATCCCAGCGTCGCCGATGTCGGTGCCATAGGCTCCCGCCAGTGCGGCGCCGCCCGAGACGGCTACCGACCAGCCGAATAGCTCGTCGTTGCCTTCCGTGACGTCCATCGTGAGTCTGTCGCGCTGGCTCCAGCCTGCTCCGTCACGGGTGAACACATAGGCCGCACCGCCCGCCAGCTTGCCGGAAGCGTTCGCGTATGGTGAACCGGCGATCAGGAGGTCGCCCGCAATTGCGACTGAATGGCCCAGCAGCGCATCGGGCTCTTCCGGCGTACCCACCAGCTTGGCGCGTTGGGCCCAGGCCGTTCCTTCGCGATCGAAGACATAGGCGGCGCCCATTCCTGGGTTTTCATTTTCGGTTCCATCTGCGCCGGGTGCCCCGGCCACCGCCGTGTTGCCCGAAATCGCCACCGAATAGCCGAAATTGTCCTCAGCCGCTCTGTCAGCGGCAGTCAGCTTGGCCTGCTCGCTCCAGGCGGTTCCCGTGCGCACGAACACATAAGCGGCGCCGGTATCGCGCAAACCGCCGACGTCGGCATTGGCGGCCCCCGCGATCAAGGCATTGCCGGTGATGGCCAGCGAATTGCCGAAGTTGCTGAAAGCCTCCGGGGCTGAAGCCAGCAATCTGGCCTGTTTGCTCCAGTTCGATCCTTTTCGGACGAACACGTAGGCGACGCCGGTCTCGGCCACTCCGGCATGGCTGGCCATGGGCGACCCCACTACGGCGGTATCGCCGGCCACCGCCACCGACCTGCCGAAGAATTGAGCGCTTTCGCTGTCGGGGGAGACGAGCTTGGCTTGCTGGCTCCAGGTCGTTCTGTTGCGCACGAATACATAGGCGGCGCCGGTTCGGGTGGCCGTGGCGGGGGCCCCCACGACGGCAGTGTCGCCGTAGATCGCCACCGAATGGCCGAGACCGTCGTCGATCTGTCCATCGCTGGCGGCAAGCGTGGCCTGCAGGTTCCAGGCTCCTCCGTCGCGCACGAAGACGTACGCCTCGCCGGTGTCCGTGTTGGGCATGCCGACCACGGCGGTGTCGCCGTCGACCGCGAGCGAATAGCCGAATTCGCCGTTGTAAACGGGGACCGGTGCGGCCAGCTTGGCTTGCTGGGCGGCGATCCGGCTGACCGCGGTGCTCAGGCCGGGAGGCAGTCCGGCCGCCCCCGATGCGAGACCCGAACTCAAGATGCCGGTCCACAGGGAAAAATGCAGCAGGCTCCGCCGGAATCGGCGCGGAGAAACGGGATTCATGCGAAACCTCTCGGGCTGGGAGTGAAATGGAAGATTGCAGCGAGCGGGCGCCGCGAAAGACACGATTCTGTTGGATCGCGAACCGTGGCGCATCGCCCAAATGGGCCATTGCCCTGCGGATTTTCGGACCATTGCGCGGGGCTGGCCCCGTGTCGGCAGGTAGTCACGACCGGAGGGACTGCCCTGATGGCCGTCAGGTACGGTTACAAGGCTATGGAAATGTCTGATTTTTCCAATTCGGACAGAGGTGTCGAGCGTTACAGTGCAGGCTGATCGTACTCCACCCAAGTCAAAGTGCCCTCGATGGTCCAAGCCATGCTCAAGCAGGACTCTGCCGTTCAGGCGGACGATCCGTACCCGCCGGACGCGTGGCGTTCCGTTGCTGCCACCAAGTTCCGCGCCCCCCGCCTGCGGCCATCCCTGGTCGAACGTTCGGCGTTGCTGCAACGCCTGACCGCCCTCGCTGGGGACCGGCGCGTCACCCTGGTGCGCGCGCCTGCCGGTTTCGGCAAGAGCACGCTGCTGGCCCAGTTCGCTGCCCAAACCGCATTGCCTGCCGAGACTGTCTGGCTTTCCGCGGACGAGGACGACAACGATCCCAACCGGCTTTTCGTGTCCCTGCTCGGGGCGCTGCAGAAGGTCCGCTTGGCGTGGCTGCAGGATCCGCAGGTCCTGGCTTCCCAGGTGGATACCGGCGGGCCGGGCGCGCGTGCCGCGGTAGCCGGGATGGTGAACGCGCTGTGCAGCTACCGCGGCCAGCGCCTCCTGGTCATCGTCGATGACCTGCATCGAATCCACGATCCGGCGGCGCTGCACTTGCTCGATGATCTGGTCGACCGGCTGCCCGAGGAAATCGGCCTCGTGATCGGCTCACGTATCGAGCCGGGCCTTTCGCTGCCGCGCTGGCGGGCGCGCGGTGACCTGGGCGAACTGCTGACGGCTGATCTCCAATTCAGCGAGGCGGAAGCGCTGGCCTTTGCTCGTGCCAACCCAGGGCGCGCGCTGCCGCCGGATTTCGTCCGGCAGGCTCTGGAGCGCACGGAAGGTTGGGCAGCGGGGTTGCAGTTGATGTTCGGGGCCGTGGAGAGCCGGGCGGCGGCGGATTCGGGTCAGTCCGTTGGACGTGCCGACCGCCACCTTTTCGATTACTTTGCCTCCGAGGTGCTGGCGGGGTTGCCGTCGGACCTTTGCGACTTCCTGCTGTACTGCTCGATTCTGCCGGAGCTCGACCCTCGCCGTTGCGCCGCCGTCACCGGCCGCGACGACAGCCGTCCAGCATTGCAGGAACTGTATCGGCGCAACCTGTTCCTGACCGTCCTCGAGGACAGGACGCCAGTGCTGCGCCTGCACGATCTGTTTCGCGACTATCTGCAGGGCGAATTGGCGCTGCGCGGCCCGGAGGTCGCGGAAGAACTGCATGCACGGGCCGCGGCCGCCGAAACGGTTTCACCCCGGGCAGTCACGCACTGGCTCAAGGCTAGACGCTGGAACGAAGCGGCGGGTGAAATTCAGCGCTGCGCCGAGCCTCTTATGGCAGAGGGCGGCTATGCATCGATCGAACGCTGGATACACCAGTTGCCCAAAGAAATGCCGTACGAAGTTCCGGAACTGGCACACCTGCTGGGTATGTGCCACTGGGCGCGCTACGACTTCTTAGGCATGCGCGTTCCGCTGGAGCTGGCCTGCGCCGGCTATCGGCGGCGCGGCGATACGGAGAGTCTGGCTCGGGCTCTGGTCATGTTGGGGCGCAGCCTTCAGGCTACCGGCGATCTCGCGGCGTGCGCCGAGTTGTTGCGGGAGGCCGATGGCATGGCTGCCGGCTTGAACGCCCATCTGCGTTCGGCTTTCCACTCGGTCCGCGCCTGGCAGGCGCTGGCGGACGGGCGGCCGCAAGAGGTCGCCCCGGCCTTGCAGGCCATGGCGGATGCCGCCGAACGCGATCTGACGACGCTGTTCCCAGCGATCAGCGACGTATTCAACACTTTTTTCTACGGCTTGCCGGGCACGCTCGCGCCGCTGCGGCGGCTGCGCGAGCTGAGCGCCGCCTGGAGCGCGCGCCAGCCCGTGCACTGGCAGGTGGAAGCCATGGCGCAAACGGCCTGGCCGGATTTCTGGCGCGGTGAGCGGGGACCGGCAATTGCCGCGCTGGAAGCTCAATCGCGTTTCCTGCAGCGCATCGAGGCGCTGCCGCCTTTGTGCATCAACCTGTATCAGCTCCGCTGCTGGATACTCGCCGCCTCGGGCGACTTTGACGGGGCGGCGGCGATGGAAAACCGGAATCTGCAGATCGTCGATGCCCCGGAATTCAGCTCCCTGGCGCCCACCTGGCGTCGCTCGATCGTGCTGAACGTGGCGGGGGTCTACTGGATGGCGCAGGACGGTCGGGCACTCGCAGGACTCATGCCGCAGCTCGAAGCCGCGACACGGCCGGAAGAGTGGCCGGCGATCGAAACCGGCCGGGCCAAGGTGCTGGGCCAGCTTGCGCTGCTGGAGGGGCGGCTGGAAGATGCCGAATTTCAGCTTCTGCGGGCGCGGGAGCTGTACCAGCGCTGGCGGCTGCCCAATTTCATGGGCAATCCGTCCGTTAGCCTGGCGCTGCTGCGTTTGGCCCAGGGCGACCCACAGGCGGCCTGGGCCGCCTTTGTGCCGGCGCTGCAAGAAGCGATGGACGAGGACGCCATCGGTCCCTTGCTGATGGAGCCCCGCGAGCCGCTGGCACGACTGCTCGCGCTAGCGCCCGCCGGGGAGCGCGACAGTGACGGCTTCCGAAATATTCTGGCCAGGCTGGCTTCCTGGCAGGCACGTCATCCCTCGCCACCGGTCAGGGAGAGAGACGAGGAGCGGCATGGGCTTACCGACCGCGAGATGGAAGTGCTGGAGCGCCTTGCCGCCGGTGACAGCAACAAGCAGATCGCGCGATTGCTGAGTCTGAGTCCCTTCACGGTGAAACGGCACGTCGCCAACATCCTCGCCAAGCTCGCGATGGGAAGCCGCGGCCAGGCGGCCGCCTGGTGGCGGGCCAACGCCGGCTGAGTTCATTCCCGCGAGGGCATTTCAAAATGTCCAATTTCTCCAATTCCCGTCTCATCGCCCAACGTTAGAGTGCCGCCTTTTTTATTTCATCCATCCGGACTACGCGGTTTCTTGACCTTGTCGGTCCGCTCGAAGCGTCGTTTTTTTGATCCCCTCTTTACAGCATGAGAGCCTTATCCATGAGGAAAGCCTTTTTCGCATTCTCCATCGGCATCGCCGGACCCTCCATCGCACTGGCCGATTTCGGGTTGGAGTCCCTGATCAGGGGTGCTGCCAACGAAGTCGTGCGCTCGGTCGCCAACGATTCTCCCCAGCGGAGCGGCGGCGCGGCAGCGGCCGGTACGGCGCAGGCGGCGCCATCATCTGCGTCCTCCAGTCGCTCCGCTCCGAAAGCCGGCTGTCCCAGGACGCGCGCGACGCCGTTGCCGCCGCTCGGCCCGCGCCCGGCCAGCTATGAGCCGGCGGTGCTGTGGCCGGAAGAGACCGGGTGCGACTACTACAAGTTCAGCGATCTGAAATTCGACCTGGCGCGTGCCCAGAAAAAGGCCTTTGAGGATGCCAGCAAGGTGCCCTGTTCGGATTGCGAGGGCGGCTACTCCTTCGACGCCTGGGCGCATTTCTTTCTGGTGAAAGGGGGCAACAGCTATGAAAAATTCACGCCGATGCTGATCGCTCTCAAGCCGGGCCAGAGCCTGGGTTGGAAAGGTGCCCGCTACTCCGGCACGGTCCAGGCGACCGGCGACCATCCGATTGGCCCTTATCCGTGCCGCCAGTATCACTGGACCTTGAAGAGCGGCAAGGAAATTGTGGCGGAGCGCGAAGGTCTCTACTGCGAAGTGAAGGGCGAGTATGCGGCCTCGGCGTCGTGGAAGGAAGTTTTATAAGCGGGCGCATGTGTCGTCGCATTCTATGCCCTGTTGCTTGCTGAATTGTCTCGGCTAGCAGGCAATGGTTTATCGACTTTGAAATCGGCCGGCTCGAACCGGATTCCTGTAGCTGAGCGTACATTCTGGAGTCGATTTTGGATGTTCGTGGGTCTTGGTGTTTTCTGTGTATTGGGCGATTCCATGCCGGCAAGAGTGTGGTTATGTAGCGGGAGGGTTTGTGATTAAAGATTATTCGTTGTGCGTAATGGTGTTTGGATTTTTATCGAGCCTTCTGGCGCCTCCGGCATTTGGGGGTACGATTTACATCAGTACGGACAGTGCCGCGCTGTATACTTACGACACGGAAAAACGGACCACAAGATTCGTCGGGTCTACTGGCGTAGCTATGAACGATATCGCTTTTGACTCCGGTGGGCGGTTATGGGGGGTTGGTGGTGGATTCCAGCTTTATCGGATCGACCCGGGTACTGGTTTTTCCGAGCTGGTAGGCCCCCTCGATTTTTATGTGAATGCGCTGGCATCGGCGGGTGACGGCAGTCTCTATGCGGCTGGCGGTCCGAGTTTATATCGGCTGAATAAGGAAACCGGCGAGTCTGTATATATAGGCGGCATGGGTTATATTTCCTCTGGTGATCTGGAGTTTGATCCCGCTGGAAATTTATATCTGACGGCAGAGGGCGGCGATCTGTTGTTGCGTGTCGACCTGGGATCGGGCGCAGGTACGGTGATTGGTGGGGTGGGAGTGCCTTCGGTATTCGGCATGGCCTATCACGGTGGGGCTATGTTTGGCATCGCAGATGATGATGTTTATACGATAGACTTGACATCCGGCGTGGCGCGGATAAGGGATGAAAATATAGATATCAATGGCGCCGCTTATGGGGCGACCACCCCATTTTTGAGTTTTGCCTGGCCAGTCGGTTCTCCAGACATTCCAAGGGGGCATTACGGTGCATGTGCCGCGGAAGGGGGCCCCGGCCGTCGGGGTTGTTATTGGCTGAGTGCAAATTCAGAAGACGTGGAGACGGTGTGGCGCGATGTTCACCCCTTTCAAAAACGCAAGACCAAGGTGTGGGGCAAGCGTTACGGCTATAGTCTGGGGGCATCCTATGACAGGGGCGGCGGTGATCTGAACGAGCCGGTTTATCCGATTGCGAAGGGACGCGTGGCGAGGGTCGTCGAGAATGTCTGCCAATGGGGGAATATAATATTTGTGAGTCATGTGTTGCCGCAAGGGACGTATACTTCCATGTATGCCCACGTAAACTGGCTGGATCAAGGGATGCCCGCCCTCGGTCGCGAGGTGTCTCCCGCGGAGCCTATTGCGGCGGTTGGCCGGGGGGAATGGTCGAAGGGCGGAGCATGCAAAAATAGCGGTCAGCATCCAGCGCACCTCTATTTTGAATTGCGCAAAGGCGCGAATGTGTCGCCCGGCTCGCGGTACACGAACAAAAAACTGAGGAAGGGACCGCAAGGCCAGATCGATCCTAATCTATTTATTTCGTCGATGGTTGACAATTAGGGCCGGTGGTCGGTATCCGGAAAAGGTTGTGATCTTGCTGGTGTTCTATCCCGTTACTTCGCAATAGTAGTTGCTGGAGTTTCTCCGGGTCGGGTTCTGCCGACGCGCTTCAGGCCAACGGCCGGCAGTTTTGGTTGTACTGGATGGTGAAAATGATCGGCCCTGGTCACCAGCGTCTTTGACGCTGGTAAATGCGCCACGGCAGATCGCCTCGTCGGTAGTCAGCCTGAAGAATCGCTCGACGGAGTTGAGCTTCCTGGCGTAAGTTGGTGTGAAATGGAGGTGCCGTCGGGGTCGAGCGGCCGACCACGCTTTCTCTTTGGCATATTTCAGGCAAACTGCCCGAGAGTCCCGGCGCCGACCATTGCTCCCGTGCTTCCGATGTAATGCCCGGTTCTGCTTTGGGCCGGCCGGTTCCTGTCGGGTATCTCCGCAGGTCGAGCTACCCGAAAACTAGGCAAGCCTAATGCTGAGAATCATGGGCCAGGACTCCAGCAGAATTGGCGGCAGCAGTTTCTTCATTGGCGATGCTGGAAGGCGTTGGGGGATTTCGGTTGTCTCGTAGGCGGCGTAGGCTACTCCGGGTGCCGTTCCTGAGTCGTCTGTGAACGGTCTGTTTGGGTCACGGTGCTGCGAGTCGGGAGGGTTCGGTGGACGCACAGGGTGATCGTGAGATGTACGCTCTGGCCGGGCGTCTGGGCGAGTTGCTGGGGGGCGAAGGCAGTCGGCTCGCCACGGCCGAATCCTGTACGGGAGGCTGGATCGCCCAGTGCGTGACGTCCATTCCCGGCAGTTCGAGCTGGTTCGACCGCGGCTTCGTGACCTACAGTAACGAATCCAAGCAGGAACTGCTCGGCGTGCCGGCCGAGGTGATCGCGACGCACGGCGCGGTGAGCGCGGAGACCGTGGTGGCCATGGCCGGCGGGGCGCTGGCGCACAGCCGGGCCGACTGCGCGGTGGCGGTCAGCGGCATCGCCGGCCCCGAAGGCGGCAGTCCAGACAAACCGGTGGGGACCGTCTGGCTTGCCTGGCAGCTGAAGGGGACGGTGGCCGTCACACGGCGATGCCGGTTCGATGGCGACCGGGAGGCGGTGCGGCGGCAGGCGGTGATCGCGGCGCTGGAAGGGCTGATCGATGTCTGCTCAGGCGCCTCCTGAGCCGCCTCCGCTGCGTCTGTTTTTCGCGCTCTGGCCGGACGAGGGGGTTCGCGAGACCTTAGGCAAATTGCTTCGGTCTTTGCGCCGAACGGTCCGAGGGCGCTGGGTAGAGCCGGACAAGCTTCATCTCACCCTGGCGTTTCTGGGAGCGGTGCCGCCCGGACGTCTGCCGGAACTGGCCGCGATGGTCCAGCGTTTGGACCCGCCGAGGTTCGAGCTGGTGCTGGACAGGCTGGAATGCTGGCGGCACAACCGGGTGTTGTGCCTGGGAGCGAGCCAGATGCCCCCGCCTATGCTCGAACTGGTCCGTGTCCTGAATTCGAACCTGCGCGAAGCGGGTTTTCCTATCGAGCAGCGTCCGTTCCGCGCGCATCTGACGCTGGCCCGCAAAGCCGATGCAGCCTGGTCTACCCTGTCTTTGAAGACATCTGTGACCTGGGCCGTGGAGTGCGTCACCCTCGTCGAGTCACGTCTTTCCGGCGCCGGTTCGGGCTATATCGTACTCGCCGAAAAGCGGCTCCGGACTATGCCCGAAATGGTCGCTATGAAATAATGCTTCTTTCCACTTTCGATGCAGTAACCCGGATGGACGAGAACAAACGCAAGGCCTTGGGTGCCGCTCTTTCCCAGATCGAGAAGCAGTTCGGCAAGGGATCGGTGATGCGCATGGGCGACGTCGCGGCGGTCCGGGACATCGATGTGGTGTCAACCGGCTCGCTGGCGCTGGACATCGCGCTGGGCTGCGGCGGTTTGCCGCGCGGCCGCATCGTCGAGATTTACGGCCCGGAATCCTCGGGCAAGACCACGCTGACCCTGGAGGTCATCGCCCAGGCGCAGAAGACCGGCGGCGTGGCGGCGTTCGTGGACGCCGAGCACGCGCTGGACCCGGTCTACGCCGAAAAGATCGGGGTGAACCTCGACGACCTGCTGGTCTCCCAGCCCGACACCGGCGAGCAGGCGCTGGAGATCGCCGATATGCTGGTGCGTTCCGGCGGCGTGGACGTGGTGGTGATCGACTCGGTGGCGGCGCTGACGCCCAAGGCCGAACTCGAAGGCGAGATGGGCGATTCCCACATGGGCCTGCAGGCCCGGCTGATGTCGCAGGCTTTGCGCAAGCTGACCGCCAACATCAAGCGCTCCAACACCTTGGTGATCTTCATCAACCAGATCCGCATGAAGATCGGCGTGATGTTCGGCAATCCGGAGACCACCACCGGAGGCAATGCGCTCAAGTTCTACGCCTCGGTGCGGCTGGACATCCGCCGTTCCGGCGCGATCAAGAACGGCGACGAGGTGATCGGGAACGAGACCCGCGTCAAGGTGGTCAAGAACAAGGTGGCTCCGCCGTTCCGCGTCGCCGATTTTGAAATTCTGTACGGCGAGGGCGTCTCGCGCGAGGGCGAACTGATCGACCTCGGTGTGAATCACGACATCGTGCAGAAGTCCGGCTCGTGGTACAGCTACGGCGGCGACCGCATCGGCCAGGGCAAGGACAACGTCCGGATCTATCTCAAGGAGCATCCCGAAACCGCCGCCGCCATCGAGGCTGCAGTTCGTGAAAAGGCGCTGGCGGGGCTGAAGCATGCGGCGCCTCCGGAGCGCGCCGCGGCGGAAGAGAGTGAGTTCTGAGCGAAACCGAAGATACGCTGGAAGCCGCGCGGGCGGTTTGCCTGCGGCTGCTGGCGCGGCGCGAGCACAGCCGGCTGGAACTCGGGCGCAAGCTCGCTGCCCGCGGTTTTGAACCCCCGACGATAGAAACCATTCTGGCGGAATGCTCGGGGCAAGGATGGCAGAGCGACGAGCGCTTCGCCGAGAGCTTGGTCCGCGCCCGTAAGGCGAGAGGGTACGGCGTCAACAGGATCCGGCAGGAACTGCGCCTGCGCGGCGTCGATGCGAACCTTGCGGATTCGCAGGACTGGATGACCGACATGGACCGTGTCTACACAAAAAAATATCGCGGAAAACCCCCGATGGCGACGCCTCAAGAGCGTGCGTCACGGGCAAGATTTCTCGCGCAACGCGGTTTCACGACCTCCCAGATCCAGGATTTTTTCAAGCGTCTGGGACCGGCCGGTGAATACCCGGACATCGATTGAAGACTTTGGTAAACCAAGCATGACCAGTGCGGAATTACGCGCCCGATTTCTGAAATTTTTCGAAGACCGCGGCCACAGCGTCGTTGCCTCCAGCCCTCTGGTGCCGGCCAACGATCCCACCCTGCTGTTCACCAACGCCGGCATGGTGCAGTTCAAGGACGTGTTCCTCGGCCGCGAACAACGCCCCTATGTGCGCGCCGCGACGGCGCAGCGCTGCGTGCGCGCCGGCGGCAAGCACAACGACCTGGAGAACGTCGGCTACACCGCCCGCCATCACACATTCTTCGAGATGCTGGGCAATTTCAGCTTCGGCGATTACTTCAAGCGCGATGCGATCGTCTACGCCTGGGAGTTCCTCACCGAGGTACTCATGCTGCCGCCCGAGCGGCTGTGGGTCACGGTGTACGCCGAGGACAAGGAAGCGGAACGGATCTGGCTGGAAGAGGTCGGCGTCGAGCCGGGGCGGCTGACCCGCATCGCCACCTCCGACAATTTCTGGTCCATGGGCGACACCGGCCCGTGCGGCCCGTGCACCGAGATCTTCTACGACCACGGTTCCTCCATCGCCGGCGGGCCTCCCGGAACGCCGGAAGAAGACGGCGACCGCTACGTCGAAATCTGGAACCTGGTGTTCATGCAGTACGACCGCGCAGCCGACGGCACGCTAACGCCGCTGCCCAAGCCGTCGGTGGATACCGGCATGGGGCTGGAGCGGCTCGCCGCGGTGATGCAGCGCGTGCACAACAACTACGACATCGACCTGTTCCGGAATCTGGTCAAGGCGGCGGCCGATCTGGCCGGTACCGCTGATCTCGCCCAAAGCTCGCTGCGGGTGATCGCCGATCACATCCGTTCCTGCGCTTTCCTGGTCGCCGACGGCGTGCTGCCGTCGAATGAAGGGCGCGGTTACGTGCTGCGCCGGATCATCCGCCGGGCGATCCGCCACGGCTACAAGCTCGGCATCCGCGAGCCGTTCTTCCACAAGCTGGTTGGGCCGTTGTGCGCAGAAATGGGACAGGCCTATCCCGAGTTGGTCGAATCGCGCCAGCGGGTCGAGCAGGTGCTCCATAAGGAAGAGGAGCGCTTCGCCGAGACCCTGGAGCAGGGTATGAAAATTCTCGACGTCGCGATGCGCGATCTGCCGGAAAAAGTGATTCCGGGCGAAACCGCGTTCCAGCTCTACGACACCTATGGCTTTCCGGTCGATCTGACCGCGGACGTGGCGCGCGAGTATGGTCTGCAGGTCGACATGGGCGGGTTCGAGCGGGCGATGGAGGCCCAGCGCGAGCGGGCGCGGGCGGCCAGCCATTTCAGCGTGGATTACTCCCAGGAGGTCCATCTCGACGTGGCGTGCGAATTCACCGGCTACCGGAACGCCGCCGAGGACACTCGGATCGTGGCGCTGTTGCGCGACGGTCAGGCCGTGGAGCGGCTGGAGGCCGGCGAGGACGGCGTGGTGGTACTGGAGAAGACGCCGTTCTACGCCGAATCCGGCGGCCAGGTGGGGGATCGCGGAGTGATCCGCAGCGATTCGGCGGTGTTCGAGGTGACCGATACCCGCAAGCAGGGCGGCGAGTTGATCCTGCACCGGGGGAAACTGCGCGAGGGCGTGCTGCTCCGGGATGCCGTCTGCCGGGCGGAAGTGGAGGAAGCGCTGCGCCAGGCCACCGCCCTGAACCATTCCGCTACGCATCTGCTGCATGCAGCGTTGCGCCGGGTGCTCGGTGAGCACGTGGCGCAGAAGGGGTCCCTGGTCAATCCCGAGCGGCTGCGTTTCGACTTTTCTCACTTCGAGCCCATCAGCCCCGCTCAACTCGGCGAAATCGAGCGCCTCGTCAACCGGGAGATTCGCCGCAATGCCGAAGTTACCGCCGAGGTCATGGCCAAGGACGACGCGATGAAGCTCGGCGCAATGGCCTTGTTCGGCGAAAAATACGGCGACGAGGTCCGGGTGCTCAAGATCGGCGAGTTTTCCACCGAACTATGCGGCGGTATCCATGCCCGTCGTGCCGGTGACATCGGCCTGTTCAAGATCGTGAGCGAAACCGGCGTCGCCGCCGGGGTGCGCCGCATCGAAGCCGTCACCGGGGCGGCGGCCGTGGAGGCGGTCGAGGCGACGGAGCGCTTGCTGCAACGGTTGGCCGACCGCATGAAAGCGGGGCGCGATGCCGTGGAGGAGCGGATCGAGCAGATGTTCGAGAAGAACCGCGCCCTGGAGAAGGAGTTGGAGCGGCTGAAGGCCAAGGCGGCCGGGGCGGCCGGCTCCGACCTGGTGTCCCGGGCGGTCGACATCGGGGGTGTCAAGGTGCTGGCGGCGCGCGTCGACGACGCAGATGCGAAGACGCTGCGCGAACTGGTGGACCAGCTCAAGGACAAACTGGGCAGCGCCGCGATCGTCCTGGCTGCGGTCGAAGGCGAGAAGGTCAGCCTCATTGCCGGCGTGACCAAGGACCAGACCGGCCGCATCCGCGCCGGTGATTTGGTCAACAGCGTGGCGACCCGCGTCGGCGGCAAGGGCGGCGGCCGGCCAGATCTCGCCCAGGCCGGGGGGAATAGGCCGGAGGAATTGCAGGGCGCCCTCGACGGCGTCCCGGAGTGGGTGCGGCGGACCCTCAACGCCTAGCTTTTTGAAGGATTCGAACGTAACAGACATCGATATGGCCTTATTTGTACACAAGTACGGCGGCACCTCAGTCGGCTCGCCGGAGCGCATCAAGAACGTAGCGAAAAACGTCATCCAGGCGCGCAGCCGCGGGGACGACATCATCGTCGTGGTGTCGGCGATGAGCGGCGAAACCAACCGGTTGGTAGGCCTGGCGCACGAAATTCAGGACCGTCCCAATAGCCGGGAGCTGGATGTTCTGCTGTCCACCGGCGAGCAGGTCACGATCGCGCTGCTGAGCATGGCGCTGGAGGCGGAGGGTTGCCCGGCCTGTTCCTACACCGGCGGGCAGGTGCGGATCCTCACCGACGATGCGCACACCAAGGCGCGCATCCTCGACATCGATACCGACCGTATTCGCCGCGATCTTGCGGCGGGACGGGTGGTGGTGGTGGCAGGCTTCCAGGGGACCACCGAGGCGGGCGACATCACCACCTTGGGCCGGGGCGGGTCCGACACCACTGCGGTCGCTCTCGCCGCAGCGCTCAAAGCGGACGAATGCCTGATTTATACCGATGTGGACGGCGTCTACACGACCGATCCGCGGATCGAACCGAAGGCGCGCCGCCTGGACCGCATTACCTTCGAGGAAATGCTCGAAATGGCGAGTTTGGGGTCCAAGGTGCTGCAGATTCGTTCGGTCGAGTTTGCCGGCAAGTACAACGTCCCCTTGAGAGTCTTGTCCAGTTTCGCGGCCGGTCCCGGAACATTGATTACTTACGAGGAAGCAAGTGTGGAAAAACCTTTGATCTCCGGTATCGCCTTCAATCGCGACGAAGCGAAACTGACCGTCAAGGGCGTGCCGGACAAGCCGGGCGTGGCTTACCAGATTCTGGGGCCGGTGGCCCGTGCCAATATCGAGGTGGACATGATTGTCCAGAACGTCGCGGAAGATGGAACCACGGACTTCACGTTCACGGTGCATCGCAACGACTACCGCAAGGCGCTCGACATCCTGCAGGCGACTTGCACGGCCCTGGGTGCGCGCGAAGTGGCGGGAGACGACAAGATCGTGAAAGTTTCGCTGGTGGGCGTCGGAATGCGCTCGCATGCCGGCATCGCCGCACAGATGTTCGAAGCGCTGGCACGGGAGGGCATCAACATCCGGATGATCTCGACCTCCGAGATCAAGATTTCCATCGTGGTGGACGAAAGGTACCTCGAGCTTGCGGTGCGGACCCTGCACGAGGCATTCAATCTCGACCGCGAGCCGGATGCGGTTTGAGCGGAATCAGCCGAGCCTTTATCCTTTGGCCGAAAACTGCTAAGATTGCCCATCTGGTAGATTGATCGCGCCTGATGGGTTGGGGGTTGACAGCGCGGCCGCTACGGCTCTTGTCAACTTGGTGTGGGCAATGGACAAAGGAAGGGTTTATGCTGATTTTGACTCGTAGAGTGGGTGAAACCCTGATGATTGGTGATGAAGTGACCGTCACTGTTTTGGGTGTGAAGGGAAATCAGGTGCGCATCGGAGTCAATGCGCCCAAGGACGTGTCTGTTCATCGCGAAGAGATTTACGAAAGAATCAAGAAAGAGCAGCAGGCTGGCCCTGAGCACGACAGCGATTGATTCCTTTCCCCGTATTCCTGGAGAGATGGCCGAGAGGCTGAAGGCGCTCCCCTGCTAAGGGAGTATGCGGTCAAAAGCTGCATCGAGGGTTCGAATCCCTCTCTCTCCGCCATTTCAGGAATTAAGCCCGGTGCCGGATGGTGTCCGGGTTTTTTCTTTCCAGCCATTGTGTTTTGCATCTGCTCAAGAGAGCAGGGCTTCACAATTTCTCAGGATCGCATACAATACGCGCTTTTCTCCGTACGGTTTGACTAGAGGCAAAGGCATGGTAAGCATTCGGTTGGCGCGCGGCGGCGCAAAAAAGCGTCCTTTCTATCACGTAGTGGTTGCGGAAAGCCGCAGCAAGCGTGATGGCCGTTACATTGAGCGCGTGGGGTTCTTCAATCCGATTGCACGGGGCCAGGAAGAGCGGCTGCGCCTGGATCAGGGCCGCATTGAGTACTGGATCGGCACCGGCGCCAAGGCTTCGGATCGCGTGGTTTCCCTGATCAAGGAATTCAAGAAGCAGCAACCGGCTTGATGTCGGGAAGTTCCGGCGACGATCCGGCGGTCGTGGTGGGCCGGGTTTCCGGTGCCTTCGGCGTGAGAGGCTGGGTCAAGGCGGTTTCCTTCACTGATCCTCCCGTCAATCTGGCCGCTTACCGGCCGTGGATATTGCGTCGGGGTGATGCCGAGCTCCGGGTCGATGTGTTGGAAGGCCGCGAGCATGGCAGCTCCGTGGTCGTGCGCCTGCAAGGTGTGGAGACGCGCGAACAGGCCGAGGCGCTGAAAGGCTTCGAGGTGACCGTGCGCCGCAGCCAGTTGCCTCCGCCGGCCCCGGGGGAGTATTACCGCGTCGATCTGATCGGTCTCAGGGTGACGAACCTGGAGGGGGTCGAATTCGGCGAGGTTGTCGATGTGATGGAAACCGGCGCCAACGACGTGCTGGTTGTGCGGGGCGACCGCGAGCGGCTGGTGCCATTCGTGCAGGGCGAGTTCGTGAAATCCGTGAATCTGGCCGAGTCGCGGATGGTGGTCGACTGGGATCCCGAGTTTTGACAGATCGGCTGTCCGCATGCGTTTCGACATCGTGACCCTGTTCCCGGAGATGATCCGGGATGCGGTGCAGTACGGCGTGACGGGACGGGCGCTTGCCGCCGGCAAAGTGTCGCTGGAAGTCTGGAATCCGCGGGAGTTCACCAGCGACCGCCATCGCACGGTGGATGACCGGCCTTACGGCGGCGGCCCCGGTATGGTGATGAAGGTGGAGCCCCTGCGGGATGCCATCCATGCGGCCAGGGCTCGGGCGGCGCCGGGCGCGCGGGTCGTGCTCATGAGTCCGCAGGGCACCCGGCTCGATCAGGCGGCGGTGCGCAGTTTTGCGACGGCGCCGGGGCTGATTCTGGTGGCCGCGCGCTATGAAGGTGTGGACGAGCGCCTGATCGAGACCGAAATCGACGAAGAATGGTCGATTGGCGATTACGTGCTGAGCGGCGGCGAACTGCCGGCCCTGGTCGTATTCGACGCGGTGGTGCGCCTCCTGCCGGGCGTGCTGGGCGATGCGGAATCGGCGGAGCAGGATTCCTACACCGAAGGACTGCTGGACCATCCGCATTACACCCGGCCGGAACGGGTGGCGGGGCGAGACGTTCCCGAGGTGCTGCAGAGCGGCAACCATGCGGCGATCGGGCGCTGGCGCCTGAAGCAGGCGCTGGGGAAGACGTGGCTCAAGCGGCCGGACTTGCTGGCCTGCCGGGTGATGACTCCGGAGCAGTTTGAGCTCCTGGACGAATTCAAGCGGGAATTTGAAACTCAAAAGAACAGAGGTTAGTTTCATGAACATCATTCAACAGCTCGAATCCGAATGGATGAGCGGCAAGACCATTCCGGAATTCGGCCCCGGCGACACCGTCGTGGTGCAGGTGAAGGTGAAGGAAGGCAACCGCGAGCGTTTGCAGGCCTTCGAAGGCGTGGTCATCGCCAAGCGCAACCGCGGTTACAACTCCGCTTTCACCGTGCGCAAGGTTTCCCACGGCGAAGGCGTGGAGCGCGTGTTCCAGACCTACAGCCCACAGGTCGAGGAAATCCAGGTGAAGCGGCGCGGCGACGTGCGGCGCGCAAAGCTTTACTACCTGCGGGACCGTGCCGGCAAGGCTGCCCGCATCAAGGAAAAAATCTGACGGATCGCGGGTCGTTTGCGCAGCTCGATCGGTCACTGAGAATGAAGGGCGGTTTTTCCGCCCTTTGTTTTTGACGGGGTGCGGGTGAACGAGGCTCTACCCGATGCCGGAGCAATCCGCGAGGCCGACCGTTTGATGATCCAGCGCTTCGTCGAGTCGCTCTGGGTGGAAGAAGGCTTGAGCCGCAACACCCTCAAGGCCTACGGGAGCGATCTCAGCCTCTTCGCGGCCTGGATGGCGAGTAACCGGCGCCCGGAATTGGCTGCCCTGACAGGCGAAGACATCGAGGCCTATCTGGGCTGGCGGCACAGCCGGAAAAGCACGAGTCGGACCTCTGCGCGCGTGCTTTCCTCCATCCGGCATTTCTGCGCGTACCGGCTGCGGCGGGGTGAAACCGCCACCGATCCCTGCGCCTTGATAGATCCGCCGAAGCTGGGCCGGTCCCTGCCCAGTACGCTGACGGAGACCGACGTGGAGGCCCTGTTGGCCGCGCCGGACGCCGATACCCCGCTGGGCTTCCGCGACCGGGCGATGCTGGAGATGCTCTATGCCACCGGCTTGCGCGTCACCGAACTGGTCGGCTTGAGTTTCGGCCAGATCAGTCTGCGCCAGGGTGTGGTACGGGTCAGCGGCAAAGGCGACAAGGACCGGCTGGTGCCGGTCGGCGAGGAAGCCCTGGACTGGCTGGAGCGCTATTTGAACAAGGTGCGGCCGGCCGTCCTGAAGGGCAGGCAGAGCGATTTCCTGTTCGTCACCGACCGGGGCGGTCCGATGACGCGCCAGGCCTTTTGGTATCTCATCAAACGCTACGCCCTGCAGGCCGGGATTTCCAAGCCCTTGTCGCCGCATACCCTGCGCCACGCCTTCGCCACCCATCTGCTGAACCACGGTGCGGATCTCCGCGTCGTGCAGATGCTGCTCGGACACAGCGATCTGTCGACCACGCAGATCTATACCCATGTGGCCCAGGAGCGGCTCAAGGAATTGCATACCCGCTTTCATCCGCGGGGCTGAGGAGGTAGCAAGAAATGTCCAGCATCCATCCCACCGCCTGGATCGCCGCGACGGCCAAACTCGGCGCCGACGTCAGCGTGGGGCCCTTCGCCGTGATCGAAGACCATGTCGAGATCGGCGACGAATGCCGTGTCGGCGCGCACGCCGTGATTCACTCCTTTGTCCGCATGGGGCGCGGCAACGTGATCCATCCCCACGCCGTCCTGGGCGGCTTGCCGCAGGACCTGGGCTTCGATCCCGCTACGGAAACGTATGTCGATCTCGGCGACGGCAACGTGCTGCGCGAGGGCGTGACCATCAGCCGTGCCACCAAGGCAAGCGGTTCGACCCGGCTGGGATCGAACAACTACCTCATGAACAACACCCATGTCGGCCACGACTGCGTGCTGGGCGACCACAACATCCTGGCCAGCGGCGCCACGCTGGGCGGCCATTGCCGGGTGGACGACCGGGTATTCTTCGGCGGCGGAGTGATGGTTCACCAGTTCTGCCGCATCGGCAGCCTCGCCATGCTGCAGGGGCTGGCCGGCATCAACAAGGACGTGATTCCCTACACCATGGTCGGCGGCCGTCCCGGCAAGCATTACCGCCTCAATCTGGTTGGCATGCGCCGCGCCGGCATCGACGGTGACCGGCTCAAGGCCGTGTCGGCCGCTTTCCGCCGCCTGCGCGCCCGCGGCACCTTCGACGATCTGCCCGACACACCCGAACTGGCGTATCTCCGCGCCTGGTTCGGCGCAGGCTCCAAGCGCGGAACCCTGGCGTTCTTCGAGCTGGAAGGGCGCGAAGCGGAATAATTCCAAACTATCGGTCTATCTCATGAGTGTTTTGAAATGTGCCGTGATCGGCGTGGGCTACCTCGGCAAGTTCCACGCGGAAAAATACGCCGCCCTGCCGGGCTGCGAACTGGTCGCCGTGGTCGATGCCGATCCTGTCACTGCGGCTGAGATCGGCGACCGCCTGGGCGTCGAAGGTCTGACCGACTACCGCGCCCTGCTGGGCAAGGTCGATGCGGTCAGCATCGTGGTGCCGACCAGCCTGCACCACCGGGTCGCCCGCGATTTCCTCGAAGCCGGCGCGCACGTATTGGTGGAAAAACCCATCACCGTGACGGTGGAGGAGGCCGACGAGTTGATCCGGGTCGCCAAGGAAAAACAGCGCGTGCTGATGGTCGGCCACTTGGAGCGCTTCAACGCCGCTGTGCTGGGGTTGGACCTGGATCACCACAAGCCGCTGTTCATCGAATCGCATCGGCTGGCGCCATTCAAGCCCCGCGCCAACGACGTCAGCGTGGTGCTGGACCTGATGATCCACGACATCGACATCATCCTCGACATGGTGGATTCCGAGGTCGAGCGGATCGACGCCAAGGGCGTGGCCGTGCTCACCGGCGACATCGACATCGCCAATGCCCGCCTCCAGTTCAAGAGCGGCTGCGTCGCCAACGTCACCGCCAGCCGGGTCAGCCTGAAGGTCGAGCGCAAGATGCGCATGTTCATGCCCAACGCCTACGTGTCGGTCGATTTCCAGAACCGCGTGCTGGCCCGCCATTGCAAGGGAGAGGGCGAGATGTTCCCCGGCGTGCCGGAAATCCTCAGCGAGGAATCGGTGTTCGAGAACGGGGACGCCCTGATGGAGGAGATCCGCCATTTCCTCGATTGCATCCGCGAGAATCGCGAGCCGCTGGTGTCCGGATCGGCCGGTCGCCGCGCCCTGGCGACGGCCATCGAAATCACGAATCTGCTTAAAGCTTAAAAATCTAGGAGTTGTACCGCATGATCCCCATGGTTGACCTCAAGACCCAGTACGCCCGGCTCAAGCCGGAAATCGATCGCGGCCTCGCGGATGCGCTGGAATCCTGCGCCTTCGTGCTGGGGCCGAACGTGCAGGCCTTCGAGAAGGAGGCCGCCGAATACCTGGGCGTGAAGCATGCCATCGGGGTGGCCTCGGGCACCGACGCTCTGCATCTGGCCCTGCTCGCCGCCGGCATCGGCGAGGGCGACGAGGTCATCACCTCGCCCTTCACCTTCATCGCGACGGCGGAGGCGATCCGCTACGTTGGCGCCAAGCCGGTGTTCGTCGACATCGACGCCAAGACCTTCAATCTCTGCCCCGCTGCGGTCGAAGCCGCGGTGACGCCTAAGACCCGCGCCATCATGCCGGTGCATCTGTTCGGTCAGCCGGCCGACATGCCGCGGCTTCAGGCCATTGCCGACCGTCACGGCCTCAAGATCGTCGAGGACTGCGCGCAGTCCTTCGGCGCCACCGTCGGCGGCCGCCAGACCGGCAGTTTGGGGCTAAGCTCCGGCTTCAGCTTCTTCCCCAGCAAGAACCTCGGCTGCTACGGCGACGGCGGCCTGGTGACGACCGACTCGGACGAAGTGGCGGAACAGATCAAGATGTTGCGCAACCACGGTTCGAAAGTGCGCTATTACCACGACGTGATCGGCTACAACAGCCGTTTGGACGAGTTGCAGGCCGTGGTGCTGCGGGTCAAGCTCAAATACATCGACGAATTCAACGCCAACCGCCGCCGCGCCGCCCATCTGTATTCGGAACTGATGGCCGAGGTCGCCGAAGTGCCTTACGAGGACGGCATCGGCGTGCACGTTTACCACCAGTACACCCTGCTGAGCGACCGCCGCGATGCCATCCTGGAAGCGCTGCAGAAAGCCGGCATCGGCTGCGCGATCTACTACCCCGTGCCGCTGCACCGGCAGAACGTGTTCGCGCAGGATTACGCCGACGTCAGCCTGCCCGTATGCGAGGCGGTGGCGGCGCGTTGCATCTCCCTGCCGATCTTCCCCGAGCTGGCGGAAACGGATATCCGCAAGATTGCGGACGTGGTGCGCCAGGCGGTGAATGGCTGAGCGTGCTCCATTGGTCATGCTGGTCGCCGGGGAAGCCTCCGGCGACCAGCATGCCGCCGCGATGTTCCGCGAACTCCGGAGCCTGATTCCGCAAGTTCGCGGTATCGGCATGGGCGGTTCCGCCATGCGCGAGGCCGGGATCGACATCCGGGTCGATTCGACCGGCCTCGGCGTCATCGGGCTGGCCGAAATCGCCCGCCATTACGGCGAGATCAGCCGTGCACTCGAGGCCATGAAGAATCTGGCCCGCACCGAGCGGCCCGATCTGCTGATCTGCGTCGACTACAAGGAATTCAATTTCCGCCTGGCCCGTGCCGCCAAGGCCGCCGGCGTCAAGGTGCTGTTCTACGTCAGCCCGCAGGTCTGGGCGTGGCGTCCGGGCCGGGTCAAGGACTACGGCCGGGCGATCGACCACATGGCGGTGATCTTCCCGTTCGAGGTGCCCTTCTACGAGCGGCATGGCATCCCCGTGACCTATGTGGGCCATCCCCTGGCCGGGAGGATCGCGCCGGTCGCCGATGCGGGGAGGACGCGGCGGGAGCTGGGGTTGGACGAATCCGGCCCCCTGGTCGGCCTGCTGCCGGGCAGCCGGGGCAATGAAATCCGCCGGCTGCTGCCGATGCTGCTGCAGACCGCGGCGCGAATCGCCGGAGAGCGGCCGGACGCCCGTTTCGTGCTGATCCAGGCGCCTTCGGTCGCCGACGAGCTGTTGGCCGCCGAACTGGAGGCGGCGCCGGTGCCGGTCCGGGTCGTCAACGACCGCCGGCACGACGCCCTGGGCTGCTGCGACGCCGTCATCACTACCTCGGGCACCGCGACCCTCGAAGTTGCCCTGCTCGGCGTGCCCATGGCCATCGTCTACAAGCTGGCGCCGCTGAGTTACTGGCTCGGCAGGCTGCTGGTGACGATTCCTTTCATCGGCCTGCCGAACATCCTGGCGGGGCGCAAGATCGTGCAGGAGTTCATCCAGCACGAAGCCAACGCGGAAGCGGTCGGCGGCGAGATGCTGCGCATCCTGAACGACCCGGCCTACGCGTTGCGGATCAGGGGTGATCTGGCCGAGGTCCAGCGGACCCTGGGCGAGGGCGGCGGTTCGCGGCGTCTGGCCGAACTGGCAGCGGAATTGCTTGGGACGTCCGTCCGCTAGCGGCGCATTTGTTTCCCGGTGGCTGCGGGCGTATTCTCGCAAGCCGTTTTTCACTCAACCCGAAACGAACCCATGAGCCGTGCATTCGTCAAGGAAACCGACGGTGACGAGCTGGATGACGGTGCGCCGGAGCGTCCCGTCAGCCCGCATCCGAACTACGTAACGCCGGCCGGGCTGGCCCAGCTACAGGCCAAGGTCGCCGAACTCTCGGCCGAACGGCAGCGCCTGCAGGGCGACGAGTCGGTCGGTGCGAAACAGCAGCTCCGCCACGTCGAGCGCGAACTGCGCTATTACGACGAGCGGGTCGTCAGCGCCATCCCGGTCGATCCCGCGACTCAGTCCGGAGACCGGGTCCATTTCGGGGCGGCGGTGGATCTGGAGGACGAGGCCGGCGATGCCCTGCGCTACACCATCGTCGGCGAAGACGAGGCGGACGCGGCGCACGGCAAGATCAGCTGGGTGTCGCCTCTGGCCAAGGCGCTGCTGAACGCCGAAGCCGGTGACACGGTCACCTGGAAACGTCCGGCCGGCGACAAGGAACTCCATATTCTCGCCATCCATCCGGCCGGGTAAGGGCTCTTCGTGCATCGCTTGCCTCCCTACCGCCTCCGCCGCAGCGCCCGCGCCAAGTATCTGCGGCTGCTGATCCGTCCCGAAGGCATCGAGGTGGTGGCACCCGACGGGTTGCCCGAATCCACCGTGCAGGCTTTCGTACGCCAGCACAGCGGCTGGGCCCAGGCGAAGCTGGCGGAAATGCAGGCGCGGCTGGCGAAGTTGCGGCAGGGCCAAGCCGAGCGCTTTCCGGCCGAAGGCGGCAGCGTGCCGCTGGAGGGGCGGGAAACCCCGCTGTTCATCGAGGAAACCGGCGGCAGCCGGATCCGGGTCTCGCTGGAAGATCAAGGCTTGCGACTCATTCTTCCCCGGACCTGCGGCGGCGAGCGGGACCGTTACGTGCGCGATGCCCTGTTCGGCTGGATGAAGCGGAGGCTGCCGGGTCGCGTCACGGAATTCGTCCAGCGCCACGGACCGTTGCACGGTCTCTATCCACGCCAGTTGCGGATCAAGAGCATGCGCACCCGGTGGGGGAGCTGCGGCCCGGCGAACGACGTCAATCTCAATTGGCTGTTGGGGCTGGCGCCGCTTTCGGTTCTGGAGTACGTGGTGGTGCATGAACTCTGCCACATCCGCCACCGCAACCACTCCCGGGATTTCTGGGAACTGGTGGCGGCCCATCTGCCGGACTGGCGGCAGGAGCGCCAGTGGCTCAAGGCCCACGGCGGCGGCCTGATCCAGCGCTTCGATCCGGCGTTCCGGTGATGGCTGGCCGGTGGCGCAGGGTGCTGGGGTGGGGTGCGGTCGTCGCCCTGTTCTTCGTCGTGCAAGGCTTTCTGAATCGCGACATGGCTTCGGGGCCCGCTCCTGCCATTGAGGGTCGTTTTCTCGATGGTTCCCAGGCATCGCTGGACAGCTTGCGCGGCCGGCCTGCGCTCGTCTACTTCTGGGCAAGCTGGTGCCCGATCTGCGGGACGATGGAGGACAAGATCGGGAGCCTCGCCCGCGATCATGCGGTCCTCACGGTCGCGTACCAGTCCGGGGATGCGTCGGAGGTCGCGCGTCATGTCGCGGAGCGGCGCCTGGACTGGCGGGTCGTACCCGATCCGGACGGCGCCAACGGCGGGCGTTATGGCATCCGCGGCGTCCCGGCATTCTTCGTGCTCGGCCCGGACGGCACGATCCGCTCCCGCAGCGTGGGTTTCACGCCGGAGTGGATGCTGCGGCTGAGACTCTGGCTCGCGGCGGGTTAAGCGCCGCAGTTCGGCGAAATCGCACTTTCAGTTGGCAAAGGGGCCGTCGAATCCGATGGATGAAAAGGACTATCGAACACCCGAAGGCCAAGCCCGAAAAACCATCGACGAGTTGCTGACCGCGGCTGGCTGGCATGTCGTCAATGCCGACCGGGCCAACATCCACGCCGGCTGCGGCATCGCCATACGCGAATTTCCCCTCGGCTCCGGCCATGGCTTTGCCGATTACCTGCTCTACGTGGATGGCAAGGCTGCCGGGGTCATCGAAGCCAAGAAATCCGGTGCCACCCTCAGCGGTGTCGAGCGGCAGTCGGAGAAATACCTCAAGGGCCTGCCCGAAGGCCTGCCGCGCTGGGCCAGCCCGTTGCCATTCGCCTACCAGTCCACCGGCGGAGAAACCCGCTTCACCAACGGCCTGGACCCCGAGCCCCGATCCCGGCCACTGTTCGCATTTCACCGTCCTGAGCAATTGGCCGCCTGGCTGGAAGACGGCGCCGCGAACGCCACCCGCGTAAAGGAACCGGCGGGCGATTACCGGACCCGCGGCAAGACGTTCCTGGAGCGCCTCCGGCACATGCCCCTGCTGGCTGAAGAAGGCCTCTGGCCCGCCCAGATCACCGCCATCAAAAACCTGGAGCAATCCCTCGCCGCCAACAAGCCCCGCGCCCTCATCCAGATGGCGACAGGTTCCGGCAAGACCTTTACCGCCATCTCATTCATCTACCGCCTGATCAAATTCGCGGGAGCCAGAAGAGTGCTGTTCCTGGTCGACCGCGGCAACCTGGGCGACCAGACGCTCAAGGAATTCCAGCAATACGCCTCGCCCTACAACAACTTCAAGTTCACCGAGGAGTACATCGTCCAGCGCCTGACCAGCAATACCCTGGACACCACCGCGCGGGTCTGCATCTGCACCATCCAGCGCATGTACTCCATGCTCATGGACAAGGACCTGCCGGAAGAACTGGACGAAGAATCCGTGGGCGAGATCGGCGGACTGTTCAGGCAGCCCGAGCCCATCAAGTACAAAGAGAAATACCCCATCGAGAGCTTCGACATCATCGTCACCGACGAATGCCACCGCTCCATCTACAACCTCTGGGCGCAGGTGCTGGAGTACTTCGACGCCTACCTCATCGGTCTCACCGCCACGCCCAGTAAGCAGACCTTCGGCTTCTTCCACCAGAATCTGGTGATGGAATACAACCACGAGATGGCCGTGGCCGACGGCGTCAACGTCAACTACGACGTCTACCGCATCCGCACCGCCATCACCGAACAAGGCTCGAAGGTGGAGTCCGGCTACGCAGTGCAGATCATGGAGCGCGATACCCGCAAGAAGCGCTGGGAACAGCTCGACGACGACTTCAGCTACGACCCCAACCAGCTCGACCGCGACGTGGTCGCCCCGGACCAGATCCGCAAGATCGTCCAGACCTACCGCGACAAGCTGTTTACCGACATCTTCCCCGGCCGCGAGTGGGTGCCCAAGACCCTCATCTTCGCCAAGGACGACGCCCACGCCGAGAACATCGTCGAAATCGTGCGCGAGGAGTTCGGCAAGGGCAACGACTTCGCCCAGAAGATCACCTACCGCACCACCGGCGCGAAGCCGAAAGACCTCATCAACGAATTCCGCACCAGCCCCATGCCGCGCGTCGCCGTCACCGTGGACATGATCGCCACTGGCACCGACATCAAGGCGGTGGAAGTTGTCCTATTCATGCGCGCCGTCAAATCCCGCGCCTTCTTCGAGCAGATGAAAGGCCGCGGCGTGCGCGTCATCAGCCCCGACGACCTGCAAAGCGTCACCCCCGACGCCCGCGCCAAGGACCACTTCGTCATCGTCGATGCCGTCGGCGTCTGCGAGCGGGACAAGACCGACTCCCGCCCCATGGAGCAGAAGCCCACCGTCAGTTTCGAAAAGCTCATGCAGGCCGTCGCCTTCGGCAACACCGAAGACGATGTGCTCTCCTCGCTGGCCGGGCGCCTGGCCCGCATGGAACACCGCATGAGCGCCGAGGACGACAAGCAAATCCGCGCCCTCTCCGGCGGCTTGGGGGTCAAGCAACTCAGCCACCGCATCATCGCCGCCCTCGACCCGGACCGGCACATCGAACAGGCCAAGGCGGATTTGGGGCTAGCCCCCGGCGGCGACCAGCCCATCCCGGAACCGGCCCTGGCCGCCGCCCGGCACAAGGTCATCCAGGAAGCCATCCAGCCCTTCTACGACCCCGAGCTGCGGGAAGTCATCGACGCCATCAAGAAGAAGAACGAAGTCGTCATCGACATCATCAGCGCCGACGAAGTGCTCGAAGCGACGTTCTCACAGGACGCCCTCGACCGTGCCAAAGGCATGGTCCGGTCCTTCGAGCAGTTCATCGCCGAGCACAAGGACGAGATCACCGCTCTGCAAGTGCTCTACAGCCGGCCTTACAAACACCGCCTCACCTTTGAGGCCGTGAAGGAACTCGCGGAGACAATCGAAAAGCCGCCCTACCTGTGGAACGAATCCCAGCTCTGGAACGCCTACGCCGCGCTGGAGAAATCCAGGGTCAAAGGCGCCTCTGGCCGCCGCATCCTCACCGACCTCGTCTCGCTGGTGCGCTTCGCCATCCACCAGGACAACGAACTCATCCCCTTCCCCGAGCGCGTCAACGCCAACTTCAAGGCGTGGCTCAACAACCAAATCCGTCATTCCCGCGAAAGAGGGAACCCAGAGCCTTTCACGCCTGAACAAGTCCGTTGGCTGGAAATGATCCGCGACCACATCGCCGCTAATCTGGGTATCGAACCGGATGACTTTGAGTACGCGCCGTTCTCGCAACACGGCGGCCTCGGCAAGGTGCATCAACTGTTCGGTGAAAAGCTGAACGCGATCATCGAAGAACTGAATGAAACATTGGCCGCATAAAGACCAAATAAACGACTAAAATAATGACCAGTCTAACGGCCTCACGGAGCGCCCCATGGAACTGCTCTACACCAATGCCTCGGTCAGCATCAGCGAACTGAAGAAGAACCCCACCGCGGTCATCGAAGAGGCAGACGGCTTCCCCGTCGCCGTGCTCAACCACAACAAGCCTGCTGCCTACCTGGTGCCCGCTGCCGCCTTCGAAGCCATGATGGAAAAACTCGACGACATCGAACTCGCCAGGCTGGTGCGGGAGCGCGAGAACGAACCCACTGTCCGGGTCGATCCCCATGACCTATAGCCTCGAATTCCGGGACAGCGCCTGGAAGGAGTGGCAAAACCTCGACCGCCCCTTGCACGAGCAATTCAAAGCCAAGCTGCTGGAGCGGCTGGCAAACCCCCGCGTCGAATCCGCCCGCCTTTCCGGTCTGCCGGACTGCTACAAGATCAAGCTGCGCGCCGCCGGCTACCGGCTGGTGTATCAGGTGTTCGACGAGCGCGTGGTGGTCGTGGTCGTGGCCGTGGGCAAGCGGGAAGACAGTGCGGTGTATCGCAAGGCCAGGGGACGGGTGAAATGATCCGCGACCACATCGCCGCGAACCTGGGTATCGAGCCGGAAGACTTCGAATACGCGCCGTTCTCGCAACATGGCGGACTCGGCAAAGTGCATCAATTGTTTGGCGACAAGCTGAACGCGATGAGCGAAGAATTGAACGAGACGTTGGCGGCATGAGTACCACTTCGACACCCTTGCTTCCGCAACAGCGACCATTAGCCGAAGTGGTCGATATCGTTTCCGGCTTTGGTTTTCCGAAAGAACTGCAAGGCAAGCCGAAAGGTGATTTACCTTTCTTCAAGGTCGGGGATATTTCTATCGCCTGGAACAGCGGTCAGAAGAATCTCACACAGGCTCAGCACTACCTTGACCAAGCTGAAGCCAGTTCCATCAGAGCAAAGGCTTTTCCGAAAGGTACCGTCGTCTTTGCGAAGATCGGTGAGGCAATAAGGCTCAATAGGCGAGCCATCTTGGGTCAACCGTCGATCGTCGATAACAACGTAATGGGGCTGATTCCAAAAGAAGAGATCGTCGATCCGACCTACCTCTTTTATTGGTCTCTGATGCTTCGGCTTGGAGATATTTCTCAGGCAACAACTGTCCCCTCAGTCAGAAAGTCAGATGTTGAACAGCTTTCTTTTCCGTGGCTCTCCCTCGACCAACAAAAACGCATCGTCGCGGAAATCGAAAAACACACGTCCCGCCTCGACGAAGCCGTCGCCAACCTCAAACGCGTCAAGGCCAACCTCAAGCGCTACAAAGCCGCCGTCCTCAAAGCGGCCGTCGAAGGCCGCCTGGTCGAAACCGATGCCGAACTCGCCCGCCGCGAAGGCCGCAGCTACGAGACCGGCGAACAACTCCTGCAACGCATCCTCGAAACCCACCGCAGCCAGTGGCAAGGCAAGGGCAAATACAAAGAGCCAGCCGCTCCCGACACCACCGACCTACCCGAATTGCCGGAGGGATGGGTGTGGGTTTCGCTTCGTAGCTTGGGGAATGTAATTGGTGGTCTGACGAAGAACCCGAAACGCGCCACGTTAAAGAAGAAGTTGCCATATTTGCGCGTGGCAAACGTATATGCGAACGAGCTGAGACTGGATGAAATCGAGGAGATTGGCGTCGATGACAGTGAGCTGGAAAAGCTGCTGGTTCACAAGGGCGATCTGCTCATTGTTGAAGGCAACGGAAGCCCAGACCAAATTGGTCGTTTAGCGATTTGGAACGGCTCGATCTCGCCATGTGTTCACCAGAACCACCTGATAAAAGCCCGTTTACACTGGGCATGCGCTCCTGACTGGGTTATGAGTTGGCTCATGTCGCCCGATGGGAGAGATCATGTGCGAAACGTGGCCAGTTCAACTTCCGGCTTGTATACACTTAGCGTTGGCAAGGTGTCTGGTCTGCCGATTCCGCTACCGCCGGAGGCCGAACAACACCGCATCGTCGCCGAAGTCGACTGCCGCCTCTCCCTGGTACGCGAAACCGAAGCCCAGGTGGACGCCAACCTCCTGCGCGCCGAGCGCTTGCGCCAATCCCTCCTGAGCCGCGCCTTCACAGGCGGCCTTTGTCCTGTGCACGAGCGGATGGAAGCCGCCGCGTGACCATTGAGATCGTCGAAATCATGGGTCGCTCGGAGCAAGGGATCACCAAACCCTTCATCTGCCGTGGCGACGACGACCGAGTCTACTTCGTGAAAGGCCGGGGCGCGGGCCGACGCAGCCTGATCTGCGAGTGGATCGCCGGCCAACTCGGCCAACGGCTTGGCTTGCCCATCGCTCCTTTCGATATTGTCGAGGTACCACCGGAGTTGCTCGCCATTGCCATGCGGGACGATCCGGCCGAATTGGGCACGGGCAAGGCTTTCGGTTCGCGCAAGGCGTCGGTAGTGGAGTTGTCGGTGTCCCATATCGATTCTGTGCCCGAAGCAACGCAAAGGGATGTGCTGGCCTTCGACTGGTGGGTGCGCAACGGCGACCGCAGCCTGGGGGAGGTTGGCGGCAATCCCAATCTGTTCTGGGACGTGGAGAACGAGGGGCTGGTGGTCATCGACCACAATCAGGCGTTCGATCCCGCGTTCTCACGGCAGGATTTTGCCGAACTACATGCATTCCGCGGTGAGTGCCAGGTGTTGTTCGGCGATTGGGCAGTGCAACAATGCTACGTCGAGCGGTTTTTGGGCGCGTTGTCGGATTGGGAGGCCATCTGCAATACTGTTCCCTCCGAGTGGTGGTTCGTGGATGCCGAGCAAACCGTGCCGACGGATTTCGACATCGAGACCACCTACCAACTGTTGATGCAATGCCAGACCGATGGGTTCTGGAGCCTTTCATGAAAAAGATGCCCTGCCTCTATGCCATAGTTCGCTTTACGCCCTTCGTGGAGACGGGCGAGTTCGCCAATGTGGGCATCATCATGATGGCCCCGGAGCAGCGCTGTTTCGAATACAAGTTGATGATCCAGCGTCATGCGCGGGTCACGCACTTCTTCGAGCAGCTTGATGCGAAGGTTTTCCGGGCGACGATGCGCAACCTGCGGGAAGAACTGAACCGTGCAGCCGGAGTGCTGCGCCGGCACGGCTTCGACAAGCGGCTCAAGTCGAACGATGTCGATTTTGCCAAGGGGCTATTCGCCGAAATCATTCGGCCGCGCGAGACGATCATCAAATTCAGCGAACCTCGGGCTATCTTGGCCGAGGATATGAAAGCAACTCTGACCGAGCTTTACGGCCATTACGTCGAACGCTCTTTTGCCACCCGCGGATACCAAGAAACAGCACTGGAACGCGGCATGCGGCGGTGGCTCAACCAAGCTCGGATTGCCGACCGTTTTGAGCACTTGGCATTAGGCGACGACGGGTATCACGTCACTTTCCCTTTTGTCGAACGGCGAGGGGAAAGGGCCGTGAAAGCCATCAAGCCCCTGCATCTCGGCCACGATCAGCCGACGAAGATCATCGAACACGGTTGGCAGTGGGTTACGCGAGTCACCCAGTTGCACAAGCGACGGTATTTGCCTGATACGGTGTTGTTTGCCGTGCAAGGCCCGGAGGAGGATGGCCCGAAGGCGCGTGCCTACGGTGAGGTTGTGCAGGGTCTTCGGGAAACGGGCGTAACGGTCCTACCCTTCAAAGACAAGGAGCATATCCTTGCATTTGCAGTTGGAAGCGCTTGATAAATTTCAATCCAGGGATTCTAGCTCCGAACATTCCGTATTGAACTTCGAACATTTCGACGGCGGCTCCGAACATTAGGGCGCCGGACAATCGGAAATACTGCTTGAATTGGCAGACCGGATCATCCCGATCAGGCATCCAGAAACAAACCAGCATGAATACCGCAACCATCGTCCAGAAGCTCTGGAACTACTGCAACGTTCTGCGCGACGACGGCATGTCGTATGGGGACTACGTCGAGCAGATCACCTATCTGCTGTTTCTCAAGATGGCCGACGAGCGCACCAAGGCGCCGTATAACCAAGCTAGCCCGGTGCCCGCCGGTTTCGACTGGCCCAGCCTGATCAAGCGGGACGGCGATGAGTTGTTCGACCACTACCGCCACATCCTCGATGCGCTGGGCAACGAGAAGCGCTTGCTCGGGCTGATCTTCAATAAGTCGCAAAACAAATTCCAGGACCCGGCAAAGCTGCGGCGGCTGATCGTGGATCTGATCGACAAGGAAACCTGGGTGTCGATGAGCGCCGACGTGAAAGGCGATGCCTACGAAGGCCTGCTGGAAAAGAACGCGCAGGACACCAAGTCCGGCGCCGGCCAGTACTTCACCCCGCGCCCGCTTATCCAGGCCATTGTCGATGTGATGGCTCCCAAGCCCGACGAAACCGTGAGCGACCCGGCCTGCGGCACCGGCGGTTTTCTGCTGGCGGTGCATGACTACGTGGTGAAGCACAACCCGCATCTGACGCGGCCCCAGCAAAAGAAGCTGAAAGAGGAAACCTTCAAGGGCTGGGAGCTGGTGCAGGCGACCGCCAGACTGTGTGCCATGAACATGCTGCTGCACGGCATCGGCAGTCAGGACTTTGAGCCCATCGTGGTGTCCGACTCGCTGGCCGCCGACCCTGGTGACCGCTTCGACCTGGTGCTCACCAACCCGCCTTTCGGCAAGAAGAGCAGTACGACCATCGTGGGCGAGGAGGGCAAGGTCAGCAAGGAGCGCGACATCATCGAGCGCGGCGACTTCTGGACCACCACCTCCAACAAGCAGCTCAATTTCGTCCAGCACGTGAAGACACTGCTCAAGCAAAACGGCCGCGCCGCTGTGGTGGTGCCGGACAACGTGCTGTTCGAAGGTGGTGCCGGCGAAACCATCCGCAGGAAGCTCTTGCAGGAATGCGATGTCCACACCCTGCTGCGCCTGCCCACCGGCCTGTTCTACGCCCAGGGCGTGAAGGCGAACGTGTTGTTCTTCGACAAGAAACCCGCCAGCGAAACGCCTTGGACCAGGAAGCTGTGGATCTACGACTTGCGCACCAACATGCACTTCACGCTGAAGACCAATCCCTTGCGGCGGGAAGACCTGGACGATTTCGTGGCTTGCTATTTCGGCCTCTCGACCGAACAAGCCGTAGCGCTGCGCGACATTCATAGTCCCGGCTTGCCGCCTTCGCTCACGCGGCTGATGCGCGCTCCCAGTTGGTCCGACGAAAATCCCGACGGCCGCTGGCGCGGCTACGACTACGACGAACTCGTCAACCGGGATAAGGCCAATCTGGACATTTTCTGGCTGAAGGACGAGTCGCTGTCAGATTCCGACAACCTCCCCGCGCCGGAGGTGATCGCTCAGGAGATCGTGGCGGACCTGGAGGCGGCATTGGAGCAGTTCCGGCTGATCGGCGCGGAGCTCGGGGAGGAAGACGATCGGCTGGAATCGGCATTCGACCGAGTGTGAACCTTGCGAATGACGTACGGTATGCTGTGCGCGTTCGATCTGACTTGATGGAATCCGAATCCAAAGATGTTTTCCCCGCGCAGGCTCCAACGCCAAGCTCACACTCACCGTGCATCCCTGATGCGTCCCGTGGTATGGCTTATCACGGCTTGTCTTTGCGGCGCGGCGTACGCCGAGGGGGACGCCGGAGTGAAGGCCGTCGAGCGTGGCGACTACCCTGCCGCATTGCGGGAGTTCAAGCAGGCGGCCGAGCGGGGTGAACCCGCGGCCCAGGTGAATCTCGGCAATCTTTACATGAAGGGGCTGGGCGTCGAGCAGGACTATGCGGCCGCCGAGCGCTGGTACCGCCAGGCCGCCGAGCGCGGCGATCCCATCGGGCAGAGCAAGCTGGGCATCCTTTACTACTACGGTCTCGGCGTGGACAAGAACACCGACGAAGCCGCCCGCTGGTTTGTCAAAGCTGCGGAACAGGGTGAGTCCAGCGCCGCGGCGGTGCTGGGTTCGATGTACGCCGAAGGCGAGGGGGTGATCCGCGACAACGTGAAGGCCTATTACTGGTACACACTGGCTGCCGACGGCGGCCAGACGGATGCGCTGGAAGCGCGTGCCACCCTCGTGGACGAAATGACGCCGGGCGAGATCGGCGAAGCCTTGCAGCGAGTCGGTGACTGGCGCGAGGCGCAACTCAAGGCGGCGAAGCCCTCGGCACAGGATAAAGCGGACAAGCCTTCTGGCGTGAAGGGAAAAAAGCGTAACGGAAACGGCGGTGCTCGAAAAAAACCTCGAAATAGCGGGTAAACTTTTCGAAAAATAGCGCCGCGTAAGGAACGCCATCCGGGATCGACCATGCTCAGTCTTCTCCAATGAAGGAATCAGTAGGCGGCAAATCTCCTCCACTGCGCGTCCTGCCGGGCCACTTTGTCGGCTTCGGACGCGGGCCGCACTATTACGTTTATTTGCTGGCAACGTTGATCGTGCTCCTCATCATCAGCGCCGTGACGGAACGGCTGGTGGTCCGGATCGTGGAGCAACTGATCATGATCGGGACCCTCATTTCCGGCACCCTGGCCACCGGCAGGACGCCCGTCCAGATCGCGCTGACGGTCACTGCCGCCTTCGTCATGTTCGTGGCTGGCTGGGCCCGTTTGTTCGTGCCGGAAACCTATTGGCTCACGGTCGTCTGGCTGACATTCAGCTTCCTGTTCTTCTCCCGAGTCACGCTTGCGCTGGCCTGGGACATCTTCTCCAGCCGGGCGAATGTTTCCGCCAGCCTGCTGTACGGTGCCGTCAGCGTCTATCTGCTGATGGGATTCACTTTCGCCAATGCCCATTTCCTGTTGGAAACCGCGGCGCCCGGGTCTTACCAGTGCGGCGCGCCGCAGTGTCATCAGGATCCGGTATCGCCCGCCTACCTGTATTTCAGCTTCGTCACGCTTGCGACCGTGGGCTACGGCGACATCGTGCCGCTGAGCCGGGTGGCGGGCATGCTGGCCTACATGGAGGCGATCGCCGGCCAGATGTACGTGGCGATCCTGGTGGCCCGGCTGGTCGGCATGCAATTGTCCCAATCCAAAGACTAAGCGGGAGAACAGACCGTGTACCGGAAAACGTTGTGGAGACCGCTGTCGGCGGCGGCCGGATCGCTTCTCGTGGTGTTGCTCGCCGCTTGCGCCACGATCCGGGTTGATACCGATTTCGACCGGAACGCCGATTTCTCGCGGTACAAGACCTACTTTTGGCTCAGCCGGCCGGCGTCCGGCAATGCGTCGGTTGACCGGCGCATCGTCGAACTGGTCGATGCGGCACTACGTTCCAAGGGCTGGCGCAAGGTCGGCGAAGGCAAGGGGGATGCCGCCCTGGATGCGGAGGTCCTGACCGAGGAGGAGGAACGCAACGATACCTACTACGACGGCTGGGCCCTCAATCAGAACGTCGGTCCCGCCCAAACGGTGGTCACCACTTTCCGGGAGGGGACCCTGATCGTAAACATCCTCGATGGCCGGTCGGAGCGGCCCATCTGGCGAGGGGTGGCGCATGAAACCATTTCCGAGAATCCGGCCGAGAATGAAGCGCTGGCCAAGCAGGCGATAGCGAAGATGTTCGCGGCCTTTCCGCCGGTGCCGGCGTCCCGCTAGGAGAATCGTTTCCCCATGGTTTGCGCTCTCACTTCGATGTTGTAGGCTTATTCGCGTTGTGTCACTGCGCGGCGTCACTCTCGCGATGGCAGGTTTTGGCCGCGTTCGATCTGATCTGTTCTTAGGTTGTTCGACTCAAGGAGAAACAAGATGGAAGAAAAGTCTGCGGTTGCCGCTTCGATCGGTTCCAGAGGTGCGATTTTCCCGGTCCTGGCCGTCTGTCTGCTGTCGGTGGCGGGCTGTGCGACGACCGAAAAGGCCGAACTCAAACCGGGCGGCTTGAAGTGCGCCTTCCTGGGCAGCGATTGTTCCAAGCTTTCGCCGGGCCCCAAGGACGGTGCGGCGTTGCGCTATAACAATCCGAAGGCTGACTGGACCAAGTACAACAAGGTCCTGGTCAGCCCGGTGACCTTTTGGGGAGGGGATACGACCCAGGTTTCCGCTGCCGACCAGCAGGAACTGGTCAACTACTTCAACCAGAAGCTCAAGGAAAAGATCGGCGAGAAGATGCAACTCGCCGATCGCCCAGGCCCCGGCGTGCTGAAACTGGATGTGGCCATGACGGACGCCGAAACTGCGACGCCTGTGCTGCGGTCGGTGTCCATGATCATCCCGCAGGCGCATATGCTGTCCAACCTGAAATACTTGGCGACGGATACCTTCCCTTTCGTCGGCGGCGCCCAGGGTGAAGCCAAGATCACGGATTCCGTGACCGGCCAGACGTTGGCGCTGGTGGTGGACCGGAGGATCGGCGGCGGCAATGTTTCCACCGGGTTCCAGTGGCAATGGGGCGATGCCCAGAACGCGATCGACGCCTGGTGCGAACGGGCAGCCAACAAGCTTTCCGCCTGGACCTCGGGTACCGAAAAGCCCTAGCTTCGGCGCTTCCGACCGGTCGCCCCCTCCCGGCCTCCGAAGCCGGTGATTCGAGGGGGCGGGCCCGGCATCTCGTGGGCCGGCGTCGTCGGTGCCTTGTCCCGCTTCGACCAATGGAGGATGTGGTGAAACAGAATCAACGGATGCGCCATCCCGGCGCACTGGCGCTCGCCGGACTGCTGATATGCGCTGGCGGCGGCTGGGCCACCGCGGCCGACAAGCCGGCATCGAAGCCGGCGGCCGAAAGCGCGCCGGAGGTGGCGATCGGCGCGCAGGTTGACCAGTTGCTGCGGCAGATGGGGGACTACCTAAAGTCAGCCAAGGAGTTTTCGGTGCACGTGGACGTGCTGTACGACGATCTTCTCGCTTCCGGTCAGAAGATCCAGCTTGCGGCATCCGACGACATATCGGTTCGGCGTCCCGACCGCTTCCGGGTTCGCTATCGGACCGACGTGGGTGAAAAGCGCTTCTGGTACGATGGCAAGAACTTCACCCTGCTGGACGAGGCGCACGGTACCTATGCCGTGGAGCAGACGCCGGCGGGCATCGATGCCACGCTGGATTATCTCATCGCTCAGCTCGGCTTCACGCCGCCGTTGTCCGACCTTCTGTACAGCGACCCCTATGCCATCCTGAAGCCGCACGCGGTATTCGGCTTCCATGCCGGGATGAGCGAGGTGGGCGGGATGCCGTGCCATCATCTCGCCTTCGTCGGCAAGAACGTCGACTGGCAGCTCTGGATCGAGGACGGCAAATTGCCGCTGCCCCGGAAATTCGTCATCACCTACAAAACGCTTCCCGGCGCGCCGCAGTACATGGCGGTGCTGTCCGACTGGGACTTCGCCACCCATCTGCCGGATTCCGCATTCAGTGCCGCGCTCCCGCCGAAGGCCGAGCGCATCGGCTTTCTGAAGGCTGCGGTTTCCGCCAGGAAAGAGCAGGCAAAGAAGGCGCCGTGACGCGAGTGGAGGACAAACTGATGAATCGAAATACCGGATTTGAGAACCGTCTGGGCATCGCCGTATTGGGCTTGCTGCTGGCCGGTATGGGCCTCCCCCGGATCACCGGCGCGCATGGCGGCTTCGGCGGGGGGTTCGGAGGCGGCCATTTCGGCGGTGGGGAATTCGGCGGCCATGTCGGGGGCGGCGGTTTCGGCCAGCGCGCGGGGGATGACCGCGGTGACGAGGGCCAACGCTACGGCGGGACCGGGATAGGCGGCGGCAGTTTCGGCGGCGGTGGCCTGGGCAGTGTGCGGGCGTCCGACGGCGCGGACGGCGCCGGCCACGACTGGCGGCAAAACGCGAACCGCGATTTCGGGAATGGAGGTCAGGGCTTTCAGCGCCCGGAAAACCGCCAGGAGGCAACGCCGGACCAGCGTCAGCAGGATCGGGACAACGAGATCAACACGGTTCAGCAGAATCGCGACAAGGAGATCAACACAGTCCAGCAGAATGCCTATAAACAGCAGGACTCCATGGCGCAATACCACACCCAGCAGGCGGAACAGCTCCAGAAAAACCGCTATGACTACTACGGCGGCGGCAACTACTACGGGCCGGTGTTCATCGGCGGTACCTGGGGCGGCTATTACAGCGGCATGGCGATGATGGGCATGATGGAAGGCCTCATGATCGGCGAGATGGTCGCTTCGGTGCCGCGCAACTCGCAGCCGGTCGTAGTCGAGAACAACACCTACTACTACTCGAACGGCGCCTATTATCTGCCGCAGGGTTCGGGTTATGTGGTGACGCCACCGCCGCAGGGAGCCACCGTGACCAGCCTGCCGCCATCCTGCGTCACGGTCTACAGCGGCCAGCAGCCTTATTCCGACTGCGGCGGCGCGTTCTATACGCCATCCGGCAGCGGCTACACGGTGGTCATGCCGCCACCCGGCCTGACCGTGAGTTCGCTCCCCGGAGGCGCGGCGACCCATACCGTCAACGGCGTCAGGTACTACGAATTCGGCGGGATCTGGTACCGTCCGTTCTACAGCGGCAGCGACGTGGTCTACCAGGTCGTCAACAGTCCGAATGCCTGAAACCCGCCATTAGGAGGAGAACCTTTGTGAGGATTTCAAACAGGGAAAAGGAGCGCGGCGGGATGCCGTCATTTCGTGATGTTCCCGGCCGCCCCAGTGCCCTGCTGGCGGCCGTGGCCGTGGCAGTTCTCTGCGGCTGCAGCGCGACCAAGCAGGCCCGGGAGGTCCAACCGTCGGGATTCCTGGGAAGTTACTCGAGCCTGCGCAAGGGCAACGGCAACGAGCCTCTGCTGGTCTACGCCAATCCGGCCGCGGATTGCCGGAAATACAGCAAGGTGATGGTCGATCCTGTCACGCTATGGGCGAAAACGGGCGATTCCTGGCTGCAGAAGCTCGAGCCCAAGGACCGCGACATGCTGCGCAAGCTCGGCACCGATACCCTGCTGGAGGTGATGAACAAGGCCCGGTTCGAAGTGGTGACCCAGCCGGGTCCTGACGTGATGCGGGTGCGCATGGCACTGACCGAGGCCGACAAGGCCAACGTGCTGCTGAAGGAGGGTACCGTGCTGGCGCCTTATGTCACCGCGCCCGCCGCGCTTTACTCGGAATCCACGGGTCAGGCGTTGTTCTCTGGAGACGCGGCGTTCGAGCTGGAAATCCTGGATTCCCTGACCGGGCAGCGCCTGTATGCCGCCGCGGACAAGCGGGTCGGCAAGCTCGATGTCCGGGATTTCCACGAATGGGACGATGTGAAAGAGGCGTTCAAGTCCTGGGGCGAGCGCGGTGCGCAGCGGCTGGTGCAGTGCCGGACGACGGGCTCGTTTGCCTCCAGCCCCAAGGAGCAGAGTCTTGAGGAAAAAATCGACAACAATGTGCCTTAAACCTTACAGGAGTTGTGCCGTGGAGCGAAACCAGAAGCCAAGGACCCCCAAAACGGCTGTGTCGGGGTTATTCGTCGTGTTGGCGGCAATTGCGCCGGTCCTTTCTGCGCAGGAGCCGTACGTCTATCCGGCCAAAGGCCAGAGCGCCGAGCAGATGTCGGCCGACAAAGCGCAATGCCAGGCCTGGGCGACCCAGCAGACCGGATTCGACCCGCTGAAAGCGGCGACCGCTCCCCAGCCGACGCCCGGAACGCAGTCCGGCAAGGGCGGCTTGCTGCGGGGAGGGGCGAAAGGCGCCGCGGCGGGCGCCGCCATCGGCGCAATGGCGGGCGATGCCGGCAAAGGGGCGGAGATCGGTGCGGTGGGCGGCGGCGTGCTCAGCGCCGCGAAGCACCGCCGCCAGCAGCAGGCCGAGCAGAAAGCCCAGGCTCAGCAGGCCCAAGCTCAGGGGGCTAAATCCGCCGATTTTCTGCGCGCCTATGGTGCCTGCCTGAAGGGGCGGGGCTACAGCGTCGAATAACCCGCCGGGCTGAGCGGCTCGGTGCTGCAAGTGGCATGCATGCTGCTTGCAGCATTCGGCATGAACGTCTCACTTTTCCCGGTCTTGATTTCGGCTCGCCGCCTGTGCGGCAATTTCTCCATCCGTCTGCCGCAGCGGTTGCTGTTCGTGGCTGCGGCCAGCGCACTGCTCGGAGGCTGTGCCTTCACGCCTCCGCCGCGGGAGGCACCTCCGAGTCCGCCGCCGCTTCCGGTCGCGGTCGAGAAACACCAGTTCAGCGTGGCCGGAGACGAAAGCGTGGTCGGCCATCTGGCGTCGGTCGAGACCCGCGAGGGCGACACGCTGTCGGACATCGCACGCCATTATGGCCTTGGATTTCAGGAGCTTAGCGAGGCCAATCCCGGCCTCGATCCCTGGGTGCCGGAAGCCGGCCGCCGGCTGGTGCTGCCTCTGCAGTTCACTCTGCCGGATGCGCCGCGCAAGGGAGTGATCATCAACCTGGCGACGATGCGGCTCTATCATTTCCCGCCCAAATCCGCGGATGGGGCCGTCTCCACCTATCCGGTCGGCATCGGCAAGGAAGGGCGTTCGACGCCGACCGGCTACATGACGGTGGTCCGCAAGACCGAGTTTCCGACCTGGTATCCCACCGAGAACATCCGCAAGGATCACGCGCTCAAGGGCGATCCGCTGCCGGCGGCCGTGTCGCCCGGTCCCGACAATCCGCTCGGCGATTACGCGATGTATCTCAGCCGGCCGCAATACCTGATTCACGGCACCAACAAGCCTTACAGCATCGGGTTCCGCGCAAGCAACGGCTGCATCCGGCTGTACCCGGAAGACATCGCCGCGGTGTTCCCCGACGTGAAGACGGGGGCCGCCGTCCGCATCGTCAACCAGCCGTACCTGGTGGGCCGCAAGGGCGGGCAGGTCTACCTGGAGGCGCATGAGCCATATGAGGAACTGAATCAGGCCAGGCTGAAAAGCGAGCTTACCGCCAGGCTGAAGCGTCTGGAGAAAAAGGAAGGCGCCGTTCTGGACTGGCCCAAGGTAGAGCAGGTTCTTGCCGAGGCTCGGGGCATTCCCGTGCCGATCCAGGCGAATTCGCCGCCGGCGTCGGCCTCGCTGGCCCAGGCGACGCAGCTTCAGCGGCCTGCCGCTTGGTTCGGCCGGCCGGAGCTGCCGCCTGAAAATGCAAACGGCTGGCTGGTGAAGGCGGCGACCACGCGGGAGGAGCTGAGTGCCCGCCGCGTGGCCGCCGTACTGAACCATCAGGGACCGCCCATTCCTGCGCGAGCGGTGAAGAGTGGCGATGGCTACGAGGTGCTGGCGGGGCCGTTCAAGGACGGCAAGGAGGCCAAATCGGCGGCGAAGCGCTTGAAAATCGACCTGGAGCTCGATGCCGAAGTGCGGCCGCCGGCCGAAGCCGTGCGCGTCGCGGGGGCGAAGCCTTTGCCGCAAACCGGCCAGTGAGGCCGGGCTAAAGGGGCAGGCCGGCGTGCTTGAGCGCCTGTTCCCAGACGGTGTCCGGCTGGTCGGAGAAGATCAGGACGGTGTCCGCCGGCGCGAGCAGCCAGTCGCCGCGGGCGATCTCGCCGTCCAGTTGGCCCGGCGACCAGCCGGCATAGCCGAACAGCATCCGGACCTGCCGAGGGCCGCGGCCGCGCGCGAGGGCTTCCAGGATATCCGGCCCGGTCGATAGCGACAGGCCCTTTTTCAGCACCCGGGTGCTGGCACCGGCGTAATCGTCGGAATGCAGGACGAAGCCCTGCCCGACTCCCACCGGACCGCCCAAATACAGCTTGATCTCGCGTTGCTCATTCGACTTGAGCCCAAAGGCTTCCAGCAATTTCCCCAACGGACCCGCCCCGGCAAGACGGTTGACGACGAGGCCCATGGCGCCCCCCTCGTCGTGGCTCACCACGTAGATGACGCTGTGCGCGAAAAGGTTCGCCGGCATCTTCGGATGCGCGACCAGAAACTGGCCGGAGGTGTCTGAGCGTCCCTTGGGGATTTCCGGCGCCCGTACATAGGCCGATGCCGCGGAGCCCAGTGCCAGGGCGGCCGACAGGATGAGGACGATCAGTAAGGAATGGCGGGACGGCATGGCCGGAGTGTATCCCACGCCGTCCTGGGAATCACTTGCGCTTTCTCCCGGCGAAGTCTTCCGGGTGGTTGATGCGGTAGAGGTCGTAGGGCAGGGCCAGTGTGTCGAAGACGGCGCCCACCGGCAGGTCCAGCACGAACGCGGGGAACAGCAGCACTTGCATCCAGCCGGGATAGGGCAGTTTGCCGTTGACGGCTGCGTCGATGTCCGTCACACCCTGCTGTGCGCCGGGGTAGACGGTCCAGCCCTTCCTGGGCAACACATCGGTGCGGGCGCGGATGCTGGCGCACCCGCTTGCCAGGGTGGCGATCAGGACCAGGGTGACGGCTAGGCCGCGCTTCGTGTTCATGTTGTTGTTCTCTCCCGGCAACGATGTCGGAAAATGCGATGACGGCATGCAAGACGGCCGGCGGATGAACCGACCTCCGCCATGGCCGTCAATATAGCCTATCGGCGGCGCTTGTGCTGCCGTCGCCGTCAGTTCACGACCTGTCCGATATCCACCGCGTAACTGCCGCCGTCTTGCGCCTCCACCGGGGAGGTCAGGCCCTGCAGGTCGCCGGGCGCGGGCATGGCATTGCCAGTCTTGGAGACGCGGGCGCCGATGACGATGCGCGGGAAGGACGACAACTTCATGCCGGGCGCCATCGCCATGCCGTCGTTCAGGGTGATTTCGGCCGGCAGGTCGCTGACCTTCTTGCGGCTGATGGCCAGGGGCATGGGCGGGCCTTCCGCGGCGCGGGCGAAGATGAAGACGACGTCGTTGGGTCCCGCCTGGCCTTTCAGCTTGGTATCGAGGGTAACTTTCACCCGGATGCTCTTGCCCGCTCCGGCGGACGTGGGAGCCGCGCTCGCCGTCTTGGCCTCGGGCGGCGCCGTGCCCGCCAGTTCGGCGATATAGCCGTCCAGTTGCCGCGTCTGTTCGCCGTCCGCGGGCAGGAGCGAGCGGAGCTTCTTCCAGTATTCCACGGCCTTGGCCTTGTCCTCGCGTTCCGCCGCGGCGAGTCCGGCCAGCCAAAGGCTGTGCAGGTGGTTCGGATTGCGCTGGAGGATGCCGTCGATGATCTCAGTCGGCCTGCCCTGGAGGCTGCCCTGGTTCGCTTCCCCGAGCGCCTGGGCGTAGAGCGCCTGCACATCGGGATTGTCGGGCGCCAGCTTCATCGCGAATTCGTAGGCTTGCACGGCCTTGTCCATCTGCTGGACCGCAAGCAGCGAGCGGCCAAGCAACAGCCAGCCGTCCAGATCGTTGGGCTGCTGCTGGAGGCGATTGGAGAGCTGCTCGACCCTCGCCTGCAAATCCCCCGCGGCCATTCCCGGCTCTGCGGCGGCGGCGACGGCGGCCGGGTGGGCGATCAGGTCCATCCGGCCCAGCCCGCCGTACAGCGCCAGGATCGCCAGCGGCAAGGCCGTCAACACGACGATGAGGGAGGTCTTCCCTGCCTCCGGCTTCTGCCGGGGGGGCTTGGCCTCGGCGGCGGCAAGGTCGGCCAGGAGGTCGCGGTCGAAGTCGTCGCCGAGTTGCTCGGCGGCTTTGTCGTCGCCTGTCTCGGCCGCAAGTTCTTCCCGCTTCTGCCGATTGATCAGCCAGTTGAGCCTCGCGCGGTCGACGCCGGGGGCGGATTTCTGCCCGAGCAGGGCGGGAAGGAAAAAGCCGTAGCCGGCCAGCAGCAGGGCCGCCGCCAGCACCCAAAACGATGTCATGTGATTACCCCTGGAATCGGTCTTTCAACTGCTGGAGGCGCCGGCGCTCTTCGGCGGAGAGCGCCTCTTCCTGCTGCGCCGCCTCGGCGCGCCGTCTGGCCTGCTTCCACAGGAAGACGGCGCCGCCGGCCAGCAGCAGGAACGGCCCGAGCCAGAGCAGCAGCGTGATGCTCTTGAACGGAGGACGGTAGAGCACGAAGTCGCCGTAGCGGTCGGTCAGGAACTGCACGGCTTCCTCGCTCGACTTGCCGCTCTCGATGATGTTGTAGACCTCGGTGCGCAGGTCCTTTGCCAGTTCCGCATCCGATTCGGCGAGCGACTGGTTCTGGCAGACCAGGCAGCGCACGTCCTTGATGAGCGTTTCGTAGCGTTCCTGCTTGGCGGGATCGTCGAACTGGCGGACTTCCATGGCATCCGCAGCGTGGCCGGCCAAAAGGCCACAAAGGCAAAGAATCAGTCGTTTCATGCGGCGCTCTGCAATTCGCGAATCAGCGGCAGTATCTTGTTTTCGAGGTCTTCCGGCGTCACCGGCCCGGTCTGCTTGTAGCGGATCACGCCGTGCTTGTCGACCAGGAAGGTTTCCGGCACGCCGTAGACGCCCCATTCGATGCCCATCTTGCCGTCCTCGTCGAAGGCGCTGGCCCGGTAGGGATCGCCGAACCGCTTCAGCCAGGCGAGGGCATCGTCGCGGGTGTCCTTGTAGTTGAGGCCGTAGATCGGGACGATGCCGCGCTTGGAGAACTCCACCAGCACGGGATGCTCCTGACGGCAGGAGACGCACCAGGACGCCCAGACGTTGAGCAGGAACACCTGTCCCTTGAGCTGGTCCAGGCTCAGGGTGCGGTCGGCCGCGGCGACCTCCGGCAGCGAGAACGCCGGGGCCGGTTTGCCGATGAGCGGGGAGGGCACTTCGCGGGGATCCAGGGTCAGGCCCACGCCCAGCAGGACGACCAGCAGGACGAAGATGACGAGTGGGATGGCGAAGCGCATGCGCGTTGTCTCCATGGCTTGAACTCGCAAAGGGTCAGGTCGCGCGGGCGGCGGCGGCCCGTTCGGGAACGGCGCGGGCTTCGCGCAGCGGCAGGCGGTAGCGCCGGTCGCCGACGGACAACAGGCCCCCGGCGATCATGAACAAGCCGCCGGCCCAGATCCAGCGGATGAACGGCTTGACGTAGAGCCGAACGCTCCAGGCATTTTTGTCCAGCGGTTCCCCGAGGGCGACGTAGAGATCGCGGGACAGGCCGGGGTCGATGGCGGCTTCGGTCATCATGTTGCGCTGTACCTTGTAGTTCCGCTTCTGGGGCCTGAGTTCCAGGCTCTCGCCGTTCCGCTCCACCCGGAACGTGGCTTGCTGGGCCGAGAAGTTGGGGCCCTGGACGGTCTCCGTGCCGAGGAAGTTGAAGGTGTAGCCGGACAGCGTCACGCTGTCGCCGGGTGCCATGCGCACCAGCTTTTCCTGGCTCAGGCGGTCGGACAGCACGGCGCCGACCAGGAACACCGCGGCGCCGAGATGCGCGGCGGTCATGCCGTAGACGCTGGGCGACTGCGCGCGCAGCCCTTCGAGCCAGCCGTCGCGCAGCCGGACGCGGGTCCACAGGCTCAGCAGGGCGCTCGCTGCCAGCCAGAACGCGCAGCCCAGGCCGGCCATCATCTTGAAATCGGCATCGTCCCAGGCCAGGGCGGCGAGCGTGATGCCGGCCGCGAAGCTCGCCGGGAACAGGTAGCGGACCCGGTGCAGCACGCGCCCGAGCGGGCTCTCCCGCCAGGCGAACATCGGACCGATGCCGGCCAGCAGGAAGATCGGCGCCATCAGCGGAGCGAACACCGCGCCGAAATACGGCGGGCCAACCGAAATCTTGCCCAGCTTCAGCGCGTCCAGGATCAGCGGGTAGAGGGTGCCGAGCAGGATGCTCCCGGAGGCGGTCACCAGCAGGATGTTGTTGAGCAGCAGCAGGTTTTCCTTGGACACCAGGCTATACCGCGCCACATCGCGGACCCCCGGGGCCTTCACCGTGTATACCAGCAGCGAACCGCCCACCACGATGGCCAGCAGGATCAGGATGAACAGGCCGCGGGTGGGGTCGGAAGCGAAGGCGTGCACGGACGTCAGCACCCCGGACCGGACCAGGAAGGTGCCGAGGAGGCTCAGCGAAAAGGCGAAGATCGCCAGCAGCACGGTCCACGCCTTGAAGGCGCCGCGCTTCTCGGTGACCGCCAGCGAGTGGATCAGTGCGGTGGCGACCAGCCAGGGCATGAAGGAGGCGTTTTCCACCGGGTCCCAGAACCACCAGCCGCCCCAGCCCAGTTCGTAATAGGCCCACCAGGAGCCGAGGGTGATGCCGCCGGTCAGGAACAGCCACGCCACCAGGGTCCAGGGCCGCGACCAGCGCGCCCAGGCCGAGTCCAGCGAGCCGCCGAGCAGGGCGGCGATCGCGAACGCGAAAGCCACGCTGAGGCCCACGTAGCCCATGTACAGCATGGGCGGATGCACCGTCATGCCGAAATCCTGCAGCAGCGGATTCAGGTCGTTGCCGTCGGGCGGCACCGGCACCAGCCGCTCGAACGGGTTCGAGGTGAACAGGATGAACAGCAGGATGCCGATGCTCACCAACCCCATGACGCCCAGGACGCGGGCCAGGAAGTCTTCGGACAGGCTGCGGCTGAACACCGTCACCGCCGCCGTCCAAAGCCCGAGGATCGTGGCCCACAGCAGCATCGAGCCCTCATGCGAGCCCCAGACTGCGGCGATGCGATAGTACAGCGGCAAGGCCGAGTTCGAGTTGCGCGCGACGTACTCCACGGAAAAATCGTTGGTGATGAAGCAGGCCGTCAGGGCGCCGAAGGAAGCCAGCAGAAACAGGAACTGCGCGCGGCCGGCGGGTTTCGCGACGCTCATCCAGATGCCCACGCCCTGGGAGGCGCCCATCAGCGGAAAGGTGCCCTGCAGCAAGGCCATCAGGAGGGCCATGACCAGGGCGATGTGGCCGAGTTCGGCGATCATTTCTTCTGGTACTCCGTGTAGTCAGCGGGGAGTTGGCCGTTCTTTTTCAATGATTCGGCGACTTCGGGCGGCATGTAGTTCTCGTCGTGCTTGGCCAGCACCTCGGTCGCCCGGAAAGTGCCGGCATCGTCGACCTGGCCCACGGCGATGATGCCCTGGCCTTCCCGGAACAGGTCGGGAAGGATGCCGGTATAGAGTACCGGCACGGCGTTGGGGCCGTCGGAGACCTCGAAGCGCACGGTCAGGCTGTCCGGTTCCCGCTTCACGCTTTCCTTGACCACCAGTCCGCCGATGCGGAACGGGTAGCCCTTCGGCGCTTCGCCGGAAGCCACCTGGGACGGCGTATAGAAATAAAGGAGATTCTTCTGGAAGGCGGTGAGGGCGAAGAAGGCGGCGATGCACACGCCGGCGACCATCAGCGCTACCCACATCATGCGTCTGCGGCGCGGCGTCATCATGGGCGGGACTCCTGCTTCAACTGGCGGCGAAGGCTCTTCAGCGTTTCGTTTTTCCGGCGCAACGGAGCGATCAGGTTGAAGGCGAGCACGGCGAAACACAGGCCATAGGAAGTCCATACGTAGACGGCATAGCCGCCCATATGGAAGAACTCTTGGAAATTCATGTGCTTGGGGAAGGCCTCTGATGGGCGGGTCATTGGGATCGACACGATATGTTACGGCAATGGCGAGTTAAGCGGCTACCGGAGAAATGGAACGGTGCCGGATGGCGCCGCTCTTTTCCCGTGGGGCCGGGAGTTAGGCGTTCGCTGGAACGTCCAAGAATTAGGCACAAATCGGGCCGCCGCTTCCTCTTGTCGGCCTGCGACGGTGTTGCAAGGGCCTTGCCGAGATCGAGCGGACGGGCGCGACCGTTTCCAGTGTGTGTGATCTGCCCTGAGTTCTGCGTCAGATAACGCACTCCGCAAGCTCCAGCCTCGCCCAGGGTTGCAGGCGATCTCGTGCGCGCAATGACTCACATGGTCAGTGAAATCGCGCGATCGGCGGAATCGGGATCACCCTTTCTCCATGTTTTGATGGAGTATTTTGGCTGGCTTGGTTGTTGCTCATTCTCATTTCGGCCGCGCATCCTTCCCTTGGGCGCCGTGCACAACAACAAGAATCCTGGAGGAACCATGAATACCCATCGCCCTGCTACGGAGACGCGTCCCTCGCGGCGCCTCCTCCTCGGAGGCCCGCTGCTCGCCCTGGCCGTGCTGCTGGCTCCGCAAGCGGTCTCGGCCGCCGCCAAGATCAAGATTGCCAAAGCGGCCTGGTCGGAAAAGTCCGGCACGCTGACGATCGCCGGCAAAGCCAAGGGCGGAACCGGCCCCATCGATGTCTACGACGTCAACGGCCGGCGGCTGGGCAGTGGCCAGGGCGACAGTTTCGCGGTGACGCTGAGCCGCCAGGACCTCGCGGGCGTCCCCTGCGCGGTGCGGGTCCAGACCGGTGACACCGAGGTCATCAAACCGGTGAAGGGCGCACCCAAATCCTGCAGCGGCGCTCCCGCCTGCAGCATCGTCAGTCCTGGCCCAGGCACCGCGGTCCAGGTCGGCGTGGAGACCCATTTCGAAGCCACCGCCACGGCCAAGGACCCGGCGGCGCAGCCGTTCAGCTACGAATGGGATTTCGCCGGCGGCGCCATGGGCGAACTCATCGCCGGCAGCAATCCACCCGCCTACAAGCGGCCCACCGGGCTGATGGCGATGGTCGCGTTCGTCCGCAACGACAGCCGTTACCGGGTGAGGTTCATCGCCACCGACGCCAAGGGCCGGCGCTGCGAGGACAGCGTCGAGGTGACGGTAGGCAATCCGCCGACGGGGCTGCCTGGCAAGGTGTCGGAGCAGGGCGCGCCGGCGCTGGGCGGCGAGCTGGACGGCACCAAGGGCGACGTCGTGGTCATGCCGTTCGAGGAATGGAGCTATCAGAATCTGAGCGACATGCGGTACGGTTCCAACGGCTATGGCTCATTTTCGCCGACCGCCAACAACATTCGGGCCTATGCCTTCAAGAAGGATCGCCTGCCCGTATTTCTGGATGGCGGCGCCGTAGAACTCCGATATTCGGCAGCCTCGAATCCGAACGATCCCGTCGGCGGAGACTCCATCAATTCCACCAGCCGCAACTGGCCGACGACAGCCGCTCTACTCGATGCGGCACTGAAAAAAACCGACGTGTGGGAGATACCTGCGCGCCCGGATGCGCAAAAGGCCGAAGGTTATTTCGCCTGTTCCTGGATGATGACGGGATACTGGGGCGCCTACGGTTGCGCCGCCGCCCAAGGTGCGCCGACGGCCGATGAAGGGTATTTCAAAGCCAAGAAGGACGGTGCCGGCACGGTCGTATCGGACGATCCCAATACCGATCAGGGCCATGGCGCCTATATGCCGGGCCGGGAAAATCCCTATTTCGCCAATACCCCGCAGCCATTCTCCAAATTCGTTGCCAGCGAAAAATCCAGGAAGGAGGGCGTGGCCGACAAGCCGGCGGCATGGTTCGAAGCTAACCTTCTGCCTTATACCGACACCGACGACCAGGGGAGAGTCAATCCATTCTCGCTGGTGCGCGTCGAAGCCGTGGCCAAAGGGAGCAACAGCGTCCTGGCCAAGACAGACGGCGTGGTCAGCGCCGGGCGCGATTTTCATTGCCGGGAATGCCATGCCAAAGGCAAGGTCGGGGCGAACCCAAACGCGCCCTACACCAAGGCGGCATTTGCTTCCAGCGCCTGGGGTAAATACGGGCTGGAGGCGAGTAAGACCCTGCCCGGTTATTCCTCGTACGCTATCCCCGATGACAAAATACCGGAAAAACCCGAGTTTTTCGACGTATCCGATGTCGGCGGTGACCCCGCTAGCATATTTGACCAGGAATACGCGGCGGCCTTGAATTATTCGAGCCTGCATCAGTATTACGACATTATTACGTTTCTCAACGACATGATGTATTCCGTAAGCAAGACTTACCTTTCGGATGACGAGAAACAGCACCCTGCGAATATAGAAAAAGATACGCCGCGTCCCTGTTACGGCTGCCATGCAACCGCCCAATCCTTTGAGCCTTTCAAGAGCGGTTGGTGGGATGAAGAGGGCTTCAAGGCCGATGACTCCATCTACGCGCCCAACTATTCCATTTCCATGCATCGCTGGCACGGCGAACTGCAGTGGAACGCCAGTAAGACCGATATCGTGCGGGATGCTAAAGGGACGCACGTACGCTGGGATTGGAAGACCAAAGGTCCGAACAATTCCACCAAGACCGGCAGCCTGTTCCCGATCTTCGACGACCAGGGCAAGCAATTGCCGATGGAAGAGAACTGTTTGCGCTGCCATTCCGGCCATCGCGAGCAGCTTTACCGCGACCGCATGTACACGGCGGGCGTCACCTGTTACGACTGCCACGGCGACATGCTGGCGGTGGGCGAAGCGTTCCCGAAGAACTATCTCGCCAACAAGGACAAGGTCGGTTCCACCGAGCGCGACGATTACCGGGTGCCCTGGTTCGACGAACCGGACTGCGGTTCCTGCCATGTCGGTGACGGTAACAAGGGTGCCGACAAGAGCGGCGGCTTCTTCAGCGCGGGCGTGATGAAACGGGCATTTGACGATGCGGATTTGTCGGCGACGACCCGTGCGGTGGATCGCACGGATCCGGATTCTCGCCGTTTCTCGGCAGCGCCGTTGGAGACCTTCCAAGCCGCCGTTCCGACGGACTTCTATTACGACGTGGATGAGGCATCAGGATCGTTCCTTACCAAAACGGTGGATACCAAGGTAGACGCCCCGGTGTTCCGCTTCGGCAAGGACCGCCACGGCAACGTCGCCTGTGCGGCCTGCCACGGCGCGGCGCACTCGGTCTGGCCCAACCGCGATCCGAGTTCGAACGACAACGTCACCGCGCTGCAGCTCCAGGGCCATACCGGCACCATCCTCGAGTGCAACGTTTGCCACACGGCGGACTCCTTTGCTAAGAAGGATGACCTGGACGGCGGTGTGAACTACAGCGGTGACACCAAGCCCGGCATCCTGGGCGGCCCGCACGACATGCATCCCGTCAACGACCCGTACTGGTGGAAGCAGGCCGACGGCGACGTCGCCAACAGCGACGGCAGCAACTACGGCGGCTGGCACAACAACTATGCCAAGATCGGCGGACTGAAGGGCGAAGACCAGTGCGCGGCCTGCCACGGCAGCGATCACAAGGGCACCCGTCTGTCGAAGACGCCGGTGGACCGGGTGTTCGACTTCCGGGGTTTCGACGGCAAGAAGCTGAAGAAGGCCGGATTCAAGACCAAGGTCGTCAAAGTGGCCGCCGGCACGCCGATCGGCTGCGACACCTGCCACAGCCTGGAGACCAGCTTCATCGGCTCGCCGGGGCATTGACGACGCGCCGGACCGCGCCAGGGAGGGCGTGGACCCGGGCTTCCCGTCCTTACGACAGGGGCATCAATCCGGCAAGACGTGCCGATGCCGGTTGATCGCTTCGAACGATCAGAGTGCGCAATCGATGAAACAGAATTTTGTTCGCTATACGGTGGGTGCCGCGTTCCTCGCTCTTTCTCTGCTGGGTGGTGTCACGACAGTCCAAGCTGAGGCCGTTTCGCTCGACATGGCCAAATTCCGCGGTGCTTGGGATGCCGCGGTCAGTTACGGCCGAGGCCATATCGTGAGCCAGGGAGGCGCCAGCTACATCAGTCTGCAGAAAAAGAACCTGAACCATGCGCCGGAAAACAGCCCGGATCAATGGGCCGTGCTGGCTGTGGCGGGGACCAACGGTAAGGACGGCAAGGATGGAAAAGACGGCAAGGATGGCAAGGACGGTGCCAAGGGCGATACCGGCGCGTCGTTCAATCCGCTGCGGATCGCTGCCAAGCGCTGGTACGGCGCCAGCCGGACGGGCCTGACCTATCCGGTCGGCGACGGCCCGGTCGCCGGGGCATTCGACGGCAGTTTCCTATGGATCGCCAATCACGACGGGGCATCCGTCACCAAGCTGCGCCCCAGCGACGGCTCGATCCAGGGCACCTATTCCCTCGACGGCGCCAAGCCCAATGACGTCCTGTTCGACGGCGGTTACCTGTGGGTTGCAACCGATACGGCGCTGGTTCAGATGAACGTCGCCGACGGTTCCCTCCTGCGCTCGGTGTCGGCGGGCACCGGCCCGGTTTCGCTGGCATTCGACGGCGAGAGCGTCTGGGTGGCCAGCGCAGACGGCGCGTACAAGGTCAAATCGGCGGACGGCGCGGTGACCGGGCCGTACCATGCGGGCGACAAGCCCGCCGGCATCGGCTTCGACGGTACTCACGTGTGGGTGGCGAGCGGACCGGACTCCACGTTCACTAAGCTGACTACCTCCGGTGCCGAGGCCGGAGCGATCCATTGGGCCGGCGGCAATCTCAAGTCCATGGCGTTCGACGGCGAATCCATGTGGGTTTTGAAGAGCGACCCCGAAGGCAAACTGACCCAGGTCAGGGTCGGCGACGCGAATACCCTGGGCAATTACCTGGTGGGGGCCAATCCGACGGGTGTCGTGTTCGACGGCGTTCACGTCTGGGCATGCAGTTCGGAAGGTCACACGGTGACCAAACTGAACCTCGACGGATCGGTGGCGGCGAGCTACGCGTTGGATGCGGGCACAACGAGTCCCTACGCCCTCGTCTTCGACGGCGTCAACGTCTGGGTCCTGAACAAGGACAACGACACGGTGAGCAAGCTCTGATCCAGGCTTGGCCATCCCCGTGGCGGCCTTGCGAGAGAGGTGCCGCGGGAAGGCCGGAAGCTGTGTTGCGCGAAATCCCGTGCCGGCGAGTGATATGGCGTGGCCATAATTGTGGGGCAGGATTCTATAATACTGTTTTAATGGAATATTTCTTGATGGCCTGAATGATGCTCTGCTGCCGGAGGGTATCATCGTTCGCCATGGCGAACGATGCAATAAGACCAAGAACACCACCGGAGGAGCCATGAATAACTCACGCCGACCCCAGTCGTTCACATCGCGTCGAAATCCGTTTCTTGCCTGTCTGTCGATCTGTTTTGCCCTGGCGCTTGCGCCGGAAGGGGTGCTGGCGGCAGCCAAGCTGAAGATCGCCAAGGCGTCATGGTCGGAGAAGACGGGAACTCTGACCGTCAAAGGCAGCCTCAAAAATTCCGCGGGGCCGGTCGAAATCTATGACATCAACGGTCGCCGTCTGGTTGAGATCGGCGACAGCGGACAGGGAGGCTCCTTCGGAGCCAGCCTAAGCCGTGACGCGCTTCCCGCCGTGCCCTGCGCGGTGCGGGTCCAGTCCGGCGACAGCGAGGCCATCAAGGCGGTGAAGGGGGCACCCAAGTCCTGCAGCGGCGTTCCGACCTGCAGTATCGTCAGTCCGGTCGACGGCACAGCCCTTCAGATGGGCGTGGAAACCCATTTTGAAGCCAACGCCACGGCCAAGGACCCGGCTGCCTTACCGTTCAAGTACGAGTGGGATTTCGGCGGCGGTGCCATGGGTTTCCCTGCCGGCACACTGGCCCAATCCGGCTCGGTCGGCGAACACGCGACTTTCGTCCGCGATCATGGCATTTATCGGGTCCGCTTCGTGGCGACCGACGCATTGGGGCGCCGATGCGAAGATTCGATAGCCGTCAGCGTCGGCCAGGCGCCGGCCGCTCCGCCGGCAGCGGCGTCCCTTGCGGCGGCCTCGGTGCAGGCGGCCCCCAAATTTGGCAGCGAGCTGGAGGGCAAGGCCGGCGACGTCGTGGTCCTCCCTTTCGCGCACAGCGCGGCGATGGGGCAGGGCGTCATGAACCTGGATGCGGGCAACCCCTGGCCCGGTTTCTTCCATCTCAATGCCATCGCGTACACCAAGGCGCGCCAGCCCTTGAACGTCGAGGCGGACGCCTATGAACTCTTCTATTCGGCTGCGGTGAATCCCGCCGATCCCGTCGGGGCCGATTCCATCAACAGCACCAGCCGGAACTATCCGGTCGATTCTTCCTTCGGCCAGGCCCAGATCAGGAAGACCGACATGTGGGAGGCCCAGGAAGGCTGGGAGACCACGGCAGGCTACGAGCCGTTCTGGACGGTTGATGAGAGCACGCCGACGGTTTCGCCCTTGTGGAAGGAGCCGCCCACCATCACCAAGATATTGAACGCTGCCTTTCCCGACATGTGGGGGCAAGGTGCCGACTGGACCTGGTACCTGGCCCGCAATTCGGTGCCGGACGAAGGCTATCTCACCGGCAAGTTCGAGACCCGGATGACCGGCAACCCTGCCGACAAGGATAATTTCAAGGGCGGTCTCATGCCGGGTAAGGACAATCCTTACCAGGCCAATACGCCGCAGGCGTTCCCGACCCGCGAGGCGGATACCCAGGCCTTCCTGGCACTGGGAATACCTTTGACCGACATGGACGACCAGGGCCGGGTCAATCCCTTCCCGGTGATGCGGGTGGAAGCCAGGAGCAAGTCCACCGGACAGACCGCCGCGGTTGCGGACGTCGCGTTCAATACCGCCAAGGACGTGCGCTGCAGCGAATGCCACGTCTATGGCGGCATCGGTGCCGACCCCACTGTCAAACGCTATCTGCGGCCGCAGAAAAAGGACGCTGCCGGCAATCCCGTTTTCGACGGCTACGGCAACAAGGTCTTGCTGGCCGGAGAGAAGAATTCGCGCGTCGAGTACTTTCCCGACTACATGAACTCCAACCCCAAGAGCCTGGAAGAAAAGGAGAGTGAAGCCTTTTGGAACCAGTACGCGATTCATGCCTTCATGGAGCTGGAGGACCGAACCGGCGCATTCCTGGACGACTGGGACCCCGATGGTGATGGCATCGCCGGCGAAGGGAACGGTCACCCCTGGGAGAACGGCCTGCGCTACATCAAGCAGTTCAAGGCGCCCGAACCCTGCCAATGGTGCCACCAGTCCGCCTATCTGAACGAATGCGGCTACGGCACCACCAACTGGGACGGGCTGGAATACGGGCCTTCCGAACACCGCTTCCACGGCCGCATCCAGGTGGACGGCCAGGGCAAGGTGATCCGCGACGCCCAAGGGCGGCCGCTGATGTGGGACGACCAGGGGACGGGCAAGACCAACCCCAACTCGCTGTTCCCGGTCGTGGACAAGCAGGGCAACAAGGTGGCCATGGAGCAGAACTGCCTGAAATGCCACGTGGGCGCCAGCCAGAAGGGCTATCACGACCCCATGTACAGCGCCGGAATCCAGTGCGCCGACTGCCATGGCGACATGCTGGCCGTGGGCGACGTGTTCGCCAAGAAAGCCCAGGGCGACCAGCCGAGGAACGCCAAGGGCGAACTGGTCGATCCCACCAAGCTCGACGAACAGGGCAATCCGACGCCGGTGCATCGGGTCGACTACCTCGATCAGCCGAACTGCGGCTCCTGCCATACCGGCAATGGAAGCGAACCCGTGCGCAAACTGGCCTACGATGCCGCCGACCCCGCGGCCACGCCGCTGTTGCCGGAGAATCCGCGGTTCGCCGTCAACAGCGCGAAGATCGCGTTCAACTATCTCGATTGGGATATGAACCGGGTCGACAAGAGCTACGATCTGCCCTTGTTCCGAAAGAGCCTGGACACCCACGGCAAGGTGCCCTGCGCGGCCTGTCACGGCTCGACCCATGCCATCTGGCCGATCAAGGAGCCCGGCGCCAACGAGAACGTGACCTCGCTGCAGTTGCAGGGCCATACCGGTTCCATCCTGGAGTGCAACGTCTGTCACACGGCGGACTCGTTCGCCAAGCTGGAAGACCTGGACGGCGGGCAGTACAGCGGCGACGCCAAGCCCGGCATCCTGGGCGGTCCGCACAACACCCACCCGATCGACGATCCGTACTGGTGGAAGCAGGCCAATGGCGACGTCGCCAACAGCGACGGCAGCAACTACGGCGGCTGGCACAACAACTACGCCAAGCTGCCCGGAGCGAATGGCGAAGACCAGTGCGCGGCCTGCCACGGCAGCGACCACCAGGGCACGCGTCTGTCCAAGACGCCGGTGGACCGGGTGTTCGACTTCCGCGGCTTCGACGCCAAGAAGCTGAAGAAGACCGGGTTCAAATCGAAGATCGTCAAAGTAGCCGCCGGCACGCCGATCGGCTGCGACACCTGCCACAGCCTGGAGACCAGCTTCAAGGGGGCGCCGGGGCGTTAAAATCCACAGGCGATTCGGTTCCAGGTCAATAGCGGGGCAGTGATGCCCCGCTTGTCTTGCCGGCTTCTTCCATCCTTCGTTGCGATTCGCGAGACGGAAGGGCCGTCCACAGTTTCCTCGCGGAAACCGCGCCACAACCCAGCCTCAGTTTGGCGCGAGCCGCTTTCTTGTCCAATTGGGATCGCGGCGACAATCCAATACCGCCATGACCAGGACGGTTTCCTCGATAAGCCGATAATAGACGGCAAACGGAAATCGCTTGGCAATGAGTCTGTGATAGCCGAACACGATGCGATGCATGCCCCCGTAAAAAACCAGGGAGTCGATATCCGCATAGAGCGAGTCAAGAAAGTATGGTCCCAGACCCGGCGAACGCCGCTCGTAGAAGCGATACCCTTCTTCGAGATCGCTTGCGGCAGCGGCGAGAATTTTTACTTGCACGCGACGTTTCGGCGGATTCTTTCCTTGGCCTCTTCCCAATCGGACACGCCCATTGTTCCTCCGGCCAAAGCCGCTTCACGATCCCGCAGGATGGGCTCATGCCAATGGGGGGAATCGAAGGCCGGGTCTGCTTGAGTCAGATCCGCCCAGAGGCGTTCCATGAGTTCGAGTTTTTGCGCGTGGGTAAGTCGCGATAAAGAGAATTCCGGGGCTTCCATCGCTCTAGCGGTCGCCAATAAAAGAAGCGGATAGGAATACAGTCTTGCATGGGGAAGCCGGATTCTCAACCGCTTCCCCGCTTTCCGGCCGGACCTGCGGAAAGCGGAGATTAGGCATATTGCGGAGGTGGCCGGCGAGATGCCATACGGACCGCCGGGCGTTGCCCGCCGCTCAGCGCTAAGGTTTTGTATTTTCAACCCCCTTGAGCGGGAAGCGAATCTTGCTCAGCCAGGGAGGATAGTCTCTCCGGGCTATCGGTCCCTCCCCACGGCGGGTTTGCGGGGTACCCCGGTTTCGTTTAGGGAAGCGGCCTGTGTCATCCGTTTGGGGCGGGCCTACCGGTCTGCTGTCCCGCCGAAATATTCCATCGCCTTGGCGAAGGCTTTGCGGCCGACCTGTTGACCTATCCTGCGTCCGGCGAAGTCATCGGCCTCGACGTGAATCCCGCCCCACAGTCTGGATTGCCCGGCCTGGTCAGCGGCATCGAAGTAGCTCGCCCATTGCAGCCGCAGGTCGACGGAAGGTCCGCGCTCGTGGATGAGATAGTTGTCTTTTCGTGCGGCGAACTCCATCAGCCCGCCCGGAAAGTAGGGGCTGCCGGTAAGCGCCGCCAGCACTTCGGCAGCTGCCCGGCTGAAGGTGCTGTGGCCCGAAATGTAGCCGGGAAAGGCGGGTGTGACGAAAGTCCTGCGCTGATAAGGCAGCCAAGCGGTGCCCAGGACCCAGTGCACCCCGCTGACCTGGGTTTGGGGATCGGGCGGGCTGCCCGGCCATGACAGCACGGCGACGTCGCCGATCCTGCCGCCGGTTTCGGCGGAGACCAGTTCCGCATGACGTCCGCCCGGAGCCGCGGTTTCCGGGGTGATGAGTTCGACAAGGCCGGGCTTGAGCGGCAGTCCCTGCGGGCTGTAGGAGGGCAGGGACGGATCGGACGACTGACCCTTCTTGGCCATATAGCGGATCATCGTGATCGGGCGCGCGCCGTCGTACTTCCGCTTGGTGCCCCAGCAGGCGATGGCGGCGTCGTGAAGCGCGCCGTTGAGGGCGAAATAGGTCTTCACGTCCCATTCCAGCGGGTCGAGTTCCGGGCCGGCGCCGCCGATACGGCGTGGGAACCCGGGCGAGTCCGCAACGGCATTGGCGATGGTGTTCCAGTGGCCGGGCGGAGTCTCCGAATGCGGTCCGTCCGCCCAGAATTCGGCAACCAATCGTCCGAAATCGCCGCGCGGGACGACCTGCGGGGGGTAGGGCTGGCCGGTCGCCGGATTGACCCGATGGCCCGTCCCCTCGTTCGAGCCGAGCGGGTTGTTGCCCAGGGATGCGGGCGAGATGTCCATCGTCGCCCCGTCGTCCGCCGCCAGTCGGCTGGCCAGTTCTATCACGCGGAGCGCCTCCGCCTTGTATTCCGCGTCTCCCTCGCCACCCAACTGTGGCGGCGGGCCGGGATCGTAAAGCGCTTCCGCCGTGGCGGTATCCGGGAGAGCGAAGGGGATCACTCCGCCCCATTGTGATCCGATGAAGGTTTGGACCTTGCCGGGCAACGGAATTCCGTTCTGGGAAACGGTCTTGTCCAGGGCAAGCGGCTGCCAGCGATTGGGATCGAGGTAGTAGCCGGGGTCCGAGGGATCGGTGAGGTCTATCCCCGGCAGCTTCACGATCAAGGGCTTGTTCACCGGCGTATAGGTGGGGTCCTGGTAGTTGGCGGCTTCGCCGGCGCCGTCCCGGTCGCCGAAGGCGAGCGCTGCCGCGGCGATCCGGTTTCCCAGCGCGGCGGGCGTGTTTCTGGCGGTGTCGGTAAAGCCGGGGTCCAGGCCCAGCCTGGCCATGCGGGAATCGAAGCGGGCCTGCGAGGTCGTAGAGCCCAAGGCAAGTTTTTCCGAGTAGCGCCGGGACAGGATCCGGTAGGCCGCATAGCTGATGGCAATCCGGCGGTCATGCTCGATATCCGCGGATGCAGGATGTTCAGCCGTGAGATAGGGCTTCGACTCGTCGCCATAGGCCGTCCACGCGTCGTACATCGCGAGCGAGAGATAGAAAAGGTTGCGTGCGTGGACGCCGGGACGGGGATTGTCCAGCCGGATGGCGTCCAGGATTTCCTCGTTCCATTGCCGCGCAACCGACCAATGACGCTGCAGACGGCTGTCGCAATAGGGTGCCGCAAAATAGTTGCCGCGCTTGCGGCAGTCGGCGGAGAGGAGGTCGGCCCGGTTGACCGCAGCGCAGGCGCTGCAATGCGCCTGAGCGATCAGGCAGGCGCCGGTTTCCCCGCCGGGAAGGCTGGCGCAGAGGCCGGGGAAGGCGGTGCGCCCTGCGATCCCTTCACAGTGGCGGGCAATGCTGCTCTCGGCTTTTCGTTCCGCGTCCCGCAGGCGCGCCGAGTCGGCGCCGAGGCAGGCTTCCAGATCGGCTGCCGTACTCGCTTGGTTCCGCTTCAGGCGTTTTTGGACGCAGCGGTGATATTCGGCCAGCTCGGTCCTGACGAAGGCGGCGAAAGACTGCGCGAGTGTCAGTTGGCAGCGCGCCGTGGCGTGGTCGCCGCCCGAATCCAGCACGTCGGCAAGCTCGGCGCCGAACAGGGCCGTCATGTCGGTCGCCTCGGAAAATGCGGTGTTGACGTCCTCCGGATTCGCCGGACCGAATGCCGGCACCTCGCTGCATTCCCGTGCCGCGGCGGCGAGGGTTTTGCCGCGGGCGTGCTCGATCTCGGGGTTCCGGGCGTCAAGGCAGGCGCCGATTCCGTCTGCCGCGAGCTTTCCCCCTACCGAGGCTTTAACGCAATGGAGTGCGGCGCGGGCCGCCGCGCTGGCTACACCTGCCCCGGCTTTCTGGAGTGCGGCGATGCAGCGCTGCTGGGTGGCCGCCGGAGGCGCGGCCGCGGCAGTCACAACTTTTTCGGCCAAGAACAAAAGGGTCAAGATGAGTGCTGCGCGGGAAGTTAAAGGACGCATGGGGACGGTCGGATGCGGGCGGGGATATGATCGTTCAACGTACTCCCCCAAGCAGGGACTGTGCCGAGCCTTCGGGCGATGCGCGGCAGTTTGCCCGGATCGAAGTCCGGGCGGAGGATTCGAAGCGATGCGGCGTGTCACGCATACCGTGCGTGATATGCCGGCCCCCGCGTGTTCCGGTGTTCGATCAGCCCGCTCCCTCTTCCCCTTCAGCCGCCGTGGACGCCCAAAGATCGGCCAGGGAAAACGCCAGTTCGGCGAAAGGCGGTGCGCGCACCTCGTCGGCTTCCTGCCAGGCGCCTTCCAGCAGCCAATGGCCGTCGAGGAGGCGGAAGATTTCCAGCGTGTGGAGATCCGGCTCCACCAGCCATAGCCATTGCACGCCTTGCGCGGCGTAGATCGGCATCTTGACCACGCGGTCGATGCGCGCGGTGCCGGGAGAGAGCACTTCGCACACCCAATCCGGCGCCAGGGCGAAATAGGCCTCGTCCGGCAGGGCCGGCATCCGCTCGCGTCGCCAGCCGGCCAGGTCGGGCACCAGGATGTGCGGTCCCAGATGCAATTCGGGTTCGAACAATATCCACCACCCGCCGGGGCCGCCTCGCCCTTGATGATAGGGTGGAACGATTTCACCGGTCAGAATGGAGGTGGCCTGCGCGTGTCTGGGCGCGGGGCGAGGCTGGGTAATGAGCTGGCCGTTTAGGATTTCGCCGATGACGTGCTCGGGCAGATCGAACAGGTCGCGGTATTCGGCCAAGCGTTCGGCGGGGCCGCTCATGGGAAGACTTCCGGGTTGGGCGATGCCGTTCATCATGGCGATTTTCCGCCGCCGGGTCCACATCCTGCGCGGTTGGGCGAGTGATTCCGAACGAGGCCGGGATGCCCGCGGTTCCTGCCATCCGGCGCGTCAAATGACGTAGCACCCGGTGAAAACCCGGAGCGGCCGTTTTTCCAGCTTGACCAAGGCTATATCTATCAGAGTGTTAGGTGTTGGCCCGATCTCTGCTTAATCAGGGGACTCGTCCTGCGCGGCAGTGCAGGACAGTTCGCCATCGGTAGATTGTGCAAACCATTGCGGATCCAGCGCGCCGACCATGGATATGCATGCAGGCAATATGGGGCAAACCGCTTAGGGGCGCTTCGGCGCCCCGTTTTTTTGTCCGGTCGAAACGCGCGATCCCAGCCGCGGACTTTTCCGCCATTCCCGGCGACAGCCCTCTTTTTATCCATCGCTTTGGAGTTTCCATGAAATTCGTCGTTTTCCTGATCGCCATGACCGCTTCCGCAGCAGGTTTCGCCGCGGCAAAAATGCCCGCCGGCCATCCGCCGTTGAACCCGACCGGTGCGAAGGCGCAGATGGCGCCCGCTCAGTTGGCACAAAAGGCCACGGTGATCGACGTCATCAACGTAGCTCAGTACACCTATCTGGAAGTGGAGCAGGACAAGCAATCCCAGTGGATCGCCGGACCGTCGGTCGAGGTCAAGAAAGGCGACGTCATCCGCTTCGACGGCGGCGTGGAGATGAAGGACTTTCACAGCAAGACGCTGGATCGCACATTTCCGAGCATCGTTTTCGTCAACAGGGTCGTGGTCGGAGAAAAGTGACAGGGGGGCGGGCTCTGAGATTCGTTTGTGTGTGATTTCCCTTATAGATGTGGAAAGCCACGCACGCTGCGCTGAAGGTCAATTTTCATCTAATTGTTTCCAGTTAGGTTTTTGTCTGGCCCGGATACTGCCCTACAGCGGTGGTGGCCAATACCAGAGCCGGGTCGTAGGCCGCGCAGAAAATAACCAAATAACGAGAGGGATGGACCTATGACCACGATGAAACCCGCCCCGCGGAGCAATCCCCTGCGGCGGCTGCTGATCGGCGCCTTGCTGTTGGCGCTGGTTCCCGAGGCGGCGCCGGCGGCAACCAAACTCAAGATTGCCAAAGCGGCCTGGTCGGAAAAGGCCGGCACGCTGACGATCGCCGGTAAAGCCAAGGGCGGAACCGGCGCCATCGATGTCTACGACGTCAACGGCCGGCGGCTGGGCAGCGGCCAGGGCGACAGTTTCGCATTGACGCTCAGTCGCCAGGACTTGGCGGGCGTCCCTTGCGCGGTGCGGGTCCAGTCCGGCGAGGCCGAGATCATCAGGGCGGTGAAGGGTGCGCCCAAATCCTGCGCAGGCGTGCCCACCTGCAGCATCGTGAAGCCCGCGCAGGGCAAGGCCGTACAGGCCGGTGCCGAAACCGCCTTCGAAGCCACCGCTACAGCCAAGGACCCGGCGGCGCAGCCGTTCAAGTACGAGTGGGATTTTGCCGGCGGCTCCCTCGGCGTGGAGGCTAGCGGCGGCAGTCCGGTGGCCGTCCACAAAAAGGCGGACGCGCTGGCTGCCTCGGTTTCTTTCGTGCTGGACAACACCACCCACCGGGTGCGCTTCATTGCCACCGACGCCAAGGGACGGCGCTGCGAGGACGCGGTGGAAATCGCCGTCGGCAGTCCGCCGGCAGGGCTGCCGTCCAAGGTGTCCGAACAGCCAGCAGCGACGTTCGGTTCGGAGCTGGATGGCATGAAGGGTGATCTCGTCGTTCTCCCTTTCGATGACTGGACCATGCAGGGCGACACCGATGCCGATTTCATGCCCAATTTGTACAGCTCCATGTCTCCGACCATTCATAACCTCAAGGCAGTGGTGTACAAAAAAGATCGCTTGCCGGTGGTCGTTACGTCGGCTGACGCGCAGGTGGAATATTCTGCTGCCTCCAATCCGTCCGACCCGGTCGGTGTGGGCTCGATCAACTCCACCAGCCAGAACTGGCCCCTCGGTGCGGCTATCGGCGTGTTTTCGCCAATGATGTCGGCGACGGTGCAGAAGACCCAGATTTGGGAAAAATACACTGGCGAGCCGGACAGCCAGAAAGCAACAGATTACAAGCGGCATTTCTGGGCGGCGTTTACCTCCAATTACCCGTACAGCCCGCTGAAAGAGTCCGTCAACCCGCCGCCGGACATGGGCTATATCACCAAGGTCGCTAAGCAGGACGAGCTGACCGGCAGCTTGATGCCGGGGAAGAGCAACCCCTATGTGGCCAACGAACCGCAGACGTTCGGTGCGCCCAATGGCTCTGTCAACCAGGATGAAAGCCAGCACAAGGCGGCTTTGCTCCCGCTGTCCGGGGTGGACGACCAGGGGCGGGTGAACTCCTACCCGCTGTTTCGGGTGCAGGCAAAAAAAGATGGCAAGGTTTTAGCTAGCACCGATACGGTAATGACGGCAGGAAGGGATTTTCAGTGCCGGGGTTGCCACGCCAAGGGCCAGATCGCCGCCAATCCTAACGCGCCGCATACCCAGGCCGCCTATCTGGCGACGCCCACCGGGCAGCACCAGAAGACGTTGATCAAAACACTGCCGCTGGAGAAACCAGAGTTCTTTGAGGCGAGGAGCGACAGCATCTACGATCAGGAGTATGCGGCAGCCCTGAATTATTCAAGCCTACACGACTTCTACGACGGGTATTTTTTCTTGAGGTTTATGCGGTACGGCAAGAAAGCCGATTGGTACAGCACTACCTACGCAACGGACAAAACTCAGGTCACTGGCCCCGTTCAATGCTCCGGCTGCCACCAGACAGCCATGCGCACGGGCGATTTCAATGAGGCTTGGTGGGCCGGGGATGATTTCGATCCGACCAGTCCGGCATACGATCCCAATTACACTGTGGCCATGCACCGCTTCCACGGTGAATTGCAGTGGAACGACGCGAAAACCGACATCGTTCGTGACGAGAAGGGCATGTACGCGCGTTGGGATTGGAAGACCAAAGGCCGCAACACCAAGACCCTGTTTCCCATTTTCGACGCTAGCGGAAAACAGTTGCCGATGGAGGAGAGTTGCTTGAAGTGCCATTCCGGGCAGCGCGAACAGCATTACCGCGACCGCATGGCCACGGCGGGCGTGACCTGCTACGACTGCCACGGCGACATGCTTGCGGTAGGCGAGGCTTTCCCCAAGAACTACCCGTCGAACAAGGACAAGCTGGGTTCGAGCGATCTGAGGGACTACCGGGTGGGCTGGTTCGACAATCCGGACTGTGGTTCCTGTCACGTCGGCAATGCCAATCTTGGCAAGGACGGATCGGGCGACTTTTTCAGTGCCGGTGTGAGGAAACAGGCCTTCGACGATGCCGACCTGTCGGCCACCACGCGGCCGGTGGATCGCAACGATCCGGATTCGCGCCGGTTCTCCGCCGGGCCGTTGGCTAACTATCAGGCGGCGTTTCCGACGAGCCTCCACCTCCATGACCACTCGACCGGGGAAGATATAAGGACAACGGTGGATACCAAAGTCGATGCGCCGGTCTTCCGGTTCGGTAAAGATCGCCACGGCAACGTCGCCTGCGCGGCCTGCCACGGCGCGGCGCACTCGGTGTGGCCGAACCGCGATCCGAGTTCGAACGACAACGTCACCGCGCTGCAGCTCCAGGGCCACACCGGGACCATCCTGGAGTGCAACGTGTGCCACACCGCGGACTCGTTCGCCAAGAAGGAAGACCTGGACGGCGGCCAGTACAGCGGCGACGCGCAGACCGGCATCCTGGGCGGACCGCACGACATGCATCCCGTCAACGACCCATACTGGTGGAAAGGCGCCCAGGGCGACGGAGCCAACAGCGACGGCAGCGCCTACGGCGGCTGGCACAACGACTACGCCAAGCTGCCGGGGATGAAAGGCGAAGACCAGTGCGCGGCCTGCCACGGCAACGACCACAAGGGCACCCGTCTGTCCAAGACGCCGGTGGACCGGGTGTTCGACTTCCGCGGCTTCGACGCCAAGAAGCTGAAGAAGGCCGGGTTCAAGACCAAGGTCGTGAAAGTGGCCGCGGGCACGCCGATCGGCTGCGACACCTGCCACAGCCTGGAGACCAGCTTCGTCGGCTCGCCCGGACACTGACGGCGTCTCAAGGAATCGGCGCCAGGGAGGGCGGCGATGGGCGGGGCACAGAGTGCCCCGCTTTTTTGTCCGTCAATTTTTCGTGGGGACGTGTTCCCCCGAGTCCATTCGCTTCCGGATGGTCTGTGTCATTTGCCTCAGAAAGCATGGGATTTCACTCGCGCTCCGGGGGTGGGTGCCGCGGCGCGGCCTTTCGATTTTCTCGATCTGGCGACTGTCCTGGATTTCCGTAAGCCCCGACTTCCATTCGCCGTTTATGAAAAAGGGAATCGAAATCAATTGAATGGCCCCGGTGTGGAATTCTCGGCGTGAGGATGGCGGGAGGAGGCCTCGCCCAAAGGAACTGCGGAAATGCAGCCGGGTACGGGTCTTGCCTCATGCCCTTGGGTCATTGCGGCGGCGCCTTGGATGTACGGGAGCCGCTCTTGCGTGATTGGAAAAATCGAAAACAAGAAAAGCGCGTCATTAGAGGGTAGGTAAATGAACTCGAAATATCTTCATAAACCCGGCGGGCCGCTGGGCGTTGCGACAGGCGTCGCGGCGCTGGTGCTCGCCCTTTGCGGCGGAGGGGCGCAGGCCGCTTCCGTCAGCGGCTCGGCCAAGGTCGATGCCGGGCTGGGCAAAGTGAGCGTCAAGGGCAAGGCCGCGGGCCTTGCGCCGGGCTCATGGGTATCGATCTACGATGCCGACAGCAACATACTCCTTTATACGGCCAAGACCGACGGCAAACGGAAATTCAACGTCACGCTGCAGAACGGCGACGCGCCCTGCCGGCTGCGCCTGGAAACCGGCGACGGCGGCAAGGTTCTGATGCCGGTGGGCGGAGCCGATGCTTCGTGCAAGAAATCGGCGGCCTGTTCCATCCAGAACCCGGCGGGTGACGTGGAGATCAGCGAAGGCCAGTCGGTCGAGTTTGCTGCCTCGGCGAAGGCGAAAAAGAAGGTGACGCTGGATTACCTTTGGACCGTGAGCGACGGTTCGGAACCTTTCAAGACCTCGAATTTCTCGCATCAGTTCAATCACGCCGGCCAGTACCGGGTGATGCTGAACGTGGCCGATTCCACCGGCAACCAGTGTGCGGACGACGTGGTCGTCCGGGTGGTGCCGCCGAACGCTAATCCTTACCCCAAGGTTTCCGAGCGCCCCGCGCCCGCGACCGCCGAAGCGCTCAACGCGGCGGACGGCGCCTACGTCGTGATGCCGTTCGAGGAAACCGGGATGCAGGGCGGCAGTCAGGTCACGCTGCCATTCAATCCGCTGATCCCGTACAACACCTTGAACGCGCAAGTGTTCAAGAAGGTGAAGCAGAAGCCAGCGGTGGTCGATCCCAGCGAGCTCGACGTCTTCTACTCGGCGGCTTCCAATCCGAAGGACCCGGTGGGGAGCGATTCGATCAATTCGACCAGCCAGAACCGGTTTTCGACCGGGGAATCCGGCGCCAACTGGGATCCGGCCCAGACCACCGGCAGCCAGACCGTCCTGATCGGCGGCCACAACTTCGGCGAAGCTACGCTGCGCAAGACGGAGATGTGGGACAAGGCCGATCAGTCGAACTCCGACCTGTCCGGCAAGCCCAAGAGCGGCAAGTCCATGGCGGAGCAGCAGAGCACCTATACGCCCGCCAAGCCCATGATGCAGCTCGATGAGGGCATCCGCGGCAATGCCGACGAGGGCGCGGGTGTCCGCAAGATGCCCGGTGCGGCCAATCCATACCAGGCCAACGATCCGCAGCAGATTTCCGCCTACGACAATGCGTCCAAGACCTTCCTCGCCCAGTTCCTCCCGGCGAGCGATGTCGACGACAAGGGGCGGGTCAATCCCTATCCGCTGTTCCGGGTCGAAGCCAAGGAGAAGGGCGGCAACGTGGTGGCCAAGACCGATGCGGTATTCTCCACCGCTTCAGAAACCCGCTGCCGCGAATGCCACGCCAGGGGCAAGGTCGCCGCTGACGACACCGTGTGGCGCACGCCGGTACGGGAAACCGAGTTGGCTAACGCCGACGGGAGCCCGGGCCCGGCCACCGGGGCGGGCAGCTTCGCTGCGGGCAACACCGGCTACAACGGCATCTGGCCGCCCGCGATCCACAACGTGTTCAACGTCAATGCGTACGACCCCCTGCCGCCGAACAAGCCGGCGACCTACCTGTTGAGCGGCGCGGTGCCGGCGGATGCTTCCGGACTGCGCACCGACCGGGTGGCCGAGTCGCGCGTCGGTGCGGACGGCAAGCTGCAGATCCGGTTGAAATTCAAGGATGCGGCGGAGTACGGCGATCCGGACGACTGGGTTGCGCAGGAAAAGGCGGCGCTGTTCAACACCCTGCTGCTGCACGACTACATGGTGAAATACAGCCCGACCGGCACCATTTCCTCGCAGATCGCAGATCTGGTGGAGGACAAGCTGAATGGCAGCCGGGGCGCGGCGATGTACTTCTGTTCCTCGCATCACACCAGCCAGTTGAAGTTCGATGCCGGTGTCGCGGGCCGTTCCTATCCCTCCAACCGCTCCGACTATTCGCGGGCGTTCCATGCCTTCCACGGCAAGATGCAGGTCTATGCCCAGGACGTCTCGTCTTCCGAAAGCGCCGACGGCCAGGAGCACAAGAAGGGCGATCTGATCCGCGACGGGCGCGGCCATCCGCTGATGTTCGGCGGCCGGGGCTGGGATTCGCAGCACGACGACAACAACGGGGTTCCCATCAAGTCAGACGGCTCGGCGACCAGCTACGCCTGGGACGCCGGCAAGAACGACTGGGCGCCGGACCAGTTCCCGATGCATGGGAAGGGCGAACTGCTGTATCAGTTCGGCGAAAGCGTGGCGCAAGAGGAGAACTGTGCGAAGTGCCACACCGGCCATACCGAGAAGGCCTACCGCGACATCCACTACGCGTCGGGTCTCAAGTGCGACAACTGCCACGGCGACATGCTGGCGGTCGGCAACGCGTACTCCAGCCATCGCTACGATGCGAACCTGAGCGGCGCCGGTGCCTATGTGGGCGACTCCATCCACTTCAGAAGGCCCTGGCTGGACGAGCCGGATTGCGGTTCGTGTCACGTCGGCGACGGCAATCGGAAGGACCCGAACCAGGGATTCTTCAGCGCCGGCGTGAAGAAAGTCGCCTGGCAGGCGAACGATCCGGCCAAGGCCAGCGTGTTCCCGGATGATGCCCGCTTCGCGGTCATGCCCATCGTCGAGACGCGTAAGGAAAAATCCGCCGACAAGGACGGCAATACCATCCATGTGGACAAGCAGGTATCGGTTGCACTGTTCCGCAAGAGCAAGGACGTGCACGGCACCGGATCGGGCGGCGCCATCGCCTGTTCGACTTGCCACGGCGGTTCCCACGCCATCTGGCCGAACGCCGATCCGGACGCCAACGACAATGTGACGGCAAAGCAGTTGCAAGGCTACGACGGCAACATCGCCGAGTGCTCGGTCTGCCACGTTAAGGATGACTTCAAGGAGGGCTTGGTGGCGACCGACGGCGGCGTCAGCAACAAGGGCGTGGCTCAGGGTGTGCGCGAGGGCCAGGTGGTCGACGCCACCAGCGCGCGGGCCTACCTGGCCGGGCCGCACGGCATGCATCCGGTCAACGATCCGTACTGGTGGAAGGAAGCCGCGTCTTCCGCACCCAACGGCAGCGGCACCCGCAAGGGCGGCTGGCACAACGACTTCGCCAAGAAGCCGGGGCCGTTCGGCGAAGACCAGTGTGCGGCCTGCCACGGCAGCGACCACAAGGGTACGCGGTTGTCGAAGACTTTGACGGCCCGCGAGTTCGTGAACGAGAAGGGCAAGGTGGTCAAGGTGGCCGCCAATACCCCGATCGGCTGCAACCTCTGCCACAGTCTGCAGAAGAGCTTCACGGGCGTTCCCACGGGACAGCCGCAGGCCTATCCGCCGCCGACACCCTCGCCGATCCACGGCGGCGGGGACGGCGGAGGTGGCGGCCACGGCCACTGAGCCTTCCCACCCCAATCTCCGGGCGGTCCTGTCGGGCCTGCCCGGGACTCCGCAAGCCGGCGCCGGAAACGACGCCGGCTTTTTTCGTCCAAAAGGCCGATGAGGTCCGGTTTACTTTCGTAATAAGAATCAATATCATTTCTATCGAGCGCGAAGGGGTTGCGGACGCCGGTTCCGCGGCTTTCTTCAGGGGGCTTCTTTTCCTCCAGTGCGGTTTCGCCCGCGGGAAGCGCGACCGCGGCGATTGTCGACGACGACTGAGCTTCCGTCCTCTCTCCGGCGCGTGCGTGATTTCACTCATTGACGCGTGAAATCACGTATCCGGCCGGCGTGGGGTTTTGTTCGAGTTGCCGCGGTGTCTGATTTTGAAACACTGTTTGGAATGGTTCGCATTTTGCTTTAGCTCCTCGCACCCCAGGGAAAACGGCATCGCCGGGATCCCTGAGCGATGGAATAAGAAGCGGCTGCGCGCCGGGAACGGCGCCCATGGCATTGGACGTATGAGCGAGGCACAACGAATGCGGATTCACCGGCTACAGATCTGCCCCTGGCTGTGGGCCGTCTGTCTTTTCGCCGGAATTCTTCCGTCATATGGCGGAGAGGCGCCGGCCGACAACGGTTTCGACCGGGCCGTCCTCCATCCCGCCATTCCGCTGCTGGACGAGAGCGGACGCCATGTGCTGGAGAGCGGCTTGCCCTATAGTCCAAAGACCAGTTGCGGCAACGGTTCGGGCAGCGGCTGCCACGACTACGCCAAGATCACCCGCGGCTACCACTTCGAGCAGGGCCGCGACGAAGCCCGCGACGGCTTCGGCAAGAAGCTGGGACTGCCGCAGTTGGCCGGCCCCGGCTATTTCGGCGGTTACAACTGCATGTCCGGCAATGCGCCGGGCTGGCTGGCCAGGAAGAGCAACGGCGGTGCGGCGGAGTTCGCCGATTTCGGTGCGCCCGATCTCGTCAGGTACTGCGGCTCCTGCCATGCCGGCGGCGGCTGGGGCGAACTCGACCGCAACGGCGTGCGCTACGACGAGCAATCCGCCGAGGCGGTCAAGGCTTTCGACGGGGATTATTTCAGCCGCCAGTTCCAGGAGTCCGGCAAGGGGGGGCACTACGGCGGTTCCGGGCCTTCCGAAGTGGTGGCATGGGACTGGAAGAAAAGCGGGGTCAGGGAAGCCGACTGCATGCTTTGTCACGCCGACTTTTCCCGGCTGAAGAAATTTTCCGCCAGCCAACTGGGGGCCGCCGACGGGGCGGACGGTTCGGATTCTGCGGCCACACATTACGCCCGTCTGCGCGACGAAAAATTCATCGGGGGCGGTTTTTTCCGCTATGCCGCATCGGCAATCTGGGAGTTCCTCGACGTACGGCCCGATTCGGAAGGAGGCGCTGCGCTGCTGGCGGTGGAGCGCAGTCCGACCGCAGGTACGGCGGCGCCGGATTACCGGCTCGTCCTGGACGATCAGGGCAACCCCAAACTGCACTGGAACCGGGAGGCTTTCGACGAGTCCGGCAAGATCCAGGTTCCCATGCTGCGGTTTCCCGCCAGCGACAATTGCATGTATTGCCACAAGACCGGTAACTCGCGGCGCGGCTTCTACGGCTTCGGGCCGGAAGTCAGGCTGCGGATCGGGCCCGACGGCGCCACGGTCACCGATTTCCGCACCGACGTGCACAAAGGCTCGGTCTGGAGCGAGGACAACGGCCAGGTGCGGTCGATCGAAAACTGCAACGCCTGCCATGCCAAGCAGTACTACAAGCAGCCTTCGGCCAACGTCGACCTGGATGCCGACCACAATTTCCCGAAGGGCAACGGCGACAACGATATCCGCAACGATCTCGACAACATGCCATCGGCGACGGCCTGCGAGCATTGCCATGACAAGGCGGTGAAGCCGGCATTGCCGTCCGGGCACAAGAACGTGCTGGATGCCCACCGCGAAATCTGGAAGGCCAATGGCGACATGCGGGGCTATCCGGAAAACACGTTGGACCGGATCGCCCAGACCCACCTCAACGTCGTCGCCTGCCAGACCTGCCACATTTCCAAGCTGGCCGACAACGGCACGGCCTTCCCCATGCGCTACCGCTACCGGGTCGGCTATGGCGGGCGGTTGAAGATTTTCCCCTACAAGCCGGCTTACCGCTATTTCGTCCAAGACCGGACCAGCGGACGGGTGCTGAACCGCTACGAGCGCTTCTCCGTGATCGAGGAGCGGAGCGGTTCGGACGGCGGAAAGTATGGGGCGATCCTCGATCCCGCCAGCGGCAAGGAGGTGGGGCGGGTCGCGATGAACGGGGACGGGTTCGGTGAGCCATCGAGTTTCGCCGACTACAAGGCGCTGAAACAGGCCTACGACATCGTGCTGGGAATGAAGGGCTATGCAGCGCCCAACGTCCGCTTCGTCTACGTCGAGTCCAACGAGTACGCGCTGAGCCACGCGACGCGGCCATCGCCCCAAGCGGTGCAGTGCGAGGACTGCCACGCGCGCAAGCAGAGCGGCGCCTTCAGCGCGCTGATATCCGCCGAGGGGCTGCTGGGCGAGGCCAATGTGGCCGAAGTCGCGAAGCTGCCGGACCGCAGGCTGGTGGACGCCGGCATCGTCGAGCTCGGCATGCCGTATTTCCAGGTCCAGGACGACGGACGCATCGTCGAGAGCGTGGCCGACGTGCTTTACGTCAGCCGCCTCGACCCGTCCATGTCGATTCTCAAGTCGGAAACGGCCCGGACGGTCGAGAACGAGTTCAAGACTTTGTCCAATGCCGAGGCGCTGTCCTATGCCGATCTGGACGAGGCGGCGGGACAAAAGCTCGCGGCGGATCTCGCTTCGGGGGAGGCGCTGTTGTTCAGTTCGAAGGTCGGACACGGCTCCCTGCGGGAATTCGCCCTGATCCAGGCGCGGGGCACGCGCACCGTGGCCTACGGCGGAATCCTCAAGGGGCAGGTAGAGAGCCGCCAGGCGAAGGCAAAGGACCGCGCGAGGATCGTCGGCCTAGGTTTCGGCAATCCGGTCGCGGACATCTATTCGGTGGCCGTCATGGACGCCAGCGGCAAGGCGCTGCAGGGGCTCATCGAAGGTACCGCACTGGTCAAGCTGCCCTACCGGGGCAAGGCGAAGGCGCGCGGCCGGGTGAACGTGCTGATTTCCAGGGATGGCAAGAGCTGGCAAAGGGTCGGGGGGAAAAACCTGCTGGTGTTCCGCCCGCGCGGCGAGGTGGACGGTTACGTCGTGGTCCGGATCAAGCAGCCGGCCGTCTATCTGACCATCGCCGACAAGGCCGGCTGAGCCGCAGCCGAGGCATAGGGTCCCGGAGTTCAAAGATTGCAAGAGGAGTCGTGACATGCATACCAAGTCTCGCCGGATTTCGCTGGTCGTCGAGGATGCGGCCGAATCGCCGCAGGCATCGGGAATGCTCGGCCATCCGCTGGTGCGGAAGGTCCTGCCCTGGCTCGCCGGGGCGGGAATGGGTCTGGGGCATGCTGCGGTGGCTTCCAACTGTACCGTCCCCCAGCAGGGACGCTGCAGCAGTTGCGGCAGTTGCATCGTGGTGGTCGGCTCGCTGGCCGTCTGGGCGTTGGCCAGGAAAAAGGGACAGGGCGCGTTCTACGAGGAGCATGGGCGGTGACGAGCGCTCGCAAAATCCGGGCGTACCTGGGAGATCGCGCATGACGGAGCCGACTGGCCGGGTGCAGCGGGCTGCCGCAGGGTGCTTATTGCTGCTGGTGGGGTTCACGTCCAGCGCGGTGGCGGGAGAGGCCGCCAACGCTTTCGACCGCACTCTCATGCACCCGGCCATCCCGCTGGTGGACGAGGACGGCCGGCACGTGCTGGAGAGCGGCAAGTCCTACAGCGTCCGGATGAGCTGCGGCAACGGCAGCGGCGGCGGCTGCCACGACTACGACGCTATGAACCACGCCTACCATTTCGACCAGGGGCGTGACGAAACCCGCGATGACTACGGCGCCAAGCGAGGTCTGTCCCATCTGGTCGGCCCCGGCTATTTCGGCGGCTTCAACTGCATGCAGGGCAATGCCGCCGCCGCGCTCGCCAGGAAAGCGAATCCCGCCGAGGCGGAATTCGGCGATTACGGCGCGGCGGGCTACATCAAGGCTTGCAGCACCTGCCATCTGGGCGGCGGCTGGGAGGAGTCGGACCGCACCGGCACGCGTTACGACCGGGGCGTCGATGGTTCGATCCCGGCCTGGGACGGCGATTACTACGACCGCAACGGCGACGGCCAAGTGGTCCCGTGGGACTGGAAGAAGAGCGGCGTGCGCGAGGCCGACTGCATGACCTGTCATGCCGATTTCTCGCTGTTGAAAAAGTTTCCCGCCAGCGGGCTCGGCGGCAACGGCGACGGGACGGCCGGCGCCCAGGATCACTGGGGCCTGCTGCAGGACGGCAAGTTCGTGGCCCAAGGCTTTTTCCGCCATGCGAACTCGGCGATGTTGGAGTTTCTCGACGTCCGCCCCGATCTGGCCGGAGGGGCTCAGCTGCTGACCGTGGAGCGGACGGTCAAGCCGGGAACCGCCAAACCGGATTACGACCTGGTGCTGGGCGACTCGGGCGAACCCGTATTGCACTGGAACCGGGACGCCTTCGACGATAGCAGCAAGGTTCAGATCCCCATGCGCCGCTTTCCCAGCAGCGACAACTGCATGCTGTGCCATCTGGCGGGAGCCGGCATCAACCGCATCAATGCCAAGGCGAAGAGCAGCCGGCGCGGCTTCTACGGCTTCGGCGATGAGGCGAAGGAGACCCTCGGCGAGGACGGCAAGCCCGTCGACGACTACAAGGACGACGTCCACAAGGGCAAGAGCTGGACCGACGACACCGGCGAGACCCGGATCATCGACAACTGCAACGCCTGCCATGCCAAGCAGTACTACAAGCCGGCCTACGCCAACATCGACCTCGACGCCGACCACGATTTCCCCAAGGGCAACGGCGACGCCGATATCCGCAACGACCTCGATTTTCAGCCCGGTCCGGCCGACTGCGAGTATTGCCACAGCACTGCCAAGGCGCCGGCCCTGCCGTCGGGCCAGCCCACGCTGCTGGACGCCCACCGTGAGCGCTGGAAGTCCTCGGGTTTCATGCGCGGATATGCCACGAACTCGTACAACCGGGTGGTGCAGGTGCATTTCGACGACCTTGCCTGTCAGGCCTGCCACAACCACAAGGCGGTTTACAACGGCAAGACCCTGCCCATGCACTACCGCTACCGGGCGCGTGCGGACGGGGCGCTGCGGGTCATTCCCTACGTACCGAACGCCAGGTTCTTCGTCCAGGACCGCAGCAGCGGGCGGGTGCTGTACCGCTACGAAAGGCAGTCCGTGTTCCGCCAGAAGAACGATGGACAGGCGGCCATCGTCGACCCGGCCGGCGGGCAGGAAACCGGATCGGTCACCATCACCGGCGGCCAGTTCGATCTGCCGTCCACCTACAACGACTTCAAGGCGCTCAAACAGGCCTACGACGGCCTGCTCAAGGGTAAAGGCTACGCAAGCGCCGACGTGCGCTTCGTCTATGCCGAGAGCAACGAGTACCTCTTCACCCACCAGACCCGGCCGGCGGAACAGGCGGTCGCCTGCGAGGAGTGCCATACCCGCCGGGCGGACGGCTCGATCAACGGCGCGGTCGCGGCCAACGGCCTGATGGGCGCCAATCGGGTCATTGAGGTCGCGAGGATCCCGGATTCCCGCCTCGTCGACGAAGGCGTGGTGGAGCTGGCATCCGGCTATCACAAGGTGCAGTCCGACGGCAGGATCACCGAAACCGTCGCGGAGGTGCTCGAGGCCACCGACAAGGCGCCGGATATGTCGGTCCTCAAGGCCGCCACGAGCCGCGCCGTCGGCGGTCCGCTGAGAAAACTGCCGGCCGCCGAGGCCGTGACGCTGGCTTCGCTGGACGAGGACGCCGCCGGCAAGCTCACGGCGCAGTGGGACAGCAACCTGTCGCTGACTTTTTCCGCCAAGGTCGGACATGCCTCCGTCCAGGGGGCGGCGTTGTTCATTCCCGGTGCGTCGCTGAACCAGCTGCTGCTGGACGGCGTCCGGGCGGAACTGAGCAGCAAGGAGGCCACTGCCGCCGAGCGCCGCAAGATCGGCAAGCTGGGCGGGGGCGCCCTCGCGTCGGACGTCTACAGCCTGAGTTTGACCCGGGGCGGCGGCAGCGCGGTGAAAAATTTCGGCAGCGGCAACGGCTGGGTCAAACTGCCGTATTCGGGCGCCGCGACCCGGATCAAAGGCGTCAAGGTCGCGTATTCCGAGGATGGACGGAGCTGGCGCATGCTGCCGCGCGAACGGATCGTCGCCTTCAAGGCCGGCTCCGGCGGCGCGGCGGGCTACGTCTTGTTGCGCCTGAAGCGCCCCGTCGCATCTCTGGCGTTTACCGGCAAGGCGGGAAGCAAGTCCTGATGATCCGGAGGCGTTGCTGTTTTGGGAACGAGGTGCGCCTGCGGTACGCCTGGGCCTTGCCTCGGGGAAGCGCCGTCCTGCCGATGGTTTGCCTGCTGTTTTGCGGGCTGGGTTCCTCCCCCGGCCGCTGCGACAACTGGCACGGTTCGGTGCGCAGCAAGGTCCAGGTCGACAACCGGTATACCCTGCAGAATGCGCACGTGTTCGGCGAGCTGTGGGGCCAGGGGTTTTATGACAATACCCAGGAGGATCTGCACGGAGCCGTGGAGTTCGTGACGCGCACCGGTTATCAGCCCGACGGAGGCGGCGTGGCGGGGTTGTACCAGGCTTTCGTCGAAAAGGGTTTCGATTCGTTGAACACCCGCGTCAAACTGGGGCGTTTCCAACGCACCGACAACCTGGGCCTGTATCTGGTCGACGGCGGGGCCGTCGCCTATGCCTCCGACGACAACGGATGGGGCTTCGACGCCTATGCCGGCCATCCCAGCCGATACGACCACGTGATCAGCGTGGAAGGGAAGTTCGTCGGCGGGCTGGAGGGGCGCGCGCAATGGACGCCGGACTGGGGCTGGGGGAGCGATGGGCCTTCCCTGAGCCGGATCGACGTGCGCGGCGGCTACCAGTATTTCTGGCGCGACTTGTCCCAGAGCGCGTTCGACTATTCGCCATATACAGGGTCTGGGGGATACGCCAGCGGCAACGTGAATTCCGGGGCGCTGATCGGCGATACCGGCCTGCTAGGGGCGGGCGCCGGCAGCTATTCGGCCTATGGCGGTTCCAAGCCCTGGGGCAGCTCTTTGCAGCGGCTGTATTTCGCCACCACCGGCGCGGGCAGGCTGGGGCTTTGGCGGAACAGCGACTATGAACTGGGGGTGCTGGGAACCTACCGGGCCGACCGGGAGGCGTTCGAGAACATCCGCCTCAACGGCCAGCTCGACCTGACCAACGACGTGCGCGTCCGCAGTTCCTACGAATACTTCCAGCCGCGCGATCCCATCCTGACCTTCCGGGAAAAGTTCTACAGCGCCTATGCGCTGGGCGAGCAGACCCTGGCGCGGACCCGCATCCAGCACGAGCCGGTGAAGGATTTCAACTACTACGTCGGCGGCCTCGCTTCGAGCCGCCAGGGTTACGACGGCTACGGCGGCGAGCTCGGGGCGAACTACGTGTTCAATCCCAACTTCGGTCTGATCGGCGAGTTCGACTACATGTCCCTGGGGCCCGAAACTGCCAGCAGTTTCTACCTCAGCAGCACGCACACCGTGAATTCCCGGCTGCAGATGCGGGTGAATACCGCGCTGCGGTTCGAGGACAAGATCCTGTACGGGTTCAACCGGGCGGTGGGTGCGGAAATCGAGGCTTTCTACATGCTGCGCAACAATCTCGTGCTCAACGTCGCAGGGAGCTACGTCTGGTATACCCGCATCCTCGACGAGTACCTGGGGGCGGTCCAGGTGATCTATTACTTCGACAACTTCAAACCGAAGGGGATGTGATGGCGCGGCTGATACTGGTTCTGCTCTGGGCCGTGGTCCTCGCCCCCCTCGTCGGTGCCGGCGATCTGCCCGACGCGGTCAAGGACCCCAAATGGTGGGAGAAGCGGGAGAAACGCACGGACATCCGCTATCCGCACAACGCCCACATGGAGGTGATGGACGAGGAGGGCGACAGCTGCATGCTGTGCCATTCCTTCGCCCCCAACGCGATGGCCGACGAGAGCAAGCTCAAGCCGCTCACCACGATCTCCAACGAGCCCCTCAAGGCGGTCTGCCACGACTGCCACGTGACCGAGCAGCGCGGCCCCTGGCGCTGCAACCTGTGCCATGACGATAAGACCAAGATCTGGCCGGAAGACCATCGCTTCGGCTATATCGACCACCATGGCGAAGCCGCGCGCCGGGACGAAGCCGCCTGCAAGGAATGCCACCTCGATCTGGCTTTCTGCACCAACTGCCATTTCCGCAGGGACACCATGGGCACCGGCTATCACCCGCTGGGCTACCGTACCCTGCACGGCCTGTCGGTGAAGGTCGACACGCTGGACTGCGGACGCTGCCACAACCAGGTCTATTGCGAGACCTGCCACGCGAGGACCCGATACCAATGAAAACGAACACCAAGCGTCTGGCGATATGGCTGTGCATGGTCGGATTTGCGGTGTTCTATTCCGTGATGGCCGGCGCCTACACGGTGTCGACGGCGACCGGCAACCTGCTGCTGACGCCGAAACACGGCGGCGACGGCACCGCCTGGGGCCGGACCAACTGCGTCAGCTGCCATTTTCTGCAGAACATCCACAAGAAGGCCCCCAACATCCGCAACTGGGTGCTCTACAAAGGCACGGCCACCTGCACCGGCTGCCACGGCACCAATGGGACCAACGCGCCACGGCGCTGCATCATCTGCCACAACTCCACCGACCTGGCCACCTCGCCCCGGCAAGGCGGCGCTCACAAGCACGATTTTTCGGTCAAGAAAGACCGGCCGCTCGGCGACGGCGACTGTCTGACCTGCCACGTCAAGCCGGACATGGACGGCCAGTTCGAGCGCGACGTGGATCTGACCGCGATCCGCGACGCCGCCGGCAGCTTCGCGCCGTATACCAGCAATACCGACTTCTGCCTGCGCTGTCACAACCGCGATCATCAGCCGGCCGGCGTCCGCATCAAGTCGAGGCCGAGCTACGGGCTCAACGATCCGCTGGTGGCCATCGAGGACGACTACACCCAGATCGACCGCCACGGCTGGGTCAACGGCGGTACGGGGCCGTACCCCGGATTGCGCGGCAAGAAGTTCCACTACGCGGACGAGGTCGCCTGCACCGACTGCCACGTCATGCATGGAACCCGCAACCCCAAGCTCATCCTGGACGACACCCGCAAGGGCTCGAACCGGCTGCTGAAGACGCTGCCCAAGCCTTACAAGGCCCGGGTCCACGACGGCAACTACGCCGAATTCTGCGTGTTGTGCCACCGGATGGAGGACCCTTCGGTCGAGGAAGGCGCGTACGACGCGGGCAACGGTCTGTCCGGCGTGCACGACGTGACCTCCGATTGTACCGAGTGCCACACCCATGGGGAGCCGGTGAAGGGGGGATTGTGAGGGGAGCGGGGAGCGCGTGGCCGGGACCGGGCAGGTGGTTGGCGGGAATGCTGCTGTGGCTGCTCGGCACCGGCATCGCGGCTGCGGGTGCCGAGGACAGCTATGCGACGACGAAGAAGCTGCCCCCCCTGCACCACGTAATCGGCGTCGTGCTGCCCGAGGAGATGAAGACGCCGAAACGCCTGCCGTTGCGCGAAGACCGCGAGCTGCGTTGTCCGACCTGTCATGGCATCGAGGACATCGACAAGGTGCCGTACCGCCGGATCGACCGCAGCCTACCGGATTTCCTGCGGGGCGGGCCTTACGACGAGTTGGAGACCTTCTGTTACGAATGCCACGAGGAAGACAAGTTCAAGCGCCCAAACATACACATCCTGCTGGACAAGAACGGCAAGCTCCAGGAGGAGCACTGCACCTACTGCCACGAGGAGGTGCACCGGGAGCGGGACCGGCCACTGCGCGCGCCGGACTACAAACTGCGGCTGCCGCCGGAAAATCTTTGCTACGGCTGCCACTTGAAGACGCCGCATTTCAATGCGCTGGAACACCAGGATTCGAAGCCCGACGCCCAGATGAAGCTCCACATGAAGGACTCGAAGGAGCGCTACGGGATCATCCTGCCCCTGAGCCGGGAGGGCAAGGTCATGTGCCCGACCTGCCACGCCCCGCATCAGCCAGGCGTCATCGATGCGCTCAACCCGGCCGTCGGGCAGGTGGACAACGCCGATCTGGAGACCGGCGTCAGCTACCGCGAACACCCCTGGGATGCGGTGGTGCGGGAAGATAAGAAGGCGCGACTGGAAACCTTGAGCGAACAAAACGGACAACGATTCGAGCTGGGATACCGGCGGATCGACAAGGAAGTATTGCTGAGGCTGCCGGCCAAGAATGGAGAGCTGTGCTTGGCCTGCCATCAGTTCGACGAATGACACCAACTCAACCGCGAGGAGCAAGACCATGAATGCCCTGACCGCGACACTAGCCGAAAAAGTCCGATCCGTCCCGAAGATCCAGCGCTACCGCTATTTCTGGATCGCCGTATCCTGCGCGATGTTCCTGGGGCCGCTGGCGGTGCTGCCGGGCTTGGCCGGCAACACCGATCTGTGCGGAAAGCTGTGCATGCGTCGCTTCTATTTGTATTTTCCCGGCATGAACTGGGACGACCTGTTCATGCACGTCTCGGTGGCGCTGATCGGCGTGGTGGCCTTCTTCGTCATCATCACCTTCACCTTCTTTTTCGGGCGCATCTGGTGTTCCTTCATCTGTCCGGTCGGCGGGTTCTCGGAGCTGGTCAGCCGGATGCTGAACGACCGCTGGAAGATCGAGTATCGCGGGCTGCCTCAGGTCCAGATCCGTTACGGTTACCTCGCGGTCTACATGGGGTTGCTTCCGCTGCTCGGCATCAGCGCCTGCACCCTGTGCAACTTCATCACCGTGCCCCGCTTCGTCGAGGCCCTCAGCGGGGGCTTCGTCGGCCTGGCCTTCATCTTCTCCACCGTCGGCCTGGTCAACCTGTCCCTCCTGTTCCTGCTCGGCTTCTTCGCCAGCAAGGGGCGGGCCTACTGCCAGTTCCTCTGTCCGATCGGCGCCATCGACGGACTGGTCAACCGCCTGGGCGCGAAATTCCGTTTCACCCACCACATCCGGGTCGACAAGCAGCGCTGCACCGGCTGCACCGATTGTGCGAAGAAGTGCATGTGCGGCGCCATCAAGATGGTGGACAAGGTTGCCGTAGTCGATCAGTTCTCCTGCATGTCCTGCCACGACTGCGTCGACGCCTGCGACTGGAATGCCATCGAGTGGACCACGGCGCCCAGGAACAAGACGCCCAAGCGGGTCAAGCGCGGCATCCAGATCCATCCGGAGCCGCAATGGCAGGCGGTGGTGAGGATGCAGCCGAAACCGGCGCCGACTGCGCGCGAGATCCACTGGGGACGGGTGGTCAACGGCGTGATCGTCGCGGGTTTTTCCGTGTTTCTGTTCACGACCGCGGTGTGGCTGCACTGAGCTCAAGGAACTTGAATCCGCACCGATGCGGCAGCGATTTTTGAATTCGACGATGATGCGGTACGCCTTTTCCCTGTGGCTGATGCTGGTAGCGTGCGGTTCCGTCCTGGCCGCGGAGCGGCACAGCGATCCCGACGGCTGCTTTTCCTGCCATGGCCTGCCGGGGCTCGAATACCTGGACGACCACGGCGTGCTGCGGGTCGCCACGGTCCTCAAGAGCGATTATTACGGCTCGCTGCACGGCAGCGTGCCCTGCAAGGACTGCCACCGCAAGATCGAGCGCTATCCGCACAAGCCGGAGGAAGGCTATGTGGACTGCTCCGAATCCTGCCACCTCAAGGAGCCGTCCAAGGACAAGGCCTTCACGCACAAGCCGGTGGTCGATGAGTTCAAGAAATCGGTCCACGGCGCCGGCCACGCGCCGGGAGCGACCAAGGATTTCCACGGCGGCAACCGCCTCGAGGAGGAGACCGGCCAGCAGAATCCCTCCTGCCGACGCTGCCATTCCAACACCCCGTACATCAAGGATGCCAATCTGGAGCGGTTCAAGCAGGAACTGCACCACACCGAGACCGAGTGCGGCACCTGCCACCAGGGCGAAACCTGGCGCAACCAGTTCAGCGGCCACATCCTGCGCCGCTTGGTCGGCAGGAACTACAACAAGATGGAAGCCAACGCCCTGTGCGTGGACTGCCACGGCGATCATGAAGCCATGGCGAAAGTGGAAATACAGGACCCGGAAACCAAGGAAAGGAAAAAGGCCAGTTTCCGCTTCGCCCACGCGACCGACAGCTACGCGAAGACGCTGCATGGCAGATTCCTCGCGGTCAACGACGAATCCGGCGCGAGCTGCATCGACTGCCATGCGCCCGAAGGTTTCCGCCACGGCGTCCTGCGGGACGAATCGAAGGCGGCTTCGACCCACCCGGACCGGCTGGGCGAGACCTGTTCCCAGGCGGGATGCCACGGCTACGCGAAGAGCCCGCTCAATCTCGGATTCCTCAACACCGATCTGCACGACCTGGACTTCCTGCGCATGGAAGGCTCATCTTTCGCCATGGATTTCTCCCGCCTGGATTCCGCCTGGTACGCGGCGGGTTGGGTGCTGGGGCCGCTGGGACTGATCTTCCTGGTATCCAGTTTCCTCTCGCCGCTGTCCCGTTCCCGGAAATTGCCGATAACCGAGATCGTGGGGTACGAACACTTCCAGCGCGTGATGATCGGCAGCACCTCCGCCAAGGCCGGTCTGTGGCAGCGCATCCTGCTGCGGCTGGCCGGACGGGCGCCCGCCGCCGCTCCGGCCGTCGCGGCCCCGGTGGTCGAACCCGACGCACCCATCACTTCGCTGACCATCCTGTTCGGCTCACAGACCGGCAACGGCGAGGGCGTCGCCGCCGATCTCGAAGCCCGGCTAAGGGCCTGGGGCTACAGCGTCAAGCTGGCCGACATGGCCGATTACGATCCGCGCGAAATCGTCAACGAAAGGCTGCTGTTCGTCATCGTCAGCACCCACGGCGAGGGTCAGCCGCCGATCCCGGCGGAGAAGCTGCACGGCTATCTCTATGCCGAAACCGCCCCGAGGCTGGAGCATCTCAAGTTCGCCGTATTCGCCCTCGGCGACAGCAGCTACAAGCATTTCTGCAAGGCCGGCAAGGACTTCGACGCCTTCCTGCAGCGCCTGGGGGCGAACCGGGTGCTCGATCGCGTCGATGCCGATGCCGATTTCGAGGAACCGGCGGCCGCCTGGATCGAGGCGGTGCTCGGCTGCTGCCGCGCCATCATTGGCGATACCGGCATCGAGCAGCCGCTTGAGGCCGAACCGGCGGATCAGGCCGCGGCCAAGGCCGGCTATGGGAAGACCAATCCCTATCCGGCGGAGGTCCGGCGCAATGTCAATCTCAACGGGGAGGGCTCGGCCAAGGAAACCCGCCATATCGAGATCGATCTCGGCGATTCCAGCCTGAGCTACGAGCCGGGAGATGCCCTGGGAGTCTATCCGAAGAACAACCCCGTTTACGTCGAAGCCCTGCTGGTAGCCTTGCAGGCCGACGGCTACGCCGAAGTCACCCTGGGCAAGGAGACCCTCACGCTGCGGGAGGCGTTCTACAAGCATCTCGACATCACCGGCCTGAGCCGGGTATTGGTCGAGAAATACGCTGAACTGAGCGACAGCCGGGTTCTCGCCGGGCTGCTGGCGGATGCCGACCCTGCACCTCTCGATGGTTACATGTGGGGCCGGCAGATCATCGACCTGGTCGAGGATTTCCCGCTCCAGGACGTTCCGCTCCAGGCTTTCGTCAACGTCCTGCGGCGCATGCCGCCACGGCTGTATTCGATCGCCTCGAGCATGAAGTCCCATCCCGGCCAGGTGCATCTCACCGTCGGCGCGGTGCGCTACCACGCCCACGGTCGGGACCGGGAAGGGGTCTGCTCCACCTACCTTGCCGGCCGTGTCGGCGCGGACGAGCGGCTTTCCATCTTCGTGCAGCCGAACAAGCATTTCCGCTTGCCCGAAGACCCCGCGACGCCGCTCATCATGGTCGGGCCAGGTACCGGCATCGCGCCGTTCCGTAGTTTCGTGGAAGAGCGCGAGGCCACCGGCGCCGGCGGCCGGAACTGGCTGTACTTCGGCGACCAGCGCTGCGCCACCGATTACCTCTACCGGGAGGAATGGGAGGATAAGCTTGCGCGCGGCGTGCTGACCCGGCTGGACCTCGCTTTCTCGCGCGACCAGGAGCGGAAGGTTTACGTCCAGACCCGGATGCTGGAAAGCGCCGGGGAGATGTACGCCTGGCTCGAGGAGGGCGCCTGTTTCTACGTTTGCGGCGACGCTTCGCGCATGGCCCAGGACGTCCACCAGGCGCTGCTGACGATCGTGATGCAGGAGGGCGGAAGGACGCAGGAGCAGGCCGAGGAATACCTCGAGGCCATGGCCGCCTCCCGGCGCTATCTGCGCGACGTGTATTGAGCCGGCTTCGCTGAACGGTGCTTGGAGATGAAGTTGAAGGATAAGGTGAAGTTGGGACCCGCGGGTCTGGTGCTGTCCCTCTTGTGCTGGGCGAACGGCGGCTCGTCCTTCGCCGGCGAGCCGCTGTTCGTCCAGCGGGTCGAGTCGGCCGTGCCGACGCAGGAAGCCATCGGTAAGGCGGAGGAGCAGGTGCGCGAGCACAAGGACGTTAAGCTCCGGGAAAAGATGGCGGTACCGGCGTTCCACAAACGGATCGAGCCGCCACTGCACGAAGGCGAAACCTACTGCCAGGGCTGTCACCGCCCCCAGCCGCACAGCAAGAAACTCCGTACCCGCAGTTTCCTCAACATGCACAGCCGTTACGTAGCCTGCGAGACCTGCCATTTCCGGCCCGAGGACGTGCGGCTGGATTACCGCTGGTTCGACTATGCCGCCCGCCGGCCGGCCGCTCCCGATGGCAGCCGGTTCCGGACCGGACGGAACCTCGACAATTCGGTGCTGATCGAGGGTAAATTCAAGATCGCGCCGTTTTACCAAGGCGAGCCGGCGTTCGCCTTGCCCGGAACGGCGTTCGCCGAACGGGTCGGCCGCGAGTGGAAGGAGGGTGATCTATCCGCCAGAGCGCAGCTCAAGGCCCGTCTGCACACGCCGTTGAGCAAGGAAGGGCCCGCCTGTGCGAAGTGCCATACCGAAGATGCCCCCATGCTGGATCTCGCGGCCCTCGGCGCGGATTCCCGCCAGGCCGCGGCCGTCCGCAAGCACGTCATCCCGCAGTTCTTCGACCGTTACAAGTCCGATGACGAACGGCTGAAGATCATCGACATCCTGCGCTGAAGCGATCATGGCGATGAGTCCAGCGGGAGCACTCGTGCTGCGCTTTGCCGCGATCGCTGCCGGCCTGATCGGGCTGTGGCCGGTGGCGGCCGGCGCGCTCCAGGCGGTGGTGGCGTCCGATCCGGTCAGGTACGAAGCCGGCTTCGAGCAGCCTTCGGCCGTGGCCGCGGATGGCGCGGGCCGGGTCTACGTGCTCGATGGCGCCCATCACCGGATCGTGGCGCTGTCGCCGGACGGTGAAATCCTTCGAATCCTGGGCGGCGCCGACCTGCTGAAGCTGCCGATGGACTTCGCCCTGTCCGAGGAAGGGCTGGTGGTCGCCGACACCGGCCATCACCGGCTGGTATTGCTGCGTCCCGGCGGCGGGCTGCTGAAGGCGCTGGACCTGCCCATCGAACCCATGCCGGAGCCGTCCCCGAAGCCGGACGGATCACCATCAGCCAGCCCCCCGCCGAGCCTGCCGCCGGAGCCGGTGGCCGTCAGCGTGCAGGATGGCATCGCCTTCTGGGCCGACCGGCGCAGCCACCGCGTGTGCCGGACCCGGCTGGCCGACGGCCGGGGGCTCGGCTGCTTCGGCGGGCGCGGCGGGGAGGCGGGGCAGTTCCAGTACCCGTTTCAGATCGCGCAGGACCGCGACGGTTATTTCAACGTCGTGGACATCGTCAACGCCCGCGTTCAGGTGTTCGACAAGAGCGGACGCGCGTTTTCCCAGATCGGCCGGTTCGGCATCGACGAGGGCGAGTTGTTCCGGCCCAACGGCCTCGCCGTCGACCGGGAGCAGGACGCGTTTTTCGTCAGCGACAGCTATTTCGGCACCATCTCGGTGTTCCGCAAGGGCGAATTCCTGGGGCTGCTGCGGCAGGCGGACGGCCAGCCGGTGAAGCTGGATTCGCCCACCGGTCTGCATTTCCGCGACGGCCGGCTTTACGTCGCCGAAACCGGCGCCAGCCGGGTGTGGCGCTACCGGGTGAGCTATCCTGACCACGCCGCCGCCGGCAAGGAAAGCGGCGTGCGCACCGAGCTGTCGCAGAAGGATTGCCTGCTCTGCCATCTGTCCTGGGCCGGCGATGCGCCGCCCGAGGTCCGCGCCGCCGACGCCGAGGGCGCATTGCCGGAAGCTTCCTACCGCATGTGCTACAGCTGCCACAATGGCGCGGTCATGGACTCGCGCCTGACCATCCACCGGGGTGCACAGCATCCCACCGTCTACGAAAGCCCCAAGGAGAAGAAGCGCCATGCGGGGCTCAAGCCGCGCAAGGACAAGCTGCCCGACAAGTTCCCGGTCACCAAGAACAAACAGCTGCTCTGCACTTCCTGTCACACCCCGCATACCGACGCGGACAAGGCGCAGACCCTGTATCCCGCCCACGGCAATGCCTGGCTGCGCGTGCCGAACCGTGGCGGGGACCTGTGCGAGCGTTGCCACGAATCCAAGGTCAAGGGCGCTCGCCTCGACGCGCCAGTGCCTACCGGGTCCGCCGAAGGGACCAAGGGCCGTAAGGGCGTCAACCATCCCTTAGGGATACGCTTCATGCCGCCGCCGCATCCGGAGGCCAAGGGCTATCCCACAGAGAACGAATTGCGCAAAGGACTGCCGGAGCGCCTGACTGCCGGCGGCGCGGCGTTCGGTGATCACAAGGAGCTGATCTGCCAGACCTGCCATCAGGTCCACGGCGGCCACGGCGACGGCAAGACCACGGTGCTGGAAACCGCCGAGGGCGAACTGTGCGCCGCCTGCCACCTGCGGCAGTTCACCAAGAGCAAGGAGGAAGCCCACGAAAAGGGCGTACACCCCGTCAACGTCAAGCGCGAACCGGACGAGTCCGGCGCGAGGCCCGTGTTGTGGAAAGGCAAGCCGGAAATCACCGAAGTCGGCTGCCAGACCTGCCACCGCGTCCACGACGGCAGCGCGGAGACCTCGCTGCTGCCGGAAGGCGTGGCGAACGCGGAAAGTTTGTGCAAGAACTGCCACGAACGTCAGCACGCCGAAGACGAGAAGGACGCCAGGAAGAAGGGCGTGCATCCCGTCAACGCCGAGTTGGACGAGCCGGTGCGGATCGGCGGCAGGGAAATCAAGACGGTGGGCTGCCTCACCTGCCACTCCGTGCACGGCGGAAAACCCCATACCGCCGCCCTGGTGGAGACGGACCGCGACGGCGAGCTGTGCAGTCATTGCCACAAACAGAAGCAGACCGTCGTGGGTACCGACCACGATCTGCGCCTCACCGCCAAGGACAAGAAGAACGCCCTGGGCAAGCTGCCGTCCGAAACCGGCGTCTGCGGAAGCTGCCATACCCTGCACCGCGGCAAGGGCGACCGCCGCTTCCTGTTCGCGGCGAGGAAGGTGGAGCCGCAGCCCGGCCCGGTGATGGACGAGACGCCTTTCAAGCGGGATGGACTGTGCCTGAACTGCCACCAGAAGGGCGGGATCGGCGAGAAGAAGGTGGTCCACCATTTCAGCCACCCGCAAAAGGATCTGGTGCTGCGCTCCGACCAGAAGATCCTGCCGCTGCTGGGTGCCAAGGAAGAGCCGGAGGACTTCGGCGGCATCGCCTGCATCACCTGCCATGAACCGCACGTCTGGGATGCCGACAAGATCCCGCCGCCGGGCAAGGACGGGACGATCGCACTGTCCGCCAACCGGGAAAACCTGGAAGGCAGCAACCGCGACGCGTTCCTCCGGGCGAAGGATGCCGACAAGGTGTTCTGCGTCGACTGCCACGGGCTCGGAACCCTGGTGAAGTACAAGTACTACCACGATGCCAAGCGGGCCCGTAACGGGGGAGTTGACTACCTGGAATGAACGGACCTCCGAGCCTGTGGGACCCGGCTTTCGCCTGCGGTTTGCAACTGTTCCGATTCCAAATTTCCTCGTAGTCGCCCGGGAACCCGGACATGCCCCGCCTCTTTCTCCTTCTTCCGCTGCTGATCTTTTCCATCCTGGGGTTCCTGTTTTTCCAGGGCATGAAGCTCGATCCCAATACGCTCCCCTCGCCGCTGCTGGGCAAGCCTTTGCCGGCGTTCGAACTGCCTGCTCTGCGCGAACCGTTTGGGATGATCCGGGACAAGGACATCAAGGGGCCCGCGCTGGTCAACTTCTGGGCGAGCTGGTGCGCCGCATGCCGCGAAGAACATGCGCTGCTGCTGGACCTCGCCCGCAATGCCGGCATCACGATCTACGGCGTCGACTATTTGGACCAGCGGGAAACGGCGCTGGGCTGGTTGGATCGTCTCGGCGACCCCTATGCCGCGGTTCTGTTCGACGAGCGCGGCAGTCTCGGTTCGGAATTCCGGGTCATAGGTGCGCCCGAGACCTATGCGGTGGACGGCGACAACATCGTCAGGTACCGCCACGTCGGCGCGCTGACCTGGGAGGTCTGGACCGCGATGCGTGCTGCTCTTGCCGGTCCGGGGGCGCCGCACGAGGTCCAGTAGCCGTTAGCGCCGGGATGCCGAATGGTCACGAGGCGGTGGGATGACGATCAGGCGCCGGCTTCTGCGAATCCTTGGCCGAAGCCCACCCCACGATAGGGCTTCGAATCACGGTATGGGCGTCGAGGATGAGGCTTAGCCGAGGTCTCACCACTTCCACCGGTTCCGCTCTGCGGGTTAGTCCGTCCCTTCCTTGCTCGTTTCTCTGCGTGATAGCACGCGACATGTAGTCAAACCACGCATTGAGCCTGCTTTTCGAATTGTAATGTCCTTGTTTTATAAGGGTCTTCTTCTTGGCATGTTTGCTGCCCTTCGGTGTGTTGGACCGTCCGCCATCCCGGCGGTGCGCGACAACAATAAGAACCGGAGGAACCATGGCCACCATCCGTGCCGCAGCGGCGCGTCGTCTGCATCTCAGTCTGCTGTTCATACTCGTCGCGGCTCTCGCCCCCGCGACGGTCCTCGCCGCCGCCAAGCTCAAGATCGCCAAGGCGACCTGGTCGGAGACCACCGGGATGCTGGTAGTGAAAGGCAGCGCCAAGAACGCTAGCGGTTCCATCGAAATCTACGACCTCTCAGGCCGCCTACTGGGCTCGAGCCAAGGTCCCGCCTTCGTGCTGAAGCTCGATCGCGGCAGCCTCGCCGCCGTGCCCTGCGGCATCCGGGTCCAGGCCGGCGACAGCGAAGCCGTCAAGGCCGTCAAAGGCAGCCCCGCCGACTGCAAGAAAGCCCCGGCCTGCCAGATCCTCACCCCGACCCAGGAAATCCACGTCAGCGCCAACACCGACGTCAGCTTCGCCGGCAGCGCCAGCCTCAACGACCCCGAAGCCCAACCCCTCAAGCTCGAATGGGACTTCGCCGGCGGCAGCATGGGCGAAGCCATGCCCAACACTCATCCCACCGCCTACAAGCGCCCCGACGGCCAAAATACGACCGTCCAGTTCGTGCGCGACAACGCCAGCTACAAAGTGCGCTTCACCGCCTGGGACAAAAAGAACCGCTACTGCGAAGACAGCGTGATGGTGCACGTCGGCAACCCGCCGACCAACCTGCCCGACGTCTCGGCGATGGTGAAGCAGGCCCAGGACAGCGCGCCCAGGCCCGGCAGCCAGTTGGCGGGGAACAAGGGCGAGGTGGTGGTGTTGCCGTTTCCTGACTGGACCCTACAGACCGCCGTCGATGCCAGGTACACGCCCAACCTGGAAGTCGCATCGGCTTGGGGGCCGTTCAATGCGATCAACGCCCAGGTCTATCGGAAGGACCGCCTGCCGGTGCAATTGACCGGGCAGGACGTGCAGATGAAATATTCGTCGGCCAGCAATCCGGCGGACCCGGCGGGCGCGGACTCGATCAATACCACCAGCCAGAACTGGCCGCTCAATTCCGACATCCGGAAAGCGGCGCCCCTGGAAGGAGCATCGATTCAAAAAACCGACGTTTGGGATACCCTGGTCCGGCCCGCGTCCGACCCGCTTGTACCCGATTACGGCAGCAACAACTGGCTCGCCCAGGTCATCTGGTGGACCGGCTATTCAGGGCCCATCAACCCGGACAATTTCATCAGCCCGGACGAAGGTTTCCGGATATGGACGCCGCCCAACCCGTATTGGAAGCTTGCCGGCGGGGACCCTCCGCCTGGGCCTTACTCCGACGACCACGGACGCTACATGCCGGGACGCGACCAGCCTTATGCGGCCAACTCTCCGCAGGATTTCACCACCTACTTCGAGGAGCAACGCCAGCACACCGCACGCAATGTACCGGTTACCGACGTCGACGACAGCGGGCGGGTGAATCCGTTTCCCCTGATGCGGGTGCAGGCGGTCGATAAGCAGAGCCAGCAGACACTGGCCAAGGCCGATGCAGTGGTCAGCGCCGGTAAGGACTTCCACTGCCGCGAATGCCACGCCAAGGGCAAAATCGCAGCCAACGACCAGCTGGACTGGTCGCAGTACCAGCAGGCTTTCCATTCGAGTTCGGAATACAAGGCATGCAGCTGGCAGAATCCCTGCTCGGACACCTTCGCACCTCCGGCCTTTTTTGACGCCATCGACAGGAATGGGCAGCCCAGCGAAAACCCGTTCGATCAGGAATACGCGGCGGTGAAAAACGCCTCCGCCCTGCATGATTTCTACGACAACGTTGGCATCATCGGCAGCATGGGTCTGGGCTGGAAGGATGACGCCGGCTTCCATTACGACTGGCCCGGCACCTGCACTTCCTGCCATCAGACGATGATGCAGTACGAGATGGGCTTCAATACCAATGGTTCGAGGGGTGAGAAGCATGGGGACGACGGGTACTTCCCCCGCTACTCCCTCACCATGCACAGATATCACGCCCAGATGCAGCGCGATCCCAACGATCCGGACAAATTACTCCGTGGGAGTGATGGCCGGCCCCAGCGCTGGGATCCTGCCCAGGGCGCCAATCCCAACAGCCTGTTCCCAGCAGTCGACTCTCAGGGCAATTCCCTTCCGCAAGAGCAGAGCTGCTTGCGCTGCCATGCCGGCCATCGCGACCAGCTCTATCGCGACCGCATGTACACGGCGGGCGTCACCTGCTACGACTGCCACGGCGACATGTTCGCGGTCGGCCAAGCCTACAGCAAGCCGAGACCGGGAGCGGAAGGCTTCGCCGCCCGCCTGGAGTATTACGAAGAACCCGATTGCGGCTCCTGCCACACCGGCAATGCCAATGAAGGCACGGATGGCCAGAATGGGTTCTTCCGCGCCGGCGTGATGAAGCGGGCCTTCGACAGCACGGACCGCTCGGCAACGTCACGTACCCCCAAGTCGCAACGTTTCGCCGTGCAGCCCGGAAAGCCGGCGGAGATTTTCTACTCCAAGCCGGTCGACGAGAACTGGAGCACGCGCGACAGCATCCTGGCAGTGACCAATCCCCTCTACCGCTGGAGCCGCGACACTCACGGCGACGTGGCCTGCGGCGCCTGCCACGGCGGTGCCCACGAAGTCTGGCCCAACCGCGATCCCAAGGCCAACGACAACGTCACGGCGATGCAGTTGCAGGGGCATACCGGCACCATCCTGGAATGCAACGTCTGCCATACGGCGGATTCGTTCAAGCTCGAGGCCGACCTCGACGGTGGCCAGTACAGCGGCGACGCCAAGCCGGGCATCCTGGGCGGTCCGCACAACACCCACCCGATTGACGACCCGTACTGGTGGAAACAGGCCGATGGCGACGTCGCCAACCGCGACGGCAGCAACTACGGCGGCTGGCACAACAACTACGCTAAGAAGCCCGGCAAGGAGGGCGAAGACCAGTGCGCGGCCTGCCACGGCAACGACCATAAGGGAACCCGGTTGTCGAAGACGCCGGTGGATCGGGTATTCGACTTCCGCGGCTTCGACGCCAAGAAGCTGAAGAAGGCCGGGTTCAAGTCCAAGGTCGTCAAAGTGCCCGCCGGCACCGAGATCGGCTGCGACACCTGCCACAGCATCGAGACCTCCTGCATCGGCTCGCCCGCTGGCAGTCAGTGCGGCGTGGCGTCCGGCTACGTGCCGGTCACGGTCAACCACGATCCGGTCATCACTTCGACGCCGGGCGTGACCGAGGCCGTCATGGGCGAGGCGTACAACTACCAGGTTACGGCGACCGATCCGGATGGCGACTCGTTGACTTACAGCCTGGGTCTTAAAGCCGGTTCCATGAGCATCAGCGAGCAAGGGCTCGTGACCACCACTTGGCTCATGGAGACTTTTTCCAAGTACCAGAGCGGTCCGTTCACCTTCCCCTACACCGTCACGGTCAAGGACGGCAAGGGAGGCTATGCGACGCAGACCATCAACATGACCCTGCGTTGCCCCGACGGCCAGGCCTGGGTATTTGATGAAAATGCCTGGAGCGGGTCATGCGTGGTTCAAGGCGTGGGTATCACCATTACCTCCAAGCCCGGCATCGGCGGGCTCAATGCCGGTGAAAGCTACGGCTACCAGGTGACCGCCACCAGCGACAAAGGCCTGCCGCTGAGCTATGCCCTGGAAGGGCAGCCGGCCGGCATGAGCGTCGACGCCAATGGGCTCATCACCTGGCAGGCCGCCGCGGAGGCATCCGGCGGCGTGACGTTCCAGGTACTGGTGACCGACGGCCAGGGCGGCCATGCCAGCCAGAGCGTGACGGTCAATGTGTGCGTGGCGCCGCAGACCTGGCACAGCGACCACGGCATGTGCATGTAAACGGAGACAGGAGACCCTCTCATGGGGCGCTTCGGCGCCCCTTTTTTATTGGGTTTTGCACCGTGCGTTTGGCGCGGCCGCTCGGTGGGATTTTGCGTTATATCACCGGGGTCTCTTGTGATATCACACGATCTCCTTTTATTAAGAACTGTAATATCGGCGGAATTATGTGCGCGTGTTTATTGGCATGATTGCTGCGCTTCGATGCGTTGGACCGTCCGCCATCCCGGCGGTGCGCGACAACAATAAGAACCGGAGGAACCATGGCCACCATCCGTGCCGCAGCGGCGCGTCGTCTGCATCTCAGTCTGCTGTTCATACTCGTCGCGGCTCTCGCCCCCGCGACGGTCCTCGCCGCCGCCAAGCTCAAGATCGCCAAGGCGACCTGGTCGGAGACCACCGGGATGCTGGTAGTGAAAGGCAGCGCCAAGAACGCTAGCGGTTCCATCGAAATCTACGACCTCTCAGGCCGCCTACTGGGCTCGAGCCAAGGTCCCGCCTTCGTGCTGAAGCTCGATCGCGGCAGCCTCGCCGCCGTGCCCTGCGGCATCCGGGTCCAGGCCGGCGACAGCGAAGCCGTCAAGGCCGTCAAAGGCAGCCCCGCCGACTGCAAGAAAGCCCCGGCCTGCCAGATCCTCACCCCGACCCAGGAAATCCACGTCAGCGCCAACACCGACGTCAGCTTCGCCGGCAGCGCCAGCCTCAACGACCCCGAAGCCCAACCCCTCAAGCTCGAATGGGACTTCGCCGGCGGCAGCATGGGCGAAGCCATGCCCAACACTCATCCCACCGCCTACAAGCGCCCCGACGGCCAAAATACGACCGTCCAGTTCGTGCGCGACAACGCCAGCTACAAAGTGCGCTTCACCGCCTGGGACAAAAAGAACCGCTACTGCGAAGACAGCGTGATGGTGCACGTCGGCAACCCGCCGACCAACCTGCCCGACGTCTCGGCGATGGTGAAGCAGGCCCAGGACAGCGCGCCCAGGCCCGGCAGCCAGTTGGCGGGGAACAAGGGCGATGTAGTGGTTTTGCCATTTGCCGATCTGACCATGCCGGGAACTGGCGATTACCGCTATACCCCCAACATCGAGCAGTTTCTAGCCGATGGCGCTTTCAGTAACCTAAATGCTGTGGTTTACCGCAAAGACCGCTTGCCGGTCGTACTCGATGCAACTCAGGTGGTCATGAAATTTGCCGCCGCCTCGAATCCGTCCGACCCGGTCGGTCCTGACTCGATCAACTCCACCAGCCAGAACTGGCCGCTCAATCCCGCCGGGTCCGGCCAAGCGGCAGCGCTATTGAGCGCGGCCATTCAGAAGACCGACCTGTGGGAGGTTTTCGTGCGGCCGGATACGGATGTCCTGGCGCCTAGTTATAAGAGCCGTAACTGGGTTTCGATCAATCCGCAGTACAACGACCGTATCGTCGGCCCGGACGAGGGTTTGGTGCTCGGTCCTGTCCCCGCCGATGGGAGCGTTACGCCAGAGACCAAAGGAAGGTATATGCCGGGGCGGGCCAATCCATATACGGACAACGCGTTCCAGGAGTTCACCTCCTATGACCCCAGCGAGCGGAAACACTTGGCTCGCGCGATTCCCTTGACCGATGTCGACGACGCCGGTCGGGTCAATCCGGTTCCGCTGCTTCGCATCGAAGCCGTCGATAAAACCAGCGGAGCGCCGCTGGCTGCTGCCGATGCGGTGCTCGCGGCCGGGCGGGATGTCCACTGCCGGGAATGCCACGCCAAAGGCAAGATCGGCGCCAATGATCAGATCGATTGGTCCGCCCTGCAATCGGCCTTTCATTCCGGCGACAATTACGGAAACAGAAATTGCTGGTTCCCAGAACCCTATTGTTCCTTGTCTTTCGCTCCCCCTGTCTTCGCCGACGCAGCGAGCGACAGCCTCTTCGACCAGGAACACGCCGCCAACCGCAACATCGCCAGCCTCCACAGCTTTTATGACAACACTGGGGAAGTTGGGATGGCAAACGGCTGGTTCGGCGTGGTCTGGTCGGGTGAGGAGGGTTTCACGGAGGACCATCCGAATTCCTGTAACTGGTGCCACCGGAGCCGCATCGGGGCGCAAATGGGGCAGACATTCGTCAACTTCCCCCACTACCAGGGGAGGGAGGCACCCACGCCCAGCAACTCCAACTTGTCTGAAGTTATGCATAACTGGCATGCCCAATTGCAACTTGATCCTGCCGACGCGACGAAGGTCCTGCGAAATCCCTCCGGGCGGCCCAAACTCTGGAATCCGGCCGACGGCCCCAATCCGAATACGCTGTTCCCCACGGTAGATGCCAACGGCAATGCACTGCCCATGGAGCAGAACTGCCTGCGTTGCCACGCGGGTCATCGGGATCAGCTTTACCGTGATCGCATGTACACGGCGGGCGTGACCTGCTACGACTGCCATGGCGACATGTCGGCGGTCGGTGCAGTCCACGACAAGCCTAAGCCGGGCTACGACGGGAACATCAAACGTCTGGGTTGGTATGAGCAGCCGGATTGCGGTTCCTGTCATACCGGCAATGCCAATCAGGGTGCAGATGGCAAAAATGGTTTCTTCAGCGCTGGTGTGATGAGAAGGGCATTCGACGACGGCGGAAGTGGAGCGGATCGTTCGGCGACCTCCCGTACGCCGAAAACCCCGCGTTTTGCCGTACATCCCGGTAACCCCTTTGATGCGGAAGTTGTGGATTACGAGATATCGCCTGAGCATCAGTTTGCCGCCACCGACTACTGGCTAAACATTTCGCTACCCCTATACCGCAACAGCAAGGACACCCACGGCAACGTGCCTTGCGCGGCCTGCCACGGCGGCGCCCACGAAAACTGGCCCAACCGCGACCCCAAGGCCAACGACAACGTCACGGCGATGCAGTTGCAGGGCCACACTGGCAATATCCTGGAATGCAACGTCTGCCATACCGCGGATTCGTTCAGGCTCGAGGCCGACCTCGACGGCGGCCAGTACAGCGGCGACGCCAAACCCGGCATCCTGGGCGGCCCGCACAACCTGCACCCGATCAGCGATCCCTACTGGTGGAAGTCGACCGAAGGCGACAGCGCCAACGCCGACGGCACCACCTACGGCGGCTGGCACAACAACTACGCCAAGCAGCCCGGTGCGAACGGCGAAGACCAGTGTGCGGCCTGCCACGGCAATGACCACAAGGGCGCCCGGCTGTCGAAGACGCCGGTGGATCGGGTGTTCGACTTCCGCGGATTCAACGCCAAGAAGCTGAAGAAAGCGGGCTTCAAGTCCAAGGTCATCAAAGTGCCCGCCGGCACTGAGATCGGCTGCGATACCTGCCACAGCATCGAGACTTCCTGCATCGGCTCGCCCGCCGGCAGTCAGTGCGGCGTGGCGTCCAGCTACGTGCCGGTCACGGTCAACCACGACCCGGTCATTACCTCGACGCCGGGCGTGACGGAGGCGGTCATGGGCGAGGCATACAGCTACCAGGTAACGGCAACTGATCCGGATGGTGATCCTTTGACCTTTAGCTTGGCCACCCGCCCATGGGGGCCGGATACGATGACCATTGATCAGAACGGAGTGTTGAGCTACGACTGGCCTATGAGCAACTTCGCGTCCCAGAACTTCGGCCAGCCATTCTTTTCGTACGCCGTCAGGGTAACCGATGGCAAGGGTGGCTACGCCACACAAACCGTCGGTTTGGTCTTCCGGTGTCCCCAGGGGCAATCGTGGGTAAATCCGGGTTGGGATGGTAAATGCGTGCCGGATTCGGTTGGTATCGCCATCACATCCCAACCGGGGATTAAGGGGCTTAATAGCGGCGAGACATTCAGCTACCAAGTCACCGCTACCAGCGACAAAGGCCTGCCGCTGAGCTATGCCCTGGAAGGGCAGCCGGCCGGGATGAGCATCGACGCCAAGGGCCTCATCACCTGGCAGGCCACCGCCGCGGCATCCGGCGGCGTGACTTTCCAGGTGCTGGTGACCGACGGCCAGGGCGGCCATGCCGGCCAGAGCGTGACGGTCAATGTGTGCGTGGCGCCGCAGACCTGGCACAGCGACCACGGCATGTGCATGTAAACGGAGACAGGAGACCCTCTCATGGGGCGCTTCGGCGCCCTTTTTTTACAGGGTATGGTTGTGTTTCGGCGTCCAACGTCCAACGTCCTTCTCGGACACCCTAACCTGCAAGTTTCCACGGCCAGCGGGTTTGGACAGCAGCCTGAAGTGAGCAGGGGAGCAGCAATGATGCGGGGTACACTGTGATTGCACTTATCCGCCTGCCGAGTCTGCAATGCACCATTGCGCTTCGCAAAGGCAAGCTGCCCACCCGCACCTCCCGTCCGGAATGGGGTGGTGAGTGAAGACACGCACGGGATGCGTGAAATCACGACGCATCTGAAAGTTTGTCTTCAAATATGTCTCTGGTTTTATGTTGGTTTTCTTCTTGGCGCGAATGTTGCCGCGCCTCGTTTCGCTCGTGTTTTTTACCCGCGGCGGCGGCCGCATATAACAAGAATCCGGAGGAGCCATGAATTTTCTTTACCCAGTCCAGGAGATGCATCCGTTTTGGCGGACGTTTCTCGGTGGTTTGCTGTTTGCCCTGATTTCGGCGCTGGCGGCGGACCTGGCGTCGGCGGTGGCCAGGATCAAAATTCCGAAGTGGTCTGGGGCGCCACAAGGCTGAGGCAGGTTGGCTTCCTGGCCGGCTCATAATTCTTACCTTTCAACGGGTGTATTTTCAGGAATCAGGAATGATGCGACACACAGCGACTTTGACCGCGGCGATCTGCGCCGGTGCCGTTTTTCTCCAGGGTTGCAACCCTGCGGATAACGCCTCGAACAGCGGTTCCGGCACCTCGCCGGGAACAACCCAAGCCTCCGCGCGGCTCGATGTGAAACCGGCCGATCCGCTGGCGACGGTGAACGGCCGGCCGATTCCCCGCAGTGCGATTCCCCAGCAGCACCGGCCGGGGCCGCCGGGAGCCTCGGACAAGATGCGGGACGAGCTGGTGCAGCGCGAGTTGCTGCGGCAGGAGGCGGAGAAACAGGCTCTGCTGGCCGATCCGGCCGTCGCCGAGAAGGTCGACAATGCGCTGCGGATGGCGGTTTCCCAGGCCGCCGCGGAGTATTTCATCGAGCATCAGGCGCCGACCGACGAGGAGATCCGGCTGGCGTACGAGGAAAAATCGGCGCCGTTGAGAAAAACCGAGTTCCGGCTACGCCACATCGTTCTCGCCAGCGAGGCGGCGGCCAGGGATGCCATCGCCAGACTGCAGAAAGGCGAGAAGTTCGAGGACCTGGCGAAGAAGCTTTCCACCGACACCGCCAGCAAGGCGCAGGGTGGGGAACTGGGCTGGCAGACGCAGGACAGGCTCGCCGCTCCGGTTTCCGCCGCGCTCGCCGGGCTGAAGAACGGCGAATTGGCGTCCGTCCCGGTGCAGACCGCGGCCGGCTGGGAGGTCGTCGAGCGCGAGGATTTCCGGGAGAAACAGCCTCCCGCGTTCGAGCAGGTGAAGGACCAGATCGTTCGGGGCTTGCAGGTGAAAAAGTTCCAGCAGCACGTCGATACGTTGAAGGCAGCGGCGAAGATCGACATGCCGGCCGTGCCGTCGGCCAGCCCGCGCCCCGCCTCTCCCTCCCCGGCGAAACCGTAGCGAATTCAGCTTCGCTGCCCTTAGGGTCAGGGTGTGCTGTTTTTCGAAAGCGGAGTGTGTGAGATGGCTCAGTGTCGTGTGTTATTTCACGCACTTTCGCGGGGCCCGCGGCGAGGCAAGCCGTCGCCCGCCGTTTTGCCCAGGCCAAGCGGCAGGGTGGGGCGACGGCTGGCGGGAACGCAAGCCGCTGATTTGCTTTCGTCCTCGTCGTCCCGAAGACCGGGGTGCTCGGCGGATCGGTGACGGTACGCGGGCGAGCGCTGGTGACGCGGGGAGCCTTGGGGGATGGGTGGCGCAGAACTTGTAAAGCATTGGAGCCGATTCGTCATCAGGTCCAGGAAATACATGAATACGCATTCAGGTTCAGGTTTGCCGGCAGCCGGCGTTCGCCGTTCCCGGCATCGTCGCGATGCGTGGGTGCTGGCGCCGCTCCTGCTCGCGTTCGGCTCCGCTGCTCTTCGGGTCGGTTTGGTCGAGGCGGCGGAGGACGTCGTGGAGCTCGACAAGATCACCGTCTACGGCGAAGAGGACGAGATTTCTCCGGAAACGACGGATCTTCCCGAGGAAGAGCTGGAGGAAAAGAAGGCGCAGACCATGGACACCGCCAGCATGTTCAAGGACGTGCCGGGGGTGAGCCTGTACACCGGCGGCGGCGTCTCCAGCCTGCCGGCGATCCACGGCATGGCGGACGACCGGGTCAAGATCCTGGTCAACGGCATGAACATCACCTCCGCCTGCAGCAACCACATGAACCCGGCGCTGTCTTATGTGTCGCCGGCTTCGGTGGGCAAGGCCTCGATCATGGCCGGCGTCACGCCGGTCAGCCAGGGCGGCGACTCCATCGGCGGGACCATCTCGGTCGATCCGGCGGCGCCGGGTTTCGCCAAGGCCGGGCAGATGGCCTACACCGGCAAACTGGGCGGCATGTTCCGCAGCAACAGCGACACCTTCGGCAACAACTTCAGCGGCTCCATTTCCAGCGATGACTTCGCTTTCGACTACGGCGGGTCCTGGGCGAAGGGCAACAACTACATGGCGGGCAACGGCGGTCCGACGGTGCTGCCGACCCGGTACCTGAGCACCAACATGAACCTGCGGGCCTCGACCAAGCTCGACAATGGCTTCTTCTCGGCGGACGTGACCGGTCAGTACATCCCCTACCAGGGTTTCCCGAACCAGCGCATGGACGTGGCCGAAAACACCGGGCTGCTCGGCGGATTCAGCTACGAGAACGGGTTTGACTGGGGCAAGCTGGATGCGCGGGTCTACTACCATTCCACCTGGCATCTGATGGACATGCTGCCGGAACGCGGCGGTTTCATGCCAATGAAGGCCGACGGGTCCGACCTGGGCTACCGGGTGCGGGCGCATCTGCCGGTGGACGACGTCCATACCGTGCGGGTCGGCAGCGAATACTTCCAGCAGGGACTGCAGGACTGGTGGCCCGGCAAGCCGGTCTTTCAGCCGCAGGATTTCCTGAGCATCAACAACGGGCAGCGCGACCGCCTCGGCACTTTCGCCGAGTGGGAGGCGAACTGGAACAAGGAATGGCTGACCCAGCTCGGCGTGCGCAACGACATGGTGTGGATGAACACAGGCCGTGTCCAGGGCTACAGCGACGACCCCACTTACACTATCTGGGCTACGCCCTTCAACGCCGCCAACCGCTCGCGGGTGGACCACAACTTCGACGCCACCGCCACGACCGCCTTCACGCCGGATGCCAACAGCCGCTACGAACTGGGCCTATCGCGCAAGCAGCGCTCCCCAAACCTGTACGAGCGCTACGCCTGGTGGGGCACCAACTCGATGATCACCTGGTTCGGCGACGGCAACGGCTACTTGGGGAATCTGAACCTCAATCCCGAGGCGGCCTACACGGCGACTTTCACCGCCAACTGGCACGACGAACAGCAGCAGATCTGGAACGTGAGTCTGACGCCTTATTACACGCGGGTGAACGACTACATCTACGGCCAACAGATCACGCAGCAGGCCAACGGTTTCCACGGCATGCAGTTCGTCAACCTGGACCATGCCGATCTTTACGGAGGCGATTTTTCGGCCCGCTACGCCTTCCTGCCGGAATCGACGGCCGGCAGCTTCGCAGCCAAGGTGGTCGCGGCCTACGTGCGTGGCGTGGGCAACGACGGCCAGCGCACGATGGGCTGCCCCTACGTGGGGACCTCACTGGCGAGCTTGTGCAATAACGCTCAGCAATTCTGGCCGGTCAACGGCTATCTGGCGCCGACTTCAGTCAACCTCTATCACATGATGCCGCTGAACGCGACCGTGTCGCTGGAGCACAGTATCCCCGCCGGTTCGGCCGTGGTCGACAGCGCGATTTCGGTGAACCTGGTGGACAGCAAGACGGCAGTGGCCCAGAGCTATGCGGAGCCGACCACGCCGGGCTACGTCCTGCTCAACCTGCGTACCAGCTACCAGCGCGAGCACCTGCGGGTGGACGTGGGCGCCGACAATCTGCTGAACAAGCTTTACTACCATCCGCTGGGCGGCGTGGACATCGTCGAAAGCGATAAGGCGAAAGCCGTGGTCAGACTCCCTGCCATCGGCAGGTCGGTGTACATCTCGCTGAATGTGGAGTTCTGATTGAGGGTCTTGCTTTAGCAGCCATGGGCGCAGTTCCCCTTGCCCAGTCGGACTCGAAGAGCAGCGGAGCTGAGTCCCTGTATCGCCCCGGCAGCGCGATTCTGCTGATCGTGTGCCTGCTGCATTTCGGCGTCTGGTGGTCTTACCGGCAGTTGAAGCTGCTGGAACCGGAGATTCGGCCGTCGCAGCCCATCGAGGTGTCGCTGGAAATGATCGCCCCGGCGCCGAAGCCGGCGGAGCCTGCCGCCCAGCCTGCCCCGGCGCCGACCGCGCCGCCCAAGCCGGTCACCCCGCCCAAACCCAAGCCCGTCGCCAAGCCCAAACCGTTGACGAAAACCCTGCCCAAGCCGCTCCCGGTCCAGCCCGAGCGGACGCTAGGGGACGCCGCGCCACGGAGCGAGCCGGCCTCGCCGCCTCCCGAAACCTCGTCGGCCGCGCGCGGCGAAGGCGTGGCAAGCGGGAGCGGTACGTCCGTACCCGCATCGACTCCCGCGAATTTCAACGCCAATTATCTGCACAATCCTGTGCCCGAATACCCGGCATTCGCCAGGAAACAGCGCTGGCAGGGGAAGGTGACGATGAAGGTTCACGTCATGCCCACGGGACTTCCGGCGGAGGTCGAACTTCAAGCCGGCAGCGGCCACGATATCCTCGACGAGTCCGCGATGGAAACGGTCCGCCGCTGGCGCTTCGTCCCGGCGACCAAGGGCGGCAAGGCCGTGGCCAGCTGGGTCGTGGTGCCGCTCGAATTCTCTCTGACTCATTGACAGCACTGGCAGGAATCATGGTCACCGATACTTCCACCCTCATCATCAACGTCACCCTTTGGGTGCTGATCTCGTTTTCCGTCCTGACCTGGACCGTCATCCTGCTGAAAGGGGGGCAATATTGGCGGCATGCCGTAGGCAACCGCCTGTTCGAGGAGAAATTCTGGAGTGCGGCCACGCTCGATGAGGCGCGGCTGAGGATGGGGGAGGCCGGCATCTGTCCCTTGCACAGGCTGGCGACGGCGGGTTTCCAGGTGTTCGACAGCGGCAACGGGAACGGCGCCCCCAGCCTGAAGCACCGCGGGGATCTGGTGGCGACCCTGGAGCGGAAGCTCAAGCGGCAACTGGAGCGCGAGTCCCGCCTGTCGGATCTGGGGCTCACGGTACTGGCGAGCATCGGGTCGACGGCGCCTTTCGTGGGGCTGTTCGGGACCGTCTGGGGCATCATGCATGCCCTGCAGGACATCAGCAAAAGCGGCAAGGCCAGCCTGGAAGTGGTGGCCGGCCCGATCGGCGAGGCGCTGATCGCCACCGCCATCGGCATCGCCGTCGCGGTGCCCGCCGTGCTGGCCTACAACTTTCTGATGCGGCAATCGCGCCGCCGGCAGCAGGCGCTGGAAATCTTCGCCGAAGACTTCCTGCACCTGGTCAGCGCCGAAACCGCCAACCGCTGAAGGAGACCGCCATGGCCATGAAAACCGGGGGCGACAACGACGAAGTGATGAGCGAGATCAACGTCACTCCGCTGGTCGACGTCATGCTGGTGCTGGTGATCGTGTTCCTGGTGACGGCGCCGCTGCTGACCCAGAGCATGAACGTCAACCTGCCCAAGACCGGGGCGGTGGCCGCCTCGGACGACAACAAGTCCACCCCGATCGGCATCGACGCCCAGGGACGCATCGTGCTGGACAAGACCGAGATCGCCGACCTGGCGCAGTTGGAGGCCAAGCTCCGGGAAGCGGTGCAGCAGAATCCGGAAGGCCTGTACATCGTCCATGCCGACCAGGCGGTGTCCTATGCCGTCGTGGCCAAGGTGCTGGCCACCGCCCACAAGGCCGGAGTCAACCGGCTGTCCCTGGCGACGGTTCAGGAATAAGCGCCGCTGCAACTACTCGCCGGTCAGCAGGTAGGGTGGATAAGCGAAGCGCATCCACCAAACAAACACCGATGAGCAACTACCGAAGAGCCAAAATCACCGGAGGAAACTTCTTCTTCACGGTGGTCACGCACGACAGAACGCCGTATTTCGCCGATGAGTCTGCCATCCAAATCCTGAGGGCCGCATTTTCGAAGGTGAAAACCGGCCGCCCCTTCGAGATCGAAGCCATCGTCGTCGTGCCGGATCACCTCCATTGCATCTGACGCTTGCCGACAGGAGATGACGACTATTCAGGACGCTGGCGGGAGATCAAGAAAGCCGCATCGCGGCAGTTAGACCCGGTCACCAATCCCCGAAACGAACGCCCGGTATAGCAGCGCCGATTCTGGGAACATGTCATCCGTGACGAAGAAGATTGGCGCCGGCACATGGATTACGTCCATTACAACCCGGTCAAACATGGTCTGGTTCGACGGCCGATCGATTGGCCCTGGTCCAGTTTCAAGAAGGCGGTGGCAAAAGGCTGGTATGAACCGGCGTGGGGCAGCGACGAGCCGACACACATTGCGGGTTTGGAGTTGGAATGACGGGGACGAGGGAGCATCGCCGGATTCTATGCGTTGTTGGGATAGGGTGGATGCGCTTCGCTTATCCACCCTACGCTCCCCTTGAAATGCAAGGGTATGCCGACCGTGCCCCAACCGCACTTTCATCCTCTGGGCTAATCCTCAAGGCTGCTCCGTCACCATCAACGCCTTGGCCTGCAGCTTGAGGGCGATCGCCTTGTGCAGGCGCAGGTTCCGCATGGGGCCGAGGTCGGTGTGGAGCGCCTTTTTTTCCAGGGCCAGCGCCTCCTCCAGCCGGGCCAGGGCTTCGGGGTAGGGGAGCAGCATCCCGCCCTGGAGCACTTCGATGGCATCCTCCGTGTCGGCCATGGCGAGTTTCAGCGTTTCCTTGGCGTTCTTGCCGTGCAAATCCATGGATTTCCTGGACAGGCTGTTGGAACTGCGGATGTTTTCAATGGCGTTCAAGGTTCGCAGGAACAGCGCGATGGCGGTCACCTGCGACGATTCGAGCTTGACCCGCCGGTCTTTGCCGGACGAGGTCTTCGCGCCCGGCGAGAGGTTGAAGGAATCCCCGTTGTAGGAGGCGATCGCTTCTTCCAGCGTGTTCACGCCGTTGTTGTGGAAGAACGGTGCGGTGTCGGCGGCCTCGATCAGCGGCGGGACGTTGAAGCGGCCGGTGCCGTAACAGGTATCGTCCTGGCTGAAGCCGCAACTGACCTGCTCTTCCTTGCCGAAGCCCCCATCGACGGCCAGCTTCGGATCGAGCAGGAATGAGGGCGGGTTGCGCATGTTTTCCACCCCCGTGTTCCGGGTCGGGTTGGCCTTGGTGGTAGAGCTGTTGGCTCCGGCGTTCTGGTGGCAGCCGTTGCAGTTCGCGGTTTCTCCCAGGATCACTTCTCCGTTCCGCACGGGGTTCTCCTTGACGTCGAACAGCAGCTTGCCTTGCTGGACCAGCGGGGAATTGAAGCTGAGCCTGGAAAGGTCGATGTCTTCGCTGCGGCCCAAGGACAGCATGTAGGCTTCGAGTGCCGTCAATTCCTCGTCCGTGGGAAGCCGGAAATCGACCTGCGGAACCCGGTTGAGGGTCTTCGGCATGTGCTGGGTGATGGCGCCCAGGGCGAATTCCCGCAGCGAACCGGTGCCCGGCGAGCCGTCGCCGGACCAGCCCAGGGCATGGGCGTAGGCCTCGTCTTCGCAGAATTCGCCCTTGCCGCCGTGCTCGGCGCAGACCTCGACCTCCATGGACGTGGCAAGCCCCAGCAGATAGGGGACGCTGCGCATGACCCCCGGTTTGTCGAAGCCGTCGACGTTGGCCAGGATCAGGCCCATCTGCCGCAGCAGGGCGGGTTTCTCCAGTTCCTTGAGATCCGGGTTGTACTCGGCGACGAACAGCGGGTCGGAGGGGGGCAGCTTGGCGATGTAGCGCGGATCGATGGTGTGGTTGTTTTCCGGGCGGTGGCAGGTTGCGCAGGTGCGGCCGTTGCCGTCGAAGGTTTCCTCGACGAAGATTTGCCGGCCGCGGGCGATGAGTTGTTCCAGGCCGGCCGCGTCCGTCGCCGAAGTTTCCGCGACCGCGGCCTTCGGCAGCACGAAGGCGAACGGCAGGGCGGAGCCGGAGTCTCGACCCGGCTCCTCTCCCCTCGCCGTCAAGCTCCATGGCTGGGAGGAAAAATAGGTGCGCTGCATGAGATTCGGCGCGCCGAACAGGATGCCGCCGCGTTCCGGCGTTTCCCCGCTGCGGGCGATGATGGCCTGGTCCAGCTCGAAGCCGGCGAGCGATTCCCGTTCGAGAGTGGTGCGCAGCACCGCCAATCCGTCATCCGTCCGCGTCAGCGTGCCGAGCCCGATCAGGCGATCGCCTTCCTCGGGCTTCACCGCCCGGCTGGTGCCGCCGCGGTTGTCCGCCAGCCAGACCTCGTAATTTCCCTCCGTCGGCAAGCCGCGCGCCTTCACCTCCAGGGCGCCCGTCAGCAAGTTGAGGCGCAGTTCGCCGCGGCCCTGCGTCCTGCCGGCCGAGAGCGCGGGGGAATGGACCAGAGAAACCTTCAGTGTCTCCGCGTCGCCCCGCTGCTCGTGCCGGGTTGTCCATCGGTCCATGACGGAACGGAGGGCGGCAACGTCCCCGTTGCCGAGCATCGGAGAATCCGGCACGGGTTCGTCGAAAAAGGCGGTGTTCAGCGCCGCTGCCAGCACCAGGGCGGCGGCGAGCGAGGCAAGGTGTCGAGAGGATGAAAGCATGGCGTTGTACCGTCGGTAGCGGACAGACCGTCCGGCGGGCTCGATGCGCGCAGGCGGCCGGGAATGGCCCGGATCGGGCCGGTTGGTCCGGGTGGTGGGGTTCAGGCTTATTCCTGCCTGTCTGGAGGACGCGGCGGGCCGCATCTCAAGGCGGGATACGTCCGTGTATCCCGAAAACCTACGGTCTCAGTAGCACTGGCACTGGCCTTGATACTGCGGCAGGTTGCACAGATCCTCCGACATGCAATGGTTCATCGGCGGATGCCAGCAGGTCTTGCCGACGATGCAGCCGTTGGGATCGATCACTTGGCCGCCGCCGCCGCTACTGCTGGCCTGCTTGACGTCCACCTCGAGCTGGAAATAGACGTCGTGTTTCTGGCTGGCATCGTCGTGCTTGGCATCGCCACCCACGGCCACGGTCAGCCAGTCTTCCTTCCTGCCCTTGAGTGTCAGAGGGCCGCTGACGCTGGCCACGGTCTGCGGTCCGACCTTGTAAGCCGACATGTAGCCAGGGTTCGTTTTGCTGGTCCACGGGGTGAGCAGCCAGCCCCAGAACGGCGGGGTCGCCTGGAACTGGCTCGGATACCAGTGCATGAGCGGGCCCTGGGTCTGGTTGCCGCGCCAGACGGTGATCGCAGGGATCAGGTCGCTTTTTGCCGCATCCGCGCCGATGTAGCGCTTGGCGTTGATGGTGACGTTGAGCTTGGTCAAGCCCTGTGCCTTCAGGCCACTGAGATCGATGAGGAACCACTGCGAATGCATGGCCCAGCCGTAGCAGGTGCCGTCGATCGCCCCGGGCGGCGGGCCAACGTTAGGGTCGCACCAGGCCATGGACTTGGTGGTCGGGATGCTCGCGGGCGAGCCGCCGTCGCCAGGGGTGCTGATGGTCTGGCCGGAATAAACCGAGAGCGCGGGTGAGCCTTTCTTGGTGTCACTTTTCTGAAAGACGAACTTTGCGGCGTAGGTGATGCCTTCGGCGGGGACGATATCGACGGCTCCCGCCGGGGTCGCGGCGTAGACGAGCCCCAGGGCCAGGGCGGTGAAAATTCTTTTCATCGTGAATCCTAAACGGGTCGGACTTGAAAGGTATCGAACGGCCGGGTTCGCGGCGCGAGCGGTGTTACTGCGCCGGCTGCTTCTGTTTTACGTCGACGGTCAGCTGGTAATTGACGCTATGTTTGGTGTTGGGATCCTTGGCGTCGCCACCCACTGCGACCGTCAGGTAGTCCTGGGTAGCACCCTTGAGCTTGAATTTCCCCATGACTGAAGCGAGGTCTTGCGAGGTCGTTGCGTAGGCGCTGTCGTAGCTGAACAGATCGCCCTTGATGAAGGTGTCGCGCTGCAGCAGCCAGCCCCAGAATTCCGGCATCCCCTGGAGTTCGCTCGGATACCAATGCATGTGCGGTCCCAGCGTCTGGTTGCCGCGGTAGACCGTTAGGGCCGGGATGATGTCGTTGTTTGCCGGATCGCTGCCCGCATAGCGTGCAACGCTGACGGTGACCCACACGGCGCCCAGGCCTTGGCCCTTGAGTTTGCTCAGGTCGATCAGATACCAGTTGGCGTTCATGCCCCAGCCGTAGCAGCCGTTGGTTTCGTAGCCGGCGGGCGTCACGGCCGGATCGCAGTATGCCATCGACTTGGTTTGCGGAATCATCGTCGCGTTGCCGTCGTCATTCGGCGTGTTGAAGGTCTGCCCGGAATGAAGGGAGGCGGCGGCCGCGCCGGTCTTGGTGTCCTTTTTGTCGAAAACCAGCTTGGCGGCGTATTGGATGCCATAGCTCGGGTAGATGTCGCCGGCCAGGGCATTGCCGGCGATGCCGGCGGCGACCGTCATCGAAGTCAGCAGCTTGCGGTAGGTCATCGTGTCCTCATGACGAGAGTGATCGGGAAAATATTATCCAGTTCTGACGTACGCAATATGCAGGCCAAGGGCCGGGTGTCGGAATTCCGGACTTCTGCGGGCAGGGCTGCTTAATCCTGTGTGAAATAACTCAATCAGTGCGGCGAATCACTCAGTTCAGTCCGGGCACCGGAGGGCACGACCGCCGGGCCGGGGCGGAGGGGGCGAGACTACGAGACATCGAAGACGGAAGCACGGATTTCCCCTTATGGCACAACTGATGCTTCGGAGTGCGCGGCGCGCGCGGTCGAGACGGGCTTGATCGCTGGCGGGAAAAGAAAAAGGAAAAGTGTCCATGTTCGAAGTGCTCATCGGCCAGTCCCCCGGTTTCGAGGCGCTCGTCCGTAGCGCCCGGCTGGTGGCGGCGACCGACGTGACCGTCCTCATCGTGGGCGAAACCGGTACTGGCAAGGAGCTCTTGGCCCAGGCGCTGCAAAGCCAAAGCCTGCGCGCCGAAAGACCATTCGTTACGCTCAACTGCGCCGCGATTCCGGCATCGGTCGCCGAGTCGGAGCTGTTCGGCCATCGCCGCGGGGCTTTCACGGGTGCGGTGTCGGATTTCCCCGGCCGGCTCGAGACCGCGGACGGCGGTACCCTGTTCCTGGACGAGATCAATTCGCTGCCTCTGCCGGTGCAGGCCAAGCTCCTGAGGTTCCTGGATTCCGGGGAAATCCAGCCGGTCGGCGCGCGTGCGCCGCAGCGGGTGGACGTCCGCATCATCGCGGCGACCAATGCGAACCTGGCGGGCAAGATCGAGGCCGGCGACTTCCGCCGCGACCTCTACTATCGGCTGAGCGTGGTTCCGCTCGAAATCCCTCCCTTGCGCGAGCGCGGTGGCGATGTCGGACTGCTTCTGCACCACTTCATGTGCCATTTCGCGCAGACCTATGCTATCCCCCCGGCGGTGTTCGGTCGGGAGGCGGTGCGGCGTCTGAACGGTTACCCCTGGCCGGGAAACATCCGGGAGTTGCGGAATTTCTGCGAACGCCTGGCCATCCTGATGCCCGGACGGGTGATCGAAGAGCGGGACCTCCCGGAAGAAGCCCTCCGCTCCGTGCCGCGGGCCATGCCCTTGTTCATGCTTCCGGACGAAGGATTCGAGCTGGAGCGGATGGAGATCGATTTCATCCGTCAGGCGCTGCAGCGGACCAGCGGCAACCGGACCCGCGCCGCCAAGCTGCTCGGCCTCACCCGCGACCAGCTCAACTACCGTATTCAGAAATACGGCATAGAATGATTCGCGGCCGCCAGCTCAGGGAAGGCGCGTGATCCGGCGGGGCGCTCCCGGCGTCAGCGGCGAGTGCCGGACGAAATAGCGCTCCAGTGCCGACAGCTCCGGCACGGCGGCCATGCGTTTCGTGCCCTCGGTGAACAGCGTGAAGCCGTCGCCGCCGTCGGCCAGGAAATTGTTGGTGGCGATCCGGTAGGTCGTTCCGGCGGCGACCGGTTTGCCGCCGAGCCTGATGGAGGCCGGATCGACCTTGTCGCAGGCTTTCCCGCCGGCGTTCCACGCATATTCGAAGCCGGCGGAGACCTGCAGAATCCGGTTGGCCGGCTGGCCGTTCGGGCAGCCCGGAAACTGCTGCTCCAGGAGCTGCTCGATCTGAGCGCCCGTCAGAGTCATCGTGACCAGCGTTCCACCGAACGGCTGGACGTCGAATGCCTCGCGGTAGCTTACCCGTCCTTTCCTCGCGGGGGCATAGGAGAAATCCGCCCGCATGCCGCCGCTGTTCATGAAGGCGATGGCGGCGGCACCGTGTTTGCGGCTGCGCGTCGCTTCCAACTGGGCGTCGGCGATGAGGTCCCCCAGGGTGGACTCGCCGGCATCGTTGGGCGTCCGGCTGAAGGTCGCGGTGATGCGGCCGACGATCCGCTCCTCGATCGGGCGGGAAAGCCGGCCGTAATCCTCGACCAGCCGGGCGAGCAGCGGCTCCGGTTGGACGTCGCGGCTCACCACCAGATTGCGTGCCGCCGCCGAAGTGACCTCGCCGGTGTTCGCATCCAGCACCAGGTCGATGTCGCTGACCAGGCGGCCGTAGTCGTGGGCGCTGGTGACGAGCACCGGTTCGCCGGCGGCGTTGGGCAGGCGGCAGGCGTAGGTCTCATGGGTATGGCCACTGACGACCAGGTCGACTTCCGGATCGAGCCGGTGCACGATGTCAAGGATCGGTCCGGAGATGCCGCTGCAGCCGTCCGGGCCGCCGCCGGGATGTCCGCCTTCATGGATCAGCACGATGATGGCTTCGATCCCCTGGGAGCGCAGGACGGGAACCAGGGCATTGACGGTTTCCGCTTCGTCGCGAAATTCGAGGTCCTTGACGCCGCTCGGCTTGACCAGGTTTGGCGTGGCTTTCAGGGTCAGGCCGATGAAGCCGATTTTCCGGCCGTGGAACTGCTTGATGCCGTACGCCGGGAACAGCGTTCCGCCGCTCTTTCGGTCGAAGACGTTGGCGGCCAGGAAGCGGAACTCGGCACCCTTGAAAGTCTGGCCGACTTTCGAGCGGATCATCGGGCTGAGTTCCTGTTCCCGGCAGGACCGGTCCGCCCGTTCCAGTTCGGGATGGCACCCGCCGCGCTGCATGCGCAGAAGCTCGTCGCGGCCTTCGTCGAATTCGTGGTTTCCCACCGCGTTGAAGTCCAGGCCGAGCAGATTCATCGCCTCGATAGTGGGCTCGTCCTGGAAGTTGGCGGAAACCAGCGGGCTGGCGCCGATCAGATCGCCGGCGGAAACCAGGACGTGGTCCGGATTGGCGGCCCTGAGTTTGCGGATGTACCCCGCGAGATGAGCGACACCGCCGGCGGCCACGGTGGTATTGTTCAGCACCAGGTTTCCGGGCGGCCGCAGATTGCCGTGGAAGTCGTTGATCGCGATGACCTTGACTGCAATGGTTTGTTCGCCGCCTGATGCAACCGCGGGACCAGGCGCCGCGTTGAGACGGGCGGCATGAATGACGGAGAGGCCGGACAGGGCGGAGGCTGCCAATGTCCGTACGATGATGTGGGAATTCACGGCATGCTCCGGGCGGCGAAACCTTGTGGAACGGCATTGTGCTTTGGCAAAGTATGTCCGGGCAATGGACGCTTCCGCTTTGCCGGTCGCGATCGCCGGCGATTCACGAAAGTGTAATGAGCCCCCTTTAATCTTCCGAGCAGATGGATGCTTCCGGATGACTCCCTCCTTCCGCTAGTCGAACAATCTGCTTCCCCCGGCCAGCATTAGCGATGACCGCCAGGACTTTGGTGTGGAAATGAACACAATGGAAAAGAACCTCTATGCGGCCGATACGATCGTGAGCTCCCTGCCTTCCGGCGGGACCCGGGTCAGCGTGCTGCGGATGCCCGCTCCCGGCCGGCTGCGCGTCAAGGTGGCGGGCCTGTACCGCTGCGACGACCTGCAGCGGGCGCTCGAAGCCTTGCCGGCCGAAGCGCAGGCGCTGCGTATGGTGAGCGCCAATCCGGTCACCGGCAATGCCCTGATCGTCTTCGATCCGCAATGCCCGTTGGCCGCAGTGCTTTCGGAACTGGAGCGATGCGCCTTGATTCATGGGGCGCCTTTTCCCGTTCCCGCTTCCAGGCCGGTATCGAGCCGTGGCGCGGCGGAACCTAAACGTGGGCGGGGCAAGCGCCCCGGGGCCGCCCCGCGTCCGCAGCTTTCCCCCGTCGTCGCGGACACCGCGAGAGCCAAGGAGAGCTGGCACACCCTGGACCCCGAAGACGTGCTGTCCCGCCTCTCGGCGAACCGGGACGGCCTGAGCTCCACCGTCGCCGTGGACAGGCTGGCGCAGCACGGGCACAACGTGCTGACCGAGATCAAGCAGCGTTCGTCGGTGGCGATGTTCCTGGAACAGTTCGCCAGTCCTCCGGTGGCCCTGCTGGGGCTTTCGGCGGCCGTCTCCATTGCTACCGGCGGCATGGCCGACGCCGTGGTGATCGTTGGCGTGGTATTGATCAATGCCGTGATCGGCTATGTCACCGAAGCTCAGGCGCAGAAGACGATCGACGCCCTCGGCAAGATCGGACCGACCCAGGCCCTCGTCATGCGCGACGGCGTCAAGCTTTCGGTCGCCCTGGAAGACGTGGTGCCGGGCGATATCCTGGTGCTCTCTCCGGGCTCCTACATCGCGGCGGACGCGCGCCTGCTGAGCAGCAACCAGCTCACCGTCGACGAATCGGCGCTGACCGGCGAGAGTCTGCCGGTGAGCAAACGCCACGCCTTCGTCGGCACCAAGGACACGCCCCTGGGCGACCGCAAGAACATGCTGCACATGGGCACCATCGTGACCGGCGGCAGCGGCCAGGCGATCGTGGTGGCAACCGGCCGCCACACCGAGATCGGTCTGATCCAGTCCCTGGTCGGCGAGGTGAAAACGCCGGAAACACCCTTGCAGCGCCAGCTCGACGAAATGGGCAAGCAGCTGGCGCTGGCCTCCAGCGGCATCTGCGTGTTCGTGTTCGGGCTGGGCGTGCTGCGGGGAGCGCCCGCCCTGCAGATGCTGAAGACCGCGATTTCGCTGGCGGTGGCCGCCGTGCCCGAGGGCTTGCCCACGGTGGCGACCTCCACGTTGGCGCTCGGCATCCGGGAGATGAAGAAGCGCCACGTACTGATCCGCCAGTTGCCTTCCGTGGAGAGCTTGGGCTCGGTACAGACGCTGTGTCTGGACAAGACCGGCACGCTGACCGAGAACTGCATGCGGGTCGTCAGCCTCAAGACACTGGCGCAGGACATCACCCTGTCCGCTTCGGGCGAATTCCGGTCTAACGGGCAGACGGTCCAGCCGGCCGAGGCGGAAGATTTACGGCGCCTGATGCAGGTCGTGGCCCTGTGCAGCGAGGTGCAGCTGAACGGCGATGGCGGCCGGCCGGGTCTGGACGGCTCGCCGACCGAAATGGCGCTGGTGGAAATGGCGATGCATGCCGGCGAGGACGTCGCGGTGCTGCGTCAAAGCCTGCCGCTGGTCAAGACCGTGCATCGGGCCGAGGGGCGGCCGTACATGCTGACCGTCCACGACACCGGCGGCGAGGAACATCTTATCGCCATCAAGGGCAGCCCCACTCATGTCTTGGCGCTGTGCGACCGGCGCATGGAAGGAAGCGAACTGGTGGTCCTGGACGAGGACCAGCGGGCGGCCATCGTGGAGCAGAACGAACTCATGGCCGGGCAGGCGCTCCGGGTGCTGGGCATGGCCTACGGGTACTCCAAGGACACCTCGACTGCGGCGATTTCCGACAAGCTCATCTGGCTGGGTGTGGTGGGCATGGAGGACACCATGCGGCCGGGCATGGCCGAACTGATGGCCCAGTTCCACGATGCCGGCATCGATACCGTGATGATCACCGGTGATCAGAGCGCCACCGCCTTCGCCTTCGGCTCGCGGCTCAATCTCAACGATAAGAAGCCGCTGGAAATCGTCGATTCGACCAACCTGGACGAACTCGATCCGGATGTGCTGAAGGGCATCGTGCGCGACACCACGGTGTTCGCGCGGGTGGCGCCGGCGCAGAAGCTGCGCATCGTCCAGGCCTTGCAGGCCAACGGGCGGGTGGTCGCCATGACCGGCGACGGCATCAATGACGGCCCGGCGCTGAAGGCGTCGGACGTCGGCGTCGCGCTCGGCAACGGCAGCGACGTGGCGCGCTCCGTGGCCGACGTGGTGCTGGAGGATGACAACCTGCACACCATGATCACGGCGGTGCAGCAGGGCCGGACGATCTACCGCAACATCCGCAAGAGCCTGGCGTATCTGCTGAGCGGCAATCTCGCCGAGATCGAGATCATGCTGATCGCGACCGCGATCGGAGCAGGTGAAGCGCTGAATCCGATGCAGCTCTTGTGGATCAATCTCGTCACCGACATCCTGCCGGCCGTCGGCCTGTCCCTGGAGCCGCCGGAAAGCGACGTGCTCAAGGAGAAGCCGCGCGATCCGAAGGAAAAGATCTTCCGGCGCGAAGACCTGCTCCGGCTGCTCCGCCAGTCCCTGGTGGTCTCGGCCGGTACCCTCGGCGTCTACGGCTACAGCCTGGCGCGCTACGGGTTGGGGCCTGCGTCCTCCACCAACGCATTCATGACGCTGACCGTAGGCCAGATGTTCCACGCGATCAGTTGCCGTTCCGAGCGGACGACGGTGCTGGATGCGCGGGCCGGCAACCCGGTGCTGGTGTCCGGCGTCGCCGCGACCGTGGCGCTGCAGGCCTTCGCGGCGGTGTTCCCGCCGTTGCGGGGCTTGCTGCGGTTGACGCCGATCAGCCCGGCGGACTGGGCGGTGATCGCAGCCGGCTCGGTACTCCCGTTCGTGGCCAATGAAGCCATCAAACTGCTCCCTTCCAAGGAACCCGAAAGCGAGAACCGTGCATGAAAAAGACATTCCTGTTCACTTCCGAGGCCGTGACCGAAGGTCATCCCGATTGCGTGTGCGACATCATCAGCGATGCGGTGGTCGACCGGTTCCTGCAGCAGGACCCTTACGCCCGGGTGGTGACCGAGTGCGCCTTGTCGAAGAGCGTCATTTTTCTGGCGGCGCGCTTCGCTTCGACCGCGGTGGTGGACATCCCCGAGCTGGCACGGCGCACCATCGAGGACATCGGCTACCATCCGGAAGAATTCTCCGCGCCCGAGTCCACCGTGGTGACCAGCTTCATCGTGCAGTCGCTGGAAGGCCGTGCCGAGCGCGACGAAGCGGAAATGACCGACAAGGAGCTGGATAAGCTCACGGTCAAGAACCAGGTGACCCAGTTCGGCTTCGCCTGCAGCCAGACGCCCGAGCTGCTGCCGCTGCCCATCGTGCTGGCCCGCCGTCTGGCCCGGCAGTTGACCGGGGCGCGGCGTCGCGGTGAGGTACCCTATCTTTCCCCGGATTGCACGACCCAGGTCGGTGTCGAATTCGACAAGGGCAAGCCGGCGCGCATCCACAGCATCGCCCTGATCGCCGGCACCCACGGCGTGCCGGACCTGAGTCTGGAGGAACTGCGCGGCGACCTCGACAAATGGGTAATTGCGCCGGCGTTCGAAGGCGAGGCGGTGCGGCCCGACAAGAAGACCGAAATCTTCGTCAACCCGCGCGGCATGCTGCACCGCAGCGGACCCGCGGCGCATTCCGGAATGACCGGACGCAAGAGCGCGAGCGACACCTACGGTGGCTATGCCCGCCATGCCGGGTCGGCCCTGAGCGGCAAGGGGCCGTTGCGGATCGACCGGGTGGCCGCCTACGCCGCCCGCCATGCGGCGAAAAACGTGGTCGCGGCGGGGCTGGCCGAGGAGTGCGAGGTCCAGCTCAGCTATACCATCGGCCAGGCCCGCCCGGTCAGTGTGCAGGTGTCGACTTTCGGGACCGGCAGCATCGGCGAGGACATCATCAAGCAGAGGCTGGAGAAGCGTTTCGATTTCCGGCTCGGCGCCATCGTCCGTGACTTCAATCTGCGGCGGCTGCCCGCCGAGTACCGGGGCAGCTTCTACCGCATGTTGCCGGGCTACGGCCATTTCGGGGCGTCGTTCACGGCGCTGCCCTGGGAGCGGACGGACAAGGCGGATCTGCTGGCAGGCGACTGAGCGTGCTTCCTCGGCGCCAGGGCAGGACGTCCGCTGCTTGGGGCGGGACGGCGACGGCACAGCACAGGATCGACTATGGCGAACGGTTCAAATATCCCGCCCTGGCGCTCGGCGCTTCGGTGGTCGCCGCGCCTCTGGAATTGCCGTTCGCACCTGCCGTCGTCGGTATCGTCCTCGCGCGCGCCGCTTTTCCGTTGTGGAGGCGCACGCTCGCCAACCTGAAGAAGACCGGACGTCCCAACGCCGACCTTCTCGATTCGCTCTGGGTCCTGGTTCACGGCGCGACGGGCGAAATGTTCGCACCCGCCCTGGCCATCTGCCTCACCGAGACCGCCCGCGTGCTCAGGGATCTGACTGCCATTGCCGGCGAGCGGCGCAAGCCCGACATGGTTCCCAACCGGCAGTACTGGATCGAGCGCAAGGGCAGAAGGCGGCTGGTCCTGGCGAAGGACCTGCTCAGGGACGATCACGTCTTCCTGGGACCCGGCGACCGGGTGCCGGGCGATGGTGTCGTGGTGGGCGGTGACGGGCTGATCGACGAGCACGATCTGCTGGGAGGGGCCAAGCTGGTGCCGCGCACGGTCCTCGATGAAGTCTATGCGGCGTCTCTCCTGACCCAGGGGCGCCTGGTGGTGGAGATGCGCGGGCTGGGGGCGGAAACGCGGATGGCGCAGATGGCGGAAACGGTCAAGGAGCGGCCCTGGAAGGAAACCCGGATCAGCAACTACATGGAAGAGATCGGCAACCAGGCGGTGATGCCGGCGATCGGGGCCAGCGCGCTGGTATTCGCAGTCACCGCCAGCCTCCCCAGGGCCGTCGCGCCGCTGCAGTTGGATTTCGCCCAGGGCATCGGCGTCAGCGCGCCGGTCCCGGTGCTGGCTTCGCTCCATCATGCCGCGCAGAACCGGATTCTCGTCCGCAGTGGACATGCGCTGGAGCAGTTGGCGAAGGTGGACGCCGTGGTGTTCGACAAGACAGGAACACTGACCGAGCGTGGTGTGGAGGTCGGTTCGGTGGAGACCTCACTGTCTTCGGCGTCCGAAGACGAACTGCTGTACTGGGCGGGATCGGCGAACCGCTACGTGCTGCGGCCGTTCAGCGCCGCCCTGGTCGCGTATGCCGAAGCCAGAGGCGTGGCGCTGACGGTCAGCGACCCGCTGGATTACTCCGATTCCGGCGTCGTGTCCTACGTGGATGGGCGCGAAATCATCGTCGGGACGTTCCAGTTTCTGGAGTCGCACGGCATTCCGGTGGACGCCGAGTATCACCGCCGGCACGACGGCGTCATCCTCAACCGCTCGATCCGCTACGTCGTCCGCGACCGCGAGGTCCTGGGCGCGATTTTCTTCAGCAACGCCCTTCGGCGGGAAAGCGCGGTCACCATCGAGACTTTGAGGCGGATGGGTATTACGTGTTACCTGCTGACGGGGGACACCAGCAAGTCCGCGAACGCGGTGGCATACAAGCTCGGCATCAAGCCGGGCTGCACTTTCGCGGAAGCGTCTCCCGAGCACAAGGTGGAAGTGCTGCGCAGATTGCGCCGGAAGCACAACGCGGTTGCCTATGTGGGCGACGGTATCAACGACGCACCCGCCATGAGCCACGCCGACGTAGCGGTCTCCTTCCAGCAGGCGACCGATCTCGCCCGGGAAACTGCGGATGTGGTGCTGCTCGACGACGGCCTCCAGGGGCTGTGCTATGGCATCGAGACCGCCCGCGAGGCGATGCGGCTGGTGCATCAGAACGTCGCGGCGGTCACGGCCGCGAACATCGCCGTAGTGGCCGGCGGGGTTTTCTTCAACCTGGGGACGGTGAGCGCGGTCGTCGTCAACAACGGGGCGGCGCTTCTGGCTTGCCTCAACGGCATGCGGCCGCTTTATTCGGGCGAGCGCAGGGATCCGGAGATAGAGCGGACCACGCTTCGGGACGATGAAGGCCTGCTGGGTATCCCCTGGCGCAAGCGCGGCCGCGCCGGCGTCGATGACATTCTCGGCGGCCATTCGGGACACGCCGAGCCGGCCTAGCCGCCGGCGGCAGGCAAGGGCACAATGTCCCGCCAGCCGTCGGTGGCTGCAGGAAGAGCGTGAATGATATCGATCAGGGTCGTATTCCCCTTTATTTTTGCTCTGCAGATATTCGTCGCCGTGGGACTGACGGGGGCCATCGCTTACGTCAGCCACATGAGGGAGGCGCAGGACACCGCCAAGGAAATCCTCGAATTGATCGGGAATACGATCGACGACCAGCTCTACCGTTTTCTGTCCCAGCCCATTGATCTGACCCAGGTTTACGCGGATGGCCTCAGAAGCCAGCCGGATCTTCGGCTCGACGATCTGCTGGAGCCCAGGCTGGTGAAGAGGCTCTCGAACGGCGTCTGGACCCAGGCCCAGATGACGCGCTGGGCGAATCTCAGTATCGCCAATCCCGCCGGGCAGAACCTCAGGTTCGATCGCAGGGAGTACGGCAAGAAAGTGGTCAAGGTGTCCGACATCCGGCGGGGCGGCACGGTCGAATGGCGTTTGCTGGAGAATTACGGGAAGGGTGGTACGCCGCTGGAGGTACAGGAGGCTGCCTACGATCCCCGTACCGAGGCGTACTACCAGGAAGCGCTGGCCAAGGGCGGCCTGGTGATCTCGCCGATCCACTTCAGCCCGGTTCTGCAGGGATCGGCGCCGGTCGTGACGGTGGCCGAGCCGGTCTATGCGGCGGACGGCAGGCCCAGGGCGGTGGTCTCGTCCGACATCTATCTGGCCGGCATCAGCCGTTATCTGCAGAACCTCCATCTGCCGAATTCCTCCATTGCTTTTCTCTTCGACGCAGAAGGCCACCTGATCGCAGCTTCGCGCGGCTCGTCCTCGGGCCCGACGCCAGGGCGGCTGCTGCTTGCGGCCGAAAGCACGGATCCGGCCATTCGCAGCACGGCCGGATACATCGGCGACCGCTATGGCTTTCTCGATGTTCCAGACGCCGAGTCATTCAAATTCGTGCGCGGCGAGCAGCACAATTATGTGTATACCGACCATCTCCTGACGGACCGGCAGTTCGCCGGCCTGGGCCTGGACTGGCGACTGGCGGTGGTGATCGCCGAAGGCGACTTGATCGAAAATCTCATCACCGGCATCCACTCGGCCGCCTGGCTGTCGCTGGGCCTGCTGGTGCTGGCCATAGCCGTGGGCCTGCGGACCGGAGCCTGGATGATCCGTCCCATCCTCACCTTGGGTAAGGTGGCGGCCGCCCTGGAAAAAGACGAACTCGACGCACGGCACCTCGACATCCGTCAGCTCGAGCGCGACACCTGCCGGCGCAACGAATTCGGCGAACTGGCCCGCATCTTCCTGCGCATGGTCCAGGAAGTGCGGGCTCGTCACGATTTGCTCGAGGCCCAGTTGGAGCAGCTTCGGGTCAACATCGACGAGACCGACACGCAGGCCAAGATCAGGCAGATCGCCGACAGCGAATTCTTTGCCGATCTGAAAGCCAAGGCCAGGCGCATCCGGGACGAGCGGAAGCGCGCCGCGGAACCTTCGGCGCGGGCTTTCGCCGAGCATGAACCTTGACATTTGACGGTGGCGGCAACGGGCCGCCGCAAACAGTTTGTACCTTCGAGGACTCGAGTCGTGGGAAAAATCATATCCGTACATTCCTTTCGCGGCGGCACCGGCAAGTCCAACGTGACGGCGAACCTCGCCGCCCTGCTGGCCCGCCGCGGCAAACGGGTCGGCATCGTCGACACGGACATCCAGTCACCGGGCATCCATGTCCTGTTCAACCTCTCGCCGGAGCGGTTCCGCTACGCGCTGAACGACTACCTGTGGGGAAAATGCCGGATCGAAGACGCCGCCTATGACGTCAGCGGTGTGCTGGAAGGACATCGGCTGAAGGATGCCGGTTCCCTGCACCTGATACCGGGCAGCATGCGCACAGGGGAGATCACCCGGATCCTGCGCGACGGCTACGACGTCGGCCTCCTCAACAGCGGATTCCAGGAGCTGATGGAGCGGCTGGAACTCACCCATCTGCTGATCGACACCCATCCCGGCGTCAACGAGGAAACCCTGCTGTCGATCGCCATTTCCGACATCCTGCTGCTGATCCTGCGTCCCGACCAGCAGGACTACCAGGGCACGGCGATCACGGTCGAACTGGCGCGCCAGCTCGAGGTGGAGCAGATGTTCATGCTGGTCAACAAGGCGATCAATCCACAGGATTTCGGCGCGTTGAAGCAGCGGGTCGAGTCGACTTACCATGTGCCCGTGCTCGGGGTCCTGCCCCTCTCGGGCGACGTCGCCATTCTGGGCAGCGGTGGCATCTTCGCCCTGGCGAATCCCGAACACCCCGTGACTTCCGTGTTGGAGGCGGCGGCGCAGCAGATCGACGCCGCCTGATCAGCCGCTGCCGGTTTCGCAGAGAGGTATCCGAGATGGTGTCGGAGGGTCCTTCATCCGCCGGTTTCAGGGCCAGCGACCTGCTCGCGCTGTCGCCCCCCGAGCGCCGCCTTCTCCAATGGCTGATGCGCCGCGGCTCGGGTTCCGTCCGCGAAGCCGCCGAGCGGTTCGAAGTGCCGGAGGAGGAGGCGGGAAGCCAACTGGATGCGCTGGAGAAGCAGGGTTTCGTCGTTGCGGAGGTCGCCGCCGGGCCGAAGTCGTACCGGCCGAAATTCGGCCGTTCGCGCACGGGCCGGAAGCCGCCATCCGGCATTTGGGGAAAACTCGAAGGTTCGTGAGGTCTCAGGATGCGGTGGCTTTTCCCCAAGCCTATTTTGTGTCGAGATATTTGATTACCAGGACTCTCGAGTCCTTGTACTCGAGGGGGACCGACGTCGATTCGATATTCTCGCTGTAGATGGTGGCCTCCTCGCCGGGAGCTGCACCGCTGAGCGATGCTCCCTGGGCGTGTTTGCATTTTTCGGTGGCTTCCACCGACGTGTCGCACCCCATCCCCATTTTGTAGACCGGCTTGCTGTCGGCGATGATGACGATGGCGGCATTCCCGCCGGCTTTTTTCGTGGCCTGGGCTACGTCGCTGAGATAGGTTTGGGTTCGCCAGGGGATGTTCCGGCGGACATCGTGGATCATCCCCAATATCTTGTATTTCCTGCCGGGTACACCCGTCGTCCATATGTCGATGCCATCGATATTTTCGGCGTGGCTTGCGGGCTTTTCTTCGCTGACTTTTTCCAGTTCTTCAGCCGGCACCGTCGTCGTGAAGGTATCCCTCGCACAAGCGGATAAACCGAGCAGGAAAAAGAGAATTTGTAGCGGTTTCATGGCGGGCCTGTATGGGTTCATGTTCTGATGGGGGCGACGAGCCCGATATCAGTGTGGATTGATCACGGTAATGTCGTCGACTTCCTTGAAGCGAGCCATGACGGTTTCTCCGGGCTTGTATTCGCCCAGGTTGCGGGCTTCCTCGGCCATATGTACGCTGAATACCCTGCCTTCGAGGCTCTTGAGGGTTATCGTGCGCGACCCCGGGTCAAAAGACACCACGCGAGCCGGGATTTCGATGGTTTCGCTCCAGGAAAGTTCGTTATGTTTGCCGCTGGCGTGCACATCCCGGTCATAGTAGGCGTTGTATCCCTCCCGTTCCTTGGTGCTTCCCGCAATATGTTCCATGACGATCATTCCGCTTTCCGGATGGAAATGGTTTCTCACGATTTCCACCGTCTCGGCGAGCTCGAATCTGGCGAGGTCGCCGACATGCAGATCGCCGAGATTGCCGGCCTGGGCCGCAACCTTGACGGTGGCCCGCTTCCCGTCGGCGAGGAGGAAGGTGACCCTGCGGCTGCTGTGGTGAATCGCCTTGACCGTTCCCTCGAAGGCGCTCATCTGGGTCTGGACCGGCTGAGTGGCCGTTGTCTCGGGGCCGGCGGGATGCGCCCCGGCGGTGCCGTTGCCGGTCTGCGCTTCGGCGGGCAGAGGCGCCGGGCGTGCGTCCGGGGCCGCTTTTCGTGGGGACTCGGCACAGCCGGCGAGGGCCACGCTGCCGATCAGAAGAATGGTTCGGAGAATGTGGTGTTTCACAACAAAGGCCCTGAAAGAAAGGTCGCGACCATATTGGCTAGAACTGGTATTGGACCTGAAAGCGCTCATAGTAGAAATCGCCATCCTTGATATTGCCTGCCATCCAGCCGAATCGATTTCGGATGGACAGGCCGTCGAAGTTCGATGATTTGGGGAAACTGTAGGTTAGGTCGATATTGGTTTCGTACGGATTGGAGGTATAGGCGCTGGTGGGCGTGATGTGATAGCTGCCGTAAGACACCAGTGCCTTGACCTGTTTATCCATGAAGTACGAGGTCGCCGCGACCCTGAATGCGCTGCCCGGCGACTGCTTTTCGATCATGCCGCCGATCATCTGCGTCGTGTAAAGCGGATCGGTCGAGTAGCCGGTGCTGTAGGGCGAGAGCAGGTCGCCGTTGGCGAAGGCGCCGTTTTGCTTGGTGATGCCGTTGTATGCGGCGGTCAGGCGTACATAGGGGGTGTCGATGCCCGCTATGACGCCGTAGGCCTGAGTGTTTCCGGCCGCGCCTTTCCCCACCTGCTCCAGCAGATTGTCGCCGTCGCTCCACTGGCCTCCGAATTGGAATCCGATGAGGGGGTCGAAGCCGGTGCCGGTTTTATGGATATAGTTGCTGTCAAACCATAAAAGCTGGGAGAAATTATAGAATTTGTTGTACCACAATTGTGCGGTCAAAGGATTGCCGGGCGTGCCGCCGTATTTCAGCGCGAACGCCAGAGCGCCCGGTGCGCTTTTGTTGGCCAACTCCGAAACCGGGCTGCCTCCGGCGTGGTCGGGAAAATAAAGGTTGGTCGTGTTGAACGTTCCTTCCGCCCGGCCGTTGAACTCGAACAGCCGGAGCCCGACGAATGTCAAATCCTTCAGCGGGGCGTAATCGGCGAACGGGGTGAGTTCTCCATAGACAGCGCGGTATCCGGACGGTTTCATGCGCGAATCGGACGGGCTTATCCAGGGAGTGTCGAGAATCTGGTCCGGGCCGCGGACGGTAAAGTATTTGTGCTTGTATTGGACGAAGGCTTCGGTCAGCACATAGACGGTGTTGCCCGGCAGGGTGGTGTCGACCTGGCTGGTATTTACGGGGTTGAGTCCTAGGCTGTTGGCCGCCCCCAGGGTCAGGCCGGCCTGAACGTTGTAGACCGGTGCGGTCAGGAGGCCGGCATAGCCACCCAGGGAAAACGAGTGCTGGTCCACGACCTCGTCGTGCGAATAGTCCCGGGCGAAAAAATAGCTGCGGAGATTGCCGTGGAAGCGGGTCTGCGCCAGGAAGTCCTCGAAACTTTCGTAGGGATTTTCCGGGTCCGCGTGCGCTTGTCCCGCGGACATGAGGATTCCAAGTCCCATGCCGGCGGCCAGGCGGCGGGACTTGTGAATTTTGAGTCTTGCCATAGAGAATGCGATTCCGGGAGGAAATACCTCTACGGATTGTCGTCCGGAAAAATGACCGGAAAGTTTCAGTCCTGTAAAAAATAATGGCGTTAGTATGGTTATCAGAGGCTGATTTCAAAAAGCTCCGGACTAGGCCGTGCCGGATTGCTGAACGCCGTTCGCTTCGGCCGGCGATTTCCGGTTTTGCTTGAACCTGTACATCGAGTTGTCGGCATGGCTGATCAATGCGTCCGCTGTCACGCCGTTTTCGGGGTAGGTGGAGACGCCGATCGATGCGCTGACGTTGAGGCGCTGCCCTTTATAGCCGATCGGTTGGCAGACGATGCCGGCGAGCTTTTCCGCGACGGTGATCGCTCCATGGCTGCCACGGGCGCCGGGAAGAATCAGCATGAATTCATCGCCGCCGACACGGGCGACGGTATCGTTGCTACGCAGCGCACCGCGCAGCCGCCTGGCGATTTCCACGAGCACTTGATCGCCGGCCCGGTGGCCGAGGCGGTCGTTGATGGGCTTGAAGTCGTCGAGATCGATATAAAGCAGCGAGAAGCCGTCACGGTGGCGCCGGGCCTGGGCGATGGCACGTTCGAGCCGGTCGTCGAGCAGGCGCCGGTTCGGCAGGTCGGTGAGGGAGTCGTGCAGCGCCAGGTGCTGGATGCGGATGCGCTCGAAAAGCACCAGGAACACCAGCGCGGCGATCAGGCCCGACAGCAGCAAAGTGGCGATGCGCAGAATGATCAGGCGTTTCCCTTTGGTCTGCCAGCCCTCGGCGGGAGTCGCGGCGAGCTCCCAGGATCCACCGGGGACGGCGATCGACAAATCCACATGGTCGTGGTCGAAAAGCCAGGCGTTGCCGAAGATGATCCGGCCCTTCTCCCCGACCTCGTCCTTGCTGCGCAAGGCCCAGGCGATCTTGGCCGGCTGGCGGTCCTTGTTGATCGTGGCGAACAGCGAGTCGAAATTGATCACCAGGGCGACGATTCCCCAATAATCGCCGTTCAGCAGATAAACCGGGGTTCGGCTGATGAGGCCGCGTCCCCCCTGGATCAGGTCCACGGGGCCGCTGAGCACGGTGGTGCGGGTTTCCATGGCCCGCTTGACCGCTGCCCATTGCTCGGCGTTGTCCTGGTAGCGGAAGCCGATCACTTTTTCGTTACCCTTGAGCGGATAGGTAAAACGCACCTCGTTTCCAGGCGCCAGCACGATGTTTCGCAAATGCCGCCCGTAGCCGAAGACGGTGCTCAGGATGACCTTGACCGACGCAGGATCGAGGGTCTTGTGGGCCGACACGTAGCCGCTCAGGCCGTTGGCGAGGTAGAGCGTTGAGTACAGTTCTCCTTCCAGCCGCGCGCGTATCGCCGAAGCCTCGGCGAGCACCTGACTTTGAGCGATGACCCGCAGCCGTTCCGCCTCGATCCTGACGACATACTCGCCGAACGTTGCAAGCAGCAGGAAGATGGCGATGGCGAACGCCGATACGAACCGCGGACGGGCGAAACAGTCGGCCAGCACGGTTTCAGCCTCCGTGCCGGCGAGCAGGAACGCGGCGCGTTGCGATGGGGGACTGATCAGCCGTTCCGCATCCGTTCGATTCGGAGAAGGCGGCCACGACGGGTTTCATGTCGATGCCGTAAGGAATCACGGCTTGACGAACTGCTGCCCGGACAAGTCTACACAGATGTCTTCGTAGTAGTCGTAATCGTGAGCGCAGGCGATGCAGCGTCCCCGGCAGGCGTATTCCATATTGTTGCAGATGAGCGCAGCCTGCTGATTGCTGTGCACGGTGACGTTCCCGACCTGCTCGAGGTTGTAGCCGTCGCCCCAGCGCTCCACCCGGTAGCACTGCGCCTGGATGGGGTTGTCCGCTTCGTCTTCCCATTCTTCCCAGGCCTGAGCGGTGGACGCGGCGCTCAGCGCGAGCAGGGATGCCAGGCTCAGGCGAAACAGAAACCTTGCGATGCCGGCAAGGTGCGATTGTGTCGAAAACTCCGCGTTCATGCGTGGATTCCTTAAATTCAGGGGTTGGGTTTCGTCCGGTTTCCGGCTTTGCGGGCGGCAGCCAGGGTCTCCTTGCAGGCGGAGGAAACCTGGCGGTGATGCTCTCTCAGGCAGTTGGCCACCCGGCCCTTGCCCGGCCGGACCTCCTTGCACAGGCGCTCGACGTCGGCCCCGCAGGCGGCCTGTATCTCCCGGTGCCGGGCGAGAGCGGATTCCAAGCCGGAGCGGCATGCCGGCGAGAGCTGTGCGTCGTGCTCTTTGAGACAGTTCTGTATGCGGCCGCCGCCGAGGCCGAGATTCTTGCAGTACCTGGCGATTTCATCCGAGCAGGGCAGAGGGCGCGGCGCCGCGTTGCCGGCCGAGGCAATTGCGAGAAAGGTGAACAACGCGATGTGCTTCAGCCGGCCGATGCCGGTATTGCTTGCGATCGTGCGCATGGTATTCCTTCTTCTTAACGTGAAAGTCGCAGCAACCTTGCTCCCCCTCTCCCTGTGTGACAAATCCGCCAGGAGCGGATTTGCATCGACCCGGAGCGGCCCGAAGGGCGCCGGGCAGGATAGCCCCGCCATAGCCGGGCCGGGGGAGGGTAACGATCATCGCGGACAGTCGCTTGCATCATCCAGGGCGGCTGGTCGCCATGATCGTCAGGAGGGGTTCCTGATTGCGGTAATGGGATGCCTGTCGGGCGAAGCTCTGGAACGACGTTACAATCCGGATGTGACCGTCTCATGCCGTAACAGTACGCAACGCCCGGAAACCGCACTATGCACCCGGTTTCCCGCGTCGGCAAGTGCGGCGTACGTTGACATCCGCCGTGCCTCCGGCCATAAAATCACCTTACCCGAAGCGTGGAGGGTATGTTGATGGAACCGGATTATGAAGCGCTTGGCCGCTATTACGCGAGCCTGGAGACGTTCAACGAACTCTCGTCCAAGCGCCATCGCCTGTCCGGCGATCTGTGCCGGATGCTCAGCCACAGCATGGAACGGAACCATGACGTCCTGACGCTGTTCGATCACGAGACCGCGCGCATGCTGCTGGAAGATATCATCGCCCTGAACGCCCATCTCATACAGATCGCCGAGCACCTCAACCGGCATGCCGCGGAGTGCGGCAAACCCGAAATCCGTACGCTCTACCGAAAAGGCTGAGCACCGCTGTCACCGACTTTGGAAGCGAAATGGCGCTGATCATCACCGACGAATGTATCAACTGCGACGTCTGCGAGCCGGAATGCCCCAACGGGGCCATCTCGCAAGGGGAAGACATCTATGTGATCGACCCCGCCCGCTGCACCGAATGCGTGGGCCACTTCGAGCGGCCCCAATGCGTGGAGGTGTGTCCGGTGGAGTGCATCCACTCCGATCCCGATCACCGGGAAGACCACGATACCCTGTACCGGAAGTTCGTCGAACTGAACGCCGGCCATACCGAACGCGCCTAGCCATCTCGCCGGGCATGGCCCGGCCTTTCACATTGCGGTAACGGTCGGCCGCTATGTTGGGACTCCCGAGTGAATCGAAGCAGGGAGCGTCCCAGCCATGTCGGATTCCAGTGCCATCGAGGCGGGAACGGGCCACGGCCATCCCGATCTCGATGCCGGGCGGTTCCCCGTCGACGCCCGGGTCCGGGTGCTTGCCCGGCGCTTCCCGCCCTATCATCGCGATTCTCCCTGCCTGGCCATCCTCGACCGCTTTCTGCACGATCCCTCGCTGGCCGCCGCCGCGGTGGTCGACAACGACATGCGGCCCGTGGGCCTGATCGACCGCTACTCGCTGGTGGAGCAGTTCCTCCACCCGTACAGCCGGGACCTCTACCACAAGTGTTCCATCGCCGCGTTCATGGATCCCGGGCCGGTCATCGTCGACGCCGACTCCAGCATCGACGACCTTTCGCGCATCATCATCGACGCCGGCATGCGGCACATGGTCAGCGGTTTCATCGTGACCGAGGGCGGCGTCTATCTGGGCATCGGCAGCGGGCACGACCTGTTCGAGGAGGTCGCCAACCGCAAGCAGAACCATCTGCACTATCTGGCGCATTACGACCAGCTCACCAGCCTGCCCAACCGCCTGTTGCTGAACGACCGGCTCAAGCGCGCCTGTCTGCGGGGCCAGCGCGGGGGGTACCGGATCGCGCTGCTGTTCATCGACCTCGACCGTTTCAAGCTGGTCAACGACACGCTGGGGCATGCGGCGGGCGACCAGTTGCTGCAGGGCGTGGCCGGCCGTTTCGCCGCCTGCGTGCGCAAAGTGGATACCGTGGCGCGCCTCGGCGGAGACGAATTCACGGTGTTGCTGGAGCCGGTGCAGGGGAGGGACGAAGCGCTGGCGGCGGCATCCAGGCTGGTGCAGAGCCTGGACCGGCCGTTCTCTATCCAGAACCAGAAGCTTACGACCTCCGCCAGCATCGGCGTCGTCCTGTTCCCCGAACACGATACGACGGTCGAAGGCTTGATGCGCAAGGCCGACGCAGCCATGTACCACGCCAAGCGCGAAGGGCGTAACCGGCTTGCGCTGTTCACGGAGGAAATGAATTCGACCGTGGTCGAGCGCGTCACGCTCGAGTCAGCCCTGAATGCGGCGCTGGAAAAGGGGGAGTTCCACTGCCATTTCCAGCCCCAGATAGCGACGGAGGACAACCGTATCGTCGGGGTCGAGGCGCTGCTGCGCTGGATCAATCCCGCGCTGGGGAGGGTGCCACCGCTGAAATTCATTCCGGTGGCGGAGGAGACCGGTCTGATTCTCCCCCTCGGCCTGTGGGCGCTCGAGACCGCCTGTGCGCAGCAGGTCCGGTGGCTTTCTCAGGGATTGCCGCCCTTGCGTGTAGCCGTCAACATCTCGGCGTTGCAGTTCAGGAACCGGGATTTCTGCGACCAGGTCCGGGCCATCGTGCAAAAGACCGGCATCCGCCCGGAGCACCTGGAACTGGAGCTGACCGAGAGCGCGGTGATGGCGGACGCGGAAAACTCGGTCGGCATCCTCCGGGAGTTGCGCGATTTCGGCATTCGCCTCGCCATCGACGATTTCGGCACCGGCTATTCGAGCCTGAGCTATCTCAGGACGTTTCCGCTGGATCGCCTTAAGATCGACCGTTCCTTCGTCAGCGGGATCGACCGGATTCCCGCCAACGAACTCATCGTCAAGGCGATCGTCGCGTTGGGCGGGAGCCTGGGCCTGGACGTCATCGCCGAAGGCGTGGAAACCTCGGAGGAACTGGAGTGCATCAAGCGCTGCGGCTGCAGCGAATACCAGGGCTTCCGGCTGTCGGAGCCGCTTACTGCGGAGGATTTCGCGCACTGGTTCGAAGATTCCGGATACGGCTGAGTTGTTTTCCGCGGTCCCGGTCTGGCGGAGCGCTTACAATCAAGGGGATTTCCTCCCTTCTCCCTCTGGGACAAATCTGCCGGGAGCAGATTTGCATTGACCCGAAGGGTGCCGGGCAGGATAGCCCGGCATGAAAGGGCCGGGATGAGGGTTTGATCGCTTTGGGGGCCGCATTTGGGATGAAGGAATTGATACTGGGGGGCGCGCGCTCGGGAAAAAGCCGCCACGCCGAGCAGCGCGCCCTGCTGTCGGGGCTGGAGGTCGTGTATGTCGCGACCGCCGTGGCGGGCGATGCCGAAATGGCGGCGCGCATCGGTAGCCACCGGGCGAGGCGTCCCGAATCCTGGCTGACCGTGGAGGAGCCGCTGGCACTGGCCGCCGGCCTGGAGGCGAACGCCGGCTCCGGCCGCTTCGTCCTGGTGGACTGCCTGACGCTCTGGCTTAGCAATCTGCTGGCCGAGGGCGAGGACGTGTTCCGGTGCGAACGGCAGGCACTGCTGCAGGTGTTGCCGGGCTTGCCGGGCCCGGTCTGCCTGGTAAGCAACGAAGTCGGCTACGGCATCGTGCCCGTCAATCCGCTGGCGCGCCGCTTCGTCGACGAGGCGGGTTGGCTGCATCAGGAACTCGCCTCGCGCTGCGACCGCGTGGTGTGGGTAGCGGCCGGCCTGCCCCAGCTGCTGAAGGGCGCTCCATGAGCTGGATAGTCCCCAATATCGCGCCGCCCTGCGCCGAAGCATTCCGCCGAGGCTTGCAGCGGCAGGCCGAACTCACCAAACCGCCGGGATCGCTGGGCCGTCTGGAAAACCTGGCGGTGCGCCTGGCCGCCATGCAGGCGAGCGGGCGGCCGTCGCTGGAGCGGGTCTGGATCAGCGTGTTCGCCGCCGACCATGGCGTCGCCGAGGAGGGCGTTTCCGCCTATCCCCAGTCGGTCACGCGGGAGATGTGCCGTGTGTTCGTGGCGGGAGGCGCCGCCGTCAGCGTCCTGGCGCGGCAGATCGGTGCGGTGCTGGAGGTGGTCGACGCCGGCGTCGCCGAGCCGCTCGCAAGCCCCGGCATCGTCGACGCCCGCGCCGGCAGCGGTACCGCCAACTTCACCCGCGCGGCCGCCATGTCGGAAGCCCAGCGCGACCGGGCGCTGGCGGCCGGCGCGGAAGCGGCCTCGCGCGCAGAGCGCCACGGCGCGCAGCTTTTCATCGGCGGCGAAATGGGCATCGCCAATACCACCTCCGCCGCGGCACTCGCCTGCGCTCTGCTCGGCGTCGGGCCGGACCGGCTGGCCGGTCCCGGCACCGGGCTCGACGGCGCCGGCGTCCGCCACAAATGCGAGGTGATCGAAACGGCCTTGCGGTTGCACGGGGAAGCCCTGCGTGATCCGGCGGAAATCCTCCGCCGCCTGGGGGGATTCGAGATCGCCGCGTTGACCGGCGCCTATCTCGCCGCTGCAGCGGCCTCGATTCCGGTGCTGGTGGACGGTTTCATCGCGACGGTCGCCGCCCTGTTGGCGGTCCGCATGCAGCCGGCCTGCGCGGACTGGTTCCTCTACGCCCACCGCTCGGCCGAGCCGGGCCATCGCCTGGTGCTTGAGGCGCTGGGCGGCGAGCCGCTGATCGATCTGGGCATGCGGCTGGGCGAAGGCAGCGGGGCGGCGGTGGCCGTGCCGCTCTTGCGGGCGGCCTGTGCCCTGCACAACGAGATGGCGACTTTCGCCGAGGCCGGGGTGTCGGGCGGATGAACCGCGTTACCGTCGATCTGCTGCGTCACGGCGAGGTCGATGGCGGCCTGTGCCTGGGCCGGGGATGCGATGTCCCCCTCAATGCCCGTGGCTGGTCGCAGATGCGGGCGATGCTGCCGGAGCGTCCGCCCTGGACCGGCATCGCCACATCGCCACTCCTGCGGTGTGCCGAATTCGCCGGCGAACTGGCGGGGCGGCTCGGCGTGGAGCTCCGGGTCGACGAGCGCTTCAGCGAACTGGGCTTCGGCGAATGGGAAGGGCGGCCCTGGTCGGAATTGTACGACCGTTACGGCGAGCAATTGCTGGACTTCCAGTGCCGTCCGGACTGCAACCCCGCGCCGGGCGGCGAGCATTACCCGGATTTCGAGCGCCGCGTGGCCGCAGCCTGGGAGGAGTTGCTGGACCTGCCCGGCGAGCGGCACTGGCTGCTGGTGGCCCACGCCGGCACCATCCGCGCCGTCCTGCGCCGGGTGCTGGAGTTCCCCGCGACTCGCCTGTTCGGGATCGACGTTCCCCCTGCCTGCCTGAGCCGCATCGTCCGCGACGGCGCGGAAGCGCCGCGGCTGGTGTTCCACGGAGGGCGGCCTTGAACCTTTCGCCTTTCTGGCTGGCTGTGCAGTTCCTGACCCGTCTGCCGGTGCCGCGCGCTGTGGATTTCTCCCCGCGCGCTCTGGGCCGGTCGGTCGTGTTCTATCCCGCCGTGGGGCTGTTGATCGGCGCGATCCTGCTGGCCGCCCGGCTGCTGCTGCAGGATGCCGGGCCCGCACTGGCTTCGGCTTTGGTATTGCTGCTCTGGGTGCTCGTCACCGGCGGGCTGCATATCGATGGCCTTGCCGACAGCGCCGACGCCTGGGTGGGTGGCCACGGCGATGCGGAGCGCAGCCTGGAAATCATGAAGGACCCCCGCTCCGGGCCGATCGCCGTCGCCGTCGTCGTCCTGCTGTTGCTGGTGAAATTCGGCGCGCTCGTCGATCTGTCTGGCCGGTTCACCTGGCTGCCGCTGCTCGTCGCGCCGGCGGCCGCGCGCGGGCTGGTTCCGGCCCTCCTGCTCACTACGCCCTATGTGCGCAAAGGCGGGCTGGGCGGCCCTTTGGCGGAGAATCTGCCGCGGCGGCCGGCCCTTTTTGCCGTGCTGTTCGCGGCGGCGATGCTGGCGGCGCTCGGGCCCTGGCCCCTACTCGCGGTCGCCGCGGCCGCCTGGACCTTGCGGGCCATGATGCTGCGCCGCCTCGGCGGCTGCACCGGCGATACCCTCGGCGCCAGCATCGAGATCGCCGAAGCCGCGGTGCTGGTGGCTGCCGCGCTAGCGTGACGGGATTTCCCGCCCCAGCGCCTTCAGGCGTTCGAGCGCGGCGGGTTGGACCCTGCCGCCGTAGCGGATGGCTAGGAACAGCGCGGTGAATCGGCCGAAGGGTTCGGCCAGGTCGGGCCGGGTTTGGGCGACGCGGGTCGCGAAATCGCGCATGCCTTCGGCGGGCGCGCGGACGAGTCCCTGGCGTTCGAGCTTTCCGGCGACCCGTAGGTAGAGTCGCAGGGCCGGATCGGCGACAGGCCGGCTGCGCGGCCATAGCAGGGCGAAGGAGATCAGGGCGAGGAGCCCGAGCAGGCCGGTCAGCCAATAAACCAGGCGGTTCCAGTCGACGACCCCTAAGCGCTCCAGAAACCGGCCCTGGTCCTCCGGACCGTAGGCCAGCACCCACTGCACCCAGGCGTGGTCGACCGCGTCCCACATCAGGCCGGCCTCGCGCATCAGGCCGCGCAGGCTGGACAGACGGTCCCCCAATGCCTGCGCCACCGGGCTGGCGAACACCACCGCGCCGTCGGCGCCGGCCGCGAATTCCAGTTCACGCTCGATACGCTCCGGTGCGACCGCGGCGGTGGGATCGAAGCGGGTCCAGCCGTCGCCGTCGATCCAGATTTCCGCCCAGGCGTGGGCATCGGCCTGGGCGACTTCCAGGAAATGTCCCACCGGGTTCCAGTGTCCGCCCTGGTAGCCGGTGACCACCCGCGCCGGGACGCCGGCGACCCGCATCAGGTAGACGAAGGCGCCGGCATAGTGCTCGCAGAAGCCGCGCCGGGTGTCGAACAGGAAGCCGGCGACCGGATCGCCCGCGATGGCTGGCGGACGCAGGGAGTAGATGAACGGTTCCTCGCGGAAATGGCGCAGCGCCTTTTGGGCCATGGCTTCGGCGGACGGGTTCTCCAGCAGCCAGCCGTTGACCAGCTCCCGTACCCGTTCGTCGGGCATGCCCGGAATCTGTAAGGCGCGCCGCCGTTCGCCCTCGCTCAATGCGTCGAAAATCGCCGCCGGACGCGAAGACAGGACGTAGCGCCGGCGCTCGCGGATCGGTTCCGCGGCCAGGAGAAATCCGTCCTCGACGCGCGTCAGCTCGGCGGGGAAGGTTTCCAGGGTCTCCAGCGGAAACACCCAGCGCCGCCGTTGCGGCTCCAGGGTGAGGGCGTAGCGGTAGCTTGCTCCGGCCGCTTGCGGCGGACGCCGGGCCGGGAGCGGTTCGTCGTAGCCGGCGGTCCAGCGGCGCCCGTCGTACTGCCAGAACACCGGGCCGCGCCAGTAGCGCTCCTGCGGCGGCGGCAGGGCGCCTTCGAAGTCGACGCGGAAGGCGGTTTCCCGCGACAGCCCGAGCCGGCTGATCGCGCCGGGCTCCATGGAGTCGCTCAAGCCGGTCCTGCCGCCGGGTTCATCCTCCGGCAGCTTCCACAAAGGGCCGGCGATGCGGGGCAGGAACAGGAACAGCACCACCATGACCGGAACGGCCTGCATCACCATCTTCGCACCGAGGCGCAGCCGGCCGGCGAGGCTGAGGCTCTCCCCGCCGTTCAAGCCGATCAGGCAACTCATCAACAGCGTGACGACCCCTAAGGTATAAGCGGCGATGGGGATGCTCTGGGAGAACAGGTATTCGGTGACTGCGACGAACAGCGCCAGGTAAATCACCAGGTACAGGTCGCGCAGGCTGCGCATTTCGAGCAGCTTGAGGCCCAGTCCGACCAGGAACAGGGCGGTACCGCCCTCCCGTCCGTAGAACTTGTGGAAGTGCACATAAACCAGCCCCGCCCCGGCCAGGGTCAGCAGGAACAGGCTGATCCGGGAAGGCAGGGGCGCCTTGCGGTAAAGCGCCGCCAGGCGCCAGCCGCAGGCCAGCCAGACGAACCCGGGGATGTCGAGCGGCAGATCGGCCGCATGCGGGCTCACCACCAGCGCCAGGGCCGCGCAAAGCAGCGGCAGGTTGCGCCGGAGGAGTTCGGATGGGAGGGGAGGGTGGGTCATGTGCCGAACAACGCCAGCGCTTCCAGGCAGTGGGCCCGATGGGCTTCACCCCGGCCTTTCTCGATCACGACGCCGGGCAGTCGCAGGCTATAGGGCGTGCCCGCCGCCTCGGCGTCCAGTACCCAGCGGCATAGGCGGGACAGCCGGGCCTCGACGTCGGCGCCGGGCGTGTATTGCCAGTCCAGAGCCAGCTCCGCCGTGCCGCCGCCGGCGTACTGTTTGACGTGCACCCCCTGGCCCTTCGCCACCCCCTTCCAGTGGATGCGCTTCAGCGGATCGCCCGGCCGGTAGCCGGAGAAGCCGTAAAAATCCTCCTCCTCGCTGTGGCTTAATCGCGTACCGCTGCCCGGCTCGGGGATCGCAGGCGGTTCGATCCCCGCGGGGGCGGGGCGGGGATAGACCAGGGCCCGTTGGCGCAGGTTGATCGGCGACCAGGCGCGGAACCATCCGAGCGGAAACGAAGTATCGAAAGTCACCGTGGGCAGCGGCAGCCAGCCGCGCGTTTCGGTTTCGGCGTGCAGCGTCAGTGTGGCCGTGGATTCCGGAGAGACGTCGAAACGGATCGTCGTTGCAGCGCCGGCAAGCCGGGCGCTGAGGCCGTGCCGGTGGATGCGGGAAGGATTGTCCAGATGCAGCTCGAAGCGCGCGGGTTCACCGACGAACACCGGCGGCGCCTTGCCGCGGCGCACGCTCAGCCCCGCCAGGTTGCGGAACGCGTACAGCGTGGACTGCATGGCGATGCCGGCCAGCAGGAAGGTCAGGATGAAGGCCAGGTTGTTGCTGTAATTGATGGCGGCCAGGAACTGGATGGCCAGCAGCACGGCCAGTCCGAAGCCGCGCCGGTTGGGGGCGATGAACACGCGGCGGTGGGTGAGGCGGATCGGCCCGTCCACCGCCTTCTCGCCCCGGAAGAAGCGGCGGAGGTCGAAGCGCTCCTTCCACTCTATCGGCACGGAAATCATCGCGCGCTCATCCTCAGGGAATGGCGACGTCCCGCAGCAGCGGCGCGACGGCTTCGGCCACGCCGCCTCCGCCCGACGCGAGTTTCAGCCGGTGGCCGGCTACGGGCGGCAGGACGGCCTGGATGTCCTCGGGCAGCACCGCCGCACGTCCGTCCATCAGCGCCCAGGCCTTGGCGGCGTGCAGCAGGGCCAGCCCCGCCCGCGGCGACAGCCCGCCCTGATAGAGCGGCGATTCCCGGCTGAAATGGAGCAGCGCCTGCACATAGTCCAGCAGGGCGGGCGAGGCATGAACGTCGCGGACGCGGCTCTGCAGCGTCAGCAGTTCCTCCGCCGGCAGGCAGACCGGCAACTGCGGCAGCAGGGCATAGCGTTCTTCCCCCATCAGCAGCTCGCGTTCGGCACGGGCATCGGGGTAGCCCAGCTCGATCCGCATCAGGAAGCGGTCGAGCTGGGATTCCGGCAAAGGGAAGGTCCCGATCTGGGTGTTCGGGTTCTGGGTGGCGATCACGAAGAACGGCTCGGGCAGCGGCCGGGTCTCGCCCTCCACCGTCACCTGCCGTTCCTCCATGGCCTCCAGCAGTGCGCTCTGTGCCCTGGGCGTGGAGCGGTTGATCTCGTCCGCCAGCACCATGGGATTGAACACCGGGCCGGGATGGAAGCGGAAGCTGTGGGTGGCGGCGTCGTAGATCGAAGAGCCCAGCACGTCGGCCGGCAACAGATCGCTGGTGAACTGGATGCGCTGGTATTTCAGGCCGAGCAGCGCCGCCAGGGTGCGTGCCAGCGTGGTCTTGCCGACCCCCGGCACGTCCTCGATCAGCAGATGGCCCCGCGCCAGCAGGCAGCAGACGCACAGGCGGATGGGCTGTTCCTTGCCGAGGATGACGGAATTGGCGGTGTCGAGCAGGCGGGAGAAAGCGGGGTCCATGTATCGTGCGGTCGGGGGAATTTGTCGAACAAGAGTAGCACGCGTCGGATTCGTGGTAGGGGGCAGTAACCGTTCATACCCTTGCCTTTTTTGCTGGGATCGCGGCCATCTTGGCCGCATCTTCAGCGGGCGGGAGGCCCGCGCGCCCAGGGGATTGAACGGTTACGAGGCGCGTCGTTTGAGTTTTGTGCTATGTGTTATTAACGTTTATGTAAATCAATATTCTACGGCGCAAGCCGGGTGTCTATCGGCGAGAATAGCGTCTCGCCGCCTCCCTTGAAAAACCCCGCAGCCTGGGCTAGCCTCTCAAGTAGCTGTTTGTATATATTTTTTCTAAATCACTTATTGCATTCCTCTCGCATTGTTTTCCCGGTACAAACTTCAAATAAGGAGACCTCGGGTATGTGCGACGGATTTCGGCTATTGCGGACCATCGGGCTGGTACTGGCTCTCGGCGCGCCGGTCTTTGGGGCAGGGGCGGCGGGAAAGCCGGTTGAAATACCTCCGGCACTCAAGGCCGCGGTGAGCGCGGAGCTGCGGAAGATCGAGGCGGCGGAAGGCGGCTACGCCTCGCTCAATTCGGACCATGGCTTCGCGCTGCGTTTCGAGCAAGGCGCGGTCGCCGTCGGCCCGCTGGGCAAGCTGGAGAATGCCAAAGCCTCGCCCGCCTGGCGGTGGGGGAGGAAGCTCACCGGCTACGGCACCTCGAAGGCGATCCGGCCCGTGGCCCCGGCCGAAGCCGTCGCGGCAGCGCAGCGGCTGGAATACCGCCGCGGCGCCGTTGTGGAGTGGTACGAGAATCGTCCGGAAGGGCTGGAGCAGGGCTTCACCCTGGCCGCACCTCCCACGCCCGGCGCCGATATCCTGGTGCTTGGGCTGGCCATCGAGGGCGGCCTGAAGCCCTTGCTCGACCCCGGCGGTCGGGCCGTCGAATTCCGCGACGACGCCGGTGCCACCGTCCTGCACTACAAGGATCTGCAGGTCGTCGATGCCGCCGGCAAGTCCCTGCCGGCCCATCTCGCCCTGGCCGAGGGTGGCGTGCAGATTCACGTTGACGCCCAGGGCGCCGCCTGGCCGATCGTGGTCGATCCGCTGGTGAGCAGCGAACAGAAAGTGGTCGCCAGCGACCAGGGTGGAAGCGATAATTTCGGCTATAGCGTCTCGATCTCGGGCGATACCGCCGTGGTCGGCGCGCCTTACGACGACTCCCCCGCCACCGACGCCGGTTCAGCCTATGTCTTTACCCGCTCCGGCAGCACCTGGACGCAGCAGGCGAAACTGGTGGCCAGCGACGCAGCGGCATCCGACTATTTCGGCTGGAGCGTCTCCATCTCGGGCGACACCGCCGTGGTGGGCGCGTATGGGGATGATTCCCCGCTTTCCAACGCCGGTTCGGCGTATGTCTTTACCCGCTCCGGCAGCACCTGGACGGAGCAGGCGAAACTGGTGGTCAGCGATCAGGCGACAGACGATTGGTTCGGCTATAGCGTCTCCGTCTCGAGCGACACCGCCGTGGTTGGCGCACATCAGGATGATGCCCCGCTTGTCAACGCCGGTTCGGCCTATGTCTTTATCCGCTCCGGCACAGCCTGGACGGAGCAGGCGAAACTGGTGGCCAGCGACCCGGCGGCATCCGATTGGTTCGGCTTTAGCGTCTCCATCTCGGGCAACACGGCCGTGGTGGGTGCGATTCTGGCTGATTCCCCGGCCAGCAGCGCCGGTTCGGCCTATATTTTTACCCGCTCCGGCAGCGCCTGGACGGAGCAGGCGAAACTGGTGGCCAGCGACGCGGCGGCATCCGACTATTTCGGCTGGAGCGTCTCCATCTCGGACGACACCGCCGTGGTGGGCGCGTATGGGGATGATTCCCCCGCCACCGACGCCGGTTCGGCCTATGTCTTTACCCGCTCCGGCAGCGCCTGGACGCAGCAGGCGAAACTGGTGGCCGGCGACCCGGCGGCAGACGATCGATTCGGCTATAGCGTCTCCGTCTCGGGCGACACCGCCGTGGTGGGTGCGTATTGGGATGATTCTCCGCTTTTCAACGCCGGTTCGGCCTATGTCTTTACCCGTTCCGGCGCCACCTGGACGCAGCAGGCGAAGCTCGTGGCCAGCGACCCGGCGGAATCCGATTGGTTCGGCTCGAGCGTCTCCATCTCGGGCAACACCGCCGTGGTGGGTGCGTATTCGGATGATTCCCCGGCCACCAACGCCGGTTCGGCCTATATGTACACCTTCCCTTGCGCTTTCGGCACCGGCATCACCGCCACCGGCTCGTTGGCGACCTCGCTGTGGAAGATGGTGGCGGCGCCCTGCGTCCCGGCTTCGGCCACGGTGGCGGGCACGTTCGGCGATAGCGGCAACAGCCCCTACTCCAACCTGGCCACCACCAGCTACGACAACACCTGGGGCCTGTACACCCGCGACGCCGCCACCGACGCCTACGTGTTCGCCGGCACCGGCGATGCCGTCGCCCCCGGCACCGGCTACTGGCTCAAGAGCAGCGCCAACCCTGCCAACGGCTCCATCGTTATCAACGGCAGCGCCACCCCGGTAACCGCCAGCGCCCACTGCGCTTCGGCCAACGGCTGCTACGCCATCACCCTCACCAGTACCGCAAGCGCCTCCGGCCTGATGAATCTGGTGGGTAATCCTCTGCCTTATGACATCGACTGGGCCAACGTCCGGCTGCTGGTCGACGACGTTGCGGTCTATACACCGGTCGCGGCCCAGATCGGCAACCTCATGTCCAAGAGCTTCTCCATCTGGAACGGCACCAGTTACGACACCTACGACGACGTGACTCCCGGCCTGACCGGCGCGCTCAAGGTATTCCAGTCGTTCTGGGTCAAGACCCTGCCCGGCTCGAGCGGCCATACCCTGAAGCTGCTGATCCCCGCGAAGCCCAGTACCACCAGCCAGGCGGAGCCGGCGCTATTTCCTCCCTCTCGCCTCTGGGACAAATCCGTCGGGAACGGATTTGCACTTGCCCAAAGGGTGCCGGGCAGGACGGCCCGGCATGACTGGAACGGGGTGAGGGTATCTGAAGCAAGCCCTCTTTCGGCCCTGCCCTGGTACCTCGGCTGGCTGGACTGGGTGGCGCCGCCGGTCAGGGCCGAAGAAGCCGGGCTGGCGGTTGAAGCCCAGGGTGCCGCCATGAAAGCCCAAGGCTTGGCCGCCCGCGAAGCGACGCGGCGCAGCCACGCCTCCGCCCTGGCCAGCCTCAAGGCCTGGTACGTCCGGCTCAAGGTGGACAACCCCGCGCTCGGCTACAAGGACAGCGGCAACATTCTCGGCCAACTGGCCGACGCCAAAGCCGGCTACGACGCCTACGATCTGGCCGAGCCGGCGCCCTTCGCCGCGCCCTACCTCACCCTGGTGTTCCCACACAAGAACTGGGACGACAAATCCGGCGCCTACGCCAGCGACTACCGGCCCGCCCTGGGCCTGAGACCCATGAGCTGGGACATCGAAATCCGCGCCGACCAGCCCGGTTCCGAAGTACGGGTGAGCTGGCAGGGCCACCCCCGCATCCTGGCCCGCTGCAAAATCACCGACCTCGGCACCGGCCAGACCTACGCCGCCACCGACCCCAGCCTCGCCAACGGCCTGGCCGTGTTCCTGGCCGACAAGGTCCAGCGCCTCACCTGGCGTTACCTCGGCGGCCTGGGCCGGCCGTAGTCGCGGATCGCCTGCCGGTGGTAGGAGGGAATGCCACCCATACCCATACGTGCGATTACGCTACGCTAATCGCACCTACGGGTTCTGAGCAGCGGACAGACCTATTCGGTTGGTGACCCCGACCTTGTCGCCAACGGCGTGGCGGTATTCCTGGCCGACAAGGTCCAGCGCCTCACCTGGCGCTACCTCGGCGGCCTGGGCCGGCCGTAATGGCGGATCGCCTGCCGGCTCCGCCCACCGGTGGTAGCTCCGATTAGCGCAGCGTAATCGGAGGGAATGCTACCTCGACGGCCGAGCCGGCCGTAGTAGTGGCGGATCGCCTTACGGCATCGGTCCTACGGGAACGATGTAGAACGGAACCGGTTTTTTCGGGTTCAGCCGGAACGACCGGCTGATCCCTTGTCTCTCACCAACCTCGATAAGGAAATGCCCACATGACCGACAACACCGAAATCCAAGGCACGGAGCCGGCGCCCGACACCTGCGAGCGGCCCGACCGCCGCGAGGTGCTGGAGAAGCTCAAACTGATCGCCGCCTACACCCCGCCGGCGATGCTCACCCTCATGCTGTCGCAGCGCGCCTCGGCTTTTTCCACCCCGCCTGCTCCGCCCGCTTCGTTCTGAACGCCTATCGTCCGGCAGGGGGTGGCCATGCTGCAAACCACATTGGGCGCAAGCGCCGTCCTCGCCCAGCCCGGCGACCGACGCCTGTGCATCCTCAACCCGCTCGCGGCTTGGCTGTGGGAAGCGCACCAGCCACGCCTTTGTGCGAACTCGCGTTCGCGGTCGAAGAACGGCTGATGGTGCTGCACGGCGAGAGGCTGGTAGTGCAGGAGCGGACCGGCGTGGTGCCGGTCAACGCCGAAGGGCGGCAGGCTGGATGGCCTGCCGTGAGTCCATGCAGGGGAGACGACTTGACGGCTCTTTTGAGGGGTCAGCCGTCGAAAGCCACCGGCGTTGCCGGTGGATCGTTACTCAGGTCGATAGGGGCGGCCGTCAATATCCCGCCGGTTTCGGCGGGAACCCCTTGAACAGTTTGTCCATCGCCTCCTGCATCAGCGCGGTGTTCTTCTGCGGGTCGTCGGAGACGGTGTCCGTCGCGGTGCCGCGCCAGATCGGCTGTTTGGTCCGGGTATCGAACATGTCCACGATGATCGTGCCGACGGTGTATTTGATGACTTCGGACTGCGCCATACCCATGTGGCCGTAGCCGCCCCAGCCGCTGTAGAACGTATCCACCCGTTCCTGTTCCTGGGCCGTTACCTGCACGCCCAGTGCCACGTCGCTGGGGCCGGCGGCTATCTTGCGCCAGCCTTTGGCGGAAAGCTGGGCGTCCACCGTCTGCACTATCCTTTCCTCCATCAGGGGATTGCCGGTCTGCGGCGTCTTGATCCAGGAATAGGTCTTGTATTTCGAAAAATCCGCGACCGGGTCGTAGTCGGTGTGTACCTTGATGTCCAGGTCCGCGCAGGCGGCGGTCATGGCCAGGACGGCGCCGAGCAGTGTTCCTCGAATGTTCATGTTTTCTCCTGAAGGCGTGGCATTCCCCCGGTTCGGGGATGATCTGAGGTTATCATATCGTTTTGAAGAACATCGGAAGGATTTCCCTTCCGTTGCCGAGGCTTTTTTCTGCGGCCGTAGCGGCTAGAATGTCACGGCAATTATGCCCGTCCCGGAGGGTCCGGGGCGGGTCTCATCCTTCCGGCTCGAGGGGGCGGAACAACATGAATATCAAGGCGATTGCGGCAGGGGCGATATTGGCGGCGAATATTTGCGGAACGCCGGCCAGAGCGGTGACGGCGGATGATTTCGTCATCCACGACGCGAAGGATCTGGCGGATCTGTGCGCGACGCCGCCTTCCGATCCGGCCCAGGTCGCCGCTCTCCAGTTCTGCTATGGCTACATGCAGGGCGCGTACGACTATTACCTGGCCGAGCGCAAAGGGCCGGATGCCGAGCACTTCGTCTGTCTGCCCAAGCCGGAGCCGTCCCGCGAGGAAGTCGCCCGCCTGTTCCTCGCCTGGCTCAAGGCGCATCCGGGGCAGCAAAAGGAAGCGGCCGTCGAGGTACTGTTCCAGTTCGGCACGGACAAATGGCCTTGCCCGGAGAAGAAAGAGGCTGCAACCTCCGAGCCCAAATCCTAAGGGCCGTTCCCTTCGTTTTCGCCGGAGCGCGTCCCCGGCGCTCCGATGTCCCCGGCCGGTCCGTCTTCCGGGAACGGTCCGGCGGGCCCTCATTTCCCATCCGCGATTGAGCAACCATTCCAACGTATGTCCATCCCTGTTACGACCGCCGGCGCCCCGGCACGGAGCTTGGAGCGCTGGCTGCCGGCGTTCGCCTTTCTTTTCGCCGCATTCCTGCTGTTCGTACACTTGGGCGATGCGCCGCTGCTGAGCCCGGACGAGGGGCGCAATGCCGAGGTCGCGCGGGAGATGCGCGAGAGCGGCGCCTGGCTGGTGCCGACCTATGACGGCCTGACTTACCTGGACAAGCCGGCCTTCTATTTCAAGACGGTGGCCCTGTCGTTCGCACTGTTCGGCGAATCCGAGGCGGTGGCGCGGCTGTCTTCGGCGCTGTTCGCGCTGTCGCTGCTGGCCGCGCTGTTCCTGTTCTGCCGCCGGGCCTACGACACGCGCACGGCCAGCCTGGCGGTGCTGGCGGTGGCGGCGACGCCTTTGTACTGGGCCTTCGCCCGGATCGTCATCTTCGACATGACGCTGGCGTTCTTCGTCTGCTCCGCCATCTTCGCCTGCTATCTGGCGGAGGAATACGAGGGCAGGCAGCGGGACCGCTGGTACCGGCTCGGCGCGCTGGCGGCGGGATTCGCGACCCTGGTGAAGGGACCGGTCGGTTTCATCGTACCCAGCCTCGTCGTCGTGGCGTTCAACAAGGTCGACGGGCGCGAGGACACCTTGCGGCGCTGCTTCGCCTGGCCGAACTGGCTGATCTTCCTGGCGGTGGTGCTGCCCTGGTTCGTCGGGGTGTCGCTGCAATGCCCGGATTTCCCCTATTACGGGATCATGAAGGAGTCGGTGTCGCGGTTCACCACCACCGAATTCCGCCGCACCCAGCCGTTCTATTTCTACGCCGTCATCATCGCGAGCTGCTTCTTCGCCTGGAGCCTGCTGCTGCCGGAATCGATCGTGGCGGCTTGGCGGGCCCGGCGGCGCTGGTCGCGGCCGGACCGGCTGTTCATCGTCTGGGCCGTCGTGGTGGTCGCATTCTTCTCCGTGTCGCAATCCAAGCTGCCCGGCTACATCCTGACCGCCGTCGTCGCCCTCGGCGCACTCGCCGCCCGCGTTTTCGCACTCGCGCTGGCGAACGGCGAGGGGCGGGCCGCAGTCATCGTGCATCGCGGCACCGTCGCGCTGTTCGCTTTCGCCGCGCCGGTGGCTGTTGTCCTCGCCACGGCCGCATCCGATGCCCTGTGGCTGGAGCGGGTGCTGGGGCTGAAGCGCAAGACGGCGGAATTTCTCCAGCCGGGTTTGCTGGCGATGGTTGTCTCCTTGGGCGTGGTGACCGCGCTGGCCGCGTTCGCCTGGCGGCGGCGCAATTTCAAGGTGGCATTCGCCGCCTTTCTCAGCTTTCCGGCGCTGCTGATCAGCCTGAATTTCGGTCTGCTCGCGGACTACGCCGACAGCCGCTCGAGTCGCCGGCTGGCGGCGCACATGCCGGATCTGCCCGCCGAGGTGGAAATCGCCTGCCTGGATTGCCTGCCCAACGGGCTGCCGTTTTACCTCAAACGGTTGATCACCGTCGTCAGCGACGAAGGGCGGGAGTTCACCAGCAACTATGTGCTGTTCAGTCTCCAGCGCGGCGAGCCCTGGCCGGAACGGGTGGTGCCGCTGGCGCAGCGGGACGCCTGGCTGGCCGGCCGCGATCACCCGGTCTTTCTGATGGCGCGGGGGGACGACGTGGAGCAGCTCGATACGATCGCGGAAAAGTACGGCGCCAGCCAGATCGAACTGGGGTTCGGCTATTGGGGCGCGTTGCTGGCGCCTCCCCAGAAGGAAGGGCTTTGACATGTGCGGGATCAGCGGACTGGTGCAGTTGGAAGGCGCGGCCGACACGAGCGCGATGCGGCGCAGCGTGGAAACCATGGTCAAGGCGCTGGCCCACCGCGGCCCCGACGACTCCGGCGTGGCCGGCGACGGTGCGGCGGTGTTCGGCATGGCCCGGCTGGCGATCCGCGGCTGCCACGACGGCAGGCAGCCGATGGTGGATGCCGAGACCGGCGTGATGTTGGTCTGCAACGGCGAGATCGACAACCATGCCGAACTGCGCGGCTGGCTGGCGGAGCGTGGCAGGACCGTCGAGCACGCCACCGACGTGGCCGTGATCCCTGGACTCTACCTGGAGCTGGGCGATGGCTTCGTCGAACGGCTGGTCGGCGCCTTCGCCCTCGCCGTCTGGGATCCGCGCCAGGGGCGCCTGCTGCTGGCTCGAGATCGCGCCGGCGAGCGTCCGCTGTTCTACGCTTGTCGCGACGGCCGAATCAGCTTCGCCTCCCAGGCGGCGGCGCTGGTGGCTGGGAGCGTCGAGCCGTATCCGGCCGACAAGGTGGCTGTGCAGGCCTTCCTCAAGGCGGGCTATTTCGAAGCTCCAGCCAGTCCCTTCGCCGGCATGCGGAAAGTGCTTCCGGGCGAGCGGATCGCCATCGACGTCAAGGGAGTCGAGAGTACCCGCTACTGGCGCCTGAACTTCACACGCGGCCCGGCGCGCCAGAATCCGCTGGACGAATTCGATGCCGTGTTCCGCGAGGCGGTGCGCCGCCAAAGCGAGGTCGAGGTTGATTTCGGCGCGTTCTTGAGCGGCGGGGTCGATTCCTCCCTGGTCACGGCGGTGATGCGCAGCGTCCATCCGGACCGCAAACTCAAGGCCTTCGGCCTGCGCTTCAGCGAAAGCTCCTACGACGAAGGCGTCTTCGCCGAGCGCGTGGCGGAGTCCTTAGGGGTCGACTACACCCCGATCTGGGTACGGCCCGAAGATTTCCCCGAGACCATCGCCGATCTGGTGCGCCAGTCCGGCGAGCCGCTGGCCGATCCCGCCTGGGTACCCACCGCCCTGCTGGCCCGGCGAGCCTCCGACGAGGTGCGGGTGGCGCTGGTGGGGGAGGGCGCCGACGAGCTGTTCGGCGGCTATCCCACCTATTTCGGCGCCCGCATGGCCGAGCGCTACAGCCGCCTGCCCGGCGGGATGCGGGCCTTGATACGCAAGGCGGTGGAAGCCTGGCCGGTGAGCGACAAGAAGGTGACGGTCTCGTTCCTGCTCAAGCGCTTCGTCCAGGGCGACGAGCTGGATTTCCTGGCGCGCCACGTCCTATGGACGTCCAGCATTTCGCCCGCATTGCTGCGGCGGCTGGGGGTGACTCCGCCGGAAGTGGCGCGCGTCGCGGGCCCCCGCGAAACCATGCTCGACCGGCTGCAGCAGCACGACCTGGAAACCTCCCTGGCCGAGGGCCTGCTGACCAAGGCCGACCGCGCCAGCATGCGCTCCGCGCTGGAGCTGCGGGCGCCGTTCCTGGACAAGGATGTGATCGAATTCGCCGCCACCCTGCCGGAGCGGGATCGCGTGCAAGGCCTGGAAACCAAGGTGTTCCTCAAACGCATGGCGCTGCGCTATCTGCCGAAGGACATCGTCTACCGCAAGAAGCGCGGCCTGTCCGTCCCGCTCAGCGCCTGGATGCGCGGCCCCTTGCGCGACTGGGCGGACGCCAGGATTTCCAATCCGCGTCTGGAAGAAATCGGCATCGACCGCACCGCCGCCCTGGACCTGCTGCGCGAACACGAACGCCGCAGCGCAGACCATGCCCGCGCGCTCTGGACCCTGATCGTCGTGAGCGAGTGGCTCGAGTGGAAGGCGGCGGCGTAGCGGCGCCCAGGCTTCTGTTTTCAGCAATCGCAGGTCGGGCTAGGCTTCCGCTAACCCGATTCACGGCTGAACGCGTTCGGAGGGCGTTCGCCCAATGCCGCCACTGCGATGCCCCTTTCCGCCAGTTCCGTGCGCAGGCGCCGGGCGAAGGCCGTGGCGTCCGGACCGTCGCCGTGCAGGCAGAGGGTGTCCACGGGCATCGGAATGACCGTCCCGTCGCGGGCGGTCACTTCGCCGCGCTCCACCATACCCAGGGCCTGGGCGACGGCTTCGGCCGGTTCCTCGATCAGCGCGTCCGGCCGGCTGCGCGGCGTCAGGGTGCCGTCCGGCTCGTAGCGGCGGTCGGCGAAGCCTTCACGCGCGACCGCCAAGCCCACTGCTTCTCCGGCCCGGACGAGATGCGACCCGGCGGGTCCCACCAGGATGAGGTTCGCGTCGAAAGCTCGGGCCGCGGCGGCGACCGCTTCGGCCATGGCCGCATCGGACGCGGCCTGGCTGTACAGCGCGCCGTGCGGCTTGACGTGGACCAGCCGCCCGCCGGCGGCCCTGGCGAAACCGGCCAGCGCTCCGATCTGGTAGAGCACCAGGTTACGGATTTCGTCCGGACGCAATGCCATGGCTCGGCGCCCGAAGCCCTGGCGATCCGGTAGCGACGGGTGGGCGCCGAGGGCGACGCCGCGGCTCACGGCGAGGCGCACCGTTTCGGCCATGACGTCCGGATCGCCGGCATGGAAGCCGCAGGCGATGTTGGCCGAGGTGACCAGTTCCAGCAGGATTTCGTCCTGGCCCATGCGCCAGGGGCCGAAGCTTTCGCCGAGGTCGGCGTTGAGGTCGATGGTTCGTGCCATGCGAGTTCTCATGAGGATGGGCTGTTCAATGGCCAGCGCAGGCCAAGGCTGGTGCGCAGCCGGCGGAGCTGGAGGGCGCGGATGCGGTACAGCGTCTGCGCTCGTTCCACCGGAATCGGTTCGAAACGGACGGTCTCTCCCGGTCTCAACTGCGCGAGCCGCGGATGGTCGACGCTCGCCACCGTGCCCAGCACCGGATAGCCGCCGGTGGTCTGGCGGTCCACCCCCAGCAGGATGGGCTGGCCGCCCGGCGGCAGTTGCAGCGTGCCGAAGGTGACGCCGGCCGAGAGCCTTTCGGCTGCGGAGGCCGGATGTAGCGGCGGCCCTTCCAGGCGCAAGCCCATCCGGTCGGACGCCTGGCTGACTCGGAAGGCGTCCGTTTCGAGTACGCGCCGTTCTTCGTCGGGCAGGTCCTGCCAGTCCGGCCCTGGAATCAGGCGCAGCCGCGCCGGGCATTCCAGCGGCAGCGCCCTGTTCCACGCCGCGGACCAGGCCGGTACGCAAGGGCGTGAAGGGTTGTCCGGCAGGGCCAAGCCGCTTTCGCCCGCCTCGATGACATCGCCCTTGCCCAGCGGCCGTCCCCCCAGCCCACCGAACCCCGCCCGAAGGTCGGTGCTGCGGCTGCCCAGCACGGCCGTGACTTCGAAACCGCCGGCCACCGCCAGATAGGCGCGGCAGCCCAGGCGAGGCCGGCCGAACTGAAGCCGCGAGCCGGCGGGCAGCCACACCGGTCGCCAGCAGGCGAGCGGCCTACCGTCCAGTTCCGCCGAGAGATCGGCGCCGGTGAGGGACACCCAGGCGCCGCGCTCGAAGCTCAGCCGGGGGCCCTGGAGCGTCATTTCCAGCACCGCGGCTGCCGGCGGATTGCCCACCAGCGCGTTGGCGATGGCGGCGGAGTAGCTGTCCATGGCGCCACCCGGCGTCACGCCCAGATGCTGGCAACCGGGCCGGCCCAGGTCCTGCAGTGTGCTCAGGAGGCCGGGATGCTCGACCCGAATCACAACGCCTCCCCTCTCATGCGCGACTCGAATTCGTCCGGTCCGATCGGCACGAAGCGCAGCCGGTCGCCCGGAGCCAAAAGGCAAGGTGGCTCGTGCAGCGGATCGAACAGGCGCAGGGGGGTGCGGCCGATGAGCCGCCAGCCGCCAGGACTGGTCTGCGGATAGATGCCGGTCTGCTCCCCTGCGATCCCTACCGCTCCCGCCGGTACGCTGGAACGCGGCGTGCCGCGTCGGGGCGTCGCCAAGTCCGGATCGAGGCCGCCAAGATAGGCGAATCCCGGCGTGAAGCCGAGAAAATACACGAGGTATTCGCCGCCGCTGTGACGGGCGATCACCTCGTCCGGCGTAAGGCCGCAATGGCGGGCAACATCGTCCAGATCCGGCCCATGCGAGCCGCCGTAGCAGACCGGGATGTCGAGCCGCCGGTCTTCGAAGGGGACACCGTCCCTCTCAACCTCTTCGAGATAGGGCGTTACGGCCTCGGTCAAGCCATCTCGAGTCCAAACCAATGGATCGTAATGCAGAGCGACGCTGGCATAGGCCGGGACCAGATCGGTCACCCCCGGAAGGCTGGCAAGCGCACGCGAGAGCGCGACCGAGCGCCGGCTCAGCGCCGGATCTATCCGGGCGCCGAAGACGACCAGCAGAGCGCTGTCACCTAAGGGCAGAATGGCGGGTATGGCTGGGCGCATAGACGGCGTAGGAACGGAAGCGCCGAGTATACCTATTGGAAGGGAGCGGCTGTAGCTGAGTAGTTGAAACGATGGCTTACGGAGCGGCTGCTGGGCAGCTGCATTGAAAGAGTCCGGTTTGCCATCGTGGCTCGCCAAAAAAGCGCTATGCCCTGATGGATTGCAGAGCAATTTCGTCGGGGTGCTCCGGCATTTATGGGCCGTATCTGTCTAGTCCGGCAACAAGTATTGCCCCTGAAAACTGCGATCACTTTAGGCCGATGGGTGTCCAGGGCCGCCAAATCTGAACGACCGTACACAAACCCTGAACGATCGAGCATGTTACCGCGCACGCGATGTGGTTACCCTTTGGTTGCAAAAGCGCCCACTGGATCGAATTGCCGCCTTATCGCGTCAGGCGGTTGCGTGACATGGCCAGGGTCGAGTTCATCGCCATCTGTTGCCGGACTGGTTGGTTCTATGAATATTTTAGCGGCAGCGCCGCAAAGATCGCACGATAAGTGAGTCGATTCCCATCAAGTTGAGGTGTACCGGCCTCTCTAGGTGAATATGGCTCATATCCCGTGTAAACATATCTTAATCAAACCGCAGTACTAATATGGCTAAATAGTGGTAACGATAGCGTCCGCTCAGTATGCAACTGTGCCCAAAACAGGAGGTTGAGCGCGGCGGAACCTATCGTCGGCCAGGGGCGACATAATGTTGGCTCGGAACGAGAGAAACGGCATGCTCGACAAGCACGGCTTTGGATATTACGGTATCGAATTGATCGGGCGAAACCATCGCTCCCAAGGTATTAATGTGGACGTTCGGAAGGCGCTTTCGGTTGTTTTTTATGAGTCCGCAATAGGCTTGACGAACCAAGACAATAAACTAATCAGCGCATGAGGTGGCGAAATGACATCTAAGCTTGGAAGGCGGGATTTTTGTAAATTTTCAGCTACGTCACTGGCGGTAGGGGCTGCTCTTTACAGCACACCTCCATGGTCTAGCGCTGCAGAAAGCTGGCTTGGCACAGAAGAGAACTTGAGAGTCCTCGGCGACACGAGCTATTCCTGGCCTACCATATATAATGGGCTGTTGGCCGTCATCCAGGTGGGCATTAAAGAGTTTGTCCCCGGAGGTACCGTGCTTGCCCTTCTTTTCTCAATTCTGATGCCGAAAGAAAACAAGACGGACCCTCTGGCGGTTTGGAAATCCATGGAGAAATATGCAGAAGAGCTGGTCAAGCGAAAGCTCGATGAGGCAATGCACAGGTTGATGATTAGCACACTTGAAGGGCTTGTGAAGGAGCTGGCTTTGTATCAAATGTATGTCGGCTCAAGCGATCCGAATCTGGCAAAGTCAGCATATGTAGCGGCTACGTTGGATTTTGCAAGTCAGGAACCGGTCTTTCGGACCTCGGGCTATGAGTTGGTGTTGTTGCCGATCTATACGCAGTTTATGAACCTATATATCGGCTTGCTCAGAGATGGCGTCAAAATGGGCGCTTCGTGGGGCATGAGTCCGGATGACGTGAAGAAGCAAGCTGAACTGCTTACACAAACGATATCCGATGCGGTCAGCTATTGTGGTCGTGAGTACCAAAAGGGGTGGTACGAGGTTCGCAACAGCACTCCTGATAACAGAAAATGGGCCGAGCCCTTCAGGTCATTGAATCGCTATACGCGCGAAATGCAATTGTCGGTAATGGACTATGTGACGATATGGCCGCTGCTTGATCTTACGAGTTACCCGGATCCGGTAGATATCTATTCTCATCTTACGAGGGAGATATATTCAGATCCGTACGGCACAACTGATGACAGTTGGCCAATACGCCTCCCGATTCCGCCGACGGGGCCGATCGAATATGTCAGGGTTTGGGCGTGGAATATGATTGACGCGGTGCAGGTCTCCTACGCCCCTGGCCAGGGCCCAAATGGTTGGACGGTTACTCCAAGGTTGGGAAATCAGAATGGCGGGGTTTCGGAGCAACCACCGAAGGGTGGAGTGTGGGGAATTCCTCCGAATAATCCGATTGTCCAAGCCAAAGGGTGGTCGGGTGATGTGGTCAATGGGTTGGAGTTTGTTTTTCAAGACGGTTGGAGTACGGGCGCCATCGGCCACTGCTTGGGTGGCAGAGATTCAAATTGCATGCGGGATGGGAAAGGTAGCGCCTTTGACGTGTCTTTTAAGACGAATATAGGTGGCATGGAGCATACGGAACGGCTTAGCAGTATATGGATAAATGGGGTAAGCAAACATTATAAATCAGCTGACTGCGTCGTTTTTGGATTTCAGATCATCAATCCTAATGATGCTGACAGCATCGATATCGAAATGTTAAGAATTGCTTATATTGCCAGTCCAATGGTTGTTTCGAAACTAAATTTGGCGAAGGAGATAGAGGGTCTTCTGGATGGTTTGCAGGGGGAGCAGGTGGAGGTCAGGAGACTGCGTAAAAAATTCCGAAAGGAAAATTGGCCGCTGCTCCGCCGTAGATATCAAAAGCAACTGAAGAAATTGGCTTTGACTTGATTAGGGCTATTAATAATTTAGGAGATAAGCTCTGGCGATCGCGCGGCGATTTGTCTTGTCGGAGTTGGCTGATCACGACCAGAATAATATCTTTGTTAAGGGGCTTGCTGGAGTTTTATAGGGGAAGAGGGTAGGGTCAATTGGCGATTTTCAATCGGGTAAGATTGCAAGAGTTGCGATGAAACGGTGCCGGACTAGCATCGAGCGGCGTGACCCGGGCCTGAGTTGCGGACGACTGGCCGAAGGACGTCACGGGCGCGAGGCAACCTACCGGAGTCAAGTCTGCTCCATATCCTTCGCGTCGTGATGGCGTAATCCACTCAGGCCGGGCGGACCGGTTGGCCGAGAATTTTGAACGATCACGCACAAAATGTGGATGACTGAGCATGTTTCTGCAGCGGAAACGCCGTTATCCTACGCGCCGCCTAATGAAGCCATATCGGGGAAATAGAGGCACGTCGATAGCGAGGGATTCTCGGTCCGGGGTGTGTTCTCCTCTGCGCGACATTTCAGTGTTTTTTGCAGTTCCGAACCTAATTAAGAATTTGCCATGAACTCGAATAGATTTGCTGGAGCTATTATAACTGCCGCTCTGCTTTTTTTGACGGCGACTGCCGGTTGGGCGGGCTTGCTGCAGTCGCCATATGGGCTGGCTGTGAATCCCAATAACGGATATTTATATATTGCTGATCCTTTGGCCGGGAAGGTGTTCGTTGCTCAGCCAGGCTCGAGGGCGGGTGCCACTTTTGTATCCAGGTCGAATCCCTTCACTTTGGTTGTGGACAAGAATGGATCGGTCTATGTGGGCCGGGTCGGCGCGGACGGAAAAATCGATATATTCGACGCTCAAGGCAAGCTCATCACCAGTTGGCCGGTTGCCGACAGTCCGACCCAGATGACGATCGATCCGAATAACGTCGTATATCAGGCGAATGTGGGGAATGCAATGAACAGCTGGGTGGTGCTGCACGTCTATGGGAATGATTTGTCGCCCGCCTATCAGCAGGCGGCGGCAAGTGGCGGGTTACCTTACTTCAAGAATTTTATTCCGCTCATGACAGTCGATAGCGGAAAGCATTACGCGTTCGCTTATGACAATGGACAAATCATGATTATTGGAGGGGATGGTGTTAGTTCCGGCGTAAGCAATCCGAATATCACTGATGTTTCGATGTTTGCTTTGGTTGGAGATGGAACGCTGCAAGAGTTCCAATCGAAAATGTATTTGGCCGATCAGGCTATTGGCGGCGGAGCCTATCTCGACTGGCTCAAGACGCACACGATCGATACACCCGGGTCGGTTTCTGCCGCTACCGTTGATGGGTTCCACAACGTTTTTTATGTCGACCAGGGCGATCAGACCATTAAGATCACGGCTAAAACCAGGCTGGCGAAACCCTTGTTGAACAATCTTCCCTCGAGGCCCTGGGGAATCGCTTTGGACCAGACCAGATCGAAACTCTACGTGTCGTTTCCTGATGAGCATTTGGTCAGAGCGTATGGCATTCTTTACGTCACAACGAACGGCGTGAAGGTGCCGAAGCAACTGTCTGCCCCTACTATCATCCGTTGATCGCCGATTGGCGGTGATCTGCCGGAGCGCAGCCTAGCTGCGCTCCATGCGGTCTGGAGGCCTGCAGAGCCATCCGGGTGCACGCCCCCACGCTGTCGGTTTAGCCACAGGTTTGACAATTCGCTTGGCAATAATTATCTCCGGGCGGTCTTCAGCCTGCTCGACGGCGAAGTTCATGGTCCAGTGACCTGCGCCGCCTCCTACAACGCCAGCATGGTACTCTTGGACTCCAATTGCCAATAATGTCCAGGGGAGCTCCGCTTTGCTGCGCCCAGAATAATGCCGGTCGGCGGTCTGGATTGAATAAAATGGAATGTGTGAAAGTCCGATTTCTTAGAATTCGTGGGGGTACGGCGTGGACGCACTTACGTTGTTGGTCGAAGGTTTGAGGCTGAGGGCTAAGCTGACCTACTGGGGCGGCGTTTGTGGCGACTGGTTAATGGAACATAATTTCCCAGCCGCGATTTCGTTTCACCTGTTGAGCAAAGGTGAGGGCTGGGTTCACTCGCCCACCCAAAAGCCGGCGCTGAAACTGGTAGAAGGCGATCTGATCGTATTCTTGCCTCATGCTCCCGGACACATCATTTCTCATAGTGCCAACGAAATTCCTACGGAGTCTGGCAACATTAGGGCGACTACAGTCGAGCACGGAGAGACCGGATTCATTTGTGGGTTTATCGAGCTGGAGACGCCTCAGGCGAATTTGTGGTCTGCTCTGCCTGCGGAAATTCTCGTCAGAAAATCCCAGGCCGGCGAAATTCTGTCGTGCCTGCTGCAGCTCATTATCCAGGAATCCGGCAGTCCGCGCTTTGGCAGCAAATCGATCATAGAGCGCCTCTGCGACAGCATTTTTGTGCTGGTGATCAGGCACTGTATGGAAGAGAACCTTATGAACCAAGGCATCTTTCTGGCGATGCAAGACCGTAATCTCGGCGGGGTTCTCACGATGATCCACCGTGAGCCCTGGCGACCATGGACGCTCGGCTCCCTCAGTTCCCATGCGGGTCTATCGAAAACTTCGTTTTCGAACAGGTTTACTGAGTTGGTTGGTTGTCCTCCCATCGAGTATTTGGCAATGTGGCGCATGCAAATGGCCGCCGGTTGCTTAAAGGAAGCAGGGGCGACCATCGAAGGCGTGGCGGAGCGCTGCGGCTATCAATCGGCATCTGCCTTCAGCAAGGCCTTCAAGCGGGCGTTTGGTGTTTCACCCGGAAAATTCCGCCTCAGTGGCCTGTATGAAAACGCGGCGCCACGGCATCCTTAAACCATTGTCATGGCGCTCGCTTCGGGGCGCATCTCGTTGGCGTTCTTGCCTCGGTTTCTTAGGGTTCCCTCTGACGCTAAGGTTCAGGTCGGGCAGCAAATCTGAACGATCGCGCATACATTGAGTACGATCGAGCATGTCGCCACATTGCCAACGCGGTTATTCTTCGCGTCGCCAGGGCCCGTGGGTGGACATCGCGTCGGAGCGAGGAATTCGCAGCCGGCGCTCGCACTGATGTCGATACAAGCGCCGGAAATTTCAACTCAACCTCTGTCCAGGAATCTCCCGATGTTGCGAGATCGATCACGTTCGTGCCTGAAACTCCTGCTGTTTACCCTAGCGCCCCTAACCGTGACGATGCCGGCTCAGGCCGTTTCGGTGCAAATCAAGAACTTCCGCGGCAACTGGAGCGACAGCGCACTCTACGCAAGCGGCGACGTGGTCGGTTACCAGGGGCAGAGTTACATTGCCCAAAGCTTGAACATTAATAAGGACCCAGCCGTCAGCGCAGCGGTCTGGTATCTGCTGGCGGCGCAAGGACCGCAAGGGCCGCTAGGCGTGCCCGGCGCGCAAGGCCCGAAAGGTGATCCCGGCCCCAAAGGCGATCCGGGTCCCAAAGGTGATCCCGGTGCCCAGGGTGCCCAAGGCCAGCCCGGTGCCAAAGGCGATACGGGCGATCAAGGCGCCGCCGGGCCGAAGCCGGTCTATGCCTACCGACTCGTTGTCGGCAGCGGTATCGACAACGACGATACCGGGCGCTCCTTGGTCAAGCCGGATTACACGTCCATCGGTGCCGCCCTGAACGCCATCCCAACCAATATCTATGACGCCGGCAAGTGCACTGCGCACTATCTGGTCAGGGTATTGCCCGGCGTCTATAACGAGCGGGTGGTGATGCTGCCGTGCGTGGACATTGAAGGCGCCGATGAGTTCGCCACGCGCATCACAGCGGCAACAGGCGAGGAGGGTACGATCGTGCTCGCCGATCAAGCGGAACTGCGCTTTCTGACGGTGGAGGGTAGCGGCGCTAACCCAACGGGCATTCGTATCGATTCCGGCTCGCCGCGTTTGACCCAGACCAGGGTCAAGGTGACCGCATCCAATGGGCCCGCTCGTGGGATCGTAATGCAGGGCAACTCCTCTCCAACGTTGAGGGACATTGCCGTCACGGCAGTGCCGGGGCAGGGGAGTGGCGGAATCGGCGTGAAGTTCGCCTCTGGTTCATATATGACAATGGAACGGGCGACGGTGACTGCCGGTACCGCTCTGGAAGGGCTCTTGGAAAGCGGCGGCTCTTGGAAGATCCGCAATTCAGTCTTGCATGGCGCGCTCGACTTTGGCGGATCTCAGTTCGGTTCGTTCGTCCGAATAAGCGGCAGCGAACTTGATGGGAAGCTTACTGCCGGCGACGTCACCCTAGTTTGCGTCACTTCTTACAACGCCGATTTTTCTCCATTGGACGCCAATTGTCAGTTGACGCCGCCGCCCCTCTAGGCCTCGTTACCGAGGCCGGCGCGGTTCGCGGTCCGAGCCCGCAGCCTCTTGCGACAACCACGAATCGAAGCGGCGTACCTATAGCGTGGTGGATCGACCCGCACTGACTAGCCCTTAATCCCAATACGACCCTGGAGCCCACGATGTTCGGAGTTCGTCTGAATGCCTGCCTGAAACTTTTGCTGTCAGCCCTGGTGCCCCTGGCCTTGATGATGCCGTTGGAGGCTCAGGCCGTCCTCCCGCTCCCGGTACCCATCAAAAATTTCCGGGGCACCTGGAGCGACAGCGAGACCTATAAAGCCGGCGACGTGGTCGGTTACCAAGACCAGGGATACATCGCCCAACGCCAGAACCGCAATAAGAACCCGGTCAACAACGCAGCGGTCTGGTACCTGTTGGCAGCGCGAGGCCCGCAGGGTACTCAGGGCGTGCCGGGGCCTCAAGGGCAAATGGGCGCACCGGGTTCCAAAGGGGATCCCGGCCCCAAGGGTGAACCGGGCACACCGGGTGCCCAAGGCCAGCCCGGAGCCAAAGGCAATACGGGTGATCAAGGTCCCGCGGGGCCCAAATCGGTCTACGCCTATCGGCTCATCGTTGGCAGCAGCATCGGCAATGACGGGACCGGACGCAGCTTGGCGCCCCCGGACTACACCACCCTTGCCGATGCCCTGAACGCCATCCCTGACAATATCTACAACGCCGGCGATTGCTCAAAGCGTTATCTGATCAAGGTACTACCCGGCGTCTATCCCGAGCGGGTGGTAATGCGGCCGTGCGTGGACATCGAGGGCTCCGGGGAGTTCACTACGCGCATTACCGCAGACGCAGGTCCGGATGGCACGGTCGTGCTCGCCGATCAGGCGGAACTGCGCTTTCTCACGGTGGAAGGTATCGGCATCGATCCCAGGGGTATTTTTACCAATTCCGGCTCGCCGAAACTGGCGCATGTGACCGTCAAGGCGTCCGCTTCCCAAGGGGGCGCTCAGGGGATTGTTGTAGGCGGAGGCTGGCCGGTGTTGAAGGATGTCTCCGTCACGGCGGTTCCGGCGCCGGGTGAGCCCGGTATCAGCGTGTCGGTTGGCCCCCGCGCATCGATGACGATGGAACGGGCGACGGTGACCGCCGCACTCGCCCTCCATGGAGTTCTTGAGACTGGCGATTCCTGGACGGTTCGCAATTCGGTCATCCATGGAAGGCTCGTCGTTGACTCGTCGCGTACCGGCTCGTCAATCCACATAAGCGGCAGCGAATTTGATGGGCAGGTTACCTCAACCGGCGGCGTTACCCTATCTTGCGTCACCTCGTACAACGCCGATTTTGCTCCCTTGGGCGCTGATTGTCAGTGAGGCGCTTGATGTCCGTCGTCAGGACTGGCCGGACGCAGACGTTTGCCGAAATCCCGAATCGAAGCGGGGCGCCTATGGCATGGCGGATCAACCCTTGCTGACAAACTCTATCATCCCGTTACAACCCTGGAGCCCACAATGTTCCGAGACCGTCTGAATGCATGCCTTAAACCGCTGCTATTGGCCCTCGCGCCCGTGACCATGGCGACGCCGCTGGAGGCTCAGCCCATCTCCGTGCCAGTACAGAACTTTCGAGGCGCCTGGCATCACTGGGAGCCTTATATGGCCGGCGATGTGGTGGTTTACAAGGGCAAAAGTTACATTGCCCAAAGCTGGAATCTCAATAAGAAACCGGCCAACAGCACTGCGGACTGGTACCTGCTGGCGGCGCAAGGCCCACAGGGCGCTCAAGGCGAGCCAGGCGCTCAAGGGTTGAAGGGCGATCCGGGCCCCAAAGGGGATCCCGGCCCCAAGGGCGAACCCGGCGCACCGGGTCCCCAAGGTCAGCCCGGCGCCAAAGGCGATATGGGCGCTCAAGGCCCTGCGGGACCCGGCCCGGTCTACGCCTACCGGCTCACTGTCGGCGCAGCCACCGACGACGGCACCGGCCGTACCTTGGCTAAGCCGGATTTCACGTCCATCGGTGCCGCCCTGAACGCCCTCCCAACCTCTATCTACAATGCCGGCGCGTGCTCGAAGCGTTATCTGGTCAAGGTTTTGCCCGGCGTCTACCCTGAATCCGTGAGGATGTTGCCCTGTGTCGACATCGAGGGCTCGGGGGAGTCAACCACGCGTATTACCATGGAGTCGTACAACGGGACGGTCCAGCTCGCCGATCAGTCGGAATTGCGCTTTCTCACGGTGGAGAGCATCGGCCTTTCAGCTGCAGGCATTGCGGCCACTGGCGGCTCGCCGAGACTGACGCACGTCAGCGTCTACGTCGACGCCTCCGGCGGGACGGCCAATGGGGTTCTGATGACGGGCAGCAGTTCTTCTCCGGTGTTGACGGATGTCGCCATCACGGTGAACAACCAAGGAGGGGGGGCTTTCGGCGTCGCGGATATATCCGGTTCCACAATGACGTTGGAACGGGTCACGGTGACTGCGGACAGGGCCCTGGTCGGCTCAACTCAATGGATCGGTTCCTGGACGATCCGCGACTCCGTACTTCATGGCTTCTCGTCATTTCAAGCCAACCCATCTGCCACGGTCGTGCGTATCAGCGGCAGCCAAGTGAGTGGAGCGATGATCAAGGGTCCCATCACCCTGGCTTGCGTCACCTCTTACAACGCCGATTTTGTGGCATTGGGCGCCAATTGTCAGTGAGGCCTACCTTATCTCATTCATCCGGGGGACTACGGTTTCGGTCGCCGCGTGACGATCGGTTCTTGGCCAATCGACGTTGGGTAAAGACTTGGACGCACTGACACTCTTGGTCGACGGCTTGCGGTTGCGGGCCAGGCTGACCTATTGGGGCGGTGTCTGCGGCGACTGGCTGATGGACCACAATTCCGATACCGCCATCTGGTTTCATCTGCTGAGCAAGGGCGAAGGCTGGGTTCATGCACCGGCCTGGCAGCCCGCCTTGAGACTGGAAGAGGGCGATCTGATCGTGTTTCTGCCGCACGCGCCGCGCCACGTCATTTCCTACAGCCCATCGGAAATCCCCACGGACTTCAGCAATGTCCGTGCAACTTCGGTCGATGAGGGCGAGACCGGCTTCGTCTGCGGCTTCATCGAACTCGGCATGCCCCGGTCCAGCCTGTGGACCGCCTTGCCCGCGGAAATCCTCATAAGAAAATCCCAGGCTGGCGAGATTCTGTCGTGGCTCCTCCAACTCATCATCAAGGAATCCATCACACCGCGTTTCGGTACCAATTCGATCATCGAACGTCTCTGCGACAGCATTTTCGTGCTGGTACTCCGGCACTGCATCGAAGAAAATCTGGTGCACCAAGGCGTCTTCGCGGCGATGCAGGACCACAGGATCGAGCCCGCGCTCACCCGGATCCATCGGGAGCCGGGACGGCCCTGGACCCTCGAGTCGCTGTGCTCCCTTGCCGGCTTGTCGAAAACAGCGTTCTCGAACAGGTTCACCGAACTCGTCGGTTGCCCGCCCATCGAGTACGTGGCAACCTGGCGCATGCAAACCGCAGCGGGCTTGTTGAGAGAGACCGGGATGACGATCGACGACGTGGCGGAGCGTTGTGGCTATCGGTCGGTGTCCGCCTTCAGCAAGATTTTCAAGCGCACGTTCGGCGTTGCGCCCGGTAGTTTCCGTATCGCCCGTCCGCACGACTGCATGGCGCAGGAGCGTGAGTCGACGGAGCGCCGGAGCTCGGCTTAATCGAGATCCCGCGCAGGACCGCGCCCTTTGAACAACCTTCGGATCGTCCCATGAACGGTTCATTTCGGTGGGTCTTGCTCTGCCTGACGTTGGCCTCTTCCTGGTTCGGGTGTGCTTCGGGGCCGGAGCCCACCCGAACCTTGGCCGAGACGGAGCCGGGTTCGTCCGGCCTGCTCATCCGGAACGCTTCCTTGATGATCACCATGGATCCGGCTTTGGGCGACGGGCCGCTGGGGATCGTCGAGGGCGGTGACGTGTTGCTCGAAGGCGGCCGGATCGCCGCAGTCGGCAAGGGGCTGGACGGCAGCGGCCGCAAGTCGCTGGACGCGCGCGGGAAGATCGTCATGCCAGGGTTCGTCGATACGCATGACCACCTCTGGCAATCCATCATTCGCGGTTGCGCCGCCGACCGGGACCTCTATGGCTGGCTGGATGCGTGCGTCTATCCCATGGGCCGGGTTCCGTTCGGGGAGCAGGATGCCTATGCGGCGGTACGGCTCGCTACCCTCGGACTCATCGGGACGGGGGTCACGACGGTCCTGGACTGGTCCCATGCCTTCAATCCGGCGTTCGTCGACGGTAACCTTGGCGCGTTGCGCGACTCAGGGTTGCGGTTCGTTTTCGCTTACTGGGTCGCCCCGCCGGGCGGTTGCAGCGAGGCCGCTCGCGTCCAACAGGACTTGGTCGGCAACGGTCTGGCGGCAGGTTTTCAGGTCGCAACTCACCCCACCCTGGCGAATCTGGATCAATTGAAGGAGGCGGTGCGTTGTGCGGAAAAGCTCCATGTGCCGCTCAACGTGCATCTCGGCGAAAGCCCGAAAGACCCGCAGCAGGGGCAGATTCAGGCGCTGGAGCTGTCCGGCGCCCTGGACGGGCAGATGCTGGCCGACCACGCGATTCACCTGACGGATCGGGAGGTGGAACTGCTGGCGCGGCACCGGGTCGCGGTCGCGCACAATCCTCTCAGCAACATGCGGCTCGCCTCCGGTATCATGCGCCTGCCCGAAATGCATGGGGCGGGGCTCAGGATCGGCCTGGGCCTGGACGGCGGAACCGGGGACGGTCCGGACATGTTCGCCGACATGAAGGCCGCCGTCGGGCTGCAGCGCGCCCGTCTCGAGAGCGCCTCGGGCTATCCAGGCATTGCGGACGCCTTGCGCATGGCGACGCTGGGAGGCGCGGAAGCGCTTGGGCTCGACAAGATCACCGGCTCGCTGACGCCGGGCAAGCGGGCGGACCTCATCGTCCTCGATCCGGGTGGCGCGAACATCGCCCCGCGCTGGGATTGGCCCAGCCAGATCGTCCTCAACGGGCAGCCGGCGAACGTGGAGTACGTCTTCGTTGACGGCCGTGCCCTGAAATCGGAAGGTAAGCTCGCCGAAGGTCAGGACAAGAATGCCGTGCAGGCCGCGGAGGCGGCGGCACGCAGAGTCCGGGCCGCCTTGGGCGACCGCCGTGGCCTGCCACCGGCCGGGCACGAGTGAGCCCGGCCGGCTTCGGCGGAACGCCATCAATCGTTATGGAGGAAACCTCATCGTGCGTACCGACTACGATCCCATCGCCGAACGATACAAGCGGGCCAAGCTGCAGCCTTGGCGGAATTGCATTGAAACCTTCACGCTGCTGGACCTGATCGGAAACCTTTCCGGCCAGGCGGTCGTGGACGTCGCCTGCGGGGAGGGTTTCTACACCCGGAGGCTGCGGGCCCAAGGCGCGGCCCGAGTGCTGGGCGTCGACCTGTCCGAGCGCATGGTCGAACTCGCCCGTGAGCAGGAGACGGAGCAGCCTTTGGGCATCGACTACCGCGTGGGAGACGGCAAGAACCTGTCCCTGCCTTCCGAATTCGACCTGGCGGTGGCGGCTTACCTCTTGAACTACGCGGCGGACCGGCACGAGTTGGGAGCCATGTGCGCCGGGATATCGGCCTGCCTCAGGCCGGGGGGGCGCTTCGTGACGGTCAATTCGAATCCGGCCATGGACTTTTCGGCGCTTCCCTCCTACCGCCGCTACGGCTTCGACACCCGAGTGGCGGGAGAAATCCGCCAGGGCATGCCGGTGACCTGGACTTTTTTCCTGGAAGACGGCCCGCTCGAGATAGAGAACTACTATCTCGACGTGCCGGCCCATGAGGCCGCGTTCCGTGCCGCCGGATTCCGGGAAATCCGCTGGCATGCCCCCAGGCTGTCCCCGGAGGGCAAGGCGGAATTCGGCGAAGATTTCTGGGCGGATTTCCTTGACCATCCGCCGGTGATCTTCATCGAGTGCCTGAAATAGCAGCCCCTGGGGGCGTCAGGTTTTCAGCAGGCCGGAGACCGCGGCGCACTGATCCTGCGTCAGCTCGAATTCGAAGATCGCCAGGTCTTCCCGCATGTGGGCTTCCGATGCCGTTCCGGTCAAAGGGACGACGCCGATCTGGGTGAGATAGCGGAAGAAGACCTGCGCGGGCGTGCGGCCGTGAGTCGCCGCCAGAGCCCCCAGCGTGGCATGGGCCAGGATCGAAGGGTTGGCGGTCAGGGTCCAGAAGCTCTGATAGACGATCCGGTTGTGCCGGCAGAATTCCCGGATCTCGCGGTCGTACCGGGTCTCCGCATAGAAGCGGTTCTGCACCACGGCCGGTTTGACCCGGCTCAGGCGGTACAGGCGTTCCAGCAGTTCGGGCCGGTAGCAGTTGCTGATCCCCAGCTGCCTGGCGCCGCCGCCGTCGAAGACCGTCTCCATCGCCCGCCATGCTTCCAGCGTCTCCCGCTCACCCGACAACGGCGAATGCAGGATCAGGCAGTCCAGATAAGGTGTGCCAAGATTCTTCAGCGAGGTTTCGAAGGACCGGGCGATTTGCTCGGCCAGGGTAGCCTTCGGGTCATAAGGCATCCGCTCCGGGTCCTGGCCGTCGACCGGGGTGAACTTGCTCTGAAGGTAGAGGTCGGCCCGTTTCAGCCCGGCATTCATGCACGCCGCGAGGCCGGTGCCGACACCCGGCTCGTCGTAGTGCTTGGGCTGGCAGGCGGTGTCGATGCCGCGGAATCCGAGCGAGACGGCCTGTTCCACCAGGGCCGCGGTACGGTCCTTTTTCCAGGCCGTGCCGTAGACGATGCCGGGCATACGGACGCCGTAAGCGGACACCAGAAAGCCATCTTTTTGCATCGGATCAACCACCGGTGCGGCGCCACACGCTGGCCAGCCAGGGCTGCTGGTCGCGCGGCAGGCCGGCGGGCCGGTAGTAGTGTTCCAGCTCCAGGAACCCGGCCGATGCCAGGAACCCGCGCCAGGTATCGAGATCGTAATAGGCGCCGTAGCGTCCGCGGTTCCAGCCCTCCTCGTTCCGTCCCCTCGGATTCGAGGCGAACAGCACGCCCTCGGGTTTGAGCGCGGAGTGCAGCTCGCGGAGAACCCTCGGCAGTTCGCGGCTCGGCACATGGAAGAGCGTCGCGTTGGCGAAAACTCCGTCGAAATGCCCGTCCGGCAGGTCGAGTTTGAGGAAATCCTGGTGCCAGACTTCACAGCCGCTGTAATCCTTCGCCATCTCGACGAAACGGAAGGCGCCGTCCAGGCCGATGGCTCGATGGCCCAGCTCGGCAAAGGTCTTCAGGTCCCGTCCCGGTCCGCAGCCGAAGTCCAGCACGGTGAACGGCGGCTCGTTCCGGATATAGGAGAGCAGGGCGGCGATATTCTGGCTGACGTCGTGATCGCGCGTGCCCTCGAAGAACTCCTTGGCGTTGTGCTCGTAATGTCCGAGGGTTTCGGCGGAAATTTGATCCAGGGTCTCCATGATTTCGTTCACCGCTATGCCGGCGCAGTTGGGGGGATGGGATTAATCATACTATGGAGCTGGGTTATACGAGGCAATGCTTTTTGGGCCGCGACGGGCTCGCTGTGGTGAGCGATCCCGGAAACAGGGAACTGACCGGGCGGAGCGCAATATCGGCGCCGGCGAGTTTTCCGCAGGGATAGCATGCGGACGAAGTGGCGCCTTCAGACGCAGAGCCACCATATTGGTGTCATACTGGTGTCTCTCGACGGAGACCGCCATGGCCGCCAGCCTGACCCTCAAGAATATCCCCGATGAAATCTACGATCGCCTCAAAGAGGCGGCCCAGGCGCATCACCGCAGCCTGAACAGCGAGGTGATCGCCTGCCTGGAGCATGCCCTGATGCCGCTCCGTATCAGTCCGGGCGAACACCTCGCCCGTGCCCGGCGAATACGCGAAGGGTTACAGCTTGGTCAATTCAAGGCTGACGAGATTGCTGAGGCCATCGATCAGGGCCGTCCATGATCGTGGTGGACGCCAACATCCTGGCCTACCTGTATCTGCCGACGGCATTTACTCCGCTGGCGGAACGGCTTCTGGAGCACGAGCCGGACTGGCGCGTCCCCCTGCTCTGGCGCAGCGAGCTGCGCAACGTGCTCACCCTCTACCTGCGCAGGCGGCTCGCGGTTCCTCTGGTGACCGCCGACCAGAAGGTGCTCAAGAATTTTCCAAGGGTCGCCACATCCCTTGTCGAGGCCGCGCGCTGAATGGTCTTGCCCGCTACGCATGCGGGTACTTGGATGCTGGCAGTCGATCCTGCAAAAGGCGCGCAAGCCCATACGGAAAACCCCTCGAAAAACGCCGCCCCGAAGCCCCGTAAAATCGGGAGCTCCAGGGGGCGACGAAAGTCATAAGGCAAACACAAGATTTCAGGACGGCAAGGCATGAACCATATCGATACATTGATCCGGCTGATCAACCAAGGCTTTTCGACTCAGGTGATGCTGAAGGACGGCAGCATGATCCTCGGGTTTCGGCCGCACGACATCATCGCCAGGGGCGGCGTGTCGGCGGGGGTCGTCGTGGCGCGCGGCCTGGTCGGCGGAGAGGACCGGGTCGTTCCTCTGTGCGACGTCAGCGGCGTCTTCAGCGAGCGTCCGCGCCAGGCACTCACGGCGGACGCCGGGTTTTTTCAGCGCAATCCTGTGCCGCGGGGATGGACCCGGATACATGCCGCAGCCGTGTCCGGCGGTCACTGACCGGCTTCGCGTCGGCGGGGCTCAGGGCGGGGCGGCGCAAAGCTGCCGGGCGGCGTCGGAGACCGGCTCGATTTTCCCCGCCGCGTCGATCCGCCACCGGTAGCGAGCCTCCATCGCCTTGGATATGCGCAGGCTGCGCTCCAGGTCCCGATGGTCAGCCTCGGCGAATACCCGCCAACCCAGGTCGCGCCGGCTGTGGCTCTGGATTTCCTCCTGGAGGCGCTGCCCCACGCTGGCTCCCGCGCACGCGGCGGCTTCGACCTTGGCGATGTCTGCGGCCTCGTCCGCGACGGCGGCGGGCGATGGAATCAGGCCCAGCCAGAAAAGGGCGATCAGAATCCTGCTCATGGGCGCTCCGATCGGGCTGTCAGAAGTGATAGGCCTTGCTGTTGTGCAGGGCGACGTCCAAGCCCTCGGTTTCCTGGTCCGGGGTGACCCGGAGTCCGACCGTGCGATCCAGAATCTTCAGCAATATCCAGCTGATCAGGCCGCTCCAGGCGGCGACCGAGCCCACCGCCAGAATCTGGGTCAGGGTCTGCTGGCCGATCGTCAGACCCGTGGTGATGCCGGCGCCGCCCAGCGCCTCGGCGGCGAAGGGCGCGGTCAGCACGGTGCCGATCATGCCGCCGACGCCGTGCACCGGAAAGACATCCAGGGTGTCGTCTATCCGCAGCGAGCGCTTGATCCAGTGAATGGCGCCGAAGCAGATCAGGCCCGCCGCCGTGCCCATGGCGATGGCGCCCATCGGTCCGACGAATCCGGCCGCCGGCGAGATCACGCCCAGCCCGGCGATCATGCCGGTCAGGGCGCCGAGCAGGGTCGGCTTGCCGAAACTCCGCCATTCCACCGCCATCCACACCAGTGCGCCAACCGAGGCGCCGATGTGGGTGGTCAGCATGGCCATGCCCGCCGCACCGGTCGCCATCAGGGCGCTGCCGGCGCTGAAGCCATGCCAGCCGACGGCCAGGATTCCGGCGCCGATCGCTGTCAGGGTCAGGTTGTGGGGCGGCAGGAGGGTGCGCGGATAGCCCCGGCGCGGCCCCAGCATCCAGGCGCCGACCAGGGCGGACACGCCGGCGGTGGTGTGCACGACCACGCCGCCGGCGAAATCGATGGCGCCGATCCGCGCCAGCCAGCCCTCGCCCCAGACCCAATGGCAGACCGGCACGTAGACCAGCAGGGTCCATATACCGGTGAACCAGAGCGTGACCGAGAACTTCATGCGTTCCACGATCGCGCCGATCATTAGCGCAGGCGCGAAGATCGCGAAGGTCAGGTGGTACATGCAGTACACCACCTCCGGCAGGTTGCCGTTCAGCGAATCCGCCTTCAGCCCCAGCAGGAACAGGCGCTTGCCGCCGCCGATCCAGGCCTGCAGATCCCCGCCGTCGGTCAGCGCCAAGGTATAGCCGGCGATCACCCAGAGCACCGAGACCAGCGATGTCGCGGTGAAAATCTGCACCATGACGGATAGCACGTTCTTGGTCCGCACCAGCCCGGCATAGAGCAGGGCGAGACCCGGCATCGTCATGAACAGCACCAATCCCGTCGAGGTGAGTATCCAGGCGGTGTCCGCCGCGTTCGGCCCTTCGGGCGCGGCCTGCGCGGGCAAGTTCAGGCTCAACAGGGCAAGGGCCCTCATCGTGGCGACTAGAAACCTCATCATGTTCCTCCCCTCGGGGCCGGACCCGGTGTCCGGCTAACAGTCACGTTATTGATGCATCAGTGCTATAACGGTGCGCATGATGGCACCATCATCGTGCGAATTCTTGCCAACTATGCACCATAACGGCGCGATTCGCATCACCCATGCGCCGGAATCCGGCCGACGCATTGGATTTCAACTGCTTGAATCATGGTACGCGTCATGCTTGGGCGTTTCGGATTATTGAACTGCGAAGCAACCGAACGACCGTTGCGCTTGATGCACCATGGTGAACCTTTTCTCCTTACAAATGCGAGGACCGACCCTCGCCGGAGCTGCCCTATTATGGGTCGGCGGAGGGATGGCGCCGGTATCCGGAGCCGGCCTGGAACAGGCTCGCGGGGTGTTCGAAATGCTGCCGGACGGCATGAATCCGAACGATTCCGATTGGATGCAAGGCCTGCGGCTCACCTTGGGTGGCTGGATCGACGCCGGACTCACCCACAACTTCGATGAACCCGGCTCCGGTTACAACGGTCCGGTGACATTCTCCGACCGGGCGGACGAGTTTCAGCCAAACCAGGTTTACCTTTACCTCGAACGTGCGGTCGATCGCCAGGGAGAAAGCTTCGACCTGGGCGGAAGGCTGGACCTGATGTACGGCACCGATGCCTGGTTCAGCCAGGCCTTCGGCGATCCCCAGGGAAGCTGGGACCGGCAGATCAGCAACAACAACCGCTACAACCTGGCGGTGCCCCAGGCCTACCTGGAAGCGCTAGTGCCCGTGGGGCGCGGCCTCGGCGTCAAGCTGGGCCATTTCTATACCGTGGTCGGCGTGGAATCCGTCATGGCGCCGGAAAACTTCTTCTATTCCCATTCCTACACCATGCAGTACGGGGAGCCGTTCACCCACACCGGCATCCGTTTCAGCTACCAGCCCACCGACAACCTGCTGCTGGATGCGGCCGCGGTGACCGGCAGCCAGTTCGCGGGCTGGGACGGCGTATTCGACCACAGCCTGGAGAACTGGGCCTTCGTCGGCGGCGGTACCTGGACCAGCTATTCCGGCGAGACCTCGCTGTCGATCAACGGCTCGAACGGCACCGTAACCACCGTGCCCCGCGGCGAGCTGAACTTCTACAGCCTGGTCGCGCATCACGACCTTACCCCGCAGCTGCACGCCACCCTTCAGCACGATCACGGCTGGATCAGCGGGGACGGGCAAACCACCCGCTGGTATGGCCTGGTCCAGTACCTTTCCTACGATCTGGCGGAGGAGCTGTCGCTCGGCCTACGCGGCGAATGGTTCCGCGATGACGGCGGCACCCGTGTGCTGTCGCCGGCGCGGGCGCCGACGATGGGACTTGTTCCCGGCAGCTATTACGCCGTGACCGCCGGGGTGAAATGGTCGCCGTTCCCCTGGCTGACCACGCGGCCCAATTTGCGCTACGACTGGTCCGACGGCACCCGCCCCTTCGACGACGGCAACGCGACTTCGCAGATCCTGCTGTCGGCCGATGTCATCGTGTCATTCTGATCCGCTGCTTCACGCCCGGTGAAGGCGGGCGTAATCCATTCAAGCCGGCGGCCTGAACGTATCACGTCCCGTTTCAAGAATGGGCCGGGCGGGTTTATGCTTGGGTCCCGACTCTGTCCTTTCTCGGTCGATGAGTGGTTTCCGCCACAAGGGGGGAATATGGGGAGCGAAGCAGCGGGCGCGATCGAAATGGCGCTCCAGGCGATAGATCGGTACGGTTTCGCGTTGCTGGTGGCCTTGTCGGGTGTCGGTATCGTCACCATGGCGCTGCTCCAGCTCGTCAAGGATCTGCTGCCGAGCCGGCGCGCATTCCAGCGCCGGTGGTTCGAGGGATGGTTCATGGCGAGCGCCGGTCGCGCCATGGTCGGGCCGAGCCGGGCGGAGGATGCCTTGCGCAGCCTCATCGACCTCGCCACGGCGGGGGACGCCAAGGCGCTCTACGATCTGCCCGTGGAGCAGTTTGCCGGTCAGATCAACGCCGCAGTGCAGTCGGTGCTCGACTACCCGGAGCGCTACGGCGACCTGATGCGGATTCTGGCCCAACGGGCCGATCCCGAGGATATCGAGGGCCTGTGCAAGGGCCGCCCCGCCGAACAGGACCAGGAGGGCGAAAAGGAATACCAGGCGGCCATCGACGGCTATCTGCAGAAGCGCAACCGGGTGGCGCAACATATCCAGCGGAGCCTGGACGCCGTCCAGATCGCCATGGGCGGGCGCTGGCGCGCCATCCTGCAATGGCTGTCGGTAATGCTGAGCACGGTCATCATCATTGCCGCGCTGACGGTCTACGGCGGCAGGGAGTTCTGGACCGGCGCGCACTTCGCTTATGCCCTGATCGTAGCGGTGCTCGGCGGTTTCATCGCACCGGTGGCGCGTGACCTGGTCGCGGCGATAGAAAGCCTGCGGAACCGGCCGCGATGATCGCGGCGGACGGCGAGCTTTCGGTCCGCCGGCAGTCCGTCGGCGGGCCGGTCGTCAGGGTCGCCGAACATCCGGCGGGCTGGCTGCGCGGCGCGCATCGCGTGATCCTCCTGGTCCACGGCTACAACAACAGCCAGTGCGAGGCCTGCGCGGCGTTCCGGCAATTTCTGGACCACCTCCCTTACGGGCTCGGGCGGGTCGGGCGTTTCTTCTGGCCGGGCGACGCCGACTTCGGTTTCTTCCAATGGCTCGATTTCTTGAGTTATCCCACGGAGATTCCCGACGCCAAACTCTCGGCTCGGCGCCTTGCCGAATTCCTTTCCGCCAGCGCCCGCACCCATCCGGTGACGGAATTCGTCCTGGTCGGCCACTCCCTCGGTTGCAGGCTGATCCTGGAAATGCTGGATCTGTTCGCCGCTGGCGCCGTCGCTCCGAGGCCCAGCATCGCGCTGATCCAGTTGATGGCGGCGGCGGTTCCCGTCGAACTGGTCCGGAAAGGGCGGCCCCTGCGGCGGGCCGGCAACATCGTCCGCGAGCGTCTGGTCCTGTATTCCCCGCACGATCTGGTGTTGCGGGGAGCCTTCCCGCCCGGCCAGGCCCTGGCCCGCGCCATGGGTCATGAGCCGGAGGTCTACCTCGAGGCGGTCGGCCTCAACGGCAATCCGCCGGACTTCCCGACGCAAAGTCCCTGGCAGGCCTTCGGCAACGGCCACGGGGACTATTGGAAGGACACGGAGATCGCCGACAACTTCGCGCGCAGGCTCGGGGTCGCCGTCCCCCGGCGCCAAAGCGACCGCTATCTACCGGAACGGGTGGCGGTGCTGCCAAGAGTCACGCCGGAAAGAACCCGACCTTCACGCTCGCTCGCGGGAGGGAGTTGGTCGGTGTGCGGCAGCTGCACATGACGGACTGGAGGGGCGTAAACGGAGCCGACCGCAACGGCCATGATCGATCCGGGTAGGTCCAATCTCGCCCCTTCACCGACGTAGGGCATTTACGGGGTGGTGGCCGGAGGGAAACTTTGCCTGTCCTGCTGCAGGCTGCAGACGGTCGGGGCGGATGAATACCCCGTTTCTGTTGCCCTCGTGAGCCGCAAAGGCGAATCTCCGCACAACTATAGTTGACGCGGGTGCTGAGAAGGGATTGCCGCCGTCGCGCCCTTTCCTGGTACCGTTCATGGGGCGTGTCACCGATCATCACGGCTCCGCTCTTGCGCCGCCCGGCTCCCGGCGCTATTTTCAATTTCCCTTATCCCAGGCCCGATGCACGATGACCTCGCCCGCCGCCAAATTACGCCAGATACTCGCCCGTCCCGGGATCCGCATCATGCCCGGCTGCCACGACGCCATGTCCGCCCGCCTGATCGAACAGGCGGGCTTCGAGATGGGCTTCATGAGCGGGTTCGCCGTTTCGGCCGACCGGCTCGCCCTGCCCGATACCGGTCTTCTGTCCTACGGGGAATTGGCGGACCAGGGGCGGGCCATCTGTGCCGCGGTGTCCATCCCGATGTTCGGCGACGGGGACACCGGCTTCGGCAATGCGCTGAACATCAAGCGGACGGTGGAGGGTTATGCCCGGGCCGGCTTCGCCTGCATCATGCTGGAGGACCAAGTCGCGCCGAAGCGTTGCGGCCATACCCAGGGCAAGGCGGTGGTCGGACGCGACGAAGCCCTGATGCGCATCCGGGCCGCCGTGGACGCCCGCAACGCCGGCGCCGACATCCTGATCATGGCGCGCACGGACGCCCGCGGTCCCGCTGGCATCGACGAAGCCATCGCGCGCTGCCAGGCTTTCCGGGAACTGGGCGCGGACATCACGTTTCTCGAAGCGCCGCTCGATGCGGACGAGATGAAAAGGTATTGCGCGGAGGTGGAGGGTCCGAAAATGGCCAACATGATCGAGGCGGGCAAGACGCCTGTGCTGCCGCCGGCAGAACTCGAGGCTATCGGCTACAAGATTGCGGTCTACCCGCTGACGCTCCTGAACGTCTCCATCCGCGCCATGCGCGAGGCGCTCGAATGCATCCGCCGCGGCGAGCCCGCCAACGTGTTGGGCTTTGAAGACCTCAACGCGGCGGTCGGCTTTCCTGAATACTATGCCGAGGAGGCGCGCTACAAGCTCCCGCAGTGACGGCGCCGCCGTGTCTAGCTGGCGGGTCCGGGGAAAGCGTTCCGCCGTCACTAGCGAGCCGTGCGGCCAGACTCGCTTCGCCCTGCCGCATCACCATCCGGTGATTCCAGAGGAAAACGGGGCGGGCGAGGGGGGCTAGCCGTTTCATCCAGGATCGGCAGAGCCTCACATTCCATTCATACTGGACGACGGTGCGATGCTCCTGCCGGTAAATCCGGCAAAGCCCCCGTCCGGCAACATCTCCCCTCACATCCGCTTCCAGCAGTACAGGCGCAGCGATACGGGTCATGCGGAATTCCAGCCGGAGCCTGTAAGGCAGCATCGTTTTCCAGGTATAGGCCCAGAGCGAGTTTTCTCCGTTCGTTCCGCCGGGATCGATCTTTTCGACCGCTTCCACGCAGGGCCACCACTCGGGCCATCGCTCTGCATCCGACAAGACCTGCCAGACTTTTTCCGCCGGCGCATCGAGGCGCCACCGAGTCACCAGATCGAAGTGGTCTGCCGGCATGGGGGCCTAACGCCCGAGGGCGTCGCGCAGCGCGTCTTCGAGGTGCTCGTAGCGGAAACGGAACGGCTCCTGCTGCAGGCGTTTCGGTATCACCCGCTGTCCGCCGAGCAGCAACTCCGCCATTTCGCCCAAGGCCAGCCGCAGCGTGAACGCCGGCACCGGCAATGGCGCCGGCCGGTTGAGGAGGCGCGCCAGACATTCGGTGAACTCGCGATTGGTGACCGGATTGGGTGCGGTCGCGTTGAACGCGCCCTCCAGGTGTGCATTTCCGATCAGGTATTCGGTGACGGCGACGTGATCGTCGATGTGGATCCAGCTCATCCACTGGCGGCCGTCTCCGATGCGGCCGCCGAGCCCCCGCCTGAACAAGGGCAGCATCCGCTGGAGAAAGCCGCCATTCCGGCCGACGACCAGCCCGGTCCGCAGCACGCAAACCCGCACACCATGTCCGGCCGCCTGGGATGCCGCCTCCTCCCAGGCCGCACACAGGCGGTGGCCGAAGTCGTCACCGCCCGCGGATTCCTCATCGAGCAGGGTATCGCCCCGGTTGCCGTAATAACCGACCGCCGAACCGCTGACCAGGATCTGGGGCTTGGTCTCGGCCCGCGCGATGTAATCGACCAGTTCCGAGGTCAGCCCGATCCGGCTTTCCCACAACAGGCGTTTGCGCGCTTCGGTCCAGCGTTTGTCGGCGATGGGTTCGCCGGCCAGGTTGACCACGGCGTCGAAGCCGGCCTGGGGGGAAAGCGAGTCGATGCCGGCAACCGGCATTACCGTCTCGCCGCACAGGCGTCGCACCGTGTCGGGTGCCTGCCGGCTGAGAACGGTCAGTCGGTGCCCTCGCTCCGACAGATGACGGCACAAGCTTCTGCCGATGAAGCCCGTTCCTCCGGTGACAAAGATTTGCATGGCGGACCTCCCATGATTTCGGGTGAGCCGGGTTCGGCCGGAAGTCTGCGGACGGGGCAGGGCCTTCTAGGTTTCCCCCGACAGCTCATCTACCTTGGCGGCCATGATGAAGTCGTTCTCGTGGAGTCCGTTGATCTTGTGGGTCTGGAATTCCACCCTGCAGTAGCCCCACCCGATCCCGATGTCCGGGTGATGGCCCTCCGCTTCGCATAATTCGCCGACCTTCCGGGCGAAGTCCAGCGCTTCCATGAAGTTCTTGAACCGGAACGTCCTTTTCAGCTTGGTTGCGGCATCCTTGAACTCCCACTGGGGGACATGGACGCGGAGCTTTCCGGCTTCTTCCTCGGTCAACGGGGGAATGCCGCCCTGGCAAGGAGTGCATTGTTTCGCTGTAAGAGAACAGGTATCCATGATGACACCTCGTGCTGTTGTATAGGCTCGGGCAGGCCGGCGGGGACCGCCGGAGCACCAAGATTACGTGGACCCGAACCGCACAGGCAAGGGGCAGGCCGGCCCGCCGTGTGTTTGCCCGCCGGCTCAGAATAGCGGCGGAACGCCGAAAATCTTCGCGTGGAAGTGGAGCATGGCGAGATACAAGGCTACCGCGATGCCCAGCCGCTGCCATCCGATCTCGCCGAGCTCGAGTCGATTGCGGCCTTTCTTGATGGCCATGAAAGGGATATTGGAGGCGGCGGCGGCAAAGCGCTCCCAGCGGTCGCCATAGGCCCGCCGGCGCTTGGCATCGATCGATCGCGTGCCGAACAGGCACAGCGCCAGCAGCGAACCGAACAGCAACAGAGCGGCCACGTCGCCGTTGGCGATCACGTGGATCAGCGCCCACAGGGAGAGTCCCCACAGGAACGGATGCCGGGTGATCCGGAGAATGCCCTTGGCGGCGTCGGCATCGTTCAGCACGCTTTCGCCGGACACCGCCGTGGGATTCGCGGTGGTGAGCCCGGCGACCACGAAGACGAAGGAGACCAGCATCAGGACTGCGGCGATCGGCTTGAACTCGGAAAGCTGGCCCCAAGTTTCGATATAGGGGGCCTGCCGGTACGCCTGAACGACCCACGCGAGCGCCAATAACGACAGCACCGAAAATGCGGCGCGGAAGGCTTTTTCCCCCCGATAGGCGACGAGCCGGTCGCGCAGGCCGGTGCCGGAAATGACGAAGTGGATGCCGACGAAGAACAGCATGGCCAGGGCAAGGTTCAGCATGGGATTCTCCTGGAAAGGGGTTCAGTTCCAGCTTCCAAACGCGCAAGCGGATACCCGGACAAGTCTAATGTAACGCTCCCGACAAAGCTTTATTGATCGACATACGGGTGGCGGAGAGTCCCGTATACCGCGCCCGGACAGCTATTTCATCGGTTACTTTTTTTGGCCGGGCAAATAGAACAGAAACATCGCTTACTAAACGTTAAAGAAGAAAAATCATTCGTCACCTCGGCAGGGAGTGCCGAGGTCCAGGTCACATGGACGTATCGGCCTTGCCATCCCTGGCTTCTGGATTCCGGCAATCCGTGCCGGAATGACGAGCGATGCGACATTCATTTCTTTACGCTTAGTAAATGGCTGTCCGTTCTTTTGGCGCCGCCTCTGCTTCACGCCCGTCATTAAATCTTCACAGCGTCTCCTTAAGCTTCCGCCCTCTTTCACGACTCACGGGCAGATTCAGACTTCATGAAAAACCCATTGGCCTTTTTGCTGTTTGCAGGCGCCACAGCCATGCCTTGGTCCGCCAGCGCCATGAACATCCTCTTGTCCAACGACGACGGTCTGAGTGCCAACGCCAAGGCATTGAAATCGGCGTTGGAGGCGGCGGGTCATAACGTGGTGATGAGCGTTCCCTGCCAGAACCAAAGTGGTAAAGGCGCTGCGATAAACTTCCTGACGCCGATTGTCCCGTTGGCCAAGGCTTGTGTAGGTAGTGCAGCGTCCGCGGGCGCGCCCGGCTTAGGGCCCATTTCGGGCTTGAATGACGCCTACTACGTGGATGGAACCCCGATCATGGCGCTGATGTATGGGCTCGATGTCGTGGCGCCCCAACGCTGGAGCGGAGCGCCGGATTTGATCATCTCCGGCCCCAACGAAGGGCAGAATCTCGGGAGCATCGTCATTTCCTCCGGAACCGTCTCGAATGCGCAGTTCGCACTGACTCGGGGAATTCCGGCCATTGCTGTGAGCGCCGATATCAACACCACCAAAAACGATGCTCTCGCCGCCGAAGTGGCGGTTCTGACTGTACAACTGGTCGAGAAACTTGATAGCCGGCGCCCCGGAAAGCCTCCGCTGCCGAAAGGATACGCCTTGAATGTCAACTATCCGAAGTTCGAACTCGGCCAGAGCAGCATGCTGCCGTGGACCGTCACTCGGTTTGGCAACTTCGACAGCATGGACGTTCATTTTGTGGCGGATTTGAGCACCGATCCGATAGCCGCAAGCTACGGCCTTGGCAATGTGCATCTGCCGGGCGTCGCCGTGTCAGTGCATACGGCGGACGAAGCCAATCCCACTACTGATCGCAAGAGCGAGGCATTGAAAAGCCTCCAGGGATACATCACCTTGACACCGATGGAAAATGGTTACCAAGTGTCATCGATGGAAGCCATTCAACTGACCGCTTATCTCAAGAAGGCGCTTAAAGCGAAGTAAAACTCTCCTTACGGAATCCGCTGGTCAGTTCTTATGCGATGCGCGCGGCGGGTACCGCCGTCAGGGACTTGTGGCTGGAGCCATTCAGGCTGCATCGTTGAAACGGGAGGGTGCCTATTCGTCCGAGCGAGCCGCTGCGAGTGCGGCGAAAACACCCAGGCCGACGAAGATTCCACTGCCGAAACGTAGCCCCATGCGGCGGGCGGAGTTACCACGCAGCATAGGCGCGACCATTCCTGCGGCAAGTGCATAGGCGCTGTCCGTGACCGCGGCAATTGCGACGAAGAGGGAGCCCAGCACCATACTCTGAAGCATGGGCGGCGCACTTGGGGCCAGAAATTGTGGAAGAAAGGCCGCGAAGAAAACCGTGGTCTTGGGATTGAGCAGCGCGACGACGAAACCTTCCCGGAAGACACGGCCCAGCGGCGCAACTTCAGGCTTCGAAGCGGGGTTTTCTACCGAAGAGGAACGGAACATCCGGATGCCGAGGTAGATGAGGTAGAGCGCGCCCGCCGACTTGACCACCGAGAAGGCGAAGGAAGACACCGCGAACAGGGCGGCAAGGCCGATGGAAGCGGCGACTGCATTGCCGAGGTTCCCGAACGCGACGCCGGCAACCGAAACCAGCCCACAGCCGCGCCCTTGGACCAGGCTGCGAGTCACGACGTAGAGCACTCCGGGTCCGGGCGTCACCGCGAGCGCCAGACTTGCCAACAGGAAAGCGGAAAACAGAGGCCAGGGCGGAAGCAGGTCAGTCATTGTGGCAACCTCGGTTGGGCCGAATCATCGAAGCCGTCGGCGGGTGCAGCCTTTGCCGTCCAGGCCTGCCGGAGCGTCGGCCTGTACTGCAACTCATGGAAGGCGGGCGAATGATCGCGCGGCCTGCCGAGATTACTGGGCCAGTCATCGGCGGAGAAACTTATTCAAGGCGTCGACGAATAAGTCCGTTTCCTCCTCCGGCACGAAATGCCCGCTGTGTTCGGCGATCATGCCGGTAATGTTCTGGGCTTTCGGCCGCAACGCTTGAAAGAGTTTGTCGGACACGCCGTAACGACCGCCAATCGTCAGTACCGGCATCGACAATTTCCTATTTGCCAGGGAGGCTGCGAATTTGGCATCCTCGCGCAATGCCCGGTAATAATTGAAGCCCGCCGTCATACCGCCGGGAGCGGCATAATGGCTGGCGTATTCGTCGATTGTCTCCTCAGGAATCGCATCTTTGCGATGCAGCCATTGGGTCATTTGCGCGGCGATGTACTCGCGTTCCCTTCCCTGAGTCAAAAACTCCGGAAAATTCGGCGCCATATGAAAACCATAGTGCCACATGCCGCCTTTCGAGGGGTCCATGTTTTCCGTTCCGGGCAGCATGCAATCGACGAGTACCAGCTTCGACACGGACTTCGGGTGCGATAACCCTAAAATGTAAGCGACCTTGCCTCCCATGTCGTGTCCCACGACAACCGCGGATTTTGCTCCCATCTGCTTGATCAGAGCGTCGATATCCTCAGCAACAGTACGCTTGTCGTAGCCGTCCTGCGTCTTTTCTGAAAGACCCAGTCCCCGCAAGTCCAGCGCCACAACAGTATGGGTTTGCGCCAGCCTGGGCATGACGCCAATCCATTCGTACCAGGTTTCAGGCCAGCCGTGGAGCAAGACGACAAGGGGCCCTGCTCCCATTCTTACGTAATGCAGTCGAATGCCGTTCACCTGGACAAATCGGCTTTCCGCGCCTTCGGGCATATCTGCGGCGTGAATCGGGAGAGAAAGGCATGGCAGAACCAATGTAATCAATAATATGAGTCGCTTCATCTGAAATGTCTGGATCCTGCGGATTATTTCCACCGTTGGGCCGCCTCTTGCTGCTGAAGTGTCTATTGCGATTCGTCGCGCCAATGCTCCGGGAACGCAGTTAGTCCGGATATTCAGCATGACGCGGTAGCGTATCCCCATCGCAAGACCAATCGGCTCTTGAGTCCCAGAAGATCCGCGCCTGCGGTTTGATCGGGATTTCGTCGTCCAGTGAGCCGGCTGGTATGACAACGCCATCAATTTCCGGAACGAATCGGGCGACCTGGCTTCCGCAGTGACTACAAAACTGCCGGGTGAACCGCTTGGCTTCGGGAACTTTGAATTGCTTCAGCAAGGCCTTGCCGTCAGTAAACACCAAATCCGCATGCGAAAGGAACAGATTGGTCGCATGCCCGGTTCCTGACGACTTTCGGCATCGGGAACAATGGCAATGATAGAAGCGTTGAGGATCACCGCTGACTTCATATTTCACCGCGCCGCAAAGGCAGCTGCCTTTAAGGATGACCGACATACAACCTCCTGTAACGATAAGAATTGGGACCGCTGAAGTGACGAAAGGGTGTGCTGAGCAAAAGGAAATCATTCGAGGCCGATATATGATCGCGGCCAATCGATCCTTGAAGCCTCCCGATTCGATCCGTCCGGCGGCATGTCAAGGTCTGCGGAGATTTCATTACCGGTTTTTGTTGCCAGGGACCGGACATGTCACACCTGCCAGCGCCGCAGAACGATGCTGGCGTTAACGCCGCCGAAACCGAAGCCGTTGGACATCGTATGCTCGAGGGCCATGGGCCTGGCCGCACCGCTCACGATATCCACGCCTTCGCTGGCAGGGTCGGGACGTTCCAGGTTGAGCGTCGCCGGCACGATTTGGTCGCGCAGCGCCAGTACGGTAAAGATTGCTTCGACGCCGCCCGCTGCGCCCAGCAGATGGCCGGTCGCCGATTTGGTCGAACTGACCGCGACGCCTGGGTTCCGGCCGAACAGCGATTTGATGGCCTCCAACTCGCAGCGGTCCCCCACGGGGGTGGAGGTGGCATGGGCGTTAAGGTGCTGGATGTCCGCCGGAGTGAGGCCGGCCTGCCGCAAGGCGGCCTGCATGGCGCGCCGGGCGCCGGCGCCATCCTCCGGGCCGGAGGTGAGGTGATAGGCGTCCGCGCTGGTGCCGTATCCGACCAATTCGGCGAGGGGCAGGGCGCCCCGTGCCTGGGCATGTTCCAGTGCTTCGATGACCAGCAGCCCCGCGCCTTCTCCCATCACGAAGCCGTCGCGTGCGCCGTCGAAAGGCCGGGAAGCGCGTTCCGGTTCGTCATTGAAGCGCGACGACAAGGCCCGCGCGGCGGCAAACCCGCCCAGGCTCACCCGATCGATGCAGGCCTCCGTACCGCCGCAGACAGCCACATCGGCTTCGCCTTGCCGGATCAGCCGGGCGGCGTCGCCGATGGCCTGGACACCCGCCGCGCAGGCCGTCACCGGAGCGCCGATGGGGCCTTGATAGCCGAAGCGGATGGAGACATGCCCGGCGGCCATGTTGACGAGAAAGGACGGGATGGTGAACGGGGACAGGCGCTGCACGCCGCGGCGGTCCGTCGTGCGTACGGCCTGCGTGATCGCCGGAAAGCCGCCGATGCCGGAGGCGATGACCGTGGCGGTGCGTTCGCGCGAACTCGCGTCCGTCGGCAGCCAGCCCGACTGGGCGATCGCCTCCTCGGCCGCGGCCAGCGCGAACAGGATGAATCGGTCCATCTTGCGCTGGTCCTTGGGCGAGGCCACCGGGTCGGTATCGAAGCCGGCTGCCGGGTCTTCCACCCTGATCGGTACGACACCGCCCACCTTTGCCGGAATATCGGCCACCAGTTCTTCGGGCAGCGCCCGCAATCCGGAACGCCCGGCGATCAGGCGCGACCACACCTGTTCGATACCGCAGCCCAGGGGAGAGACCATCCCCATGCCCGTGACGACGACGCGGCGCATGCTCATGCCGGCTTTTCCGGGTTCCGGTCAGGCAGAGCGGTGTTCGCCAATCGGGCCCGCGAGACGCGGGCGCGAAGACGAACCTTTGCGCTCGCCGCGGGCCCCGCCCGCAGCATCACGTTTTCCGGGGTGATCGGCGCCAGGGTGCGGCCGTCCACCAAAGCCGGTTCAACGAGTTCGCCGGAACGGCGGTCCGCCAGTTGGACCGATATCCCTTCGGGCGTCAGGTGCTTGTTGCCCCAGGCGAGCATCGCCGCCAGCACCGGGAAGAAATCGCGGCCTTTGGTCGTCAGAAGGTATTCGTATCGGGGTGGACGCGGGTTGTACATGCGGCGCTCCAATAAGCCGTTCATGGTCAGGTGCTTCAGCCGTCGTGTCAGGATATTGGGGGCGATCCCGAGGCTGGCCTGGAATTCGTCGAATCGGGTAAGCCCCTGGAAAGCATCGCGCAGGATCAGCATGCTCCACCATTCGCCGACACATTCCAGGGCACGCGCAGCCGGGCATTCCATGTTCTTGAAGCTGGTTCGTTGCATGATGCAAGTTACTATAGTCGCATAGCTAGCAACATGCAAGTAACTCGGCGCACCTGGCGGTGAGGATCGCCATGGGTCGCTCAGTTCAGCCGGAACGGCAGGGAGAACTCCTCACCGAATTCGGACGCATCCCCCGATCGGCGGGGCGGTTCTCACGATCCGATCGCGAGCAGAAACAAGACGATCGCCGCCACCGCGATGGCGATGGGCAGCGGGTTGTTCAAGAGGGCGATCAGATCCTTGCGGTAGATGTCGACCGTCTCTTTGAAAACCTTCTTCGTGTGCTTCTTCAAAGTCGGTTCGTTCGGCATGGAAACCTCCTCAAAGTCTGCCCCTCACTCCGGCTCATCGAGAGCCCATCGTTTCAGTTTATGATCGACGAAGACCAGTTCGTAAGCCTTGGTGTCCGGTACGAGCCACCAGGTGACGGTGAAGGTCGGAATGCCCAGGAGCAGGTTCCAAACGGCTGTATTTCTGCCGTATAGGTCATATAAGCGGACCACGGTGTTCCTGCCTTCCGCCGTATTCCCTTCGTGCAGCGTGACAAAATGGGATTCGAGCACCTGGTCGACCTGTTGTTCCGTCATGCCGGATTGGAGCTTATCGAGATCGCGGGAATTGTGCTTGGCCGGTAGCACGACCCCGCAGCCGGAAAGCGTCAAAACTGTGCAAACCGCGATCAGGGTTTTCATGAACTCTCCATGGGCCGTAGACGAGGACATGCCGAAACCCGGCGCGAGGACCGGCCCGGAACGTGGTTCATCCTACACCGAATGCTCCTCAAGGGCGCGGCAGGATCGCCCGGCAACTGCGAACCGGATACACTTAGGTCGATGCGTCGGGTGTCTCCCAGCGCCGACAACGGTGTTACTTCGCAGTGCGTCATCGAGCCTTTCGGCAACAACCTATCCGCCAATGCTCGCTATCTTGCCAGTCGTGTCGGCAACTGCTTCACACTTCGAAAATTCGAACAGGCCATCTGTGAGGCGGCCTTTTTCGACCGGTAAGGCTTCCAGGAAAGCGGTGAGCCGGTTTCCGCGCATTTCGCCGCGGTCGAATGTGGCCAGCCGGCGGCTCGAGGCTGACGGGGGCGTTTCGTCTGCAAGCGCGCCTTATCCGGACTGATATGGATCCCTACACCCTCTATACCCTCCTGACGCTGGCTTCCGTAGGCAAGGCCGGCATGATCGTCCTGGTCGCTCCCCAATATCCCGGCCGAATCACCCGCGCCATGCATTCGTGGGCGTTGGGAGGGCTGATGATGGGGATGAATTTCGCACTCGTCGTCCTTGCCGCCAGAGATCTGGTTCCGGGACCGGTCGCGCTGGGCGGGGCGGCCACGCTCGGGATCGGGGGAACCATCCTGGTCTTCGTCGCGGTGCAGGAACTGCGGGAGCGCATCTACAGCAGGTTCACACTGCTTGGCGTGTTCTTGTTTACCGCAGTCAGTAACGCCTGCACCCTCTACGCCGGTTATAACAAACTCCGCATCATTACGAACAGCGCGTTGGCCGCTGCGGTGTTCTTTATGATCACGTACGCCCTTCTCCGATCGGCTCCCCCCTCCGGCCGGTCGATTTACCGGGTGACCGGTGTCCTGGCTCTCGCGATCAGCGTGGTCCTGGCGATACGCGCAGTAAATCCGCTCATCCTGGGTTCACCGATAGTCCATCCCATGGACGAAAACTGGGTGCAGCAATTGACGTATTCCGCCATCCTGATAGGAAACCTCTTGGGCTCCCTGTGTTTCGGACTGATCGTCGCCGAGGAGCTCAACGCCGAACTGCATCAACTGGCATCGTTCGACTCGCTCACCCGGATCTACAACCGGCGCGTCTTCGAAAACCTCGCCACCGAGGAATTGCTCCGGGCCCGCACAAAGCGGGAGCCGGTCTCGTTGCTCATGATCGACATCGATCATTTCAAGCAGGTCAACGATCGTTACGGTCATGCCGCGGGCGACGCCGCCCTCGTCAGGGTTGCGGAGACCATGGAAGAAAGCCTGCGGCATCGCGATCTGTTTTGCCGCTACGGCGGCGAGGAGTTCGGCGTTCTGCTGCCGGCAACCGCGCAGGAACTGGCACAGCGCATCGCAGATCGCCTGCGCTTCGCGACGATGCGCGCCGGTTTCCGCTACGGCGAAGAAGACATACCGCTTACAGTGAGCATCGGCGTTGCCTGTATCGATCGGCCACCCTACGATTTGTCCCTGATCAAGCACAACGCCGACCGCGCGCTCTACATCGCCAAGCAGACCGGGCGCAACCGCGTGGCGGTCGTCTGATGGTGGATTCAATCCCGTCCGTCATGCCGCCGCCCATCGAACCTTCAGGCGGCAGACTTCCCCTGGAGCCGTGCAAGAATTTCCGTGATGCGATCATTTTTCATCCGGACGCAGTGCGCCAGGCCCGGCCCAAACGCCGAGCGAGGGCGACGCCTCCAAGCCTGGGCAAATCCGCAAACCCGGCTACACTGAAATTGACTCGCGGTGTCGGCCGACCTTGCGAGCTCACGTTGAGAGCATCATCTCCGTAATTGGACCCGGCGCATCCCCATGGGCCGGGTCCTTTTTTGATCCGCCATTTGGCCCGGGTGGCAATCGGTTGTCATACGTGCCTCGCATCCCGTTGGCTGCCGACGATGGATATTTAGCCCAAGTGGGGTCACCTGCGGATCCGCATTCCCTGTGACGGGTCCCATTGCAAACGTTTTTCGCTTCTCGGGAGCGGCGCTTCCTGGACCTGGTCAACCGTAACGCCATGCCCCCAGTCGGACGGGCAAACGGCCACATAACGTGCATAGCCGCCGAGACCCCCTTGGAACTCCGGGAATCCGATGGTCACCAGACAGCCCTTTTCCGGAACCCGATCCAGATGTGCGACACCCTCGGCCTGCGCATAGCCGTGATGCATCAGCCAACGTTCGCCGGCGAGGTCCGGGGTGGTATCGGTGTCCAAGGGTTCGTGGCCATGAAACAGTATCTTGCGCTGTTCATGCAGCCAGCGCAGCGCATCGAGCGACACGCCCGGGAAATTCTTGTCGGCTGCCAATTTGGGATCGGGCCAGGCTTTCGACCAGTCGCTCCGCACCATGACCACCGATCCCGCCGGAATGCGGCCGTTCCGCCGCTCCCAGTCCAAGAGATCGCCGATTTGCAGGGCATAGGCCGGGTTTCGGGATACCTGGCCGACAATCGACACGACCACCAGCGGACGTACCGCGTAAGTCGGCGGCAATTCGTCGATCGCCGGGAACTCCGGCGCCCAGTGCGCGGGCGGATCCAATTGCGTGCCCAGCTGATCCGTGGCGAGGTCGTAGCGGGTCGCCTCGAACCCGTCGGTACCGTACCGGTACGCGGTGCCGCTCGCCGGATTGACGGCCGGCAGGAACCGTGACGGTCCGAATCCCTCCCAGACGGGGACCGTCGGGGTGAGCACATGCGTCAGGTCAATGTACTTGGCCTTTTTCAGGCCCGTTTCATAGAACGACCAGAGATCGGTTGCGGGTTGCTTCTCCGCTTCCGCGGCGCACGGCGAAATTTTCACCGTTTCGGTCGTCGACGCGCATGCGCTCAGGAAAACCAAGGCACAGGGCAACAGGCGAAAGGCATTCATGCTGAACCGACCGGAATCTTCGTGCACGCTGTTCGGCTGAGGGTTGACCACAGTAACGGTCTGTTCGGGGATTTGCGGAGAGAGTGTGCCCAAGTTTCAATCAGGGGGATAGTGCAGATGAATTCCAGCGCGGTTGCCTAATCTCCTTGCAGGAACTCCAGGAGCGGATGGCAAGCCTTGCCGCGCGCGGAATTTTATCGGCTGCGGTCGCTGGCCGGATCTACGCCGCCGGGCATCGCTCCAAGCGCCGACCTGGACCCCGAGTCGGCGCCGCTCGTCGAGCCGGTCTGGGCTCGGCTATATCGCGCGAATCGACGGCAGCCCCGCCGTTCCGGGCAGGACACGGTGAGTTCGGAGCCCCTTTACGAGGAGTTGAAGCGGTTGTATCGGGAGGTGTCGAACCTGAAGCGGGAGCGCGACATCCTGAAAACGCATCAAAGGGGGGGCAGAGCCACGCCTGCGCGATGCGGTCAGTGATATATAGTGAGATTCCAGTCTACGACAGAGGGCAACGAGCTTGTCTCACACCATTCTACCTCCGCAAAAGCAAATGACGGGGATGCTCGGTCACCCCGTGGCCGAAAACCCGATCGACCGGATGTTCGACGCCGTCTACGCGCACTATGGTCTTCCCTGGCAGTTCTGGAAATGCGATGTCGCCTCGGAAGGCGAACTCGCGGCCGCTGTGGCCGGGGTCAAGGCCCTGGGGTTTGCCGGTGCATGTGTCACCGTCCCCTACAAGGTCGCGTGCCTCCCGTATCTTGATGCCTCGGATGACGATGTGCTGGCAATAGGCGCCGCCAATTACCTGACTGTGGAAGGCGGCCGCTGGGTTGGCCACAATAACGATGGGAAGGGTGTCGTCAAGGCGATCGAGAAGGTGACCCCGGTCAGAGGAAAGCGGGTCGCGATGCTGGGTGCCGGTGGAGCAGGGCGGGCCATGGCCATGGAACTGGCCTGGGCGGGGGCATCGCACCTCACCCTGATCACCCGCCGTGAAGCTCAGGGTGTGGAAGTTGCCCATCTGGTGCAAAAAGCCTCGGGGGTTCCAGCGGAATGGCGACAATGGTCCGATGACGTCGTCATTCCCGACGGCACGCAGATCCTCCTGAACGCGACCCACCTTGGCTGCGCCCCCGACTTGGAGCGAGTGCCGGTGGACTGGGAAAGCATTCCGAGCAGCCTGACGGTGGTGGACGTGATCACCAATCCCCGCATTACACCGTTCTTGGCGATGGCGCGAGACAAGGGATGCCCCATCGTCGAGGGCGTTGAGATGCTGGTTCAATTGGCGATGCAGATCTTCGAACAATGGACCGGCATCGAGCCGGACGAGCCTGTGTTCCAGCGGGCGGTTGCAGAAGCCTTGGGCGAGTGAGCCGAGGCAGGGGGGGCGGAGAGGATTTTTTCACGCTTCATCTCTACGAGGCCGTAATGAGACATCGTCTTCAGCGTTCGACAAAGGTTGCCGGGCTTCCTGCCCGTCGCTGCCGCAAGAGACTTGATCGATTCAGGTTTGGTGTCTCTGATCGCCTTGAGCAAGCGCCCTGTTTTCATCGATCAGGACCTCTGCAAGCGATCTCATCGAAGTGAACCATATCTTGGGATAAGCACATCGCGACAACTGAGGTTGCGATAGACTTTTGATTTTTAGGAGCGAGCTAAGGGAGCATGATGCCAAGGGTGGGACCGATCGCGTTGGAGGAGAGCAAGCGCGCAAGTTCGGAAGCGATTTGTAAGAAGGGATCAGATTGGCGGGAGAGGGAGCGGGTGGAAACGATCTTGCGGTTGGCTGACGGAGAGAGCGTTCGTGCGGTGGCGGAACGGCAAGGGCTGTGCTGCGAAGCGGGGCCCCGAGCAAACTGACCGACCTGCACCGCCGGCAGTTGGGACAGTGGGCCGAGCAGGAAGCGCTGTCGTCGCGGGAATTGCTGACCCGGCCGGAGCGGGAGTATGGGGTGGTGATTGGCCGCACCACGCTGTGCACGGAGCTGAAGAGTCTGGTGTATGTGTGGAAGCGCACGCGCTATAGCTTGAAAAAAACGGGACCCGGCGCGGTTCGAGCGAGCCCGGGCCGAGATCGCTGGCTTGATCCAGCAGGCCCAGGCGGGGGAATTCGAGTTGGCCTACGTGGACGAAGCGGGGTTTGCCCTACAGCCGCCCAACCGCTCGGCCTGGAGCCCGGTGGGCGAACGGCATACGGTGGAGCCGAAGCGGTCGCCCCGGCTCCACCTGATTGGTGCCCTGCTGTCCTCCGGCGGTTTCACGTTACCCCGGCGTAAACCAGACCGGTGCCGCCGGCAACATCCGTCGGGATGCGGGGATAAACCAGCCCGGCGCTGTCGGGAATGTAGGTACCACGGGAGTGAGGCGAGGCGCGGGAGTCAACCCGCCCGGTCCGGCCGGAAACTGGCGTCGAAATCGGTAGGCACACACCCAATGATCGCTAGGCTTCGTATCTCAGCCAATCCTACATGGGCTCAATTGGTACAAAGGCATTGTCCCGCGTACTGCGGTAGATCGCAGAGGGACTTAGACATGCAATGGTTCATTGGGGGATGCCAACAGGTCGATCCTATCGTGCATCCGTTCTTGTCGATCTTGCCGTTCGTATTGCCAGGTTTATTGCAAGAATAGGTCGCCTTGCAGGATTTCTTGGTCGATGTGGCCTCAGCCATACAAGCAGTATGCGCTTTTTGAGCGGTCTTCTTGCACAGCTTTCGGGCCGGCTTATCTGTTTCGGCCTTGCATTTGATCATATCGGATTTAAAGGTCACACCGCAGTCTGATACCGTCGAATGAAAAGCATCGACGCAAGCCTCGCATTCGGCCGTGGCAGCCGCCAGGTTCCCCGATGTAAAAGAAAGGGCAACGGTCCAAAAACAAAAGAAAATTGCAGTCCTATTCAACATGATCTTATCCTCGCTACTCAGCGGTGACCGATTATGCGCCATTCTTGTCGGCCCGCCTAAATTTAGAGCAGTTCGGCCATTTCCTGTTCCGCCCCCCCGCGTAAGAAGCACAGAGGCCGTCATCGGCCGTTCGTGACTCGCTGCCTTACCTCATCCCAGGAAGGCAGCGGGCTTTCGTTCTTCTCCAGCGCGTCGATTCGCTTCCCCAACTCCGCGCCTGGCCTCGGGCAAACCGAAATTCTCCTGCGGAATGGCAATGCTGTCCCACAAGTCCTCCACGATCTGGATACGTTCCTGGATCGAAAGCCCCTTCAAGGATTCCGGGATTTGGGTGCTTGAGGTTTCTGGCATGTTCTTGCCTCGTCGATTTCGTTCCGGGTGAGGGGGCTTTCATCTGGACGGTGCGCTTCATGCTTCAGCGCATCCTTGAGCGGAAAAGCTCGCCGCGTAGATGATGCGCCACGCTTCCCATTCCTCTGGCGAGAAATCGGACAGTATCTTTGGCCCGACTGAGTCGGCAGCCCGTATTCACAAGGTAGATTGCGCGAGGAGCCTTCAAGAAGCACATACTCGGAATCGACGTTTCCAAGACCAAGCTCGATGTGGCGTTACGCCTTCCTGAGGGCAAATTTCGAAGCAAAGTCGTCGACAACATCCCGCCAGGCTTAGAAGCCTTGTCGGCATGGCTGGCCAAGCAGGAGGTGACTGAACTCCACGTTTGCATGGAGGCCACCGGTACCTATTGGGAGGCCGTCGCCGAATTCTTGGCCGATGCCGGCCATACGGTGAGCGTCGTCAATCCCGTGCAGATCAAGGCCTTTGGGACCTCGGTCATGGTACGCACCAAGACCGATAAGGTCGATGCCCGCCTGATCGTCGCGTTCTGCGCCGCTCAGCATCCGGAACCCTGGCATACCCCGTCTTTGGCCATTCGGGAATTACGGGCGCTCGTGACACGACGGAACGCCCTGGATGCCATGCGCACTCAGGAACGCAACCGGCTCCAGGTGGCGCGCGAGGCAGTGCGCTCGGATATCCTGGCCCATCTCGACTACCTGGAGCAAGCCATCGTCGAAATCGACGCGATGATTCGCCGTAAGATCGACTATGATCCCGACCTCAAGAACCAGCGCGCCCTGCTCGACAGCATTCCCGGTTTGGGCGATAAGACGATCCCTATCCTGCTGGCCTTCTACGGCGGACCCTTGCGTTTCGACAACGCCCGTCAGGCTGCCGCCTTCGCCGGGCTAGATCCACGTCATCACGAGTCCGGCAGCAGTGTTCGAGGGAAACCTCGTCTGTCCAAAGTCGGACATGCCTTGCTGCGCAAGGCCTTGTACATGCCGGCCTTGGTTGCGACCACGAAAACAGCATGGGGCCGAGCCTTCAAAGACCGCCTGCCAGCCGCCGGTAAGTCGCCCATGGTGATTCTCGGTGCCATGATGCGCAAGCTCATCTATGTCGCCTTCGGTGTCCTCAAATCGGGACAACCTTTCAACCCCGCGCTTCATTGCGCTTGACGCCGATAACAGTATCTACGCGGGCTGAACGTGACAGGGATGGCCCAGCCAGGACCGGAGTGCGTCACGATTTGGTCACGCCAATATTGGCCATGCTCCTCTATTAAAACTGCGGGCCAAAGTCAAATCTGGTGTATGGAATGCCATAGGCATCCATTGAATCAGGCGGCGAGCCGCTGCTGTTCATCATGAATGTTAAATCAATGCCTTAGAATAGTTGACCTGCTCCCCGAGATTAGTCCGGTCGTGATGTAGAGTCTGCCTCGATAGGAGGCGGCATGAAGAAGCGTTTCACCGAAGAACAGATCATTGGCATCCTGAAGGAAGCCGAAGCCGGCCTAAAAGTAGCGGAGCTGTGCCGCAAGCACGGGCTCAGCGAGGCGACGTACTACAACTGGAAAGCGAAATACGGCGGCCTGACAGTGTCGGATGCGCAGCGGCTCAAGGCACTGGAGACCGAGAATGCCCGGCTCAAGCGCCTGCTGGCGGAGGCGATGCTGGACAATGCTGCGTTGAAAGAGGTTGTAGGCCGAAAGTGGTAAGCCCACAAGCCAAGAGGGCGGCGGTCTCCCATCTGATGACAAAGCACCAGATGGGCGTCACGCGGGCTTGTGGGCTGATCGGTATTTCTCGGTCGCTGTATCGCTACGAAGCTAAGCGGCCAGCAGACCAGGAGCTCAAGGAACGACTGTGCGAATTGGCAGCGCAGAAGCGGCGCTATGGGTATCGCCGGCTGCACGTGCTACTTTGCCGAGAGGGTTGGGAAATCAACCGAAAGCGCACCTATCGCGTGTATCACGAGGCCGGCCTGATGGTCCGCAAACGAAAGCGGAAGCGCATTGCCGGCGTGGAGCGCCAAATCAAGGTCGCGCCATCGGCGCCTAACGAGAGTTGGTCTATGGACTATGTTTCGGACGGTTTGGCCGATGGTCGGCGGCTGCGGTGCCTGAATATCGTCGATGACTTCACGAAGCAGTGCTTGGCCATCGAAGTCGATACTTCGCTGCCTGGCAGACGTGTAGTCGGTGTGCTGCAACGGCTGGCAGAGATCCGCGGATTGCCCAAATCAGTCACCGTCGACAACGGCCCCGAGTTTGCCGGCAAGGCTTTGGATGAATGGGCCGATAGCCAAGGACTGTGCTTGAGCTTCATCCAGCCAGGTAAGCCACAGCAGAACGCCTACATCGAAAGCTTCAACGGCAAATTCCGGGATGAATGCCTGAACGAGCATTGGTTCGTCTCGATGCGCCATGCTCGCCAAGTCATTGAGGAGTGGCGTCGGGAATACAATGAGCAACGCCCCCACAGTTCGTTGGCTTACCTGACGCCAGATCAGTTTGCAGACACATTTTTAACCGCAGACTCTATGTCCGTTTCGGACTAAATCGGGGAGCAGGTCATAGTCGCTAGAGCTGATTTAGACACCCTTTGTGCTCCTGATGTTTGCATCGTAACCGCTTCGCGAGATCTTCTCGAGCGTCTCGGATGCCGAACACCACGTTGCTTAGAAATGGCGATCAGTAACCGCCATTTGGCGTGCGCGCAATTTTTCAAAGGGAGTGGGGTCAACGCTGAGCTCACCGACAAAGGGGTGATCCAATGCGATGATCAGGAATATCATGAAACTGATGAAGGTCGATACCAGGGCAATCAACAGCATGTGGGTCCGGAGTGGTTCGATGCGGAGTATATAGAGGAAGATCATGTTCAATATGGCCCCAACGAGCACAATCCACCAAAGTACAATGGGGAGGCCGTTATCGATACTTGCGACGCGGGCGCCACGGTGCTCGAGCATGTCATTAAATTGGGTAATCGCTGCCTGGAAAAGGACGGACTCGCGTTCGGTTTTGGGCTCAAACCTGACGAGGTCGCGTTCGATAGCATCGATCAAAGGTTCGCCCCCTACGGGGACGATGCCCCGGCGGTACTCAGGCCAAGCACGATCAATAACGAAGTCCAAGTAATTTCGGAGCAGGTGCCTCAATTCGGTTCCAGTAGGTTCGGGGAGGGCGGCGACATCGCGATCAAGAGCCGCCAGCGAGGACGCTTCCTTGACGACCAAGTCCTCCGCTGCGTCATAGCTGTCCCACGTCGCTACTGCGATGAGTCCTAGGGTGATCCCGTAGAATACGCCGTACGCACTGATGACCGCTCCGACAGCTTCGTTGTGGTCCTCAAGCGCCTGTGTCGCGAAATGGCGGATCAGAGGTCGTGTGAGCATCTGGCCGACAAGAGAGCCCCCGGTAAAGACTACTAGAATCAGCAGGCAGAGCAACCAGTTAGGCAAGTTGTAGAGCCAAAGCATGTCCATCGTTGTACCTGCGATGAAAAATTCTTATTCGGACCCTGGGCTCGTTGCGTTGACGAGGGACTGAGATGACCCGGATTTCCCGGAGCCCGCAAAAGTTGGGTCGAGCCGCTGGTTCCACGGACGGTGGTAGTCATGATGATACGTCACTGGCTGATTTTACATTGGTGAAATGGAACACGTCTTTCGTCATCCAGGGAGCGATTAGCGGCCTGGGGAGCACTGCGTACGCTCAAACGGGTAGCCAACGCCACGGCAGGCTTCTGACCGGAATTGGGCCTGGTAAACAGCCTTTGTGCCGGTGGAAAAGCGACCGGTAGCATTGCAAAGCCGCTAAGGCAGAGGCGATCGGGATGGTCATCTGACGGGCGCGAAATTTTTCAGACGGAGCGGGGTCGACGGCGAATTCACCGACCAGGCGACGATCCATTGCAATGATCCGGAAAATCATGAACAGATGACTTTCAAGAGAGCAGGGCAATCAACTGTGGCACGACAGCAGGGTGAAACTGAACGGCGCGTCTTTCCTACTCGAGGAACTACTATGCACGACTTAGAAGCGGCCAAGGCACGCGCTGCCGCCGCGTACAATGCCGCCGCCGATCTGTTCGACCATCCTGCCAACACGTTCTGGGACCGATTTGGGCGGGCGACCATCGACAGATTGAGTCTACGACCCCGACAAACCGTGCTCGATGTCTGCTGCGGTAGCGGCGCTTCTGCGCTCCCTGCGGCAGTAGCCGTTGGAGCGGAGGGGCGAGTGATAGGTGTCGATCTGGCGGAAAACCTCCTGGAACTGGCGCGGGCCAAGGCTAGGCAGCGCGGCCTCTCCCAGGCCGAATTTCAGGCAGGGGATATGATGTCCCTCGAATTCCCGGCAGCGGTCTTCGACGCTGTTGTGTGCGTTTTCGGCATCTTCTTCGTGCCGGACATGCCTGGCGCGGTCAAGGAACTTTGGCACCGGGTGCGGCCGGGCGGAAAGCTCGCCCTGACGACCTGGGGGCCGAACTTCTTCGAACCAGCCAATTCGGTGTTCTGGGAGTCTATCCGGAGGGAGGCGCCCGAGATTCATAAGTCCTTCAACCCTTGGGACAGAATCAGTGACCCGGCTTCGTTGGCGGCTATGTTGAGAGACGCGGGCATCGAAACCGACCACATCGTAGAAGAAGCCGGGAGCCATCCCATCGTTTCGCCCGAGGATTGGTGGACCACCTTGCTGGGCTCAGGCTACCGGGGCACCATCGATCAATTGGACGCCGAGAGCCTTGCCAGGGTGAGGGAAGCCAATCTCTGCTTTATCGACGAATCCCACCTGAGCGGGATCGAGGCAAACGTCATCTATGCCGTTGCCACCAAGTCGGCCTGATGTGCCCGTTCACGCCGCTGGGCTTTTCGGTGTCAATTTGGGCTATGGGCATTCAGCCTCGATAATCCCTGACAAGATCGGCCTTTCACGAAGTCCCGTTTACAAGGCTGGGCGAGCGGCCGCTTCGGGCGAATACCTGTCGAATCGTTGCTTTCTGGGGTAGGTCGCTGTTCGGCGATTGCCGCCATTCGACCTTGGATTCCCATTCGAGCGTAAGGAAGGAACCTGGACGCAATGGCTTCTAGAAGCGCTCACCGTAGCTGCGCAGTTCAATCTCCCAAGACCAGGCACCCGGTGGCTGATCGAGCACCGCCAAATAACTACCGGCGATGTTGTCGGCGGTAAAGTCGCGCTCCCCGCCCTGTGATGCGACGGCGCCGTCGATCACGAAATGCGCAACATGGATGCCGTGGGGTGCCAGTTCTTTGGCCAGGCTTTGTGCCAGCCCACGCATAGCGAATTTGCCCATAGCGAACGCGCTGGATCGTGCGAAGCCTTTCACACTGGCCGTAGCGCCAGTGAAGAAAATATGCCCCCGACCTAGCGGCAGCAAACGTCGCGCAGCTTCCTGGGCTACCGCGAATGCACCCAAAGCGTTGACCTGCAGGCTGTAGGCGACGATATCGGGCTGCAAATCGGTAATCGCACCGGGGAATCGGGCGGCGGCATTGAACAAGACAACTTCCGGTGTTCCCAAGTCCCTCTCGATGGTGACGAACAGATCGGCCACTGAGTTGGGCAAGCTAACATCTACAGGATAGGCCCGGCAGTTTAACGAAGCCGCCAGCGGCTCCAGCCGATTCAATTGGCGCGCGGCCAAAGCGACGTTATAGCCCCGCGCGACCAGGCGGGACGCAAAGGCGCCACTAATGCCTGGACCCGCGCCGATGATCAATGCAACCTGCTCAGTCATACGCTGACCACTCCCGCCGGATGCCTTCGGGCTGCCGTCGCAGTCATCAGGCGGGTCATCTCAATGGTAGGCGCGGACGTGCGACGGGCGCGTTTGGTTACATGCATGTTCAAGCCCCGATGTGGTGCGGATAACAATGGCCAAGGTGCGAGGCGGCAGGATGACGAAATCTTTCACAAGAATGAAAACCGCTAGCCTCAACGGAAACACGGCGACACCGGTGTAGACACGGACCCAATCATCTTGAATTCATATCCTGAATCAGCGTGATCGCCTTGGAAATGGTAGGGGCTGAAATCTTGCCGACACAGCATTGGCCGCAGTTCGAAGCATGCCGACGGACCAGATCAGCGACGGAATCCAGTGTCAAAGTTTCCACCGAATCCTGTGAAATCTCGATGCGGCCCAGTCGCTTTTCCAGCCGGTAAACCTGGCCAGCTCCATCGATCAGCACATCGTCTGGATTCAACTGGATATCGAGCAATTCCGAATTCTTGTTCAGCGCTTCCGATGACTCGACGAACGTCAGTTCGTCGTCCCCGAGTAATTTAATCACCGCTGGCCATGCAACCAAGGAAGTCACCCAAGTGGTGTGCACATTCCGAGGTTAGGCGATCTTATGCGAGATTGCGCCAATTAACTGGACTCAAGCCGCCGAACGTGGCTGCTTGATGGGCCCGACATCGACCAGTATCTCGTCGCCTTCGACCCGCAACTCGTAGGGATGGAGCGCGTTACGGACCAGGTGTGTCACGCATTTTCCACTGGCGCTGTCGAAACCCCATTGGTGGTATTGGCATTTGACGGTCTTCCCGTCGAAGCTCGCCTCGTTCAAAGGCATGTCGGCATGGGGGCAGCGCCCGCGATATGCCTTCAGCTCGCCACCTATTGGCCAAACCACCAGCACGCTCTTTTTACCCGCTTGAAAGAATCCCATTCCCCCTTCCGAGACATCATTCTTGTGACAAATCGCGGTGAACGTCATGGCTCCTCCTTTTGAAAGTAGACCTGTGGCAATATGAAGCAAATCGTGGACCACCGGCTTTCATAGATTGGTTGGGCGCACGTGGGGGGCGTCCACGCCGCGGAAATCCACTTCGGCCACAGAGATCGGGGGCCTCCACTGGCGCCATCGCGCGAACGGCACGGCATGGGAGAAGATCCGATTCGACAGTGCGCTAGGTGCCGAGGAAGTCGATCGCATCGATCCGTGTTAGAAACCAGACAATGCTGCAAAGCTTTTTCCACATCGCCGACACGGATCGTTCGCATAGATGACCGACTCGACCTTGCGACAAATTCGAGTGGAATGCGTAAACGCCGACGGAAGAAACGCAGGGTTTCAAGCTCGGGCGTGCAGCTTGCCCATGTGCTGCGGCACACCTTCGCCTCGCACTTCGTGATCCGGGGCGGCAACATTCTCACGCTGCAAAAAATTCTCGGCCATAGCAGCCTGACTGTAACCATGCGCTATGCCCATCTTGCTCCCGACCATCTGGAGGAAGTGCGGAAGCTGAACCCGTTAGCTACTTTGACGCTTGCATGAGACAGGTAGGGGAGTAGGCAAGCTATTGCTGTTTAAGTCTCTGATTTCAAATTGCGCCTTGATGGGGTCGAACGGATGACAATCGCATGCGGTCGGCGATCCAGAAGAATGAATTGACACCCGTATCTAGATGATTGTTGCTGAGACTGCACTTAGCAAATCTTGTGTCTAGAGGGCATGGGGTGCCGTTTTCGCACAGTTCCCGCTCGTGGGCGTTCGGCTAATCATCCGAGGTTGTCCCTTGATCGAGCAGTCTTGTTCGCGTCGCTTTGCAACGACGATTTATACGCTAAATCTGCGTTATTCCATTTCAAACGCCAAAGGAAATGCGTGTAGGCTCCTGTTTTACATGGCATGAAAATCTTATCACGCGAAAAGGCATGGTTGTTGCTTCTAGCGTTATTGAGCTTTTTACCAGACCTTCAGTACGTCCTTAAACATGACGATATACATGCCGGTTTGGGTGCCTTTGCTAAAAGTATAAGTTATGTCCGGCTGGCAGAGGCTTAATATTCTGTTTTCTTAAGAGTCGATTGCATAAAAATCGGTGGAACCCACAATGTTAATCAAGAATAGATTCTATATCGTTGTTGCAGTATTTTTTTCTGTTTCGGTCATGAAAGCAACGCCCGCCATGGCGAAGAAAAATAATAACAATGGAAACAACGGCTCCACACCGAATGGGCGGCCATTTAACGATTTACAAGGTAAAATTAATGCGCTTGAAGATAATTTAAGTACGACGTGTCCCGAAGGCTCAGCGATTACAGAGATTAAGGACGATGGTACAACCGTTTGCACAACGGAGCATGACAAGGTTACTGAAGTGACATCTTCTATTTCTGGTGCCAGTGTAAGGCTGGATGCAAGCGCTAAATGTCCGTCCGGCAGCGCGCTCCTGAGCGGAGGCTATGAGATTACGGCTGCTGATGGGATGCAGACTACCACCTCATGGACCATCATCAAGAACGCGCCAGATGCAACGAATAATTCGTGGAGCGTTGCAGTGACGCGCAATGACGAATTGAGTCAGGAAAATAGCAAGCTTACTGTTTTTGCAATTTGCCTGAAAGATGCCGAAACATATTAGGCTGCCCCTATGCGGTAGCCGCTGTGATCGCAATTGTCCGTTGTCGGGAGAAAAGTGAGATTTGTAATAAAGAGATAACGCGGACCGGTCGCACGGCTAGATTAATAGTGGGGTCGATGGTATATGTGGGGTTAATATAATGCGCAAAGAGTTGTCTATACGTTTTTTTGTTCTTCTGGTCGCCGCTGCAATGTCGACCAACTGTTTTGCTGATATAGATGAGGAATGCGAGGCTTGCACGGATGGATTTTATGAGTCCGTTTCAGATTGCGGAATCAGGTATCGAGCTGATCGCATTCAATGCAAAGGGCCGATGGGTAAGCCCGCGAAGAAGAAGTGCAAGAAAGTGGCTCAAAAAAATTATCGCGTTTGCATAAGGGACACTAAGTCGGCTAAGAGGGGCTGCCTCTCATTGCATGCTTGTCTGGATCATGATGATAATCTGGACCTCTTTGACAGCAACAGATAGGCGGGGCAGGGGCGGGTCAGCGCTAGCGCCCTGTATGATCTGCGTGGTTCGAAAAGGGGCTCGCTTTGCTTGCAGACTTCATTGTCATGATTGTGTGAGCGCAATCATACGTCACGTCCATATGGGGCTGGCCCTCCTGGAAAAAGCCCAAGGGTTTAACCTCTTTTCGCCGTTGACACTTGGTTGACTAAGACAAGAAAAAAGGCTTAGGTCAATGACCTAACCCTTTGAATTTATGGTGGTGCAGTCGGGACCCCGGTTCAAACCCATTCTTAAGGCGAGTGCGGACCGCCGCGAACTCCTGCGGAAAGGTGCGGAAACCAGTCCTTACTGCCGTCAATCCTACCAGTTACGCCTGGTCGAGGTCATCAGCCAAGCACATCGGACGGGTCGCCAGTTCGAATCCCATTTGCGGAATTGAACCCGCGTCCGCAGTCGGTCAAGTCAACCGCACTGGTCTTGCAATCTTAGGTCTTCGAGCTTGGCTGGCGGTTTGGAGGTTGGCCGACTTGGAGAGAATCCGCAGCATCGCCTGGTTGTGGTGGTAGTCCCGGAAGGCATCCGCGACTGCCTTATCGACGAATGTGGGCGTCGTCTGCCCGTCAGCCGGGGCGGAAACGATTCCGTCCGGGATGTCACCTGACCAGCCCCTGGCCGCCCGGAATCCACAGACGATGTGCGAGAAGTTCGGCCAAGCGTGATCCAGATGGGCGTCGTCGATGCTGACCATCACGCCAGTAAGTTCACACGCAACCAACCCATGAGCGTCCCCATGCTCCGCGAAGGCACGCTTCTTGGCCAGAACGAGATCGAGTGCGACAGCCTCCCGGCATGCGCCGTAGAAGTCCTTCGACCGGTCCCCTGGTAGACCTTTGACGGCCCAGATGTACGAAAAGTCCGTGGCGGACCCGTCCTGGCGCACCACCCAGAAGCCGGAGTTGCTCCAGCCCATCCCGGTGTTCAGGCGCCGCTCGAAGTGATCGATCTGGCCGCAACCCTTCGCCGGCTCACCGACCTCGTCAAGAATCGGCTCATATCGTTCGATGAGCGCCACGAGGTCGGCGTGGTCCACTGGTTCAGAGATGCGATCCCCGTCCTGGTAGCGGTGAAGCAGGGCCTTGTAATGATCCAGTGCGCTTTTCTGGGTCCGGAAGCTGCGGGGTCCGATCTCGACGGGTTTTGCCATGCCTTTCTCTCCTCACCACTGATTCCAGAGATCAACCGCTGCTTCGACAAGTGCATCACAGTCCGTCTGAGACCAGCAGGTATGGTAGCCATCACGCAGCAAGTAGTACTGTTCGTTGGCGCAAACCAAGTCTGTCTTGGCTGCATCTTGCCGATACCAGTTGATGATGTTGGCGACGCAGTCCTGATAGCTGGTCGTGAACTTCTCATTCGGTACGTTGTACAGCAGACCCTCGATGTAGTACGAGGGCGCAATACCGGCATCGATCAAGCCTCCTTCGACCAGTCTGCTGCGCATGTTTTTGAACACGCGGGCCATGGGTTTTAGCCACTTTGAGGATGCTTGATGCTTTGCCGTCAGATTCGCAGAATGCTGCTTTGGGTAGTTTGCGATTCGCTCGCCGGCAGCGTTGAAGAAGCAGATGCCTTCGACGTACTCTGAATCGCTCGCTGAGCGGAACTTGAAGTACCGCCGGAATTGCGTCGCGACAATCACATCCGACTTTCGCCGTGAACCGCTCGCGTCGATGGCAATCGCCTTGTCGCTAGTTTTCACCGCTGATCCGTATTGTTCTTCAAGCACCGACAGCACGTCCCGCTTGAAGTCGGTGTGCGTGTAGGTCGCGTCGCTGAATGCCTGCTTGTAGGCCGACTTTTCGTCATCGGACAGTGATTCGAGATCGCTATGGAAGCAGTCATCGAGCCGGATGACGATGTCCACGTCGCTCTCGGCATAGATATTCGTGTCGTTGCCGTATGAGCCCTGAAGGAACACCTTGAAATTTTTGCCGGCGTAGGGCGTGGTGCTGGCCTCCAAGACGCTTTTGATCGCGTTATAGGTGTTGCTCGACTGGGTGATTGATCCCTGATGGGACCACGTTTCGAGCTGTGATTCCGAAATAGGCATATTCCCCCCCTGGCTATATCAAATACTCGCGAAGCTGCTGCTCCCGTGACGCGAACGACTCCCGCCCTCGCTGGAACAAGATGTCCAGCTTATTAAGGTCGTGCTCCAGCAGATCGGTCGCCATTTCAGGGGTGACGTAGGAGTCACTGATCCGAATGGTCGGTATGTCATGGAAAAGGATCTGCCGCAGTTGGTCCATCGACTGCGTGTTGATCTCCAATGTCTTCTGCAGCAACTGCACGCTAACGAGATATTTCTTCGCCATCCTCATCAGGAAACTTGGCTTCGGGTCGGGGTAGACGCCCACGCCAACGCTCACCAGTCGAATGTCCTTTCGGTCACTTTGAAGTGCCTGGACTGCGTCGGCGATCGCGTACAGTGTTGGGTTATTTGCGCAGTACCCGCCATCGATCAGCTCGATGTCCTCACCCATTGATGTCCTTACGATCGTCCGCTCAAAAAACGGGTAAGCCGAGCACGATGCCTTGACGGCGTCAGCGATGCTTACACCAAAGCCCGGGACGAACGTGCCGACACGTCCATGCGCTTGGGCAACGCTGCCCTTGAAGATCATCGGGCGCTCGGTCAGCCACTTGGCTGTGACGATCCCTACACCCGTCTTCACATCATCGAACGTTGCATTGCCGAAGACCTCGCACGCCAGATTTTTCAATGCCTGCGACCTGGCCGAGGCGGTCTTCTGTGACATCACGGTAGGCACGTGCTTGCGGTAAAGCTCCAGGATGGAATCGACGTTGTGGCCAAGCGCAATCAGTGACGCGATGATCGCGCCCGTGCTGGTCCCAAAAACCAGATCAATTTTCTGGTGCAGTGGGCACCCGACCATAGCCTCGATTTCCTTGAGTACCCCCAGTGTGTAAAAGCCCTTGGCACCGCCGCCGTCTAGCGTAAGGACGCGCAGCATGGCGGATGACGTCGAGACATCCTTCGATCCCACCATTTTCAACGCCCTCCCCAGAACTGATGAACACATGCAATGCCGGCGATCATCAGCTCAATCCCGAGACTGAAATCGTGCCGCGCCAGCGTCTCTGGCTTGATGTGAAGGTCCGCGAATGTCTGCATGGTGGCCGTACCGGTCTTCTTGTCAGCGGGTCGCATGTGGTTATCACAATGCGGCTAATCAACAAATCATAATCGAATTATGTACAGATTCTAGAGCAGACCATATACTTTCCGCAATAACCCGTACAAGCATTCGCTAACCCGAACGAGCCAGCCAGGATGTCGAACGAACAGCTTGCAGATCTAACCCAGCCACAACGCGACCGGCTCGCGTTCGTGGAGTTGCGCGTGCGCTTCATCGGGGAGATACGCCGTCAGGACTTGGTCACGCGGTTTGGCATCCAGTCCGCCGCCGCATCCAGGGATCTGGCGCTGTACAAGGACTTGGCGCCCGGCAACATCGACTACGACCCCAAGGGCAAGTCCTACGTCCTGGGGCCGGACTTCCGGCCCATCTTCGACTTCCCCCCGGAGCGGGTGCTGTCGTGGCTGACCCAGGGCTTTGGCGATGGTGAGCCGATGCGGCTCAAGGCGTGGGTGGCCAGCGAGAGCCCGTCACGGCTCACGCATCCGGATCTGGATGGGCTGGCGAGCGTGACCCGTGCGATTCACCAGGAGTGTCCGCTCGGCATCGAGTACCACTCCATCTCCAGTGGCCGCACCGAGCGGGAGATCGTCCCGTTCGCGCTGATCGACAACGGCCTCCGTTGGTATGTCCGCGCTTTCGACCGGAAATCCCAAGAGTTCCGGGATTTCGTCATCACCCGGATCAAGCGCCCGGTGGTGCTCAAGGGGCAGCCAGTGGCGCCCCACGAGATGAGCGATCAGGACATTCAGTGGACCCGGATCGTCGAGCTGGAGCTGGTGCCGCACCCGGATCAACCCCGGCCGGAGATCACCGAGATGGACTACAGCATGCAGGGTGGCGTGCTGCGGATGAAGCTACGGGCAGCCACCGCCGGTTACATCCTTCGCCAATGGAGTGTGGACTGCACGCCCGACCACAGCTTGCGCGGGCACGAGTATCGGTTGTGGCTGAAGGACCACCTGGCCATCTACGGCGTGCGAAATGCCGTGCTGGCGCCGGGCTACCGCTCCCCTGATCAACAACGGCTTGAAGCCGAGTCGGACTGAGGGGATGAGCATGCTCGCAAAACTCGAACGACTCATCGGCGAAATCGGCGACCTCAACAGCAAGTTGATCCTGCTGGTCGGTCCCAGCCGCAGTGGCAAGACCCAACTGCTGCGCCAACTCAGCGCCAAGCTCAACCTCGAGCCGCTCAATGTCGGCCTGGAGCTGGGGCGCCGTTTGGCCGCCACGCCGAACAACAAGCGCGGCTTCTCGGCAGGCGAACTGCTGCGGGAGATCGCGGACAAGGAACGAACTGAAGACCCGCTGCTGCTCGACAACCTGGAGTTGTTGTTCGAGCCGGGCCTGCAGATCAACCCGCTTGACCTCGTCAGGCGGCTGGCTCATTCCAAGCGCGTCGTGGCCGTGTGGCCGGGCGAGCTGCGGGGTGATCGGCTGATCTACGCCGACATGAGCCACCCAGAACATCGCGACTACAGCCGTGACGGCGTGGTCGTTCTAGAAATTTGACGTACAGGGGAAGCGAGGACCATATGGCCAAGAACATGAAATACGGAGATCTGATCCAGTTCGAGCAGATCGAGTCAGTCATTCAACTACTCGATGCGGGGCGTCCGGACGAAGCCAAGAAGCTCGTCTCGACCTACGTCATCTCCGACGACATGGCCGAGCGGATCTCCAAGCTCATGGTTCCCCAGCTCAGCTTCGACGACTCGGTCGACCACAAGGGCGTGCTGATCGTCGGCAACTACGGCACCGGTAAGTCGCACTTGATGTCGGTGCTGTCGTTGGTGGCCGAGGATGCCGCCTACGCACCGATGATCCGCCACGCCAAGGTCGCCGAGGCTGTCGCCCCGATCGCTGGCCGCTTCAAGGTACTGCGCATCGAGGTGGGCGGCTTGGAAATGCCGCTGCGCCAGATCATCACGCAGCAGCTCGAACGCTTCTTGGAAAAGCTCGGCGTCAGCTACACCTTCCCGGCAGCGGACCAGGAGCTGAACAACAAGGAGTCGTTCGAGGAAATGATGGCCGCGTTCGGCGAGAAATTCCCGAACCAAGGCGTGCTGCTGGTCGTCGACGAGTTCCTGGAGTACCTGCAGTCGCGCCGCGACCACGAGCTGGTGCGCGACCTGGCCATCCTGCGCCAGATCGGCGAAGTGACCAAGCACCTGAAATTCCGCTTCGTGGCCGGCGTGCAGGAGGCCATCTTCGACAGCGTGCGCTTCCAGCACGTCGCCGACAGCATGCGCCGGGTCAACGAACGCTTCACCCAGATCTTGATCGACCGTCAGGACGTCAGCTTCGTCGTCTCCGCGCGCCTGCTCAAGAAGACGGCCGACCAGCAGAACAAGATCCGCGAATACCTCACGCCGTTCGCCAAGTTCTACGGCTCCATGAACGAGCGCATGGACGAATACGTCCGGCTGTTCCCGGTTCACCCGGACTACCTGAAGACCTTCGAGCAGATCCACTTCACCGAGAAGCGCGGCGCACTCAAGACCATCGAGGCCGCGATGCTGGCCATCCTCGACCAGGAAGTACCCGCCGACAAGCCGCTGTTCATCAGCTACGAGAGCTTCTGGAACACCGTCAAGGCCAACTCGGTCCTGCGCGCCGACCCGAACATCAAGGAAGTGATGCGCGTCTCCGAAGTGCTGGAGTCGCGCGTACAGCAGGCCTTCACGCGCCCGGCCTACAAGGCCATGGCGCTGCGCGTGATCAACGCGCTGGCGGTGCACCGCCTGACCACCGGCGGCGACATCCATGTGCCCATCGGCCCCACGGCTGCCGAGCTGCGCGACGCCTTGTGTCTGTTCCAGCCGGGCGTGGAGGACATGCCGGGCGATCCGGCCGAGAATCTGCTGTCGATGGTCCAGACCGTCCTGCGGGAAGTGCTGAAGACCGTCAACGGCCAGTTCATCTCCAAGGCGCCGGACACCGAGCAGTACTACCTCGACCTCAAGAAGGACATCGACTACGACGCGCAAATCGAAAAACGCGCCGAGGCACTGTCCGACGATGCGCTGGACCGCGCCTATTACAGCGCCATCAAGGCGCTGATGGAATGCAGCGATGATCTGCGTTACCCCGGCTTCCAGATCTGGCAGTACCAGATCGAGTGGCAGGAGCGCCGTGCCGAGCGCATGGGCTACCTGTTCTTTGGCGCCCCGAACGATCGCCCCACCGCTCAGCCCGAACGCGACTTCTACATCTACTTCATCCAGCCCTTCGACAAGCCGAAGTTCAGCGACAACAACCTGGCCGACGAGGTGTTCTTCCGCCTGAAGTCGCCAGACGAGGACTACAAGCGCTACCTGTCGCAATACGCGGCGGCACTGGACCTGGCGTCCACTGCCAGCGGCGGCGCGAAGGCCATCTACCTGTCCAAGGCCCAGGATTCGCTGCGGTCCATGAGCAAGTGGCTGCAGGAAAAGCAGATGACCGCGTTCGAGGTCACTTACCAGGGCAAGACCAAGACGCTGCAGGACTGGTCCAAGGGCGTGTCCCTGCGCGACCGCGCGCGACTGGGCCCGGACGAGCGCATCAACTTCCGCGACGTGGTGAACATCGTCTCCGGCCTGGCACTGGGCCAGCGCTTTGCCGACATCTCGCCCGAGTACCCTACCTTCTCCGTATTGGTCACCGAGGCCAACCGCAAGCAACTGGTGGGCAATGCACTGCGCGCCCTAGCAGGCGGCACGCGCACCAAGGATGCCGCAGCCATCCTCGATGCGCTGGAACTGCTCGATGGTGACCGCGTCGACCCCGCCAATTCCCGCTACGCGCAGGAAGTGCTCAGCCGCCTCAAGGCCAAAGGTCACGGCCAGGTGCTCAACCGCAGCGAACTGCTGTCTGGCACATCGGACGTCGAGTATTTCGCGCCGATCAAATACCGGCTGGAACCGGATCTGCTGGTCACCGTGCTGGGTGGTCTCGTCTACTCCGGCGATATCGTGCTGTCGATCACCGGCGACAAGATCGACTCCGGCAAGCTGGTGCAGCTTGCAGAGCGCTCGCTGGAAGAACTCAAGCAGTTCAAGCACGTCGAGGCGCCCAAGGAGATCAACCTCGCGGTGCTGCGTGCCTTGTTCGAGTTGTTCGACCTGCCGTCCGGCCTTGCCCAGAAGGCCAGCCAGGGCGACACCGAGCCGGTCATCAAACTGCAGGAGAAAGTCAGCGCCCTGGTGCCGCGCGTGCTCAAGGCCGGTTCCGACCTGCAGCAAGGCAAGCTCGGCTTCTGGGGACAGAACCTGCTGCGTGAAGAAGAAGCCAAAGACTGGCACGCCCGGCTGGATTCGCTGAAGAAGTTCACCGAGTCGCTGGCGCCGTACAACACCGTCGGCAAGCTCAAGAACCTGCGCGTCACGCAGGAAGACCTGGACGGCCAGAAGAAGAATCTGGAGATCCTGGCCGCCGTCGAGCGTCTGCTTGAACTGGTGGTGGAACTGGGCAGCACGGCGTCCTACCTCTCGCAGGCCGAGATGGTGTTGCCCGCCGAGCACCCCTGGGTGAAGCAGGCTGAAGCGGCCCGCAAGGCGCTGCAGGACAAGCTGAGCCAGGACCGCACCGCCGAGCACGCCGCCGAATACCGGCAGACGCTCAACCAGCTCAAGAAGGATTACATCACCGCCTACATCGCCAGCCACAGCAAGGCGCGGCTGGGCGTGGCCGAGGACAAGACCCGCAACGCCCTGCGCAAGGACGATCGCCTGCTGGCGCTGCGTGTGTTGGCCGGCGTGTCGCTGATGCCCACCAGCCAGCTCACCGCCTTCGAGGAATCCCTCAACGGCCTGAAGAGCTGCTCATCCTTGGACGAGCCGACCCTGGTCACGGCCGCCGTCTGCCCGCACTGCCAGTTCCGCCCGTCTGCCGAGCAGTTGGAGTTAATCCCGGCGGCCAACCGCCTGCACAAGCTGGATGACGATCTGGACGAACTGCTGGCCAATTGGCAGCAGACCCTGCTGGAGAACCTGGAAGACCCGTTCACGCAGGACAGCCTGGGCCTGTTGCCGCCGGCGTCCAAAAAGCTGATCGACGCCTTCCTGGCCTCACGCAAGCTGCCGGACCCGATGACCACCGAGTTCGCCAATGCCGTGCAAGAGGCGCTGTCGGGGCTGGAGAAGATCGCGGTCAAGGGCGACGAGATCAAGCAGGCACTGCTGCAAGGCGGCTCGCCGGCCACGCCGGACGACCTGCGCAAGCGCTTCGACACGTTCATGAACGAGCGCTGCAAGGGCAAGGACGCCACCAAGCTGCGCTTCGTGATCGAGTGACGAACAGACATGAGCCAAAACTCGGCGCTGGCGATACAGCGATGACAAGAAGAATTTGAGGAACGAACGGATGAATGACTTACTGCACGGCCAGAAAACTGGCGCAACTGGCCCGGTCGAATGCCTTGGCCAGACATTTCCAAATGACAATGCCCGTCGTGAGCATTTCACCAAACTTCTCGCTGAGAAGCTAAGGGAGCCTGAGTTTCGCAAGCAAAAGGGCTTTCCTAAGGGTACTGACGAAGCCATATTGGCGCTGTCCGATCCGCCCTATTACACCGCGTGCCCAAATCCATTCATTGCAGACTTTGTCCGTCATTACGGCAAGCCTTACGACCCGAGCGTTAAGTACAGTCGTGAGCCCCTCGCTATTGATGCTTCGGTGGGGAAAAGCGATCCCATCTACAAAGCGCACTCCTATCACACGAAAGTTCCTCATTTGGCGATCGTTCCGTCAATCCTGCATTACACAGAGCCAGGTGACATCGTGCTCGATGGCTTCTGTGGCTCAGGAATGACAGGCGTTGCGGCTCAGTGGTGTGGTGCCGCCCCGAATGCTTACAGGCATGAGTTGGAAACGGAATGGAAGACTCAGGGGAGGCCTTCGCCAAAATGGGGCGTTCGGCGGACCGTTTTGAACGATTTGTCTCCCGCCGCGACTTTTATCGCTGCCAATTACAACCTTCCTTTCGAAATTCACAGTTTCCTCGCGGAGGCGGAAAGAATTCTGGATGAGTTGCGTAATGAAGTCGGCTGGATGTACGCGTCGAGTCTGGATGGAAAGTTTGGCGACATTGATTTCACCGTTTGGTCGGAGGTGTTTACCTGTCCGGAGTGCGCCGGCGAGATCGTCTTTTTGGATCATGCGCTCGATGATGAATCGCAGAGGGTCAAAGACTCATTCGCATGCCCTCATTGTGGGGCGGATCTTGGTAAGAAAGATCTGGATTTAGCCTTCGATACAATTTTGGATGGCGCGACGATGGAATCCAAAAAGCGCCCCAGAAGAAGACCCGTTCTGATCAAGATGACTTGCGGATCGAAGAAATTCACTAAGCCTGTTGATCCCGAAGATCTTGAGATTCTCGAAAAAATAGCGGCACTTCCACATCCAAAAAACGCTCCTAGCATAGCTTTCCCTGATATGCAGATGATGCGTGTTGGGCGCATGAAGACTACGAACGTTGTTCATGTTCACGACCTATTTCTTCCTCGAACGATTCAGGTCTTATCCCGATTCTTCGAAAAGGTAAGCGCGGTTAAAGATGTGTCAATTAGGAAAGCCCTGAAAATCATCGCACAGCATCAGTTCGTAAATGCTTCGGTTATGAACCGATACCGCCCTGCGTCGTCGTTCGGCAACTCTCCTCTGACAGGTGTTTTCTATGTTTCGTCGTTGGTCGCAGAAGCCAATGTTTTCGATCTGCTACAGGGGAGCATTAATCGAATTAAACGAATGGAGAAGAGTGCTTGGGGCAGGCTTCATGGTGCGGGTGACAACGTAATAATTTCGGCGGGCGACGCAGCAAATATTTCTGGTTTGCCGAACTCCAGCATTGACTACATCTTCACAGATCCTCCATTTGGCGAAAACATCTATTACTCGGATCTGAATTATCTGGTCGAGTCTTGGTATGGCGTTATTAGCGACTCTGCGCCTGAGGCGATTGTTGATCGAGTAAAGAACAAAGATGTGTCTGAGTACCAGCGTCTCATGCATCGCTGCTTCGCTGAGTACTATCGTGTGCTGAAGCCAGGGCGCTGGATGACTGTTGTTTTTTCAAATAGTCGTGCTGCAGTCTGGAATGCAATTCAAGTCGCTTTGCAGCAAGTTGGGTTTGTCGTAGCGGAGGTTACAACGCTGGACAAGGTTCATCTCAGCTTTCAGCAAGTAGTTTCGCCAAACGCAATCAAGCAGGATCTGGTTATCTCCGCTTACAAGCCGAACGGAGGACTAGAAGATCGCTTTAATCGAAGTGGAGCAACAATCGAGTCTGTGTGGGACTTCGTGCAGACTCATTTGAAACAGTTGCCGGTCGTCAAAGTAACAAACGGCTATCCTCAGGAGCTACTGAACATAGTTGAGCGAGACCCGCGTCGTATATACGACCGAATGGCCTCTTGGTTCATCCGCCACGGCGCAATGGTGCCGATTTCAACGCCGGAGTTTTTGGCTGAGTTGCCTGTTCGTTTCCGCGAGATGGATGGCATGGTGTTTTTGCCCGACCAACTGGTCGAGTACGAGAAGGCGCGATCGCGCATACCGCAGGTGAAGCAGGCGGAGTTGTTCGTATCCGACGAACGCAGCGCCATCGACTGGCTGACCAACTTCCTGCTCAAGCGCCCATCAACTCGGTCAGAGATTCACCCCGAGTACATCCCGCAGATCGGTTCTGCCAAGCGCAAGGGCGAAATCATTCCGGAGTTGGACCAGCTGCTTGAGGATAACTTCCTGAAATACGACGGCACAGGTGAAGTGCCTAGCCAGATCCACAGCTATCTCTCCTCGAACCATAAAGACCAGCGTGGTCTCGACAAGAGTGACCCAGCGCTAATCGCCAAGGCCAAGGACCGTTGGTACGTGCCTGATCCAAACAAAGCGCAGGACCTGGAGAAAAAGCGAGAAAAGGCGCTGCTCAAGGAGTTCGAGACCTACAAAGCCTTCTCCGGCCGCAAGATCAAGGAGTCGCGTCTGGAAGTTCTGCGCGCCGGGTTCCGCGCGGCATGGGCAGCCAAGGACTACCAGACCATCATCGGCATCGCCAACAAGCTGCCAGAGGAAACGCTGCAAGAGGACGAGAAGCTGCTCACCCTCTATGACCTCGCGCTGACCCGTACCGAAGACGGGATCTGAGCGTGGCAGGCAGCGGGTTCACCATCGGCGACTGGTGCTGGTTCACCCGGCAGGCATCGCCGTGCCGTGTGATCGAACGTCAGGACGTGTGGGGCGAGGTCGCCTACCGCGTCTGGCTGCCGGCCAAGGACGCGGTGGTGCGCGCCCGGGCAGCGGACCTTGCTGTACTGGAAAGCGTGCGCCCGAGCGTGGAGCAGATCCTGCACACCACGGCGGCGGCCAAGCTGCTGGATGCCCTGGAGGACAACCTGCTGTTGGCGCCGATCCAGTCCAGCGTGGTGCCGTTGCCGCACCAGCTTTACGCGCTGAACCGCGCCATCAGCCGCGACCGCATCCGTTACCTGCTGGCCGATGAGGTGGGTCTCGGCAAGACCATCGAGGCTGGCCTGGTGCTGCGCGAATTGAAGTTGCGCGGCCGGGTGAAGCGCATCCTGGTGGTGGCGCCCAAAGGACTGGTACGCCAGTGGCAAGCCGAAATGCGCCTGCACTTCGGTGAGAAGTTCCAGTTCATCGAGCCGTCCGAGCTGGCTGCCTTCCGGCAGTGGCGCAGCGGCGGCGCTGGCGAGGAAGAAAACCTGTGGCGCATGCACGATCAGGTGATCTGCTCGCTGGATTCGGTAAAGCCACTGGAAGGCCGTCGCGGCTGGAGCCTGGAGCAACTCAACTCCTACAACCGCGAGCGCTTCGAGGACCTGATCTCAGCGTCGTGGGATCTGGTCATCATCGACGAAGCCCACCGCATGGGTGGCAGCACCGAGCAGGTTGCCCGCTACAAGCTGGGTGCTGCGCTGGCCGAAGCCTCACCCTATCTCTTGTTGCTGTCGGCCACCCCACACCAGGGCAAGACCGACCAGTTCATGCGCTTGATGCAGTTGCTGGACCGCGAAGCGTTTCCGGACGAGAGCAGCGTCAACCGTGACCGGGTGCGCCCCTTCGTTATCCGCACCGAGAAGCGTGTGTCCATCAACGCCGAAGGCCAGCCGCTGTTCAAGCCGCGCGTCACCCGGCTGCAGGCCGTGGCCTGGCAGGCACGCCACGGCTCGCAGCAGCGGCTGTATGAGGCGGTGACGGACTATGTGCGCCATGGCTACAACCAGGCCATGGCGGCCAAGCAGCGCCACATCGGTTTTTTGATGATCCTGATGCAGCGGCTGGTGACATCGAGCACGGCGGCTATTCGCACCACACTGGAAAAGCGCCAGGCCCTGCTGGAGGCACCGCAGCCGCAAGCCAACCTGTTCGAGAATACCAGCGCCGATGAGTGGGCAGACCTCGACGGCCAGTCGCAAGTAGATCTGGCCATGCAGTCCAGCGGCTGGGAGCTGGAGAAGTCCGAAGTCGAGATGTTGCTAGAGCTGGCGCGGGAAACCGAGGCCGCCGGCACCGATGCCAAGGCTGAGGCACTGCTGGAGCTGATCTACAAGCTGCAGCAAGAGGAAGGCGACCCGGCGTTGAAGGCGCTGATCTTCACCGAGTTCGTGCCTACTCAAGCCATGCTGGCCGATTTCCTGGAGAGCCGTGGCTTCTCGGTGGCGACGCTCAACGGCAGCATGGACCTGGAAGCGCGCACGCGGGCACAACAGGTGTTCTCCAAGGATGTGCGCGTGCTGATTTCGACCGATGCCGGTGGTGAAGGTCTGAACCTGCAGTTCTGCCATGTCATCGTCAACTTCGACATGCCGTGGAACCCGATGCGGATCGAGCAGCGCATTGGCCGGGTAGACCGCATCGGGCAGAAGCATGTGGTTCGCGCCATCAACTTCGTGCTTGAAGACACCGTGGAGCACCGCGTGCGCCAGGTGCTGGAGGAAAAGCTGGAGGTGATCGCGCAGGAGTTTGGCGTCGACAAGGCGGCCGACGTGATGGATTCGGTCGAGGCCGACCCGATCTTCGACGAGCTGTTCGTGCATGGCCTGCAGAACCCAGACGCCATCGAACAGGAGTGCGACGCGGTGGTGTCGCAACTGCGATCCACCCTGGCGGAGTCGAAAAAGAACAGCGACCTGCTCACTACCGAGCACGATCTGGACGCCGACGATGCCCGCAAGTGGCGCGACCACCCGGCGCAGTTCTGGCTGGAGCGTGCCATCACCAGCGGGTTGGCTGCGCGCGGAGGCTCAGCAGCGAAGGTTGGCAAAGCGTGGCGAGTGAAGTGGGCGGACGGCAGCGAGTCGGCGCAGGCCTGTTTTGACGCCCGCACGGCGGATGAGAACCCGGAGTTGGAATGGGTCACGATGGAAGACCCACGCGCCCGGGCGGTGATCAGCGAGCTGCCGCGCTTTGTCGCCGGGCAGCCGCTGCCGGTGATCCGCGTGACCGGCTTGCCAGGTTCGGTACACGGCATCTGGTCGCTGTGGGAGATTAGTCTGGCGGCTGAAGGCTTGAGCCGGAAGCGCTTCCTGCCGGTGTTCATCAACGAGGAAGGCCGCCCATTTGTGCCGACCGCCAAGCGCGTCTGGGATCTGCTGCTCACTGAAACCGTGGACGTCCATGCCGTGACGGGTGCCGAGGAGTCGGTGAAGTGGTTCGAGGCATCGTATGCCGCTGCAAGTACCCAGGGTGAACGGATCTTCACCGAACTGCTGACCGAACACAGCGCCCGGCTGAAGGAAGAGCGCGAACGTGCGGTGTATGCGTTCGAGGCCCGAGGCCAGGCCATTGGACGAATCGGCCTGCCCGCCGTGCGCGAGCACCGGCGCAAGCGACTGCAACAAGAGCACGATGCACGCTTGGCAGCCCTCGATGACATGGAGGCCAGCGTTCCGGATTTGAATGCCGTGATGATGGTGCGCGTCGGAGGTGATGCATGAGCCTTTGGACGGAACGCATCCTGAGCCACTTTACGGCCGACCTCACCCGGCTGTGGGTGGCATGCGACCCTGACGATGTTTTGCTCGACGAGAAGCTGTTGACCGAGCTGCGCGGTCGCGGCTTCGAGCTGATGCTGTACGAAGACCCGTTCACCTTCCGCGCTGAGTACGAGGAGCGCTACCGTGCGGCATGGGATCGCGGTGAGCCGGGGCCAGCGCCTTCGCTAGTTCTGCATCTGCGCAGCGCCGATGCGAATGCGTTGCCATGGGACATCGTGCATCACGGTCGTGTGGTGCGCCTCAGCCTTGCCGATCTGTTCCCGAAGCTGGCTTACAGCGCCGTACAGCAAGTCGAGCCGGAGCATTTGGCCGGGCTGTTTCATGCCCACCAGACCGAACTGCAGTCAGCGCGCGGCGAGAACGAGTCCAAGGACTTCATTCTCGAGCACGTCTACCAACTGACGCCGAGATCCATTCGCACCCAGGTGGACTTCTGGCGTGAGCTGCTGCGGATGCATTTTGCCAATCGCTCGTTGCCACCTCTATTCGCCCAGCATGCGGCGGGCATCATTCAAGGCAAGGGACTGTTCCCGGACCTCCCCGTCGCCACATGGCTGGCATCCAAGAGTGCGCTGCTGCGGGTGGTACAGGATTCGTGGTATCGCTACCTGACGACCCTGGGGCTTGATGGCACGCGTACAGGGGAGCCGCCACCACCAGACTACGTCGCCAAGATCGAGATTCCGTTCGAGCACTCCGATGTGCAGGTGCTGGTCGATTCCATGTTCCTCGATGGCAGCTTGCATCCGCTGGCGGTGCACAGCGTCCCTGCGGGTATGCCGAGTTGGATCAAGGCCGGGATCGTTCAGGACCCGACGGCGTTGCAGGCTTTGGTGCTCAAAGGCATCGATGGCCTGATCGAGATGACCCCAACAGCGGCCTCTTCGCACAAGGACTGGAGCGAGTTCGCCAAACGCTACGGCGAGATCCTTGCCCGCACACATGGTCTGCCAGGCACGGAAGGCAGCGAACATCTGCCGGTGATTCGGGAGCGGATCAAGACCTTGCAGGCGCAGTCAGACGAGCGCCTGCAAGCCTGGGTAGCGGCCAAGCATTACGCCGACCTGATCCTGCAGCCTGTGACCAAAGGCCCGGTGATGGTGCACCACGTGCCGCGCTTCTTGCGCCATCGGCGGTCCGCAGGGGAAACCAAGGTGGCTCTGCTGGTATTCGACGGTCTGGCCTTCGACCAGTGGGTGCAGATCCGCGAGCGCCTGATTGCCACCACAAAGCGATTCGCGTTCGACGAGGGAACCGCGTTCGCATGGCTACCGACCGTGACATCGGTATCGCGCCAGGCGTTGTTCTCGGGCCTGAAACCGCGAGAGTTCGACGACTCCATCGACCGGACGGACAAGGAGGAATCCTTGTGGAAGATGTTCTGGCAGAACGAAGGCGTCAACTCGAATGAGGTGATGTACCGACGCGCGCTGCGCCAAGTCGATCAACTGGATGTGCTTGAGGCGGACTTGAACGACCGGCGCCCGAAGGTGGTGGGCCTAGTCATCGATGAGGTGGATGACCGGCTCCACAAGGAGCGGTCCAAGAAGGACGTGGCGATGTGGATCGGCAACTGGCTGACAACCGGATTCGTCGACCGGCTGTTCTCGCTGCTGCTGAACAAGGGATACCACATCTATCTCACGGCGGACCACGGCAATGTGGAGTCCACCGGCGTCGGCAGACCCAACCAGGGCGTCATTGCCGAGACGCGCGGTGAGCGCGTGCGGGTCTACCGGAGTGAGCCGTTGCTGGCCGATTCCGCTGCGGCCTATCCCACCACAGTGAGGTTGGACATCGCTGGACTACCCGCGAACTTCATGCCCCTATTTGCAGGCGGACGAACCGCCTTTGTGCCGGAGGGCGAGCAGGTGGTGGTCCACGGCGGGGTGTCGGTCGAAGAGTTGATCGTGCCCTTTGTGAAAGTCAGTTATGTGATTGGTACCGAATGAATTCATCAGCCCCAAAAATAGGCTTTGATCGGTTCATTCAGCTTGATTGGGCGGCTGCGGCGCTGAATGTTCGTGCGGACGTGGCTGGGCTAAATGATCTGAATGCACTGCTTGATGCAGCCGAGCTTGGCGTGGAAGCCAAGAAGAAAACACGCACCGTACTGAATCGGCTGTGGCTGGAGCCACGCGCCGAACTGGTCGACTACGCGGATCGTGGCGTGGCCATCCACAAGACGCAGCCGGACATTCCGGTCGCAGCGCTGTGCTGGGGCATGTCTGTGGCGACCTATCCATTTTTTGGCAAGGTGGCCGAGCTGGTGGGCCGCCTCTCCGCCATCCAGGGCGACTGCGCGTCTGCCGAAGTACACCGCCGCATGAGCGAAACCTACGGAGAGCGAGAAGGCACCCGGCGCATGACCAACATGGTCATCCAGAGCCAGGCGAGCTGGGGCGCAGTGGAGCGGGTTGAGAAAGGCAAGCGCGTCATCCGGCTGGCACCAACACCGATCGACAACGACGAACTCACGGCCTGGTTGATCGAGGCCGCCGTGCGCTACGCCGGCAAGCCCGTTTCAGTGCCCAGCCTGCAGTCGCTGCCCGTGCTGTTCCCGTTCACCCTGAAGCGGCCCCTGGCCTACGTGGTGTCGAACAGTGCGGATCTGATCGTTCGGTCGGAAGGCCCGAGTAACCAGTTCGTCGCTTTGCGCTCCGCGATTTGAAGAAGAAGGAAGAATATGGCCCGCATCGAAAACCACAAATACAGCATCGAGGAAGCCTTCAGGGAGTGCTTCTACATCGTCCCGGACTACCAGCGCGAGTACGTCTGGACGGACAAGGAAGTGCATCAGCTGCTGGAGGACATCGGCGAGCAGATCGATGCAGGCACGACGCGGGAATACTTCATTGGCACCGTGCTGGTGTCGCCAACCGATCAGAAGAACCACTACGAGGTGATAGACGGCCAGCAGCGCCTGACCACCTTCTTCCTGCTGCTGTGCGCCCTCAAGCATCTGTTCCAGGGCGAACCACAGCGGCAGATGCTTTCCGGGCTGATCTCGACCAGCTACGTGGACAGCGACGGCGAGGTGTGCACCACCCTGAAGTTGGAGCCTCGCTACGAGAGCGCGGGCGAAGTGATGGCAAAGCTGGTAGAGCTGGACGCCGACCCACAGGCCGTGCGAGCTGGCATCCAGGCCGCTGGCATCACGAGCTTTGGGTCGCTGGAAAATCTGGTCAACGCCTACAGCACGCTGTATCGCTATCTGAAGGACAACTACGACGACACGGCCAAGCTGAAGAAATATTGGGGCTATCTGGCCAACAACGTGGTGTTCATCCAGATTTCCACCGACGTCAGCAGTGCGCTGAAGATATTTGAGACCATCAACGAACGTGGCGTCGGCCTCAACCCGATGGACCTGCTGAAGAACCTGTTGTTCACACAGGTCAAGCAAACGCAGTTCACCCAGCTTAAGGACGAGTGGAAGAAGATTACCAAGCCGCTAGAGAAGGAAAAGGAAAAGCCGCTGCGTTTCTTACGCTACTTCCTGATGGCCAATTATGTCATCAAGAACGAGCGCGGAGATGCGGTGGTGCGTGAGGACGAAATCTATGACTGGTTCATTGCCAAGGACAACGCCGCGCTGTGCGACTACGCCAATAAGCCGTTTGAGTTTGTTCGCAAGGTCATTCGCAACGTCGAGCACTACTTGGCTTTCGCCAATGGGCTGGGCAATGACGGCAAGCCCAGCCTTGCAATGGACAGCCTCAAGCGGTTGGCGGGCGGCGCGTTCAGCCTGCACTTCGTCCTACTGCTGCCGGCGGCGAATTTCCCGAAACCGCTGTTTGACCACTTCGTGGCACAGCTGGAGAGTTTCCTTTTCTACTACATCTTCACCAAGACACCGACCAAAGATCTTGAGCGCAGCTTTTCCCAATGGGCTGACGAACTGCGCTCGATTGCCGAGAGTTCCGATCCGGTGAAACAAAAGGTTCAACTCAATGCATTCGTCGCCGACCGCTTCGAGAGGAACATGACAGGAAAGTCCCAGGAACTCGTCGATGCGCTCAAGCGTTTCACGCTGTACTCGATGCAGCAGTACCGCACGCGTTACCTGCTTGCCCGCCTGACCCAGCACGTTGATATGGCGTTCAGTGGTTTGAAAACACCGGGCAGCCTGGAGCCGTTTACGAAGCTGGAGATCGAGCACATCCTGCCTGACAACCCTACGGCCGAATTGCGCGCCAAGTGGGCGACTGAAAACCAGAGCGCCGCCTACGACGACTACAAGAACCGGCTGGGCAATCTCACCTTGCTGGAAAAGCCAATCAACATCGTCGCGGGGAACGACTTTTATGCCTCGAAGCAGGCTGAGTACCGGAAGTGCGGGAACTACCTAACCCGCAGTCTGGTTGAACTGACCGACGTTGGGCAAAACACATCGATTTCCAGAGTCAACGAGAAGTTGGCGTCGTTCCTCGCTTGGAATGCGAAGTCCATCGAAAACCGTCACGGACTCTTGATAACCCTGGTGAAGGATGTTTGGAAGACGTCGCCAATCGATGTCTGAAAGACTCGGCTCAGCGCAAGAATGAATAATGGGAGGTAATCAAAATGGCACTGGTTCGACGTGAGCGCATTCTGATTCTTGCGAAGTCATACCCTTCGCCCAGTGCCAAGCATGTCGAAACCTCTTGCGTCGCGGGCATCAGTCAGGATGGATTATTAACCCGGCAATCAAATATCCTGAAATGCTGCATATTGGACAGCCGAATGATTGAAGTAAGCCATAACCCGTTCTGGTGTTTTTCTGAGGAATTCCATGAATCGGTTCGCCTTTTGAAGCAACATTTTTTTGCTGGTGGCTCGGTCAGAGGATCGCAGTTCGGTTTTGAAATCCCGGTTCAGGTATTCGTCGGGATTGATCTCGGGCGAGTACGGCGGGAGATAGAAGACTTCGATCTGCTCTTTACGCTCGGCCAACCAAGCGGTCACGCGTTTCGCATGATGCACTTTCAGGTTGTCGAGGATCAGGAAGACTTTCTGACTGTTGTCGGCGATCAGGCGCTCCATGAAGCCAATGAACAAATCGGTGTTCATGGCTTCCTCGGTGAACTCGAAGCGCACCAGCCCTTGGTTGCTGATCGCCGAAACCATCGACAGGCCATGCCGTTTGCTCGGCGCCGCAAGAACTGGCGTCTGTCCCACCGGCGCATAGCCGCGCAGCCAGTGTCCATCTTCCGCGACCGCCGTTTCGTCACCCCAGTAAATGACGGCACCCTCTGCCTTGGCGCGGGCCGCGATCGCCGGATAAGTGTCGTTGAGCCATTGCTCAACCTTGGCCGGATTTTGCTCCAGTGCCCGCTTCATCGGGCGCTGCGGCGTGTAGCCCCAGCGCAGCAGGTATTCGCCGACGGTGCGAATTGGCATGTCGATGCCGAACAGCACCTTGACCAGTTGCATCACCGCCCGCCGGTTCCACAAGGCAAACGGCAGACTCAATTGCTTGGGGTTCTCGCCCACGATGACCGATCGCAATTGCCATTCCTGGGCCAGGGTCAGCGTCCGTCCCGACAAATACCGACGACCTCGCGTCTTCGATTTCAGGCCAGACTCGCCCTCCATTGAATAACGCTTGGACCAACCAATGACCGTATTGATATTGACGCCAACCACCCGCGCAATTTCCCTCCAAGGTAATTTCAATTCCGTACGCATCCGCATCGCCTGCCGACGCATTTCGTCTTGGGCTTCACGGGGTAATTTCCGGGCATCAACTTTTTCCATGCCCAATATTGTATCACTAACCGCTATTTAATTGCCTGGTTAATAATGCGTCGTTTGTATCCCGTGCCGTTCCGGATGATCGAACAGGATCAACAGTTCAAGAAATGGCAATGGATCGAGGTCGGTGTCGAGAAGGCCCCAGCAGATCATCGACCCGAAAGTCACAAGGTCGACATCGGGTCATTGAAAGTTGAGGAGGATGTGACGCCCAAGAAGGAGTGGGCTGAACGACGGGAGTGGATCGAAAAGATGCCCACATTCAGCAGCTTCGACGAGATCGAACAGGCCTGCCGGGATGAGGGGCTATCGATTGCACTGCTGCGACCCAAAAAGGTGCTCGGCCTCGAGATCAAGGATGCACGCAACAAGGTTTGGACGGACGAGGAGAAGGAAAAGCTGATGCGCGCCCAGATGCAGGGCGACCTCTTCTCGGAAGCGCAGGCCAAGCAGCAGGTCAGGGACTTGCGCAAGGTACCGTTCGACTTCTACTACTCCTACGTGTACGACACGCCGGACGGCGAGAAGGAGCGCAAGCACAAGATCGTCGATTGGGAAGCGGGCGCACTGTTCTGGAGGATGTACCAAGACCACGGCCCATTAGGTTGGAAGGACAAGTTCCGTGCCAAGCTTGAGGATGACCTGATCAGCAAGGACTTGATGTTCCTGATGGGAAATCAGCACCGGTTCCAAGACCAGTGGCTGATCATCAGTCTGGTCTACCCGCCTAAGCAAAAGCCAGTGGAAGTGAGGCAGTACTCGCTGTTTTAGTGCGGGGGCCCGTCTTGATGTGACGGACTCCGGCACCGCAGTGGTCGCGCACCGCGTTCGCCACCATCGAGCGGTGACAGAAGTTATAGTTCGCCTCGTAGCACAGCAGTGCACAGTTCGAAGACGCCGTCCGTTCCGCAAGTTCGGCAATCGCGGCTTCCTGCGCCGTCAGGTGCTTCATGAAACCTTCCGTGTAACGTTTCCAATTGCCGTCGTTCCTGTAGCGATCCCGCACCGGTCGCGGGCAGCCGAGATCGGCCATGTGCACGTATTCAAAACCGGAAAGGTTGAGTGCGTTTGTCAGCGATCGCTTCGAGAAGCCGGGTTTGCGCGACAGGGGCAGCTCACGGATGTCGACGACGGTTTCGATGCCGTGCTGAGTGAGCAGGGACAGGAACGCGTCGATGTCGAGTCCTTCGTAGCCGATGGTAAAAATTGTCATTGATTGAGCCTCTTGAGGTAGGGATATTACCGGAGGTTCCCATGCTATGGCGAGGATTGATCTCATCCCCAGCGAACAAATTTGCGCATCAGGCGGGCGGGATTCTCAGCGCCGTTCTCCCTCAAAACAGGTTCAACGGCGCGTAGAAATCGGCATAGCTGTTCGGGGCGCCCGCGCTCAATCCGGTCATCTCGCGCAGCTGCTGCCCGGTGGAGATCGCGCTGAACGTGCGGTATCGCAGCCGCTGCGGCGGGTCTGCGCTTTCATGCCAGACGGGAACCTTGTACGAGGCCACGGCGATCCCCGACTCCGGCAGCGTGACACAGCCGCCATAGTCGATCGACTTGAACGACTTGCACTTCACCAGCGCACCCTTAGTCTCCGGCCACCCGGTGTGCAATACCTCGGTCATGAGTTTGCCGCCCAGGAACTTCTCCAGCGTATCGATATTGACGATCTCGCCCGAGGCCAAGCCCGGAGCCACGCCATACAGAATGCTCGAGAGTCGCGCGTCGAAAAACGGGTCCGTGCTGTTCTGGACGGTTGTCCCATACCACGCGCCCTGGTGCGTCGACTTGGCGAAGAGGTAATTGTTTTGCCGGGGGTCCATCCAAATGATGCGCGCCAACAGGTCGGATTCGACGTAAATCAGCCCTTCCGAAATGAAAAAGAACTCGCCCGGCACGCCGTTCATGCCGTACGCGGTGTCGTAGGGCGGACCGGGGGGCGGCTCTCCCGTGCCGTCCCTGATCGTTACCCGCTCCATGACCGGGTAGCCCGCATAAGGATGCGAGGCATACACCTTGAGCGAACGCGCCTTGCGGCAGGTATTGTCGGTGTAGTCCTCGCCATACACCGTATCCACGCTGCCGAAGTAGTACACCTTCTGATTGGCGCCGTCGTGCGACTGTATTCCGACGATACTGCTTCCCGAGATTTCCTCCCCGTAGCCGGTCGATCCCATCCCGGACTCGCCGACCGGTACCACACCAGAGGCGTGAAATCTTATTTTCTCGGTGTATTGATAAGTATCTTCCCCGAAGAATCGGATAAAGGACTTCATGTCCTCGTCGTCGTAATAAACGTAGACGGGCAGGTCGAAATGGCTTTCGTAGCCCCGCTCGATGGTGTAATCCACGAAGGATTCTCCGGCGTGGCGCTGATTATTATTGCGGCCCGGATCGTAATCGCCGGGCGACCCGGTCGCGATCAACTGCGCCGGATCGGGGTTGGTGTTGTATATCTTGTAGGTCGACCAGGACACGGTCGCCGTGTGCGGGTTGAGCGTTTCGACCCGGGCGCTGTTGGGCGTCCAGAACGACTCACCCCCTTGATGCGCATCCACCCGTGTCGCCCGGCCCTGCACGGCGGATAGCACCTTCTTTTTATTTGTCTTGTTCTTGTCATCCTGGCTCCAGATCAATTCCACGTCATGGAGATAGCGCTGGAAAAACGGCACCCGTTTGAAATTGGGATTCAACCGCGCCGCGCCCAACTTGTTGATGACCGACTCCATGGGGGATTCGTTCAGGAACGTGATGACCGCTTCCACGTCGTCGGCCAGGTCGCTATTCGCCCAGTTGTAGGGCACGCCGTCGCTGAACTCGGAATCGACGTCGCCTTCCTCCTCGGATTTATAGCCGTTCGCAATGCGCCAGTGCCGCCGCGCCACATACATGCTGGTGTCAGGGAAGCGATAGCTTTTGGCAATGCAGGAGGCCTGCGTGCAATCCGAATTGAATTCAAACGGCGTATCGATCTGCGGATAAATGGGGCCGTGAAAAACGAAGCCCGGCGGCGTGGGCTTGACCGTGAAACCGGGGTAGAAGGTATAACCCGGCAGATCCTGGACCTGAGGCGTCAGCTTGTAATACGTCACCGACACGGTTTGACCGTCGGCATAAGGTTTCGAGATATCGAGGGGGGCGAAGGCGATTTCGTTGCGATGGATGGCCGCCAGTACCAGGGTGTTCTCGTCGCGGATGCCGACTCCCACGATCCTGCCGAAGAAATCCGAGTCGTAAACGTTTTTCTTGGCGTCGATATACAACCGTTTTCCGCGGAGATAGATGTAATTGCTCCAGGGTTCCTCGGAGTAGCGGTCCGTGCCCACATCCCAGCCGTAGGGCTGCAGGTCGTTATCGACGAACACCCGGTTGAACGGCCCGTCGAACGACACCCGAATCCAGCGCTTACCGATCTTGCGCTCAACCAGGCAATTGCCGACCTTGCGGCCGGAAGCGCGCCGCTTGACCTGCAGGGCCTTGGGCTTTTTGGGGTCGGTCTCGGCCGACAGCTCAACGCCGATGGCTCCCGACGCTGGGGCGTAAGTGCCCAGCGGCGGGTGGATCGGTTGGTCCTGAGCATCCTTGAACGGCTCGCCCCAGCCGTCCGGATAGTTGCCGGCGGTCGGCGTGCACAGCAGCCCGCAGGCCTGGATATCGACGATCCGCACCAGGTCGAACGGGTCACTCTGCCGCGCGATCGTTTTCATGCCGTCGTCCCCAGCGCTTTATCCGGATCCGGTTCGGCGAAATGGAACTCGACTGCCTCGCCGTTGGCATCTGTGAATTTCAACGTCTTGATGGCGGCGTACTTGATGACGAACTCGCCGTCGGTGGTTTCCATATCCCGAGCCGGGTAATACTCCCGATCCGCCCAAAACTCGCCCTTTGCGTTCGGCGCCGTCGTCTCGGTGAGGGGGGAGGCGATGCCGCCTCCGCGCTTGGGCGCGCCCACCCCGGTGCGGGCGCCGATGCCCGGTTTGGCCGCCGGTTCGGGCAAATCTTCGCCGCTGCTCCGCACCGCATCGACGATGGCGTTGATGTCGTTGACGAAGAACTTTTGAACTGTCATTACACGATCGCCGTTTCCCGCACGTCGGCGATCACCACCGACAGTTCCGTGGCGGTGCCGACCACGTGGGTGGCGTCGTTCACCTCGATCCAGATCGGCTTGGCGTTGGCCGCGCCCGACAGGATGGAAGTGCCCAGGTCCAGCGCGGCGCCGCCGACTGCCGACGCCAGGCCGGCTTGAGTCGCCGCCAATTTCACTTCGCTCACGTCGTGCCCGCTACCGGCGCCAGCGTCCACCACGGTGGCCTGAATCTGATCCACACCGGGATTGGCGTTGGCCTGGATCATCCGGCTGGCGGTGGTCGAACCGAGGTATAGGGAGAACTGAATGGCCGGAGTGGAGCCGTCGGCATTCTGGGCGGCCACCAGGCTGCCCGTCAGCGGGGTGGTCAGGGCGGCATCGGTGTACAGTTTGAACGAGGACATGGTTTTAGGCCTCCAAAAGTAGTTCGTCGTCGGGGATGAAAATGCTCACATGGTCGGCCGGAGCCGAGTGGGTGGCGTCGATGTGCTCCTGGGCCACGCCTGGCACCGTCACGATGAATTCGCCGGTGCCGCTGTCGTAGGTCGCCGAGGGGCGCTCCATCGGATATTTCAATGGCGGCTGCACGACCGCCGGCTTGGCCGGGGCTTGCAGGTCGTAGGGCGTGTCGACCATGCCTATCCCGTAGGATTTCGACACGGCGATGGCGACTTCGGTCAGCGCCGAACCGGCATCGAAGTCGAGATGGTGCGTGACCCGCCTTACCTTGCCCTTGGCGGTCAGCCGCGCAGACAGCATGCGCACCGTATGCATCCGGTCGAGCAGCGGCGCGATCAGGCCGGTGAAGCTCAGCGTGGTTTGGCGGTGCGAGGACAGGATGTCGCGCTGGGCACGGGCGATGCCCGTCATATAGCCGTTGGAGAGCCCGGTGCGGTTGTCCTGGGCACCGTCGTCCAGGTCGTAGTACAGATCGCCCTGGGGATTCGCCGCCGGGTCTTGGGACGGCAGCCGCTTTGCGCTGTCCGGCACTGCGACGGTGTACTGCTTGATGTTCAGCGGGTGGTAAGGGATGAACGAGGAGTCGCCCGCAATCGGCGATACCATGTCCTGGCCGATCAGGGTGAGCTTGATTTCCTTTTCCGTGATCCGGTCCCAATGGGTGTAGCGCGGGTCTTTGTCGGCATTCGAATCGAAATTCGCCGTGGTGCTGCCCTTGCGTTTGCCGATGATCTTGATCGAATCTGGCGCGTCCACCGTCACGCTCCAGTCCTCGGTGACGGTCTGGGTCCAGCGCTGCGCCAGCGCACATTGCATACCCGCCGTCAGGCTGTAGCGCGGTATATCGCCGAGCAGCCCCACGCCTTCGAACGATCCGGTGGGCACCGCCTTCATCGTCAGGCCGTAGCAGGCCCAGCCGGTGCCGTCGACGGCCTGGAACACCGTTTCCACCGAGGGCGCGGCACCGCCGGCCACCAGCTCGTGCATGTCCATTTCCCAGAAAATGCCGACGTTGCGCTGCATCAGCCGCTCGTAGCGGTACTGCATCTTCACCTCGATGGTGTTCACCAGCTGCCGCGCCGAGGCCATGTCGATGCGGATGCTGTGCTCGATCACCGCATCGCGGGTGAAGGTGAAGTCGGGGGCCGTCTTGGCCCGCCAGGGGGTGACGACACCCTGTAGATTCAGGTCGAGGTCGTAGCTGGCCGGCAGCGTCGACAGCCGGTCTTGCAGGTATTGCCACTCGTCGGCCTTCTTGTCGAACACGTACTCGGACCAATAGCCGCCGATGATGGCGGCGATGTCCTTGCGCTTGATGCCGTCGAAGCGGTTCTGCAGATTGTCGGTGCAGGACAGTTGCAGCACGCCCTGCACCGGGTCCCAGCCGGGAATATCCAGGATGCCCTGGAAGATCGGCAGGTGCGTCGTCCCCGCCACCAGGTAGATCGTGATCGGCAAGCCGGTCAGCGCGTTGATGCTGATCGGACCTGGCTCCGGCAGCACGCTGAATTCGGCGATCCGGGCCGCGCCCTCTTCCGCATCCACCGTCATCTGCCCGGTCAGCCTACCCAGCAGCGCGCCCATCACCGCCCCGGTCCCGGCATTCAGCGGCTCTCCGTCGCCGGCCGCGTTGCCGATGTTGACCAGTACCGCCCAGGAGGTAATGTCGGCGCTGGCGGCCATCGCTTGGGCCACGAAGGCCCCGCCGGCGACGGCTTGGGCATCGAACACGGTGTGACGGAACGGGACGTTCAGGGCCGCAACAACTTCGTATACGGCCAGCTCGACCTGCGCCGCCAGGTCGAACGGCAGGTGGTCCACCGTACAAGTGATCGGTGCGACGACACCGTAGACCTCGCCAATCCACTGCGTGATCCATGCAGCGCGGCGGTAGGGTTTGAAGAAGATGCTCTGCTGTAGGGGGGCCGCAAGCGATGAGATCGAGAACTGGACTTGCTGGATCGAAGCCGAGTTGCCGGCCACCGCCAAGACCTCGAACCGGAGCGGCGCCGTCATGCCATAGACGTCGAGCAGCGTCTGCTCGACGGCGGCGCTCAGACCGAAGCGTTCGAAGACCGGCTGATCGATGACACAAAAGACGTCGTAGGCGTCGATGTCGACGACAGCCTGGGTGATACCGGTCCCGAGGCCGTAAACGGAGAAAACCGCTTGTTCCAGTACCGCGGTAAGCGCATACCGCTCGCCGACATCCGGCCCCGCCGCAACACCGCCGATGCCGGTAACGCCGCCGACGGGGAGCGTCATTACAACTCCTCGGCCAGCACGCTGACGTTGGCGAGTTGAAAGCCGCCGGATACCGCAGCGCCTGTGTTGGATCGGCTGAGCATGAAGCAGACCAGGCTGTCAGGCCCCACGGTCACCGTGTTGACGTTATTCGACTTGAAGCCATAGTCGCCGGGCGATACCACCACTTGCAAAGCGGACGGGGACGTCGGCGCCGTCGAGCCCGCTTCCACCGAGACCACGATGCTGTCACCGCTGAAACTCGAACCGGTCGAGAGCGCGGCGACGAGATTGGAGAGCCGGAGGGTCTTGCCGGTACGATTGATCCAGTACGCCGTGCCCATGGACCCTGTGGTGCTGCCCGAAAACGGCGCCACGAACCGGGTGCTGGTCATCGTGTTGGTCCCGGTCATCGACGCCGACAGGATCATCCGCCAGCGCGACTCCATCTCCTCCACCCCCGGCGACCATTGGACGAAGGCCCCTTGGGTGAAGGTCTGAGCCACCCCGGTGGAACTGGCGACGTTGCGGGTGATCGCCAGCAGGCAATTGGCCCCCATCCCCTGGCAGGCGGTGACTTTCACCCGCTCCCACTTCGTCGGGTAATCCTGATCGATGATCGTCAGGTAGTAGTATTCGCCGCTGGCCAGCACCGGCGGCAAAACCCAGGGCGCACCCAGTGCGCTGACGTTCATCGTGAAATCCGACGGCGCTACCAAGGCGTCCGTCACCATGGCCTTGACGCCATTGAGCCCGGCGAGATTCAGCATGTCATGCTCCTAGGGGATCGACCATTTCGGCGTTCAGGCGCCACGAATAATTCCCGCTCACCCCGTCCAACTGCTGCTCGGGGGGCTCGCAGTAGACAGTGATCTTCGGGTAGTAGTAGGTGATGGCCACGCCGTCGACGTCGATCGTCACCGTGGCGAAATCGGGCTCCGTCCGCACCGGAACCGGGGGCGATCCGCCGCCGACGACGGACAGGGGCGCGGCACAGGCCAGCACCAGCGGCTGCGAGTAGTCCAGCGCCGACAGCCCCGGAGGAACCCAGCCGCCTCCGCTGATTTCGGTCGTGAGCTTGCGCCAGGTCTGCTGCTTCACCGAGCGGCCGGACCACATCCGGTGGGTGGTGGCCCCTTGAAGCCAACGGTAGGTCTGCGACCATTCCAGCCGGGCGTACAGCGGCACCACCACGCCGCCGAGCTTGAATGCCGTGTCGCGGAGATCGCTCACTGTTCATCGGGCTCCAGCTCGTCGCAGCGCAAGGCCAGGCCGACTTCATCGACGCCGGCGACAAGACCAGAAAGGCGCACCGGCCACGCGCACGCCCGCGGCGCCAGCGTCACCCACGGCTCCAGCGAGCAGCAGCCTGACAGTGTCAGCACGAGACTCACCCCAGCAGCACCCCGGCCAATCCGCCGCCTGTCCTGAGCGGAGCCGAAGGGAAAACCAGCACGGCGACCGTCGACAAGGTGATTTCCCGCAGCGTCAGTACGATCATGCCTAGCCGCCCTGGGCGGTGCCGACGCACAGCGCATATTCCGCCTCCCGGCGCCGCACCAGCCCTTTTTGAATGCGTCCGCCGGCCTTGTTCCAGCGCAGGATTTCGCGGCAGGCCTCAGCATAGCCGGGCGGTGTGGAGCGCAGCCGTTTGACCAGGGTCGATCCGCAGAACGCATTCACGCCGATGTTGTAGGTCAGCGAGACGTAGGCGTCGAACTCGTGCTGATACAGCGGCACTTCGCCCACGCAGCGCGCTACCGCCTGGGACACCCGGGTTGCGTCGGCGGCCAGCCGCTGCACCGCCCGCACCGGATCGGTCCGGTCGCCGCGCTTCACGCCCGCCGTCGAACCGAAGCCGATCGTCTGGACCCCGACTCCGTCGTCGTAGGCTTCGCCCCGGTAGCCTTCATGCAGGGCAATCATGCCGACGATCAACGCAGAAACCGACATGGTCGCCGCCTTCGTGCGCCTCATCGCTTTCCCGCCTCCTTGTTGCTGGCCCGGTGGATCACATCGACCACGATGACGCCCAGCACACCGAGGCCCTGGGCCACTGCCGCGATGTCCGTGCCTGTGGCGTCCACGTCGTAGCCGAACGCGCGAGCCAGCCCCACGCCGGCGGTCAGCAGCGCAGTCAGGACCGCGATCAGGCTCGCGCGCTGGCTCCATAGCCGTGGGTTCTGCAGGCTCTTGCCGGCCTGCATGCACTCGTACAGATATTTCACTTTTTCGAACATATCGCCGCCCTCCTGTCGAAATTCACCGTGTTTTTATGCACGTCAGGGCGCTTTCACGCCGAACGACCGCACGAACCACAGCGCGGCCTCGATGAGGAAATGGACGACGTTGGTTCGGACACCGCTGACGAAGGTGCCGATGTAGGCTGCCGCCTCCTTCTTCTTGATGTCGTTCAGCGTGGTCTTGTCGACGATCCCTTTGATCGTCCGGGTTTCCAGAGCCGCCACCTTGTCCTGGATCAGGCCCCATTGCTCCTTGGTGATGCCGGAGACGGCCTGCACTACAAGCCAGAGCGCCCAGCGTAAGATCGGATTCATCGGGTATTGCTCCTGTCGGTTGGGAAACTCATCGCACGATCCGCCCGTGCTTCAGCGCCGCCCGTGCCACCTCGCGCTTAAGCGCCGCCACCACTTGCGGGTCGCCGTTGAGGGGGAACGAACCCGGTATGCCGGGCAGATGGATATGCACCGGCTGGCCGCCGTCACTGGAGCGCGTGAGCGACGCATCGAACGCCGGCAGTGCTTGCGCCACGTAGCCGCCGATGCTGAAACGGGGGAGGGCTAAGTTGTTGAGGGCGTACAGCTTGTCGAGGCCGAGCTTGCGCACCGCCTCCTTGCGCAGCACGAATTCGCCTTCCTCCAACAGGGCGGGGATGCGGTCGCCTCCGCCGTAGCCCTTGATCCAGCCGCCGCGGCGGTAGCCGGGCACGGTCAGGCCGGTATCGGGGAGGGCGGAGCCGTCGGGCGTTGCGGTGATCGAGTTGCCGTCCTTGACCACCTTGATGTTGATGATCTTGGTCTCGGGCCGTAGCAGCTCGGCGAGTTGGGTTTGCAGGGCTTGCAGCGCGGCAGGATCGGCCTTGATGTCCAGGTTGAAGCCGTGTCGGAGCTGCTGGTCGATCTTGTCGATCTCGGCCCCCACGCTTTGCGCGGACTGCATGGCGGTCTGGATTTGCTGGGCGGTCTGCTCGGCCTGATGCGTTGCGGTCTGCCCGGTCTTGGTCTCGGCATCGGCCAGCAGCTGGCCGATCTCCTGGCGCAGTTGGATCAGCTTCTGCAAATCCTGCTGCGTGCCGAGGTCGGGCTTGAGCGGTTCGGGCTGGGCCGGAGCATTGCGGATAAACTGGCCGCTCTGATCCTTGGCGGCCGCGCCGAATTCCTGGTCCCACCAGTTTCCCTGGTGGTCGATGGGCGGGTTGGCGGCATCCGCCGTTTTGCCCTGTTCGGCGATCTTCTGCTTCACGTCCCGCAGCGCGGAGGCAATCTGCTGGCCCAGCGCCTCGGCGATCCCCTTCGCCTGATTGCCGGCCTGTTTGGAAAGGTCCAGGTTGCCGGCGGCGAGCGCGCTTTGCTGTTCGGCAATCAGCCTTTGCAGTTCCAGGTACTGCGCACGTGCCGCCTCCTCGGTCGAGGCCGCGCCCTGCGCCATGCTTTTGACCGCTTGCGCGGTTTCCAGCTCGATGTCCTGGCGCGCCTTCGCTGCGGCGACCGCCTCATCCCGCAGCCTGCGCTCTTGAGCGACCAGCTTGTCGATGCTGGCCGTGTAGGCCGCTTCCAGCTCGGTGTAGATCGCCCGGCGGGCTTGCAGCGATTCACGCTCCAGCGCGGTCTTCTTGTCTTCCCCGTCCTTGTACTTGGCGATTTCCCTGCCGTAGACCTGATCTACCAGAGCGAGGCGCTGATTGGCGTAGTCCCGCGCCGCAGTCAGCCGGGCCTGTTCTGCCTGCTGCTGGAGCCTAAACACGGCCTGGGCCTGCTCCAGCTCGGTCTTGGCCTTGTTGTTGGGCTGGGCCGTGCTCCCTAAGGTGCTGGACTCGCCGGGGACGGGCTGCGTCGGCGGGGTCTGGATGATCCGCGTGATGCCGGTCTGTTCTATGGCATCGATCGCATCGACCCGGCGCTTGTAGTAGGTCTCGGCCTGGGTAGTGGCGTCCTTGAGGGCGTACTTGGTGTCATTGAGGCTCTGCTGGACCTGTTTTTCCTTGGCCTTCAGCGCATCGCCACTGTCGGTCGCGGCCTGCTTGCGCTTGACCAGCTCGGCCTGCATTTCTCGGAGCAGCGCGGTTTCGCCTACCAGCTCCCGCCCGAGCTTGCCGCCCATGAACGCCTGGTCCGCCGCCTGGCCCACCTCCTTGTAACGAGCCGCCAACCGGGCGACCACGGCTTCCTGCTTCTTCACCGCGGCTTCGTCCTGGAGCAGGCTCAGATCGGTTTCGGACTTGCCGCGGGTGTCCTTGCCGGTTTCCTTGGCGAGTTCTCGGCGCTTCCGGATTACGCGCTCCAGTTCCGATTCTGCGGCGCTGCCGAATAGATGCCAGGCGGACACCGCCGTCAGCAGCAACACTGCGATACCGGTAGGACCGCCGAGGAAGGAGGCCAGACCACCCAGTGCAATCTTGAGCGGTCCGGCGCTGGCCGCCACTTCCGCCTGGGCGACGGCCAGGCGCTGCGATGCCGGCACCAGCGCTGTTTCGACCGCGGCCAACCGCGCCATGCCGGAGGCGTTCGCTACTGCAGCTTCGGCGGAAGCCAGCATGGCACGGGCGTTGTATTCCTCATTGAGGGCGTGGTTCCGCGCTGCGGTCGCCGCCGCCAGATTCGCTTGCACCAGCCGGGCCTGGCTCCCGGCGAAGGCCGCCACGGCGGCCGTACCTTTGCCCGCCAGCACCGCGACCAACAACGATCCCGCTATCTCGACCCCGTTGGCGATCGTGTCGATGTTGCCCGCCGCGGTATTGATCGCGGCGGCGATGGTCTCGGCCGCGCGGGTGATCTCGGGCGAGGTGCCGACGAACTTCAGCGCGGCGTTGTCCCAGCGCACCATGGCCTGCTCGATGGTATCGGGCAGCCCGGCGGCATCGGCGTCGATGCTGGCCTTAGCCTTTTGCAGCGCGCCGACAACCTTCTGAGTCGTCAGTTCGCCGGCTTCGGCCATGGCGCGTAGCTTGCCGATCGGCACGTCGAGTCCGTCGGCGATGGCCTGGGCCAGCCGCGGCGATTGCTCCATGATCGAGTTGAATTCGTCGCCGCGCAGCACGCCGGAGGCCAGCGCCTGGGAGAACTGCAGGGTGGCGCCCGAGGCCTCTTCCGCCGAGGCGCCGGAAATCCGGAAGGATTTGGCGACCGAGTCGATGATGCTCAGCACTTGTTGCTGCGACACGCCCATTTCCCCGGCGCCCTTGGCGATGCGGGAATACAATTGAGAGACGCCGTTCAGGGCTTGCGCGTTGTTCTGGGCGATGGCGAACAGCGCCCGCTGCGCCTCGGTGAACTGGGATTGGGAACCGGCGGCAAGCTTGACCCGGCCTTCGAGGTTGCGGTACTGGTCGGAGAGTTTGCCCAGATCGCGGGCAGCCTGCAGGGCTTCGGCGGCCCCGAACGCGCCGACGGTATACTGCCCGATGCGCCGGAGCGATCCCGTCAACCGGTCGACCTGCGCCGCGACGTTGCCGAGCCCCTTCTCGGCCGCGGCCGTGTTCGCCGCGATCTCGATGACCGTCTTGAAAGTCGTCATGGGCCTAGCGTCGCCGCATCAAACGCGCCTGCAGGAACAGCCGCCAGGGGTAATGCCAGACGCCGGCGTGGCCGCGCTCGATCAGCGCCAGCGCCGTCATCTCCAAATTCTCTAGGTTGCCGGCGGCGCCGTAGCGGCCGCCTGGGCCGCGTTGGCCAGGCGTTCGCGGAGCCCGAAAAAATGCGGGTTCAGGCTCTTGGCCGCCTCCCGCACCTTGTCCAGCTCCGACGGCAGCATGGCATCGAGCTCGGCCCGGGAGAGGTCCGAGAATCGGGTCAGATCGTCCAGGGTGATGTCCGCGAACAGCGCCAGCGCCACCAGGTCGTTGCGATCCAATTCGGCGTTGGCGTCCTTCAGCCAGGCCCGGACCTCGCCCACGGTCAGCTCGCGCACCACGACCTTGCGGCCGCCGGCCTCGATGGTGCGCTCCTGCCGGAGTCCTTTCGGGTTCGTGGTGTCGAGCTCTGCCATGGGGGACTACACCGCCGGGGTGATGGTGGCCTTGAAGTACTGGCTGACGCCCGCACCGGTCTTGCTGGTGTCCTTCAGGACCTTGCCGGTCAGCTCCAGCACGGCGAAATCCTCCGTACCGGGGCCGGGCAGGCTGCTGGCCGGCGAGAACTTCACCTTGTAGAAGTCGTAGGCCACGGCATCGCCGTTGACCTCGTTGACGCCGTCGAAAGTGATGTGCCAGTCCTCCGCGGTCTGGGTCAGCGCCTCGATGCTGTTGCCGCTCACCGTGCCGCGGGTGGCCAGCGCCAGGTTCTCCTTGCTGATCGACCACAACTTCAGTTTCAGCGTGACCGACTTGATGCGGCTCAAGGACGCGATCGAGCCGCCGCCCGGGTTCTGGTAATCGGCCAGTTCCTTGGTGTCCTCCTCGATGCTGAGGTCCAGGGCGGCATTGCCCAGGTCCACCGGGGCACCGGCGCCAACGGCGCCCTTGATGGTGCCGGTCAAAAGCATGGCGGTCGTAGTCATGTGTCAACTCCTTAGAAAAATGGATGGATTAAAGGAAAGGAAGATTGACGCCGACCGGGCGTCACGGGGTCCCGGTGTCCAGCGGCAGCGGACGCACCTCGAACACCAGGGAGAACTCGACATGGCCGAGATCGAACCAGGGGTCGTCCAGGCCGACGTGCTTCAGCCGGCCCCAGCCCGGTTGCGGGGACCAGTGCTCCAGCGCACGCAGAATCCGCAGCACGTATTCGCCGCCCGTCACCACGGTGCTGGCCGGCGGAGCGTGGGCGACACACACCGTAATCTGCCAGCGCTGGCGCTCGGCCAGGAAAACGTTGGGCGGCGGCGTCCCGACCGGCCCGGCGAAGCCCAAGGGCAGCACCAGGGCGGCCGGACAGAGCGGCTCCAGGTTCTGCACCCCGGCCAGGACGCCGACGCTGTCCACCGTGACGAACTCCGGCAGGGTGTCGCGCAGGCGTAGGATCAGCGCCGGCTCGATCTCGAACATGCTGGTGATCATCGCGGCAGCGCGTCCTGCGTCATTTCGCGGATCAGCGCGGCCAGCCGCAGCGTGGCCCGGGTCGCCAGCGCCTCGGCCAGGGCCGGCACCTTGGGCAAGGCCACCACGTCCTCGATAATCGGTAACGATGCGTGGCCTGCCCGGTGGAACACACCGCGATGGCCGCTGGGCATCCGGGCGACGAAGCTGCCGGGAAAGAGATAGGCCCCGGCGCTGCTGCCCCACTCCTCCTGGCGCAGGCGGCCGACATAGGCGGCCTTGATCGGGGCGTGGCCGGTCCAGACCCGGGCGCGGACTCCTGCCAGCCGCAGATACGCCTGCACCCGGCGCGAGCGCAGCGCCCTCAGCGGAATGCCGTAGGTCGCTCCGATCGCTCGGACCATCGCCTCGCGGGTCTCCCGCGCGGTCTGGCCCACCGCCCGGCGGGACGCTTTGCGCAGCACCGCCGGCAAGCGGCGCAAATCCTGAGCGGTATCGCCGTGCAGCTGCACGCGCAAGCCGAGACTCATGCCTGTTGCCTAGCCCCGACTCGAATGGATCAGCAAACCGAACCAGCGCGCCCCGAGATGCCCGGCGACGATCGCCGCCCACAGGCTCTCGTAGTAGCCCAGGCCCTCCCGCTCGGCCAGCAGCCACACCGAGAAGCCGACCAGGCTGCAGGACACGACGTCGACCAGCAGGCACCACAGGCACGGCCGCCACGGCCGGGGATGGCGCCGCCATCGATTGAGCTGGGCCACCAGCCCCGACCAGATCGTCACCAGGATGATCTGCAGGGCCAGCCGGACCTCATCGCCATTGCCGTGGGGCGACACCAGCAGGAGCTTCTTCGGCGGGGCGTTCATCGGGGCCGCAGGATCAAGGTGGTCAGGCCGTCCAGGCGATCGAGGCGGGAGGCGATGCCGTAGGGGAGGCCACGCAGCTTCAGGGGATCGCCCATGCGAACCGCAGGCAGGTCCGCACTCCGCACGGTCAGTCGCGGGTCCGCCTCGGGACGGGGCGCGCCCATCGGCCCCGGGCGTTCCAGTCCGGCCGGGACCGAGACGATCCCCGTCAGGTGTACCGGCGGCGGATCGGTCCGGTCCGGCCACAGGATCACCGTCTCGCCGAAGGTCGACAGGCACACCGCATTGACCGCATCGAGGTCCATCCCTAGACCGTCAGCTTGACCAGCAGCCCCGGCCGGTGGCACATCGGCAGCGGGTTGGACTGGGTGTGGAGATCGGTGCCGCGGTCGAACTGGCGCGGGGCCTGCTTGGCATAGAGCGGCTGGCCCAAGGTGTTCACCGTTTCGTTGAAATCGGCCGGGGCGACATAGGTGGCGAAGGTATCGACGGTGCCCAGCGGGAAGGCATGGGCCTCGCCGGCGGCGATGAAGCGCCGGGTCACCCCGTGCACGTCGGTGGCGCGGCCGCGGTACTCCTCGAAGGTGATGCCGCCGAAGGTGAAGCCGCGGCGCACGTCGTTGATGAGGATCGCGCCTTGTTGCCAGTGGGTGAAGGCCGTCTTGACGTCCTTGTGCCCGGTCAGCGCAGCGAGGAACTCCGGCGAGCACAGGCAATGCACCTCGGTCATGAACTCGCCCAGCAGGCTGTCCTCGATGTGGGCCAGCACCTCCATGCATCGCGCCTTGACGTCGGTGGTGGCCGTGCCCAGCTGAAACCCGACCGTCTTCGGCGGGATGTCGAACTCGTCGTAGAGGTCGTACAGCACCGAGCCGTCGGCATCCAGGATCACTCCCTTGAGCGCGCCCATACGCAGATGCTCCAGGGTGATCGCATGCTTGTTGCGCATGGTCTCCAGATGGCGCGCCATCACCCCGGCCACCGCCTCCAGCTCGGTCTCCGAGCCGAAGGCACGGATGCCCTGGACCTCCTCCGGCAGCACCACGTCGTCGTGGGGGATGTGCGGAATCACGAACGAGCGCAGGGTGCGCTTGCCGCGGACGCCCACCGTGCCCGGCGCCCCCGGTGGCAGGGTCGGCAACAGGTTCAGCACGCCGTTGCGCTCCTCGACCAGGATCTGGCGCTGCCGCACCGGTTTCACCGGCATCAGGTTCAGATCCTCCAGCCGGCCGTAGCGATTGGGAATGATGTTGATGGCGGCCGTCAGCGCCGCCATCGAAAAGGCGGGATTGTGAAACGGGTTCTGCATGATCAGGCTCCGGTGCGGACGAGGATGCCCAGCGCTTGCAACTGGGCGATCGCGGTGGTCTTCTGGGCCGGGGTGATGCCGGCCGGCCACGCCAGGGACGGGTCGGACACGATGGCATGGCGGGCAAGCAGCAGGGCCTGCGGGACTTCGGCCGCGGTGGCATCGACCGCTTCGATCAGCACCCCCACCGCCTGGGCCAAGCTATCCGTCGCGGCGGGATCGAGCGCCTGCAGCCGAGCGCCGGCCGGCTCACGCGCCACCACTGCCCCCAGTGCCAGCTTCTGGCCCAGGGCCACCGGGGCGAGGTCGCGGGAATAGCGGTTGGGCGCCTCGTACTTCAAGAGATCGCCGAGGTTCTTGGGTTCGCGCAGCTTGGGCATGGCTCAGCTCCGGGCGATGAGTTTCTGGACGGCGGCGACCACCGGGCTCGCCTCGGGCCGAACCGAGGTTCCCGCATCGACCTGGATGCGGGAAGCGATCTCGGGCGTCTCGGCCCGCGCCGCCAGCAAGGCGCGCCGCACCTGGGCCTCGCTCATGCCGGCCGCCAGGAACTCCGCGGTGCGCGAGGCCGCGCCGGCGATCAGGCAGAGCTCGGCGATGGCCTGGGCTTCGGCACGGGCCTCATGGTGGGCGTCGGCTTGGCCGGTTTCCGGGGACGGTGGTAAGGAACTCGCCACCTGCGGGACGGATCCGTCCGTCGTGGCCGACGGCCCGGGGTTCGGATCCCTGGATGTTTCCTCACCCAACTGGGCAGGGGCGATCGGTTCGGCAGGGTTTTCGAGCATGGGGTTCTCCATGATTCGTGTTGAAATCACCGGGGTTTGGTGGGCCTGTATGACGCTCAGTCGGCGCTGGGCCTGCAGCGCGTCGGCGAATTCGCTCAGCACTGCCTCGAAGCCGAGCACGCCGTCGGCGAGTCCTGCGGATACGGCGTCCTCGCCGAAGAACAGTCCGGCCTCGGTGGCGCGTACCGCCGTTTCCGGCAGTTGCCGCAATACCGCCACATCCCGGACGAAGATCGCGTAGAGCCGGTCCACTTCCGTTTGGAGCGCGGCGGCCGCCTGCGGCGAGAGCGGCGCGTGCGGATTGAGGTCGTTCTTGTGATGGCCGGCATAGAGCGCGGTGTAGGTCAGTCCCTCGCGGGCATCCTTGACCGACTGGTCGACGTGCAGGGCGATCACCCCGATCGAGCCGACCCCGCCGGTCTGCGCCAGGGTCACGCGCGAGGCGCCGGCGGCGATCGCATAGGCGGCCGAGAACGCCGTATCGTTGGCATGGGCCCAGATCGGTTTGTGCGAAGTGCCCGCGCGGATCTTCGCCGCCAGCTCGAACACCCCGCCGGATTCGCCGCCGGGCGAGTCGATGTCGAGCAGGATGCCGGCGACCTCGGGATCCCGCAGCGCGGCATCGAGCTGGGCGCCGATCTCGGCATACGAGGTCAACCCGGAATTTGCGTCCAGCCCCAGCGTCCGTCGCACCAGGGTGCCGTGGATCAGGATCACGGCGATGCCCGGAAGGGCTTGGGCGGCAGCCCTGGGCATCGGCGCCGGCACCGGGGTATCCGCTGCCGGCAGCCCGATCCGGGCGCCCAACACCGCCAGGATCACCTCGAGCTTCGGTCGGGCGATGAGGAGCGGCGTTCCGTACAGGCGGCCGGCCAAGTGGGGAAGCATCAGCCTTGCCCACCCCGGCCGCTCTGACTACAATTGTGGCGAACTACTTGAGAACCGATCATGAGCGTCTCCGTCCGTATCGATGAAACCTTGATCGAGGAAGCCCGCGCGGCGGCCAAGGCCGAGTTCCGCACCGTGCAGGGGCAGATCGAGTTCTGGGCCAAAGTTGGGCGTGCCGCGCTGGACAACCCGGATCTGCCGGCTTCCTTCATCGCCGAAAGCCTGATGGCGCTGAATGAGTCGCCTGAGCAAGCCACACCGTTCGTACCGCGTACCCGCCGGTGAACTGGCAGGTGCTGCAGACGCGCCGTTTCGCGCGCGCCTACAAGAAACTGCACGATCCAGTGGCGGCCGACGTCGATGCGGCGGTCGCGGTGATCGCCAGCGATCCGGGCGTCGGTGAGAAAAAGAAAGGCGATCTGGCCCGGCTGTGGGTCTATAAAATCCGCAGCCAGGTGCAGCTCTACCTGCTCGGCTACACCCGCGATGACGGCTTGAGCCTGGTCTATCTCGAGGCCGTGGGGCCGCACGAGAATTTCTATCGCGACCTCAAACGCTGACCCGGTTTCCACCGGCTGCCGGCGCCGATCCCCTGGCCGGCGCGGCAGCGCGGTCATGCCGGGGGTCCGAATCGAACACCAGCCCCAATGCATCCGCCCGGGCGTTGTCGGCGGCGATCTCCCGGTCGACGTCTTCGGCGTCGTAACCAAAGGCCGAGATCGCCTCCGAACGCGATAGGAGGCCGGCCCGGATCGCCGTCTGCAAGGCATCGAACTCTTTCTTGGGATCGACCCACTGCCAGCCCTGCGGAACCCATTTCACCGCCAAGTACTCGCGTGTCCTGCGGCTGAAGCCGGGAAGTTCCAGAGCCCCTTCCAGCACCGCCTGGGTCATCCAGGCCCGCCACACCGGCCGGCACAGCTGGAACACGATGACGCCGTGTTGGATCGCCTCGCAGCGGCGGCGGAACTCCAGGAGCCCCGCGCGGATCGAGGAATAGTTGACCTGGGTCAGGTCGCCGGTCAGCATCTCGTAGGTGATGCCCATGGCCGCCGCCACCGCCCGGAACTGCATACGCAGGAACTCGGCGTAGCTCGCCCCGACGTCGGCCGGCTGGCTGAAGCGCACGTCCTCGCCCGGCTCCAGCAGCTGCAGGGTCCCCGGTTCCAGCCCCGCCAGGGCCACCCCCTGGGCGTCGGCCGGTCCTTCGCCCATGAGCGGATCCTCCGGCGCCAGCCGGGTGATGAAGCCGGCGAACATCGCCGCGGTCTTCTTCCGCACCAGCTCGGCGTCGTCGTACTGGTCCAGCTCATGCAGCTTCACCAACGCCCGCGCCAGCCAGGGTTCGCCCCGGATCTGGCCGGGGCGCAGGGGACGGAACAGATGGATTACCTCGCTGGCGTCGACCCGCACCGTGTCCAAGCCGCCCGCCCCGGACATCGGCGCCAAGGCGCCGTCCTCCGGATGCGAGCGGTACAGGTGATAGGCCACCCGCCGTCCCAACCGATCGAATTCGATGCCGGCTCGGATCACGTTCCCTGAAGGCAGCTCCCGGTTCAGGGCGACGGGCAGATGTTCCGGCTCCAGCACCTGCAGCTGGAGTCCTACGCTCAAGCCATCCTCCGGCCGCCGGTAGCGCAGCCGCACCAGCGCCTCGCCGCCTTCCACCAGGGCGCGGCAGGCCAGGGCCTGCAGCCCGTAGACATCGGTCAGTCCGGCCGCATCGGCGTCATCGCCCCAGTGGGCCCAGAGCGCCTGGATGGCGGAGCGGACCGTGACGTCGGCCGCCATCGACTGCGGCTTGATGCCGGTGCCGATGGCATTGGCCACATAAGCCTCCACCCCGGCGGCGGCCCAGACGTTGCGCCGCACTTGGTCGCGGCTCTTGGCCCGCAGCTCGTCCTGGCTGTAGGCCAGCGCCGCCACCGCGCCCGGATTGCCGACCTGCCAGGCCAGCGCCCGGCGGCCGCCGCCGGTGCCGTCGTAGGTCGGCGCCGGTCCGCCGAACAGCCCCAAGCGCAACCGCTGCCACCAGCCCATCAGGTGGCCTTGCGCGTGGTGATGCGGAGCTGCCGGGCCACCGGTCCGACCTGGGCCGCCAAGCCGCGTTTCACCTCGCGGATCGCTGCCTTCAGCTCCTCCACCGAGCGGTACTCGACACTGCGGTCCTGGAACGTCACCCGACGCTCGCCCCGGGCCAGGGCGGTTTCCAGGGCTTGCAGGTGTTCTGCGGAATAGGCCATCGATAAGCTTTCTTCGGTCTCAAGCCAGCCAGCGGCTGCGGATCACCCGGCGCGAAGATCGACCGGGCTGGAAACGGAACGCCCACCGGAGTCGGTGGGCGCTGGGGATCGATCGGTTGTAACGGCGGTTCGGAATCCGGCGGCGGACCGACACCGAGCTGTTCCTCCAGGGCGCGCCAATGTCGTTCCTCGTAGCGGTCCAGCCCGGCGGCCGCGGCAGCGGCCCGGGCGTAGACGTAGCAGTCCAGCGCCTCGTTGCGCTCCCTGAGCTTCTGCCACTCGCGCCGGGCGAAGCCGTGGCGGTCGCGGCGGGTCACCAGCTGCTCGGCGCAGAGCTGCTGCAGGTACTCGGCGTCCATCCTCGGCAGATGGATGTAGCCCGGCGGATAGACCAGGGTGGTGCCGTCCTCGCCCACCTCGGCGGTCTTACGCAACGCGTTGTAGAACTCCAGCTTGGCGATGCCGACCGCCACTGCGAACACCTTGATGCCGCGGCGCAGTTTCCGGCCGCCCTGGGTGAGGTCCACCGCGGTGGGGGTGCCGATCAGGGCCGCGCCGCGGGGGACGCCCTTGACCGCCATCACCCGAGGATCCTTGAGTCGGCGGACGAAGGCATAGGCCTCCTGGGTGGCGTAGCCGGTGTCCAGGGCAAGACGCGCCAAGGGCAGCAACGCCCCGACGGCATGGCTCCAGCGTTCCTCGAGCATCGACGCGAGCTCCGCCCATACCGGTTCCCGGCCCGTATCGCCCATCAAAACCCGGTGTTCCACCAGCCAGGCGGACTTGCCGCGGCCGAAGGCCCAGATCGAGACCTCGATGCGATCCTTTTGCACGTCGGCGCCGCCCGCCAACAACAAACCGCCGAGCGGTACCGTGCCGATCGTATAGTCTTCGCGGCGTTCCAGCAGGCGTTGCCAGTCCGGCGTCTCGCCGTCCTCGACCCAGGTCTCGCCCAGCTCGGTGTTCTTGAAGGTCTTGATCGCGGACGGGCCACCCGAGACCGGGTGCACCGCACTGTCCCAGGCCGCGGCGATGTCACGCCAGCTGCGCCAGCCTAGCGGGCTGTACAGCGAGGACAGATGAAAACCGGCAGTCTTGGCGCCGTGCTCGGGCGCCAAGGCCCGCCATTCACCCTGTGCCAGCATGTCGCCCTTGTGATGTTCCGGAATCGGCCGTTCGCAGCCTTCGCAGACGTAGCCGACCGTCTCCGGCCGCCCGCGCTCCCAGCGCAGCTGCTCGAAGCGCAGCCATTGGAACTGGCCACAGTGTGGACACGGCACGAAATAGCGGCGCTGGTCCGACGCCTCGTACTCGCGCTCGATGGCGCTGGCTCCTGAGATCGTCGGGGTCGAGACGACGAAGATCTTGCGGCGGGCGAAGGTGCGGGTGCGGGCCTCGGCCAGGGCGATCGCATCGCCTTCGCCCTCGACGTCCGGCGGATAGCCGTCGACCTCGTCCAGGAACAGGTAGCGCACCGGCATCGATCGCAGCCCCACCGCGCTGTTGGCGCCGGTCATCACCAGGACCCCGCCACGGAACTCCTTGGCCAGCATGGTGTTGCCGGAATCGCGGCTGCGGGCCGGCGCTATCAGCGCGGCCAAAGCCGGCGATTCCTCGATCAGCGGGTCGATGCGCTGGCGGGAGTTGCGCTTGGCCATCTCCACCGTCGGCCACACCGCCATCATCGGGCCCGGCGCGTGATGGACACAAAAACCGATCCAGTTCGAGCCCATCTCGGTCGCGCCGAGTTGGGCCCCTTTCATGAACACCACCCGCTCCACCGGCGAGGCCGGCGATAGGCAGTCCATGATCTCGCGCAGGTAAGGCGTCCGGGCGGTGCGCCAGCGGCCCGGTTCGCTTGATGCCTTGCTGGACAGCACCCGGTGGCGGTCGGCCCACTCGGACACGGTCAGCAGCGGATCCGGCGTCAGCCCGTCGCGCCAGGCGCGGGCAATCGCGTCCGCGCCGTCATCGTCGTTCGGCATTCAGTCGATTCGGGGCCGCAGTTCGCCCAGTTCCTGCAGGTGTTCTCGCACGGCCGTCTCCAGGGCGACGTGCAGGGTGTGCGGATCGATACCCAGTTCCGCCGCAAGCGGCGCCGAGATCCGCGCAGGCCAGTTCAGCCAGGCGTCGCGCTCGGCCCGGGCCAGGGTGAACACCTGGGCGATGGCCGCAGCGCGGTCGACCAGATCGCCCTTGAGCTTGGCCAGGCGGACCTTGTTGGTCTGGGCCTTGACCACCTCGTTGACCGTTCGGGCCTGCAGCAGCGAGGTGCCGCCGGCGGGCATGGACGGCCCGCTGTCGTGGGAGGCGTCGGGCACCGCAACCCGTACCGCGGGTTGACGCGTCCCGGCCTTCGGCGCATCCGAATTCCTGGCCCATTCCCGATCGGCCTTGTCCGGATCGATGCTCCCATCGGCTTCGGGCGTGATGCGGCCGGTCCGGATGGCCTTGTGCACGGCGGTGTCGGTGACGCCGCGGTGGCGGGCGTAGGCGCGGATCGAGAGTCCCATCGGCCGCTTCGAATGGCTGTGGATTTTGCTTGGCTTGTGTTCGGAACAGCGCGTTCATGGCGTCGTCATCCACGCCACCACGAGAACTACGCCATGACGCCACGCGACGCCTTACTGACCCGGAACGCCCAGCAGCATCTCGGGATCGATACCCTAGAAACCCAAAACTCGGATCACCTCGATTTCCACGACATGGCGGTCTGGTGCCTCAAAGCCGCGCTGGAGGCGGCGTACCAGGCAGGGATCGAGGCTGGACGGCGCACCAAGTCCGCCGCCGCCAACACTTGAACACATCAATTGCACGCCTGGCGGATCCCGTCGGGCGTCCACTGACAGAGGGACGGCGGCGACGCTGCCCCAAACCCAAGCACTGAGGAGCATCGACATGAACACACTCTCCCTGACCGACACCCAGCGCCGGATCCTCGACCATGCGATCGAGCACACGGCGGGGCGCATCGACTGGTTTCCGGACAACATCAAGGGCGGCGCCCGCCGGAAAGTCCTCGACGGACTGCTCAAGCGAGGATTGATCGCATTGAACGGCGGGGATCATTGCGTCACCGCCGAAGGTTTTGCCGCCGTGGGCCGAACGCCTCCGGTGCCGATATCTCCCAGCGCAGAAACCGAAATGCCCGCCAGCAACGCCGAGGCCGCCGAGGCCAACGCCACCGGGAAGCGAGTCCGAAAGAGCCGCGAGGACAGCAAGCAAGCCGAAGTCATCCGGATGCTGCACCGACCCGAAGGCGCCACGATTCCGCAGATCTGCGCCGAGACCGGTTGGCAGGCCCACTCCGTGCGGGGCTTGTTTGCCGGCGCCTTCAAGAAGAAACTCAGGCTCACCCTGGTGTCGGATAAGCCGGAAGGGGGCGATCGCATCTACAAGATCGGATGATCGAGCTGGGGCGCGGGACCACCTGTGCCCCGCACCCCCACCGGCGCGATGCGGAAGGTTCCGTCAGGGCACCTTTGGGGCTACACTGCGATTTTGCGCCGGAGTCCGCCATGTCCGTCACTGTCAAACTGTCCGAGCACCTGGTGGAGCAGGCCCGGCGCTATGCTCACATCGAGCACCGTTCGGTGCCCAAGCAGATCGAGCACTGGTCGATGATCGGCAAGATCGCCGAGGAGAACCCGGATCTGCCGTTTACCCTGATCCGCGACATCCTGGTCGCAGATGAGGAAGAGGCCATCGGCGAATACCGCTTCGGCTGATGCGCCTACAAGTTACGCCCACCTTCGATCGGGCGGCGAAGAAACTCAATCGGCCCCAGAAGCTGGACCTCGACGAGGTGGTGCGCGCCATCGCCGCCGATCCGGAAATCGGTGTCGCCAAGGTCGGCGATTTGGCCGGCGTTCGGGTTTACAAATTCCGCTTGTCGAATGCGCTGTGTCTGTTGGCCTATCGGATCCTCGCACCGGACACCCTCAAGCTGCTCACCTTCGGTCCGCATGAGAATTTCTACCGCGACATCAAACGGCAAGACGTCTGAGTCCGATTAACCCCCCGCCGTCTCGGACACGAGGGCATCGAACGCGAGCCCATCTGCTTCGCGGGTGGCTTGTTTCCCCGTCCAATCCTGCCAGCGGCGAACGATGACATCGACGTACTTCGGGTCCAGTTCGATCAGCCGCGCCACCCGTCCCGACTTTTCGGCGGCGATCAAGGTGGTGCCCGAACCGCCGAACGGATCCAGGATCACGTCGCCGGGCCGGCTGGAATTGCGGAGGGCCCGCTCCACAAGTTCCACCGGCTTCATGGTCGGGTGCAGATCGTTCTTCACCGGCTTGTTGATCTGCCACACATCGCCTTGGTCACGATCGCCGCACCAATGGCGCTGGGCGCCTGCGGCCCAACCGTACAGGATCGGTTCGTACTGGCGCTGGTAATCTGCACGGCCCAGGGTAAACGTGTTCTTGGCCCAGATGATGAACGTCGACCAGTGGCCGCCGGCGGTACGGAAGGCAGACTGCAGCGTATCGAGTTCGCTGGAGGACATAGCGATGTAGACGGCGCCCTTGCAGTGGGCGAGCATCGGAGTCAGCGCCGCCAGCAGAAAGTCCGAGAAGCCCTCGCCCAGGTTGTCGTTCAGGATCGCGCGATGCTTGCCGCGCAGCTTGTCCTTGGCCGAGTTGGCGTAGTTCACATTGTACGGCGGGTCGGTGAACACCATGTCCACAGATTCGCCGGCAAGGAGGCGGTCGTAGTGCTCCGCCAGGGTGGCGTCTCCGCACAGCAGCCGATGGGAGCCCAGGATCCAGACATCGCCCGGCCGAGAGACCGGTTGCACCGGCACGTCGGGCGCCACGTCGTCCTCGGTCTGGCCCTCGGTGACTGATGCCTCGTCGGCCAAAAGGTCCAGCAAGGCGTCGGCATCGAAGCCGGTCAAGCCCAGATTGAAGTCTTCGTCCTGCAGGGCCGTCAGCTCGAGCTTGAGCAAGGACTCATCCCAGCCTGCGTTCTCGGCGATGCGGTTGTCGGCGATCACCAGGGCACGGCGCTGGGTGGGGCTCAAGTGATCCAGCACGATCACCGGCACCTGGGACAGGCCCAGCTGGCGGGCCGCCGCCCAGCGCCCGTGCCCGGCCACGATCACCCCGTCCGCGCCCGCCAGGATCGGCGCGGTGAAGCCGAACTCGGCGATGGAGGCGGCGATCTGAGCGATCTGCGCGTCCGAGTGGGTGCGGGCATTGCAGGCGTAAGGCAGCAACTTGTCGACCGGCCAGGACTCGACCCGGTCGGCTACCCAGGAATGACGCATGCGTTGTACATTGAATGCATTTTGCCGGAAGTGCTTACCGCCATGACGCTCGAAATCACCTACAGCCGGGCCCGCGAGCAACTCGAATCGCTGATGGATCGCACCGTCGATGATTGTGAGGTGATCATCATCCGCCGCCGTTCCGGTGGGGCCGTCGCCATGATTGCGGCCGATGAGCTGGAAAGCCTGATGGAAACCGCGCATCTGCTGCGTTCGCCCCGGAACGCCGAGCGGCTGCTGGCGGCGCTGGCGCGCGCCCGGGCCGGTGAAGTCGAACCGACCCCGCTCCCGGCGTTGAAGCAGGCGCTCGGATTTGAAAAATGAGCGGCTGGCGAATATAACAATAGCTTTCGGATATTGGTTATAATTTGTTATGCGCCATGAAAACGATCGTTTGGCAGCCGAGAGCTCTGAAGCAACTTAAGAAGTTGGGCGACAAGGCGGCTCAACAGCGGATATTGACTGCAACGACAGCGCTGGAGCGGTTCCCGGCAGTGGGTGGCGTCAAGGCGCTGGTCAATCATGCCTGTGGTTACCGGCTGCGCGTGGGCGATTACCGGATTCTGTTCAATGTCCTGGACGCCATCGAGGTGGTCAGCATCGAGGAGGTCAAGAAACGCGATGAAAGCACCTACTGAATACCAGACCATCTACCATGACGGACAGCCTGCTTTCGTGTTGGTGCCGGTCGCCGATTTCGAACGGGTCCGCCCCCTACTCGAACGCCGCAGTGTCCGTGACGCCATTCCCCAAGCGGTGGTGGAAGCCCATGTCCTGCACGATATGCCGCTGATCCGTGCTTGGCGTGAGTACTTGGGGCTGACGCAGGAAGACGTCGCGCAACGGGCCTGCATGCAGCAACCGGCGTTGGCCCGTCTGGAGCGCGGCGACAGTACGCCCCGTAAGGCCACGCTGACCAAGCTCGCCAAGGCCATGGGTCTGAGCGTGGAGCAGTTGGCCGAGTAGCGGCTTCCAAAAGACGATCGGCAGGCGATGATCATCCAGCCGTCGTCTGTATCGCTTGCCGCTGGGAGGCAACCACTTCCCAAGTTTCGCCGGTGTCTAGCAGTGTCACCGGGATGGCCGGAAAACTCTGACGGAAACGCAGGATCGCGACATCCACATACCCCGGCGCGATCTCCACCGCATACCCCCGGCGCCCGGTGCGCTCCGCTGCCAGCAGGCTGGTCCCCGAACCGCCAAAAGGTTCATACACCGGATCGTCCGGATCCGAGTAGGCGGTCAGGACAAACTCCGGCAGCGCCACGGGAAACACCGCCGGGTGGTCGATGTCCCGTCCGATCTTGCCCTTGTGGCGCATGATGCGGATGACGGAATCGGGGATCCGGCGGTCCTGGGTCGGTTGACCCGCATGGGTCCAACCGCCGACCTCACCGTCCTTGCCACGCAGGGCGGTGGAACTGCCGTCCTGGCGGAGGTGCGTCTCCTGACCTGCGAACTTGCAGGCCACGGTTTTGTTGGGCTTGCGGCTCTGACGGTTGAAGTGGAACACGAACTCGAAGCTCGGCGCCAAGCGTCCCGCCCAGTCGCCCGGCATCCCCGGCCCCTGGTCCCAGACGTACCAGCCGAAACGGCGCCAGCCCTGGGTCCGCATCCACCCCAGCCAGGGATCCCAGTAGGGGATCACCTCGTTGTCGCGATGGATCAGCCCCAGATTCACCAACACCTGGGCATCGTCGGTCAGCGGTAACTGGGCGAACACGCCGCGCATCAGGCCGTCCCAGTCGCCGATGCCGCCGGAGGTGTAGTCGCGCTGATTGTCATACGGAGGCGAGGTAAAGCAGAGACGGGCCAACTCGCCGCCCATCAACGCCGCGACGACGTCCGGGTCCGAGGCATCGCCGCAGATCAACCGATGTCGGCCCAACTGCCAGACATCGCCGGGACGCGACAGAGGGGCCGCCGGCGGCTCGGGGACATCATCGGCCGTCTCGGGTTCGCGGTCTTCGGCGTCATCCGAATCTTCGGTATCGATCGACAGCAGAGCTTCCAGCTCATCATCGTTAAACCCCGTCAGCGCCAAGTCGAACCCGGCACCGGACAACTCGGCCAGTTCCAGCGCCAGCAACTCCTCGTCCCAGCCGGCATCGAGAGCCAGGCGGTTGTCGGCCAGCACATAGGCCCGCTTCTGGGCCGGCGAGAGGTGACCCAGTTCGATCACCGGCACCTCCGCCAGCCCCAGGCTGCGGGCGGCCGCCAGGCGGCCGTGCCCGGCGATGATCCCCTGTGCCCCGTCCACCAGGATCGGGTTGGTCCAGCCGAATTCCACGATGCTGGCCGCGATCTTCGCCACCTGATCCACGCTGTGGGTGCGCGGATTGCGGGCATAAGGGATCAACTTTTCCAGCGGACGGTATTCGACCTGCAACATGAAGGGTTCGTAGCAATCCCAAAAAAGTACGGCCCGGCGCAGGGTCCGATCGGAACCTGCAACGAGCCGTAGACACGAGGTAACGCAGCAACAAAAAACCCGCCGACGGCGAACCGGGGCGGGTCTTGGGAAATGAGGTAAGCCCAAGGGTGCAAACCTCGATGGCAGCACCCGGTTTGCAGGGTGGGGTTTGCACCCAGGTTTGCACTGGGGGCGTTGGGCGCTCCCGTGTGAGCGCCAGCACCGGCGCGGCCTCCAGGGTGGTGCGCTCCGGCTGGGGGTGCAAACCGCAAACCCTGCAAACCTTGGTTTGCAGTCTGACGCTAGCGAAATCCCGCGCGCGTTCCCCCCGTAGCCCTCAGGAGCCGGGAAGGACCCGCAACCGCTCACGGCGGCGGGGCGTCTCGCCCCTTCGGTCACACCTGCTGTACTTTGAGCGCTACTCTACGCCCGTCGGCCCTCGGATGCGACAGCCCAAAAGCCGGCTGTTTTCGCAGCCGCCCGCAGCGTTCCCCGATGACCTTCAAACGCTATCGACTTCGGTTAAGTTCCCGCATGCAGTGGAGGCGATCGCCGGCGCTGATGGCCGCTCGGGCAGCCCGGTTCACAGAAGAAGTTCCAAGTCCTTGCGATCGATCAGGTTGAGCCACTTCAAGGAAATTCGAAACAGTGCTTCTGTCGTTTTCGAATTAGGCAGCGACGATCCTGTACTCCGTTCCCTTGACGATGGGGCGGACATGATTCTTTTCACGCTTCATCTCTACGAGGCCGTAATGGGACATCGTCTTCAGCGTGCGAGAAAGGTTGCCGGGCTTCCTGCCCGTCGTTGCCGCGAGAGACGTGATCGATTCAGGTTTGGTTTCTCTGATCACCTTGAGCAGCGCCCTGTTTTCATCGCTCAGGACCTCTGCAAGCGATCTCATCGAAGTGAACCATATCTTGGGATCCCCTGTTTTGGGCTTGAGCTCGCCCCGCGCGATGGCCAGCAGACGCTCGCGAATGTCCTCTTGCGGCATGATGCCTATCACAATGGTTTTCATCGCTTTTTTACCTCCAGCAGAACTTGGTCCACTTCAGAAAAGAAGTCAGCCAGCAATTGATGCGCATTCTTGAACTCATACGGAACGCCTGGATCTCTGGCATGCCGATGCATGTGGTCGAAGGTTAAACGTCGCCCCGCATACTTGAACTTCTTCGGCGGTTTAACTGCGTGGGCATTGTCATAACCGAGTATCCTTTTGCCGTAGGGCTCATGCAGTGTCAGTGAGTAGCGGATGCCATGGGGCACATCGGGCGTTGGCTCAACCTGATACGCCTCGATCTTGACCCAATATCCGCTGCCCTGATCAATGATCTGGTCCTGTAAATCCAGGAGGGTTTCAATGCCAGGGTCCCTTTCCATGCATATATTATATCAGCGGCTGATAAAGTATCCACGCCTAAAAATCTCTAGTGATTGAGCCGGTCCACGACTTGCCTCAAGGCCTGCTGCCAGCGCCGCTGGGCGGTCCGGGTGCAGCATCCGAAGCGCCGGGCGATGATCTTCCAGCCCCGTCGCTCGGCCCGCATCCAGACCAGATGACGTTGTTCCTCCTCCAGCCACAGCACCCAGCGCATCGTTTCCAGCATGCGGTCCACCGCGTCGGGGCTCGGCTGGACCCGGCACTCGCGGGTCTCGTCGGCATAGCCCTCCCAGGCTTGGCGGGCGATGGCCGGCCAGCAGTTGAAATAGCCTTGCACCTTGACCGGCGGCAAGTCCTGGGCGGTCCAGGCCGCCTCCTCGAAGCGGGCGGCCACGCGCTCGATCGTCCACTCAGCCACGGCGTGACTCCTGGCGGCCGTACAGCCGCTCGCCGATCTGCCGGATCAACTCCCGCTCGACGAAATCCAGCCGCTCGTCGGTCAGATGGACCACCAGGATGTGCTGCTCGCGCCAGCCCTCGCGCTTGACCGCTTCGAGGTCGGTGACCTGCGGCTGCAGCTTTCCCAGCGGGCAACGGGGATTAGGGTTCGGTCCGCTCATACGCCCCCCCCTTGGGTCACCCGTGCCCAGTGCAGCAAAGCCAGGGCGTCGGCTTCGTTGTCGTCCACCGGATCGAAGCCCAGTGACCGCATCGCAGCGATCATGGCGGCCTTGTTGGCGTTGCCCTGGCCGGTCGCGTGTTTCTTGATCATTCCCACCGGTACCCCCTGGTAGGGAATTTGGTGGTGCTCGCACCAAGCGGTGAGGTGGGCCAGGAACCCGCCATAGGCGTGGGCGGCATCGACGCCGGCATGGCGGCGGACCTCCTCGAAATAGACCGCATCCAGATCGCCGGCGGCTTGCTTGATTTCGGTCAGCCAGCGCTTGAAACGCAGGAAGCGCATCCCGCCGCCTTCGAAGCGTTGGGGCTTGAAGGTTTCGGAGCCGCTGATGACCGTACCGTCCCGCTGATGCAGAGCCCAGCCGGTGTGAGTACCCAGATCGAGGGCCAGCAGCGTGGTCCGGTCACCTTCGTCGTTATCTCCTAGCCCAGAGAGGCCCCTACGGGACGGGTAGAGGGCGCGTAGCGCGCCTCTCCCCCGTAGGGGGAGGGAGTCTCCGCCATCTGGAATTCCATAAATTGTTTCGTATAAACAATCGGTTGCGCCAGATGGCGAGTTGGCGGCGCTGCCATCTGGAAATTCCGCCATCTGGACCGTAAGCGATTGAAGTATATGGATTCCCAGATGGCGGACGTTTGCCGTCTGGATCCAGATGGCAGATTTCAAGGGGCAGATGGCAGAGCGTCCGCCATCTGGAATCAAGGTCGTTGTCATGGATGGTCCTCGTCGTGGTAGAGCCAGATCGTGGCGTCTTCGACCGGCAGCAAGGCGCCGGTCTGGGGGCATTTGTAGTGGGAGGGGTAGACCGAAACCGGCCACATCGGGATTTCTCCGGTGTCAGGATCCGGGGGATCTTCCCGCCGTAGCACCATGCCCTCGACGCATTGGTAGCCGAACTTGCTGCGGTGTAACGGGGGAAGTCCGTAGTCCTCGGCGTTACGGAAGAACTTGATGTAACCTTGAGTGGCGAGCACCGAGAGCCGCTCGCGGATCGTGCGTTCCGCGCCCAATCCGGCGCGACCCTCGAAGGCTTCGGCGAACTGGGTGGCGCTGTAGCAGCGCCCATCCGCCGCCTCGTCGAACAGTATCTGCAGGATCACGTCATGCTTGCGCCGGCGCTCGGCATCAAGGCGTTCGGCGTAGTCCTGCAGGACCCGTCGCCCGGTGTTCACCACCTCGCGCCAAGTACCGTTGAACTTGTCGACGGACTTCACCGGGAGCGCCGCGCCATTGCGCAGCTCAAAGATGAGTTGGCGGGTGGTTTGGGTCTCGTCCGGCCGGAACAGCAGCATCCCGGTGCTGTAGTAGCCCCTGAGGCTGCCGGCGCCGGCCAGGGCCTGGAACGGATCCTCCTCGAAGGGTTTCTTGCCGAGCTTCTTGGTGTGGTGCACCAGCACGAGGCCGGCGTCCGGGTTGACTGCCGTGCGCAGCTGTTCCACCCGCTGCGACAGGAAGAACAGCATCGCGCCGTTATCGTTCTCGCCCCCGGCCTCGCCGCCGTCGAACACATTGCGGATCGGATCGATGGCGATCAGATCGGGCGGAGTGTTGCCGAACGCCTGAACAATGGCCGGGATCACCTGGGCCAGGCCGGCCTCGTCCAGGACCAGACGCAGTTGCGGGGTGGCGACGAAGTTCACCCGCGCCTCGGCTATCCGGTGCGACGGTAAGGGGATTCCCTTCACCCGTTCCCGCAGGTAGTGGTACTGCACCTCCGCCTGCAGATAGAACACCCGCAAGGGACGCGGCGGTGTCATGCCGAGGAAGCTGGCCCCCGCCGCCATGTGCATCAGCCAGGCCAGCAGGAAGTCGCTCTTGCCGACCTTGGGCGCCCCGCCGAACACCAAGAGGCCGCCGGGCGTGAGTACGCGCGGCGCGATCAGGTCCGGCGGGACGGGAGAGTCATCATCGAGCAAGGCGCCCAAGGTATGCGTCGGCAGTACCGGGGGTGCGACCCCGATGACGCGGCGCTCGCCGTGGGTGATGAACGCGACGCAATCGAAGCCCTCGGACACGGCATCGGCTGCGTCCCACTTGTCGGGCCTGTCCGTCGGCGGCACGAGGATCGCGACCGAGGCCGCGCCAGCCGTCACACAAGCGCGGGCGGCGTTCTCCGCATAGTCCCAGCCCGGCGCATCCCGATCCGGCCAGATCAGCACGGCCTTGCCCCGGAGCGGCGACCAGTCGGTCTTGTCGATCGGCGCCTTGGCCCCGTTCATCGCCGTGGTGGCGGCTACACCCTGATGGACCAGCGCGTCGGCGCACCGTTCGCCCTCGACCAGCACCACCTCCTTCGCCTGGGCGATCGCCGGCAAGTTGTAGAGCGGACGCGGGTCGGGGGCGCGCCACAGGCGGGCGCGCACGTCCCACGGCCGGAATTCCTTGCCGGTGGGCGGGTCGTAGCGGTAGACGCAGGCGATCAGCGTGCCGTCCGCCGCGACGTAGTCCCACTTCGCCGTGGCGGGGCCGAGCCGATCCACCGGGGCTTTCTCCCGCAGCGGTGTCGGTTCGACCCGCGCCGTACCCAACAGCTGACCGGCCAGAGCCATCACCTCGGCGAATTGGCCGTGCGTCTCCAGGCCGTGGACAGCGGCGATCAAGGCGAAGAGATCCCCGCCCTCGCCGGTCGCATGGTCATACCACAACCCGGCCTTTTCGCCCGAAAGCGCCACTTCCAGGCTGTCGCCCGGATCGCCCTGGACGTTGCCGATCGCGAAGGCACCCCCGCGCACCTTGCCGGCCGGGAACAAGGTCTTCAGCACCGACGGCAACCGGGCCAGCAGATCGGCGCGCACGGCTTCGCGCTGGAGCGTCAGATCGGCGGGGTTGGCCGGCCTGGGCAGCGCGTCGTTGAAGTCAAGCAAGTCCTAGCTCCTTCGGCGTGAGCTTCACTCCGACTCCGTGCGCCGTCTCGCTCGGCAGATACCCGCCCTTGTGCGCAATCGCACGCACGAACGCCGGTTCCAGGCCGACCGCATCGCACCAGAACTCCAGGGCCGGGCCGGCGAGGAAGTACCGCGCCTCGGCGCGGAGGGCGTCGTCCGGATCGATGCAGTCGCCGATGGCCAGGGTGATCACCGCCACTGCCAGGTGGGCTTCGGGGCAGGCGAACACGATATGCCGGCGCAGCAGTTTGTCGATGACCGTCAGACGCACCAGAGGCCTGGGCGGCTGCCGCTGCGCCCGTTTGTCATCGGAAGGCTGCCGGGTCTTCATGCCCCGCCTCCCCGGCAGCGCAGGCCCCAAGCACATTGCCGGCACTCGATGTGGGCCGGATCGGCAAAACCCCGCGGCAACAGCTCGCCGGCTTCGGTCGCAGTAATGACACGCACGGCCCGATCCGACATCCGCTGCGCCAGCCCGCCGTCGAAGGGGACGCGCTCGGCGTAGATCTCCATCGAATCCGCGTTGACGGCGGTGAACAGCGCCGGCTGTTCGTGCAGTGCGAGGTAGGCCTGGTATACCGCGATCTGGGCTGCGTAGACCGGCTTGGCTTTGGCCAGGCGGTGCTTCACCAGCTCGCGCCAGGATTTCGCGCCCAGGCATTTGTTCTCCCACAAAGCCGGGGTGTCGAAGCCTTCGGGCCCGCCGACGATGACGCCGTCGACATGGCCCTGGAGGCGGCCGTCCAGCGCCGAGAACCCGAACTGCTCGCCGTCGGCCTGATGAGTGCGGAGGCCGAAGCCCGCTGCGCGCAGCCAGCCCACCACCGCCTCCTCCATGCGGTGGCCACGTTCGAAGATGCGCAGCATCCGGCCTGAAAACTCACGGCCGGGATCGACCGGCGCCTGGGCGTATTCGTACTGAAGCGCGCGCTCGCAGGCCACGCCGAGGCGAGACGCGCCGAGATAAGTGCGGCGTGGCTCACCGGCCTGGCGATGCTGCAGACCGGCATCGATCAGCGCCGTGAGACGTTCGTTGAACAAGGCGCCAGGGTTGTAATCCAGCATGGTCGCCCCCTCAGAACGGCACGTCATCGGGAGCGTGTTCCCGCAGGTGGTCGAAATAGGCGGTCAGCACCACGTCGACCAGTTGCAGGATTTCCGCCCGGCTGTAGGCCGACAGCGGCCGGTCCATGCCGACCGCCGCGACGTAGTCGCCGAGGCGGGGCAGCACGGCCGCCATCGCCGCCTTCTCGTTATGGGTGGGATCGATCACGACGCCGTCGCTCCGTTTCAGTCGTTGCAGATGGATGTCCTGGCAGCGCCTCGAGCAGAAGCGCTTGAACAGTCGCTTGTCGCCTGAGTCGTGGGGAGCGTCGTGGGACGATGCCCAGCAAAAGCCCCGGCCTTCTCTTCCGCAGATAGCGCAAATCATGGCGTGCATCCCTGTACGCCACCCTTCGGGCAGCCGCTGCGCGGCTGTGCAAATATTCTGTCCTGATCATTTGTCAAGCCGCCCTCCGTTGGGTATCGTGGGTCGCGGCATCTGCGCCCAGCACTAAGGATTGAATGGCCCGCTTGTTGAACTGGAACGAAAGCAGCGCGGAGGCTTGGTAGCGCGACAATCCGAAGTCGCTTTGCCACTGGGGTGGCAGGTAGCGGAGTTGTTTCTCGGTGGGCGGTTCGTTGAGCCAGCGACGGGTCTTGTGGGCGGTGTCGACGGACTCGTGCTCGTTCAGCCAATCGTCGGCCTTGGCCATGCAGACGGTGCGTTCGCCTACGCCGAGGAGATGGGTGGGCAGACCCTTGCCGCCGCCCACCGCGTACCAACGGCCGGTCAGGAAGAACACCCCGCCCCAGGCACTGAAGCCGGCGGCCATCAGGGCGTCGTCACTACCGAACAGGTCGCACCAGCGGAAGTGCGAGCGTTTCAGCAGATCGATCTCGCTCATGACGAAATCGCTGAGCACTCCGCGGTCTTTAGGCTGCCGCTCCCAAAGGTGGCCGCACAGCGGACACTCCAGACAGGCTGCCGGAACGATCGCGCCGCATTCGGGGCAGTCTTTGGTCGGCGCCTCGCCCTGGCCCAGATGGCCGTCGAGATCGACCGTCTGTTCGAGGGTGCCGTGCATCAGGCTGGCGGTGCCGAAATCCAGCACGATGCAGTCGGTCTTGATGGCACCGGGAAAAACTTCCGGGTCCACCGTGCGCAGGCCCCGGCCCACCATCTGGATGAAGGTGGACTGGTGGGAGCTTGGCCGCAACAGCACCACACAGCCGGTCGGTGGGTAGTCGTAGCCTTCCGTCAGCACTGCCACGTTGACCACGACTTGGGCCGGCCCGGACTCATAGTTGGCCAAGCGCGCCTTGCGCTCGGCGTCGGACAAGTCGCCATGGATCAGCACCGCGTGGATCCCAGCGGCGATGAAGGCCTCGCAGACATGGCGGGCATGTGCCACCGTCGAGCAGAACACGATGGATTTCCGCCCGGAGGCCTTGTCCCGCCAGTGTTGGATGACCGCGTCGGTGACCAGCTGCTTGTCGAAGATCGATGCCACCTCGTCCATGTCGAAGTCGATCGCGGTGCGGCGGACCTGCTGCAAGGCTGCCTGTACACCGATGTCGATGACGAAGGTGCGGGGCGGCACCAAGTGGCCGGAGGCGATCATCTCGCCCAGGGTGATCTGGTCGGCTACGTTGGAGAACACCTCGCGCAGGCCTTTGCCGTCGCCCCGGTTCGGGGTCGCGGTCAGGCCGCAGAGCAGGGCCTTCGGATTGCGGGACCGTACCCGGTCGATCACCGCTCGATAGCTGGGCGAGGCGGCGTGGTGCGCTTCATCGATCACCAGAAGGTCGAGCGTCGGCATCTGCTCAAGATGTCGGCCTCGCGCCAAGGTTTGCACCATGGCGAAAGTGGCCGCGCCGGCCCAGGATTTCTCCTGGGCGTCGAACACCGAGGTAGTCAGTCCCGGATTGACGCGGCCGAACTTCTCCCGGTTCTGGGCGGTGAGTTCGTCGCGGTGGGCGAGGATGCAGGCCTTGGCGTCCGGCTCCTCCAGCACGCTGCCGGCCACCGCCGACAGCATGATGGTCTTGCCCGAGCCGGTGGGACCGATGGCCAAGGTGTTGCCGTGCTGATGCAGCGCCGCGAGCGAGCGCTCCACCAGCAGGGTCTGACGGGGACGAAGCATCATGGCGATGTCCTCCCTTACTGGGCCCAGGCCGGCTTGCCGCCGGGGACGCCTGGGGATGTAGCCGGCGTCGAAGCCGCATAGGCTGCCGCTGCCGGTATCGCACCCGAAGGCGAAGTTGGGACCGGCGGGGCGAAGTGCTGGCCCATGAGCTGGGCATAGTCCTTGTGATCAGGCTCGATGACCGCCCGGATGGTGTTGCGGTCATTGCCGCGGCCGTCCTTCTCGATGTCGATGCGGCCGGCAAATTCCAGCCCGTCCAACTCGGCGAAGCCGGCGATGCGGCGGGCGTTCTGGGCCTGGGGGCCGATGTCGGCGGGATGGATGCGGCGGGCGCTGTTCAGCAGCGACCGAATGAAACTGCGGCCCATCGCCTGCCAGGTCGGCCCCTTGGGTGAGTGCAGGCCGATGTTCCACCACAGCTTGCGGCGGGCGTAAGGGCCATCCAACACCACGCCTTCGCATGCGAGATAGACGGCGCCGGTCTCAGGACTGCGGGTGGCCCAACCGCCGGTCCAGCCCTGGCTGGCATCGTCGAACCCGCCCGGCTTGAGGGTGAGGCGGAGCCGCACCAGGGTATCCTTCGGGATCAGCTCGAAGCTCGCCTGCTCGGCGGAATTGAAATCGAAATAGCTCATGGTCAGGTCTCCTGGGTGGGGATCGTTGCGGGGGCAGGACGGCTGAAATCGAGCCGTTCCGCTAGCGGGCGGGCGGGGCCGGCGATCTTCTGCATCAACTGGCCGAGGTGCGGCGGTTCGATCGGATCGAGCCGGCCGGAGCGGTCCTTGGCGGGATAGCCCCAAGGGTTCAGTGTCTGGCAGACGAACGCCCGGTGGCGGCTGCCATCGTCCGCGGGCAGTTCGGCCAGGGTGACCACTTCATCGACGATCCCCGGCAGTTCGAGCCCGGTCTTGGCGCCGTCGATCTGCAGCGCGAACACCCGGCGATTGAAGTCGTCGAGCTTCTCGTCCAGGATCCCGACGAACCAGACGTTCTTATTGCGGGTGTGCTGCAAATGCGTCAGCCAGCCGATCATCTCCTGGCCCATCAGGCCGTATGCCCCGCGGCTGTCCGGCTTGCCGGTCTTCTCGGAGTAGGCCTGCGGCTGCCCCTTGCACCACTGCAGGCACAAGCGCCCGGCGACGGTGATCGAGTCGACGAACACGGTCTGGTATCGTTCCAGCGCACCGGGGTCGCCGAAGCGCGCGCACACCGCGTCGAAGTGGGCTGGGCTGAAGGGCTGGTCATCCCGCAAGGCCGGATTGGGGCCGCCGATGAAGACCGCGAAGTCGCGGCATTCGGGCCAGGTGCGCGGCCGGATCGTATCGCCGGCCCAGCCTTCGACCGCGAGGTCGCCGGCTTCCAGGTCGAAGAACAGGGTCGAGGCGGCTTCCAGCGTCCACAGTTGCGAGGTCTTGCCGAGGCCCGCTTTGCCGACCAGGACGCCCTTGACGCCGCGCCGTTCCGCCAAGCGCTGGTCGGCGCTGATGATGGGGAGAGTCATACCGCGTCCTCCCCGAGCAGCGCCAAACGGAAGCCGGGCTTGCCGGTCCTGAGCGTACGGGCCGGTGCGAAGCTCTGCTGGAGGCCGGCCGGCCAAGCGTTGAACTTGGTCTCGGATACCCGGTAGCCGATCTCGACGTATTGGGCAGGGTCCTCGCCGCTGTCGGCGATCCGTCGCACCAGGGCGGCGAGCTGTCGGGCATCCCACTCGACCTTCTTGGGGAGGTCGGCGGTGACCCGCACCGGGCCGTCGTCGAAGTGGACGATGCCGGTGTCTTTGCCCGTAGCCAGCCGCAGTTGGCGGGCGCGCTCGGCGTATCTGATCTCGAGGGCGCGGTCCAAGTGTTCGTTGAGGGTCTTGGCGGCGGCCAGTTGCGCGTCGGCGTCGAGCTTGAACCGGCACAGCGATTCCGCCGGCAACTCGGCGAGCTGGCCGGCCGGAGTGGCGAGGAGGATGTCGGGGTTCATCGAGGTCATGCCGCACCTCCGGCCTGAACGCATTGACCGGGACTTCTGCGGAGGTGGCGGGTCTCGTAGGCCTCGATGTCTTCCTGACGATAGAGCACCCGGCCGTGCAGCTTCAGATAGACCGGGCCGATGCCTTCGGACCGCCAGCGTTCCAGCGTGGCTTCGCTGACGCCCCAACGATCCGCCAGTTGGCGTTGATTCAGATGTTTTACGTTCACGAGTCGCTCCTGTGGGTTGTTGCGGAAACGTGAACAAATTCTGGGCGTCAGGGGGTGGACAAAGCGGGGGGCAAAACGGGCGGCAGGGGTGGGCAAAACCTGCAATTCGAATTTCAGGCGACAGAAACGAAAAAGCCCGGAGGGATGCTCCGGGCCGGTTCGATCGATAATGCGATTACGGCGAAATCATCCGGGTGGGGGAAAAGGATCGTTGCCGAAGCTGTTGCGCTCGCGGATCTTCCCATCCTCGCCTTGGATGATGACTTCACTGCTCTGATTGCGCGCGATGTCTCGTGCGCGCTCGATGGCTTCGTGTTGGGTGTCGTGCTTGGAGGTCAATCGGCTATTGCCTTCGCCCCGGACGCCCCAGCCGTCGCCGTTCTTGACGACCCATTGGTTCTTGCTCATCGGTTTACCTCATGTTGAGTACGTTGTGGAATATGTCGGGAAAATAGGAATAAGGATGATTACGGTCATTCACCTCCTCGTCGGCTCAGGAACTCGGGTTTGATCCAGTAGCGGCCCTCAGTGTCATGTTCGATGAAGGTTCGGTAGACCGCTTTGTGCCGCTTGAAGATCTCGGAACCTTTGCAGGCGTCGACATCCATTTCTAGCGCATCGGCGAGCACTCTTTTGTGCACGGGCTTGCCGTCTGCGTCGATCAAAATGCTGAGAAATCGGTAGATCTGGGGTGAGACTTTGATCTGTTTGCCGTCGATCAAGGCGAGCCGGCCGGAATGCAGCAGCCGCAACGAAGTCTCGGCAACGTCCTCATCAGCAATCAGGGGCGCGTCAAGATAGGACTCCAAGTTTTCGACGACGAAGCCGGCTTTGCGCAGATGTGACACGGCGCGAAGGGGTACGAGCCGACCGTTCGCGAGCGGTGGCGCAATCGAATCCTGCGGGGTGGTCGTAATCAGGATCTCGGTCCCCGGCGCGGCGACGGCACGGATGCCGGCGTCGATCGTTTGCGCATCGCTCGACTCGTTCAGCCGCCTGCCGAAAAACACCGTGCGGCGTTTCCGCCGATGTTCGATGTCACCCAAACGCCAAAGCCGGGCCGGTACGCGTTCCTCGAGTCGAAAGCGTCCCTGCAGGCCGAGCGCGGAGGCGATCCAGCGGACGATGCGTTGATACTCGACCCGCAGGGGTTTCACCTGGTGGGTGGCAAGATTCAGCCAGCCACAATCGCTGCAATAGCCGCGATAGCCTTCTTCGGAGAAACTGAGCGAACACAGTTCGTCGTCTCCACACCAAGGGCAGAGAACGGAACCCGCAAGGCCCGTACCCACTTGCAGGGCTTGGAGTTCGTGCAGGTGCTCGTAGGCTTCGCGCCTACCGGAACATCGGACGGTATCGGGGTGGATATCCGCATGGGGCGCCTCGATCAGCTCGCAAAGCAGGCCGAAGGCGATGTCGTTGCAGGCCGGCATCGGTCACCTAGGCGGCCAGCTTGGCTTCGAATTCGCTCGGTTCGGTGACCTGCCACGCGCGTAGCAGGGCGTCGGCGAGTTGTGCGTCGCTCTCGCTCAGGTCGCGCAGGTTGGACACGCCGGACTGTTTCAGAACGATGTTCAGGACATGGCCGATTTTTCCCGGTTCACTCGGGACGAAGTAGACGCTGATCACCACTTCGACCAGATTGAAGGGGCCTCGGAAAAAGTCTCTCTCCTGCAAGTGCGTACTGGATGCCGTGAATGCGCAAGCTTCGTTCGGATCCGCTGGTGTCTCGACCCAGAAATCGCAGCATGGGGGGATCGTGGCACGTACTCGGACTTGCCGCAGCCGGATACGATCCACGCCATGGGTCGCCAGATCGATGGCATCGCCTTCGACAAATGCGAGTCCATAACGCAGACGGTTGAGATGGAACATCGGTTGCTTGACAGCCTCCGGCTTGACGTCTCGGTTGAGGAGGTGTTTTGCGAAAAGGGTGACGAGGGTGACATGGATCCGCGCGCCGCCTCGACCGACACTGTCGACGATCCCGGAGATCGGGTAATACACCAGCGCCAGATTGCCCGCCGGCCGGGTGGTTCGGCGTTTCATGTTTTCCTCGACGAATTCCACCAGATCGTTCGGGTCGTCCTCGATGTAGATATTGACCTGAACGCCGCCATCGAGGCACCGCTCGCAGACATCGATCCGGCACGCCCGTCGGGGGCCTTTCCGGCGCGACATCAATGCCGACAAAGCCGTTTCCAAAGCCCGGATATTCTCTTCCTCTTTAGATACGGGTTCGCTGACCTTGATGGCCTGCCGTTTCCAGGCCCGGGTGCCGGCACTCAGATCGAATTGCAACAAACGCTCGCCGATCTGAAACACCGCCGGCCAATGCACCCAGGTCCAAAGGGCGCGCTCGGCGTGGTTGTGCAATTGTTCGAAACCTTCCTGAATCTCGGACTGTCCATGCCCTGCGTTGAGCAGCGCGTAGATGCCTTTGCGCTGGGCCAGCCGGTGAACCCTGCGCATTTCCGCGTGGACCGCCGCGCGTTGTTCGCTGTCCTCGAGACTCTCGAAGCGGGCGATCAGGGCATTTGCCAGCGCGGATTCTTCCGCCTCCCAATCGAAATCGTCACCGACCTCGATAGACCGCTTTGCCAAATAGTCGCGCCAGGTTTTCCCGGGGATCTCCCGGATGAGGTGACGAAGATTGAATGCAGCCAAGATGATTTCTCCTGTACTGAAGAAAAAACGAGGAATGAGCGGCCTGAGCAACGAACACTGACCCAATAGGACGGATAGGTTCGGTACACCGAACGATGCGAATTATTGCGGGCTGCTGAATGTTCTGTCAAGCCGGTACGAATTCGTTCGGCACGGTGCTATATTCCTAAGGTCGCCTGCGGTGACATGAATTGACCTGACGAGAGGAGAAACACCGTGCCATCGCCCTTGGGTGAGAAAATCCGGGGGTTGCGCAAGCAGAAGAAACTGAGCCTGGATCAGCTTGCCGACCTAACCGAATCCAGCAAGAGCTATCTTTGGGAGCTCGAAAACAAGGAGGCTCCCAACCCGTCTGCAGAAAAGATCGCCAGAATCGCCGCCGTGTTGGAGGTCACGACGGAGTTCTTGATGAATGACCAGGAAATGACGCCCGACGCGGCCGTCGCGGACGAGGCCTTTTTCCGGAAGTACAAGAAGATGCCGGAGGAAACCAAGAAGAAGCTGCGGCAACTCATCGATGTCTGGGACGACGATCCATGACCGAGCGCAAGTGGCCAACGGCCGAGGCCAATCGGCTCAACGTGATGCTCGGGCAGGTACTGGGGCGCGAACGGTTTCCGGTCGATGTGGAGGCACTGGCGCTGGAGTATTCGAAACAGTGCTTCCCGCACGCACCGATCACCCAGATCAAGGGCGCCGATCTACCTGGGTTCGAAGGCATGCTAGCGGCCCATCCCAGCAAGACCCAATGGAAAATCGTCTACAACTCGGCAGTCCGGTCCAGGGGGCGGATCCGTTTTACGCTGGCTCATGAATTCGGCCATTACCTGCTGCACCGCGACCGGCAGGAGCTCTTCAGCTGCAGCCAACAGGACATGGAGGAATGGGATGCCGAAGAGCGACAGCTCGAAACCGAAGCGGACACGTTCGCGTCTTACCTCCTGATGCCTTTGGACGACTTCCGGCAGCAGATCGGCAAGGAGCGTATTTCCTTCGAGTTGCTGGCCCACTGCGCCGAGCGCTACGGCGTTTCGCTGACGGCGGCTGCCTTGAAATGGATCGAGATCGCCGAAAACCGGGCGGTGCTCGTCGCCGTCCGTGATGATCATTTGTTGTGGGCGCGCTCAAATCAGGCAGCCTTCAAGTCGGGTGCGGTATTCGCCACTCGCAAGCGCACCTATGCCGTTCCCCTCGAGTCGCTGGCCCATGGCCACAATGGCGGCATTCCGATTCAGGAAGGGAGCCTCTCGGCCAAGACCTGGTTTCCCAAGGAGCCCAGGGACATGCCATTGACAGAATTGACCTTCGTCAACGAGCACTACGACTACACGCTCGCTCTCCTGCTGATGCCGAAGGCCGAGCCGCGCTGGCAGCGTGAAGAGGAGGAGGACGACGATCCGGCCGAGCGGATGGATTCAGCCATCCGCCAGGGACGCTTCAGGCGATAGCAGGTTTTTTATCACATCAAGTTCTGGTGTCGAAACCTGGGCTGCCAGGTCGTCGAAAGCACCCTCCACAGCGGTTTCCGAGCCGAAAAATTCGACTAGTTTTTGCAATGGCCTGCAACGACCCGTAGACCTTCGAAATCTCGGGATGGTGCGGCGATCGGGTTGTGACGGAGACTGGTAGGCATCCCTTTCGTGCCAAATGATTGTTGAGTTGCCGATGACGATGCCATCCTTCCCGTCGCCCGAACGTCTCTCCCCCGCCCAACGCGCCCACGAGATCACTACGATCCTGGCCGCTGCGATTGTCCGCACGCTCCAGAAAGAATCCGAGAAAAAGACCGGGTTGGACCTTGGCTTACTGGCCGGGAAGCGCGTCCATACCACTCCCTCTCAACCGGAGCGTGTGTAATGAACGACTTGAAACTCTCGGTGGCGGCCCAAGTGGCCTCGCTCTCGAACCTGCCGATCAAAGACCTCTGGGCGCTGTGGGACAAGTATTTCCCGCGCCGCCCCACCCATCCCAACCGGAACTACCTGGAATCCCGCATCGCCTACAAGATTCAGGAAGCCGCCTACGGCGGCCTCGCGCCCGAGACCCGCCGGCGCCTCGAGCTGATCGGCCAGCGCCACTCGAAGATCAAGTCCCGGCGGGTGTCGCCAGCGATTCACCTGCCGCCCGGCACGGTGCTGGTGCGGGAATGGGGCGAGCAGGACCACAAGGTCACTGTCACTGCCGAAGGGCAGTTCGACTATGCCGGGCAATCGTTCAAGAGCCTGACCGCGGTAGCGCGCCACATCACCGGCACCGCCTGGTCCGGCCCGCTCTTCTTCGGCCTGCGCCAAGCCGGGGAGGGGACATGAGGGCATCGAACCGTATGGAAGTGCAAACCGGCGCCCCGTCCAAGCCCCGCCAACGCTGTGCCGTCTACTGCCGGGTGTCCTCCGATGAACGGTTGGACCAGGAGTTCAACTCCATCGACGCCCAGAAGGAAGCCGGCCACGCCTACATCGCCAGCCAGCGGATCGAAGGCTGGATCCCGGTCGCTGACGACTACGACGATCCCGGCTACTCCGGCGGCAACACCGAGCGGCCGGGGCTCAAGCGTCTGCTGTCCGACATCGAGGCCGGCCGGATCGACATCGTGGTGGTGTACAAGATCGACCGGCTGACCCGGAGCCTGGCGGATTTCTCCCGCATGGTCGAAGTGTTCGAGCGCCAGGGCGTGTCCTTTGTCTCGGTCACCCAGCAGTTCAACACCACCACCTCGATGGGACGGCTGATGCTGAACGTGTTGTTGTCCTTCGCCCAGTTCGAACGCGAAGTCACCGGCGAGCGCATCCGCGACAAGATCGCCGCGGCCAAGCGCAAGGGGCTGTGGATGGGCGGGGTACCGCCCTTGGGCTATGACGTCAGGGATCGGCAACTGGTGGTCAACGAAAACGAGGCCGCCATCGTCCGCCGGATCTTCAAGGACATGCTCAGCGTCGGTTCGACCACCCGGATCGCCGCGGCGCTGAATGCCGAAGGCATCACCACCAAGGCCTGGACCACCCAGGACGGCAGGCACCGCCCCGGCGCCCGGATCGACAAGAAACACCTGCACCACCTGCTGCGCAACCGGATCTATCTCGGCGAAATCTCCCACAAGGGCAGTTGGCATCCCGGCGCCCACCCGGCAATTATCGAAGCCACTTTGTGGGACGCTGTTCACGCAGTCCTGGCCCGGGATGCCCGCAGCCGTGCCACCGAAACCCGGCAGCGGGAGCGAACCGACGCGCTGCTGCGCGGCCTGCTCTACGACACCGAGGGCGAAAAGATGTACCCGACCTACGTGCGGAAAAACGGCCGCCAATACCGCTATTACTTCTCCAAGGCCGAAGCGCGTTTCGGCGCCGGCCACAAGACCAGCGTCCGGCTGCCTGCGGAAGAAATCGAAGCGGCCACCCTCGCCCAGATCCGGACCGTCCTGGCCAGTCCCGAAGCCATTGCGGCTATATGGCTGGCGGTGCAGGCGCAAACGGCCGACCTCGACGAAGCCCAGGTTGTGGTTGCCGTGGGCCAGCTCGGCAGCGTCTGGGAACAGCTGTTCCCAGCCGAACGGCACCGCATCGTCCAGCTCATGATCGAGCGGGTCGAGCTCGCCGAGGGTGGTCTCAGGATCCGCTGGCGGGCGCTGGGTTGGAAGGCGCTGCTGGGTGAGTTCACGCCTAAAACGATCGGGGCAGAACTGATAGAAATGGAGGCGGTGGCCTGATGGACAACCCCGAAACCCTGGTACCGTTTTGCTTGCGGCGGCGGCAGTGGCACCTGGTGAACACTCAGCGAACGGCTCACGACCCCGGCCTGCTCATCTCGATCGGCCGAGCCATGTACTGGCAGCACCTGCTGGACACCGGTGTCGTGCACAGTTGCGCCGAGTTGGCGGAACGGGAAGGACTGACGCCGCCGAGCGTATCGCACGTGCTCCGGCTGGCCCTGTTGGCGCCGGAGCAAGTGGAGCGCTGTCTGGCAGGGCACCAGCCACGGACGCTGACCCAACGATGGCTGAAACGCCATCGACTGCCGCTGGACTGGGAAGCCCAGCGTGAGACCATCGACAGGTTCGAGTGAGACGCATCCCATGCCCCGAAAAAGCCAAGGCCGGATCACCGGCCGTCCAGTTACAACGACGATCCCAAGCCCCGCGGACGGAGTGAGGCTCGAAACCTTCCTCCCCTGGACATTGGTCAAGCGTGGGGTGAAGCGGGAGGTTATCACGCCACTGGGCACGCCGGCCGCATTCCGAGAAGAAGCCAGGCAGGAAGTCGAAAAGCGCAGAGCCGAGCAGGACACGCCGCTCATCCGCGCCCTTGGATTGGCCCACTTCTGGCAGCGGTTGTTGGACGAGGGAAAGTTCGAATCGCTCAGTGAAATCGCCAATGCCGAAGGCCTCGACCTGAGCCAGGCAAGCAGGGTGGGGCGGCTGGTGCAGTTGGCGCCGGAGATCGTAGAGGCTTGCTTGGCGGGGAAGGGAGGCGGGCGGGTGTCGGAGAGTCGGTGCCGGAGTCCTTTCTCGCTGGACTGGCAAGCGCAGAGGGTAGAGATTTTAGCGCGCCCAGATTAACGGTATTTGGCCCAAACCGGCTAGCCGAACCGACCTGTTTTCGGTCTTGCTCAGTGGTTGAAACAAGGCGCTCATCGTAATCCGGGCTCGGCTGAACCTTATGCGGCCTAGGTGCCGTCTATCAGGGCAGTTGCTTGTCGATTACAGACGGTAGTTTCTTGGGAGACTTGATGCGTAGCTGCTTATTGACGTTGTACCGGCCAAAAACAACTTCGATATCCTGAGTTGCTACTCCGAACTCCTTTGCCAAGAAGCGAACCATATGGTCGGTCGCTTTGCCTCCTACCGGCGCGGCAGTCACGCTTACTTTGAGCTGATTGCCTTTGGCTTTGCCAATCGCATCCTGCTTTGCGCTCGGTTGTCCGAGAATATTCAGCACTAAGGTTTCGCCATCCCAGGTACAGAACGAATCCATCGATAAGCCTTTTTTTGCCACTTTTGCTCCACTGAATGATGATTTTTGTGAGCTGATCCATTGGCCTCAAGCCCTCGCCGTCGCCAACTCGTTCCAACGCGTAGTGTAGCCCTGCGTCCGCCGGTCGGTGCGCATCGCCCACGGGCGGGTGTAGCCTTCGGCGGCCCAGCGCAGGGCGCCGCGGCCGTGGTTGCGGTTGATGGCGTCGATGGCGGACATGAGTTTGGCGCGGGCAGGGTCGATTGCGTCGGCGGCGAGGCTGGCGAAGCAATCGCGCTGGGCGTTTTCTGCGGGGTCGAGGTCGAGCAGGATGACCCCGGCCTTTTGGTAGCGGTAACCGGGGCGGTAGATGTCCACCAGGGCGTGGTGGGCGGCATGCAGGAGGCGGTGCGTGTCTGCCGTGGGCGTGGCGAGCGGGATGGTGCGCTGGGCGGCGTAGCGGGGCTCATCGTTGAAGCGGTTGGTTTCGATGAATACCTGGATGGCCCCGGCACTCGAGCCCTGCCGGCGCAATTTCTCGGCGGCCCGCGCAGTGTAGGCGGTGACGGCCTGGCGCAGTGAGTCGAGGTCTTCCACCCGTTGGCCGAAGGAACGCGAGCAGAGGATTTGTTTTCGCGGGGGCGTGACGGCTTCCAGCGGCAGACAGGAGCTGCCGCGCAGTTCGCGCACGGTGCGTTCCAACACCACGCCGTAACGGGCGCGGATCATGCGAGTATCGGCATCGCGCAGCGCCCGTACTGTGGTGATGCCTTGTTCCCGCAAGCGTTCTTCGATCCGGCGACCGACTCCCCAGACTTCGCCGACGGCAATGCGGTCGAGCAGCTCCGTGCGCTCGGTTTCGGTCAGCCGGGCGATGTCGAACACGCTGTCATGCTGCGGCTGCTTCTTCGCCACATGGTTAGCTAGCTTGGCGAGGGTCTTGGTCGGACCGAGTCCGACACATACGGGTAGGCCCACCCACTGGCGGATGCGCTGCCGGGTCCGTTGGCCGTACTCGATCAGATCCACGCCGGCCAGGCCGCGCCAGTCGCAGAAACATTCGTCGATGGAATACACCTCATGGGCCGGGCTGAGATCGGCCAGGATGCGCATGACCCGGTCGGACAGGTCGGCGTACAGGGCGTAATTGCTGGACAGCGCCACGATGCGCTGCTTGCGGGCCAGGGTCTGATATTGGAACCACGGCGCACCCATCGGCACGCCGAGCGCCTTCACCTCGGGCGATCGAGCGACCACGCATCCGTCATTGTTGGACAGCACCACCACTGGCCGGCCTTCCAGCTTCGGATCGAACACCCGCTCGCAGGAGACGTAGAAGTTGTTGCAGTCGACCAGGGCGAAAACGCTCATGGCAGCAGCGGATGAATCACGCTGGTGACCACGCCCCACAGCTCGAACTGCTGGAATTCGCCGATCACGATCGGCGCATAGGCCGGGTTCTCGGCGCGCAGCTCGACCCGCTCCGGTGTCGCCAGCCACAAGCGCTTGACCGTCAGCTCGCCATCCACCACCGCGATGACCACCGCCCCGTGCTTGGGCTCGATCGAGCGATCCACCACTAGCAGATCGCCGGGATGAATCCCAGCCCCCAGCATGGATTCACCCTGCACCCGCAGGAAGAAGGTGGCGGGCGGATTGCGGATCAGGTGCTGGTTGAGGTCCAGCTTGCCTTCGACGTAATCATCCGCCGGAGACGGAAACCCGGCCTGGATGCGGGAGGCGAACAGCGGAAGACTCAAGCCCGGCGCGCTGGCGTCCGGTTCACCTGTCCATTCAAGTTCCGGTGCGGCAGGCCGGCGAGGGCGAGCAATGAGCGTCCGCACCTCGGCCAAGCGGCTTTCGGGGATGCGTACAGGGGTGGTCGGTTCGCCGAAGGCGCCGGTGCCACGCGGGCGGCCGGCGCCGGGGCGGAGTCCGCCGCGAGGAATCGAAGTCATGGGGAAGACCGAGTCGCTGCTTATGATTTCCGTACGGTAATCAATATGCCCATTGTTTGGCAAGCTTCGCGGGTCGATCGCCGTCAACTCACCCCGAAGAGCCACCGATTGAATCCAGGCACGCAGGATCGTCATGCGCGGCACAGAACCGCCGCCCCCGACTGGCGAAGCGTACCCCTTGCGCGCGCAGCCCTGGCAACAACCGAGGCTTTTTCTCTCTTTTCGGTTTTTTTGTTTTGGGGACCCATGCACCGTTAGTGGCACATGGATATGCCGACATCCCCCCGTGGGGGCTTGGGGGGATCAAAAATGAAAGATTGCGCGGCGGGCAGGGAAGCCGGTCGGGTTTAGGCAAGGATAGCGCCCTTCTGGCCCGCTGGGCGCAGCCGGGCCGGCCGGTCAGACTAGGCGGGCACGACAGCCCGCGCCCCTTGCGTAGACCGGACCGGCGGGGCACAAGCACCCGCCGCCTCCGCTCGCCGGTGGGCGATTAGCACAAGCTCAGACGGCACGGACGCCGCCGGCACCTTGTCGGGATGGATTGCAGGGAAGCCCAAAGGTAGGATTGCGCGCGTTGCAAGGACGCAGTCCGCTTACAGCTCAGGTACGGTATAGCATTAGAGAGCGCGGTAGCGGGCGCAAATGATACAAATTAAAGACTGGCTGACGGAGGCGGTTTGAATTACGTGGAACCTACGCAAACATTGCTGACGGGCGTGGTTGCAGAACCTATTTCGGATGCAGACCGTGGGCGTCTACCGCCGCCACGGCACCCAGTCGATCCACAGCTGCCCCGACGCCATCTCCGCCGGGAACTCCAGCCCGAATCGCTGCGTGAGTCGATACGCGCCGCGTTCGGTGCTGACGAGGTAGCCGACCCTGCCGCCGGTCACCGTGGCTATGTCGAGGTAGTTGTTGGCTTGGCCGATGATGTGGGCCTCACGGGTCGGGTTCCACATCTGGCCCATGTCGCCGTATTTGGCTTCCAAGATTGCCCGGCCGGTCGGCTGGGCGCGGTCGGCGAGCACGATCCGCTGCTGGCCGTTCGCATAGGTAATTCGGAAGACGGACTCGTTGCGGGTTCGGGTTGCAAAGACCTGGAATCGAGCCCAGTCGGCGTCGCGCTCCAGCAGCGGCGTCGTACCCAGGTACTCAACACTGCGAACCCGGGATGCGATCCGGCCCTGCGCGGCGAACACCCGGGCCAACGAGCGGGCACGGCCTCCACCGCCGCCCGCTGACATGAAAAACCAGAATGGCGTTAGCAGGAGGGATTTCGTCCAGGGCAGGGCTGCGCGCCACAGTCCAGGCACGGCGCGCAGTGCGCCGGGGAGACTGGTCACGCCTTCGGTCAGCCCCCCCCACAGGGCGCCCTGTGCAAACCCCTCCTGAGGGTCATCGGCGACAACGGTGCCCAACACACTCCCGATGACTCCGCCGGGCGAGCTGTACCCGAGGGTTGCCGAGATCGCCCGGTTCATCTCAGCATCCTGCTCCAGGGATGTGGCGCCGCTGTAGGATGCGGTAAGCTCGACCGCACTGGCGGTCGTTGCTGCCACGCCGCCGGCGATCGCCAATGCCGTCCCGAGCGCAACCCAGCCGACCGGATTCCACCACATCAACGCGGCCACGCCGAGGCCGGCGGTCACTGCGCCCGCGGCCAGCCCGGTGCCGCCACGGCTCCAGAAACTGCGTTCGACCGGTACGGTAGGGACGGCTTCGATCCTGCCGGTGTCTCCCCGCTCCCAACGCGGCGAGGGCTTGTTCTCGGGGCGGTCCCACGATCCCCAGGGCAGGAACCGCTCCGGAACGGCAGCGTCTGACATCCACGGGTTGGTGGCCTGGTCGCTGCCAGGGACGGTCAGCGGCGTCCCCTCGACATTGAAGTACGGCCCGCTGTCCACTGGGTCGCGCTCAGGTGGCGGCAGTTCCGGGAGCGGGCTGGTAGTTTCCACAGGCGACCCTTTGCGGCCAGCGGAGCGTTGCGGTCGCGGGGGGCGCGGTGGACGCGGTAGCGGATTGTCCACCCAAAGCTTGATCTCCCCTCCGGAGAACGTGTTGTTCCGCGGCGTCGAGAGAAAACTCTCGAACCAGTCGTTCTTGCTGGGGCGATCCGGCGGGGTGCCAAAGACATGCACCACTTCTATCGGTTCTGCCGCCGGGACTGCCCCGGAGTCCCCCCGATCAAGTACCTCGAGAGTTCGAGGCTCGGCGGGCCGCGACGGCGCCGAGTCGGAGGTATCCACCACCCGCACGCTGGCACTGTAGTCAGGGGAGTCCGCAAACACCTGCGACTGGGTGAAATCGAGGTAGTCGCCGTAGTCCACCTGGCTTGCGTAGTCCGTCCCCCACTCGACGCGTGGTATGCCCGTGCCTGGGGAGCCGTACAGCATTCCCAAGTACTGCCCGACCGGGCCAGCATCGGCAAATGCCTGACCGACCATCCATCCCGCGACCGGTGCGAAGCCCTGATCGAGTCGCGGCCCGCCCTGCGTCGAGGAGTAGCCACCGCCACCGCCGCCGCCGAAAATTGCGTCGAGAAAGCCAAAAGGGTCGGACACAACAACTCCGTTCGTCAGCGGCGATTCGTGATCAGGGTAGGACGCCTACCGTGGTACTTTCGAAATCGAAGTTATAGTTCAGCGGCAGCACCGGATCCCCTGTGGCGGTGTAGTTCTCACAGAAAATCAGCACATCCCACTGCTCGGACACCGCGTCGTGGCCACGCACCGCGACGATCTCACCGGAGACCTTTACCGGGGTCGTTCCAGCGGCCTCGAACAATGTCGTGCTCACATCCACCTTCGTTCCAATCCCCAGCATGCCACGATATTTCACGGTGCCTACCAGGTAGGCGAGTAGATAGTTCTCCACACGACATACCGGTTCCCCGGCCCGCACATAATCCCCTGGCCCACGGAATACGCCGGTGACAATCCCGTTAAACGGCGCGAAGAGGAAGGTGTCGATGTAGGCGGCCTGCAGCTTCCGGATACTTAGGTCTATCGCGCCGATCTCATTGGGGAAAGTGACATCGCCATGCCGGCACATTTCTGCCATTCGCTGGGCGTTGAGAATCTCCTGCCGAATGCCCGCCCGTGCCTGGTGGTATCTCAGATCGTTCTCCGCTGAGGGGTAACGGAACTCATACCCCCAGGAATTGGTGTCGGTCAAACCCTCGAATTGGATGTGTCCGGACCCGGAGTACTGGGTCGCTTTGTTCGTGTTTTCCGAGCGTGTATATTCGATGACCTTGCCCGACCAGCCGCGATGATTGTACGCACCGGCTAGCCCGTTGTGCATGGTCGTGATGTCCTCTTCGACCTTCTGCAGCAGCCGGTAACGTGCCAGCGAGTCGTCGCGTGGTTCACCGCAGTAGACCCGCCGCACCTCGGCGAGCACCTCAGGCGAATACGACGTCAGATAGGCGTTCTGCCGCATCATCAGCGCCCGGTCCAGATCGGCGGCTTCCGTAGCGTTCCGAAGCTTCCCCAGGAGCGTAGTACCGTTCTGCCCTGCTGCTACGCCCGCGACATTGGACAAATATTCCGAGATCTGCCGCGAGTCCCACTTCAGCCGGCCGCCGTGCACCTGCAACCCGACGTTTCGCATTTCGCCGAGCATCGCGTAAAGGTGTTCGACGTCAATTCCGAGAACCGGTCTGCCCAGTAGGATGGTGTCTGATTGCTTGCTGATGACACCATCGACCGGAAAGGACAGGTCGACCGACTGGTAGGGGCGAACCCGCAGGTTTACTGATCTACCCGTAGCCATTGACCATACCTTCCGTTCAACTGGGGGACAGGATCGCGCACGCCAATGTAGTGTCGGTCTCGCAGGTGGCCGTCACGCCGCGAAGACCGGTGAGCACCAACGTCCAGCACTGCCCGGGCTGGAGTATGCCCAGGACGGCCGGAGCGCCCTGTGGTGATTCCGAGGCAATTTCGACGGCATCGCCGAACGCATCGTTGTTCACCACCAGCACGATCGGCAACGACAGGGCAACCTCAAGATCGTTCGATCCCCAGACGTATGTCTTGTCTCGCACCCGGACGATGTACTGAAACATTCAGACCTCCCTTCGAAGCCAGTGACGTTCGTGATCTTCTAAGTGCCTCAGTCGGCGAAATGCGCAGACCTATACACCACGCAGCCGGCTATTACCCAACTGCCTGAAGATAGAATCGAGCAGTTGAAGGGCGGGCCGGACAAGGCCTCCTCCGAACTCGACGATCGCATCTGCGAGGATGCGTAAACCAGGCGACTTCGCCCGTATCCACGCCTTTGCGCGCTATCGCCGCAGACGGCCTTACTAGAGCTAACACAATGCGTAATTATGTCAAGCTTTCGGACTTCACCGCCACGGCCAATGCCCGGTGGATGGCTATGCTTTCACATATTCACATACACATACATAGGGGTCGGTTCTCAAATTCCATAGAGAGCAGTGGCGGCGGGCAGGGAGGCCCGCCGGGCGGAGTCGGGCCGGCCGGTCAGATTGCTCGGGCAGGAAGCCCGCACCACCCTCCAGACTCACCCCGCACGGACGCGGGGACCGATTCGCTCTGCCGGTGGGCACGGACACCGGCCGGAATGGGCAGGGATAGCGCCCCGCCCTTCGGGCGTAGCCGGCATCGGGCGGGTCAGTCCACCGAGTCGAGCGCGGACGGTTCCGCCGGCTCCACACACGTGGGATCGTCATGTCTCGGACTGTTGACGTGGGTGCTGACCTTCCAGGCGGTCATTTCGTCGGGCGGAAACGGCCGCAGCAGCGAGAGCAGGCCGGTCTTGTCCCGGCACTCCGGATCGAGCCAGACATCGTAGGTGGCCGGGTCAAGGATCACCGGCATGCGGTCATGGATCGGTCGGGTCAAGGCGTTGGCGTCGGTCACGATGATGCTGCACGACTCCACCGGCTCGCCCTCCTCGCCCAGATGCGATTCCCAGCGCTCCCACAATCCCGCGAAGGCAAACGGCTCACCGTCGGCCCGGCGGATGTACCAGGGCTGCTTGAGTTTCGAGCCCGGCCGCGCCTGCCACTCGTAGTAGCCATCGGCGAGGATCAGACAGCGGCGGTACCGGAAGGCCGAGCGGAAGGCCGGTTTCTCCGCCACCGTCTCCGCGCGGGCATTGATGGTGCTGTATTCGGTCTTCGGCGCCTTCGACCAGCTCGGAATCAAGCCCCAGTGCAGCGCCACCAGCTCCCGCACCCCCTCGGTCCCGGTCCGCACGGCCGCCACGTCCTGGGTCGGGGCGATGTTGTAGCGGGCGAACAGTTTTTCCAAAAACGCCCTGGCCCGCTCGTATTTCAGTTGCGCCTTGTATTTGTCCGCTGGCGTCGTCAGCGTGTATCGTCCGCACATCGTTCCACCTCACCCCTACCGGCCGATCGTAGCGCGGCCGGTGCTTCCTTGACCACCGCCCGAACTCTCCATGCGCTTCTTGTTCCTTTGGCTCTGCCTGACCGTCACCGCCTCAGCCGCGGCCGAATCCCTCGCCGGCCGGGTGGTCAGTGTGCTCGATGGCGACACGATCACCCTGCTGTCCGTTGGCAACGTTCAAACCCGCGTGCGGCTGGCGCAGATCGACGCGCCGGAGAAGCGGCAGGACTACGGTCAAGCCTCCAAGCGCGCCTTGTCGGACTGGGTGTCTGGCAAAAAGGTCACGGTCGAAGTCGCCGACACCGACCGTTATGGCCGCAGCGTCGGCAAGGTGCTGATTGGTGGAACTGATGTGAACCTGGAGCAAGTGCGCGCCGGCATGGCCTGGGTCTACCGCAAATACGCCTACGATCCCGGCTACTTCAGCGCCGAAGACGAAGCGCGTGCCGTCCGGCGCGGGCTATGGTCACAGCCGAACCCGGTCCCGCCGTGGGAGTTCCGCCACAAGAGCCGTGGCCCGTCGTTCTGGGATGATTTCAACCCCACCCGAAAACCCACTCAGACACCACGTCCTTTGTCCGGGGTTGCCGCGTCCGCCTGCGGCTCGAAGCGGACCTGCCAGGAAATGACCACCTGCGACGAAGCCCGGTATTACCTCACCCGCTGCGGCGTCAAAAGCTTGGATCGAGACGGTGATGGAGTGCCGTGCGAGGGGTTGTGTGGGGGGTGACGGTGAGTTCAGCAGCTTGCCGGATACGAAATCCGGGTTAGCTCTTAGTTGGTGCAAGCGCATTGAGCGCGGACACGATCGAAGGGTTCTTTGTTTCGTAGAACCCCCGAACGAAATTTGCCGACTCTTTGCGAATCTGGGCAAGCACGGATGTGCCTCCCAGCGGAATGCTCTTTTTGTAAAGGGAGCCTGGACCGGCGATGAGATAAGGAAATTTGGAACCCGATGTTGAGTTTCTTTCACAGTGGGAGGCGACGAACTTTGCCGCGAGGAAGTAGGCCTTTGGATTCTCGCCCTCTCCAGCAACCAACCAGACCGTTACTCCTTCAAGCCCTTCAACCTCCCTGCTAGTTTGAACACGAGGCTCGGGGATGTCGGCACAGGAGTAGCCCATCTTCTGCTGATTGTGATACGCAATGAAATGACGCAACGATTTCTCCTTCGAGGGCTTGTGACACTACAGCCACCGAAACCGATTCTCCTTCCATTCCCTGCCATCAATCAAGCCCTGCTCGTAATACCCGCCCCAGTCGAAGAAGAACGGGGTAAAGCGGTTGTCCGGCCGATGCCAGACGATGAGGGCGCAGATCATCAGCACCACGCCGGCAATCATGTATTCCTCCGCGCTGCCCGTTTTGAGCCGGCCGCCGAACAGGTAGAACTTGCGGTCGGACCACCAGCCGACCGGGATGCCGGAAATGGTCATGGCGTCGGTGAGGAGGTGGAACAGGCCGCCGAGGCTGAAGGCTTGCCCCAGGTGGTGGAAGTCCCAAACTAGGAAGAAGAACAGGACGGCGGCGATCCACAGCACCAGGTAATGGGTCACGGTGCGGTGGCGGACCTTGCGCACCGGGGTGATGAGCCATTCCAGCCAGTCCGGGGCGGTGGCGCCGAGCATGGCGCCGGGGGCAAGCACTGGGTCAATCGTGGCGGTGATCGCGCCGGCAATCACGATGTGGTTCTGCCATTTCACAGGCCCGCGCCCTCGTCCTGCCAGTAGGCCAGGAACAAGGCGGCTTCGCAGCGGCCGGCCAGGAGGTCGGCGGCATCGTTGGCGGCGTCCACTGGATCGCGCGCCAGCGCTGCGCGCGGGGCGTGATGGATCCGAGGGTGATCGTTGTACCGAAATTTCTGTTCTCAATCCCCACCGCAGACCAATTGACAGTCGCAACCCTACACGCTGGAACTCTTGATTTTCCTGGGTTCGGCCTCTTGACAGTCAAGAGCTCGACAGAGAACAGAGAGAGAAATTTAGCCTATTTTGGCCCGAAACCGGCTTTTTCGGGGATGGCTGGTCAAGAGGCCAAATGCGGGAACCGCGCCAGCCGTGGCCTGTAGATGGGCACAAAAAAGCCGGAGAATATTCTCCGGCTTGGTGTCTGGTGGGCCATGTAGGGATCGAACCTACGACAAACGGATTAAGAGTCCGCCACTCTCTAGATATTGGATTACAAATCAAAGCCTTACAAACGCCCGCATCACGCAACAAAGTTTTGTAAAGTATTGATTTAGTGGAGTTGCAAGCTTAACGCGGTTACGAAATGGCTACGTTTGATGTTTCAACCCAAAGCCCGCAACACCGCCCCCGGCTCCTTCGCCACCACATGGAGCAAAGTCAAAGCCGGACCGTGAGGCTGACGGTCTCCCCGCTCCCAATGCCGAAGTGTCCCAACACTGATCCGCAATTTCGCAGCGAACTCCATCTGCGTCAGACCCAAGCTATGGCGCAGCTCCGCCACGTCCACTTCATCCGGGCGATGCGTCTTCGCCGGAACCGGTTGTCCCTCCGTCAGCGCAATAGCCTCCTTCAGCCCCTGCGCGATACTTTCAAAAGCCCTGCTCATCGTTTCTTCTCCAATGCCGTTGTCACCAGCACGTCTATCAGCTTCGCGAGGCTGTTCCGCTCTGCTTTCGTAAGGTTCGCCTGTTCGTTCTTACCGAACACCGTCAGCAAGAACAGCGGCAGCCGTTCGTCGTGGTAGTAATAAATCACCCGGACCCCGCCGCTCTTGCCCCGATTACCTCGCCCCCAGCGCAGCTTGCGGATTCCGCCCGTGCCCTCCATCACATCCCCGGCGCGAGGATGAGCCGCCAGGTAATCGATCACGGCCTTACGATCAGCCTCATCCAGAAGATCGTTCGCACATCGAATGTACTCCGGCAGTTCGGTAACCGTGGTAAGCATAGCCTCAATGTAAGCCAATGGCTTAGTTCACGCAAGGTCCTTTTCCTTACGACTCCGTACGAAACCGCGCATGTTGACTTCGTCAGGAAGGCGGCGTGAATATTGCCGGTGCGCTTCGTAGCCCAGCGCACGCTATGCGGGCAGCGTTGGAAAATTCGGAGAGAGGAGGGACCGATGAAATACCGTAATCAAATCGTCTTGATCCTGGCCGCCACGGTCGTCAATTATTCTGCCGTGCTTCACGCACGCGACCCCGGCGTCAACCAGGTCGGTGCCGCCGGCAATGTCCATCGGGATTCGGGGATAAACCAGCCCGGCGCTGTCGGAAACGTGGGTACCCCAGGGGTGGGGCGAGGCGCGGGAGTCAACCCGCTCGGCCCGGCAGGTAACGTCCATCGCGACGTGGGCGTCAACCAACCGGGAGCCGTCGGAAAATTGAACGCCCCTGCAGCCGGTCGTAACCCTGGCGTCACTCCGCCCGGCCCGGCCGGAAACTGGCGTTGAAATCGGTAAACGGGTCCGCTCTGCTTGATGGGCCTGGTACTTCAGTCCATGGCACAAAGGCTAGATACGTTATTGCAAAACCTAATTCTAGGCGAGGCCTTACAGGACTCCTCGCTACGTCTGCATATAAGCTGTGTTACATTACATCCCTGCTGTTACAAATATAGCAACATTATGTAACATAAAACATACATTGAGCATGCACGTTTTCCAGAAAAAAACAATCCGTACATCTCCGGATTCCGTAATTTCACAATTTGCGTTAATTTTAACTACTCCTGCCTTGTTCAGAGCCTTCTTCTGAACAATACCCTTGTCCTAATATACACAAGTTTGACCAAATTTTTGCTACTTCCCGCACCCAACCGCAACATCATCTTCTGATAGGCAAATATGTATTAACTGAATCAAGAAGACACATCAAAAAATACTAACGAACAAGGATTATCTGCCTTCGCGCCTAATTGGCTGAAATATCAAAACAAAGGTAGAATCGTATGGTCACGAGCAATCTTATCTCACTTCGAACTCGAGCGGAAATCCCCGAGTTCGAGAGCGTCAAGAGCTATATTGATACCATAATACCGCCCTATACGCTTGAAGACATTTATGGTTTTAATCGCGTTTATAAAGAGGCATATCCTTACCTCAACCCGCGACAGAGACGCGTCATAGAAAATTTTGTCGATATTATGATCGATAACCTCTCCGACAAGGCGCTTGCAAAGAGAATATTCGGCGTCGTCTAGCGTAAAGATTTGATTAGAAATCAGACCTCAGGTTCACCTGTCTGACGCTGGAGCCACCTTTCCACTAGCGATAGCGTTTAGGAATGGCGAGCCTTGAACAGGTATCCGCCCGGTTCGTTCAAGCCTTCGAGACCGGCTGGCCCCAGAGCGCTCGAATCAACTCCGAGACCGAAGAACAGGCCTGGAAAACCCTCACCCCCAAACGGGGGAGCTTACGAAGCCCCTTCAAGGACTCCAGGAGTTGGGTGCTTGGGATTTCTGGCATGTTCTTTCCTCGTCGATTTCGTACCGGGTGAGGTCTGCTTTCATCTGGACGGTGCGCTTCATTCTTCAGCGCACCCTACGCGGGCTACGTGGTCTGCCGCTCACTGTTTTCTGTATCGTGTTTCTGCGACGGATGTATAGCCGTCGCTTCGAAATCCAGAATAGAACGGACTTCTAGCCGGTTCGGCACGGTCGGTGCTTCCAGGTTAAGCTCGTCCCAACGTTCGCGTAACTTATCGCACCAATCCCCAAGGGCCGCCTCGTCTTTAGGCGGGATAACTAGAGACTGATCAAGGGCGTTGAACAAGGCTTGGTAACGGGCGCTGGCATTACGATGATTCTCCGCCTGCTCGGAATATTTTAAGAAGGTTTGCAACGAAGAAAGGATTGCGACAAGCAGTGCGATCAACCCGACGAGCATTCTGATCCATAAATCTGGGTCTCGGTTGACTGTAAAAAACACGTAGGTCGCGATAAGCATCGCCATTACGATAGTCGGGATGCCCAATAAATAGTTCAAACGCCTAATTTTTGTTGATAACTGGTGATGAGTGGTCATCATCGTGCCGATTTCATCTCGCCAGGATTTCAATAGGGTTCTCTGATCAGGTTTCATGGTTTTGGCTCCCAATACTGCTATCTGTCTTGCGGTATGTTGAACTTGGCCTCTAAAGAAAAACTAGAAAGTCCTCCTAGAATCACCCACCCTGTTCCCCATCGTTCGATCACCCGTTGGGCGATCCGCCAGCCTTGGCTAGTTTTTCTCTGGTTTCCTCCAGTTCGGGGCTGATCTGCCCGACTTCAGGGATCGTCTCGCCGAACACTATCCAGTGCTTGTACTCCGGCCAAATTTTCGCGAGTGCTGCAATGTGCTCGCCGTTCGTCTGCTGTCGCTCGGTCTCGATTGAGACCCATTTGTAGTCCGGGATTCCCGTTAACCGCTCCAGCTCCCTCCGGCTTAAGCCTTTGAATTCTCTAAGTTCTTTGATTCGCTGACCAATCATTTGTAAATATTCTCGAAGAACTATTGCATTCGCAAATAGACTTTGAGAATATTTGCAAAACGCAAGTTCTAGTGCGGGTTCTGTGTGTCACTGTGGTCCAGTGAGGTCTTAAAGGGGGAACTTATGGATTTGGAAGCGTTGCGTCAAGCGCTGTTAGCGCTGCCATCGGACACCAAGACGGCGGAGAAATTCGCCGAAGAGACCGGCCTGACCCAAGACACCGTCCGGGGCCTGGTCGAACGGGGTCAAGTCAAGACCATCCGCATGGGCCGCCGGGTGCTGATCAACATGGTCGACATCCGTGTCCGCTGCCTCGCCGACCTCGATCTGTCCTTTCTCAACCTGCAAGGGGAGGCCGAACGATGAACACGCAAACCGTTCCCCAGTCTCTCGCCGTGCCGACGACCGGTTATCACCGCAGAGTGTTCGATTGCATCCTGTCGGAAGTGGCCGACACCGAGCGTTATTGCCGCTCCGGGCACTGCGTCGGCCAGTCGGACGGGTTTTCCCGAGCTTTGCAAGCCTGCGATCACAGCGCCACCCTGATCCACGGCATGGTGTTGCCTTATCTTCGCGAAGCCAACGACCCGGACCGGCAGCTGTATGCGTTCGCGGAACTCGCCAGCGGCTATGTCCGAACCCTCTGGAAGGCGCTTGGTGGCGTTGTCGGGCCGAGTCCGGAAGACCTCACCACGCGCCAGCGCTACCGCGCCGAAGTCGAACGCCTTACCGGCGCCAGCGCCCCGGAAGCCGCGCCGGCCGAAGCGTCCGCGCCGAATGCCAATGGCCGGCGGGTCGGCGACTGCGAGGCGGCCTGACATGACCCCGCACCCGCCGATTGCACCCATGCCCTACGGCATCCCCGACACCCCGGACCGCGAGACCGTCGGCGGCCTGGTCGACCGTGTCGACCTCATCAGCCAAGACTTGGCCGGCGTACTGCAGCGCGTCACCCAGCTCGCCATGGAATTCCCCCTGGAAACCACGCTGCTGATCAGCCAGGTGCATTTGAAAGGCACCCTGCGCCGCGTTCAGCACGTCCGCGACCGCTTCCAGATCCTGGTGGATGACCACGCCGACACGCGCGCCGAAGCGGAAGCCGACGCCCAGGCCCAAGCCCGGACGTTCAACCCCGAGGAGGACAGCTGATATGCGCACCGACCACCGCACGCCGCAATGCGAATGCCTCACCCGGACCGGGGAGCGCTGCGTCCTACCCGGCACCTGGTTCCAGGAACTCCCGAACGGTCGCGAAGTCCGGATCTGCTCCACGCACATTCAGCGCACCCGGCGCGGCGCCGATCTCCATTTCATTCCCGCGCCCGCTGCCGTTATCGGCACCGGCAACGCCCAGATACCGGGGAGAACCTAACCCATGTTCCCCCAACCCCCCAGGACGCGCCCTCCCTTCGCGTCACCCACCAGCAACCCTTCCGGTCCCCTCGGCTGGGGGCGAGGCCCGGAAACCTATTCGTATCGGCAACCGGAGGTTCGGCCATGATCGTCCTAACCTACGCGACACCGGGCTCCGGCAAAGTCGCCCCCCGCGCCCTTGGCCCGACCGTCCGCGCCCTGCTTACCGCCTCCGCCCCACGATCTTTTGGGACGAGATGGCCCGCGCACGGCAACCGTCCCACCCGTCGGGAGCGGCCAGCGACACCCGTAACCTGCTGCGATCAGCCGACGCCCTGGCGCATCCCTTCGCGCCAGGCGCAAAAGTCGTGCGCACCGGTCCCGCAGTCCCAAGGCGCCGACCCTACCCCTAAAGGACCGCTTTTCCGCAGCCCTGGTCGGAGTCACCGCCCCCCGGTCATCTCCCAAGCCGGCCGACCCACCGGCACCTCGCCCGTCCCGACGGTACGGGCGTCTTTTATTCCTCCTGCCGACCGCGCCCGCCCCGGCTTGGATGCTCCCAAGCCGGTTGAGCCCGACGCCGTCTCCGAACTCCTCGCCAGCGCCCTCTGGCTCTGGCGTCTTAACCGGGAGCTCGCCTGTGCGTACTAACCTCCGCCACTGCCCCGACTGCGACTACCTCCAAGCCTTACCCAACGGCTGGACCGTCTGCGGCTTCCGTCTCACCGGCCCCGCGCTCGCGCTGCTCAACAGCGCCGCCCGCTTCGACTACCGCACCCCGCCCGCCGCCTGCGCCTACCCCATCGGCGGCGGCCGCTACTCCACCGAAAGCGAGCAGATCGCCCCCGAAACCGCCGGCCTCCAAGGCGGCCTCCTCCTGCGCCGCGTGTCCTTCACCCGCACGCCCCCGCAATGCTGGGACTGCCCCTACTACCGCGGCGAAGTCGAAAAGAACCCCGCCAAGAGCTGCCGGCTCCAACGTCGCCAGCGCTGGTACTGGGGACCGGGCGAAAACCTCGTCATCCAGGCCGACAGCTACCGCTGCGAACCCTTATTCCCCTACATCGACGCCCTGCGCGACGGGATCGACCGCGACACCGGCGAACTCCGCCCCGACTACGTCGAAGCCCTCGCCTGGTTCCAGGACTACGACCGCAGCCTCCAGGCTCAGGCCAAAGCCAATGGCGCCATGCCGCTCCCGGCTCCGGCTCCGGCTCCGGCTTCAGCTCCAGCGTCAGCGTCAGCTTCCAATTTCCGCAACTCCTTCCGCCGGCCCGGTGCCCCTACGCGCACACCGGACAGACCGGCTGCACCCCCAAGCGCGTGAACCCCAAACGGAGAAAACCCATGCAAATCGTCATCAGCGCCCCCGTCATCGGCGCCAACCGCTACCACATCGACGGCAGCAAAGGCGGCAGCGTCTACGTCCTCCAGCCCGCCCAGGACGACGCCCAGAATCACTTAGGCCTCCAGGTCCAGAAGTTCAACGCCCCTTACGACCTGGTCGAACAGCTCAGCCAAAAGCCCCTGCCCGGCCATTACGACCTGCTGGTCGACATCGAACGCGGCAGCCAGGACAGCGACAAAGAAAGCGTCCTCTCCCTCGCCGGCAGCGGCCATTTCGAGTTAGCCGCGCTCTATGACCTGTTCCATATCGATCCCAACGCCCCCGTCAGCAAACCCCACCCCGACAGCCAGCGCCCCCTGGCCGGGGCCCTGCGCGGCCTCGTCGTCAGCGCCACCCGCTACGACATGACCGACGACGGCGGCGGCAAAGGCGGCCGGCTCTACATCCTCCAGCCCACCAGCGGAAGGAACCCCAACCAGTTCGGCCTCGAACTCATCCGGCTGCGCATGCCCTACGAGATATTCGCCCAGCTCCAAGCCCTCCAGGTCCCCGGCGAATACCTCATCGACGTCCAGCTCGGCCGCGGCGCCGGCGACAAAGCCCAACTCCGCGTCACCGGCCTGCGGCCCGACAACCTGCTCGACAAAGCCCGGCTGCACGAACTCTTCAAGCTCGGCAAGGACGGCCAGCCGCTCCAGCCCGGCCAGGCCGGGAACGGTAGCGGTACAGCATCTGCCGCCAAGCCCGAACCGAACCCAAGCGGAGCGGGCGCCAAGCCGGGCGCCGCGCCAAGCCCCGGCGCCCTGTCCGGCCCCGAACCCGCCCCGGTCCGGGCTTAACGGCTCTGCCGCCCTAAGGGAAACCCAACATGCGCTACGTCCCCATCTGCGACGGTCTGCTGGTCGACACCGGCGGACCGGTCAGCCCGACCTGTGCCGGGACGTGGCTATTGAATATCGACGCGTCCGGCATTCCCGGCGCGTTCGATATCTCCACGCTCGATCCGATCGCCTGTCTCTCCGCGTTCTCTTCAGGCTTCGTGATCGTCGGGAGTGTCCTGCTCGTCGGTCTCGCCGTCGCGATGGTGCTCGATGCCATCCGCGGCGACCGGCGGGATTAACTCGCAATACCTGACAATGAGGTGATCTTTATGTTTGCAACCGCTCGTAAGTTCTGTTCGGAAAGCTCGGCCAAGGTGGTCAACGCGGCCCGGTCCCACAAAGCCGAAGTTGTCACCGCCACCGGCACCGGCCTGGCGGCCGCCAATGACCTGGTGTTCGCCGCCGGTCCCGACTTCACCACCCTCACCACCGGCATCGACTTCGGCACCGCCGCCACCGCCATCATGGCGGTCGGTGTCGCCGTCGCCGCCGCCCTCATCGCCCTGCGCGGCACCCGCATGGTGCTCTCCGCCATCGGCGGCCGGTAAGCGCTTAGCCGCTTGACGGTTGGGATCGGGGCGGGTCACCGCCCCGGTTCTCTCAAGCTGCGCTGATTCACCTGGATTTCGCTGAGCCGAGGACCTTGCCATGTTCGACGATGACGAAGACGACGCTGACGATGAATTCGATGACGAAGACGACCTCAATGCGGTGGTCCGTCATGGCTGATCTCTACTACTGGACCTTCTTCGTGATGGGGGCCGCATGCGCCTACGGCATCTTCTCACGGTTCTGAGCCTGGTCTCGGTCTTGGCCCTGCTGCCGGGACCGGCCGTCGCCGTGCCTTCCCTGACCAACCTGGTGGCCCCGCTCAATGCGCTGTCCACGGCGTTCTCGAACGGTGCCAAAGCCTGGGAAGCCCTGTCCGGCTTCCGCGGTCCCTTCAGCCCGGTCGGCGCCGCCATCGGCCTCGGGATTGGCATCGGGTTGTATGAGCTGTGCGACAACCTCAACTGCTACCAGTATCTGCCGGGCGAGAACCTGCCGTATCCGGCGGTGCCGGGCTGGTCCGATCCGGACACCCCACCCGCGTCCGTGCCGGGGACGTCGAATTACACCTATTACGACAGCCGGGGCTGGATTAAGGGCACGTTTACTGATCCCGCGGCGGCATGTGTCCAGTTCTGCGCGAATGCGTATGGCCCTACAGTGACCGAATGCCTCCCCCGGTCGGGCTATTCGAATCCGGATGGGTCGGGTTATTACGACTGCAATGGTCCGGGCGGCTGTAACTGCATCATCGCTGTCAGCTCAGCCTCGACTACGTGTGGTACTTGTTATGTCGACGACGGCAAGGGCCATTGTCTCTTGCAGAGTGCTTGCCCGAACGGCGCCAAGGCGCAATGGCCCTCCGACGGCAAGCCCACCTATCGGGCCGGGCGCACCGGCTGGGTGGCGGCCGAGCGCGATCCCGATGTGGGGACGCATCAGGACACCCGCACCGGCGCGGATGCGCATGCCAACAGCGTGCGGGAAACGATCAAGCCCACCCCCGACGGCGGCGCCGACTACGTCCGCGACACCGAATCGGTCGGCAGCGACGGCAAGCCGGTGGTCAACCGCGACCAGGTCCACACCGACGCCAACGGCAATGTCACCAGTTCGACCACGACCAGCTACAACAACACCACCATCACCAACGTCGACAACACCACCGGCGCCGGCACCACCATCGACACCAGCAGCCTGAACCAGGAAGCCACCCAGCAGCGGGTGGCGGCTGCCAGCGAGGCCACCAAGACCAACACCGACGCGGTGAAGCAGGACGTGGCCCTGAGCCGGGTCGCGGTGGAAGGCGCCAAGGTCGACCTGGCTGCCATCCGCGGCGACTCCGCGGCGAGCCGCGCTTCGCTGGATTCGATTGACCGAACGCTTAAAGCCCAGCCCACCGTCGACATTCGCGGTCTCGACCTGGAAGTCACCCAGCAGCGGGTGGCCACCGCCACGGAAGCCGCCAAGGAGTCGTTGGACAACCTGGATAAGAAGCTCATCAAGGACACCACCAAATACGGCCAAGTCCCCCAGATCGATGACTTCGACACCACCTGGCAAATCTTCATCCAAAAAGTCCAAACCGGCCCCTTGGGGGCGATGTTCCTTGTCAGTGCTTCCGAACCCTCAGGCGGCTGTGTCACCTATCCGGTCGACTTGGCCTGGTTCAACCGCGCGTTCGTGATCGATCAGCATTGCACGATCTGGGCGGAAGTCTCTCCCACCATCGCGAGTTTCATGCCCTATGTCTGGTCCCTCATCGCGGTTTTCATTCTGTTCAGCGCTTAGCCTGTGGGTGCTGGCGCTGGTTTATGCCGGCCAGGCCCACGCCGAGGGGCTGTTTCCGGACATGGCCCAGTTCGTCCAGTGGATCTGGGATGCCTTGCTATACGTGCCGAAGTGGATCTGGTCGCACCTCCTGGAAATCCTCGGCGATGCCCTGGCCGGGAGTTTCCTCCTCGGCTGCTGTTCGGCGCTGATCGCGGTGCCGACGGTGGTGTCTGGCCTCATGGGGGCGGTGGCGGCCTCGGGGGTCGGCTTCTTCCTGGCGCCGTTCCAGGCCGCCTACGGACTCGGCATGATCTGCTGCGCCTACGGCGTCCGCTTCCTGATCCGGCGTTTGCCGTTCATCGGCTGAGGGAGACCGGTGCCATGGTAGGACAGATCAATCCCACCCAAAGCGATGCCGGCTTTGCCGGACGTTTCCGGAAGCCTTGAGCCATGTCCATCCTCGCCTATGTGGGCCTGCCTGGTGCCGGCAAGAGTTACGGCGTGATCGAGAACGTCATTCTGCCGTCGGTGAAGCGGCTGCGCCCCATCTGGACCAACATTCCCTTGGTCATGCAGGAATGGGAGATCGTTTGGCCCGATGTCGAAATCCGGGTGTTCGATAATGCCCAGGCCCAGCAGCCGGGGTTCTGGGCCGGTCTGCCGGGCGGCGCCGTCATCGTCATCGACGAAGCCTGGCGGTTTTGGCCCGCCGGCATCAAATCCGCCGATCTCACCGAAGAACACAAGTCGTTTTTTGCCGAGCACCGCCACAAGGTCGGCGCGAATCAGTATTCGCAGGAAATCGTGCTGATCGTGCAGGACCTGACCAACCTGTGCAGTTATGTCCGCAACCTGGTCGATAAGACCTTCGTCGCCACCAAGCTCGATACCCTCGGCGCGGACAAGCGTTACCGGGTGGATATCTACGGCGGGCCGCAGCGGGGGCCGCGCTACCCGGTCAAAGCCGCGATCCGGCAAATCTTCGGCAGCTACAAGCCGGAGGTTTACCGGCTCTACAAGTCCCACACCAAGGCCCTGGACGATATGGTGGGGATCGAATCGAAGCCGGACGGACGCGCCACCATCTGGGGCAACAACCTGCTGAAGTTCGGGGTGCCGGCGGCCGTCCTGTTCGGGGTTCTGGCCATCCGCGGGGTCTGGGGCTTCTTCCATCCCGAGCCGAAAGCCGCCCTGGCCGAGAAGCCGAAGGTCCTGCCCGAGTACACCGGGGAGCCGGTGGCGGTAGCGGCAACGCCCACGCCTTCACCGCTTCCCCAGGCCACGTCGCCGCCGGTGGCCGAAGCCACCCCCCTCCCCACCCCAGAGCCCAAGGTGTCGGACGCCTGGCGCCTGGTCGGCTTCAGCGGGGAGGGCGAGTCGCGCCGGGTGTACCTGCAGGACAAGCGCAGGAAGTTCCGGGTGATTTCGGCCCGCCGCTGTGTCGATCTCGAGGTCGAGCCGCAGTGCCTGGTGGACGGCGAGATCGTCGCCCGCTGGTCGGGGCCGGCCCCGGTGCAGACTCCGTTCCATATCGCCGAAAGCGCTTTCCAACCCCCCGCCCACCCTGGCCCATGAGGTGATCTATGGCTGCACCCGATTTTTCCTCGCTGATTCCCAGCATCGATATCGATTTTCACTCGGTGGCTTCGGCCGTCATGTATGTCGGCACCGCCATCGCCGGCGTGCTGGTCGTGGTGCGCGGGGTCGGCCTGGTGCATTCGGCCGTCCTGGGCAAGACCCTGCTCTATGAGGAAAAGCCCGAGAAAGCCGACGACTTCGACCTGACCCAGCGCCTGAAAGATGCCGGCTACCGCTAAGGGCCGGGCCGTGCCGCTGCGGGCGCTGCGACCGGGTTGCCGAGCCCCGGCCGGGGCGCTCCACCGGTCGGCGCACGCTGCGTGCCGGGCGCGTGCGGGCGCGCGCCCACGGCGCGCAGCGGCGCAGCCGGTCAGACGTGCCTGTAACACGTCTGATCTAGGGGGATGCAAAGCCTCATTCGAGCACAGTGAAGCACAAAAGACAGTTTGAGCGTTTAAAGGTTTTTGGATTGAAGAAGTTCAGAGCAACAAGAGCAACGAGAAGGGAGAAAAGACCATGGCCGATCTGAAGCTGTTCCAGCGTTATTCGTACTCCAGCCTGTCCAAGGGCACGGAAGAAGACCCGAAAGGGCGTATCTTCAAAACCCCCCGCATCACCTGGGACCTGTCCCATATCCTGATCTGCGGCACCTTCGTGGACACCGTGCGGCAGAACTACCACGGCCAGCTCAAGCCCGAGCTGTACCAGAAGATCAAAGAGGCCGCGGAAGGCTCCGGGGAGTTCCGGTTCCTGGAAGGCGAACACCCCTGGGCAGCCCGGAGGATGGGCAAGGCTTGCGGTTACCGCTACGCCCTCCAGGACAACACCCGCGGCATCATCTTGCTGATCGGCAGCTACTACCAGGCCGAAGTGGACTTGCTGGAAGGCCGGCCCGCCCATCATCTGAAAATCGAGCTGTCGCCCCAGCTGCTGGCCGAAGCCAACGCCAACGCCATTCAAACCACCCTGGACAGCTTCGCTTGCCAGCTCATGAGCGCGCACGAGGCTTCGGGTGTGGCGGTGCATCTGGCGGTCGACGTCCAGCAGTGGTCACCCGATCCGGGGTTCCAGAACCGTTTCATCACCCGAGCACGAATTACCCGCCGCTTCGATGGGATCTCGGATGCCGAATTCCACGGCCTGTCGGAAGTGGCGGTGACCTACGGCGATAAGGCCGCCGAAAGCCTCACCTTCGGCAAGGCGGCATCGCTCCAGCTCTGCCTCTACGACAAGTCCAAGCAGATCGTCCATGCCGACAAGGTGGACTTCATGCAAGCGCAATGGGGCGAGTTCACCGAAGGCGAATTCGATCCCAGCCAACCGGTGTGGCGGATCGAAGCCCGGTTCCATCACTCGGTGGTGAACGAAATCGGCGAAGGCATGGGTAAACCCCTCAAGCGCTGGCTGGACGTCGTGCCGCACCTCACCGACATGTGGCGCTATGCCCTGACCATCAACCGCGCCAAGGACGGCACCTACATCGACCCCGTTTGGCAGCTGCTGCGCGACGATCCGGAATTCAAAGTCCCGGCCTCCGGCTACAAGATCGTGCGTAAAAAAAAAGAGGACGTGTCCGCGGTCGCCCGCAACTTCGGCAACGTGCTCGGCAACCTCATTTCGCTCTATGCCCGTGAGGGCAGGAATGCCGATTACATCCTGATCCAGATCAAGCGCCTGTCGATCTACCCCAAGCTGCTGGAACACCTCGCCCGCCGGGGCCAGGCCAAGGACCAGGTGGAGCAGGATTTGAAGGACTTTATCCGCGAAGGGCTATGGAAGCGGCGAACGCTCGGGAAGGCGGCTTGACCGCTCAAACAAAACCGAACCGATCCGGTCCCATGCAAACCCTTAACCTCCAGCAGGCCGCCGAGTTCCTGCAGCTGCACCCGGTCACCCTCCGGGACAAGGCCCGAGCCGGCGAGATTCCCGCCGCCAAGGTCGGCAAGCGCTGGCTGTTCCTCGACGTTGATCTGGCCGCCTGGCTGCGCGGACAATACCCCTCGCGGGCGTTGCAAGGTGACAGCACGCAAGAGGAAAACCCATGTCACTTTACAAACGCAAAGATAGTCCCCATTGGTGGATCAAGCTCCACGTCAACGGACGACGCCTACAGGAAAGCACTGGGACTGCCGACCGGAAACGCGCCCAGGAACTCCACGACAAGCTCAAGGCGGAACTGTGGGAACAAAGCCGCCTCGGGGTGAAACCGGGGTATTCCTGGCAACAGGCGGTTTTGCGGTGGCTCGATGACACGGAAGAGAAAGCCTCCCGGCGTGACGACATCAACCGCCTGCGGTGGCTTCATGTCCATCTGGAAGGGGTAATGCTCTCTGAGGTCGACCGGTACAAGCTCGACGCGGTTATATCGGCGAAGAAAGGGGAGGGCGCTTCAAATGCGACCATTAACCGGCATCTCGCCATTGTCCGATCGATACTGAGAAAGGCTGTGCACGAGTGGGGTTGGTTGGATTCCATGCCGAAAGTTCGGATGCTGCCCGAGCCGAAACAGCGCATCCGCTTCCTGACGAAAGACGAAGCGGAAAGGCTCCTGGCCGAACTGCCGGCGCACCTTGCTGATATGGTGCGTTTCAGCCTGGAAACGGGTCTGCGTCAGGCCAACGTCACCGGCCTGCTCTGGAACCAGCTCGACCTTGTCCGCAAGGTCGCCTGGATTCACCCGGACCAGGCCAAGGCGCGTAAGGCCATCGCCGTACCGCTTTCGGACGTCGCGGTCGAAATCATCCGGCGCCAGCTCGGAAAGCATCACACCCACGTGTTCAGCTATCGTGGGCAGTCTGTCAGCCGGGTGAATAACCATGCTTGGACGAAAGCCTTGGGACGGGCCGGAATCGAGAATTTCCGCTGGCATGATCTCCGCCATACCTGGGCATCGTGGCACGTACAGCGGGGAACACCGTTACACGTGCTCCAGGAGCTGGGCGGCTGGGAGTCGGTGGAAATGGTGAAGCGCTACGCCCATCTGAGCGGTGAACACCTCGCGCAATATGTCACCAGCATGACCGGCTGCCCGCGTCGGGTGGTTACGAATCGGCTACGCTCAGAAACAAAAAAGGGTTAAGCTATCGCTTAACCCTTTGATTTATTGGTGGGCCATGTAGGGATCGAACCTACGACAAACGGATTAAGAGTCCGCTGCTCTACCAGCTGAGCTAATGGCCCGTAAAACGGGGATGGGGTGACCGATGGGGCTCGAACCCACGACAACCGGAATCACAATCCGGGACTCTACCGACTGAGCTACGGTCACCACTGAAATTGGCGCGCCTGGCAGGACTCGAACCTGCGACCCTCGGCTTAGAAGGCCGATGCTCTATCCGGCTGAGCTACAAGCGCTTGATTGGTCGGGGTAGAGGGATTCGAACCCCCGACATTCTGCTCCCAAAGCAGACGCGCTACCAGACTGCGCTATACCCCGGATGAGCCTGCCGAACCTTTCAACGCGCTGCCCAAAGAGACGCGCATTTTATTATCCGAAAACTCGTCCGTCAATCAGGATATCAGAGACTGGCCTTGACCGCCGCGAAAATGGCGTCGACCTTGGCATCGCCCTCCTTCAGCAAGGCCTCGAGCCGGTTCACGCGATCCTGGGCGAAGGCCTCGTCCTTCAGGCCCTTGGCATTCACGTAGACGTTCAGCGCCGCGCTCTTGAGGGCGGCATGAGCAGCCATGACCGCAACGCCGGCGTCGCTGACGACATTGCGGTTGCCCTTTTCGGCGGCGATTTGGCTCAGATCGATGATATCTACGCAAAGCCGGGCACAGGCCAGCGGCACCTCGGTCGCGGCTTTCAGCGCTTCCTGAATGGCGGCGCTGCGTGCAGCCTTGTCATCCTCGGTCTCGCGCGGCAGCGCGTAAGCCGCCATGACGCGGTCGAATGCTTCGACGTCGGCCCGGATCATGTCCATGGATTGCGCCCGCAACGCGTCCGCCCGCGCCAGGACGTCGGCCATTTCGGCTTCGACGGCCTCGTAGTTTTTCTTGCCCACGGTCAGATTGCACACCATGCCGACCAGCGCCGCGCCCATTGCCCCCATGACAGCCGCCGCGCTGCCGCCACCGGGCGTCGCCGACTTGCTGGCGAGTTCGTCGAGAAACTGCTGGATGGGCTGGTCTTTGATCATGGCACCGCACTCAAATCTTGAGAAAATGACAGCCGGCCATTATATGCAAGCCTTGCGGCTGGCGTAAAATCGCCGCCAGCGATCGCCGGGACAATAACCCAAGCACGAACCCTGACCATGAAAAAACTGCTGTTTCAATTCGATACCGACCTGCATCCTTCCGTATTCGATACCGTCGTCGGCTACGACGGTGGCGCCGATCAGGTCATCGCGCACGGGCATCTGACGCCGGACAACGTCGGTCCGCTGGTGGAGGGCACCATTTTCACCCGCGCCCCGAAGGACAAGAAGAACACCGCCATATACGTGGGCGGCAGCGATCTGGTGGCGGGTCAGAACTTGTTGCGGGCGGTGCGCAAAAAATTCTTCGCCGATTTCCGGGTGTCGGTGATGCTGGACAGCAACGGCAGCAATACCACGGCGGCGGCCGGGGTCGCCAAGCTGGCTTCGAGCGGGGCGCTGGCCGGCAAAAAGGCGGTGGTGCTGGCCGGCACCGGTCCGGTGGGGCAGCGGGCGGCGGTGATGCTGGCGAAGGAGGGTTGTTCGGAGGTGGTGATCACCTCGCGGCAGTTGGCCCGCGCCGAACACGCTTGCGCCGAGATGAAAACTCGCTTCGGCGTCGATCTGGTGCCCGTAGAAGCCTTCGACGACGACGCCCGAGGCGCGGCGATCGCCGACGCCCAGATCGTGTTCGCCACCGGCGCGGCGGGGGTGCAGCTGTTGGAGGAGCGTCATTGGAGCGACAACACGCGTCTGGAGCTGCTGGCCGACGCCAACGCCACTCCGCCTTTAGGCTTGGGCGGTGCCGACATGATGGACCGGGGTGCGGACCGGCACGGCAAGATCGTGTGGGGAGCGATCGGATTCGGCACCCTCAAGCTGGCGCTGCACCGGGCGTGCATTGCCAAGCTGTTCGAGAGCAACGATCAGGTGTTCGACGCGGAGGAAATCTTCGCGCTGGCCAAGACCATGGCCTGAGCGCCAGTCCTATTCACGCCGCCAGGTCGTGCCGCCGGCGGAATCCTCGAGGATCACCCCCTGGGCCTTGAGTTCGTCGCGGATGCGGTCGGACTCGGCCCAGTTCTTGGCTTTGCGGGCGTCGAGGCGCAACTGTATCAAGATTTGAATTTGGTCTTCTCCGAAGGACGCGCGCACGGGAGGAAGGCCTCGTACCTCAACAGTTACATCACCTTTTAGCCACGCATCAGGGTCTTCCTGTGCCAAGCCGAGAACACCACCCAGGGTTTTCAACGTCGCGCCCAGCGCCGCGGCCTTGGCCGGTTCCGCCGCCTTGTGCCGGTTGATCTCCCGCGCCAGGTCGAACAGCACGGCGATGGCTTCGGGGGTGTTGAAGTCGTCGTGCATGGCGTCCGCGAAACGGGAGGAGAAACCCTCACCCCGGCCCTCTCCCAGGGGAAGAGGGAGGTCTGGAGTCAGGCCGCGCAGCGCGGTGTAAAGGCGGGATAGCGCGGCGGCGGCCTCGTCGAGGTTTTCGTCCGAATAGTTCAGCGGGCTGCGGTAATGGCTGTTGAGGATGAAGAAGCGCACGACCTCCGGCCGGTAGCGGGGCAGCACCTCGCGCACGGTGAAGAAATTGCCCAGCGATTTGGACATCTTCTCCTCGTTGATGCGCACGAAGCCGTTGTGCATCCAGTAATTGACGAAATGCTCGCCGGTCGCGCCTTCCGATTGGGCGATCTCGTTCTCGTGATGCGGGAACTGCAGGTCCATGCCGCCGCCGTGGATGTCGAAATGGGCGCCCAGGCAGCGGGTCGACATGGCCGAGCATTCAATGTGCCAGCCGGGACGGCCCGGTCCCCAGGGGGATTCCCAGGACGGCTCGCCCGGCTTGGCTGATTTCCAAAGTACGAAGTCCAGCGGATCTCGCTTGGCTGCGTCCACTTCGACCCGTTCCCCCGCCTGCAACTCTTCGAGGTTCTTGCCCGACAGCCGGCCGTAGCCGCCGAAGCTCGCTACCGCGTAGAACACGTCGCCGTTGCTGCCGACGTAGGCGTGGCCGCGCTCGATCAGCGTTCCGATCATCGCCACGATGTCCGCGATGGACTCGGTCGCGCGAGGCTCATGATCGGGCGGTAGCACGCCCAGCGTCCGCTCGTCCTCATGCATCGCCTCGATGAAGCGGGCCGTCAGCGTGCCGATATCTTCCCCGTTTTCCGCCGCTCGCTTGATGATCTTGTCGTCGATGTCGGTGACGTTGCGGACATAGGTCACGTCCAGCCCCAAGTGCCGCAGGTAGCGCGCCACCATGTCGAACACCACCATGACCCGGGCATGGCCCAAATGGCAGTAGTCATACACCGTCATTCCGCACACGTACATGCGGACGCGGCCGGGCTCGATGGGGCGGAATTCCTCTTTCTGCCGGGTCAGGCTGTTGTAGATCTTGAGCATGTCATTCCGATTCGTAGGTGAATTCGGCCAGCCGGCGGTGCAGGCGCGGCTTGTCCAGGAGCTGGTATATCTTCGCCAGCTCCGGCCCGTCCAGGCTGCCGGTCAGCGCCGCCCGCAACGGCAGGAACAAGTGCTTGCCCTTGGCGCCGCTGCGCCGCTTCAGCCCGGCCAGGAAAACGGCAAAGTCGTCGGGCGACTCCGTCGCGGCATCGATGGCCGCCAGGTAGAACGCTTCGCCGGCCGATTGCGCCACGGCGGCGATGTCGGCCGCCAGCTCCAGCTCGTCGGTGAACAGGACCTTGGCCCAGCCGTCCGCCTGTTTGGGGAACAGGCAGTTGCAGCGGACGACGTCCAGGAAATCGGAGCGACGGGCTTCGGGCACCACGGCACGTGTTTCGGCGTGCAGCCAAGTCCATAGCGTATCGTCGGCCGTTTTTCGCACCGCCAGGCCCTGCCAGTGGTCGAGGTGGGACAGGTCGAAACGCGCAGGCGAGCGGCCCAGCCGGTTGACGTCGAAACCGGCCCGCAGCGCGCTGAGTCCCAGCAGCTCTTCACTGTCGTAATGGTGGCCGAGCCGGGCCAGCATGTTGACCACGGCTTCGGGAAAATAGCCTTCTTCCCGCAGCTGGTTGATGCTGCGGCTGCCGTTTCGCTTGGAAAGTGGTGCGCCGTCGTCGCCAACGATGAGCGATATATGGGCGTAGCGGGGCTGGGGGAGGTCCAGGGCCGCCAGGATCATGAGCTGGCGCGGGGTGTTGGCGAGATGGTCCTCGCCGCGCAGCACCCGGGTGATGCCCATCAGCGCATCGTCGATGGCATTGCAGAAGAAGAAGGCAGGGCTGCCGTCGGCGCGGCGGATGATGAAATCGCCAATGTCCTCGCTGGCGAAACGCTGCGGCCCGCGCACCTCGTCCTCGAACTCAACCACCTGGCCTCTCGGTACCCGGAAGCGCAAAGTCGGCGACAGTCCTTCGTCCTGCTTGCGGCGGATTTCATCCGCCGAGAGATGGGCGCACCGCCCCGAATAGCGCGGCGGACGGCCGGCGCTCAACTGCACCTTGCGCGCAACCTCCAGCTCCAGCGGGGTGCAGAAACAAGGGTAGGCCTGGCCCTTTTCCTCAAGGGCACGGTAGTAATCCTTATAGACCGAGCTGCGCTGCGACTGGAACCAGTGCGGATCGGGCTCGGCGGACTGCGGGCCTTCCTGCCACTCCAGGTCGAGCCAGCGCAGGTCGGCGATCAATTCGTCGACGAACTCGCTGCGGCTGCGCTCCAAGTCGGTGTCCTCGATCCGCAGCACGAAGGTATCGCCGCCCAGGGCGCTGAGCAACGCAGTGCGGGCGTTTCCGAGGTGGATCAGTCCGGTCGGGCTGGGGGCGAATCGCGTCTTGATCGGGGGCATGGGTTGGGTTGGACGGCGGAACGGACGATTGGGCGAAAAGTAACGTTAGAGAGTAACGGCAACGAGCGAGCCGCTGCAAGTTGCGCGGGGCTTGCTGGAGTTTGCCATCATCCAAGAGCATGTTAACCTTCTCCGCCGTGTGGCGGGCACCGTCCCAGGAAAAACGGGTGACCGGGGATCGGCCGGCAACCCCTCCGAAACGATACATCGACAAAATCGCGGGATACCGGTCGTCGTGAAAATCTTGAGCTGCCTCCTCTGGACGCCGTTGCTGGGCGCCCTGGTGCTGGCCTTGCTGCCGCAGCGGCTGCACCGGCACGCATGCGGCGTTGCCTTGGGGTTCAGCGGGCTATGCCTGCTGTGGGCCCTGGCTGTCGCCATCCGTTTCGATACCGCCTCGCCGGACATCCAGTTCGGCGAGGCCTTGCCCTGGAATCCCGGCATGGGCAGCTTCTATGCCTTGGGCGTCGATGGCTTTTCCCTGCCCATGGTGCTGCTCTCGGCATTCCTTTGCCTGGTCGCCCTGCTGGCCGGCCGCAGCGGCCACCGGCCCCGCGGGTATTACACGGCCTTCCTGAGCCTGGAATTCGGGATGCTGGGCGTCTTCATCGCCCGCGACTGGGCGCTGTTCTACGTGTTCTGGGAACTGACGCTGATCCCGCTGTTCTTCCTGATCGACCTGTGGGGCGGCAAGCGCCGCCACAGCGCCAGCCTGAACTTCGTGCTCTACACCATGGGCGGCTCGGTCTTCATGCTGATCGGGCTGCTCATGGTCTATACCTCGTCGGCCGACCACTCGACGCTGATGGATTCGATGCAGGCCGCGGCGCGCGAGCTGCCGCGCGCCAGCCAGATCGTTATCTTCCTCGGCCTCCTGATCGGCTTCGGCGTGAAGATGCCGGTGTTCCCCCTGCACGGCTGGCTGCCGCTGGCCCATGTGGAAGCGCCCAGCCCCATCAGCATTCTGTTGTCGGGCGCGTTGCTCAAGATGGGCGCCTACGGCCTGATCCGGGCCTGCGGCATGCTGCCGGAAGCGGCGGTCGCGATGCAGCCCTGGCTGGCTGCCATTGCACTGGTCGGCATCGTCTACGGCGCGCTGCTGGCCTGGCGCCAGAGCGACCTGAAGGCCATGATCGCCTATTCCTCGGTCAGCCACATGGGCTTCGTGCTGCTCGGGCTCGCCACGCTGAATCCGGTCGGCCTCACGGGGGCGGTGATGCAGATGACCGCCCACGGCCTGGTGGCGGCCGCGCTGTTCCTGCTGATCGGCCTGCTGTACGAACGCACCCATACCCGCGAAATCGGCGATTACGGCGCCCTGGGACTGGCCGCGCCCCGCTTCGCGGCGTTCACCACCCTGGCTCTGCTGGCCTCCATGGGGATTCCCGGTTCCGCCAGTTTCGTTGCCGAATTGCACGCAATGCTCGGCGGTTTCCAGCGATTCGGCGCATGGATGCTGGCCGCCAGCTTCGGTGTCCTGGTGGGCGGCGCGTATGCGTTGAGAAGCGTTTCCGCGCTGGTCACAGGACCTGTCCGGCCGGCGACGTCCGGCCTCGAAGATATGCGTCCGGCGGAATTCGCGGGCGCGGCCTGTCTCGCCGCCGCCATCGTCTATCTCGGCGTCGCCCCGGCCGCCATGCTCGAGCTGAGCCGGGTTTCGATTGGCCATTATCTGGCGGCCGTGCATCCCGAATCCCTGTGAGCCCGAGCATGAGCCACCCGACGGGCGCCGCCCCGACCGACCTCAAGAGCCGTCTGGCCGAAGCCGTGCAGCGCATGGAGCATGTGCTGCCGGGTCAGGCGCCGATCCGCGATTTCGTCCATCACAACACCCTGCACGGTTTTCAGCATCTCCCTTTCGAAACGGCGCTGGAGGAAGCCGAGCGCCTCACTGGCATCCACGGCTACCTGCCGGAGAGCGAATTCAGGGCACTCTACCGGAAAGGGCGCATCGCCGACGCCGATATCGAGGCGGTGCTCGACCGGCACCTCGGGCCGCGAGGCCGGGAAATCCTGGCCGTGGCCGGAGGCGAGCCGATCACCCGTAGGCAGATCCATCGTCTGCTGCTGACGGTCGATCTCGAGCCCGCGGATCCCGCCCGTTTCTCCTGGCTGGTCGACGAACTCAAGGCGCTCGACCGCTTCGATCCGGAGGTTTCGCCCGAAGCCCGACGCCGGCTCATGGAGTCGGCCAAGCGCGGCCAGGAGGAGGCCGCTGCCTCGCCCCGGCTGGTGCGGGACCTGTGGGACGCGTGCCTGGAACGGCTCGGTCTGGACGAGCGCGCCGCCCTGCATCCGGAGGACCTCATGGAACACGCCATCGCCCAGGCGGAAGCGCTGTACGCCGACTTCAAGGCCGAGTCCTCCGGCAGCGGGCTTTCGGCGTTGCATCGTGCCATGCGCGAGGAGGCGCGGGTTCTGCTCGCCAAAGAGATCGACGCCGTGGGGCGGGAGCGGACCCTGCGCGGCTTAATGCTGAAGCTGACGGGGCAGGACGTGCTGGACCGGGTCCGGCCCCAACTCATCCGCCATTGCGCATCGTACCTCGACGAAGGGCTGGCCGCCTGGCATTCTCCTGACCGGAACCTGGGATTCTATGCGGCCTGGAAGCGTTCGATGCAGCATGGCGTCGAGCGGGGTCTCGGCGAGGTGCCGCTGGACCGCGCCGACCTGGATGGTCTGCCCGACGACGCCGCAGAGGCGGTCATTTCCGAACTCGAGCAGCGAGGCATCCCCGCGCCGTACTGGGAAGGCTATCTGGAACGTCTGGCGCTGGAGCTGCCAGGATGGTCCGGGATGATGAACTGGCGGGCCCACCGCCCGGCCTACCGGGCCAACCGGACTGCGCCCGCGAGCCTGATGGATTACCTGGCGGTCCGCCTCATCCTGGACCGCCGCTATCTCCGCCAGATCTGTTCCGAAGCCTGGGGCATCGAAGGCCATATCGGCGAACTGGCGCGCTATTTCGAGTGCCATCTTTCGGAGTTCGTGGTGCGCCATGCGTTGTACCGCAGCGAATTGCCGGAGTTCCTGGCCTCGGCTTGCGCCGACCTGGTGCGGCGCGCCGGCAGCGAACGCATCGACAGGAAACCCTGGCGCATCGCCGCCGACATGATCTTCTCCTGGCGCCATGCGCCCAGGGCCGGGTGGAACTCGCGCTATCGTCTCCACGGCGGCGGCTGGCGTCTGTTCAAGCTGGCTCAGCATCTGGGTCTTTCGGCCCAGGACGTGCGGGCTTTCCGGGAGGAAGACATCGATCGCCTGCTCGGCGCGCTGGATGAACTGACGCTCGGACGGCGCGGCTACCTTTGGCTGTGCGCCTACGAACGCCACTACCGCGAGCCTCTGTTCAACGCGCTGGCGAACAACCACGGGCGGGGACGCTGGGCCACCCGCGACGAGCGTCCCGAAGCGCAGATTGTGTTCTGCATGGACGACCGGGAAGAGGGCATACGCCGCCATCTGGAAGAACTTAATCCGGCCGTCGAGACCCTGGGTGCCGCCGGTTTTTTCGGCATTCCCATGCACTGGCGGGGCCTGGATGACCCCGAACCCACGGCTTTGTGTCCGATCGTCGTCACTCCCTCCCACGAGGTGTGCGAGATTCCGAGCCCCGGCGAGGAAGCGACCCGGCAACTGCACGACCATCGGCGGGGAGTCATCCGGTTTCTCGGCCGGGTATTCAACCAGGAGATCCGGCGCAACCTGCTCAGTTCCCACCTGCTGATCGATCTGGTGGCTCCGGGCGTCGCGGCTGGCCTGCTCGGAAAGGTTCTGCTGCCTCGCTGGGCGGCGAGGTTATCCCGGCGGCTGGCGGCGGTCTGGACGCCCGAAGTGCCGACCACGCTGGCGTTGAATGCGGCGGACGATACGGTCCCGGCCAGTCCGGAGCGGCCCCGCCCGGGCCTGACCGACGCAGAACAGGCGGACCGGGTGGCGGCTTTCCTGCTGAACGTCGGTCTGACCCAGGAGTTCGCGCCCATCGTCGTGCTGATGGGACACGGGTCGGGCAGCCGGAACAATCCGCATCTCGCGGCCTACGACTGCGGCGCCTGCAGCGGGCGCCACGGCGGCCCCAATGCGCGGGTGTTCGCTGCCATGGCGAACCGGCCCGAGGTCAGGGCGCGGCTGGCGCAGCGGGGATTGCCGATTCCGGATGACACCTGGTTCGTCGGTGCCGAGCACAATACCTGCAGCGAGGAAATCACCTGGTTCGACACGCCGGACATCCCGCCCTTGAGCCGTATCGGCTGGCATGCCTTCGCGGCGCAACTGGACGAGGCCTGCCGGCTTTCGGCGCAGGAACGCTGCCGCCGTTTTGCCTCGGCGCCCAAACGGCCCTCGCCGGCCAGGGCGCTGCGCCACGTCACCGGGCGTTCGGTGGATTTCAGCCAGGCCCGGCCGGAACTGGGCCACGCGACCAATGCCGCCGCCTTGATCGGCCGGCGTTCGGTCAGCCGTGGCCTGTTCCTGGACCGCCGGGTATTCCTGATCTCCTACGACCCGACCCGCGATCCGGAAGGGCGCATCCTGGAAGGTATCCTGCTCGCGGCGGGCCCCGTAGGGGCGGGCATCAACCTCGAATACTATTTTTCCACGGTGAACAACGAGCGCTACGGCTGCGGTTCCAAGGTGCCGCACAACGTGACCGGGCTGTTCGGCATCATGGAAGGCACCGCCAGCGACTTGCGCACCGGCCTGCCCCGGCAAATGGCCGAGGTTCACGAAGCCATGCGGCTGCAGATCGTGGTGGAGCAGACGCCGGAAATCCTGGCCGCGATCTACCGCCGCCAGCCGCCGATCCGGGAACTCGCCGGCAACGGCTGGATCCTGTTGTCCGCAATTCACCCTGCGGACGGTACGATCTCGACGTTTGATCCGGAGCAGGGCTTCGTTCCCTGGACCGGCGCCGTGGCGGAAATGGCAGTGTGCGCCCGTTCGGCCGACTGGTTCGAAGGCCATGCCGAGCCGTTGCCCCCTGCCTTGATTAGCGTCTGACATCGCGCCGTGGCCTATCTCGAAAAAGCCGCCGTTCTGATTCCGCTGCTGCCCGCCGCAGCCGCGTTCGGCATCGCCGCAGGCATCGCGCTCGGGCGTCTCGAGGGTGAACCCTGCGAACGGATGAGCGCCCGGCTCGTGCGGTCGGCGCTGGGGGCGTCGGGACTGCTGGCGACGCTGCTGCTGGTGCTGGGGTCGGCGGGTACGCTCGAGGCCAGAACGGTGCTGGGCACCTGGCTGGCCAGCGCGGATTACCGCGTGCTCCTCAGCTTCCAGCTCGACCGCCTGAGCCTGGGTTTGTCCGCGCTGGTCGCCCTCATGGCTTACCTGGTTGCGCGCTTTTCCGTCAACTACATGCACCGCGAGCGGGGCTTCCACCGGTTCTTCCTGGTGCTCAGCCTGTTCGCCGGGGCCATGCAGTTCCTGGTGCTGGCCGGGAACCCGGTGCTGACGTTTTTCGGCTGGGAGCTGGCCGGGGTCTGCTCCTACCTCCTGATCGCTTACGCCTACGATCGTCCGGTCGCGGCTGGCAACGCTACCCGAGCCTTCGTCACCAACCGCGTGGGCGACGCCGGTTTCGTCCTGGCGATCGCCTTGAGCTTCGCCTGGACCGGCCAGCTCGAATGGCCGAAGCTGCTGGCCGGACTGGCGCAGCTCTCGTCGGAGAAGCAGAACCTCGTCGCCGCCTGCTTCCTGGTCGCCGCCTTCGCGAAGTCGGCCCAGGTGCCGTTCTCGCCCTGGCTGTCGCGCGCCATGGAGGGACCGACGCCGTCGAGTGCGATTTTCTACGGAGCGCTGATGATCCATGCCGGCGTCTACCTGGTGCTGCGGCTCGAACCCCTGTTCGTCCACGCGGAAGCGGCGTCGGCACTGATGGCTGCGGCAGGCCTCTTGACCGCGCTCTACGGCTATTTCTGTGGACTCAGCCAAACCGACGTCAAATCCGCCCTGGTGTTTTCGACCCTGGCCCAGGTGGGATTGATGTTCCTGGCCTGCGGCTTGGGATTCTGGCAGCTTGCGACCTGGCATCTGTTCGCCCACGCCGTCGTCCGGGGCTACCAGTTCCTCACTGCGCCGGCGCTGATGCACGCGCTATCCGGCCAGCCGCCCAGGCCCTTGCCGGCCTGGCTGGCGAACAGCCGCAGGTCCTACGCCGCCTCGCTGAACCGGTTCTGGCTGGAGGCCGCGGTGGACCGTGCCTGTGTCCTGCCGGTGCAGCGCCTGGCGGACGACTTTGACGCCTTCGACCGCCAAGTGCTGGATCGACTCGTCGACGCCCCGACTCCCGCGGTCCAGGCGCTTGCCGCGCTGGCCAACTGGGAGGAGCGGCGCATCGGGGTGCCGCTCGGCACCGAGGCGGGACAGGGGGTCGGCGGCCTTCCGGGCTGGATCGTTGCCCGGACCGCCGGCGCCCTGCACTGGTTCGAGGACCGCTTGGTCCTGCAAGGCGTCGGCGTCGATCTGTGGCGGGCGGGACGGCGTGTCGGGCGTTCCCTGCAGCGGCTCGAAGCCCTGCTCGCCCAGCCGCGCTACGTGTGCCTGGTGCTGCTGGTTTCGCTGTTCGCGGTCGGATGAAGGGGATTCCATGACTGGCGAGATACCCTGGTTCGAAGTCGCCGGCTTCCCGGTGCTGAGCACCTTGATCGGCCTGCCGCTGGTGTTCATGCTGGCTGCGCTGCGGGCAGAAAAGAAGGGTTTCGCCTGGGCAATCGGCTTTGCCGGCAGCCTCGCAGAGCTTGCGGTAGCGCTGTTCCTGCTGGCCCGGTTCGATGCGGGGTCTGCCGATTTCCAGTTCGCCGAGCATGCGGTGTTCCTGTCCGTCCTGAATTATCACCTCGGCGTCGACGGCCTCAGCTTAGGGTTCGTCCTGCTGACTGCTTTGCTCGCGGTGCTGGCCCTGTTGTTCCGCGAGATTGGGCGAGAGGCGCCGGCAGGCCTGTACGTGGCGACCGTCCTGGCCTTCGAGGCCACGGCGATGGGTATGCTGCTCGCCCTGGACCTGGCCCAGTTCTGGATTGCCGCCTGCCTGGAACTTTGGCCGGTCACCCTAATTTTGGGGCGTTGGGGCAGCAGCGATCCGGCGCGCTCGGCCCGGCGTATTTATCTGCGCTTTGCCGGCTCAGGTTTGGCGCTGCTGGGTGGGGGCATCTTCCTGTTGGGACTGGGGCATGCGCGTGCCACCGGAATCTGGTCTTTCGATCTGGCCGCGCTGTTGGAGACCCCCCCTTCGGGCACGCTCGAATCCCTGGTCTTCCTGCTGTTCTTCTACGGATTCTCGGTGCGCCTGGCTCAGTTCCCGCTGCATGGCTGGCTGCCCATCGTCGCGGCGCAGGGCTTGCCTGCTACAGCCTTGGCCCTTTTGATAGGCATGAAAATAGGCATCTACGGGCTGCTGCGCTTCGTCCTGCCGCTGCTGCCCAACGCCGTCCACGCGTGGACTGCATGGACGCTGGGCCTGGCGTTGGCCGGCGTATTCTACGGCGCGGTGCTCGCACTGATGCAGCTCGATTTCCGCCGCCTGCTGGCTTTCGCCACGGTCAGCCAGACGGGAATGCTGGTGGCCGGCGTCTTCGCCCTGAACCTCGAAGGGCTGAGCGGTACGCTGCTGCTGGCCTTCAACTTCGGTGCGGCGGGTGCGGGGCTGTTCTTCCTGGCCGGCATGCTCCGGCGCCGCACCGGTACGCTGCTGCTGCCGCGCCTGGGCGGCCTGTTCGAATCGGCGCCGGGCCCGGGCCTGCTGTTTCTGGTCGCTGCCTTGAGCACCATCGCCATGCCCGGCACGCCGGGCTTCGATGCCGCCCATCTGCTGCTGGAAGGGCTGATCGAAACCCGTGGCCTGGGCGCGGCGATTGCGGTTGCCGTCGGCAACGTCCTGGCCGCCGGCTTTTTGCTGTGGGCGTTCCAGAGGATCTTTCTGGCTCATCGCCGCTCGCACCGGTCCTATCCCGAATGGTCGCGGTCGGGCTGGCGGGAACATACACTGATTGCCGTGCTGTGTCTGGTGCTGCTGGGGGTCGGGTTCTACACCGCCCCGTGGATCCATCTCGCCCACCAGTCGCTGCTCCGGCTGGCGCAGGTGCACACCCCGCCGTCCGCGGCGCTTCCGGCCGCTTCGCGGCTGTCCGTCCACCCTTCATGACCTGGGCGTTGAGGATGCCATGATTGCCGATGCCTTGCCGCTCCTCAGCCTGCTGATCGGCTTGCCGCTCGCGGCGAGCCTTGCGATGGTCTTCGCGCCGAAACCGGAGACCGGGCGGATGCTGGCATTGGCGGCCGCCGTGCTGGAACTGTTGCTGGCCGCGCTGCTGCTGTGGGGGTTCGACCCGGTCGACTCCGGCCTGCAATTCGTCGAGCGCCATGCCTGGATTCCTTCGCTCAACGCACATTACCAACTCGGCGTGGACGGCATCTCGGTGCTGTTCCCGTTCCTCGGCGCCGTGCTGAACCTCGCCGTGATCGTGGCCTCCTGGACGGCGGTGCAAAACCGGGTGCGGCTGTACTACGGTATGGTCCTGGCGTTGGGAGGGGCGACCGTCGGCGTGTTCTGCGCCACCGACCTGATGCTGTTTTTCCTGTTCTGGGAGTTGACGATCGTTCCGGTTTACGTGCTGGCCGGTTTTTCCGGCATCGGTCCGCAGCGTCGCTACGCCGCCGTCAAATACGCGCTGTTCATGCTGGCTGGCGGCATCCCTCTGCTGTTCGCCATCCTGCTGCTGGCCCTGAATCACGCCCGCTTCCTCGGTGTTCCGGCGCCCGCCGGCCTGAGCTTCGATTATCTGGCGCTGCTGGATACCCCGCTCGACGGACGGCTGGCGACGGCGATCTTCCTTCTGTTGGTTCTGGGATTCGCCGTCAAGGCGCCGCTGTTTCCTTTCCACGGCTGGTTGCCGACCCTCGCTATGGAGGGCCCGGCGGGGCTTGTCGCCTGGCTGGCCGGGCTGAAGCTCGGCGCCTTCGGCATCGTGCGTTTTGCCGTGCCCTTGAGCCCGCAGGCCGCGCTGGAATACCGCGGACTGGTAGCAGGGGCCGGTATCCTCACCGCCGTCTACGGCGCTTTCGTCGCGATGCGGCAGACCAACCTGCGCCGGCTGCTGGCGTTTTCCAGCATCAGCCATGTCGGCCTGGTCGTCGCCGGCATTGCCGCCTTGAACTTCCAGGCGCTGCAGGGCGCGCTGTTCCAGCTTGCCAATTTCAGCATCGTGGCGGGCGGGCTGTTCCTGGTCGCCGGATTCATCCAGCACCGGATCGGCTCGACGGAAATCGACCAGCTGGGCGGCTTGGCAAAGCCGATGCCACTGCTCGGCGCGCTGTTCTTCGTCCTGGGGCTGGCCAGCCTCGGCGTGCCCGGCACCAGCGGCTTCGCCGCCGAGCACCTGATCCTGATCGGCCTTCTCCGGCAACACACGGGATTGGGGCTTGCGGCCCTGCTCGCCGGCATCGTCGGCGCGGCCTGCGTGCTCGGATACTTCCGGCGTGCCTTCCTGGGCCAGGGCAGGTTGGGCGCGGCCCCCGGCGAACTCGACCTTCGGCCGCGCGAACTCCTGGTCGCCGGTGCGCTGGTGCTGTGGGTCGTCGTACTGGGGCTGTTCCCGCAATTGGCGCTTGAGCTGAGTGACGGCGCTGTCAGCGCCCTGCTGGCCCGCGTCCACGAGGCCTTGCCGGACGGGCCGACTTCGGTAGCCGTTGCCGAATGAATCCGAAACCCCGCGTCGGCGGGTCGAGCCCGGACTCATTTGCCTATACAATACCGCCCGCAATTTGACCGACCCCTTCGTGCAGGTATCCCGATGCTCAACAGACATCCCATGCGCCGCCTCGTGTTCGCCACCGCATTGTTCGCCACCTTCGTTCCTCTCACCTCCATTGCCAAAGAAACCGGAAAAGCCAAGAAGATGACCGCCCCTCCGACTCAAACCCAAGTGCAGCTTCACACCAACCTGGGCGATATCGTGATTCGCCTCGACACGGAAAAGGCGCCCGTCAGCGCCGCGAACTTCCTGACCTACGTCAAGGAAGGCTTTTACGACGGCACCATCTTCCACCGGGTGATTCCGGGCTTCATGGCCCAGGGCGGCGGCTTCACGCAGGATTACAAGCAGAAGAGCACCCATGCATCGATCCAGAACGAAGCCAATAACGGACTGACCAACAAGCGCGGCACCATCGCCATGGCGCGCACGCCGGACCCCAACTCGGCGACGGCGCAGTTCTTCATCAACTACACCGACAACACCTTTCTCAACTACAAGAGCCCGACCCCGCAGGGCTGGGGCTACGCCGTGTTCGGCGAAGTCGTGAAAGGCATGGAAGTGGTCGACGAAATGGCGAAAGTCCCGACCGGCGCCGGCGGCCCGTTCCCGACCGATGTTCCGCAGAAAGCCATCGTAATCGAGAAGGCGACGGTCGTTTCGCCCTGACCGTCCACGCTCCGGAGGGCCGCGGTGTGGCCCTCCGATTCCCCGTTTTTCCCAGCGATATGCGAAGTTTTTGGCCGTGCAAGGAATTCTTGCCTGAGCCTTCGCATTCTGTTATCTATTGCCGATTTAATCCGATACGGCCAAGGAGCTAGTGGATGTCCAACGTCAAAGCCCCCGAAACCCCGTTCAGCTTCGCTCCGTACGAGCTCACCGAGGGCGAGGAGTACATGAGCCCGGGGCAGGTCGCTCACTTTCGCCGGATACTCCAGAACTGGAAATCCGAACTGATGGCGGAGGTCGACCGCACCGTCCACCATATGAAGGACGAAGCGGCCAACTTCCCCGACCCGAACGACCGCGCCACCCAGGAATCCGAATTCAGCCTCGAGCTGCGTACCCGGGATCGCGAAAGAAAACTGATCAAGAAGATCGAAGAAGCCCTGGAAAACCTGGAGCGCGGCGAATACGGCTACTGCGAGACCTGCGGCGTCGAAATCGGCTTGCGCCGGCTGGAAGCGCGTCCGACCGCCACCCAGTGCATCGACTGCAAGACCCTGGATGAAATCCGCGAACGCCAGCTCGGCTGACGGGCAAGCCGCGCCGGTTTGAAGTCCCTCCTTTCATCCGCCCCCTACCGGGGGCGTTTCGCGCCCTCTCCCACCGGTCCTCTTCACCTCGGTTCGCTCTATACCGCGCTGGTCGGCTGCTGCGAGGCCCGCCGGCGGGGCGGCGTCTGGCTGGTCCGCATCGACGACGCCGACCGGCTGCGCTGCCGGCAGACCCACGCCGACAGCATCCTCCGCACCCTGGAGACGCATGGGCTGTGGTGGGATGAAAACGTCCTGTTCCAGAGCCATCGGGACGATATCTACCGCGCGGCGCTGGAACGGCTCACGGCCGGCGGGCGGGTGTTTCCCTGCACCTGTCCGCGCCGCGAACTGGCTGCTTCCGGCCAGGTTTATCCCGGCCGCTGCCGGGCTCGCTATCCGAGTCCGCCGTCCGGCGAACATGCTCTGCGACTCAGGGTGGACGATGCGGTCATCGCCTTCGACGACCGCCTCCAGGGCCGGATCGACCAGGACCTGGGCAGCGAAGTGGGCGATTTCGTCGTCCGCCGGCGCGATGGCATTCCCGCCTATCACCTCGCCACCGTCGTCGACGACGCCGAGCAGGGGGTCACCGAGGTGCTGAGGGGTGTCGACCTGCTCGACTCCACCCCCCGCCAGATACTGTTGCAGGAACGCCTCGGTCTGCCGCGGCCTGATTACTGCCACATCCCGGTGCTGACCGACCGCGGTGGTATCAAGCTGAGCAAGCAGGCGGGAGCTCGCCCGGTCGATGCGAATACGCCGTCGGAGAACCTCTGGACTCTGCTGATATTACTGGGGTTCGCGCCGGAGCCGGGACTGTTCGGTGCGCAGCCTGCGGACATCCTGGACTGGGCGGTAGCGCATTGGGATATCCGTCGCCTTCCGGCGGGTCAGGGGATCGACGTCAGCGGGCTGGCGGCTTGAGGCCCCTGGCGGCTCGCTTCAATCGACGCGCAATGGCGCAGGTTGTCCTTGCTCCCGGAACCGCCGGAAGTCGGCGAGCACCTGGGCATGGTCGAACACGAGGGGGCTAGGCAACTCGTCCAGGCTGACGATCCGGCAGGTCTTGGCATCGTCCGCGGCCTGCGGGTTACCGATGGCTTCGGCGACGTAGACGGCGGTGACGGTATGGCCGCGGGGGTCGCGCGCGGGGTCGGAGTAGAGCCCGAGCAGGGCGGTGAGGCGCACCGCCAGGCCGGTTTCTTCGAGCGCTTCGCGGATCGCAGCGCGTTCCACCGTTTCGCCGACGTCGACGAAACCGCCGGGGATGGCCCATCCCAGCGGCGGAAACCGTCGCTCGATCAGCACGATGGGGCGGCCGGGGCGGTCGGTCAGTTCGATGATCGCGTCGGCGGCGAGGGATGGCGTTGCGGGACGGGGCATGACCTTTCCTTTTGTACCTGGGAGGTGTCTTGGGGGTAAAATCCGCAGCTCCCGCGGGCGTGCCCGCGGAATTTCTCGGAGTGGTTTCGACGATGCGTAAATCGGGTTCCGGTAGCGGAAATTATCTTACCCTGGCCGGCCTGCTGAGTCCGATCATGCGGCTGATTGGCGGCAGATTCCAGAAAATCTATTTCCAGATGGTCGAATCGGCTGGCCGCCACAAGCGCGACATCCTGGTGGCTCGGGTCGACAGCGCGCGCGGCAGTCTGGAGGAGGCCAAGGAGCAGTTCCAGACCGCCCTGGAAAAATTCAGCGCCCTGACCCAATTCGACGGCGGCGCGCTGGAGGACGTCTACCGGCAGCTCAAGATCGAATTCGACTATTCCACTTCCAAGGCGCTGGCCGTGCGTGACCGGATCGACGCGGTCCAGGACGTGGCCGAGGCGCTTTTTCGCGAATGGGAGGACGAACTCGACCAGTACACTAACCGCAGCCTGCGGGCGGCCAGCCGGCAGAAGCTCAAGCTGACCCAGCAGCACTATGCCCAGCTGATGAGCGCAATGCGCCGCGCCGAGGGCAAGATCGACCCGGTATTGCGGGTATTCCGCGACCAGGTACTGTTCCTCAAGCACAATCTCAATGCCCAGGCCATCGCCTCGTTGGAAAGCGAGCTGGCCGGCATGAGCCACGGCGTGGCCGGTCTGATCCAGGCGATGGAGCGCTCCATCGACCATGCCGAGGTGTTCATGCGCACCCTGAGCGGTCCCAAGGCCTTGCCGGCCGGTTCGTGATGGCGGAGGAGCCTTTTTGGCGCACCAAGGCTTTGGCCGATCTTAGCCCGGCGGAATGGGAGTCGCTTTGCGACGGTTGCGGCAAGTGCTGCTTGCACAAGCTGGAAGACGAGGACACCGGCGAAATCCTTTACACACGGGTAGCTTGCCGTTTGCTCGACATCGCCGCCTGCCGCTGTACCGAGTACCAGGGTCGGTTCAGCCTGGTGCCCGACTGCATGGATCTGCGGCAGTCCTCGGACCAGTTCCATTGGTTGCCCGCCAGTTGCGCCTACCGCCTGCTGTCCGAAGGGCGTCCGCTGCCGGAGTGGCACCCCCTGGTCTCGGGCGCGGCGGATTCGGTGCATCGGGCGGGCAAATCCGTCTGCCGGTTCGCGGTTTCGGAAACGGTCGTGGCCCGCATCGAGGATCATGTCATCGAAGGCTTGGGCGATGCAGTATGATGCCGCCTTTTAAGATTTGAGGAAGTGATGTATTCCAAGACTGTAGTCGATGCCGCCCTCGCCAGGCTCGATACGTTGCTGGCCGAAGACTACGGCGCCAAGGGCAGCAGCCTTGCGGAGCGGATTCGTGGCCTGACCGCAGTTCTGCCGGCGGATACCCGCAAGCGCCTGCTCGACTTGGCGGCCCAGGGCGAATCCCTGGCGCGGACGGGTGCCGGAGAGCAGGCGTTGGCCGAGTTCGTGTTCGACTGCGGCGTGGCTTATGAGCAGGTCGATTTCCTGCGCAAGGCGCAACTGGCGGAGGACCTGGGGCTGGTCGAGATGAACGGGCTGCCGCCGGCCGAACTGGAGCGCAGCGATCTGGATGCGATGGCCCGCTTCATCGCCGCCCGCGACCGGCTGGTGGCCAAGGTGGCGGGTTTCACGCTCAAGGCGCTCGCGGTCATGGGGGCTTTGTTCATCATCGGATTGGTTTTCGGGGTTGTCTGACGGCTGCCGCGTTAGGGGGGAATAGGATGTTTTCAGTGGCGAAATCGAGGAGGCGCGGGTTTTTGCCGGCGCTGTTTGCAATCGGCCTGGCTGCGTGCGGGCCTTCGTTCGACGGAGAGAAGAATCTGATGGAAGCCAAGCAGTTCATGGAAGCCAATAAGCAGAAAGCCGGGGTGGTCACCACGGCCAGCGGCTTGCAGTACGAAGTGATCCGCGATGGCGCGGGCGAATCGCCCAAGGCGACGGATACGGTGACGGTCAACTACAAGGGCGGCTTTCCCGACGGTTCGACCTTCGATGCGGGGGACGGCATCAGCTTCCCGCTGAACGGGGTCATACCGGGGTGGACGGAAGGACTGCAGCTGATGAAACCGGGGGCCAGGTACCGCTTTTTCATCCCGCCGGAACTCGGGTACGGTGAATACGGCGCCGGTAGGGTGATACCACCGAACGCCGCGCTGATCTTCGAGGTGGAACTGCTGAAAGTAGGCGGCTGACGGAACGCCGACGCACTTTTTTCCCCTCGGAGCCGTTTTAGCGAGGCGCTGGGGTGAACTCGATGCCAACCGGAGAGTGACCGAAGCCAGGGCGGGCGGCGACGTGTTCGACTTCTGGGGGGAGTTCGAAATGGCGAGAACAACCGAACCGTTCGCTGGGGAAGGGCAGGTCTATACCTGTCCGATGCATCCCGAGATCCGGCGGGCCGGACCCGGCAGTTGCCCCAAGTGCGGAATGGCCTTGGAGAAAATCGCCGGACCGTCTTCCGAAGCCGGAATCGAGTATGTCTGCCCGATGCATCCGGAGGTGGTTCGCCTCCAGCCCGGCCACTGTCCAGTCTGCGGCATGGCGCTCGAACCGAGAACGGTCGCGGCCGATGCCGAGGACTCCGAACTCGGCGACATGTCGCGGCGGTTCCGGTTCGGTGCAGCGCTGTCCCTGCCTTTGTTCATTCTGGCGATGGGGCATGATTTTTTCCCGGAAGCCGTGGGCGGTCTTCTGGAACCCTCAATGCTGCAGCGTCTTGAGGCGGCGCTCGCAACGCCCGTCGTGTTGTGGGGAGGCTGGCCGTTCTTCGCGCGCGGTTGGGCCTCCCTGGTCAACCGCAGCCTCAACATGTTCTCCCTGATCGCCTTGGGGATAGGCGTCGCTTGGCTCTACAGCCTGACGGCGGCGTTATCGCCCGGACTTTTCCCTGCCGCTGTGAGGAGTGGGGAAGGTCTGGTGCCGGTCTACTTCGAAGCCGCTGCTGTCATTACCACGCTGGTGCTGCTGGGGCAGGTGCTCGAACTGCGCGCCCGCAGCCGTACGGGCGCTGCCATCAAATTGCTGCTGGGCCTGGCGCCGAAGACGGCGCGTCGGGTGTCGGAAGACGGCGGCGAACGCGATGTCCCCCTCGAAACCGTGCAACCGGGCCACGTGCTGCGGGTTCGGCCCGGCGAAAAAATTCCGGTGGATGGAGCGGTCCTGGAAGGGAAGAGTGCCGTCGACGAGTCGATGGTGACCGGGGAGCCCATTCCGGTGGAGAAAACGGCCGGCAGCCGGCTGATCGGTGCCACGGTGAACGGCACCGGCAGCTTGCTGATGCGCGCCGAGAAGGTGGGGGCGGACACGCTCTTGGCGCAGATCGTCCGCATGGTCGGGGAGGCGCAGCGCAGCCGTGCGCCCATCCAGAAGCTGGCGGACACGGTTTCGGCCTACTTCGTTCCGGCGGTGGTGGCGATAGCCCTCGCCACGCTGGTCGTCTGGAGCGTATGGGGTCCGGAGCCCCGCTTGGCTCATGGCATCGTCAATGCCGTGGCCGTGCTCATCATTGCCTGTCCCTGCGCATTGGGGCTGGCGACCCCCATGTCCATCATGGTGGCCACCGGGCGGGGCGCAATGACGGGAGTGCTGATCAAGAACGCCGAGGCCCTGGAAACGCTGGAACAAATCGACACACTGGTCGTGGATAAGACAGGCACCCTTACGGAGGGCAGTCCGCGGCTGGTGTCCGTCGTGACGGCGGACGGCACGGACGAGCGGGAGCTGTTGCGTCTGGCCGCCGGGCTGGAACTCGGCAGTGAACATCCCCTGGCATCAGCCATCCTCAAAGGGGCCGAGCAGCGCGGCATCCGGCCGGCGCTGGCGGAGGAATTCCAATCCCTGACCGGGCGTGGCGTGACCGGCAAGGTGGAAGGGCATTCGGTTTGTCTGGGCAATGCCCGGCTCATGGCGGAGTTGGGCTTCGAAACCGGTCGCCTGGCCGAGAGCGCCGAAACGCTGACGCGGGAAGGCCAGACGGTGATGTGGGTCGCTGTGAACGGGGAGACGGCCGGATTCCTCGGCGTAGCCGATCCGATAAAGTCCTCCGCGCCGGAGGCTATTGCGGCCCTGCATCGGTCGGGGCTGGACATCGTCATGCTGACGGGGGACAGCCGAATGACCGCGGAGGCAGTGGCGCGCCACTTGGGTATCGGCCGGTTCGAGGCGGAAGTGCTGCCCGACCAGAAAGCCGCCGCCGTCAAGAGGCTGCAGGCCGAGGGCCGCAAGGTCGCCATGGCCGGCGACGGTATCAACGACGCGCCGGCTCTGGCTCAGGCCCAAGTCGGCATCGCGATGGGCACCGGCACCGATGTGGCGATGGAATCCGCCGGCGTGACCCTGGTGAAAGGCGATCTGCGCGGCATCGCACGTGCGGTCCGGCTGAGCCGGGCGACCATGCGCAATATCCGCCAGAATCTGTTTTTCGCCTTCATCTACAACATCCTGGGCGTGCCGGTCGCCGCCGGCGTGCTGTATCCCGTGTTCGGCCTGCTGCTATCGCCCATCGTCGCGGCGGCGGCCATGAGCTTCAGCTCGGTGTCGGTCATTGCAAATGCCCTGAGGCTCAAACGGGCACGGCTGTGAGCCGGGCGCGCGTCCCGTCGAGCCGAGGACGAAAGCCCATCCTGATACCGGGGATTACGGCAGTTTCGCGGGATGGGTGAAGACGTAGTCGGCGGCTTTGGCGCCGCTGTGGCAACCCATGCATTCCTGGGCGAAATCGGCGTTCGCGCCGTAGGGTTTCTGTTCCATCCCCAGCCAGCGGGCATAGCCCCAGCCGCCGGTCGATGCGTACTTGGCGGCATCCTTCACCATGAAATCCGCTTGCGTGAAGTCGCCCGGTACCTCGGCCGACGGGAACAACTCGTGGGTGCCCTTCTTCCAGGACAGCTTGACGAGAATCGCGCCGTCCGGCCAGGGATTGGTCTTGCCTTCGCGCGCGGCCTTGACGGCGATGTCGTTGCCGAGGATCGCGCGCAAATTGTTCTGCTCGATCCGCGAAGAAACGCCGATCATCTTCCAGTCCTTGTAGCCGGCGGGCAGCGAAATGCCGTTGGGCGCGGCTGCCGGTTCGGCAAGGGCTGCGGCGGCGGGAAACAACAGGGCGATGGCCAGTTTACGCATGGGTAGTCTCCTTAGGATGGGATTGCTCTGGGAATCGAAGTTGGGTCAGGATTTCGGTCCGACGTGAACATAAAAGGCGTGGCTGCGTTCGCAGCCGTCCTTGCTGAATCCGCTGACCAGTATCCGCACCCTGGCGCCGGCTTGGCCGATCGGGGTCTCGGGGCGGCCTTCGACGGTGAGGCGTCCGCTGCGCTGGGGCGTGGTCGTGGGCGCGACCGGCTTCCCGTCCACCCAGATTTTCAGCGTGGTGCCGTCGGTATTATCGGAAGCCGTGAAGGAAAACCGGTCGAAGACTTCGACGCTCGATTCGTTCGCGGGCGACTCTTCGAAAAACAGGGGCGGGGTGCAGTCGAGGATCAGGCCGCCGTGATGGCTGAGCGCGGCGCCCGAGGCCGTCGCGGAGATCAGTGGCAGCGTTGCCCAGGCTATGATGGTCTTGAGTCTCATGGCGTAGCTCCGTGGTGCGATGTTCTTGCTGGTTGCCCCGGCACGCATGCGTCGTCCAGTTGCAGGGCCTCGGCGAGGTAGCCTATCAGAATCCGGGCGGTGGCTTCGACCGTCCGGCCGTAAGCCATGATGCCGTCGGCATGGCCCAGCATGGCGATCAGCGGTACGCCGGGCTCGGCGGCAATCGCTTCCACCGCCAGCGCCATCCCGGGCGTACCGTAGCCGATTTCCGGGGGCGTGGCGGGAAGGCCGAGCCTCCCGGCGTGGCGCCAGATTTCGGGGGAATGGGCATGCATGACGCAGCGCCAGGCCGGATCGGCGCAGTAGACGGCGGCGTGGGTCAGGGCTTCGGAGGACGGTGGGACGGGACCGCTTGCCTCTAATTGATTCGCCTCCAGATTGAAGCCGTGCACCTCGCAGTAGTCGCCGGGGGTCAGATGAATGCGTCCGGCGGTTTGGGTCCCGCTGATCAGGAAGCGGATGCTGCCGCCGGGCAGCCGTAGGCTGACGTTGCCATAGTCAAGGCCGCCGTAGCGTGCGGGATCGAGCCCGGTCAGACCCAGCATCCGGATGATGCTGCGCCAGGCGTTCAGCTCCTGGATTTGGTCCGCCGAGGGCGGGGGGGCGGGTGTGAAAATCAGCCTGTATTTGGTGACGCCTTCGCCGCCGCTCGTCATCGGGCAGCGGCTCCTGAGCGGGTGGCGAACAGGAACAGCAGCGCGCAGGCGCTGATCCAGCCGGCGGAGAGATAGCCGATGATGGAGTCGTAGGAACCCACCAGTACGCCGAACGGTCCGGCGTTGCCGTCGTAGGTGAAAGACTTGCAGGTCTTGATGACGAAGACCCAGCCGGCGTGGATGCCGATGCAATAGCCGAGGCCCTGTGCAGTCCGCGCACGCACACAGCCCAGGAACACGCCGGCGCAGAGCAGCGCCAGAAAGGAGCTGAAGTCGGTTTCTGCGATGCCGTTGCCCACCGCGTCGGCCAGTACCGTGAAGCCGCTGTCCCAGTTCAATTCGTTCTCGCCCAATTTCAGCCGGCTGCGGAGGAAATGCGGCAGCACGTAATAGAAGGACGTGACGCCGATGACGTAGGCGGGTCTTACGAACTTTGCCAGTATCGCGAAGGTCAAACCCCGAAACAGCAGTTCTTCGCTGGTGGCCAGCAGCAGTGCGACGCCGATGTGCTTCAGCAGCAGTATCGGAACGGAAGGGTGGCGGGCCGCCTGGACTTCGCTGAAGACGCGGATGTCGAGCGCCATGATCACGGCGACGTGCAGACCCAGCATCAACAGGCCCAAGCCGAGCCCGATGCCGATCTGGCGGACGAATAGGGCGTAACCGGCGGGAAAACCTACCGAGCGCCAGCCGATCCCCAGCCGCCGTGCGCCCAGGATGAGGCCGGCGAAGACCAGCAGCAGCGTACCGCGACTAAGGACCGTGGTAATGCCGAGCGCGCCGCCGCTCAGCCGGGCCAGCGGATAGCTGAGGGCGGCGACGAGGATCAGGGCGAGGGCGAGACAAACGAAAGGAGCAAGCGCGGCGGCGAGAACGGAACGGAGGCGCATCGGGGAGGATGTGAAAATTTGTTGAAATCCCTATAATACGGCGTGATTTTTTGCCGAAACCGGCCCAATCGTCTGCCATTTCCGCGCTTCCCTGGCGCCCGTCTTGCCAGACGCCGCGAGTATAATTGAACCGTGAACTCATTGCGAATGTGGCGAAACTGGTAGACGCGCTGGATTTAGGTTCCAGTGGGGAAACCCTTGAGAGTTCGAGTCTCTCCATTCGCACCACCCTTAGTTTGCCTGCCCGCCATCCGCGTTTGCGCGGTGAGGCGTTGCCGGCACATCCCTGATTGAACGCACCCAGGCCCAAGTTGAACCCGAGGTATTTTGAGTATGCAAGTGTCCGTTGAAGCCGTCTCCGAGTTGGACCGGAAAATGACCGTGAACGTGCCCGAAGAGAAGATTCGGGAAAAGGTCGAATCACGCCTGAAGTCGCTGACCCGCGAGGTCAGGCTGGACGGCTTCCGGCCCGGCAAGGCGCCCGCCAGCCTCGTCCGCAAGCGCTATGGCGCGCAGGTGCGGGAGGAGGTGCTGTCGGAGATGATCCAGTCCAGTTTCCATCAGGCCGTGAACGACGAAAACCTGAAACCGGCCGGCATGCCGCGGATCACGGCGACGGCCATCGGGGAAGGCGAAGGCCTTTCCTACATCGCGGATTTCGAAGTCCTGCCGGAGTTCGGACTGGCGCCTCTGGAAAGTCTGCAGTGCCCCCGTTTCACCTGCGAAGTGACCGACGGCGATCTCGAAGCGATGGTCCAGCGGCTGCGGGAACAGCGCCGGACCTGGGGTGCCGTCGAGCGTCCGGCGGCCTTGAACGACCAGGTGGTGATTCATTTCGAAGGAAAGCTGGCCGACGACAGCTTCACCGACGGCCGGGTCGAAAATTTCCGCGTCGTGCTGGGTTCGGGGCAATTGATTCCGGGCTTCGAGGATAAGCTGGTCGGGGCGGAACGTGGCGCGCGGATGAGCTTCGATCTCGACTTCCCGGCGGAGTACGACAACGAGAAACTGGCCGGCAAGACGGCCTCATTCGATGTCGAAGTCGTCGAGATCAGCGAGAGTGTGCTGCCGGAAGTCGATGCCAACTTCGTCAAGGCTTTCGGCGTGGATGGCGATGTCGAGGCGTTCAAGGCCGACGTCCGGGGAAACATGGAGCGCGAAATGCGGCGCGCACTCAAGGTCCGCACCAAATCGGCCGTCCTGGACGCTTTACTGGCGGCCAATTCCTTCACCTTGCCCGAAGTTCTCGTGGCGGACGAACTCAACGAGCTGCTGCAGCCGTATCACAAGGCGGCTGAGCAGGGGAATCCGGGCGTCGAACTGGAAGCGCTGAAGGAGCGCTACACCCCGCTGGCGAAGCGGCGCGTGGCTTTGGGTCTGATCCTGAGCAAGCTGATCGACGAAAACAAGCTCAGCGTGGATCGCAAGCGTGTGCGCTCCTCCATCGAGGAACAGGCCCAGAGCTACGAAAATCCCGAGCAGGTCGTCAATTGGTACTATTCCGACAAGAACAACCTGCGCGAGATCGAGAACCTGGTGCTGGAGGATCAGGTCGTCGATCTGATCCTGTCCAAGGCGGCAGTGAAGGACCAGGGCGTGGACTTCGCAAAGCTCATGGCGCCGGCCGGCACCGCTGAGCAGCAACCCCAAACGTGAGGCGGCCGACGATGTTTGGCGACATGGGCCTGAAACAGGCGGAAACTGCAGCGGGCGGGCTGGTGCCCATCGTGATCGAGCAATCGGCGCGGGGGGAGCGGGCCTTCGACATCTACTCCCGCCTGCTCAAGGAACGCGTGATCTTTCTCGTGGGTCCGGTCGAGGATTACATGGCCAATCTGGTCATGGCCCAATTGCTGTTCCTGGAGTCCGAGAATCCCGACAAGGATATCCATCTCTACATCAACTCCCCGGGCGGCGTGGTCACGGCGGGCTTGGCCATCTACGACACCATGCAGTTCATCAAGCCGGACGTCAGCACCCTGTGCGTCGGCCAGGCCGCCAGCATGGGTGCGCTGCTGCTGGCCGGCGGCGCCGCCGGCAAGCGTTACTGTCTGCCGCATTCGCGGATGATGATCCATCAGCCGCTGGGCGGATTCCAAGGGCAGGCTTCCGACATCGACATCCATGCGCGGGAGATACTGGCGGTCCGTGACCGCCTCAACAAGATTCTCGCGCATCACACCGGCCAACCCATCGAGAAAATCCAGATCGATACCGATCGCGACAACTTCATGGGCGGAGACGATGCGGTGAGTTACGGATTGATCGACAAGGTGTTGACCCACCGAGCCGTGACAGCGGCGTGAATGTCGGATAGATTTGGGCCCTAAGAGGGGTACCGGCTGCAGCCGCGGGTCCGTCAAATGGGCGGACTTCGCTGCGGAAAACCAAGAGGTAAAGCGATGAGCGAGGATAAACACGGCAAAGACAGCGGCGGCAAGCTCCTGTATTGCTCATTCTGCGGGAAAAGCCAGCACGAGGTCCGCAAGCTGATTGCGGGGCCGGCGGTGTTTGTCTGCGACGAATGCGTCGAGCTGTGCAACGACATCATCCGCGAGGAATTGCAGGAGAGCGCTTCCACGGGCGCCGACAAGCTGCCCAAACCGAAAGAGATCAAGAACGTACTGGACGAATACGTAATCGGCCAGGAGAAGGCCAAGCGCATTCTTTCGGTCGCCGTCTACAACCATTACAAGCGGCTGCGCGCCCAGACCCACGGCAAGAAGAACGAAGTCGAGCTGGCCAAGAGCAACATCCTGCTGATCGGGCCGACCGGTTCGGGCAAGACTTTGCTGGCGGAAACGCTCGCGCGCCTGCTCGACGTTCCCTTCACCATCGCCGACGCGACCACGCTGACCGAGGCGGGCTATGTCGGCGAGGACGTGGAGAACATCATCCAGAAAATCCTGCAGAAGTGCGACTACGACGTTGAGAAAGCGGAGCAGGGCATCGTCTACATCGATGAAATCGACAAGATTTCGCGCAAGGCCGACAACCCCTCGATCACCCGCGACGTCTCCGGCGAAGGTGTGCAGCAGGCATTGCTCAAGCTGATCGAAGGCACCGTGGCTTCCGTGCCGCCGCAGGGCGGACGCAAGCATCCGCAGCAGGAGTTTCTGCAGGTCAATACCGCCAATATCCTGTTCATCTGTGGCGGTGCTTTCGCCGGCCTGGAGAAAATTATCCGCTCGCGTTCCGAGCAGGGCGGCATCGGTTTCGCGGCGGACGTCAAGAGTAAGGATGACCGCCGCAATGTCGGCGAGGTGCTGGCCGACGTCGAGGCCGAAGACCTGATCCGCTATGGACTGATTCCGGAATTCGTGGGCCGCCTGCCGGTGGTGGCGACACTCGAAGAGCTGGACGAGCCGGCCCTGGTACGCATCCTGACCGAGCCCAAGAATGCCCTGGTCAAACAGTACAGGCGGCTGTTCGAGATGGAGTCCTGCGAACTGGAAATCCGCGAAGACGCACTGGGCGCCATCGCCCGCAAGGCCATGGCGCGCAAGACCGGAGCGCGGGGCCTGCGGACCATACTGGAGCATACGCTGCTGGACACGATGTACGAGCTGCCTTCCTCGGACCAGATTTCCAAGGTGGTGGTCGATGAAAAGGTCATCAACGGCGAAAGCGAGCCCCTGATGATTTATGACAACAGCCTGGAAAAGCAGGCGGCAGCGGATTGAGTGGCCGCTGCGGGGGGATCGCCCCTGGGTTCCCCCTCCGGCGCGTGCGCATTTTGTCATGAACGACGCTTGTAATCTCGCGCTGCGCCCTCAACTCACTGACGTGGCTTAAGACAATCGAGAGGGTGTTCCGATGGAAAATTCAGGCGTCGAACATGATTTGAGCGGCGAGCGGTGGGTTCCGGTTCTGCCGTTGCGCGACGTGGTGGTCTATCCGCACATGGTCATCCCGTTGTTCGTCGGGCGTGAAAAATCGATTTTCGCGCTGGATAGCGCCATGCGGGACAGCAAACAGGTCCTGCTGCTGGCGCAGAAGGACGCGGAAGTCGACGACCCCGGGTTCGAGGATCTGTACCGGGTGGGCACGCTCTCCAACATCCTGCAATTGCTGAAACTGCCGGACGGCACCGTGAAGGTGCTGGTGGAAGGGGCGCAACGCTGCCGGGTGGAGGACATCTGCCTCGTAGACAAGTATTACAGTGCCAGCGTTTCCGAACTTCGGGATGTCCCAGGCATCGATGAGCGGGAGCTGGACGTACTGATGCGCACCGCAACCAATACCTTCGACCAGTACGTCAAGCTCAACAAACGCATCCCCCCCGAAGTTCTCAACTCGCTCTCGGGGATCGACGATCCGGCGCGGCTGGCGGATACCATCGCCGCTCACATGACCGTCAAGATCGAGGACAAACAGGCGGTCCTGGAGAACAGCGCCATCTCGGCCCGGCTGGAAAAGCTGATCACGCTGATGGAAGGCGAGGTCGACATGCTGGAGATGGAACGGCGTGTGCGCGGTCGCGTCAAGCAGCAGATGGAAAAGAACCAGCGCGAGTACTATCTGAATGAGCAGATGAAAGCCATTCAGAAAGAGTTGGGCGAGATGGAGGAGGTGCCCAACGAATTCGAGGAACTGGGACGCAAGATCGAAAAGGCCGGCATGCCCCAGGCGGCGCGTACCAAGGCGGAAACCGAACTCAACAAGCTGAAGCTGATGTCCCCGATGTCCGCCGAGGCCACGGTGGTCCGCAACTACATCGACTGGATCGTTAATCTGCCGTGGAAGAAGCGCACCAAGGTGAGCCACGATCTGCAGCAGGCCGAGGAAATTCTCGAAGCCGAGCACTACGGGCTCGAGAAGGTCAAGGAGCGCATCCTGGAATATCTGGCGGTACAGCAGCGCGTCAAGAAGATCAAGGGACCGATTCTCTGTCTGGTGGGGCCGCCCGGTGTCGGCAAGACCTCCCTGGGGCAATCCATCGCCCGCGCCACCAATCGCAAATATGTCCGCATGGCCTTGGGTGGCGTCCGCGACGAGGCGGAGATCCGCGGTCATCGGCGGACCTATATCGGCTCGATGCCGGGCAAGATCCTGCAGAATCTGTCCAAGGTGAAGACGCGGAATCCGATGTTCATGCTGGACGAGATCGACAAGATGGCCATGGACTTCCGCGGCGATCCGGCATCCGCCCTGCTGGAGGTGCTGGATCCGGAACAGAACCATACCTTTGCCGATCATTACCTGGAGGTGGACTTCGATCTGTCCGAGGTCATGTTCGTGGCGACAGCGAATACGCTGAACATTCCGCCTGCGCTGCTCGACCGCATGGAAATCATCCGCCTCCCCGGCTATACCGAGGACGAGAAGGTCAACATCGCGATGCGCTATCTGGTGCCCAAGCAGATGAAGAACTGCGGCTTGAAGGAAACCGAGGTGCATATCAGCGAGGCGGCCGTCCGCGACATCATCCGGCACTACACCCGCGAGGCCGGGGTTCGCAGCCTGGAGCGGGAAATTGCCAAGATCTGCCGGAAGGTGGTCAAGAACCTGCTGCTCAAGCCCAGTCACAAGAAGGTGTCGGTGACCCCGCGCAATCTCGACGACTATTTGGGCGTGCAGCGTTTCCGCTTCGGGCGCGCCGAAGAGAGCGACCAGATCGGTCAGGTCACGGGGCTGGCCTGGACGGAAGTGGGCGGGGAACTGCTGACCATCGAGGCGGTGGTCATGCCCGGCACCGGCAAGCAGACCTATACCGGCAAGCTCGGCGAAGTCATGCAGGAATCGATTCAGACCGCGGTGACCGTAGTCCGCAGCCGCGCCGAGGGGCTCGGCATCGATCCTGCGTTTTACCAGAAACACGACGTCCACATCCACGTGCCTGAAGGCGCGACGCCCAAGGACGGTCCGAGCGCGGGCATCGGCATGTGTACCGCGCTTGTCTCGTCCCTCACGGGCATTCCGGTTCGCTCGGACGTGGCCATGACCGGCGAGATTACTTTGCGCGGCGAAGTGCTGCCCATTGGCGGACTGAAGGAAAAGCTGTTGGCGGCACACCGTGGCGGTATCACTACGGTCCTGATTCCCAAGGAAAATGAAAAGGATTTGGCCGATATCCCCCGGAACATCAAACAGGATCTGGACGTCCGGACTGTCCGGTGGATCGACGAAGTGCTGGCCGTAGCCTTGCAGCGTCTGCCGGAGCCGTCCGAACGGGCGGTTCCCCCCGCCGAGGAGTGTGCTCCGAAAGCGGTGGGAGCGGCCGGTGGCCTGACCGCCCATTGAAAGGCCGGATGACGAGGAATTCCGGGGCTTGCGCGCCTTGACATGGCTTTTTTGGCGCTGCTAAAGTGCGGCAGCTAGGGGGAACGCCAGTTCCACTGGATTCACGGCCCGGCTTTTCGATGCAGCGGTACAGTCAACTCAAATAGGGGAAAGAAATGAATAAAGCGGAACTGATTGAAGCTATCGCCGATTCGGCCAATCTCACGAAGGCCGATGCGGGTCGCGCTCTGGATGCCGTGATCGACGCGATCACCGGTGCGCTGAAGAACGGTGATACGGTCTCGCTGGTCGGGTTCGGCTCGTTCGCAGTCAAGGAACGCGCGGAGCGCCAGGGGCGCAATCCGCAGACGGGCGGTAGCATCACCATCAAGGCTGCAAAAATTCCGTCGTTCAAGTGTGGCAAAGCGCTCAAAGATGCTGTAAACTAGTTTTTCTCCACTTGGGGTGCTTAGCTCAGCTGGGAGAGCATCGCCCTTACAAGGCGAGGGTCGTAGGTTCGATCCCTACAGCACCCACCAAGGGAATCAGATCATTGGAGCGGTAGTTCAGTTGGTCAGAATACCGGCCTGTCACGCCGGGGGTCGCGGGTTCGAGCCCCGTCCGCTCCGCCATATCGAAACCCCAGGCATTCGCCGGGGTTTTTTTTTGGCTCTAGTTTGTCGTATCAATCAACGATAGTCATTCCGGTACCGATATATGCTGCAGGCCATTCGTGATAAAGCACAGGGTATTTTTGCCTGGGCGATGTTGATTCTGGTGGGTATTCCTTTTGCCTTTTGGGGGATCAACAACTATTTCGATTCGGGCAAGGAGACGCCCGTAGCGGTCGTCGGCGACCGGGATTTCTTCGAACGCGACCTGGTCCAGGCTTATCAGCAGGATCTGGCCAACCTGGTCGGTCTGGGGGATATAGACGAAAAACAGCTGAAACGTCAGGCGCTCGAGCGCCTGGTCCGGGATGAGCTGATTTTCCAGGCCGCGGCAGGCGAAGGGCTGGCCGTCCCCGATTCCGCGGTGCGCGCTTTCATCCAGACGTTGCCGTATTTCCAGACCGACGGCAAATTCGACAAGGACAAGTACAACGTCATGCTTTCGGCACAAGGCATGAGTTCGCCGGTTTTCGTCGAGCAGGTCAAGCGCGCCCTTTTGATGGAGCAGTTTCAGCGGGGCATTACCGATACCGCGTTTGCCACCAGGCAGCAGGCGAGCGCCTTTTTCCGCCTGAAGAACCAGGAGCGGGAAATCGAGTTTGCGACCGTGCCGCTGATGAAGGCCGATGAAGACGTGGCCGAGTCATTGATCGACGAGTATTACCGTTCGCACCAGGACGAATTCCAGTCTCCTGAAACCGTGACCGTAAATTACCTCTCCCTGAGCCTCGACGACGTGGCGAAGGAGGTGAAGCCTACCGAGGAGGAACTCAGGAATTTCTACGAGGAACAAAAGGCCGGTTTCACCACGGAAGAGCGGCGGAAAGTGAGCCATATCCTCGTCGCCGCGGATTCCGCCAAGCCCGAAGAGGAGGCTGCCGCGCTGGCGAAGATCAGCCAGACCCGGGACCGTCTGCTCAAAGGGGAGGATTTCGCCAAGGTTGCGAAGGAAACCTCCGACGATCGGGTCTCGGCCGAGAAGGGCGGCGACCTCGGCGTGGTCACCAAGGGGGCCATGGAGCCGAATTTCGAGAAAGCGGCATTGGCGCTATCTCAGGGGGCGGTTTCCGAACCGGTCAGGACGTCCTTCGGATACCACTTGATCAAGGTGACGGAACTGGCGCCCGCGACGACCAAGCCGTACGACCAGGTGAAGGACGAAGTGGCCGCAGGCTTTCGCAGGAATGCGGCGGAGAACCGGTTCTACGATCTGGGACAGAAACTCACCGAGTCCACATTCGAGCACCCCGACACGCTGGAGCCGGCGGCTCAGGCGCTGGGGTTGAAGGTCGCGGAGAGCGGGCCGTTCACCCGCGAGAACGGAGAGGGAGTTTTCGCGGAGGAAGGAGTGCGCAAGGCGGCTTTCAGCGAGGAGGTCCTGGGCGGCAAGAACAGCGATGTCGTCGAGATCGGCGCGGACAAGGTCGTCGTGCTCAGGTTGAAGGAGCATCGTCCGGCCGAAGCCAAGCCACTCGCCGAAGTGCGCGGCCGGATCGTCACCCAACTGCGTGACCAGGCGGCCAGGCAGAACACACAGGGCACTGCGGAAGCGGCGCTGAAAGAGATTGGGGCGGGCAAGACCCTGGGGGAAGTGGCGAAGGCCCGCAACTGGAAAGTCATCGGACCGCTCACGGTCAGGCGCGATGCCTCCGCGGTGGCGGTTCCCATTGTCAATGCAGCGTTCGGGACGCGGGAGTTGAACCATCCGACCCTGGTGGCGCTCGAAAACGGAGACCAGGCGATTCTCCGCATCGCGGCGGTCAAGGAAGGAGAGGCGTCTCCGGAAGCCGAAAAGGGCATGGAGACCGTGCGCCAGTCTTTGGCACGGGGCGCCGGCCAGAAGGAATTCGCCGCGTTCGTGGCGGAGATGCGCAGGAGCGCTGATGTGTATATCAAGCCCGACCAGGAGTGACCCGCTTCGAAGGCACCGGCGCGGGATGAAGCGATCGGCTGCAAGGAGGCCAGATGGGTTTCGAAGTTCTGCTGGTCGTTGGCATCGATGCGGTCGGCATCGCCCGGTTTCCGCGTCTTCTGCACGATGCCGGCTGCCGGGTGACGCTGTTGGCGCCGCCGGGACTGGCGGTAGCGCGGTCGCGTTACGTCGCCAGCCACGTCGCCACGGCGGTGGAGCCGGAAACGTTGGCCGGCCAGCTCGAGGCGTTTCTGGCCGAACGGAAATCAGATTTCCACCACATCATCATCGGCGACGAACCTACCCTCACGGCGGTTGCCCGGCATCGTGGCGAGGCATGGCTGGACGGCTGGTTTCCGGTCGACCACCGCGGCGACGCCGTCGAGGTGATCCTGTCGAAATCGGCTTTCCAGCAGGCGGCAGGCGCGGCGGGATTAACCATTCCGAAATCCGAAATCTGCACCGGTTTTGCCGAAGTCGAGGCTGCGGTGCGGGCCATGGGCTATCCCGTCATGCTCAAGAGTCCGTACGGTTGCAGCGGTTCTGGCGTACGCAAAGTGGCGGACGAGGCTGAACTGAAGGCTGCCTTCGAACTGCTGTATGAAGGCAATGGCGTGATGCTCGTGCAGCAGTTTGTCGACGGCCGGGTCGGTTCCTCCGACGTGCTGTTCGACCGTGGCGCGCCGGTGTGCTGGCAGTCCTGGAATTCCCGGCTGTGCTGGCCGACGCCGCTGGCGTCTTCCTGCGCCCGCGAGGCGATGTCCCACCGGGATATCGGGCTGATGCTCACCGGCGTAGGGGCCCTGAGCGGATTCCACGGTTTCGCGGGAGTGGACTGGATGCATGATGCAGAACGGGACCGTGTGTATCTGATCGAATTCAACCCCAGGCCCACGCCGACCTACCACCTCGACGCGCATTCAAGGGTCAGCTTCGCGGGCAGCTTCCGCGCCATGCTCGAAGGCACGTGCGGAGCCGGGTGTCGGGAGCGTCTCCCGGAGGCGTGCGGCGCTGTGATCCACCTGTTCCCGCAAAGCCTTTACCGTGCCGTCAGCGAACGCGAACTCAACAGTTTCTTGCGGTGTTGGAGCGATGCGCCCTGGAGCGATCCTCTGCTGATGGCTGCTTATCTGCGCCGGGTTTTTACCCATTTTCTGCCCCTGCGTTGGCGGCAGGCCGTGAAGCGCCTCCTGCGCCGATGAACCATCCCGTCAGCGGGTGGCGACGATGGCGAGAATGAGGCCGGCCACCACGTTGCCGACGATACTCACGACCAGTTCCCGGGTGAAGAATGCCCCCGGCCTCATCTTGCCGATGCGAGGATTCTTGTGCTTGGCCGAGATTTCTATGCTTCCCGTCGAGAGGTTTTCCACGGTCGAGCGCACCAGTTCCACCACTTGGGTTTCGTCGTGAATGGCCGGATGATACTTGACGAGCAGAGTCCCGGTCGTGATGTTGGGCTCGGCGTGATAAATGCCCTTGCCAGCCGCGTCCCTGAGGATCGACTGCTTGAGGATTTCGGCGTAGGTCTGCCGGTACCGGATGAGCGGCACCCGGAAGCGAATCCGGTTGGGAACCTTGTCGTGGACGATGGAAACGAGTTCTGGCGTCGGATGCGTCATGGGGAGTGGTCCGGTGTTGAAATCAAAGTCCGTCCAGGAGGCCGGCGGTTACCCGCCGCGTTCCCGCTTGATTGGGAATGTTATCATCCTTGCTCTTTTTCATGATGACGGAATGCCCGCCCGTGTTACCCAGAATCCCGCCGCTGCTTGCACTGCTGTTGCTTGGCCCGGCGTCGGCCGTGGCGGGGCTAACCGGGCCGTCGAGCTATTGGGAGTGCATTCTTTACGGCATGGAGGATGTGAAAAACGACCAGGTGGCTCAGGAAATCATGAAAATCTGCCTCGCCGATTTTCCCGAGAGCCTTTCCGTGGATGAGCCGCTGGACGGGACACCGACCGGATGCATCCTGAAATACGGGGAAGATGTGTCCAGCGCATTTGCCGCCCAGCAGATCCAGACGGCCTGCAATGTCCTTTATTCCCGGCCATGAGTCTCAGCCGCCGCTGAACTCCACGGCCGAACCGAGCCGATCCAGCAGCTTGAGGTAGCGTTCGTAGCGGGCCGACGAGAGCGTTCCGGCTTCAACGGCTTCGCGCACCGCACATCCCTTGTCCTTGACATGGCGGCAGTCGTTGAAGCGGCATTTGCCCAGATAGGGCCGGAAATCGCGGTAAGCCTGCGCGAGCTCCGCAGGCGCCATCTCGGCCAGGCCGAACACGGCGACGCCTGGACTGTCGATCAGTTCTCCCCCCTCGGGCAAATGGTAGAGCGTCGCCGAGGTGGTGGTATGGCGGCCCAGCCCGCTGTGGGCGGAGAGTTCGCCGACCCGCAAATTCCGGTCCGGCAGCAGTGCGTTGGTCAGCGAAGATTTTCCGACGCCGGACTGGCCGCTCAGCATGCTGCAGCCGGTGTGCAGGACCTGTTTCAGGGTATCCAGTCCTGCTCCGGCCCGTGTGCTGATACGGAACACGTCGTAGCCGGCGGACTCATAATCGCGCAAGGCCTCGTCCAGCGCTGGCGCGCCCGGCAGATCGGTCTTGTTGAGGACGAGGAGCGCCCCGATGCTCCGGCGCTCGCACACCGCCAGAATCTGGTCGGCGAGCAGCCAGTCCGGTTCGGGTTCCGGCGCCAGGACCACGCAGACCCGGTCCAGGTTGGCCGCAACGATGCGCACGCGCCCGCCGTAAGCGGGCCTCACCAGGCTCGAACGGCGCGGCAGGATTTCCAGCACCCGGCCTTGCTCGCCTTCACAGGGTTCCCAGAGCACATGATCGCCGACGGCGGCGTCGCCCAGCCGGCGCCGGGTGTGGCACAACACGATATGGCCGTTTCCGTCCTCCACCGCCAGCCCCTTGCCGAGATGGCAGACCACCCGCCCCTCCCGGACTTTCTCCATGACGGAAGGGGCCGCCACTAGATTTTCGCGGCCAGGTGGTCGATGCGTATCGCGGCGGGCGGGTGGCTGTAGTGGAAAGCGGCGTACAGCGGGTCCGGTGTGAGGGTGCTGGCGTTCTCGCGGTAGAGTTTCACCAGGGCGTTGACGAGATAGCGGGCGCGGGTATGGCCGGCGGCGAAATCGTCGGCCTCGAATTCGTAGCGCCGCTGCACATAGGCCATGATCGGCTGAAGGAAGACCGAGAACACCGGCGATACCAGCATGAACAGCAGCAAAGCGATGGCATTGGATTGCTCGCTGACGCCGAGGCCTTGATAGAACCAGCCCTCGCCACTCAGCCAGCCGAGCAGGCCGAAGCCCGCCAATGTCACCAGCGACGTGCCGGCCAGCATCTTCAGCACGTGGCGGCGCTTGAAGTGGCCGAGTTCGTGGGCGAGGACGGCTTCGATCTCGTCATGGTTGAGCGAGTCGACCAGGGTGTCGAAGAACACGATGCGCTTGTTGTTGCCGATGCCGGTGAAATACGCGTTGCCGTGGCCGGAGCGCTTGGAACCGTCCATGACGAAGATGCCTTGTGCGTGGAAGCCGCAGCGTTCGAGCAGGGCCTCGATGCGCGCCTTGAGTGTCGTGTCCGCGAGTGGGGTGAACTTGTTGAACAAGGGGGCGATGAAGGTCGGGAAGGCCCAGCTCATCAGGATCGAGAACGCCATCAGGATGGCCCAGGCGAGGATCCACCACTGCGCGCCCGAGCTGTCCATCACCCACAGGATCAGCGCCAGCAAGGGGCCGCCGATGACGACGGAAAGCGCGGTCTGTAGCCCCAAGTCGATAGCGAACTGGCGCGGCGTGGTGCGGTTGAAGCCGAAGCGCTCCTCGACCCGGAAGGTCTGGTAGAGGCTCAGCGGCAGCTCCAGGAATTGCGAAACTAGCAGTGTCGTCAGCACAACGCCGACGCCGGTGGCGATCGGTGAGAGCTCGAAACCGCTCCAGAGCTGGGCGATGGCGTCGATCCCGCCTCCCAGGGTGAATCCCAGCAGGATCACGATGCCGACGATCCGCCCCACGTCACCCAGGCTGCCCTTGGCCAGGGTGTAGTCCGCCGCCTTCCGGTGGTCCTCCAGCGACACGCTGTCCCGGAACGCTTCCGGCACACGGTCGCGGTGCAGGCGCACATGGCTGGCCTGGCGCCGGGCCAGCCAGTATTCGATGCCGGAGGAGACGGCCAGGGCCGCCAGGAACAGGGTGGTGAAGGTATTCATGCGGTGTTATTGGGTATCGGTTTCGTCAATCGGCGCTAGAGGGTAGCCTTTGATAAAATCCCTGACAAGTTTGGACAGTCAGACATTTAGAAGGACCGGTATGGCTCAGGACGCACAAAATCTCATCTGGATCGATCTGGAGATGACCGGGCTGGATACCCAGAACGACGCCATCATCGAGATCGCCGCCATCATCACCGACAGCCAGCTCAACGTGCTCGCCGAAGGCCCGGTGCTGGCGATCCACCAGCCGGAATCGGTGCTGGATCGCATGGACGACTGGAATCGCAAGCAGCACGGCGAATCCGGGCTGATCGAGCGGGTGCGGCGGAGCACGGTCGACGAAGCCGAGGCCGAGCGGCTGACGCTCGGTTTCGTCGGCGAATGGGTGCCGCCGAACGAATCCCCGATCTGCGGCAACAGCATCTGCCAGGACCGCCGCTTCCTCGCGCGCTGCATGCCCAGGCTGGAGGCCTATTTCCACTACCGCAACCTTGACGTGTCGACGCTGAAGATCCTGGCTGAGCGCTGGGCGCCGGCGCTGAAGGAGGGCCTGCAGAAGCAGAGCACCCATCGGGCGTTGGACGACATCCGCGAGTCCATCGCGGAACTACGGTATTACCGCGACACCGTGCTCAAGATCTGAACGCCTTGACGCGAACGGTCCTGATCGTCGGCTGCGGCGACATCGGCAGCCGGGTGGCCCGGCTGGAACTGGCTGCAGGTCAACGGGTACTCGGTATGGCCCGTTCGCCGGAGACGGCGGCGCGGCTGGCGGCGCAGGGTATCGGCGCAATAGCCGGCGATCTGGACAAGCCCGATTCCCTGGCCGGTCTGAAGGGTGGCTGGATCACGCTGTATCATCTCGCCCCGCCGCCGACTTCCGGCACAGGCGATCCGCGGCTGGCGGCTTTGCTCGAAAGCCTGCCGGAAGGGAGTCTGCCCAAGAAGGTGGTTTACATCAGCACCAGCGGCGTCTATGGCGACTGCGGCGGGGACTGGGTGAGCGAGAACCGGGCTCCCAATCCCCGAACCGAGCGCTCCCGGCGGCGCTGGGCGGCGGAACAGTATCTTGGAACCTGGGGCCTCCGGCACGGCATCACTGCGGTGATCCTGCGGGTGCCGGGCATCTACGGGCCGGGGCGTTTGCCGCTGGAGCGCATACGCGCGGGCGTCCCGGTCGTACGCGAGGAGGAGAGTCCCTATTCCAACCGCATCCATGCCGACGATCTGGCCAATGTGTGTTTCGCCGCGGCCGAGCGGCCTGCAGCCGAGGGCGTGTACAACGTCAGTGATGGCCACCCTACCACCATGACCGATTATTTCTATCGGGTCGCCGACCGCTTCGGCTTGCCGCGGCCGCCCGCGATTTCCCTGGAGGAGGCCAGGCGCGTCCTGACCCCGGCCATGCTGTCGTTTCTCGAAGAGTCCAAGCGGCTCGACACCGGCCGGATGACGAGGGAGTTGCAACCCAAGCTGCTCTATCCCGATCTGGAGAGCGGTCTGGCGGCCTGTGTCAACGCATAAGGCCCAGCGCTTCCAGGTATCTCTGCGCGCTGATCGCCGCCGTGTATTCGGATACGGCTGCCCGTAGCGTCTGCGGCGGCAGCGGGTGATCCAGCGCATGCGCCATGGCCGCGGCCAGCGCTTCGACATCGCCGACCGGCACCAGTGGCCCGTATCTGCCGCCGTCCAGCAATTCCGCCGGGCCGCTGGGGCAGTCGGTCGAGACGACCGGCCGGCCCAGCGCCATCGCTTCGGTCAGGGCGTTCGGCGAACCCTCCCACAGCGAGGACAGCACGAACAGGCTGCAGCGCGCGATCAGGGCATGGGGGTTTGCCAGGAAGCCGGTGAAGCCTACGTCTCCGCTCACGCCGAGTTCCTCCGCCAGCCGCTCCAGTTTTTCCCGGTCTCCGCCCTCGCCGACGATGACGAGGCGGCAGACACGGTCCCGGCGGAGCCGGGCGAAGGCGGCGATGAGATCGGGAAATCCTTTCTGACGGGTCAGTCGCCCCATGCCGACGATCGCGGGGACGGCCGGATCGTTCAGCCAGGGGTGTTCGCAAGGGAGGACGGCCTGCCGTTCCAGTTCCGGGGTGATGACGGGATTGCGGATGACCCGGACCCGTTCGGAGGGCAGGCCGGTGATGGCGAGGATGTCGTCTTTCACGCCCTGGGAGACCGCGACGATCGCGTCCATGTGGGGATAAAACAGCCGCATGCCGCTGAACCAGGCCAGTTCCCTCAGCCGGCCCTTACCTTGGAGGGCGGCCGAGACCGTCGTGCCCAGCCGTCCCACCAGTCGCGCATTTGAGCCGGCCAGCCGGCGGGCGAGCAGGGCCACCCGGATGGCGCGGTCCTTGGCGGCGAGGATGGCGTCCGGTTTCTCTTCGCGGAGGTAGCGGGCCAGGCCCGGCAGGGCGGTGAAAGTGTGGCGGACGTTCAGCTTGATGATGCGCACGCCGGCAGGGATCGCATCCAGGTGCTCCCCCTGGGCGCGCGCCAGCACCAGATCCACGGCGACACCGGCGTCGAGGAACCCGGCGGCCAGGTTCGCGATCATCTTCTCCACGCCGCCCTGGCCGGAGAAGGAGGCGAAGATGGCCAGGCGGCGAGGAATGGACAGTTCGGAAACGCTCATGGGTTCAGCTCTGCAGGATGTCCAAGGGATCGGCCAGGGCCGCCGGCCGCTCTCCTTTGCCCGAAATGAACAGCCGGTGCCAGATCGCGAACTGGATCACCGTCCAGAGCATGGTGCTGCCCTGGCGCTCGTCGCGGCAGCCGGCGATCAGCGTGCGGATGCCGTCGGGTTTGAGCCAAGGCGCGAGTGCCGGGTGGTCCGGCAGGATTTGGTTCAGCCGTTTGAGGAAAGGCTCGTCCAGCCATTCGCCGAGGGGGACGTGGAAGCCCCTCTTTTTGGCGTAGAGCTGATCCGCAGGCACCAGCCGCTCGCCCCAGCGCTTGAGGAACAGCTTGCCCTGGCGTCCCTCGACCTTGAGCCGGTCGGGTAGGCTCAGGCCGAATTCGACGACACGGTGGTCCAGGAACGGCACCCGTCCCTCCACGCCCCAGGCCATCAGCATGCGGTCGGCTTTGACCAGCAGGTTGTCGGGCAATGCGTGGCGGAGGTCGACGTACTGCATCCGCTGCAGATCGCTCCATTGGCGCGGTGTCTCCCGCCAGGACTCCAGCACCGGGCGCCGGGCGTGTTGCGAGGCAGCCAGCAGTGCGGGACCGAACAGGGTCTTCGGCCAACGTCCGCGGAAGCTGCCGCGGGTACGGAAGCCGCCGGAGCCGGGCGCCAGCAGTCCCTTGAACAGCCGTTCGAACGTCGAGGCCCGGTAGCGCCCGTAGCCGGCGAACACCTCGTCCCCGCCTTCTCCGGAGAACACCACTTTCAGTTCTTCGCCCGCGGCTCGGGCCAGCAGCGAGGTCGGCAGGTTGGCGTTGTCACGCATCAGTTCGTCCGCCGCCCACACGGTCAACGGCAGGCTGTGGAAGATGTCTTTGGGATCGGGACGGATCTCGCGGTGGCGGCTGCCGAAACGCTTGGCCAGGCCTTCGGCCAGTGGCAGTTCGTCGGTCAGCGAGGTGCCGGGAAAACCGACCGAGAAGGTGCGGATGGGCTCGCCGGAATACCGGGTCAGCAGGGCGAGCAGCAGGGAGGAGTCGACGCCGCCGGACAAGAACAGCCCGAACGGCACGTCCGAGCGCACGTGCTCGGCCATCACCCGTTCGATCAGCGCATCGAAGCGTTGCGCGGCTTCGTCGAAATTCAGCTCTCCCGTGCGCACGCTCAGCGGCGACCAGTAGCGGAAGCGGCGGGTCACTGTGCCGGCTTCGACGACTACGGCTTCGCCCGGCAGCACCCGCTCCACGCCTTGCAGGACCGTCGTGTCGCCGGTGGAAAACTGGTTCTGGAAATACTGGGCCAGTCCCTCCGGATCGATCTCGGGCGGCCGGTCGAGCAGCGGCAGCAGGGCCTTGAGCTCGGAGGCGAAGGCTATGCCGTCCGGAAGTTGCGCCAGGAACAGCGGCTTTATCCCTAAACGGTCGCGGGCCAGGATCAGCCGTCCTTCGGCGGCGTCGTACAGCGCAAAGGCGAACATGCCCTGGATGCGCTCCAAAAAGCACTCCCCGAAGGCGAGGTAGGCCTGAAGGATCACCTCCGAATCCGAATGGGTCTGGAATCGGTGGCCCAGAGCCTCCAGTTCGGCGCGCAGTTCGACGAAGTTGTAGATCTCGCCGTTGGCGATCAGCGCCAGCTTGCGGTCTTCGGAAAACAGCGGCTGATGGCCGCCCGTCAGGTCGATGATCGAGAGGCGGGTATGTCCCATGCCGAAGCGGCCGTCGAGGAACACGCCCCGGTCGTCGGGGCCACGGTGGGCCAGCTTGGCTACCGCGTTTTCGAGTAGGATCTTGTCGGCGGGGACATTGCAATTGAACAGGCCGGCGATGCCGCACATGGTGGCAGGTTCTTGAAAAGTCGGTATGGGAGAGAGCGTCGCCGCCCGGTCGCGTCGATGGGGGCCGTATTTGCGGCAGCTCGCGCTTGCCGGCCGTGCCTTCAGTCGGAATTGCCGAACGGCAGTCCCAGCCATTCCGGACCGGTGTCGGATTTCACGCCCATGGCCTTTTCCAGAGCGCCCAGCCGGTTTTTCACGACGTTGGATTCATGCGTCTTGCGCAGCATGTCGAGCACATAGGCCAGGCGGGTGCCGTCGTTGCAGTCGATCCGGCCCGCACGCATGTCGCGGTAGACCGCGGCCATTTCCTTGCGGATCACCTCGAGCGAGGCATCCACCGCCGGTTCCCGGCCGAGCCGGTCATACAGTGCCTCGACGTCCTCGACGTCGGCCTGTCCGGACTTTTTCCTTTCGTCGGTCGCCCGTTTCTCTTTCCACCAGTCGGCCATGCTCTTTTTGCTCATGAAATCCCCCTCGAATTATTTGTGGGCAAGCAAATGCCGCCATTAAGTTACAACGGCCGTGATCGGAAGGATAGGGAAGACTGCGGTTGGGGAACCGCTGGGGGCGAAGTGCACCCAGGAATCCCGGAGAGGGACCGCGAAAGGCGGCCCCGGGGCCGCCTTTCGCGGTGAAACAAGAATGCGCGGGGCCGTTATTTCTTGGCCGCACGCTCCTGGGCTTCCTTGATGACTTCGTCCGCGACGTTCTTCGGGCACGGCATGTAGTGCGAGAACTCCATGGAGAACTGGCCGCGGCCGGACGTCATGGTGCGCAGATCACCGATGTAGCCGAACATTTCGGACAGCGGAACCTCGGCCTTGATGCGCACGCCGGTCACGCCGGCTTCCTGGGACTTGATCATGCCGCGGCGGCGGTTCAAGTCGCCGATCACGTCGCCGACATGGGCGTCCGGCGTGAACACGTCCACCTTCATGATCGGTTCCAGCAGCTGCGGCGCCGCCTTCGGCACGGACTGGCGGAAGGCCGCCTGGGCCGCGATTTCGAAGGCGATCGCCGACGAGTCCACCGCGTGGAAGCCGCCGTCGGTCAGGTTGACCTTGAAGTCGACGCACGGGTAGCCCGCCAGGACGCCCTTGCCGAGCATGCCTTTGAAGCCTTTTTCGACCGCCGGCCAGAACTCGCGCGGCACGTTGCCGCCGGTCACCGTCGACACGAACACGAATCCCATACCCGGTTCGCTGGGCTCGATGATGTAGTTGATCTTGGCGTACTGGCCGGAGCCGCCGGTCTGCTTCTTGTGGACGTACTCGTCCTCGACGCGCTTGGTGATGGTCTCGCGGTAGGCCACCTGCGGCTTGCCGACGTTCACCTCCACTCCGTGGGTGCGCTTGAGGATGTCGACCTTGATGTCGAGGTGGAGTTCGCCCATGCCCTTGAGGATGGTTTCGCCGGACTCCTGGTCGGTTTCCACGTGGAAGGACGGATCTTCCTGCACCATCTTGCCCAGTGCGACGCCCATCTTCTCGTTGCCCGCTTTGTCCTTGGGTGATACCGCGATGGAGATGACGGGATCCGGGAATACCATCGGTTCCAGGGTGGCCGGCTTGTCCGGATCGCACAGGGTGTGACCGGTCTGCACGTTCTTCATGCCCAGCACGGCCACGATGTCGCCGGCCTGCGCGGAGTCCAGCTCGTTGCGGGAGTTAGCGTGCATCTCCACGATGCGGCCGATGCGCTCGGTCTTGCCGGTAAAGGTATTGAGCACGGTCGTGCCTTTTTCCAGCCGGCCCGAATACAGGCGCAGGAAGGTCAGGGCGCCGTAACGGTCGTCCATGATCTTGAATGCCAGGGCCCGCAGGGGACGGTCCGGATCGACGATGGCGAATTCGCCGGTTTCTTGGCCTTCCAGGTCGACTTCGGGCTGCGGCTTGACTTCGGTCGGATCGGGCAGGTAGTCGATCACGGCGTCCAGCACCAGTTGCACGCCCTTGTTCTTGAACGAAGAGCCGCAGTAGGTGGGGAAGAAATCCAGGTTGATGGTGCCCTTGCGGATCAGGCGCTTGAGGGTGTCGACGTCCGGTTCTTCGCCTTCCAGGTACTTTTCCATCACTTCGTCGTCCTGCTCGACGACTTTTTCCACCAGGTCGGCGCGCCATTTCTCGACTTCGTCGGCCATGTCGGCGGGCACGTCCTTGACCTCATAGTTCATCGGGTCGCCGGAGTTGTCCCAGATCCAGGCCTTGCGGGTCAGGAGGTCGACGACGCCGACGAAGCTTTCCTCGCGGCCGATCGGCAGCGTCATGACCAGCGGATAGGCCCCCAGGACGTCCTTGATCTGCTTGACTACACGGAAGAAGTCGGCGCCGATCCGATCCAGCTTGTTGACGTAGATGACGCGGGAGACCTCGGAGTCGTTGGCGTAGCGCCAGTTGGTTTCCGACTGGGGTTCGACGCCGCCGGAGCCGCAGAACACGCCGATGCCGCCGTCGAGGACCTTCAGCGAGCGGTACACTTCGATCGTGAAGTCGACGTGTCCGGGGGTGTCGATGATGTTGAAGCGGTGATCCTTCCAGAAACAGGTGGTCGCCGCGGACTGAATGGTGATACCGCGTTCCTGCTCCTGCTCCATGAAGTCGGTCGTCGCGGCGCCATCGTGCACCTCGCCGATCTTGTGGATCTTGCCGGTGAGCTTCAAAATCCGTTCGGTGGTGGTGGTCTTGCCCGCGTCGACGTGAGCGAAGATGCCTATGTTTCGGTAACGCGATAAATCAGTCATGTCGATACTTCTGGGGTTGGAAAAAAATTCGCCAATTATATAGTGCTGGTGAGGTTTTTGTCTGCCTCTGTTTGGTGCCGCGTCCGCCCGCCTCGGGCGTGGCCGATTGTACAACGGCTTTGTTGAAGGCTTTCGCAGCCTGCCGAGCCCCGGTTTACGGGGTGAACACGAAAAACAGGTAGGCGACGAACAGCATCAGGTGAACCATGCCTTGCAGGACGTTGGCGGATCCGCTGATGAACGTCATCACCGAGACCAGCAGGGTGGCGTACAGCAGGGTTTCCTGAACGCCGTCCAGGCCTAGGGTCAGCGAATGCTGTTGGAGGCTGGCAGCCACCAGGATCGTCGGCACGGTCAGGCCGATGGTGGCGAGCGCCGAGCCCAGGCAGATGTTGACCGCCCGTTGCATCAGGTTCAGCGCGGCCGCCCGCTGGGCGCCGACGCCTTCTGGCAGCAGGACCAGTGCCGCGACCACAAGCCCGCCGAGGGCCGCCGGCGTGTGGGATTCTTCGATCGCGAAATCGATCACCGATCCGAGGTGCTCCGCGAGCAGGACGACGGGCAGCAGCGCGGCCAGGAGGTTCAGCGCCGCATGAATGACAGCGCCCCGGCGTCGGTGTAATGCTGGGGCCGCATTGCCGTTGCCGTTTTCCTCGGGCTCTTCGTCCAGGACGGCGCTCATGTTGGCGAAATAGGACCGGTGCCTGCCGGTCTGGATGATCAGGAAAACCCCGTACAACAGGAGGCATAACAGTCCCAGGAACGCTTCCTGGACCGGGGTCAGGGTCGGTCCGTCGGTGCTGCTGGTATAGTTCGGGAGCACCAGAAGCAGCAGCGAGAGTGGGGCGATGAGGTGCAGGAACGACAGGGCGCCACGCAGGTTGAACGACTGTTCGACGTTGATCCAGCCGCCGCTGACCAGGGAAACGCCGACCATGCCGTTGAGTACGACCATCAGGGTGGCGAAGATGGTGTCGCGCAGCATCGCGGGATTCTGGCCGCCGCCGGCCATGACCATCAGCATCAGACTGACCTCGATGGCGGTGGCAGACAGTGTCAGGACCAGCGTGCCATAAGGCTCGTCCAGCAGTTCAGCCAGTTCGTCGGCATGCCGGACTACGGCGAAGACGGACCCCAACATGGTGCAAAATGTCAGCGCGGAGCCTGCGGCCAGCGCGGTTAGGCTGTCGCTTTGCCCGAACTTGTGGCCGCTGAGCAGCAGGACGATCCAGATGAGCCAGCCCAGGATGACGAAAACGTGGTCGCGGAGCAGTTTCCGGAGCTTTGAACGCTTGTACATAATTTGTGGCGCACTTTCATTTTGTTCTTCTGTCTTAAGAATACCATTCGCGAGCGCAGCTTCTGCCCCGGGGATAGGGCCGGGTGCGGGCGTGCTTTGCTGACGGAAGCAGAGCGGAGGAAACGAGGATCGAACGATGCCGGTTTTGCGGAAATCCAATTTGCTCAGGCGGTTGCCTGCGTTCATGCTGTCGGTGCTGCCGGTGTTCGTCCCCGGTGTGGCTACTTCCGGGGTTTCTCAGCCGGCGACTGCGGTGCTCGGCATCGCCGACGTTTCCGGTCTCGATCAGGGCGAAATCCTTTCCTACGACGCGAGCGAGCCGACCGACAAGACCCTTTCCGCCGGTTTGGCCATGTATGTCGCGGCGCCGCCCGAACGGCTTATCGCTGCGGTACGGAACGGGGCGCTGCTGGTGGGTGATCCCGACGTGATCGCCGCAGGCACTTTACTCCCGGCTAACGGCCCGGAGGCGCTGGAAGGATTCGAATTCGGACCGTCCGACCTCGAGGAGGCGGAAGCCTTGAGCGAAGTCGAACCCGGCTCGGCATTCAACTTCTCGGCGGCGGAAATCGAGGGATTCAGGGCCTTGGGCCTGAAATTGGCGAATGTGTCCGAGGCGGAGAAGCTGCGCCTCTTATCGCGCCGGTATCGCGAGTTTCTGTGGCAGCGGCTGGACAGCTACCGCAAGAACGGTCCGGACGCCATCGCGCCGTACGTCCGTTCCACCGGAAACATCGTGGACGTGGCGGCGGAGTTGAGGACATTCGCGGAGCAAAGTGCGGAGCTGCGGCAGTACGCGCCCGAATTGCGGGAGGCTTTGCTGAAGTTTCCGGCGGAATCTTCTTCAGACGCGGCCAGCACCCTGCAATGGGTCGAGCGCAAGGTAGAGGGCAGGCCCACCGTCATCCTGGTTCACCAGATGGTCCAGCCTACGGGCGGCGGCGCCCTCGTCGCGGTGCGAGATTTCTACGTCGGCCATTCCTTCAATTCCAGCCAGATGGTGCTCGGCATCCTGCCGTACCGGAAGGGGAGTCTGGTGTTTTACAGCCACTGCACGTCGACGGATCAAGTCGCCGGCGTCGGGATGAACCTGAAACATGCGATAGGCCGGGAGCGCCTGAGGGCGGTCATGTTCGGGCGGATGGAGCGGTTCAGGGCGTCGGTGCGGTGATGCCGGCATATTCCAGTTAGAGACGGGAATTGATGGACATGGGTCTGCCATACGGACAGCCGGATCTGATCTATTTCCTCTACGGTTTGTCATTCGTCGTGCTGGCGGCCGTCTGCGGGGCGATTCACGACAGAACCCGCCAGCGCGTGCCTTGGCTGTGGCTGGGGATGTTCGGCGTTGCGCATGGCGCCTACGAATGGCTGGATCTGTTCGCCATCTCCCTGGGGGACCATCCGGTATTCGTCTGGGCGCGGTTGGCGGTTTTGACGATTTCCTTTCTCTGCCTGCTTCATTTCGGCATCCAGGGTCTGGTCAGCCAGCGCGTCCGGCTACCCGCGCGGTGGGTTTATCCGGTCCTGGTGGTCTGGTTCGTCGCCGCTGGAGGTTGGCATGCAGCAAGGCTCACTCCGAGCGCAGCCGGCGGGTTTGCACTGAGCTTAGCCGAAGGGCTGAACGGCGCCGTGCGTTACGCCTTCGGGTTTACCGGCGCACTGGCCGCGGCCGGGGCGCTTGGCCTCGCGGCACGAACGACGCCTAGGCGATACGACTTTGCACTCGGTGCTGCTGCCCTTGCGATGGCTGTCTATGCCGCGAGCGTGGGGACAGCCGTACCCGGTACGCTTCTGATTCCGGCGGACGGTGCCGACACGGCGCAGTACTCCGCGGCCGCGCTGGTTATTCCCCTGCTGCGCGGCATCTGCGTGTTGTCCATGAGCTCGGGAATCTGGCTCCATTATCGCCGCTCGGGTGAACTTCCGGTTCCCGCGGAAGAGCTCAGCTCCGGGATGGGATTCGGCCTCAGGCTCGTCCTGATCTCGTCAGTCGTGCTCGCGGCGGCGTTCGTACTGACGGAGTTTTTTGGCCGTGCCGCCGACCGGGGCGTCCGCCGCGAGTTGTCGATCCAGGCCGAAACCGTGGCGGCGTCGATCAATCCGGAGCGGATTCGTCACGTCCGCACGGCGACCACCGAAGTTCGGGAACGGGAGGAGCACTGGCTCATCAGTCAGCTCCGGCGCATCGATGCCGCGGATCCCAAACTCAAGCGTCTTTACCTGCTTCTTCCGGATGAGGGCAGGGCAATGCGCGCCATCGGTTCCAGCACGGCTGAAGCAGAACCGGCCCTGAGCGGAGTCGAAGGGGCCGGCGGCCGGTGGCCGTATGCCGAACACGCGGAGGCCCTGGCCGGCTTGTTTGCCAGCGGCCGGTCGTTGGTGGTCGGTCTGTCCGGCGAGCGCGGCAAGGGCACGGTATCCGCGTTCGCTGCGGTGCGGGACACGGACACCGCGGAAGTCCTTGCCGCCTTGGGGCTGGACATCGACGGCACGGTGCGGCGGGAGCGGGTGTCGGCCTACCGCGTCGTTGCCATCGCCATCGCCCTGCTGATTGCCATGGGCACGCTCGGCTTCGAGGTGAGCCGCCAGCGTCTGTGGCTGTCTTCGCGGATCGCCAAGGCCGAGCGGCGCCGGCTGGCGGAGGCTCAGCGTCTCGCCCGGGTGGGAAGCTGGGTGTACGACCCTGCGACGGACCACATGACCTGGTCGGAAGAAACCTGCCGGATTTTCGGGCTCACACCCGACCGGGAGACTCCTCGCCGGTTCCATGAGTTCGCTGCCATGTTCGCGCCGGAAGACAATGAGGCTGTCGAGGCCGCGCTGCGCGCCGGGCGTGACGATGCGCTCGGGGTGGAGCGGGCGCTGCGGGTGAATCGGGTGGACGGCGCAATCCGGCGTGTGAACTTCAAGGCCGAACTTCTGGGGCGGCGGGGAGATTCGGGGCCGGTGCTGCAGGGTACCCTGCAGGACGTCACCGAACGTTGGGAAGCCGGACAGGCGCTGCGGCAATCCGAGGAAAGGCTGCGCCTTCACGTCGAACGGCTGCCCCTGGCGGTGATCGAGTGGGACCTGGATTTCATCGTCAGCCGCTGGAATCCGGCGGCGGAAAGAATTTTCGGCTACGGTGCGGACCGGATGATAGGCCGTTCCGCCGGCATACTGTTTCCGCAGGACGTGATGGAGCGGGTGCACGAGACGTGGCGGGAAGTGTTGGGCGGGGCCGGAAACCGGAGCGTTACCGCCAACCTGACGGCGGATGGCCGCACGATACGTTGCGAATGGTACAACACCCCGCTGACGACGCCGGACGGCACGGTGATCGGCGTGGCCTCGCTGGTGGACGACATCACCCAGCGCGAGGCGGTCGAGGCCGAGGTGAGGCTGGCGGCGACGACCTTCGAGACGGACGAAGCCATCATGATCACCGCCGCCGACGGCAGGATTCTGAGGGTCAATGCGGCGTTCAGCCGGATCACGGGCTACCGGCAGGAAGACGCCGTCGGCAGGAATCCCCGGTTGTTCAAGTCCGGCCTGCATGGAGCCGAATTCTACCGGGAGGTCTGGCGCAGCCTCGAGCAGACCGGGCGCTGGCAGGGCGAGATCTGGAACCGGCGGAGAAACGGCGAAGTCTATCCCGAGCGCAAGACGATCACCGCGGTCAGGTCGGCTGGCGGGGAACTCACGCACTACGTCTCGATTTCCTCGGACATCTCCGAACTCAAGCGCACCGAAGAAAAAATCCGCCAGCTCGCCTATTACGACTCCCTTACCGGCTTGCCGAACCGGGGCTTGATCTTCGAGCGGCTCGCTCAGCAGATGAAAGCGGCGCGGAGCGCCGGGACCTACGGTGCCCTGTTGTTCATGGATCTGGACTATTTCAAGACACTGAACGATTCCCTCGGGCACCACATGGGCGACCGGCTGCTGGTCCAGGTGGCCGAGCGCCTGAAAAATTGCACGGACGATGAGGAAGCGGCGGCCCGCCTGGGCGGAGACGAATTCGTCGTCCTGCTTGCGCCGGTCAAGCCCAGTGCCTCGGTTGCGGCGGGCCAGGCGATCGTCCAGGCGCGGCGGGTGCGCGAGCTGCTCTCGGCGCCGTTTCAGCTCGACGATTACGTGCACTATGTTTCCGTGAGCATCGGCATCGCGCTGTTTCCCGACGGCGCGGACACCGCGGACGACGTCCTCAAGCAGGCGGATACGGCCATGTACGTGGCGAAGAACGAGGGGCGCGACGGCATCCGTTTCTACGAGAGTGCGATGGAGGTCGTGGTCCGAGGCCGGCTGGAGCTGGAAAAAGCGTTGCGGAAGGCGCTGGCCAACGATGAGTTCGAGGTCTACTACCAGCCGCAGATGCTCGGCGACGGGCGGGTGGTGGGTGCCGAAGCCCTGATCCGCTGGTTCCACCCCGAACGCGGAGCGATTTCTCCGGATCAGTTCATACCGGTTTGCGAGCAGAACGGCATGATATTGCGGGTGGGGGCCATCGTTCTCGGGCGGGCCTGCGCCTGCCTCGCCGAGATGCGGGGCAAGGGGCTCACCCTGCCGAAGCTTTCCGTGAACGTCAGTCCGCGCCAGTTCATGCGCAGCGACCTGATGAGCCAGTTGGAGCAGTTCTGCCTGGAGAGCGGCGTTACTCCAGCGGATCTTTGCCTCGAACTGACGGAAGGCGTGTTGCTGAACCACACTGACCTCGCCGTTGCCCAGATCGGGCGCCTGAAGAACCTCGGCGTGAGTTTTTCCATCGACGACTTCGGAACGGGGTATTCCTCCCTGGCCTACTTGAAGCACCTGCCGCTGGACGACCTCAAGATCGCCTCCGCGTTCGTCCGCGACCTGGAGCAAGACAGCAACGACGCGGCCATCGTCGAGACCATCGTCAGCATGGCGCGCCATCTGGGGCTCGATGTCATTGCCGAAGGCGTCGAAACCCAGGGTCAGGCCGAGATATTGGAGCGTTACGGCTGCCACCGGTTCCAGGGCAACTACTTCGCCCGGCCGATGCCCAAGGACGACTTCATCCGCTTCGTCGCCGAACGTCAGCGCCCCGGTTGAGGCCGCGCCCGGCAAGGGGCGGCAGTTCCCGCCATTCCCCCGGCGTCAGGCCTTCCAGAGTCCAGGCGCCGATGGCCCAGCGGATCAGGCGCAGCGTCGGGAAGCCCACTGCCGCCGTCATGCGCCGCACCTGGCGGTTGCGGCCCTCGCGGATAACCAGTTCCAGCCAGGCGGTCGGGATGGCGGCACGGTAACGGATCGGTGGATCGCGCGGCCACAGCCAGGCCGGTTCGGGAATAATGCGCGCAGCGGCCGGGCGGGTGAGGCCGTCGTTCAACCGCACCCCCTGTCGCAGGCGGTTTAGCGCCGCTTCATCGGGTAGCCCTTCGACCTGGACCAGATAGGCCTTGGCCGTCTTGTGGCGGGGATCGGCGATCCGGGCCTGCAGGCGGCCGTCGTCGGTGAGGATGAGCAGCCCCTCGGAATCGCGGTCCAGGCGGCCGGCGGGATAGACGCCGGGAATGGGAAGGTATTCGGCCAGCGTCGCCCGGCCATGCTCACGGTCGGTGAACTGGGTGAGGACGTCGTAAGGTTTGTTGAAGAGGATGATGCGGGACATGACCAGATGATGCGGAAAACCAGGCAGCCCCGTGCCGGCGGCGTTCCCGGAAAACGCGGAGCCGAGGCTGCGGCGCGCTCGGCAGGTGGCGGGGCGGCGGAAGAGAAGCTTACCAAAATTGCCGGCCTGTCCGCCGTGACGGCGGTATTCCGGCGTGAGCCTGATCGGGTGGTACGGCTCTACTACGACGACTCGATGAAGACGGCGGCAGGCCCCTTTTGCACCGAGCTGGCGCGGCTGCGCCGGCCGTACCGCCTGCTGCCGCCGGACGAAATGGTGCGGATCGCCGGCACCGTGCTGCACGGTGGCATCGTCGCCGCGGTCAGGCCTCGCGAGGTGCCGGAGATCACCCTGGAAACCGCGAAGCACTGGGCGAAATCCGGCGCCGCTACGGTACTGCTGGACGGCGTGGGCAATCCCCACAACCTCGGCGCCATCGCCCGCACCCTGGCCTTCTTCGGCCTGGGCCATCTGCTCCTGTCGGACCATCCGGCCCAGGCCGGTCTGTCCGACGCGGCCTACCGGGTGGCCGAAGGCGGGCTGGAGTTCCTGGACGTCCGCCGCCTCGCCGGTGCGGCGCAAGCCCTGAAAGGCCTGCGCTCCCATTTCCATGTCGTCGGTACCGCCCTGCATGCCAGGGGCGTTCCTCCGGAAGCGGTGCCGCAGGACCGCCGTCCCATCCTGCTGGCGCTCGGCAACGAAGAAAAGGGCCTGCCGCCGCCGACCCTCGCTGCCTGCGAAACCGTCGTCACCCTTCCCGGCAGCGGGCGGATTCAGTCCTTGAACGTCTCGGCCACGGCGGCGATTCTGGCCTATTCGTTGTTGCTCCGGAAACCGGAAGCGCGTGGTCGCCGATGACAATGCACTCGAAGTAGTCTCAGCGGAACGTCCCCTTGCGGATGTTGAAGAACGCCAGTTCCGGCAGGCTGACCAGCATGCCGCGGAGGCCATGGTGGAGCGAGCGGCCGGCGTCGAAGGGGCTTGCCAGAAGACCGGCCAGGGCTTCGGCGGTGCCGACGGCCAGATTGGCGGCGCCGAACAGGGGACGCGGCCAGGCCGCCGTGTCGGTGAAGAACAGGAACAGCGAATCCTCGTCGTTCGTATGGTAAATCGCGGAGCTCAGGGGGCTGAGTTCGGCCAGGTAAGATTCGCTGTCGAGGGTTTCGAGGAATAGCCTGCGGCGCGACGCGAGTTCGAAGGATTCCATGACGCGGTATTGCCGTTCCACGCGTCGCGCCGAGACGAAGGGGATGGCGTCGACCGGCGCCGGCTCGATGCGTCCCCCCAGCGCCTCGGCGCCGCTCCCGTTCATCCCGGCCAGGCTTTCGTTCAGTGTTCGGAACAGCTCGGTGACGCAATTGCGCTCCACCAGGTGGTACCGGTAGATCTGTTCGAGCCGTTCCCGTTGGGCACTCTCGGCCGCTAGGAAAGCTGCTGCGGCGTCCCGCAGTTCCTCGACGCCCAGCGCGGGGCGGACGGTTTCCGTGGGGCTTCCGGGACGTGAGGGCATCAATCCTGCCGGGGTACGCAGATGGAATGGCGCCTTGCCCGCCAGCGCCTTGCGCGCCTCCAGCCGGCGGTTCGCCGCGTTTTCCAGCAGGCTGTAACCGATTTCATCGAACTGCCGGCCACTCGTCAGCTCTCGCCGGGCCAGCCGGAAGTCGGCGTCCGCGGCGGTGAAAACCGGCGGAGCGCTGCCCCAACTGAGCTGTGCCGTTTCCCGCTCGTTCAGCGTGTCCAGAAACACCAGCCGGCCGTAGCGCAGGGTCTTGCCCAGTGCCTCCAGCCGGGCGAAAGCGGCGAGGAGGCCGGGCCCCTGGTCGGGGCGCGGCTGGTCCAGCGCCTCCGCCACCGATTCTTCCAGTTTGCCGGCGAAGGTTCTCAGCGTCTCGATTTCCCCCGGCTTGAGCGCGAACTCGCGGCCCCCCGGCACGTGGCAGGCCTCGCGCCGGAGCGGGGCTGCGCGTTCCAGCAGCCGATAGGCTTCCAGCAGGGCGTGGAGGTCGTGGTAGCGGTCGGCGAAACGGTAACGCCAAGGCGGCGAGCTGCGGGCATCGATCGGCAGCGGGTCGTCCGGCGGGCCCGGGCGCAGTGCCAAGATAGCCTGACGGACCGAAGTCATGCGCGTCCGAAGGCCTTCGGTCCCGTAACGGGCGAGGGCGCGGGTGCGCAGGCCGGCGAGCGTCGGGTCTTCGGGGCGGTCCGTCCCCGCCGGTTCGAACAGGCCGAGGCCTTTCACCTGGAGCCGCGGTGGCGTGTCGGTGCTCGCCAGCATCGCCAAGATTTCACCGTCACGGCGGAGCGCTTCCGGCACCTTGAACTGGGCGTTCTGCCGTTGGAGCCGGTTCTCGAAGCTCTCATGGAGGGACGCGTAGACGTCCGGTGTCACCGCGATGCGGCTGATGTGGAGGGTGCGGTTCTCGATTTCGGTGTAGAGCCGGCGGAACGGTTCGAACGCCTGGCGGGCGGCCCGGATCAGGCCGCCCTCCGCGTATTCGAAATGATAGACCTCGTCGCCGAACCGCAGTGCCGCATGACCTCCCGCAGCCTGACCCTCGTTGGCGTCGAGATAGAGGTAGTCGATCCGGGCGGAATAGGCCTCCTCGGCGCGGAGCGCGACGGGTAGAACCAGCAGTGCGAGAACCGCGAGCCGGATCAGCGGGAGCCCTCGTCGATATACTGCATACGGGTCGGATCGGAATTCGCCAGCAGACGGCGCAGAGCCTCGTACTGCGGCTGGCCCAGCTTGGCTGCGGCCAGACCTTTGCCGATGGCAACATAGGTGCCCTTGTCGCTGTCCCAGCCGGTGATGCCGTATTCCTGCGCCAGCTGGCTGACCCGGGCATAGAACGCCACCGTGTCGTTGCTGCCGGATTTTGCGAATTCGGTGGCGTATTCGCTGACGCTTTTCTCGTAGCGCGCCTTCTTGTTCTGGGACGACTTCGAACTCGAGGTGCTGGATTCGGAAATCGAAGCCGACGAGGTGAACGGGCTGGCGGAAGTCTTGACCGAGCTTTCCGAGCTGTAGGAGAAGGAGCAGCCTTGGAGCGTTAAACTGGCAATTGGAGCCAACAATATCAATTGCTTAAACGGGTTCATGGAGTTTGCCTGAAGCTGGGAGCGAGCGGGTTGGGGACCGGTGAACGATGAATGCCATTATATGCCAGGATCGCCGAGCGCTCAGCAGGTGTGACGGAACCAGCGTGGCCACGGGGCGGTTTGAAGTCTGAAGTGCAGCTTCATTCCTGAGCTATTACTCCGGCCCCATTTATTCGTACGCCGAACCCACTGCAGGCCGCGGCCGGTACGGGTTCCAAAACTGCTACAGGGGATAATTGCTTAGCAAGTTGTACGGGTCATATTTCCTGGCCAGGTTATGCAGTAGGCTCAATTTTTCGTGGAACGCCATCCGGAGCTCGTGCTTTGTTTCAGGAGTATTTTTCTTTATCTCAACGCTATATACGCCAACTACTGCGGCATTGATCCGATGCATAATGCGTTTAACCCAGGCTGCTGCTTTCTCCATGTCTTCAGGCGAAGATCCAGCATAATAAAATCCTGTCACAACCACGTTCCAATCCGCATCCCGCCCGGAAAAAACAGAACCATTCTTGATTCGGCGCACTTCGCCGCCCATATGCTGAAAGTCGATCCGGCAGAACTGATTCGGAGCTGTGCGTATCGCATTCAGAAATACATCCCCCATCCTCTTGACTACCCGATTCTTAACCAAGTAGCTCTTCACGACCGGGACCAGCTCGCCTTCGAGATCACCGGAATCACGCACAGGTACGTCGAAAGGCGGCATTAGCGCATAATCCACTGCATGTGCTTCTTCAAGCCAAGAGAGTTTTGTCTCACCGGTTACGCTTTCCTGCGCCGAGCTTAATTCAGCCAAAGCGTTTTCATTGCTGCCTTGGTGAACCAGATAGCCATAAAACACGGGATTCATATGCTTAACGCTGTCAGACCCTAAGACAAAAGAGGCCGACACGTGATCCTGTAACTTATCCGCATTTTCCAGCCAGCCATTTAACAGGCCTATATCCGCGGTCAAGCGCGATACGGTCACTTTGGTGCCAGGCACGGTGTCCAGATAAACTTCAGAGACGACACCAAACCTCGGTGCCGCTCCGCGAACCGCATTCCAGAGATCTTGTTGAGCGCAGTGGGCATCGAGGAGAAAATTATCCCCGCGGGCGGTAACAAAATTTACCTGAGAAATATGGTCACAAGTCAAACCTTCGCTACGCGACAAATACCCTATTCCGCCTCGCATAACGAGGCCTAAACCGGGCATTGGCGACACGCCAACAGGAATATGGCGTCCGTGATTTTTCAAAATAGCAACGACGTCTCCGACCTTTGCTCCACCACACGCCTTTACAAAAGTACGCCCATCCCTATCCAAAACCTCTACTTTATTATAGAAAACATTGAGCGCCAGACAGATCATGTCCGTTTGAACTGATAATGAGCTAAGACCGCCGCCGCAAACAGTGAACTTCAGCTTGTCATGGACAGCAATCTCGATGAAGCGCGTGATATCTTCATGCCTTTTCGGACAGACTATTGCGCTAGGCTTTTTGTGGCCAGCCTCTCTCGAAAACAACCCCTCTAAAAACGACCCGTATCTCTCATCCCCGGGAAAATAAATATCGACATCCCTCAACAAGGACAGGCTCTTAGCTACGGTGTTACCGGGAGATTTATCGCTACGGCCCGTTTGCCTGGCGGCCGCTTCGCCTCCCGCCAGATAGATCCCAGCCGTCGCTGCCGCCCCCATGACAAGGAAATTACGGCGAGACATCGCGCAAAATTCGTCTGCGCTAATATCCAACGAAGATTCGGCAGCGCCTGATTTTTTCGTGCAATCTGTTTTCATGGTAACCACGAGCCTCTCCGGGTTGAACAACTAATCAAGCACCACAACGCCTAGGGCACCGCGAATAACAAATACTTGGCTGGGTAAAGCGCGCGCACCAATGACCGCTGAGCGGTAAACCCTGCCGTCTTTTGGAAGCTGTCTTGAAAAAGTTCAGAGGCATTTGGCACAGATCCGGCACAAACAAGCAGGAGAGAAATGAAGAGACGTGCCTGTGTGCCTTTGGATGCGTTGGTCTTCGGCTCAGGCATTCGGCCCTCCCGCGATGATGCGGAGAAATGTATCGTAGGCGCCAAGGCCCGTTGCGCGTACATGCCCGGGGAACCGCGGCGGGGGTATAGCCTCTCGCCGAGGCTCCCGGATTGAGTCGGGCAAGCGATCAGTAACGTGCGCCGTCGGGCACTTTTCGGAATTCCGCCCAGACCTTTTGTCCTTCGTCCCTCAGGATCTGTTGCGGTTTAAGTTTGCGTTGGGAGTACGGCTTTGCCATGTCCTTGTGGAGCACCAGATCATCGAACAAGTCGTCGTAGTCCGCCCAACTGGCGGCATAAAAGACCTTGCTGATGCGTGCCCAATAGGCGGTGGCGTAGCACATGGGGCACAGCTCGCAGCTCGAATAAAGCACCGCGCCGGTGAGATCATGGCTGTCGATCTTGCGGCATGCCTGCCGGATCGCGTTCACTTCCGCATGGGCGGAAGGGTCCTTGTCCTTCATGACGCTGTTACCCGTCGCGGACAGGATTTGGCCGTCCTTGACGATAACGGCGCCGAACGGTCCGCCCGTCTTGTCCACGACGCCGGCCTGCCGCATGAGACGGATGGCCTCTCGCATGTATTCGCGATCCTTATCCGTCACGGGCTCAGCTGCTTTGCCGCCGGCAGGGGATTTGGCAAGCGCGTCGCCGGCTCCCAAATAGAAACCCGCGCCGGCCGCTGCGCCGGCGAGCAGGAAATTACGGCGGGACACCGCGTAAATCCGGGTGGTATCGGCATCCAATGCGTGCTCTGAATGTCCAGGCTTGTTTTCTTGTTCTGCGCTCATTTCGGAGTCTCCTAGTGGACTTGGTATGGTTGTTGTGGCACTAACGAAACGCTCCCTTGGAATGGTACGCCGGAGAAGAAAAAGGATGGCGCGCCGTTCGAAGCTTGTACTGCAAATGCGCTGTCCTTGGCGTCTGAAGTCCGACGATTCACTTCGGGCATAACGGGTCACCTTAAATTTAGCGGTCTCGCTGTTAAGGCTCCCAAGGTGCACGCACTAATGTCCATGTAGACTGAACCCGATAGCTCGTTCCGGTGGGCCCATGCAGCACCGTCCCACTGCATCGTACCATGAAGTCCTCGTAATACTCGGCGACCCCAAAGGCAGCGGCACGCAGGTACGTCCAAGAGCCATCAGGCCCGAATTCGGCGAACATTCCATATTGGTCGTCGGCGGGATTCTGCGCTTCCCAGCGATATTCACTCGTAGGCGACCAGCCCCAATCGGTTCCAATAATATTGAACACCACTCGCGAATCCTCTATCGAGAGGGCTACATCTCTCATGTCATTCGGCAACTCGACTCTCGCCGCAACTGAGTCAGGTCTCGGCACTAGGGCATTGATGATGCGGTCCAGATCGTCGCCGCAGCGGGTGGGCGCGCCCACGTAATTGGTCGACGGCCGGTCGAGGTCTTTATTGATCATCGATTTGCTGCACTTCAGTGTGGCGACATCCAGGACCGGCATGCGCGCCAAATGCCCGTCCCGATCCGGGAAAAACAAAGCGGGTTGTTGTATACCCTGCCAGGAAGCCGTCCAGTACGTGTAGTGAGACTCTTGGTACCATCGCGCCAAGAAAGCCCCTAGGGAGTTCTTCCACTTGCTGTAGCCGTTGCGGTCCTCGGCATATTCATGGACTTCCAGATATCCTTCCCCGCTCGTCCAGGCTCCTCTTCCGGTGAAGTACCCCATCTGCCCTTGGCTGCAGACTATGCCCTGCAGTTGTTTGCCAGGGAGTTGATCGTTCCGTATGCCGCTGCCGATGAAGCATTTCATGTTCTGGGTTGTGACTTCGTCAACGCGGGTAGAGAAGTCTTTGTGCAAATCTACCAAGTCGTTCCAGTGGACAGCAAAAGTATTGCCGGTAATCCAGAATACCTTGTCGGTAATGCTCCTGAAACCGGCTTCCTTTTCCATGACCGCCGGCAGATCCTTCTTTTCGTTTTCGCTCATTTGGGCGTAGAGTACCTCCCCGACATCCTTCCACGCCTGGGCATCCGCCTTCCAGTCGTAATACAGAAATTCTTTGGTGCGGTCTTTGGCTTGATTCTTCAGAATGGTCGTATCGGCAAAATTCCCCCAAATGGAATCACCGAATTCGTTGACGTCACGCACCCATAACCAGGATCGGCTGGCCCAGTCCGCGCCTTTGCCCAATATCTTGGAACCCGCCGACAGCACGGTGTCGTCGCCGGTATAGGGTGCGCCGGCGCGCTCGATCTGGGCCACCATGTTTTTATAGGTCCGCTCCGTCAGCGCCGTCGCATCGTCGCAATAGCTCTTAGCCTGCTGCCAGAACGCCGATTTCGGATCGCTCGATGCGGCCTTTTCGCGCACGGTGGCGCAGTAGCCCACCATGTTACCGGGCGAATATTCGACTTTGCCTTCATTCAACTTCTGCTGGGCGTGCCAGAGATCGATGTCCTGCAGCATGGTGAGTGCCATGTTCTGGTAGCTCAGCGCATATCCAAGGATTTCGTAGATGCTCTCGTAATAAGGGCGGTCGTCAAAGGGTGTCCGGGCCGCCGATTTCCATTGTTGGAAACTCTTGACCATGCAGTCCTCGAGAGGGCTGGTCTTGGTGGAAAGCGCGGGCACCAGCGCCTCGTGGATCGAATTGAGCGCTTGTCTCAAATCCTTTTCGTAATCGCTGACGAATTTTTGAAGGTCCGGGTTGATGTCGGGCACCTGTTTGCCGGGGTCTCGGGCGCGTTCTGCATACGCCTTGAGCACAATCTGGCTGCTCTCGCTGTGTCGGGCGTAGATGTCCTGGGCCGTCTTGACCTTGACGGCGGCGTTCACCAGTTCCTGCAGGCTGACATTGCAGGCCAAGGTATCCAGCTTGCCTTCAATTTGCTTTAGCGCGGATTCGATTCGCTCGACAGCCGCTTGAAGCTCCTGAATAGCGGCTTCGATGCGTTTCAGCGCCTCGACCACCGGGTCGGGGGGCTGCGGTAAGAACCCTTGCACCGCCGACAGGACGATCGAAGCGCCGAGAAACGCCAGCTGAAACCGGATGTTTTTCGATTCCTGCTTGTCCCAGTTCTGATCCACGCCCTTTCCGTAGTTGACCAGCCCTGTCCCCAAGAAGCCGGCCACCTGGGTCAGGAATGGAAACGGGAAGCCTTGCGCACCGGCCCCCGGCAGCAGGCCGACGCCGAGCATGACGTTGTGGTGGCTGCCCCAGCAGCTCAGGCTGTCGTCCAATCGCAGACTGCAGCCATGGTTGCCGCCGGCCGCCAGTGCCTTGAAGCTTTCGCCGGGTGGTACGTCGAGCTGGCCGCTGTCGTCGCGCCCCCAGCAGGCCACGCTGCCGTCGAAGCGCAGTCCGCAGGTGAAGAAATTGCCGGCGGCGATGCTCTTGAAGGCCCCTGCCGGCGCCTGGATTTGGCCATGGGCGTCATTGCCCCAGCATACGATACCGTCATCGTCTCGGAGGGCGCAGGCGTGGGTTTCTCCGGTGGCGACGGCCTTGAACCGGCCCTTGGGCCGTTCGTAAGACGTGAACGATTTCTCGCCCCAGCATGCCAGCCGGCCGTCGGTGCGAACCGCACAGGTGTGCAGGCCGCCGGCGCTGAGCGACTCGAACCGGCCCTGGGGGACTTGGAGCCGCTTATGACTCGGATTGCCCCAGCACTTGAGGGTGCCGTTGCTGTGGAGGGCGCAGGTATGCCCATCGCCGGCACTGACGTCCTTGAAAGTGCCCTGAGGGATCTTCTTCGGCCGGGCGCCCTCGGTACCCCAGCACCGCAGCTTGCCGTCCACGCGGAGGGCGCAGCTGTGCGCCAAGCCGGCGGACACGGCAAAGAAACGGCCTTTCGGCGGGCTCGCCTGGCTGGCGCTGTTGTCGCCCCAGCATGCCAGCGTACCGTCTGCCTTGATGCCGCAGCTGTGCTGGCCGCCGCCGCTCACGGCTTGCCAGGCGGCGGTATCATCCGCGGGATTGGGATCGTAGAAGTCGGGGGCTGCGGGCACGGAATCCGTCTGCGGCTGCGCTATCGCCGACAGCGCCTCGCCTGCGATGGGATCCGGGACCTGGACCAGCGGCGATATGACCGCCGGTGGGGTGGTTTCGGCCTGCCCGGCCGAGATGCCGAGAAACGTCACAAAGCAGACCAGACAGGCACTGAGTCCCGCCGAAGTGAATGTGGTCACGCGCATCTCCCAAGTACAGATCGAAAAGCCGCCATCGCGCCGCTGGAACTGAACGCATGGGTAGCGCTTTTTGATATTCGAATTATTTAACCGTCCGCATCCGGAACAGCGCTTGTCAGCCGAGTGTGTCAGTCGGAATATTCGTCGGCCATCGAGCACACGTCCCCCATGCGACCACCCTCCTGATGCATCAGTGCCCAGGCGGGCGCGCAAGAAATGCCCGATGGGACGCGGCTGCAATTCGATCCCAAGATCGCAGCATTCGCGATTCTACGAACCCGGTTCTCATGACGACAGTTACTAAACAGTAGCGGTCGGGAATTAAGGCACGGCAATAAATCCAAGAAGATGGCCGGTGACGCACCAAAGAACATCATCCCTTCCGGCCGAGTCGGCAACGAGTGACGCTTATACTTCGTTTCGAGAAAAGAGACCCGCTTATGAGAAGCCCCCCAGCCAGCGCCCGAGTTCAGGCGCATTTCGAAGAAATTTTCGAGCTTTGGGATGAGTTGAATCATTTCGGGATGCACGAAAGTCATGAGGCAATGAAGCTCTGCATGGAGCGCATTTGCATGTGGCTCGGCGCCCGGGACGCCCTATGGGTGGGAATCGTTCGCTTCCTGAAAGGCGCTGCCGGGGAAAAAGACGGGTTGTGCGGATGGCGAATCCGGGCGATTGCGCCCCTGCGTCCTCAATATCACGATGCCCGCAACTACCAAAAAGTGGTGAAAACGGGGTATCCGGACATGCATCCCGATCCCGGCGCCACCAACATTGCCCTTGCGGGGAGCGCGGGAGCGTTCCGAGCCTACACGCTCATGAGTGGGGATCTGGTCGATTTGAATTCGTTCCGCCAGACGGAACACTACGACTTCTATTATCGCCAGCCTGGCATCTACGATCGCATCTGGGTCGGGTTTCCGGTAAACGCCGATACGGAATCCATCTTCTGTTTCGACCGGATAGCGGAGGAGCGGCCCTTCAACCAGGAGGAACTCGATCTGGCGGCTTTCGTGCTGCGAGGCATCAAGTGGTTCCACCGCCAACTCCTGCTGAGCCACGGCCTTGGACTTTGCGAAAATCCGCTGACCCAGGCCGAGCATCGCGTCATACGCTTGTTGCTGTCAGGCATGCCCGAACGGACGATAGCCGCCGAGCTGGGGCTTTCTCAAGGGACGGCGCATCAATACGCTACGCGCATCTATCGCAAGTTTGGGGTTCGAGGGCGCACGGAATTCACCGCGCTGTGGCTGCAGGGAACATGACCCCAAGATCGGTAACCTGCGGATTCGGATCGAGCCTTTCCGCAGGGGGGCATGACCGGACCTCTGTTCTCGTTATGACCCTGACCAAGGAGTTCGGGATGAAGTTTGGCTGGGAAGATTCTATGTATGGTATTTGGCGGCTTGTTTTGCAAAGTCTCTTAATCTTGGCGAGCGGTTTTGCCGGGTCCGCCGGCGCGAGTTCAGAAGATCGGCAGATTCTCGATGATTTCGAAGCGTTGTCGGGATGGACGGCGGAAGGCTCGCCCGGCACCCGCTTCGAGCTGAAGCAGGATCAGGGTTTCAAGGGCAAGGGGTTGCGGCTGGACTTCGAATTCGCCGGAGGCGCCGGCTACATCATCCTGCGCAAGCGTTTCGAGCTGCCCTTGCCGGAGAACTATGCCTTCAGCTTCCGCGCCAAGGGCACGGGGCCGGCCAATATTCTCGAGTTCAAGCTGCTGGACGCCGAGGCGCAGAACGTATGGTGGTACCGGCGCGAAGCCACGGGGTTCCCCGCCGACTGGCAGCTCCAGTCGATCCGCAAGTCGGCCATCGACTTCGCCTGGGGGCCGTCCGGCGGCGCGCCGCTGCTGGCGCTGGGTGGCATCGAGTTTGCGCTGTCCGCGGCGGCCGGCGGCAAGGGTACGCTGTGGCTGGACGATCTCCGGGTCGAACGGCGCGACGCGGTGGTGGATTACCGGGGGCAGCCCCAGGTTTCCGCGTCTTCCGCCACCGGCGAGGACCGAGCGGAGCAGGTCCTGGACGGCAAGGTGCAAACCGTCTGGCGCAGCGCACCCAAGCCGCAGCGCCAGTGGCTCAAGGTCGATTTCGGCCGGCTTCGAGAATACGGCGGGCTTGTCCTCGATTGGGAGGGGGATTGTCACGCGCGGGACTATGCCGTGGAGGTTTCGGACGACGGCCGGCGTTGGCGCAGCGCCTACCGGGTGGCGGACGGCAACGGCCGGCGCGACTACCTGCCGCTGCCGGAGACCGAATCGCGCTACCTCCGGCTGGATCTGCGCAAAAGCGCCTGCGGCAAGGGTTACGCGCTCCGCGAACTCACGGTGAAACCGCCCGATTTCGCCGCCTCGCACAACCGCTTGTTCGAACACATCGCCCGCAACGAGCCGCGCGGCGCTTACCCTCGCTATTTCCAGGGCGAGCAGATGTACTGGACCCTGGTCGGTGCCAATGGCGCGCACCGCAAGGGCCTTTTGGGGGTGGACGGCTCGCTGGAGACGGCCCGCGGCGGCTTCACGGTGGAGCCGTTCCTGTATGCCGACGGCCGCCTGCTGGGTTGGAATGAGGGGCAGATTTCGCAGTCGCTGGAGCAGGGCGATCTGCCCTTGCCCTCGGTCGAACGCGACTTCGGCGATCTGAATCTCGGGGTGACGGGCTTTGCCGGGACCGTGGGCAACGCTCCGGTGCTGCTCGCCCGCTACCGGGTGGAAAACCGGTCCGCGACGGCCCGCCAACTCAGGCTTTACCTGGCCGTGCGTCCGTTCCAGGTCAACCCGCCCTGGCAGTCGCTCAACATGAAGGGCGGGGTGAGTCCGATCCACCGGATCGAGGCTTCCGGCGGCGTGCTCAAAGTGGATGGGGCCGATGCGCTGGTGGCGATGAGCCCTCCGGACGGCTTCGGCGCCGCAGGTTTCGACCAGGGGGACATCACCGATTTCCTGAGCGAGTCCCGCCTGCCGCCGCGCACCGCGGTTTCCGATTCCGCCGGCTATGCGTCGGGGGCCTGGGCGTTCGAGTTGGAACTGGCGCCGGGTGCGGCCCGTGAGGTCTTCATCGCCGTGCCGGAACACAAGGCCGGTTCGTCAAACGTCGTCGAAACGGCGCTGAAGGCCGAAGGTGAGACCCTGGGAGCCCGCCTGTGGCAGGAAGCCGTCGGCTACTGGCGGAAGGCGCTGGCCGGGCCTGATCTTCTGCTGCCGGAATCCGAACAGGGCCTGGTGGAGAGCCTCCGGGCCAATCTGGCCTATATCCTGGTCAACCGCGATGGCGCCGCGCTGCAGCCGGGCTCCAGGACCTATGCCCGCACCTGGATCCGCGATGGCGCCCTGATGTCCTCGGCCCTGCTCATGCTGGGACGCGGGGAGGAGGTGAAGCGCTTCCTCGAATGGTATGCCCGGTTCCAGACCCCGGAAGGCGCCATTCCCTGCTGCGTCGACAGCCGCGGTCCGGACAGCGTGCCGGAGAACGACAGCCACGGCGAGTTCGTCTACACCCTGGCCGAGTACTACCGTTATACCCGCGACCTCGCCGCGGTGCGGACGCTGTGGCCGCACGTGGTCGCTGTCATGAGGTACATCGACGCGCTGCGGCACCAGCGGATGACGGAGCGCTACCTCAGCGGCGAGGGCAAGGCGTTCTACGGCCTGATGCCGGCGTCGATCAGCCACGAGGGCTACGCCTCGCAGCCGGTGCATGCGTTCTGGGACGATTTCTGGACTCTGCGCGGCATCCGCGACGCGGTGAAGCTGGCGAAGGCCTTGGGTGACCAGGCCCACGCGGAAAGCTGGGAGCGCGTGCTGGCGGAGTTCGGCGGCCACCTTCATGCCGCGCTGCAAGCCACCATGGTGCGCAAGCACATCGACTACATCCCGGCCTCGGCCGACCTGGGCGACATCGATCCCAACGCCGTCGCCATCATGGTGTCGATCGCGGGCGAGGCCGGAAGGCTACCGCAGGCCGCGCTGGCCAAGACCTTCGACGACTACCTCGCGCATTTCCGCAAGCGCCGCGACGGCAACGGCGACGACGGCTACACTCCGTACGAGGTGCGCATCGCCGAGGCGCTGGTGCGGCTGGGGCGGCGCGAGGACGCCTGGGAAGTGCTGCGCTCCCTGCTGCGCGACCAGCGTCCGCAAGCCTGGCGCCAGTGGGCCGAAGTGGTGTGGCGCCACCCCGAGGCGCCGCGATTCATCGGCGACATGCCGCATTCCTGGATCGGCGCCGAGTTCATCCGCGCGTTGCGCAGTTGCTTCGCCTACGAGGACGACGCCGACGATTCTCTGGTGCTGGCCGCCGGAATCCCCGGCGAATGGTTATACAATGCGGCCAACGCCGAAATCGCTGTCCGCCGGCTGCCGACTGCCCACGGCCCGCTCGATTACAGCATGCGGGCGGACGGTGCCGATACCCTGAGGCTGCACATCGACGGCGGTTTGGCCGTGCCACCGGGAGGCGTCCGGATCAGGCCGCCGGTGGAAAAGCCGATCAAGGCGGCGCAGGTGAACGGCGCCGCGGTTTCCGGACTCAACGGCGCCGAATTGAGGATCGATGCCGTGCCGGCAGAGGTCGAGATTCGGTATTGAGCTTGCGCTTGCGCCATTCAGTTACTGATCATTGACATCGGATAGTTTCACGTGAACAAAGCTGTTATTGCGTTGGTCGCAGTGTTGACAGTCGCTGGCGCCGTAGGTCTCGGAGTATGGCGCGACCGCCATGCACGGGAACTGCCGCCCGGCATCGCCCGAGGCAACGGCCGCCTGGAGGCCACCGAGATCGACCTGGGCGCCAAGTATGGCGGACGCATCACCGAGGTGTTGGTGTACGAGGGCGACGACGTCGCGCCGGGCCAGCCGCTGGTCCGCATCGATACCAGCGAGGAGCAGGCGCAGTTGCAGAACATCGACGCGGAGCTCAAGCGGGCGCGGGAATCGTTCGATTACGCCGGCCAGATGCTGCGGGTGGCGCGGCACGACCTGGAGCTGGCGCAGAGCATCTTCAGGCGTTCGTCCCGCCTGGTCGAGCAGGCGGCGGTTTCGGCCGAGAAACTGGATCATGACCGCACTGAGCTGAGCAACGCCGTGGCCCGGCTCGATGCGGCCCAGTCGCGGATCGGCGAGGCGGAAGCGGGCATCGACGCCGTCGCTGCCGAAAAGCGCCGGGTCGAATCCGTGGTGCGGGAGAGCGTGCTTCTTGCTCCCAAGGAGACCAGGGTCCTGTACAAGCTGTCGGAGCCGGGCGAGGTGCTGGCCAAGGGCGGCAAGGCGCTGACCCTGGTTGATCTGAACGACGTCTACATGGTTCTTTACCTCGACGAAGCCGAAGCGGGGCAGACGGCGATCGGCGGCGAGGCGCGCATCGTGCTGGACGCCCTGCCGGAGCTGCCGCTGCCGGCGCGGTTGGTGTTCGTCTCGCCCAAGGCCCAGTTCACGCCCAAGCAGGTGGAGACTTCGAGCGAGCGGCAGAAGTTGATGTTCCGCCTGAAGGCGCAGGTCGATCCGGAATTCCTCCGCGCCCATCGGGGCCTCGTCAAGCCCGGCATGCCCGGCGTGGCTTACGTCAAACTTTCGCCGGAGGCGTCCTGGCCGCCCTTGCAGCGATGAGCGCCATGGTCCGGGTCGAGGAGTGCCGTCACCGCTACGGCAAGGTCGAAGCGCTCGCAGGTATCTCGCTGGAATTGTCTGCCGGCGGGCTGACCGGCTTCGTCGGTCCGGACGGGGTGGGGAAATCGACCCTGCTGGGTTTGATCGCCGGCGTCCGGGAGCTCCAGGCGGGGCGTATCGAAGTGTTCGGCGAGGACATCGCCGATCCGAAGGCGCACCGGCGCTTGTGTTACCGCATCGCCTACATGCCGCAGGGCCTGGGACACAACCTCTACGCGACGCTCTCGGTGTGGGAGAACGCCGAGTTTTTCGGGCGTTTGTACGGCTTTGGCGGAGACGAGCGCCGGCGGCGGATCGAGCGCCTGCTGTCGGGGGTAGGGCTTGCGCCCTTCCGCGACCGCCCGGCCGGCAAGCTTTCCGGCGGGATGAAGCAGAAGCTCGGTCTTTGCTGCGCTTTGCTGCATGAACCGGACTTGCTGATTCTCGACGAGCCGACTACCGGGGTCGATCCGCTGTCGCGGCGGCAGTTCTGGGAGCTGATCGACACGTTGAGGCATGAGCGGCCGGGCATGAGCGTCCTGGTCGCCACCGCCTACATGGAGGAGGCCGCACGCTTCGACCGGCTGGTTGCCATGGACGCTGGCCGTGTCCTGGCGATCGGGACAGCAGGGGAATTGCTGGCCCGCACCGGTACCGCCGATATGGAGTCGGCCTACGTGGCCCTGCTGCCGCCGGAAAAAAGGCGGGGGCATGAGGCGCTCGTGATCCCGCCGCGCAGGAACGGCCGGGGCGAAGCAGCGATCGAAGCGAGTGGACTCACCCGCCGTTTCGGCGATTTCCTGGCCGTGGACAGCGTGAGCTTCCGGATCGAGCGCGGCGAAATCTTCGGCTTCCTCGGGTCGAACGGCTGTGGCAAAACCACGACCATGAAGATGCTCACCGGGCTTCTGCCGGCCAGCGCCGGTTCGGCCTCGCTGTTCGGCCAGCCGGTGGCGTCGGGCAATTCGGCGATGCGCCGCCGCATCGGCTTCATGTCGCAGGGGTTTTCGCTATACACCGAGCTGACGGTCAGGCAGAACCTGGTACTGCATGCCCATATCTTCGGTCTCGCGCCTTCCGCGCTCGAAGGCAGGATCGCGGAATTGGTGTCCCGTATGGACCTCGCCGCGCACATGGACGCCCTGGCCGAATCGCTGCCTCTGGGTATCCGCCAGCGCCTGTCGCTGGCGGTGGCGCTGGTCCACGAGCCCGAGTTGTTGATCCTGGACGAGCCGACCTCAGGCGTCGATCCGGTCGCCCGCGACCGCTTCTGGGGGATTCTGGTCGAACTCTCGCGCGAGAAAGGCGTGACGATCTTCATCTCGACCCATTTCATGAACGAAGCGGCGCGCTGCGACCGGATTTCGCTGATGCACGCGGGGCAGGTGCTGGCCCAGGGCGTACCTGCCGAACTGGTACGGGAGGCGGGGGCGGCCTCGCTGGAGGACGCCTTCATCGCTTGTCTGGAGCGGGAGAGCGTTGCCCCGCCCGTCGCAGCCGAGGCCGCTCCTTCAGTCGCTTCGGCCGCGGCTGGCCCGGCGCCCGAGGCCAGCCCCTGGTTCAGTCCTCGCCGCTTCAAGGCCTACGTCTGGCGCGAAACCATGGAACTGGCGCGCGATCCGATCCGCCTCGCCTTCGCGCTGCTCGGGCCGATGCTGCTGATGGTGGTCATGGGCTACGGGATTTCGCTGGACGTCGAGCATCTGCCCTACGCGGTCCTCGACTACGACCGGACGCCGGAAAGCCGCCGATATCTGGAGCACTTCGCCCATTCGCGCTATTTCGAGGAGCGGGCGCCGCTGCAAGACGACGACGATATCTTGAGGCGGATGGCGAGGGGCCAGCTCAACTTCGCCGTGGAGATTCCGCCGGGTTTCGGGCGCGACCTCAAGGCCGGGCGTCCGGCCGAAGTGGGCATCCGCATCGACGGCAGCATCCCGTTCCGCGCCAACACGGTGCAAGGCTATGTGGAGGCCGTGCACGCCCGTTTCCGCAGCGACATGATCGATGAAAGCCAAGCTCGCGGCGCGGCCCCGCCGCTGCGGGTGGAAACCCGTTTCCGCTACAACCCGGATCTGAAGAGCGTCTACGCCCTGGTACCGGGCGTGATTGCGGTGATGCTGGCGGTGATTCCGCCGATTCTCACGGCGGTCAGCGTAGTGCGGGAAAAAGAGATGGGTTCGATTACGAATCTGTATGCCACGCCCTCGACCCGTCTGGAGTTCTTGCTGGGCAAGCAGCTTCCCTACGTCGTGGTGGGCCTGGTCAACGCCTTGTCCTTGATTGCGCTGGCGCTGTGGCTGTTCGGCGTACCGGTGAAGGGGGATCTGTCGGCTTTGCTGCTGGGCGCTGCGCTGGCAGTTGCGGGAACGACTGGCTGGGGCTTGCTGATCTCGGCATTCACACGCTCGCAGATCGCCGCCCTGTTCGCCGCGTTCCTGCTGTCCATCGTGCCCGCCATCAATTTTTCCGGTTTCCTGGCGCCCGTGGCTTCGCAGACGGGCGCCGCGGCCGTGATGGGCTATGGGTTTCCGACTTCCTGGTTTTTGACCATCAGCGTCGGCGCGTTCACTAAGGCTTTGGGTTTCCCCGAGCTGTATCTCAACCACGCGGTGCTGCTGGTGTTCGTCCTGGCCTACCTGGGGCTGAGCCTCATGCTGCTCCCCACGCGTGGACGTTGAGTCGGCCGGGCGGATGGCAGCCCCGCCCGGCGGCATGACGATCGATCAGCCTGCCGCGGCCTCTGTGGCTGCTTCGGTTTCCAGGGACATCACGGTGTCAGCGGTATCAGCGGCTGCCGGTTCCACCTCCTCGGGGGCGGTTTCCGCCAGTACCGACGCGGTTTGAGCCAGAATCGGAGGTTCGTCCGGCCTGGCGGGTTCGGCGGCGTTTGCCGGCGCCGCCGCTTTCGCGGCGGCGGGCGACGAATAGACTGCATAGAGCACATAAGCCAGCAGGCCCACCGCGATTGCGATAACTGAAAGGTCCATCGGTCCTCCTGATATAGTTGTATATCGACGTGTGAACGATGCGCCGCATTGTGTCATGAAGGGGAAATACGGCGTCAATCGTGTGGCAATTATGGACCAGACGGAAAAACCACACCATCTTTATGTGAATGCCGCTTTCCGCTGCCCGGCTGAGTTCCGGACCGGACTACCGGGATGAGGAAAGAAGGGCGTCTGCGCACGATCTTCCGGCTGGGTCTCAAGGAGCTGGCCAGCCTCCGCCGCGACTTGGCGATGCTGGTTCTGATCGTCTACGGATTCACCGTGATGATCTACATCCCGGCCAGCCGTGGCATGCTGGAGCTCCGGAACGGCGCGGTGGCAGTGGTGGACGAGGACCGCTCCGAGTTGTCCAGGCAGATCGTCGCCGCCCTGCCGCAGCCCTATTTCCTGCTGCCCGATCCACTGCCGCTGGACCGCGTGGACAGCATGCTCGATGCCGGGCGTTACGCCTTCGTGATCGACATCCCGCCCCGTTTCCAGGCCGATTATCTGGCCGGAACACAGCCGGAAATCCAGGTCAACGTCGATGCGACCGCGATGAGCCAAGCCGGGATCGGCGCAGGGTACATCGAACGGATCATCCGCGACGAGGCTGCCGGTTTCGGCAGGAACGGAGTGGCTGCCGCGGACGCCGGCGTCAATCTGGCGATACGTACCCTGTACAATCCCAACGCCCAGGAAAGCTGGTTCGTCTCGGTGATGGTTCTCATCAACGTGGTCAACCTGCTATCCATCATCACCTCCGGTGCCGCGCTGATGCGGGAACGCGAGCGCGGCACGGTCGAGCATCTGCTGACGCTGCCGCTCGGTCCGTTCGAAATCGTGTGCGCGAAGATTTGGGCCAACGGTCTGGTAGTGGTCGTGGCGGTCGGCCTGTCTTTGACCTTGGTCGTGGAAGGCGTGCTCGGCGTGCCGCTGGCGGGATCGCTGCCGTTATTCCTGGCCGCGACGGCGCTGTATCTGTTCACCTGTACGGCGATCGGCATCTTCCTCGCCACGGTGGCCCGTTCGATGCCCCAACTCGGCCTGTTGTGCATCCTGGTGGTGTTTCCGATCACCACGCTGTCCGGCAATACCGTTCCGCTGGACAGCATGCCGGAACCGATTCAGCGGGTGATGGCGTTTTTCGCCTCGACGCATTACGTCAAAATTGCGCAGGCCGTGCTTTACCGCGGCGCGGGTTTCGCCGCCGTCTGGCCGCAGTTCCTGATCATGGCCGGCATCGGCGCGCTGTTTTTTCTGCTGGCTCTGGCCCGCTTCAGGCATACCGTTGCGCGGCAGGTGGGCTGAACTGCGTTTCTTTTCTCACATTCCCTAAGGAGTCCCGATGAAATTCCCGGCTTTCGCTCTGGCCGCCTCGCTGTTCCTGCCCGCATGCAGCCTGTTCCATAGCGATGAAACCAATCCCCATTTCGCCAAAGTCACCGGCACGGTGAGCTGGCGCGACCGCGTGGAACTGAATCCGAACGCGGAACTGATCGTCAGTCTGGAAGACGTGACACGCCATGATGTCCGGCCGGTGCTGGTCGGCATGGCCGAGGACACCTGGCCCGGTTCGTCGCCGGTGTCCTTCGAAGTGTCGTTCGACCGGCGGGTGGTGGCGGAGGACCGGCATTACCGCGTGAGGGCCGTGGTCAAGCAGGACGGCGAGACGGTGCTCGCGTCCCGGCACGGCGTGCCGGTGCTGACGTTCGGTCATCCCGACCGCGCCGATCTGGAACTGCACCGCGTTACCGGCCCCTAGGGGCCGGTTCCAAACATGCCGGTTCGCCGCGGAGGAATACAAGCTGTCACATTCCCCGGCTATGCTTGCTCCAAGTTTGGAGCGAACCTTGCTTGGGAAACGATACGCGCTCGAGCGGTTCCAGTTCGATGGAGGCAAGACATGGCGGCATTGGCGAGAGTCATCGCACAGGGTGATGCGGATCTGGTGGCAGCGATAGCCGAAGACGCGGACGAACTGTTCCGCGAGAGTAAGTCCGGTGTGGACCTGCGGGTCTGTCACCGCGAGCCCGACGCGGCCATGGGCGGTTTCGTCGATACCGTGCTGCGGCAGATGGTGCGGCTCGACGTGACGCGCAGTATCGATTTCGAAAATTTCGATTTCCGTTCCTTGCTTGCCTGGGCCCAGGACATTCCGGGCTACCGGGCGTGGGTGTGGGACGTCACCCAGCTGACCTGCCGCTGGTGCGACTGGCACCGGACCGAATATGCGGTGTTGCGGCTCCGCATCGTGGACGCCGGTGCCATTGAAGAGGAAACCGGCGGTCTGCAACTGGCTTGCCTTTACGGAGGCGTCCCCAAACCGCGGCGCTTCGATATGGCGCGGGGAGATGGGAACACGGAGACCTCTGACGGCATGTACCGCGTCGCGGCATCCCCCGATCTGGTGCCGCCCTATGCTGTCGCCATCACCACCCCGAAAGCGAGGCAGGTGTTGGATTTCCCCCGCGGACTGGGTCAAATGCCCCGGCGTTTGCTGCTGACCGTCGACGGGCAGCGCGGCGCCTGACCCGCTTCCGGCCGCCCTGTGGTAGATTACGCCGGGTGTAGGGCGGCGGTGGCGCATTCATGTGGTTTCAGAAGACGATCGTTCTCAAGCCCCGCTCGCGGGGATTCCATCTGATCACCGCGGAAATTACGGCGAACCTGCCCGAGGTGGAGCGGTTTCGCCAGGGCCTCGCCCATTTCTTCATCCAGCACACCTCCGCTTCCCTGACCATCAACGAAAACGCCGACGCCGACGTGCGCCGGGATCTCGAATCCTATCTGCTGGCGCAGGTGCCGGAGCGGGCCCCCTATTACCGCCATACCCTGGAAGGGGATGACGACATGCCGGCCCACATCAAGGCCGTCCTGGTCGGCAACAGCGTGACCGTTCCCATGCGGCAAGGCCGGCTGGCCTTGGGAACCTGGCAGGGAATCTATCTGGGCGAGCACCGGACGCACGGCGGCGCCCGCTCCCTCGTCGCCACCTTGCACGGCGACTGATCCGCAAACCAAGCACCGAGGCCGATATGCGCAGAACGATAATTTGGGGGCTGGCACTGTGCGCAGCCCTTCCTTTGTCCGCCAAGGAAAAGCCCGTGCCTGTCGAGGCGACGGTATACCGCAGCCCGACCTGCGGCTGCTGCAAGAAGTGGGTGGAACACATCCAGGCGAACGGCTTCGCCGTCAAGGACATCGTCAAGGATGACATGGCGGCGGTAAAGCGCGAACTTGGCGTACCGGAGAACCTTGCCTCCTGCCATACCGCGGTGATCGGCGGCTATCGCATCGAAGGCCATGTGCCGGCGGCGGACATCCGCAAGCTGCTGGACGCCAAGGCGCCGCTCCTGGGCCTGAGCGTGCCCGGTATGCCGGCCGGCACGCCGGGGATGGAAGCGGGCGGACGCAAGGACGCCTACAGCGTCGTCGGTTTCGGGCCGGGCGGCAGCGTCCAGTCCGTGCACGACTACGCGGGGGACTGATCCGTTGATCGGGGCGAAGAGCGTGCTGCTGGCGGGCGACATCGGCGCCACCAAGACTGTCCTCGGGCTGTTCGACTGCTGGGGCGACAGGCTGGTCAGTCTGAGTGAGGCGATTTTCGCGAGCGCAGACTATGTCTCGCTGGAGGCGGTCGTGGCGGAGTTCCTGCGGGGACAGGGTGGCGAGATGCCCGAAGTCGCCTGTTTCGGCGTGCCGGGACCCGTGAGCGAAGGCCGTTGCGAAATCACCAATCTGCCGTGGGTCCTGTCCGAGCGGGAACTGGCGGAGGCAACGGGGGTGCGCAAGGTCCGCCTGTTGAACGACGTCCAGGCCATGGCCCTGGGCATGGCTTACCGGTTGGGCGAAGGTGACTGGGTGGAGCTGAACCCTCATGCCGTTCGGCCTCGTCCCGGTAACATCGCGGTCATCGCCGCCGGGACGGGGCTGGGTGAGGCGATCCTTTACTGGGACGGCGGGCGTTACCACGCCTTGCCGACCGAAGGGGGGCACAGCGACTTCGCTCCGAACGGGCCGCTGGAGGATGGGCTGCTCACCTTTCTGCGGGACCGCTTCCACGGGCACGTCAGCTATGAGCGGATACTGTCCGGATCCGGGCTGGCCAACCTCTACGACTATCTGCGCCAGGCCGGCGCGGCTCCGGAAAGCGAGGCGTTGCAGGCGGCGCTGGCCGGCGCCCCCGATCGAGCGCCGATCATCGCCGAGTGGGCGCTGGAACGGCGCGATGCGCTTTGCGCCGCGGTGCTCGATCTGTTTGCGGCGATCTACGGGGCGGAGGCCGGGAATCTGGCGCTCAAGTCGCTCGCGCTCGGCGGCGTGATCCTGGGCGGAGGCATTGCACCGAAAATTCTCCCCGTCCTGCAAGCCGGGAACTTCATGGCCGGCTTCACCGCAAAGGGAAGGCTTTCCCTCCTCCTGGGAGAACTTCCCGTGCGGGTGGCCGTTCATCCCCAGCCGGCCCTGCTGGGGGCGGCGCACACCGCTTCGGCCATGCTTTAGCGGCCCGCAAGGCGCTCCAAATCGGATCGATTGTGGCAGAATGCAGTCAAGCGGATCCGGCGCAGACCGGAAACAATCCGTTTGCGATTGCACCCTTTATTCACCATTGGAACATGGAGGAAACTATGTTCAAGACATGGGTGGTTGCCGCAGAGAGCAGCCGTGCGCGGATCTTCGCCATCGACAATCGACTGAGCCCGCTCAAGGAAATCGACGATCTGGTGCATGCGGAGGGTCGAGCCAAAGAGCAGGATCTGATCTCGGACCGGCCGGGCCGGATGCTGAACAGTTCGACCGAAGGGCGCCACGACTACGAAAAGCCGCAGGATGCCAAGCAGCATGAGGCGCAGGTGTTCGCCAAGCGGGTGGCCGAGCGCCTCGAGCAGGCGCGGGTCAGCGGCGATTGTCTGTCGCTCATCCTGATCGCAGGGCCCGAGTTTCTCGGATTGCTGCGCCAGGCATTGAGCGGCCCCACTGCCAAGCTGGTCAGCAAGACTCTGGACAAGAATCTGGTGCAAAAAACCGAACAGGAAATCCGCAGTTACCTTTTCTCATGAAAATCGGCGTACCTAAAGAAATCAAAGACCTGGAGAACCGTGTGGCCGTCACCCCGCAAGGGGTTGCGGCCCTGGTGCGGGCCGGGCACGAAGTGCTCGTGGAGATCTCGGCCGGCCTCGGTTCGGGATTCGCCGACGAGGAATATCTGGCGGCGGGAGCGCGGCTGGGAGACGCAGCCGATGCCTGGGCCGCGGACCTCGTGGTCAAGGTGAAGGAGCCGGTGCCGTCGGAATACCCTTACCTCAAGCGGCAGCTGGTGTTCACGTTCTTCCACCTGGCCGGCGTCGATCCCGGCCTGACCCGGGCATTGCTGGACGGCGGCACCACGGCGGTGGCCTACGAGACGCTGGAAGACGAGCAAGGGCGCCTGCCGCTGCTCGCGCCGATGAGCGCGGTGGCGGGCAACATGGCCGCCCAGGTCGGCGCCTATTATCTGGCGCGCTTCAACGGCGGCCGAGGTGTCCAGCTCGGGGAGGTCATGGGCGTGCGCCACGGCAAGGTCGTGGTGATCGGCGACGGCGTGGTCGGCTCGCATGCCGCCCTCACTGCCTGGGGTATGGGCGCCAACGTTCAGGTCATGGGGCTGGTGCCGGCGAAGGGCGAAGCCCTGTGCCGGCGGGCTCCGGGGCTGGAGTTCTTCCTCTCGGACAGCGCCCGCCTGGCGGAGACCGTGCGCGACGCCGATCTGGTGGTAGGGGCGGTGCTGCAGCCGGGCGCCCGTGCCGATTACATCGTGACCGATGCCATGGTGAGGTCGATGCCGATGGGCTCGGTGATCGTCGACGTCAGCATCGACCAGGGCGGCTGCGTGGAGACGTCCAGGCCGACCTCGCATTCCCATCCGGTCTACGTTGAGCACGGGGTGATCCACTATTGCGTGACCAACATGCCGGGGGCGTATCCGCGCACTTCGACTCTGGCGCTGACCGACGCGACCCTGCCTTATCTGCTGCGTCTGGCCGATGAAGGCGAGGCCTGCCTGCGGGCCGATCCTGGCCTGGCCAAGGCCGTGAATGCCTACGACGGTTACATCACCTGCCGGGCGGCGGCGGAGGACCTGGGGCTGCTGGAGCGCTATCGCCCGTTTGCCGCGTAATTGGCCCTCAGTAAGGCTCTTTGTCCTCGTCTTCCAGCACGTCGTCCAGCGTCAGATCGTCCGTGTCGGGCAGGTGCAGATCAGGGTCGCTGTAGCCCAGATCGTCTATTTCCACATCGTCGAAAGGCGCGCTCCAGTCTTCCGGGGCTTCGATCTCCAGGATCGCAGCCTCGCCCCAGGAAGTTCGATCCAACTCGCTCAATTCTCCCTCGAGGTACTGTATCTCGATGGTGTCGCTCGCGTCGTCCAGGGCCACGACTCGAAATTGTCTGCCGGTTTCCCGCTCTTCGTACCAGTTGTCTACCAACGGTATTGCGATTGCCATGCGGATTCTCCTGCTTATCGTGCCGGCAGCGTGCTGCCGCGGTCAGTGGTCGCCCACGAATTCTATCAGCGCCTGCCGCAATGCCGCTCGGTCCGCCTCATCGCTCAGCGGTCGGTCCTTCCGGTCGGTGATGAAGAAAATATCTTCGGCTCGGCTGCCGATGGTGGAAATCTTAGCATTGTGCAGGCGTATGCCAGTCTGCATGAAAGCCTGGCCGACCTTGGACAGCAGGCCGGGGCGGTCGGTGGCGATCAGTTCGAGGATGCTGAAGCGGTTTTGCGGGTCGTCGTGGAAGAATACCTTGGTCGGCACGGTGAAGTGTCGGATCTGGCGGGCGGCCAGCCGGCTGACCGGCGGCGGCGGAGCGCTACCGCCGCTCAGGACTTCCTTCAGCCGGTCGCAGATGTTGGCCAGCCGGAACAGCCCCTCGGGTGCGGCTCCGGACTGTTCCAGCACATTGAAGCTGAGCAGCGCGAATCCCTGGCGCGAGGCGATGATCTTGGCATCCAGCACGGTGAGGCCGAGCTGGTCGAGCACGGCGGTGCTCTGGGCGAACAGGAAGTCGCGGTTGCGGTCGTAGATGAACACTTCGGCACTGCCGCGCAGGCTTTCCGGACGCAGCAGGACCAGGGGCAGATGTTCCGGCCGGCAGGCGGCGATGGCTGTGGTGTGCCAGGCGATTTCCTCGGGCAGGAAGCGCAGGAAATAATCGTCGCCGTTGTTTTCCCAGACCGCGGCGATGGCGTCCTCGGCCAGGCCGAAGCGCTGCAGCAGCGCCCGCGCTTCATCCTTGGCGGCGGATATCTGTTCGGCATGGTCCGGGGGCGTATCGAGTCCGCGCCGCAAAGTCCAGCTGGTGCTGGTATAGAGCTCCTGCAGCAGGGCGCCCTTCCAGGAGTTCCACAGGGACGGATTGGTGGCGCGTATGTCGGCGACGGTGAGCAGATAAAGATGGTTCAGCGTGTTCTGGTTGCGCACGATCCGGGCGAATTCGTGGATGACTTCCGGGTCGCTCAGGTCCTTGCGCTGCGCCGTCATCGACATCACCAGATGGTGCCGCACCAGCCATTTCACCAACTGGGTCTCGCGCGGGACGATCTGGTGGCGCCGGCAGAATTCCTCCGCGACCTTCTCGCCCACTTCCGAGTGGTCGCCCCCCGAGCCCTTGGCGATGTCGTGCATCAGCGCGGCGATATAGAGTAACTCGGGTTTTTCGATGAGCTGGAACAGTTCGTAGCACAGCGGAATTTCGTGCTGGAACTCTTCGAGGGCGAAGCGCCGCAGGTTGCGGACCACGAACAGGGTGTGCTCGTCCACCGTGTAGACGTGGAACAGGTCGTACTGCATGCGGCCGACGACCCGGCCGAATTCGGGCAGGTAGGCGGCGAGCACGCCGTAGCGGTTCATCCGCCGCAACTGGTGGGTGATGCCGCCCGGCTGCCGCAGAATGGCCATGAACAGCCGGCAGGCTTCCGGATCGTTGCGGAAGGCGTCGTCGATCAGATGGATATGCTGGCGGATGAGGCGGATGGTGGCGGCGCGGATCCCTTCCAGCGTGCTGTTCTTCTGCAGGATCAGGAATACTTCCAGGAGGGCCAGGGGGTGCTCGCGGAAAACCTCGGGATGCACGGCTTCCAGGTAATCGTTGACCGCCTGGAAATGGTCGTTGACGGGGGTGGGCGAGAACTCTTCCTCGCGGTGCAGGACGGCCTCGTTGAACAGTTGCAGCAGCAACTCGTTCAGGCGCTCCACCCCGGTGACGGTGCGGAAGTAGTCCTGCATGAAGCCTTCGACGACCTCATTGCCGGTGTCGCCCCGGTAGCCGAAAAGCCCGGCAAGTTCGCGCTGGTAATCGAACAGCAGGCGGTCTTCGCAGCGTCCGGTGAGGGCGTGCAGCGCAAAGCGGATTCGCCAGAGAAACTCCTGGGCCTCCTTCAGCTCCCGGTATTCGGCGTCGGTCAGCCAGCCGTATGCGACCAGGTCCTGCAGTCCCTGCGCGTCGCTGTGGCGGCGGATGATCCAGCCGATGAGCTGGATATCGCGCAGGCCGCCCGGTCCTTCCTTGACGTTGGGTTCGAGGTTGTAGGCGGTGTTGTGGTACTTGGCATAGCGCACCCGCTGTTCCGCCATCTTGGCCTCGAAGAACGCGGCGGAAGACCACATGCGTTCCGGGGCGATCTCGCTCCTCACCCCTTCCCACAGCGCTGCCGAGCCGGCCAGCACACGGGCCTCCAGCAGGTTGGTGATGACAGTCTGGTCGGCGCGGGCTTCGTTTGCGCATTCGGCCGGCGACCTTACGCTGTGGCCCGGCTTCAGGCCGATGTCCCAAAGAAAACGCAGGAAATCGGACAGGTCCTGTTGGCGCGACGGCTGTGCGGCATCGTCGAGGAGCACCAGCAGGTCGATGTCGGAATGCAGCAGCAGCTCGCCCCGGCCATAGCCACCGACGGCCACCAGCGCGACGTCGCTGGAGTTCTGCCCGAGGCGCCGGTTCCATGCGTCGGCGAGCAGGCCATCGATGAAAGCAGTGCGTTCTCGTATCAGCTCGGCGACGGGGGTGCCGGACCGTAACCGCTCGCCCAGTTCGGCGGCATTGCGCTGGATCTGCGCCTTGCAGACCGCGATCCGCTCCGGCGCTGGGACGTCGTGCGGCTTATCCGAGTTCGGTTCGCCCAAAATCTTCCTCTTGCCGCAGCGTCAGCACCTCGTAGCCTGTCGGCGTCACCAACACGGTGTGCTCCCACTGCGCCGAGAGCTTGTGATCCTTGGTGACAGCGGTCCAGCCGTCGGAGAGCATCTGCACGTGCCGCTTTCCCTGGTTGATCATCGGCTCGATGGTGAAGATCATCCCCGCTTCCAGCCGGATGTCCAGCTTCGGTTCGAAATAGTGGAGCACTTGTGGCTCCTCGTGGAATTCGCGGCCGATGCCGTGGCCGCAGAACTCCCGCACCACGGAATAGTTATGTTGGCCGGCATGCCGTTCGATAGCCGCGCCGATCCGGTTCAAGGCGGCGCCGGGCCGCACTTCGCGGATGCCCAGGTACATGGCCTCCCGGGTAACCTCGACCAGTTGCCGGGCATAGGGCTTGACCTGTCCGACCAGGAACATCTTGCTGGTGTCGCCGTGGAAGCCGTCCTTGATGACCGTGATGTCAACGTTGACGATGTCGCCGTTCTTCAGCTTCTTGGGGCCCGGAATGCCGTGGCAGATGACGTGGTTGACCGAGGTGCAGATCGACTTCGGGAATCCTTTGTAATTAAGCGGAGCGGGGACGGCGTGCTGTTCGTCTACGATGAAGTCGTGGCAGATCCGGTCGAGTTCTTCGGTGGTAATGCCGGCTTTGACGTAGGGCGCGACCATGTCCAGGACTTCCGCGGCGAGCCGGCAGGCCACGCGCATGCCTTCGACTTCCTCGGCGCTCTTGATGCTGATGCTCATGAAATTACGGCGGAAACGGGAGGGCTCCCGGTCCGTGGCAGGAGGGAGGGCTGTTTGTCCAAACGGTGCTGCTATGGTATAAAGCACAGCTTTATTTGGCAACACACCACACATGCATCGTCACGGCCGGTGGGGTGCCGTCCCCTCGGGGAGGGTCGCCGGCCGGGATGCGTGGAGGCGCAACCCTACCGCTGGGCTCTGCCAGCCCGGCAAGACATTATACGGAGAAACCGATGACCTCAGTTACCATGCGCCAGATGCTCGAAGCGGGCGTTCACTTCGGGCACCAGACGCGTTACTGGAATCCGAAGATGGCCCCGTTCATCTTCGGCGCGCGCAGCAATATCCATATTATCAATCTGGAAAAGACGCTGCCCCTGTTCAACGATGCCATGAAATACCTGGAGCAGGTCGCCGCCAACCGCGGTAAAATTTTGTTCGTAGGCACCAAGAAGACCATGCGCAAGGTCATCGAGGAAGAAGCCCGGCGCTGTGGCATGCCCTACGTCAACCACCGCTGGCTGGGCGGCATGCTGACCAATTTCAAGACCATCAAGGCATCCATCGCCCGGATGAAGGATCTGCAGGCCATGCGCGACGATGGCCGTCTCAACCGTTTCAGCAAGAAGGAAGCGCTCGGCATGATGCGCGAGCTGGAGAAGCTGGATTGCAACGTCGGCGGCATCGGTGACATGGATCGCCTTCCCGACGTGATGTTCATCATCGATACGGGCTACGAGAAGAACGCCATCAGCGAAGCGCGCAAGCTGGGCATCCCGGTCGTGGGCGTGGTGGACACCAACAACACTCCATTCGGAATCGACTACGTGATCCCGGGCAACGATGACTCGATCCGCGCGGTCCAGTTGTATGCCCAGAGCGCCGCCACGGCGATTCTGCGTGGCAAGGCGTCCGGGGTGGATTTCGGCACCGCGGCGGCGGATGAATTCGTGGAAATGGAGCCGGAAGCGGAGCAGGAGGCCACGGGCGAGAGCCTGGGAGGCTAAGAGTCCGTACCCGGCAGTGTCGTGAAAAACGCCTCCGCCTGGAGGCGTTTTTTTGAGATTGATTAACGGTTTTTATTCGTAGAGGTTGGCTGTAATGAGCATTACTGCAGGAATGGTGAAGGAGCTGCGCGAGCGTACCGGCTCCGGCATGATGGAGTGTAAGAAGGCACTGACGGAAACCGGCGGGGACCTGGATGCCGCAGTCGAGCTGATGAGGAAGCAGGGGCTGGCCAAGGCCGACAAGAAGTCCGGCCGTACCGCCGCTGAAGGCCGCGTCTGCGTCAAGGTGAGTGCGGACGGCAAGGCCGCGGCTATCGTCGAGGTCAACTGCGAAACCGACTTCGTCGCCAAGGGCGATGATTTCGTCAAGTTCGCCGACGATGTCGCCGCTTCGGCCCTGGCTTCCTCCGCGGCGACCGTCGAAGAGTTCCTTGCCGGGCAGATGACGGACGGTACCCCGGTGGAGCAGGCGCGTCGGGAGATGATTGCCAAGATCGGCGAGAACATTAACGTGCGCCGCTTCGAGCGCCTGAGCAGCCAGGAAGGCGGGGTGGCGAGCTATCTGCACGGCACCCGGATCGGTGTGCTGGTCGAGCTGGTCGGCGGCGATGCCGAACTGGGCAAGGACATCGCCATGCACATCGCGGCCAGCAAGCCCCTGTGCTGCGACGAAAAAGGCGTACCCGCCGAAGTGATCGCCAAGGAAAAGGAAATCTTCAGCGCCCAGGCGCAGACCAGCGGCAAGCCGGCGAACATCATCGAAAAAATGGTCGAGGGCAGGATCGGCAAGTTCCTCGGCGAGATCACACTGGTAGGACAGCCGTTCGTCAAGGATCCCGACCAGACGGTGGGCAAGCTCCTGCAGTCCAAAGGCGCTTCGGTGGTGCGTTTCGTCCGCTTCGAAGTCGGCGAAGGCATCGAGAAGGAAGAAACCAATTTCGCCGAGGAAGTGATGGCGCAGGTGCGCGCTTCCTGAGGGTCCGTAGCCCGGCGCCTAGGCGCGCCGGGCGCGCTTCCGGGCCGGGTGTGGTCCGGATCAGAGTGGATTAACCAGCTTCCGACGAGTTTATGACAGAACCGGTATACAAGCGTATCTTGCTCAAGCTCAGCGGCGAAGCCTTGATGGGAGACCAGGGTGCGGGCATAGACGCCGACATCCTGAAGCGGCTCGCGACGGAAATCGACGAGCTGTGCCGTGCCGGCGTCGAAGTCGGCCTGGTCATCGGCGGCGGCAACATCGTCCGTGGCGCCGAAAAAGCCTCCGAAGGACTGGATCGCGTGACCGGCGACCACATGGGCATGCTCGCCACGGTCATCAACGCCCTGGCCATGCAGGATGCCCTCGAGAACCTGGGGCGTCCCGTGCGGGTCATGTCGGCCCTCAAGATCAACCAGGTCTGTGAAGACTACATCCGCCGGCGTGCAGTCCGGCATCTGGAAAAAGGGCGGGTCGTGGTCTTCGCCGCCGGCACCGGCAATCCGTTCTTCACCACCGATTCCGCCGCCAGCCTCAGAGCCATCGAGATTGGCGCCGATCTGCTGATCAAGGCGACCAAGGTCGACGGCGTCTATTCGGCCGATCCCCTGAAAGATCCCGAAGCGAAATTCTATTCGCGCCTGACCTACGACGAAGCGTTGGATCAACGCCTCAATGTCATGGATACGACGGCGTTGGTGTTGTGCCGCGATTACAAGATGCCGCTGCGGGTCATGAACGTTTTTCGCCCGGGCGCGGTAATGCGCCTGATTCGGGGAGAGGACATCGGATCTTTGCTGGTAACGGGGTAATGAACATATGATCAACGACATACAGAAACGTACCGCGGAGCGGATGCAGAAGAGCATTGAGTCCCTGAAGCATGAATTCGCGAAGATTCGCACCGGGCGTGCCCACCCGAGCCTGCTGGAGCATATCCGGGTGTCTTACTACGGCAATGAGGTGCCGCTGACCCAGGTGGCCAACGTTGCGGTGGAAGACGCCCGCAGTCTGGCGGTCACTCCCTGGGAGCGGAACATGGTGCAAGCCGTCGAAAAGGCGATCATGACCTCGGACCTGGGACTCAATCCCTCCACCGCCGGCACCGTCATCCGGGTGCCGCTGCCGCCGCTGACCGAGGAGCGCCGCCGCGACCTGATCAAGGTCGTGCGCCATGAAGCCGAGAATGGCCGCGTGGCGATCCGGAATATCCGCCGCGACGCCAACAACGAACTCAAGGCGGCGCTCAAGGAAAAGCTGATTTCCGAGGACGAGGACCGTCGCAGCCAGGAGCAGATTCAGAAAACCACGGATCAGTTCATCAAGGAAGTGGACAAGCTTCTGGAGCAGAAGGAAGCCGACCTGCTTGCTGTTTAGCACTCTGCGATCGATGGTCTTTTCGCCGGATAATGTCAAGCCGATGGCGCTTGCCCCGGAAGACGGCGCCAGGATGCGCGGCCTCCCACGCCATGTCGCCATCGTCATGGATGGCAACGGCCGTTGGGCACAGGAGCGCTACCTGCCCCGAACCGCCGGCCATCGCGCCGGCGTCGGCGCGGTCCGCAAGGTGGTGGAGCACTGCGCGAAGCGCGGCGTGGAAGCGCTGACGCTGTTCGCGTTCAGCAGCGAGAACTGGCGGCGGCCCGAGCAGGAAGTCTCCGTGCTGATGGAATTGTTCCTGTCGACGCTGGAACGGGAAACGGAAAAGCTGCACCAGAACGGCGTGCGCCTGCGCATCATCGGCGACCGCACGGCGTTTGCGGAGGCGTTGCGCCAGCGGATGGATGCTGCCGAAGCGCTGACGCGCGACAATACCGGTCTGCAACTGGCGATCGCGGCGAATTACGGCGGGCGTTGGGATATCGTCCAGGCGGCCCAGACGCTGGCGGCAAAGGTCGGGCAGGGCGAACTGTCGCCAGACCGGATCACGGCGGAAATGCTGCAGCAACAGCTCGCCCTGGCCGACCTCCCCGAGCCCGATCTTTTCATCCGCACCGGTGGAGAGCGCCGGATCAGCAACTTCCTCCTCTGGCAGCTTGCCTACACGGAGCTGTATTTCACGCCCGTACTGTGGCCGGAATTCGACGAGGAGGCGTTGGATCTCGCGTTCGAGGACTACGCCGGCAGGCAGCGCCGGTTCGGCTATACCGGCGAACAGGTCGCGGGCCAGATGCCCTGATTTCATGCCGCTAAGATTTTCCAACTCACCCAATCCGATTCCGCCATGTTCAAAAATCGCTTGATTACGGCACTGGTCCTGGCGCCACTGGTCATCGCGGCCGTCCTGCTGCTTAAGCCCACCGCGTTTTCGGCGGTGTGGGGTGGTGTGATCCTGCTCGCCGCCTGGGAGTGGGCGGGCGTCTCCGGTGTGGACAACCGCACGGGGCGGATCGCTTTCCTCGCCGCCCTCGGGTTGCCCATGGCTTTCGCCGGTTGGTGGGCGCCCTACACGGTCGACTGGCTGATGTGGCCGGTGGTGGCGTGGTGGTTCGCCGTCGGCATGCTGCTTCGGGCCAAGCCGGACAAGGCGCTGGCGATCCGGTTGCCGGTGTGGTTGAAGCTGGGGTTGGGCTGGTTCATCCTGCTCACCTCCTGGATCCTCTTTATCTGGCTGCGCTTCAATTTTGGTGCCGTGCAGGCGTTGTACCTGCTGGTGCTGATTTCTTTCGCGGACATTGCCGCCTATTTCGTCGGGCGCAACTGGGGCTTCACCAAGCTGATGCCGGAAATCAGCCCCGGCAAGACGGTCGAGGGGCTGTACGGGGCCCTGGCGGTGTCGGCCATCCTGGCAGTCGCCGTGGGTCTGTGGTTCAAGCTGGAACCTTTGACCATCGCGGATTTCGCCATCCTCTCCCTCGTCACCGTCGTGATTTCCGTGGGCGGCGATTTGTTCGAGAGCCTGCTCAAGCGGCAGCGAGGCGTGAAGGACAGCGGTTCGCTGTTGCCCGGTCACGGCGGGGTGCTCGACAGGATCGACGCCTTGCTGGCTTCGGTCGCGGTGTTCTATGCCGGCTCCATGCTGCTCGGTCTGTTCCTGCAGACCGCTGAGCCCGTGACGATCGAAGTGCCTACCGAAATGGAGGGCGCGCCGGTTCAGGTCGAGCCGATTCCGCTGGAAAGCGATGAAGCCGCTCCGGAATCGATGGAGCAGGAAGAGGCCGAACCGGGGCCCACGGATTCCGGGACCGACGAATCGGCGCCGGAAGAATAAACCGCGGCGCTGGCAGAACTCTGGAGAATTCCGTGAAAGGCATATGCATACTCGGTTCCACCGGCTCGATCGGCGTCAGCACGCTCGATGTGGTGGCGCGCCACCCCGACCGCTACCGCGTAGTGGCGCTGACCGCCAACGGCAACATCGACCGCTTATTCGAACAATGCCGCGATCACCGGCCGCGCTATGCGGTGGCGATCCGGGCCGAGGCCGCCGCGGATCTGCGGGAGCGGCTGGCGGCGGCGGGTCTGGGCGGCATCGAAGTCCTGTCCGGTCCGGAGGCGCTGGAGCAGGTCGCCTCCCTGCCGGAGGTGGACAGCGTGATGGCGGCGATCGTCGGTGCTGCGGGGCTGCTGCCCACGCTGGCGGCGGCGCGGGCAGGCAAGGATGTTCTGCTCGCCAACAAGGAAGCGCTGGTGATGTCCGGCCAGTTGTTCATGGCCGAGGTGGTTCGGGCGGGGGCCCGGTTGCTGCCGATCGACAGCGAGCACAACGCGGTGTTCCAGTGCATGCCGGCGGCGTATCGCGCAGGCACTGAGGCCGTCGGGGTGCGCCGCATCCTGCTCACCGCTTCCGGAGGGCCGTTCCTGTACACTCCCATCGCCGAACTGGAGTCGGTGACGCCGGAGCAGGCCGTGGCGCATCCCAACTGGGTCATGGGCCGCAAGATCTCGGTCGATTCGGCCACCATGATGAACAAGGGTCTGGAGGTGATCGAGGCCTGCCTGCTGTTCAATACGAATCCCGACGACGTACAGGTCGTCGTGCACCGCCAAAGCGTGATCCATTCCATGGTGGACTACGTCGACGGCACGGTGCTGGCACAGATGGGGACCCCCGACATGCGCATTCCGATCGCCCACGCGCTCGCCTGGCCGGAGCGCTTCGAATCCGGCGCCGAACCTCTCGATCTGTTCGCTGTCAACCAATTGAACTTCGAGCGTCCTGACCTAGCCCGTTTCCCCTGTCTGCGCCTGGCTTACGAGGCGGTGCGGGCGGGCGGCACGGCACCGGCGATCTTGAATGCGGCCAACGAGGTCGCGGTCGCGGCGTTTCTGGATCGACGGCTGGCTTTCACCGGCATACCGCGAGTAATCGAGCACTGCATGGCGACGGTTGCGGCTGGAGTGGCGGATGCGATCGAGTCTGTCTTGCAAGCGGACGCGGAAACCCGCAAGGTAGCGGAGACGTACATCGGCAACTGTAGGGCTTAATGTCTCTCATCCATACGGTTTTCTATTTTCTGGTCGCGCTGGCGCTGCTCATCGCGGTGCACGAGTTCGGCCATTACTGGGTGGCGCGCAAACTCGGCGTAAAAGTGCTGCGGTTCTCCCTCGGTTTCGGCACGCCGCTCCTGCGCTGGCAAAGGAGACCGGACGACACTGAATTCACGCTGGCTGCAATCCCGATCGGGGGCTACGTCCGCATGGTCGACGAGCGGGAAGGGACGGTCGCTCCGGCCGATCTTCCTTACGCCTTCAACCGGCAGCGGCTCCCGGTGCGGTTCGCCATCGTCGCGGCGGGACCGATCTTCAATTTTCTCCTGGCCATCGTGCTTTACTGGGGCGTGTTCATGGCTGGCGAGACCGGGATACGGCCGGTGCTCGGGCCGGTGGAAGCGGGCACCTTCGCCGCCGAGGCAGGGTTCGAGCCGGAGGACGAGATCCTCGTCGTCGACGGCGATCCGACGCCGACCTGGGGTCTCGCCGTCGGTCGGATCTTCGAGCGGGTTATGGACGAGGGAGCCGTCGAGGTCGAGGTCAAGACCGGCGATGGCGGACGTGCGATCCGTACTCTCAGCATCCCGGCCCACATGCTCAACACCCCGGAAATCCTGGGGGAGCGGCTCGGCCTGCAGCCCTGGGAGCCTGAGCTGCCGCCTGTGGTGGAGCGGACCGAACCGGGCAGCCCAGCGGAGCGGGCCGGCATGAAAGGCGGCGACCTGCTGCTTTCCGCGGACGGCGTAGCCCTGCGCACATGGCGCCAGTGGGTCGATATCGTGCGTGCTCGTCCCGGCCAGAGCGTCGGACTGGTGGTTGAGCGCGATGGCGTTCACGTCTCCCTTGACGTCCGGCCCGACACCGTCAAGGGGCCGAAAGGCCCGGTCGGGAGGATAGGTGCGGCGGCCCGGATACCCGATTCGGTACGGGCCGCGATGGAAGTGGAGTATCGGCTGGGCGTGCTGCCGGCCCTGGGCGCGGCGGTGGAGCGCACCGGCGATTACGCCTGGCTCTCGCTCAAGATGATCGGACGCATGCTCATCGGCAAGGCGACAGTGGAGAACTTGAGTGGCCCCATCAGCATCGCCCAGTACGCAGGGCAGTCCGCCAAGCTGGGTCTGTGGCATTTCGTCAAGTTCCTGGCCTTGATCAGCGTCAGCCTCGGTGTGCTCAATCTGCTGCCGGTCCCGGTGCTGGACGGCGGCCACCTGAGTTTCTATCTGATCGAAGCGGTGAAAGGCGGTCCACTCTCTGAAAAGACCCAGATGCTGGCGCAGCAGGTGGGGCTTTTCATCCTGATCGCGCTGATGGCGCTTGCCTTCATGCTCGACATCGAACGGCTGTTTTCCTAAGCTCCCAACTCCTTCCCATCCCGAGGTATTCCCTGATGAAACCTGCGTTCCGTTCCCTGTTGTCTTTGTTCGCACTCCTGGTGGTACCCGTCTCTTCCATCCTGGCGGACGCCAAAGCCGTAGAGGATGCGATCAAGCAGGCATTGCCGGGGGTGAAGCCCGATTCCATCAAGCCCTCGCCGCTGGCCGGCATTTCCGAGGTCATCGTCGGTCCCAAGCTGTTCTATGTCTCCGACGACGGTAAGTACCTGATCCAGGGCTCTCTGATCGACCTCAAGAACCGCGAAGACCTCACCGAGCCCAAGCTGGCCAATGCGCGGATCGGAGCGCTGGAAAAGCTGGGTGAGAAGAACATGATCGCGTTCAAACCGAAGCTCGGCAAATACGTGGCCTACGTGTTCACCGACATCGATTGCGGCTACTGCCGCAAGCTCCATTCGGAGATGGACAACTATCTCAAGGAAGGCATCGAGATCCGGTACCTGTTCTTCCCGCGCGCCGGCGAAGGCTCGGATTCCTGGGACAAGGCGGTCAGCGTATGGTGCGCCAAGGACCGCAACGCCGCTCTGACCAAGGCCAAGAAGGGCGAGAAGGTGGAAGAAAAGGCCTGCGACAACCCCGTGAAGGAGCAGATGGCGCTAGGAACCGCGATCGGTGCCCAGGGCACGCCGATGATCGTGACCGGCGGCGGCAACGTGCTGCCGGGCTACGTTCCGGCCGAGCAGCTTGCCCGCATGCTGAAGCATGAAAAGGACGAAGGCGGCAAGCAGGCAAAAACGCCGTAACCTCCCTTTCCGAGCCCGGCGGCGAACCGTTCCGCCGGGCCGTCTTCACAGCGACTGCTTCAGCTCGAACAACAGATTCAAGGCCTCGCGCGGGCTGAGGCCGTCGACGTCCAAGGTTTCCAGCCGCTGTACCACGAGGTGCGGCTCCGGCGCCAGGAACAAATCGAACTGGGTTACCGGCGCAGCTTGCTGATGGGCCGAACGCGCCTGCCGTTCCAGTTGCTCCAGTTTTCGCCGGGCGTTGTCGACCACCGTCCGTGGAACCCCCGCCAGCGCAGCCACCTGAAGACCATAGCTCTGGCTCGCGGGCCCGTCCTGGACCGCATGCAGGAACACCACCTTGTCGCCGTGCTCCACGGCGTCCAGGTGCACGTTGCCGACCCCGTCGCATTCCTCGGCCAGCGCCGTCAGCTCGAAATAATGGGTGGCGAACAGCGTATAGGCTCGCGTTTCGCGTGCCAAGTGCTCGGCGCAGGCCCAGGCCAGCGAAAGCCCGTCGAAGGTGCTGGTTCCGCGGCCGATCTCGTCCATCAGTACCAGGCTTTCCGCCGTGGCGTTGTGCAGGATGTTGGCGGTCTCCGTCATTTCCACCATGAACGTGGAGCGGCCGCTGGCGAGGTCGTCGGAGGCGCCGATGCGGGTGTAGATGCGGTCGATCGGGCCGATTTCCGCTTCCGCCGCCGGCACATAGCTCCCGATGTGGGCCATCAGCACGATGATCGCGGCCTGCCGCATGTAGGTCGATTTGCCGCCCATGTTCGGGCCGGTGATGACCAGCATGCGCCGATCCGGGCCGAATTCCAGGTCGTTGGGCACGAACGGTGCGCCGCCGACCTGTTCAACCACCGGATGGCGTCCCCCGACGATGCGGATGCCCGGCGCTTCCATCAGGTGCGGCGCAACCCAGTTCAGCCGCTCGGCGCGTTCGGCCAGGGTCGCCAGCACGTCCAGTTCGGCCAGTCCCGCCGCGCAGTCTTGCAGCGCAGGCAGCCAATTCCCGAGCGTTTCCAATAATTCGTCGTAGAGCGCCTTCTCGCAGGACAGCGCTCTTTCGCGGGCGCTCAGTACCTTGTCTTCGAAGGCTTTCAGCTCCGGCGTGATGTAGCGCTCGGCGTTCTTCAGCGTTTGGCGGCGAGTGTATTGCACAGGCGCTCTGTCGGCCTGGGTCCGAGGTAGTTCGATGTAGAATCCTTGAACCCGGTTGTAGCCGACCTTGAGGCCGGCGAGGCCGGTTCGCTCGCGCTCCTTCTCTTCCAAATCGACCAGGAATTGGTCGGCGTTCTCGCTCAACTGGCGCAGCTCGTCGAGTTCGCCGTGGTACCCGTCGGCGATCACACCGCCGTCGCGGATCAGCATCGGCGGATTATCGACGATGGACCGCTGCAGCAGGCCGCTCAGCTCGGGCTGATCGACGATGCGCCGCGCCAGCCCGCTCAGCAGTGCGCCTTCGAAGCAGTCAAAGCTGTCCCGGATTGCAGGCAGGGTGTGCAAGGTCTGGCGCAGTGTGGAAAGGTCTCGGGGTCTGGCCGATTTCAGGGCAATGCGGGCGGCGATCCGCTCGACGTCCCCCACGCCGCGCAGCAGATCGTGCAGGACTTCGAAGCGGCGGTCCGCCTGCAACTCGCCGATCGCTTCCTGGCGTAGCCGGATGGTCGTCCGGTCGCGCAAAGGCTGATGCAGCCACCGCCGCAGCAGCCTCCCGCCCATCGCCGATCCGGTCCGGTCCAGGATGCCCAGCAAGGTGAATTCGCCTTGGCCGGAAGGATGCCGGTCCAGCTCCAGATTGCGCCGGCTGGCGGCGTCCAGGCCGACGTATTCCGCGCCGGTCTCGGCACGGACGCTTCGAATGTGGGGGAGGGCGCTGCGCTGGGTGTCGCGCAGGTATTGCAGCAGGCACCCGGCGGCGCCCAGCGCCAAGCTCAGATGCTCGCAACCGAAGCCAGACAGGTCACGGGTGCCGAGCTGGTTAAGCAACTGGCGGCGGCCACTCTCCGGATCGAAATGCCAGGGCGGACGCCGGGTCAGGCCCCGCCGCCCGGACAGCCCCTCCGCCGGCGTTTCGTCTTCGCTGACCAGGAGCTCGGCGGGATTCAGCCGCTCCAACTCGTTTAGAAGCTGCGCGGCCGACTCTGGCTGCTGCAGGGTGAAACGTCCGCCGGACAGGTCCAGCACCGCCAGCCCATACACTGAGCCATCGCAGGCGATTGCCGCCAGCAGGTTGTCGCGGCGCTCCTCCAGCAGCGCCTCGTCGGTCACCGTGCCCGGTGTCACGATGCGTGCCACCTTGCGCTCCACCGGCCCCTTCGATGTGGCCGGATCGCCGATCTGCTCGCAGATCGCCACCGATTCGCCCAGCCGGATCAGCCGCGCCAGATAGCCGTCGGCTGCGTGGTAGGGAATCCCCGCCATCGCGATGCGTTCGCCGCCCGACTCGCCCCGGCTGGTCAGGGTCAGATCCAGCAGCTTCGCCGCCCGCCGGGCATCCTCGAAGAACAACTCGTAGAAATCGCCCATCCGGTAAAACAGCAGCCGGTCCGGATGCTCCGCCTTGATGCGGAGAAACTGCTGCATCATCGGCGTGTGTCTGGACAGGTCGGACGGATCGGTCATCGGTTGGAACTTCGGGTGGGGCAGCGCGCCGTGGAGCCAGGGCAAGATTGCGAATTTTAACCGAATCGCGAGGGCATCGCCGGCCTTCGGGGCGCGATCGCGTATACTGCAGTCCGCCCCGCAGCCGCTTCAGGCCGCCACCAGCAACCCCGAAGAGCACTCGTCATGACTGAGGCAGGCATCTATTGCGGATCGGCAATGGAGTACTATTTCGACGAACGTTGCTATATCACCGAATGGTGGAATTCCGCCGACGATGCGGATGTTTCGGTCGCACGAGCCAGAGTTGAACCCGGCGTCACCACCCGGTTGCACCGCCTCAGTAACACGACAGAGCGTTACCTGATCCTGGAGGGCCAGGGCCGGGTTGAAATCGACGGTTTGGCGCCTTCTGTCGTTGGGCCGGGGGACGTGGTTGTCATACCGCCGGGTGTTTCCCAGCGCGTCTCCAACACGGGCGGCGGCGATCTGGTTTTTCTTGCCATATGTACCCCGAGGTTCATTCCGGAAGCATACGAAGCCATCGATGCCGATGGAATGCACGAGGTTCAGCGGCCATGAAGGACGATGATGCGTCCTACGACGGGACACGTTCCTAGCTTGGAACACCCGCAGTTGTGTCAGTAAAGTAGTCTGCCTATAATGCGCGTTCTAGGAAACAAAGCCGGTGTAGCTCAGTCGGTAGAGCAGCACATTCGTAATGTGCGGGTCGTAGGTTCAAATCCTATCACCGGCTCCATAAAATCAATCACTTGGGATTGATTGCTGAAGGGGAAAAAAGTTCGGGGCCACACTGGGGCCACGGTGAATCTGAAATGCCCTACCTTTAAGGCCCCCAGAAAACTCCTCCCATCCGGTGGACGGTCCAAGCGGATCGGGGCCGGCCGAATGCTCCGCGTTGTGTAAATCACTCTCCCTTCAGTCTCGGAAGTATGTATCGACTGATACGATATGCTACCGCACGTCCCGCCGGTAACCTCCTCGTGGACCGCGCCCACCCCGCAGCCTCCGCATGTTATAAGGGGTCAGAAACCCCGCGCCATCTGATCATTTTGATGTATTGGTCTCGGCGCTTATCCCATTCGCTGGCGGCTTTGTCGATGATCTCCTTTTCCGGAAGAATGGAGCGTGATGAACATAGCTGGTAGCCGGCGCTCTCCAACAGCTTAGATATTGTCGAGGCGTTATGCCCAGGAGGCATAATTTCAAGCGACATGGCGGTCTCTATTGCTTCTGTTGCGATTCTTCCATTCTTTCTTACGGTCGCTATGTGTTCCTCAAACGGATCATACGGAAATATCGCGTCAACTCTCCCAACCTTCATTGCTGCATTAGACGCTAGTTCTTCCGTAACCTCGAATTCATCTATGCTCACGCCGCTGATCTTTTCAAGATCATCAAAGATGCCGAGTTCCAAAGCGAATGCCTTTTGAGCAGCAGCTCTGGGCAGATGACCTGCTCCCCGAGATTAGTCCGGTCGTGATGTAGAGTCTGCCTCGATAGGAGGCAGCATGAAGAAGCGTTTCACCGAAGAACAGATCATTGGCATCCTGAAGGAAGCCGAAGCCGGCCTAAAAGTAGCGGAGCTGTGCCGCAAGCACGGGCTCAGCGAGGCGACGTACTACAACTGGAAAGCGAAATACGGCGGCCTGACAGTGTCGGATGCGCAGCGGCTCAAGGCACTGGAGACCGAGAATGCCCGGCTCAAGCGCCTGCTGGCGGAGGCGATGCTGGACAATGCTGCGTTGAAAGAGGTTGTAGGCCGAAAGTGGTAAGCCCACAAGCCAAGAGGGTGGCGGTCTCCCATCTGATGACAAAGCACCAGATGGGCGTCACGCGGGCTTGTGGGCTGATCGGTATTTCTCGGTCGCTGTATCGCTACGAAGCTAAGCGGCCAGTAGACCAGGAGCTCAAGGAACGACTGTGCGAATTGGCAGCGCAGAAGCGGCGCTATGGGTATCGCCGGCTGCACGTGCTACTTTGCCGAGAGGGTTGGGAAATCAACCGAAAGCGCACCTATCGCGTGTATCACGAGGCCGGCCTGATGGTCCGCAAACGAAAGCGGAAGCGCATTGCCGGCGTGGAGCGCCAAATCAAGGTCGCGCCATCGGCGCCTAACGAGAGTTGGTCTATGGACTATGTTTCGGACGGTTTGGCCGATGGTCGGCGGCTGCGGTGCCTGAATATCGTCGATGACTTCACGAAGCAGTGCTTGGCCATCGAAGTCGATACTTCGCTGCCTGGCAGACGTGTAGTCGGTGTGCTGCAACGGCTGGCAGAGATCCGCGGATTGCCCAAATCAGTCACCGTCGACAACGGCCCCGAGTTTGCCGGCAAGGCTTTGGATGAATGGGCCGATAGCCAAGGACTGTGCTTGAGCTTCATCCAGCCAGGTAAGCCACAGCAGAACGCCTACATCGAAAGCTTCAACGGCAAATTCCGGGATGAATGCCTGAACGAGCATTGGTTCGTCTCGATGCGCCATGCTCGCCAAGTCATTGAGGAGTGGCGTCGGGAATACAATGAGCAACGCCCCCACAGTTCGTTGGCTTACCTGACGCCAGATCAGTTTGCAGACACATTTTTAACCGCAGACTCTATGTCCGTTTCGGACTAAATCGGGGAGCAGGTCACAGAGGATCTACACCGACCGGCACAAGGCGATAATTAGTGTCTTGATCGTGGAGCATTTTCTTGATATCTATCGTATAGATCACCGCGTTGCTTCCAATGGCGGCCGTCGGATGCTTTACATCGCCGAAGAATTCGTGTGTAGCAAAGAACATCGCTACATCTTTGCTGCGGCTCAAATCCAACATCTGAGTCGGATATAGGTAGTGTTGGGCAAGTGCCTGAATATCAAGATCAAATGATAACCCGTCAAAATCCCAAGCCATAATGTCTCTTATAGCCGGGTGATGTTCAAGAAGAACGCTAAGCTCAACCCGCTTCGCTGTCCAATAGATTGCCTCGATATATTTCTGACCGTAATTGAAAGGAGTTAAGTTACGAAAGACTTGCGGCTTGCAGGTCGGATAGCGCTTTGTTTGCCCTCTGTAGAGCCTGGGGCCGAATTCAGGCCCTGGCATCATGCGATATCCATGTTCCGATGTTTGAACAAGGTAGAATTCATCCATACATCCTGTCGTTACAAAACCAATAGTGTTGATTTCCCCATTATCGTTGCTATCACAGATTGGATTGAGCATCCACAAATATTCAGATAACGTCGGTAACCGCATCTCGTTTTCTCGCAGGACCATATGTCTACCTGGACATTATTTCCGAATCAAAAACACTAACATAGACGGACAACTTCGGATCAGAACCAAAATTTGTCTCTATGGGGTTTGCAGGCCGGACGGGACATGAACCCGCCGCTTTACTCGAACGGCTACAGCCTTTCCCCGCGAAGCCACGCCCGGCCGTGTGCAATCAATTGCACTTTTCCGTGGCGCGGGCTTTGGTGATGCTGCTCGCTCGGGGGAGCCTTTCTGCTTTGCAGTCGCCTTCCGCTCCTTGAGAGCTTTCCGGATTTCGGAGAGCCGGTCCCGCGCCTGCTGCTGTTCCTCGGGGGTCGGCCGCTCTCCCTCCTGTCCGTCCAGCCCAATGCGGCGGGCTCCCCGCACCACCGCCGCGAGATAGGCCATGTTCCCGCAGTAGTAGCGGAGGGCATGGCGTATCCGCGTCTCGCACAAGGTGCCCTCCTCGGCGACGGCAAGGGCCGTATGGATGCCCACGGCCAGGGGCCGCACTTGCTTCGGATCGCTTGGGAAGACGTTCGGGTATCGCTCGGCCAGATAGGCCAGGGTTCGGCGGAGGCAGGTAGTGGTGACGGTCATGGGTGGCTCGAATTGCAGTTAATTTCACAAGGTCCCGAAAATTTGCCCCTGGCGGTGTCGGCGTTCCCGCGAGGGCCGGGGGCAGAAACCTTGAGCGTTGTGTAAACCGCCTAGGACGGTTCAGGGGCCGCGGTAGAGGCATCGGCGGGGGTATCCCCGGCTTCCTCGGGCTCCTCGGCTGTCTTGGCATTCAGTTCAGCCTCTAGGGCTGCCTCGGCCGCCTTAACGTCTGCCTCCGCCTGCTCCAGGGAACCGGGTACCACTTCATTCAAGATGTCCTTCACCTCCTCTATGGCTTCCATGAGCTGCTGGGTTGCAACCTCAGGATCGATGCCGATGTGAGTGACTTCCTTCCTGGATGAGAACAGCTTCAGCTCTTTCGTGATGATGCCCGCAGCCCGTAGGGCGGCCTCAAAGTTGGGGTGATCCAGGTGGCGTTCGAGCACGTCAGCGGCCTTATCGGCAAGTCCCCGGAACCTTGTACGGGTTGCATCGAGCATGGCGTCAGACTCAAGCTGAACAGCTTGCCGGAATTGCGGATTACGGAGCCATTCGTGAACCGTCTCCCGCGCCACACCCGCAGCCTTGGCCGCTTCCACTTTGGACGCACCAGCCCCAAGGGCGACAATTGCCCGCTGCTGTCGGATAGACAGACTTACCGGGTCGTCATGGTCTTGGGGGCTGGTAGCCATTTTCGTGAGGTTGTGTGCCGATTAGTGAACCGTTCCCAGCTTGGTCTGCATCGCTTTGGCGATGGCGTTAACCACGTCTTCCGACAGGCCCGTGACGTCCCAGCATTGCAGGCGGCCGTCTCCTTCGAGACTCACGGAGAACTCCTTACAGGGCTCGGAGGGGGTCCATTCGAAGCCTTCGGGGGTGATGTACTCGGCTCCGATTTCGTCCACGATGCAGCCGTCCATGATCCCAGGAGCGATGAACCCATCCAGCACAGCGCGTGCGTCCTGGGCCAATCGGCCGACGAAGAAAAGCCGTTCCGGAGCTACAGCGGTTCGGATGTGACCCACCTTCGAATCGAAGACAAGGCGTTCGGCGAGCGTATCTAGGCTCATAGCGTTACCTCTTCGGTTGAGCCCCTGGTGGGGCGAAAAGTGAAATTGATTGCAAATTCAGAGTGGCCCCCCCCGGTTGTTGGTGCTACCGGAAGGTTCGGGCGGGGCGTTATCGTCGATACTTCTTGATATCCCCCAGACAGCGCGGCAGCCTCGGAATGAAATTAACTTCACTTGTGGCGCAAGGTTTTCTCAATAGCGGTGACGTCCCAAAGTGGCTTTCTACCAATCCGAGTCGGGGCTGGTAGTCGTCCATCTTTTCACCACCGCTCGACGGTGCGGGTTGATACTCGGAAGAATTCGGCGACTTCTTTAGTGGTCATCGGGAGACTCGGGGTATGTCTCATCGGTGGATTCTTGGTATTCATCGGCGGTTTGTCTGGTCGGCTTAATCGGCGAATTTCGAGAGATACAATGCAGTCTACGGATGTCGGCGTATGTAGTTGGATCAGGAGATCAGGGTATATGTCCTTGCGTTAGAATATGCTGGCATGCTGTGATCGGGTTGACCTGCTCCCCGAGATTAGTCCGGTCGTGATGTAGAGTCTGCCTCGATAGGAGGCAGCATGAAGAAGCGTTTCACCGAAGAACAGATCATTGGCATCCTGAAGGAAGCCGAAGCCGGCCTAAAAGTAGCGGAGCTGTGCCGCAAGCACGGGCTCAGCGAGGCGACGTACTACAACTGGAAAGCGAAATACGGCGGCCTGACAGTGTCGGATGCGCAGCGGCTCAAGGCACTGGAGACCGAGAATGCCCGGCTCAAGCGCCTGCTGGCGGAGGCGATGCTGGACAATGCTGCGTTGAAAGAGGTTGTAGGCCGAAAGTGGTAAGCCCACAAGCCAAGAGGGCGGCGGTCTCCCATCTGATGACAAAGCACCAGATGGGCGTCACGCGGGCTTGTGGGCTGATCGGTATTTCTCGGTCGCTGTATCGCTACGAAGCTAAGCGGCCAGCAGACCAGGAGCTCAAGGAACGACTGTGCGAATTGGCAGCGCAGAAGCGGCGCTATGGGTATCGCCGGCTGCACGTGCTACTTTGCCGAGAGGGTTGGGAAATCAACCGAAAGCGCACCTATCGCGTGTATCACGAGGCCGGCCTGATGGTCCGCAAACGAAAGCGGAAGCGCATTGCCGGCGTGGAGCGCCAAATCAAGGTCGCGCCATCGGCGCCTAACGAGAGTTGGTCTATGGACTATGTTTCGGACGGTTTGGCCGATGGTCGGCGGCTGCGGTGCCTGAATATCGTCGATGACTTCACGAAGCAGTGCTTGGCCATCGAAGTCGATACTTCGCTGCCTGGCAGACGTGTAGTCGGTGTGCTGCAACGGCTGGCAGAGATCCGCGGATTGCCCAAATCAGTCACCGTCGACAACGGCCCCGAGTTTGCCGGCAAGGCTTTGGATGAATGGGCCGATAGCCAAGGACTGTGCTTGAGCTTCATCCAGCCAGGTAAGCCACAGCAGAACGCCTACATCGAAAGCTTCAACGGCAAATTCCGGGATGAATGCCTGAACGAGCATTGGTTCGTCTCGATGTGCCATGCTCGCCAAGTCATTGAGGAGTGGCGTCGGGAATACAATGAGCAACGCCCCCACAGTTCGTTGGCTTACCTGACGCCAGATCAGTTTGCAGACACATTTTTAACCGCAGACTCTATGTCCGTTTCGGACTAAATCGGGGAGCAGGTCAGGGTAAGTCAAGCTCTTTTTTAAACGGTGGTAGCCCTCCTTATATGTGCTGAATGTTGACGACGCGACATACTCCGATATAATCAAAAACATCAATTCAATCAATTAGTTGAACGCCCGCCCTTCCAGACTGTCCCGCGAGAGTGATTACGGCCCCGGAAATTTGCGCCCGTTGCGGAGGGCGTTCCCTCGAGGGCCGGGGGGCGGAGATTCGGTCGCGTTGTGTAGACGCCCTCTAATGGGCCAGCCCTCCTCCCGTCGATACCGGGACTGACTCCCGTCAGACTTGGGATACTTCCATCGCTCCGTGTACGGCTTCTCTACGCGGCTTAGAACCGGCTCTCCGAGGGCTTTGGCTTTTTTGTTTTTCTCTCTTTGGGGTTGCCCCGGCGAACGCCGTAGGCGCTTCGTCTTTGTTCTCTTAGAAGCTTTAAAGCTCTCTTAAAGAAGAACTCTTTTGGTATTGCTTACGACAAAATGTCGTAATACGTTGCGACAAAGTGTCGTAATGCGTTGCGACAAAATGTCGTAATCGATGGGGCCAATCTGGCATTAAGGGGACTCAGGCCCCGTTGCAGGCTCGACCGTCTCGGGGGGTCTATTACGGAGCTCCTCCTGCTTCGCTAGCCATTTCAGACCCTCCTGGAAGGACTCCTCACATGCGGCGTCAACCTCGGCCATCACCTCTGGATTGGATCTGTACTCCGTCTCGTCGTAACCGAGGCGCCGCATAATTTCGCACATGTCGGCGTAGTCTTTCCGCCCATTTTGGCCCGGCGTGAGCAGTGGCCGGGGGCCGAGCTCTTCCCCTCTTAGGATCGTGTTCCGGATAAGCTCAAAGTTGGGTCGATACCATTTCGTTTTGTCGAACCGCAGGGCGTTAAGGTCGGATCGGCTCAGCAGGGCCCCCCGTCTTTCTAAATCAGCAACAATCCGCTGTAACTGCCGCAAGCTCCAGTCCGGGAAGTGCTTCTTATGTAGGTCGGCACAGGAGAGATACACCCACTTTTTCTTGTCTGCCCGCTTGCCCTTATAAATTTTCAGTGCGTAGAAAAACTGCTGTAGCACAAGGGCGTTAGTCGGACCACCAAAGTGCTCGGCAATGGACACCTCATACACTCTAGGCTCGGATTTGACCCCTATGAAGTTGCAAATTGTCGATTCATGAAGCGGGTAGTCATAGCCTTGGTCATCGGACATAATGAACTCCGTAAATTAGGTGATTCGGAATGGGGCGTGGCTGGCAGGCCGACGCCCTTTCTTATGGGCTCATTTTGGTATTTTCAAGAGTGCCTGACGTTCTGCGCCGGGCTCGTGGATCGGCCGAGGATAGCCCTCGGCTTCTAGTATGAGAACGCGGCCTGATGCTCCTTCAGCCGGTCGGCTGGGAGGTAGTAGGCCGCATAGCGGTCTTTGTGGCCCGTTTCGGGATCAACTGTCGTCCGATAGTCGGTCTGGATGTCCCAGCCTAACGCCTTCAGCCTGTAGACCGCGTCCGGTAGGCGGGTGTATCGCGCCTCGGAAATCGCATCCCACGGCGTGATGGTTCGCCCGGACAAGAGCTGCTGCTTTACCGATTCGAGTTTGGAGGGATTGGTGTGCGGGGTATTCATGCCGGCCCCCCGCTTTCCGTTGCCGCACCGGTATGAAGGTGCGCGTTCGCTGCGATGAAGGCCCGAATGTCGCCAGCCCGGTACTTGACGAACTTGCCGATTTTGACGAAGGGGAGCTTTACGCGGCCAGTGCAGCGCCAAACTGCCAGGGTGCTGGGTTTGACGTATAGGATTTCGCCGGTTTGCTCAGGGCTTAGAAGGGCGGAATCTGGCAGCGCGTCAAGGCTGGGGATGTTCTGATGCGCGGCGGAGGAACTTAGATTTGGATCGTGTTTCATGGATGTAACCGTTTCTTGGTGAATAACGGTTACCGATAATATGCGCGGCTAGAACCTCCAAAGTCAGTCTTTTCGAAATTGTTTCTCGATTTACGTTCGTGACTTCACCCAGGCCGGAGGACAGTGCAAAGGCTGGGGAAATTTGCCCCCGGTGGTGGGTGCCGCTCAGGCTGGCCGGGGGACGGGAAAAGCGCCGCGTTGTGTAGATTGTCGTTATCGGTAGACTTCTCGCCGATTGCCAATCTTCAGCACCAGCACGACAAGACGGTCATCCTCGATTGTGAAGACGGCCCTATAACTGCCGATCCGTACGCGGTACAGGTCGTGCTCTGACTCGAGCTTTATAACGCCGTGATGGCGCGGGTTCTCCGCCAAACCTTCCAGCGCCGTGACGATTCTTGATTTCGTTTGCCTGGGTAGGCCATCCAAGGTTTTCTTGGCAGATGGCTTCAGGACGACTTCATAGGCCATATTCGGCCTTTGCGGCAGCCAATGTCACGCCCCCATCTTCGTGCAAGGCTTGTTCGGCGTCTCGAATGTCCTCGGCGTCTTCCAGCCCCAATACGATCAAGCGGCGTATGGCATCGGAACGGGACACACTGACGTGCAGCTCGGCTTCGAGTTGGTGGGCGTAATGGTCCACGCGCTGGAGTAGCTCCGGGGGAAGGCGGATCGCGGAAGGGTTCTTGCTGGGCGCTGGGGTAGACATGACGGCCTCCGGTGTGGTTGAGGGGAGCCTAATTGTATTCTCTTGTAGTACAACGCGCACGACCGGATGGTTTCATGTGCAATTAACTGCAAAGGCTGGGGAATTTTGCCCTCGGTGTAGCGGGACCTCCCGCGCGGCCGGGGGGCCTGGAAAGCTTGAGCGTTGTGTAAACCACCTAGGAGTCCTCTGGGGCCACGTCAATGCTGGCTAGGAACCACGCCCCTCCCTGGAACTCTGGCCGCTTCTGGAGGTCCTCAAGCGGGGACGGGGGAGGAAGTGCCTCATCACCCAAGCCGTAATGGCACTCTACGGCTTCCTGAATTTTTGCCGGCAACTCCTCCCAGGTATCAGCGGCAGCAAAGCAGCCAGGAAAGTCCGGGAAGGTGACGCCATGGGCGTGCTTGTCATCGCCAGGGTGAATGTAAACCGGGTAGATCATGCTCAGTCACTCAGGCCAGTAATCCGTCATGGTTTGGTCCACGCTGAAAGGCGGATCAGCCGGAAAGGCGCGTTCGTCAAGGCCGGTTTCGTTGGCCGCCAGTAGCCGGGCCTTGGCGTAGGCTTTGCCGAATATCGCGCCCAGCTCCGGACGCAAGCCAGGGTTGTCGTCCAGCACGTCCGCCACGTCGCTCCGTTGAATTTGGATCGTCCGCCGCCAACTGTTACCCCGCCTGTCGGGTTGGTGGGTCCATTTCAGCAGGTGCGCCAGCAGAACGGCTAACCGGTTTACCAGTTCGCGCCGCTCGCGTGCTCCCATCGCTTCAAGCTCCTCAATCAAGTGCGCCGTGTCCAGTTCAGCAAGCCGCCCTTCCCGCAGTAATCCGGCTTGGGTGTGGGTCCAGGTGTAAAAGTCTTCATCGTGCAGTCGTGCGTTCATGCCTTTACCGTCTTCTTGAGCGGGACAATCTGCGCCCCCGCTTTGACGCCCCCGGCCTCCAGTATTGCCGATGTGGCCGCGTTCACGGATTGCCGTACCGGGTCCAAGTCCAGCCGGGCATAAACCGCCGTGGATTGGTGCGATTTATGGCCCAGGCTCTTCCCGATGATGGCGAGGCTTGCGCCTTGGCGGGCCTGCCAGCTTCCCAAGGTGCGGCGTAGGTCATGAACCCGAAGGTTCTCTATGCCTGCCTTGTTGAGCAGCGTACCCCATGCCTTTTTGGGCTCAACAAGATGCCCCGTCCGGCCCGAGCCAGGGAACACGAAGGGTTCCCTGTGGGTTGCCTCGCCCTTTCGGCGCTCCAGGATCGCCACGGCTTCCGGGGGCAGGGGTACGGTCTGTGGCATACCGTTCTTGGTCTTGGGAATGCGCCAGACGGCTCCGGCTGCGTCTATGTCTTGCCAGCGCATGGCTTGAACGTTTGAGCGCCGTGCCCCGGTCAGTATCGCAAGAAGGAAGAAGTCTGCAAGCGGCGAATCGGCTACGGCTGCAAAGAACTGCGGCAACTCGGCAGGCTCTAGGAACCGCTCCCGGCTCTGGATCAATTTGCACTTAAGTGCAATTGCGGGATTGGGCAGGTCGGTAATGCCTTCCTGGTTGGCATGGTTGAACACTGCCGACACGATGGCTTTCACCTTGTTGGCCTGGGCGGGTGAGGCAACTTTCTTGTGAATCGTCTTGAGCCGTTCAGCGGTGAGGCTGGACATCTTCTCCTTCAGAAGGCTGGCCGCATGGGTATTGATTGCCTTCCGGTATTCTTCAACGGTTCGGGCGGATAAGGGTTGCCCGGCCCGGTTGCGCTTGTGCTTGATGAAGTGGTCGAACAATTCGCCGAAGGTGGGCTCTTCCTTGATGGCCCGTTTCACGGCAGCCGGGTTGTCACCCTTGGCGATGGAGCCATTCACTTTGGCCGCTTCCTTTCTGGCCTGTTCTACGGTCATCTGCGGGAAGGTTCCCAGCTTCACCCGCTCAGGTCTGCCGTCAATCCTCCGACGTACATAGAAGGTCTTCTGCCCTGTATGCGTGACGCGAACCTGAAGACCTGGGGCGGTGGCGTCGTGGTATGTCTCTCTGTTTCCCGCTGACGCTGGGGTCAGGCTATCTAACCATCGCTTGGTGAAGTTGACTTTGGTGCTCATCGTCTTTGCTCTCCGGGGCCACGGCGGGGCCACGCTGGGGCCACGCTCTAGGTCCAAAATGGTAAATCCAGATGCAAAGATTGTAAGTGCAACCTGCTGAAAAATAAAGCATCGTGAAGGGATGGAAAAGTGAGGAAATGCCAGGAGCACAAATTCGTAATGTGCGGGCCGTAGGTTCAAATCCTATCACCGGCTCCAAGAAATCAATGACTTAGGCTGAGAGCCCTTGAACCTCTCCAAGCCGGCGTAGCTATTTCGTAACCCCTTGCCGGGGTTCGTCCATCATGTTCATGGCGTACTCTGCCAAGTGTTCACCACTGAGGTGGGCATGGCGACGAACCATTTCCGCCTATCCCCACGCTCCCAGCTCCTGAAGCACATGTAACGGTGTTCCGCGCTGTACGTGCCAGGAGGCCCAGGTGTGCCGGAGATCGTGCCACCGAAAATCCTCGATGCCGCATCGCTCCAGCGCTGTCCGCCATGCTTTCGTGTTTACCTGAGTGAACTGCCCCGGGAATCGTGGAGGCGGGTTGGTTTAAGTCAGGCTGGAATGGCGGCCTGAGTGGCGAGTTGGCGGTAGTAGTTTGCCTCAGCTTCTGCGGCGGGATATACCCGAGGGTTCAAGCAGCCTGGAGTGGTTGAACCAGGACACCCATTCGAGCGTGGCCAGTTCGACGGATTCCCGGGTCTTCCAAGGCGCCCGCCGGTGGATCAACTCGGCCTTGTACCGTCCGTTGATCGTCTCGGCCTGGTTGGCGGGCGTACAGCGCTTGCTCCAGTGCATCCAGCACGAAATCGGTGTGCATGGAAGCGCTCACCCGCCAGCCGACGATGCGCCGGGCCAACACGTCGACGACGAACGCCACGTACAGCCAACCTTGCCAGGTCGAGACATAGGTGTAGTCCGCCACCCAAAGCCGGTTAGGATGTTCGGCCTTGAACTGCCGGTTGACCCGGTCCAGCGGGCAGAGCGCCTCAGGGGCGCTGATCGTGGTGCGCACCGACTTGCCACGGATGACGCCGCGTAGACCCTGACGTCGCCTGAGCCGCTCAACCGTACAGCGAGCCACCGCGATACCTTCTCGGTTCAACTGCCGCCAAACCTTGTCGGCACCATAGACCTGCAGGTTGGCCTGCCAGACGCGTTCGAGCTCCGCTTGGGCGAAAAAAAGCGCTGGCGAGCTTGAGGATCTCATTGGCCTTGCGCAGTGCCTTCGCCTCGCGCTCCAGCTCCTTGAGGCGTTGCTGCTCAGCGGAGGTCGCACCCTCTCGTTGCCCGGCGTCGCGTTCATGCCGTCGCACCCACTCCAGCAGCGTCTGGGGCGTGCAGCCCATCTTGCCGGCAATGGATTCAACGGCGGCCCATTGCGAGGGGTGCTCGTTGCGGAGCTCCAACACCGGACGAACGGCGCGCTCGCGCACCTCGGGGGAAAACTTCGTAGACTTTTTCATGGCTCCATATTCTCAACGGGTGGAGCCTCCACCAAACCCGGGGCGGTTCAATCTTCCTGAACCGGCAGCCCCATACATTTCCATCCGATTGTCGGCAGATGCGCAACTGATCCACTATCGTGCATGTGGAGAGACAAACCGTTAATCGGATCCTGGGCTCGTCACGTTGATCACGGACATCATCCCATGGTCTTCGTGAGCGAGGATGTGGCAGTGAAAAACATAAGGACCCACGAACTTGCGAAATTTAAATCGCATGACTACTTCCCCCGGAATCAGGTGACCCTGAGCATCCTTGGTCGCGGAGGGTATGGGAATGGTATCCACCCACGAGCGCGCGTCTTGCGCAATTCCGTTCACGCTCATGACCTGAGCGTCGTTCACATGGAGGTGAATCGGGTGTAACTCGAGGGACGCGTTACGAAAAATCCACTCTTCGACCGTTCCCGTTTCCGGCGTGGCATCGACGTGATTCGGTTTGAACGTCCGACGGTTGATGAAGAATCGGTTGGTGTTGGGATTCTCCGACAGGTCGAAGACTCGGACCTGCTTCACCGTGGCATGGGCAAGATTGTCGAACGGCTTGATATGGGTCGGCAGGATGGCCGGTGTTTTGGCCGGCCCGGTGACATTCAATGTGGCCAAGAGAGTTTCCGGGTAGGAATCGCCCCATGGCCCGGTGTTCATTTGCGTGGTGATGAGCTGATAGGCTCCGGCTTTCTTGGCCTGAACGAGGACGTCATAGCGTTTCGCCGGAGGCATTAGGAGCTGAGCCGTGGTCCAGGTGCGGTCCACCGGATTTGCATCCTCAGCGATGACGGTAAATTCCAAGCCCGGCATCTCGAGGTTGTACCAGATATCGGCACCGATGTTGCCCAAATGCCAGAGCTGGGTCTCGCCGGCTCTCATGCTCATGATGGGCTGCACAAGCCCGTTCACCGTTCGATTCGTGGGTGCGTCGGAATTGATGTTGACGGCAGGAATGGTGTTTAGCTTGTTGACTTGAAAGTCCTTCAGATGCACGAATCGCTCTGGAATGTCCTGCAGGTACTCGGGGAGCAGCTTTTTCAAACCCCGCACGTAGATGTAACCCGCCATGCCGCCGAATACCTGCTCTTCTACCAGTGGATGGAGGTGAGGGTGGTACCAGTAGAGCCCAGGAGATAGATCGCTCGGAAGATCGTAGTTATAGAGAAATGTTCCGCCAGGTGGCAGATCGACGAAAATGTTGTCCTGATTTCCCGAAGGCGAGATGAAGAAGCCGTGGGTGTGCAGATTGGTCGGTTCGCCTAATCCGTTTTTCAGGGTGACCTGCAGGTTGTCGCCCGGATCCAACACAAGGATCGGCGGAACGTACGAAGGCGGATATTCTCGTCCAAAGGCCGAAGCGGAATACACCCGCGCGTTGACCAACTTTCCGCTGATCCGGACAGGCGTGGCCTGAGCGGTCAGCCCAAGCTTCAACACGCCATTGCGGCTCCGGATGATCGGTGGCTCAACAAAGGGCAGACCTGTGATGATGGGTCCCGAAGCCGGGTCGGGAATTGGCGGCGGCAATGGAGCGAGCTTCTCAGCGGCCGCTTCGCCATGCGAAGCATGCGCAGAACTGTTCAGAGCAGCGAATGATGCATTGAGCTCCACTGGTGGCTGCTCGATCGACAGCACTTCCCCATTCACTGAGTTTGACAGGACGCTGAGCACGACAGCGGGCGGAGCGATTTCACGTAAAGCGTTTAACATGTCCGTTCGGTCTTTGTTCTTTTTGCATTTTTTTGGGCAATCTGAACCGTCCCGGATTTCCTGGAGGTCGGTAAAATTGGGTTGAGCCGTGGGGCCACTCATGTTGGTAGCGATGATGGCGGGCTGCCGGCTGATTTTACATTAGTTTTACATTGTAAAAATGGAGGGTGCCTTTCGCCGTGCAGGGAACGATCAACAACCTGCGGAACGCTGCATCGGGGGGTGGCGGGAAACGCGAGGATCGTGAGCTTGGAAGTTCAGGACTTCTGGGCGCTCTTTCTGGCACGCATCAAGATATTGCAATGCACCCGGTAAGCAAATCCGAAGCTGTCTTGGAAAACGTCGCGATGAGTGAATGCGATGGTTGCGCCGTGAGGCGGGGCTGCTTCGGCCCACCGTATCGGGTAGCCGCCTAACTGCAGGTCTTCGAGTTCATATGCGTCGGCTTCGATGATCTGATGCCGGGCGAACGAAGTTGGATCCAATCTCTCGCCTTCCTGAGTTACTACGACAGGCAGGCCATAGGGCGACTTCTCGAAAGCCGTGGTGACAGAGAGAGTCAGTTCTCCTCCGGTAACAATATTTCTCGTCAACACCACTACTTCTCCAGCCGCCCTTTTCCGATCTTAAGCACATCGCGTTCCACTCGGCTTTTTGGGGCCGCTCAAGCGACATGGGAGGCCTCACACAGTTCCGCACCGGTCTTTTATGGGCTTTTGCGTCGCCGCCAAGCGACAGCATGAGCGATGGTTCCGCGATCGGCCGGGGCGGCGCATGATTCCGGTGTCTTGGCGGTTTGGTCCAGAACTCGCGGTGATTTCGGGGTCGCGAGACGTTGATGTTCTATCCGTACGGAGTGGCCGGCGCGCTCTTACTCGAAGTGGTCGACATCGATCAGCGGCAGATTCCGGCGGATTGCGGTGAAGAGATCGGAGGACTGCGCTTTAAGATAGCGGCGGCGCAGAACGAACCTGCCCAAGTCGGTGAGAACGTAACTTCCATGTGTCGATGAGGTTGTCGGCTCGATCAGGCCGGCTTCCAGGAGGTTTTCGAGCGTAGCGGCGTCCAGCCGGAGAACCTGTGGGCCATCAAGGTGAAGCGATTGATCAGCATAGGCTCGTTCGAGAAGGTCAAGCTGCTTTTCTGTGATGCACACATTATCCTCGCTGGATGAATATCAGGATTCATCCTGCGTAGAAGGCCTACTTACCAGCGTAGTCGTTGTTCTGAACTTGGCCAGGGTGGGGTTGAGAGAAACTTGGCAAAACGCCAAGAAGATGCTGATGCAAGAACTGGGGGCGCCCTTGCTGCTACGAAGGAGGGGAGTCGGCGTCTCCGGGGAAGTTGCTCGACTGGGAGGTTTCACCTTTACATTCCGCTTGATTCCTGGCCCATTTACCGGCGTTCACGACGATATCCCATCTCTATTCGCCTATTTACACCGCCTCCATAAACGCTGCCTGGCAACACAACAACCGCGAGAGCCTTTGCGCTTTCTACGAATACCGTCCTTGGTCTTCGCTCTAAGGCTCAGCCGGCGGCTGTTCAACTTTGCGCCAGGACAAGGTGTCGCTTCCGGCGTGGCCAAACCCGGAAGATCGCGAGCCGAAGCGGCTAAGGTATAGGGGGCTTCAGGAGCCGAAATCGAAGGCATTGCTCAAATCCCCGGCGTTCGGGCGCACGCCAGGCAGTGGTTCTAAGCCAAAGCGGCGGGTGATGAATTTGATGATCGAAGTGGTGTCGTACAGCGTGTGGTCGATCTGCCCGCGTTTGGCGAAGGGGGACACGACGATGGCTGGGATGCGGACGCCTGGGCCCCAGCGGTCGCCTTTGGGCGGAGCGACATGGTCCCAGAAGCCGCCGTTTTCGTCGTAGGTCACGATCACCGCCGTCGAAGTCCAGAGCGGGCTGGCCTGGATCTTCCTCACCAATTCGGCGATATGGGCGTCCCCGGAGAGGACGTCGGCGTAGCCTGGGTGTTCGTTCAGCCTGCCCTGCGGTTTGTAGAAGCTGACCTGGGGCAGGCTGCCGGCTTCGATCGCGGCCAGGAAATCCGCGCCGTCCTTCAAGTGCCCGGCTCGTTCCGGCGTGCCGGGCGCGTAGCGGGCGAAATAATTGAAAGGCTGGTGGTGGGCCTGGAAGTTCGGCGAGCCTTCGCCCTTGCCGTAGATCACCTTGCGCGGCTGCACGCCCCGCGTGCCTTCTTCGACGGCGGCGTTCCAGGCGCCGGCATACCAGGCCCAGGTCACGCCTTTCGCGCTCAGGGTGTCGCCGATGGTTTTGAATGACTGCGGCGGCAAGGGGTGTTTGGACGGATCGGCCACGCGACGGTCGCCGCCGGCAGCGGGCGGAATGCCGCTGGGTTGATAGGGCGGCTGCTCGTTTAGCACCGCGTAGCCGTCCGGCGTAATGCGCGAGGCGGTGTACTTGGCCGGTCCCAGCAGCGCGCCGGGCGGGGAGTCGTGCGCGCGGAGCAGGCGGCCGGAAGCGTCGAGCCTGGCGACCCGATCCGGCGGCGCGTCCGGAAACACGGGAGTGCACGCGCAGACCAGCCAGAAATGGTTGAGGAACGAGCCGCCAAAGGCACCCATGAAGAAATTGTCGGCCAGGGTGAATTCCCGGGCGACCTCCCACAAGGGGAGTTTCGATCCGTCGTAGTAGCCCATGGAGAGGCCGCCGGCGTCGGAGACGGCGGCGAAGCGGTTCATCTTGCCGCCGTTGATCTGTTCCTGGTTCTGGTAGAAGGCGTGGACCAGGTCCCGCGTCTTCTGCGACAGCGCCATGCCTATGGGTGGCGCATCCAGCCGGAACGGGCCGTTCGATATCCGGGCAGGAAAAGCCGGATCGGGTTTTGCCTCGCCGCTCAGCCATACCGGCGGTAGATAGGGAAGTACCGAGCCGTCATGATCGATCTGCCGTTTGGCCTCCTCGCCGGCGTTGGCGATGCCGTTGGCGCCGGGGAAAAGGCCGTAGAGATTGTCGAAGCTACGATTTTCGGCGTAGATGACGACGATGTGCTCGATACGGCTGAGGGCATCGTCCTCGGCGGATTCGCGCTTGGCCTGTTGTGCCCCGGAACTGCAGCCGCAACAGGCCAGCAGGGTGCTGATGATGCAGGCGAGGGGCCAGGGCTTGAATTGGGAGAGGGGCATGTGGGTTATCCTAATGCGCGTTTTTTCGAATGGGTCGACGGCGGAGCGAAGTCCAAAGTAGAGCCCATCGGTCACCACAATTCAAACGCGCTGTGTGAACATGAATGCGTTGGATTCAGCGGTTCGAACTTAAGAGGCAGGTTTGAGGCGTTCGAGAGTCGCTTTTCCGCTGGGGGCATCGCTGCTGATGGCATCGTGCCAACCCGTCAATGCCGACGGAATCGAGGGCATGGCTGGCGCCTGGGCTTCGCTCAGCTTGTTGGGCAGCCTGGGCAGCGTGTCTCCGGACTGGCGGAAATTCAAGTGGTATGTGCGGGATCAGGTCCGTCTGCGCGATGACAATCCGCCGAACGCCTGGCGCATGTACGAGGACTTGCTTTGGGTGGGGTTGGGCTATCAGGTCTACCCCCACTTCCTCCTCGGCATCGGTTACGCTCACACTTGGCTGCATCCGTTGGGCCAGCCGGCTTATCAGGAAAATCGCCCGTATCTCGAGGCGGTGCTCACCCACGAAGCGGGTGGGGGGAAACTGGTCAGCAGGACCCGGCTCGAGGAGCGGGTGCTGCAGCAGGGCGGCGAGGTCGGAGTCCGCTTCCGCGAGGCGGTGACCTGGAGCCATCCCTTGCGCTTCTTGGCGGATGGAATGGACGTTTACGTCGGGGACGAGCTCATGGTGTGTCCGAACTACAGCGTATTCGGACCGGCCGGATTCTGCCAGAACCGGATCCTGTCCGGCGTGACCTATCGCGTGACACGGCATCTCGGCGTGGATTTCGGCTATCTGGGCCAATACATGGCAGGTACGCCGGGCACCGCCGATGTCTGGACGCACAACATTCAGTTCGACCTTCACTATGTCCTCCCGGATGACTGAAGAGGAGCGGTTCGTCCGCCTGAATCGGGAGCGGCGGCGTCTGTTTCCGCGCGCCTTGCTGGCGGGCCTGCTGGCCGGGTGTGCCGCGGTCGGCTTCCATCTCGGGATGGATGCCGGCGAAGCATGGCGCGCCCGACTGCAGGACTTCGCGCACGGCTACGGCGTACCGGGGTTGGCCGTCGCGGCGGCGGTATCGGCCCTGTGCATATTCCTGGCGGCCTGGCTGGTCGAGCGGTTCGCGCCGGAAGCGGCCGGCAGTGGCATCCCGCAGGTGAAGGCGGTGCTGATGGGCTTGCGCGGGTTCCGTTGGGGCAGGGTGCTGGCCGTCAAGTTCCTGAGCGGACTGATCGGCATCGGCGGAGGACTCGCTCTGGGGCGGGAAGGGCCGACCGTGCAGATGGGTGGGGCGGTCGCGGAGGGCATGGCGACGACGTTTGCCTCCTCCCCCGACCAACGCCGCGCGTTGATCGCGGCAGGGGCCGGCGCTGGTTTGGCGGCGGCCTTCAATGCGCCGCTTTCGGGGCTGATATTCGTGGTCGAGGAACTGCGCGGACAATGTTCTTCCCTGGAGTTTTTCGCCGCGGCGATTGCTTGCCTGACGGCGGACACGGTCTGCCGTCTGGTCTTGGGCGAGTTGCCGGCGTTCCGGGTCGAGATTTCCGCTCTCCCCTCGCTTTCGCTGCTGCCGGCGTTCGCCGGCCTGGGCGTGTCTTGCGGTTTGCTCGGCGTCGCTTTCAATCGCGCCTTGCTGGCGGTGCAGCGGCTGCGCCCGAGCGGGTCAGGGCCGCGCAAAGCGTTCTGGCTCGGCTGGGGAGGCTTGATCGGGCTGGTCGGCTGGTTGGCGCCGGAACTGTTGGGCGGTGGCCAGGGCTTGGTTGGCAGATTGCTGGACGGCGACGCCAGCCCAGCGCTGAGTCTGGTCGCGCTGTACTTCGCCGTCCGCTTCGTTCTGACTATCGGCAGTTACGCCACCGGCGCGGCCGGTGGCATCTTCTCGCCGATCCTGCTGCTGGGTGCTCTGCTCGGGCTCGGTTCCGGAATGCTCATTCAGCAGATGGCGCCGCTGCTGCCCGTCGAGCCCAGGGCTTTCGCGGTGGCCGGGATGGCGGCGTATTTCACCGGGGTGGTGAGGGCGCCGCTCACCGGCGTGGTGCTGATGATCGAAATGACCGGCAACTATGCGCTCATCCTGCCGCTGCTGGTTGCCTGCTTTGCGGCGCTGGTGGTCGCCGACCGCCTGCACGATCTGCCGATCTACGAGGCGCTGCTGGAGCGGGAGCTACGCGGGTCTAAGGCGCGGCCGCGGCGTTCACGTTGAAGGGGTCGGCGTAGATGTCCTTGATCGCGGCGCCAGCCAGGAAGGCGCGCGTTTTTGCGGCGCTCACCATCTCCGGATGGCCGCAGAGGAACAGCCGCTTGTCCTTGAAATCCGTGACCTCCTTGAAAGCCATCTCATGGGCGCGTCCTCCCGCCAGGCCCGGTGCCGGCCTCTCGCCGGAAACGCAGGGCACGTAGTCGAAATTCGGATATTTCCTCGCCAGATCCCGCAGCTCGCCGGTCAGATAAAGGCCGGCGCGGCTCCGGCTGCCGTGGAACAATCGGATCGGCCCGCTGTGTCCTCGATGCAGGGCGTCGCGCAGGATGCCGTACAGCGGAGCCAGCCCGGAGCCTGTGCCTATCATCACGATTTCCTGCTCGGGCCGGCCGGGCACGTAGAAGCAGTCGCCGCTCGGACCCCGAAGTTCCACTGTCTGGCCGGTACGTAGTTCTTCGTGTATCCAGCCGCTGACTTTTCCTTGCGGCAGCCGCCGCACATGCAGATGCAAATGCTCGTCTTGCTGCGGCACGCTGGCCAGCGAATAGCTCCGCCCGAGCGCGGGGGTGCGGAACAAATTGATGAACTGTCCTGCGCGGTATTCCAGGGGATCGTGGCATTCGAGCGCCACGTGCATGATTTCGCCGTTGAGCGGATCCAGTGCTGCGACGGTCGCCGGGACCGAACTCAGGACTTCGTGCGGAAGTGCCGCTTCGAGGTCTTCCATGGGGTGGCAGACGCAGGCGAGGAAATAGTTCTGGAGCTTCAAAGAGTCTTTCAGCCCCTGCTGCGAAGCGTCCGGCGGGACGCCGCGTAAGGCTCGCATCAGACAGGTCTGGCACACCCCGCTCCGGCAGGAAAAGGGGACAGGTGCGCCGTGTTCGACGAGACAATCCAGGACGGACTGGTCCTTGCCGAGGGGGTAGGTATCTCTGCCGTATTTGATTTTCGTCATGGCGGCGCTCCTGTCGATGCCGCTACTAGCGGCCGAGTACGTCGTTGCGGGTGCTCTCGGCGATCGCCGCCGCCTGTGCGATCAACTCGCCAGGCACGTTCAGCTCTTTCATGGTGGCGCCCAGGTGTTCCATGACAGCGTCGAAGTGCGTATCGTTCAGGCCCTGCTGAACCAGGTGTGCGTGGCCGCGCCGCATGTCCATGCCGGTGTAGTTGTGCGGCCCGCCGAACGCCATGGTCAGGAAGGCCTTCTGCTTGGCGGCCTGCTTCTCCATGTCGACTCCTTCGAAAAAGCGGTTGATGCGCGGGTCCGCCAGCACCTTGCGGTAGAAGATGTCCACGGCGGCATTCACCGCGGCTTCTCCCCCCAGTTTTGCGTAGAGCGAGGCATGGGATTCGGTCCACCAGTCGGCGAGTTTCTTATCGGTCATGATTTTCTCCTAGTCGATTTATGCGAATGCGATGCACCGGTGTTGATACCGCTATAAGGTGTATTGCAAGTACAAGTTTAGAGTCGATACAAGCTTGTGTCAAGTCCCTCTCTCAGAGCGTGTTATGCTATCGGCAGCAGCCAAAACAGGTATCAGCCATGCAACTGACGCAGTTCACGGATTTCTCGCTGCGGGTCCTGATTTATCTGGTGCGCCTGCCGGAGCCCGGCATGGCGACGATCCCGGAAATCGCCGACTACTATCGGATTTCGCGGAATCACCTGGTGAAGGTGGTGAACACCCTGGCCAACGCGGGCCTGCTCGTGACGATGCGCGGCAAGGGTGGAGGGCTGAGGCTGGCGCGTCCGGCCGACACCATCACCATTGCCGAGGTGGTTCGGCTGACCGAGCCGAACATGAACCTGGTCGAATGTTTCGATCCGAAGGCCAGCCACTGCCGGATCGACCGGGGCTGTTTCCTCAAGGCCATCCTGTACGAAGCGCGGAAAGATTTCCTGGCTGCGCTTGAACGTCACACGCTGGCTGATGCGGCCCGCATGGGTTCCGGAACGGAAAGCAGGACCTAGGCGCCAAGGGGGCTGCCTGAGAGTATGCCTCCAGCAGGGCTTGCAAGTTTGAAAAATGTAGTTATACTTCTCTTTCTCGAACGCGGGGTGGAGCAGTCCGGTAGCTCGTCGGGCTCATAACCCGAAGGTCGTAGGTTCAAATCCTGCCCCCGCTACCAAAATTCAAAGGCTTGCATGCTCCGGCAAGCCTTTTTCATTTTCAGCGTAGCCATTTCGTAACCACGGACGCGCCTCCGGTCATGTTCTTGGCGTAGTCCTGAAGGTGGTTCCCACCGAAATGGGCATACCGCCGAACCATTTCCACCGACTCCCATCCGCCGAGTTCCTGAAGCACGTTCAAAGGCGTTCCGCGCTGTACGTGCCAGGAGGCCCATGTGTGCCGGAGATCGTGCCACCGAAAGTCCTCGATCCCACAGCGCTCGAGCGCTGCCCGCCAGGCTTTCGTGTTCACTTGAATCACTGGGTTTCCCCGGAAGCTGAACACCTGGGTGTGATGCTTCCCAAGCTGGCGCCGGATGATTTCGACCGCGACATCCGACAGCGGCACCGCGATAGCTTTCCGTGCCTTGGCCTGGTCCGGGTGAATCCAGGCGACCTTGCGGACAAGGTCGAGCTGATTCCAGAGCAAGCCGGTCACGTTGGCCTGGCGCAAACCCGTTTCCAGGCTGAACCGCGCCATGTCGGCCAGGTGCACAGGCAGTGCAGCGAGGAGCCTTTCCGCTTCGTCTTCTTTCAGAAACCGGATGCGTTGCTTTGGCTCGGAAAGCATTCGAACCTTCGGCATACGATCAATCCATTCCCAGTCTTGCAGAGCTTTACGAAGAACTGCCCGGACGAGTTCCAGATGTCGATTAACCGTGGCGTTTCTTGTCCCTTCCGTAAGTTTTGACTCGATGATGCTTTCGAGTACGTCGCGATCAATTTCCTGAAGCGATAACCTCCCCAGATGACGATCAAGCCATTTGAGGCGGACCAGATCATCACGGCGTGAGGCCTTGTCCTTGGTTTCGTCGAGCCACCGCAAAACCGCCTGTTGCCAGGAATACCCCGGTTTCACCCCGAGGCGGCTTTGTTCCCACAGAAGGCAAACGAAGACCACCTACAGGCGATTGCCCGACGATGGCCCCAGTACGCCTACTGGTTGATAACGGGACTAACGCAACCCCAAGCGGGACACATTAGCCCTGAACAGGACAAAGAAAGGGAACAGCTAGCCACTGACCTGCTCCCCGAGATTAGTCCGGTCGTGATGTAGAGTCTGCCTCGATAGGAGGCAGCATGAAGAAGCGTTTCACCGAAGAACAGATCATTGGCATCCTGAAGGAAGCCGAAGCCGGCCTAAAAGTAGCGGAGCTGTGCCGCAAGCACGGGCTCAGCGAGGCGACGTACTACAACTGGAAAGCGAAATACGGCGGCCTGACAGTGTCGGATGCGCAGCGGCTCAAGGCACTGGAGACCGAGAATGCCCGGCTCAAGCGCCTGCTGGCGGAGGCGATGCTGGACAATGCTGCGTTGAAAGAGGTTGTAGGCCGAAAGTGGTAAGCCCACAAGCCAAGAGGGTGGCGGTCTCCCATCTGATGACAAAGCACCAGATGGGCGTCACGCGGGCTTGTGGGCTGATCGGTATTTCTCGGTCGCTGTATCGCTACGAAGCTAAGCGGCCAGCAGACCAGGAGCTCAAGGAACGACTGTGCGAATTGGCAGCGCAGAAGCGGCGCTATGGGTATCGCCGGCTGCACGTGCTACTTTGCCGAGAGGGTTGGGAAATCAACCGAAAGCGCACCTATCGCGTGTATCACGAGGCCGGCCTGATGGTCCGCAAACGAAAGCGGAAGCGCATTGCCGGCGTGGAGCGCCAAATCAAGGTCGCGCCATCGGCGCCTAACGAGAGTTGGTCTATGGACTATGTTTCGGACGGTTTGGCCGATGGTCGGCGGCTGCGGTGCCTGAATATCGTCGATGACTTCACGAAGCAGTGCTTGGCCATCGAAGTCGATACTTCGCTGCCTGGCAGACGTGTAGTCGGTGTGCTGCAACGGCTGGCAGAGATCCGCGGATTGCCCAAATCAGTCACCGTCGACAACGGCCCCGAGTTTGCCGGCAAGGCTTTGGATGAATGGGCCGATAGCCAAGGACTGTGCTTGAGCTTCATCCAGCCAGGTAAGCCACAGCAGAACGCCTACATCGAAAGCTTCAACGGCAAATTCCGGGATGAATGCCTGAACGAGCATTGGTTCGTCTCGATGTGCCATGCTCGCCAAGTCATTGAGGAGTGGCGTCGGGAATACAATGAGCAACGCCCCCACAGTTCGTTGGCTTACCTGACGCCAGATCAGTTTGCAGACACATTTTTAACCGCAGACTCTATGTCCGTTTCGGACTAAATCGGGGAGCAGGTCAATTCCGCAGGAGAATTTCGGTTTGTCCGAAGCCCAGGCGCGGGAGTTGGAGAAGCGCATCGATGCGCTGGAAAAGAACGAAAGCCCGCTGTCTTCTTGGGATGAGGTAAGGCAGCGGATCACGAACGGCCGACGACGGCCACTATGCTGCTTACGCCGGAGGCGGAACGGGAAATCGCCGAGGCGTTCGAGTGGTACGAGCAACGGGCAACCGGCTTGGGCTCGGAGTTCCTATGATTTGTGGAGGTCGCGCTTTCCTCAGCGGCCCGGAATCCGACGCTGTACCCTTCGGGCCACCATGGCGCAAGGCGTGTTCTGCTGCGGCGTTTCCCTTACGCTATCTTCTTTAAGCCAGTCGCCCACAGGATCGTGGTGTTGGCCTGCTTCCATGGGCGAAGAGATCCGAAAGTATTAATTCAACGAGTCGAAAAAAACTGAAGGCGCCGCTCGCCGACGAAGCCGACGGGGAACCGAGAAGCGCAGCCTCTCGGCAGTCCCCTCGAAGCGGATGGCTAAGCTAAGGGGGCAGTTCAGCGCACAAACTACTCGTCATCGCTTCACCGTGGCATCAGGGCGAACACACCCCAGCCGAGGTATTCCCGCGTGTAAGCGGCGTAGCGCTTGGGTTCCGAGGTTAGTCTGGCTCGAACCTCTTTCGCGAACTCGTCGCCGGGATTGGCTTCTAGCCATCGGCGCATGGTGAGCCATTTAGCCGCCTCGTATCTGTCCCAGCCGTCTTGATCTGCCAGAACCAATTCGACGACGTCGTAGCCAAGGCGGCCGAAAGACGTGAGAAGTTCTGGAAGCATGAGAAAGTCGGAGATTGAGTTGGCAAGACACCCCTTGGCAACATCTTCCGTCGGCGGTAACTGCCGCCAGTAGGGCTCGCCGATGAGGATGATCCCTCCAGTGCGCAGGCTCCGCGCCAGAAGCTCGATAGTGCCGACGGCTCCCCCGCCGATCCAAGTGGCACCGACACAGGCTGCCACACTGGCCTTCTCGTCAGCGACATAGCCGGCCGCATCGCCATGGATGAACTTGACTTGGTCGGCGACGCCGAGTTCTTCAGCACGGCGTTTGGCTTGCTCGGTGAACAACTGGCTCATGTCGATGCCGGTACCAATGATGCCGTGATCGCGTGCCCAAGTGCACAGCATCTCGCCCGAACCGCTACCGAGGTCCAGCATTCGCGCCCCCGATTCCAGACGCAGCGCCGCACCGAGAGTGGCTAGCTTTTCGGGTGTGATGGGGTTGTGGATGCGGTGTGCGCTTTCAGTGATGTTGAATATTCGTGGGATATCCACTGTGGGAAATTTCCTTGTGGTGTGAGTAGATTCGGTGAGGGCCTAACGGATACGGCTAACCGGCCCAGCTTGCGGCGAAGCGATGAGCAGAGACGAGGAAGACGAGACACGAGAGAGGAAAAATGGCAATGCAGGCGGGGTCCGAGTTGAGCCAGCGTTAGGCGCCCTCGGCGTAAGCCCTGAGATTACCAAGCAAGAACTCCCAAACTCCGAGCATGACCTGAAGCCGATTTTCGTGTAACAAATTGATATGCTGAAGCTCTAGATTCGTTCCGCCGTTAACTTCACTCAGCACATATCGGATAGTCATGTAATTTTCGGGGAGGCGATCTGTGCCGTGATTGGTGCTCCAGTAAGTGTATTGAAATTCTCTCCCTGTCTCGAAACGATCGATGGTTCCAAAGTCGGTAAATGGCTGACCATCTGCTTGACCGTGAAGAACGAATCGCCCGCCCTCGCACCGATCTGACTCAACATAGTCAACAGGGAAATAGGATTTGATCTGCTCGGGGATTGTTAGTGCATCGAACACCAACTTCGCTGGAGCATTGATCTGGATGGTTTTCGTGATTTTCAACATGTGGACAATTCTACCCTGGGTGACTAACAAACCCGCGTAGATGGGCCGAGGTACGAAGCCCATCAATTGTACTGGTCCCGTTTACCGATTCCGACGCCAGTTTCCGACCGGGCCGGGCGGAGTGACACCGGGGTTACGACCGGTTGCGGGGGCGTTCAAATTACCGACGGCTCCCGGTTGGTTGACACCCGCGTCGCGATGGACGTTACCTGCTGGGCCGAGCGGGTCGGCTCCCGCGCCTCGCCCCACCCCTGGGGCACCCACGTCTCCGACAGCGCCGGGCTGTCTCTTTCCAACTCAAAGCGCCGCGACAGCCGGGACGAACGGGGCATTTTCACCATCCTTCGCGGTTGTGTTTGTCGTTGCACCTGTAACTCATAGATGTTTCGACAGTTAGTCATTCGGCATGAATGATGCATGTGCCCTATTTGTCTTCACAACCGCACTAAGTAGGATGTCCCAACGTAATTCGTCTTCGACGTTCACACGTCCCCAGGAACAACAGGGAGAGTTTGCCGCAAGATCGCATAGGCGTCAGCCGTGCCAACTCGGCGCTAGCGAGGCGGCTATGCCGCAGTACGATGGCCTTTACGGAACCGCCCCTCATTACTCTGCCCGAATCGATGCTTACCCTTCGCTGGATCTTGATGAGGAAGATTGGGTCTGCTGTCGCGGCACCGACTAGGCCATCGACCTCACCCGGTACGAAATCGACGAGGCAAGAAGATGCCAGAAATCCCAAGCACCCAAATCCTGGAATCCTTGAAGGGGCTTTCGATCGCGGCGCGTATCCAGATCGTGGAGGACTTGCTGATTCCCGTCAGCAAACGTGATCAAATCTAGTGTTAACACGCCCTAGCAACACTACGATTAAGATAAAGATTAGAACCAGACCAATCAAGAAAGGAAATACGTGACTCCTTCTTAGCTTGAATGCACGCTTAATTCTTCCGGCGCGACTTCGGCGCCTTCGAACTGGGTGCATATTTTGATTTTCCTTTTTTTTTGCTGCGCTCATGCTTAGCTTAACGCATGTCGCCGGTAGACGACGATCAGTGCTTTGGCAAAGTGGCGTTGTCTGAGAGGAAAACCAAATTCACATAAAGGGAAAAAATCCCTATCGCTAATCGATATAGATAGAAACCCCAATAGATTCAGATATACAAATCCTTACTTCGAATCTCGGAAATCGACAAGAAAAGTATCCTTGGATTAGCCAACGAGGGCTGAAAGCCGTAGGCTTGGTAGAAGGCTACGGCAGACTGCGAAAGCGCGTGAACCGATAGCGCCTTGACGCCGACAATTTCAGAGACTTTGGACCGTGCGGAGGATGGCGTCACGCAGCAGAGCCTTGTCGATGCCCTGTCCTTGCCCCCGAGGGTCGACGGCGAGGCGGCCGAGCTTGCGCATCATGGCACCGAGAATCACCATGGGCGGCTTACCGGCGGCGCCCAGGTGGTGCCGGTGTGATAGTCCGACCGCATCCCCGATTCGTCGGCGAAGTAGATCCTGGCCCCCGTGGCTTGCGCTTCGGCTCGAAGAGCCGGGGGGGGTGTCGGTTTCCCACTGGCGGACCGGAGCGGCATCCTGTTGCCAGGCCTGATACAGCGGCTTCTGCGCCGTAAACCGCAGCAGCTTCATGATTCGCCTTACCGCCGCCACGCTCTGCACCGTTTGCCCTTCACGCAACGCTTTGTATGTGACATTACTTGGTTTAATATTAGGAAAGGCTCCACCTCAACTCCTATACCCCAACCGATTACACAACACTAAGAGGAGAAATTTCGATGATCCGTTTCTTGCTTTGGTTAACACTGATTTCGGCCTCTTTAGCGGTTGCAGAGCCGGCTGTTTCGGAACAGTCCCAAGAGCCCCCGATCAATATTTGCAAAAATCAAACCTATGCACTTTGCGCATCGGCGGAGTGCTTCGTCTACGACAATGTTGCGTACTGTAAGTGCGACATTAAGTTCGGAGATAGCATCAGCAGTAGCGCCTCTTATACGGCATTATCAGGTGAGGAAGTCAACGGCTGCGACATTAATCGGCAAGGCCGCTTCAACGGTTATATGCTGAGTACATACAGCCTCCCACCCGAGGTGAGAAAAGGAGGAAGCCAAGCGATGTATACATGTCCGGGATCGGCCAACACCCAGGGCGGAATAGAGGCGCCGGTTGCTTACGCCCAAGCCGATGGCGCGTTCTGCTTTACGAGCACGAAAGGCCAGCGATTCCCCGGCTTCGAGCGGCGGCTCAAAAAGGGTGAAATCATCTGCTCGTCTCAGATCTCGAACGCATCGACACCTGGCAGTACGAGCTCGCTTGGGTATCAGGTAAGTGGCCCCTATTCACCCTATGCCCCCGTAGGGCGGAGATGTGACGACAGCGGCTGCGCGAAGTGCAGCGTGCCCTCGCCAACCGCAAACGGCAGCAGCATCCCCGTCGGCGTAGCGGCTGGCGCACCCGATATCGCAAACGTCGTCCTGTATGGGAAGCCTCAAGCGGTGAACAGTTGCGAATGCAAGTGCATAGAGGGAGCAGACGGTTCAATTTCTTGCACAGCGACGGAACCCGCGAGCATGTAATAAGCTTCAACAAAGCCCGAGTTGGGTGCGCTGAAGCATGAAGTGTACCGTTCAGGTGAAAGCAGGCCTCATCCCGAACGACATAGACGAGGCTAGAAGATGCCAGAAATACCAAGCACCCAACTCCTGGAATCCTTGAAGGGGCTTTCGATCCCGGAGCGTATCCAGATCGTGGAGGACTTGTGGGATAGCATTGCTATTCCGCAGGAGAATTTCGGTTTGCCCGAGGCCCAGGCGCGGGAGTTGGAGAAGCGAATCGATGCGCTGGAGAAGAACGAAAGCCCACTGTCTTCCTGGGATGAGGTAAGGCAGCGAATCACGAACGGCCGATGACGGCCACTGTGCTTCTTACGCCGGAGGCGGAACAGGAAATCGCCAAAGGTATAAGGCGCGCTGAAGCATCAAGGGTGCCGCTTAGGCTACTAGCTCTACACCATAGGAGTTGTCGATCAAGCATCGCCATTTTCCGTCTACAGACTTCCGGAAAATATACGTTGGCTTTCTTTCGATCGAAACCTTAGTTTCACCTAAACCATCAGCCGACAATTTCAGTTTACAGATCACCAGAGCGACCCCTCCTCCTTCGACAACCTGGAAGTCACTTTGAGAGATGCGTAAGCTTTGATTGAAAAAATCGAATATTGCCTCGAAAGCTTTCATTATCGCGTCTTTTCCATGCGCATATCTTCCGGGTTCGATCACTAAGGTTGCGTCCTCTTCATAGAAGTCCATGAGCGTTATAAGGTCCCGAGCATTTATCGCTTGGTCTGCTGCTTCAATAGCGTCGATGACTTCGTGTTTATTCATGTTCAGTTAAAACTCACGCTGCCTAAATGATGAAATCGACATGCACGGAATCGTAAAGGAAAGCTGTCCTACTGAGCTTGAAGGAGTACCGAAGGATTCTTAAAGACTTGGACGAGCTGGAAGCGATCCGGGCTTACGAAGCGGCAAAGGCTTCCGGAGATGAAGAGGTGCCGTTCGATGTGGCGACAGCGGAGATCGAAAGGAACCATTGACGGTGACGCACCTTACCATCGTCATTCTCAAACGTGCCCAGAAGGAACTGGCAAACTTTCCGAAAGCTGTTACGCCCGAATCAAAGCTGCGATCCTCTAGCTTGCAACCGATCCCGAACCACTTGGCAGTTTATGGCTAAGCGGCCCACCTCGCCGGCACGTCCCATGAGGTTGAGCGAAGCGAGCGAGTGCGACGCTCCCGCAAAGCCGTAGGCCCGAGTGTTTTGTCGGAGTCCGCGGCGCCATCGCAGGCGGAGACAAAACATAAGGGACCCGACACAGCGTCAAGTCATTATGGGAGCCTTAGCGGAGTGCGTCGCGGAGAGACGGACGGAGCCGAGGCGGACGCAGGCAAAGTCGTCGCCACGATTCGCTCCCGAGAGTGACTTGGATGTCCTGTCGGGTTTCGCGAAAAATGGCGACGCTCCAGAGAACTTGTCCCTTTCCCAACTTACTGAGGCCAATTCGGTTGGGGAACTGCTAAATAGATATTAGGCCTGGACATCTTTAGAACGCTCTCATAGACGATATTTCCGTTATTCGATGGAGCTGCGAGGTTGGTCCCCTTGCACACAAGGGGAAGCGTCGAAGCTAGTGCACACTTGGTTAGGTCAAAGGAAACTCCAGTCACCTTATGTGATAACCCAGTATATGTGTCTATGACGGTAGTCACATTTTTATTGACCTGATATTTCGTATATTTCGTCCCTGCCGCATCCGCATACAGAATAATTGTACATTGATTCGTCGGATTCCCACTGTTCCAGAAGTTGAACGGGTAGGAAATTCCTTTGCCATTTGGCGGTAAAATCTGGGCTTGTGGCGGAAATTGCACCTCTCTGCCGCAGATATTGGCATGATGCCATCCCGCTGCCAAGTTCACGGAAAATTGCTCATAAGGATCGTACGGCGCTTTATTCGCCAAAATCGATGAGCCACCGATATCGACAAGCAACCCTGAGCCCTTACCTCCAAAGTTCCCATAACGATCATCGATAGAGAAGGAGTAAGCTCCCGGAGCAGCGATGGTATTATGCACGAAGCCAGCATAAGGGTTTAGGTTGAAAACGCTGTCAACTGGAGCCCAGTAAAGAACAAATTTATCATCCTGATACTTCGGCGAGGAAGGGTTCCATGGCAAGCTTCTTTGTAAGGCCTGTACACTCTCGTTCAGCTGTCCCCCGGACTGTGAAGTGTACCCAACAATGGCCGCCACTAGGCATTGGTTTTTCTCTTCTGGAATCACGATAGTGGTGCAGTTTGCTTGACTAAATTGACCCCAAACAAACTGTACTGTCTCTCTGAATGAATCGCAAAAGGCCTGCTTTACTTGCTGGTTGAACACTAAAGCGTTAGCAGGTGGCCAAGTATTAATTTTGCTGATGCTGGTGCACGGGTCCTTCGGGTCACCTTTGGGGTGAAGCCATTGCGTCCAACGCTCTGTGAGCGATTTTAATGCCTGGCTCGTATAATATACGTTGTTTTGATTGTCATATTTCTTTTCCGTCCCCTCTATTATATATGCTTGCACATCACAGCACCCGAGCTGAGCATTGTTATCATTCGGGCAGCAATTTCCACTTAAACCAGCCTCCACGCAAGCCGGATTAGCAGAGCATGCGCGCACCCCTACGTTGGGAGGCACAGCATAATAATTTGAACGCCCAGAGGTCCAAGTGCCCACGGCAAAAATATCTGCCGAAGGAATCTTATATGTATTAGTAACAAGCTCATGAAATATATTATAAGGCCAAGCTTCTTCTGAAAATGCCGAATATTGCACCCAGTCGGCACCACCGGCCAAGAATCCCTGCTTCGCTCGATAAAAATTTTCGAATGGAATCACGGTGCCCATGTAATATGTTGCGCCACCATCATCTATACTGAGCGCGACTGGAATATATGCGTCATCAACATAAGATACATCAAAGTCAATTGCGGGAAGCCCGGACTTATTATTGCGATCGGGAAAGTCTTGTCCATTATCAATATTGATATTATCTACATTAAATTCTATCAACTGGGCTGGAGCGTCGTTCTGGTACGCCGCGCCGGCTGTTCCCGTCCAGCATGCATCACCGCCACAGATATTGCTCAGCCCAAGATTGTCAGGCACCGTAATTTGATTTTGCGCTGCCTGCGGCAAATTGGCATTGAATTCGTCAATATTTGCCGTAAAGATTAATAGTCTAGATGCAATATACCAACACGGCTTTTCCTTTGGAAGATTAACCGTGACCTCCATGCCCGGCGGTAGACCAGCCCCTTTTTGCTGATAGTTAACGAGAATACGCCTTACGGAGTCGTTGGGTAGGCCTTCAGTTTTGCACTCATTATTTGGGCCAAGGTTGGGACCAACCGGGCTTTCAAAGACGGGGTAAACCGTGATATTTGAGTCATTCTTAAATCTAAAATACCGTTGCCAGGGATCGGTAGGGGCGTGAACTGTAATTTTAGGCGCTTCTTTTTGTGGGAGATGAGTAATAACACTCTGCCAAACCTCACCTTGCTGTGCCTGTAAGAGGCAAGGTGTTAAGAAAAGAAAAGAGATGCTTAGCAACCACAATCTAATTTGTTGAATATTTGTTTTCATTTATATTGCTCCATTTCTCCTTGAGAATCGAATTATTTTATTAATTTTCATATTCTTTGACAGCGCAAGTATAGGAGTGGTTCCGATGCGAAGTGAGATGACGGGGCATAGATATTTCATCAAATCAGCTGTCGCTTGCCACGCTACGGCGATGCTAACTTAAAGACAGTGCCACGGCCACCATAGAAGTGAACCGTCCTGAATTTTCCGGAGACTCCATGTGTTGAGAGGATGGCTCGCGTAGCGTGCGCTGAAGTATGAAGCGCACCGGGTGATACTCAAACCTCCGAAACCGACAGAAAAAGCGTCCTTGGATTAACCGGCGAGGGGTGGCAGCCGTCGGCTAGGTAGAAGTTGACGGCGGACTCGGTCAGCGCATAGACCAGGAGCGCTTTGACGCCGACGATTTCCGAGACTCGGACCGTGCGGAGAATGGCGTCACGCAGCAGAGCCTTGCCGATGCCCTGTCCTTGCCACCGGCGGTCGACCGCGAGGCGGCCGAGATGGGGTCGGGCATGTTGCGCCGGATTCGCCCTGAGGCTTGCTCGCTCATGATGGATGCGGTTGCCAGACAGTAGTAGGCAATCACCTGGCCGTCGGCACAGAGGACGTAGGTGCGGGAGGCACCACTACCTTGGTTACGCAAGGTGCGGTGTCTTAGCCAGTGGTCTAGGGTTGATTCGCCGCTTACAAAGCCGGCGAGTTGATGAGCTACGGTAAGCGGCTCGGGTGCCTTCCATCTCGGACCTTCCGACAAATCACGGCTCCCACGGGGCTTTGGTTGCCATCAGTTTCCGGAGCTTGGGGTTGTCGCCGGTCGGTGAGTCGAGCAGGGCCTGGAATTTTTCGAAGGTGTCAGCATCGAGCGTGAAGACGCGCTGATCGAGAAGTATGTCTTCGGCTTCCCGGCAGGCGGTTTCAAGCATAAAGTCCGAGCGTGTTTTGCCCAGCAGCTCGGCGGCCTGGTCGATGAGGTCGCGCTGTTTCCGCTTGGCTCGGATGTTGATGTTGATGTCACGGGTTTGGCCGCTATTTTCAGGCGTTGTGGTCGGCTGTATGGGCGTGCCTATTTCGTGGCATTCGGCTTTGCTATGGTGCTGCCATGTGCGCACGCTGTCAATACATGGGGTGCGACACCCTGCTATGAAAGCATCGATACAAGCTATATCGCTAAAGCTGGAGCCCGCGTAGCGTGCGCTGAAGCATGAGGCGCACCATTCAACTTAGGCGACCAGCCCACAACGTTCAATGACCGCCGAAGGTGCGGGAACAGGTATAGTTGATGCCCTCGAAACAAGCTAGACTGTCTAGGTTGTTATGAGGAGGAGAAGGCAATGTGTTGGCAACTGCAAGAGGCAAAGAACAAACTTAGCGAAGTGATTCAGGCGGCCCAGAAATCGGGTCCGCAAGCTATTACGGTTCGGGGAAGGGAAACGGCGGTGATCCTTTCGGCTGAGGATTACCGGCGGTTGACGATGAAAAGCGGATCGCTCGTCAGCTTCTTCCAGGCTTCGCCGTGGGCCGAAGTAGAGCTGGACCTGACGCGCTCAAAGGACGTCGGCCGGGACATCGAGCTGTGAGCTATTTGCTCGATACGTGCGTTCTGTCCGAGTTACGAAAACCGGCGCCTGATCCGAACGTGACCGCGTGGGTTGAGGCGGTCGACGAGTCGAGGCTGTTTATCAGCGTTATCGTGCTGGGCGAAATTCAGAAGGGCATCGCAAAGCTGGAGGACGCAAGACGAAGCCAGGTTTTGCAGCTTTGGCTTGAACAGGATTTGCAGGGACGATTCGAAGGGCGGATTTTGCCGGTCAATGCGGCCGTGGCGCTGGAATGGGGGGTACTCCAAGGCTCTGCGGCGAAATCGGGCTTGTCTTTGCCTGTCATCGATAGCCTGATCGGGGCGACGGCGGTTTGCCACAATCTGACTTTGGTGACTCGAAACACGGCCGACTTTGAGCGGATGCCAGTCCGGTTGCTCAATCCTTGGGTGAGGGAATAGCGTAGCCATTTCGTAACCGTCGTGAGGCTACGATTACGTTAAATCAAGGCTTTACAAGACTTCGTTTTTTGTTGCGGGCGTTTGTAAGGCTTTGATTTGTAATCCAATATCTAGAGAGTGGCGGACTCATAACCCGAAGGTCGTAGGTTCAAATCCTGCCCCCGCTACCAAAATTCAAAGGCTTGCATGCTCCGGCAAGCCTTTTTCATTTTCGGCATAGCCATTTCGTGTCATCTCGCCAGATCCGGCCAGCCACTCCTGGTCCACAGCGGGTTGAGGAGGCTTTGGCGGTCTCCGTGCCTGTCCCAGATTGCGCCTCCAAACCACCGGACCATCCGCCACATAAGCCGCTGAGTACATGGTCCCGTGCCCGACCAAGGGTCGGCTTCCATGGCTTCCTTGAATACGTTATCCGTCTCCTCGCGCGTAACCGGGCGGCTGCCGCCTATTTCCAGAGGGCGCCTGTGGGTTTGCTAGGCATAGTCATGGATGACGGCGGGACGTATCGCTCGTCCTCGCGCCAATAGATAGGCAAGCGGAAGGCGTGGCACTGACGCGAAATCCGTGACGAATTCTTCCGGAATGGATACGGCATCCCCCAGAAAGGTTGATTCGTAGCGGAGAGAAGCAAGGGTGATCCAATTGGCGCTGCCTTCTTCCCAGCCGTAAAGACGTACCTCCAAATCATTCAGAAACTGGCTCATAGCGATCCCCTCTCGTCAAAAATCGGGGCTGGCGGCCCCGCGTGCGGTGCGGTCTGTCAAGGTTTGACCGTGATCCGGTGTTTATCGGATCGAACAATAAATGGATCAGCCGAGCTGGAAATAATCCAGCAGTGTATAGGCCGATGCGCTTCCTGCCAGAGCCAGCAAGGTCTGAACCCAATTCGCCGGGTAAATGGTGCGAAGGCCCTTTGTCCAACTTGTTCGCATTCTCGATGATCGCCTGGAGTTCCACAACGCCGGCAGCATGGCCCTGGCGCGGGCGGACTCGATATATTCCAGCTCATGGACGCGGCTCGCCGCCGCCCGCGGCAGTCGCAGAGGATGAGAGGCGATGATCGCCCCGCAAATCAATCGTATAAAGCATCAAGGGCAGCCACGGAAGGGGCAAGCCGTCGAAGACGCGACTATGGGCAAGGGTCATGAGCAAATGAATGGCGATCGGGTGCATCCTCAAGAAGTTGAAATCCGCGGTGCGTGCGCAAGCCGCTCGATGTCCATCCAGTTTTCCCTGGCGTGTCCATGTAGGAGGCTGCGCTTTCGTAATGACGATTCTGGTCAGTCAGCCGCACCAAGCGGTTATTGCCGATGGCGCGCACGGTTTCAACCGTTTTTTGAAGGTGGAGGGCTTCGAGCGTATAGAGCCGCCCGCTCGATCCTAAGGTTTCGATGAGGCGCTGGGCCGTCTGGATTTCATGGTTCTTGCCCCCTCCTCAATCAGGATCTGGCCCTGTACGATCCGCCCTTTCGGCCAAGCGCGCGGCGCCATCGGCAGCCGAAAGCCGCGTTCAAAGCCGCCTGATGGGTGTGCAGGACCTGACGAATGCGCCGGTAGGATGTCGCGCCGCTCATGATCGCCAAGATGCCGAACAGCGCCAGATGCGTTAGGTCGAACAGCCGTCCCTGGGGCGCGGCGATGATCCGGGATGGCCAGCAGGCTTTGTTTCAGGGCGGAGAACGGGAGCCATTTTGAAAATCGCGACATATTGCATCAATTTTTCAGCATTGAACCGCCCTGGGTGCCGACGGCAGCTTGTCGAGCCTGAAGCCAGGTACTTTGGATGGCTGTAAATCCTTCGAAGCCTGACTGCGAAGGCGGCCGGAATCACCGGTAGCGGTCCGATCCTGTCACTGCCCGATAGGCCTCTGGGCAAGTTCGTGATGCTTGCCGTAATATGCAACTTGCAAGGACAGTCTCCGCTTCATCCGGCAAACGCTCCCGAAGCGGGTCCCGTTTTTGATATAGAAGACGAGGAGGACCGACCATGTTTGCAAAATGTTCTTTGATGCTGGTCGCCCTGTGGGGCGTGTCCCAAGCTGCATTGGCTACCCCTAACATGTACTGGGACCATATGCAGTCGGTTCTGAGCCAAGCCGAGTGCGTGAGCCGGGGCGAGTCGCTCATTTCCGCGCAGACGACAGGACGGATCAGTAAGGATGCCGACTCCGTCCGTTCCTGGACGGACAAGACCCTGGCAGTGATTGAATGCATTCGAATGGGCGATCACATGACCGTGATGGTACTGGTGGGCAGCGATGACGCGTCTTCCGGCAGCAAATTGCTCGATGCGTTGAAGAAAGGCGTGCAATAGCCCTTCTCATCGCCGGGCTGGTTGTTTCACTCCGGTCAGACACGTAATGGGGGCGGGTTCCGGACGGAGGCTCCGCCCCTGATGCTTCGCCATCTCGGCTCAAGAACTTGCCAGCGGCTATTCGGCACCCGTACGATCGTTGCGCTGTCCCTCCATGGCGTTTGCTGCGGCTCGTTCGTGCACGATCCCGGTAGTCCGGGCCGCTGCGGCGCGATGCCGCTTGACGCGGAGCTTTCGACCTCATAGTTTCTCCGCCGCGATGCCAGCAAAGGTCCTTGCCGGCGTCGAAAGCAGAGGGGATGTGGCCGCGTCTCAGGCATGTCTGGGCCGCATTCATAAAAATTAGAACGCTTTGGCTGAGGCTGAAAATGAAAAAGTGCGAAACTTGTGGTCCGTCGGGGGTGGACGGGAGCTGCGTCGTAATCGGGAAAAACCATAATGACATCTCGTATGCGAAGCGTGTATTCGGAGTGCTTCTGATTTATTTGCCGATTCTGACGCTGCCTTTTGTAGTAATCAGCGCCTACATCAGTTATTTCCATCTGAGGCTGATGGGGGCTGAAAATATAAAGACTTTGAAAGATTTTCTCCCGGATCGAGCCAGCTTCCGATATAAGCTCTCGAACCAAATCGTCATGCAGCCTGGCTACAGGCTTAGCCCAACCCAGTCCAAATTGTTTTGGATACTTAACTGTACGTGGTATTGCCCGTTCAGTGTCGGGTTGTTCGAATGGCACGCCTATCTCGTCAAGCTGGTGGAGAACTGGTGGTGTCCCTTTTATCATGGAAGGAAAGAGGCTCATTATCAGGAGGGCACGATCGACCGTTCGTTCTGGCATATTTCCCCTGTGGACGTGGTCAAACTCGATCCTCAGGACCGGGACAATCCGATTTGGAACGAAGCCGCAAGGGAGGTGGGGGAGCATTGACGGCCGGAGCGCCGGGCCGGAGGAGCTAAGCGGCGGCGGCCGGCGACTGAAGGGGGCCGCCGGTCGCCGCCAACTGGTTTCCATGACATGAAACTTGAGATTTCATATGGCTGGGGAACCACCGCCGGCCACGGCAAGAAACATAGCGCGGTTTTGTTTTTCAGATATGTGCATTAGGTAGTTAACTTGTTACATGGACGGCGTCGAGTAACTCAATAGAACTCAAGGGAATTGACATGATGCGCCAGTGAGGACGTGTTCTTTGGCAGCCGGTTCCGGCGCTAATCCGTTGGCTGTGGCTCCGAAGAGTCTGCCGTTGGAGGACGGTGCGGACCGGCGGAAGGATGGTCGATCCCGCCGCGGCCGGCTCGCTGTCGGGTTGCATCGTTCAGTCGGAGGCACAGCAGGATCCCCAGGATCGCGGCGTAGAATGCCGGCCCCGATGTATCCCGCTTTACCAGCCAGAAATAATGGAATACGCCCGCCGCAGCGGCGGCGTATGCCCACCGGTGCAGCCTGCGCCAGTTGCCGCGTCCGAGACGACGGATCATGGCCTGGTTGGATGTGGCGGCCAGGGGGACCATTATCAGAAAGCTCGTCATGCCGGCAGCAACAGGGAGGCGCCTGGCAATGTCCCGCCAGATTTCGCGTGCGTCGAAAAACTGATCGAATAGCAGGTAACTCGAGACATGTAGGCAGGCGTAGAAGAAAGCCAGCAGGGCAACTGTGCGACGCAGGCGATTGAGAAAGTGTCCGCCGGGGAGTTTGGCCAGAGGCGTGATGGCAAGGGCGCACAGCAACAGCCTCAATGTCCAAATGCCGCTGCTGTGGGAAATGGTCTCCACGGGGTTGGCGCCCAGTCCGTGGGTAACGGCACCCAGCGCTAAGGAGAGGAAAGGGAATATCCCCGCGACGACGAGTCCTCGGTTCAGCAACCGGGTCGCGGGTTCGGACGAGTTGCTCATGTGTTTGAGGGCGTACGGAAGGAGATCTCCTGTCCTTTTTGGTAAGGAGCGGCCGCAACGGAAGATGGCTCGGATGGTTGAGTGTTCCACTCAGATATTTTCCGTCCGCCGTCTTCGTTTTGCAAAACGGCGGCCTACTGCCTCGGACGATGGCCGTTCCTCAAGCCGGATAGGTTTTCCCGGGACGTCTGGCTACAATGCCGGGCGTGCGCCGCCAACGGAAGGACCGGTTCGGGTCGGAACTTGCGGGCAAGGGGGTGCGCGATTCCTCACATTACCCATCAATCAGGAACATCTCATGTACAGTGCACGATATCTGTTCGCCGGCCTGCTGCTGGCGGCGTTCATGACGCAGCCCGCTTGTGCGGCAAAGAAGGCTGAGACTAAAGCTCCGGCGCCCGCCGAGCAGACCCAGGCCGAAGACCCGGTTTCAACTTTCAAGACCGGCTGCAAGGCCGAACTGGAAAAATTCTGCAAGGACGTGATGCCGGGCGACGGACGCCAACTGGCTTGTCTTTACGCTTACCAGGACAAGCTTTCCACGCGCTGTGAATACGCCATTTATGATGCTGCCGCTCAGCTTCAGCGTGAAGTCAATGCCTTGAGCTATGTGGCTGCGGAGTGCGACGACGATCTGGACAAGTACTGCGCCAACGTCGAGCCCGGCGAAGGTCGGCTGTTGGCCTGCCTCGAAAAGAACGAAGCCAAGGTCAGTTCGCGTTGTGAGCAGGCGATCCAAGACACGGGTTTGAACAAAATCAAATAAGAAGGTCGATTCCGCCTGTATCGGCACAGCCCCTTCGCCTTGCCGATACAGGCTCACCCGAAGAGCCTGCACAAGCGGTGTCTTGATTTTGTCAGGTTGGGCTGGGCTTTTTAAAATCAATGTGTTACGCGGGCAGTCTGCAGGGGGTTCACAGAATTATCCACAGAATCTGTGGATAAACCGGCAGGGGCGTTTCTGGTACGATAGCGCGCCCCGACCCAGGCTCGGAACATGAGGATCGCCCTAGGCATAGAATATGACGGTAGCGGCTTCGCCGGCTGGCAATGGCAGAACGGCAAGCGCACCATTCAGGCGGTGGTCGAGCACGCGCTGAGCCGGGTTGCCGACGCTCCCGTGCGGGTCGTCTGCGCGGGCCGTACCGATGCAGGCGTCCATGCCATCGAGCAGGTGGTGCATTTCGATACCGAAAGCCGGCGCAGCGAGCGCTCCTGGCTGCTTGGCGCCAATACCGCGCTGCCGGAGGATGTGCGGATCCTGTGGGTGCGGGAAACCGAACCCCATTTCCACGCCCGGTTGAGCGCCATCGCCCGCTATTACCGCTACGAGATACTGAATCGCCCCATGCGTTCCGCTTTGCGGCCCCGCCAGCTGACTTGGTGCCACGTGCCGTTGGACGTCGAGAAGATGCGGGAAGGAGCGGCCCACCTGATCGGGGAACATGATTTCTCATCCTTTCGGGCTCAGCAGTGCCAGTCCCGCAGCCCATTCCGCCGCGTGCATTTCCTGCACGTGCGCCGGGCAGGCGAAAGGGTGGTCATGGAAATTGGCGCCAACGCTTTTGTGCACCATATGGTGCGCAACATCGCCGGGGTACTGATGGCGGTGGGCGCGGGCAAGCACGATCCGGCCTGGGTTGGCGAGCTTCTGTCCATGCGGGACCGCGCCCAGGGTGGGGTCACGGCGCCGCCGGACGGGCTTTACCTGGGCGGTGTGTGTTATCCGGAGGAATTCGGCCTGGCGCGCGACCCCGCTTTCGAACATCTGCCGGCGGACGCCCGCCGCTATCAGCCGGATGACGAATCATGATGTCGGCATATCCCTCCGGGCGAACTCGGGTTAAAATTTGCGGTTTCACGCAGGCCGAGGACGTAGCTTGCGCGGTGGCTCTCGGCGCCGATGCACTGGGCCTGGTGTTCTATGGTTCCAGTCCGCGCAACGTGGGTGTCGCGCAGGCGCGGGTTATTGCCTCGGCCGTGCCGGCATTCGTCACGGTGGTGGGCCTGTTCGTGGACGCCGAGCCGGAGCGGGTTCGGGAAATCTGCGGTTCCGTACGGATCGATCTGCTGCAGTTTCACGGCGAAGAATCCCCTGAGTATTGCGCTGGCTTCGGCCGGCCCTACATCAAGGCTCTCCGGATGAAGCCGGGTGTCGACGTCGGGACCGAAGCGCGCCGGTACGCCGGGGCCGCCGGCCTGCTGCTGGATGCCTACCACCCGGGGGAGCAGGGTGGAACCGGCATGAGCTTCGACTGGCGAAGGGTGGAAGCTGGGTGTGCGCTGCCGCTGGTCCTGGCGGGCGGGCTCACCCCGGCCAACGTGAAAGAGGCCCTGGAGACGGCGAGGCCTTACGCGGTCGATGTTTCGAGCGGCGTGGAAAGTGAGCGGAAGGGAATCAAGGACCACGACAAAATGGCGGCGTTTTTACGCGAGGTATACGACTTTGACTATGCGAGACGAGATTCAGCCCTATAACCTGCCGGACGAACGCGGCCATTTCGGACCCTACGGCGGCATTTTCGTCGCCGAGACCCTGATGGGTCCGTTGGAGGAGCTGAGAGCCGCCTACTATCGCTACATGAAGGACCCGGAGTTCCTCGCCGAGCTGGATCACGATCTGAACCATTACGTCGGCCGTCCGTCGCCGATCTACCACGCCGAACGCTTGAGCCGGGAACTCGGCGGCGCGCAGATCTACTTCAAGCGCGAAGACCTTAATCACACCGGCGCGCACAAGGTCAACAACACCGTCGGCCAGGCACTGTTGGCCAAGCGCATGGGCAAGCGGCGGGTGATCGCCGAAACCGGCGCCGGCCAGCATGGCGTGGCAACCGCCACCGTGGCCGCCCGGCTGGGGATGGAATGCGTCGTCTACATGGGCGCGGTCGACGTCCAGCGCCAGGCGCTCAACGTATTCCGGATGAAACTGCTCGGCGCCACCGTGGTGGCAGTCGAGTCTGGCTCCCGGACGCTTAAGGACGCCCTGAACGAAGCCATGCGCGACTGGGTGACCAACGTCGATGACACCTTTTATATCATCGGCACGGTGGCGGGCCCCCATCCCTATCCCACCATGGTGCGCGACTTCCAGGCCGTGATCGGGCGTGAGGCGCGCCGGCAGATGCTGGAACTGGCCGGGCGCCTTCCGGATGCTCTGGTCGCCTGCGTGGGTGGAGGTTCCAACGCCATCGGCCTGTTCTACCCCTTCGTCGACGACCGCGATATCGCCATGTACGGGGTCGAAGCGGCCGGTGACGGCATCGAGACCGGCCGCCATTCGGCGCCGTTGAGCGCCGGTCGTCCCGGCGTACTGCACGGTAACCGCACTTATCTGATGGAAGACGAGGACGGCGAGATCATCGAGACCCATTCCATTTCCGCAGGCCTGGATTATCCCGGCGTCGGCCCGGAACACGCCTGGCTCAAGGATTCCGGCCGCGCGACCTACGTCAGTGCCACCGACGCCGAGGCGCTCGAGGCGTTCCATATCTTGACCCGGCTGGAGGGCATCATCCCGGCGCTGGAATCCAGCCATGCCGTGGCCTATGCCCTCAAGCTGGCGCCGACCCTCAGTTCCGACAAGATCGTCCTGGTCAACCTGTCCGGCCGCGGCGACAAGGACATCCACACCATCGCCACCCGGGAGGGCATCGTCCTGTGAGCCGTCTGACCTCGACTTTCCAAGCGCTGCGCCAGGACGGGCGCAAGGCTCTGATCCCCTTCATCACCGCAGGTGACCCGGAACCCGGCTTTACCGTGCCGGTCATGCACGCCATGGTCGAAGCCGGGGCCGATATCATCGAGCTGGGCGTGCCGTTTTCCGATCCCATGGCCGACGGCCCGGTGATCCAGAAAGCCAGCGAGCGGGCGCTTGTCCATCACATGAGCCTGCGCAAGACCCTGGATCTCGTGGCTGAGTTCCGTCGCACCGACCAGGCAACGCCCATCGTGCTGATGGGCTACCTCAATCCCGTCGAATGCATGGGTTACCAAGCCTTCGCCGACCGCGCCAAGACGGCCGGCGTCGACGGCGTGCTGACCGTCGACATGCCGCCGGAAGAGGCGGGCGAATTCGTGCCGATGCTGCACCAGGCGGGAATCGATCCGATCTTCCTGCTGGCGCCCAACAGTTCTGATGCGCGGGTTCGGCAGATGGCGGCGCTCGGTCGCGGCTATCTGTACTATGTGTCCCTCAAGGGGGTGACCGGGGCGTCGCACCTCGACCTCGGCGAAGTCGAAACCAGGATCGCCCACATCAAGTCGCTGACCGATCTGCCCGTCGGGGTCGGTTTCGGCGTCAAGAACGCCGAGATCGCGGCGGCGATCGGCAGGTTCGCCGATGCCGTAGTGGTGGGCAGTGCCCTGGTGGAAAAGATCGCGGCGGCTCAGGACCGGCCCGAACAGGCGCGCAAGGACATCGTCGACCTGCTCGCCGCCATGCGGCGGGCGCTGGATGCCTGAATGCGGGAGAGATCATGACCTTGAGCTGGTTCCATAAACTCGTTCCGTCCAAGATCCGCACCGAGGCTTCGACCAAGAGCACGGTGCCCGAGGGGCTGTGGTGCAAGTGCGCGAATTGCAATGCGATCCTGTACAAGTCGGAAGTCGAGCGCAATCTCGAGGTCTGTCCGAAGTGCTCGCACCATATGCGCATTTCCGCACGCAAGCGCCTGCACCTGTTTCTCGATCCGGGCAATCGGCTGGAAATCGGCGATGGCCTGGCACCTCAGGACCCGCTGAAATTCAAGGACAGCAAGAAGTACAAGGACCGTCTGCTGCAGGCGCAGAAGGCGACCGGCGAAAAGGACGCGCTGATCGTGGTGGCCGGCCAACTGCTGGGCCTGCCGGTCGTGGCCGGCGCTTTCAATTTCGAGTTCATGGGCGGCTCCATGGGCTCGGTGGTCGGGGAACGCTTCGTGCGCGGTGTTAACCACAGCCTGGAGCATGGCGTGCCATTCGTGATTTTCAGCGCCAGCGGCGGCGCCCGCATGCAGGAATCGCTGTTGTCGCTGTTCCAGATGGCCAAGACCAGCGCCGCCCTGGGGCGGCTGTCCAAGGCGAGGATTCCATTTGTCTCCGTCCTGACCGACCCGACCATGGGCGGGGTCTCGGCCAGCTTCGCCATGCTGGGCGACATCAACATTGCAGAACCAGGTGCCCTGATCGGTTTCGCCGGCCCCCGAGTGATCGAGCAGACGGTGCGGGAGAAGCTTCCGGAAGGGTTTCAGCGCAGCGAGTTCCTGCTCGAACACGGTGCCGTCGACATGATCGTCGACCGCCGCGACCTGCGCGAACGCATCGCCGCCCTGCTGGGGCTTATGACGCGCGACGGCCGGACGATCGCTCCAGCGGTGCAGAAGGCTGTGTCTCCGGTTATCGGGGAGGCCGGCAGCGATGCCGATTTGGCCCATTATCTTTCCGCGTTGCCGGTGGACGACCCGGAAGCCGAATAGCCGATGCGCTTCTCGACTCTCGGGGAGTGGCTGTCCTGGCAGGAGACCCTCCACCCTCAGGCCATCGATCTCGGCCTGGAGCGGGTTCGCAGGGTCTACCGCGCGTTCAATCCGGACCAGGACCGGCCCTTCACCATCACCGTCGGTGGCACCAACGGCAAGGGCTCCTGCGTCGCGGCGCTGGATACCATCCTGCGCCGGGCCGGTTACCGCGTCGGCGCCTACACCTCGCCTCACATCCTGCGCTACAACGAGCGCATCTGCATCGACGGGATGCCGGTCGACGACGCGGCCATCTGCGCTTCGTTCGAACGGATCGAAGCGGTGCGCGGCGACACCACGCTGAGTTTCTTCGAGTTCGGCACGCTGGCGGCGCTGGACATCTTCCGCCGCGCCGAACTCGACGTGCAGATCCTCGAGGTCGGCCTCGGCGGGCGGCTCGATGCCGTCAACATCGTCGACACCGATGCCGCGCTGGTCGCCAGCATCGGCATTGACCATGAGGAATGGCTGGGCCTGACCCGCGAGGCCATCGGACAGGAGAAGGCCGGCATCTTTCGGGAAGGGCGACCCTGCGTCCTGGGCGATCCCGATGCTCCGGCCACGGTATTGCGATACGCGGAGGATATCGGTGCGGACTTGCTGATGCAGGGGCGCGAATTTTTCTTCCGGCGTGATGACGACGACTGGACTTGGTACGGACGCGGCGAAAGCCATACGGCGCTGCCCAAGCCCTGCCTGCGGGGCGACCATCAGTATTTCAACATGTCCGCGGTGTTGCAGGTGATCGAGGCCATCAGGCCGCGGTTCCCGGTACCGGAGGCGGCCGTCCGGTCGGGGCTGGCGAACATTTACCTGCCGGGCCGGTTCCAGATAATGGAGGGTGAGCCGACCGTGCTGCTCGACGTGGCTCACAATCCCCATGCCGTCCGCGTGCTTGCGGAGTTCCTGCGGGAGTTCAAGCGGGAGCGCCCGGTGCACGCGGTGTTCGCCATGATGCGCGACAAGGACATCCGCGGCGTGGTCGGGTGCATCCGCGATCTGGTCGACGACTGGTATCTCGCGCCCCTGCAACTGCCGCGGGCGGCGACGCCGGACATCCTGATGCCGGTTTTCGCCGGACTCGGCGTGGAAGGCGTGCATCAGGGGTTTGCCGACGCCGCCGAGGCGTTTGCAAGGGTGCATCGAAATGCCGAGAATGAATCCATCGTTCTGGTTTTCGGTTCTTTTTTCCTGGTCGCCGAGTATCTGGCCCGAATCGAAGCAAATGCGCTCAATGTCTGAGGAAATGTATGGATGAACAGTTGAAACAGCGGTTGATCGGCGCAACGGTCATCGTCGCCTTCGCCGTGATTTTCGTGCCCATGCTGTTCGACGAGAAACTGGACGAGCCTTCCCATGCGGAAGTGGGCGAGATTCCGCCGATGCCGAAGGATATGGAGGAACAGCCGGTCGAATTGCCGCGCTCGGTGGACGAGGTCGCGACGGCCGAGCCGGTGGAAGCCGAAGGGGCGGATCGCGTTATTCCGATCACGGGCGGCGAAAACGGTGCGGCCGGGGAGGGCGCGGCCCCGCCTTCGCCGGCAGCGAGACGCGGAGGGGCCCCATTGACGGAGAAACCCGGCCAGCCCACCGGAGGGGAAGAAGCGCCGGCAGACGGACTGGTTGAAGAGGACATGCCGCCCCAGGAAGCGGCGCCGACGGTCAAGCCCACGGCGAAGCCGGTCGCACCGAAGAAGACCCCCGCGGCGACCGCCGCGCCGGCCGAGAGCAGACCGCCGGCAGACAAGGTAGCCAAACCCCAAGCGAAAGCGGTGCCGGTGGAGCCGCCGATCCGCAAGCCGGAAAACGCACCGCCTGCGACGCCGGCCGCCGGAGCTTCAGCCTGGCTGGTGCAGGCGGGAAGCTTCGTCGAGGAGGCCAACGCCAAGGCGCTGGTCGAAAAGCTGCGTCAGAACAAGTTGCCGGCCTTTGCCGAAACCGTCCGCGGCAGCACCGGGAAGGTGACCTACCGTGTTCGAATCGGGCCGGAGCCCGACAAGGCCAAGGCCGAGCAGGCGCTGCGCCAACTCGAATCGGTCGCCGGCATCCGCGGCTATCTGGTGCCGTCCCGCGCCCGCTAGGCGATGTTTCCGCAGGTCGCGCCGGGCACGGCGGTGGCGGGTGATCTGACCTGGGCCGACTATCTCATCATCGCGTTGATGGGCCTGTCCGCACTGGTCGGGCTGGTCCGCGGCTTGGTGCGAGAGGTGTTCTCGCTGGGAGCCTGGGCTTTGTCGATCTGGCTGGGGTTGCGGTTCAGCCAGGACCTGGCGGTCCATCTCGAGAACCTGATCTCGGTGCCCTCGCTGCGGCTCGGCGCCGCCTTCGTCGCGATCTTCCTGGTCAGCCTGATGGCGGGCGGCCTCACGGGTTTTTTGCTCGGGCGGCTGGTGACGGGCACCGGGCTGGGCGGCTCCGATCGGCTGGCCGGGCTGGTGTTCGGGCTGGCGCGCGGCGTGCTGCTGGTATCGGTGCTGGTGCTCCTGGCCGGGTTCACGCCGCTGCCCAGGGACCCGTGGTGGCGGGAGTCGCGCCTGATCCCGCCGTTCCAGTCCATGGCTTTATGGATCAAGACGCTGCTGCCGGCTGAAATCGCAGGCCAGGTGGCCTATCCTTAACAACCCCTCGTTCAATTGCTTTACAGGTTCAGGCTATGTGCGGAATTGCCGGTATCGTTTCCAACGATGAGGTCAACCAGGAATTGTACGAGGCGCTTACCGTGCTTCAGCATCGCGGCCAGGACGCCGCCGGCATCGTGACCTGCGAAAGGGAGCGGCTGCATCTTCGCAAGGAAAGCGGCCTGGTGCGGGACGTGTTCCACACCCGCCATATGGTCGAGCTGAAGGGCTCGATGGGCATCGGCCATGTGCGCTATCCCACCGCGGGCTGTGCCAGCACCGCGGAAGCCCAGCCGTTCTACGTCAATTCGCCCTATGGCATCTCGCTCGCTCACAACGGCAACTTGACCAACGCGGAAACGCTCAAGCGTGAGCTGTTCCGGCAGGACCAGCGCCACATCAATACCGATTCGGATTCGGAAGTCCTGCTCAATGTCTTCGCCCACGAAATGCAGGGCATCGGCAAGCTGCGCGTGTCGGCGGACGACGTGTTCCGCGCCGTCTCCGCGGTGCACCGGCGCTGCCGGGGCGCTTACGCCGTAGTGGCGATGGTCACGGGTTTCGGCGTCGTCGGCTTTCGCGATCCGCATGGCATTCGTCCCCTGGTGTTCGGCGAGCGCGACGGCGATTACGGCAAGGAATACATGATCGCCTCCGAGAGCGTGGCGCTGGACGTGCTGGGATTCGAGCTGGTCCGGGACGTGGCGCCGGGCGAGGCGATTCTGATCGAGAAGGACGGCACCCTGCATACCCGGCAGTGCGCCGAACACGTCGTGTACTCGCCGTGTATCTTCGAATTCGTCTATTTCGCCCGGCCGGACTCCATCATTGACGACATCTCCGTCTACAAGGCCCGGCTGCGCATGGGCGACAAGCTGGCCGACAAGATTCTCAGGGAGCGCCCCGAGCACGATATCGACGTGGTCATTCCCATCCCGGATACCAGTCGCACTTCGGCGCTGCAGCTCGCCAACCGGCTGGGGGTGAAATACAGTGAGGGCTTCATCAAGAACCGCTACATCGGGCGCACCTTCATCATGCCGGGCCAGACCCTGCGCAAGAAATCGGTGCGGCAGAAACTCAATGCCATCGACCTGGAGTTCAAGGGCAAGAACGTGCTGCTGGTGGACGATTCCATCGTGCGCGGCACCACCTCGACCCAGATCATCCAGATGGCCCGCGATGCCGGCGCCCGCAAGGTCTATTTCGCTTCGGCCTCGCCGCCGGTGCGCTACCCCAATGTGTACGGCATCGACATGCCGGCGGTCGAGGAACTGATCGCGCACGGCCGGACCGACGAGGAAGTGCGGGAAGAGCTGGGGGCGGATTGGCTGGTCTACCAGGACTTGGCCGATTTGGTCGAATCGGTGCAGAAGGGCAACCCGTTCATCCCCAGATTCGACACTTCGTGCTTCGACAAGGACTACGTCACCGGCGACATCGACCAAGCCTACCTGGACCGTCTGAGCAAGCACCGCTCGGACGGGGCGAAGGCCCTGCGGGAAGTTGGCGCGACGGCCATCGACCTTTACAACACCGTCTGAGGAGCAGGACACGTGGACGATCTGGACTGGAACGAATTCGCCATGGAAACCCGGGCCGTGCGCGCCGGGCAGCGCCGGACGATGGAGCAGGAGCACGCGGAGCCGATCTTCGCCACTTCCAGCTACGTATTCCGGAGTGCCGCCGAGGCGGCCGAGCGCTTCGCCGGCAAGGCGCCGGGCAACATCTACTCGCGCTTCACCAACCCCACGGTGCGCACCTTCGAGGAAAGGTTGGCCGCGCTGGAAGGCGGGGAGCGCTGCGTCGCCGTCGGCTCCGGCATGGCCGCCATCGCCAGCACGGCGTTCGGCCTGCTGAAGGCAGGCGATCACGTGGTGTGCTCGCGCAGCGTTTTCGGGAACACCACCATGCTGTTCCAGAACTACCTGGCCAAGTTCGGGGTGCCGACGACTTTCGTCGGTCTCACCGACTACGAAGGCTGGGCAGCGGCCATCCGGCCCGAGACCCGTTTTCTGTTTCTGGAGACGCCCTCCAATCCGTTGACCGAAATCGCCGACATCCCCCGGCTCGCTGAAATCGCCCACGCCCGCGGCTGCCTGCTGGTGGTGGACAACTGCTTCTGCACCCCCGCCTTGCAGCGGCCGCTGGCGTTGGGCGCGGACATCGTGATCCATTCCGCCACCAAGTACCTGGATGGCCAGGGCCGCTGCGTGGGCGGGGCTATCGTCGGCGGGCGCGAGCTGCTCGATGCCGAAATCTATCCCTTCCTGCGCACCGGCGGTCCCAGCATGAGCCCGTTCAACGCCTGGGTGTTCCTCAAAGGCCTGGAAACGCTGAGTCTGCGGATGAAAGCCCATTGCGAAAACGCGCTCGGCCTGGCTCGCTGGCTGGAAGCGCAGCCCTGGGTGGCGCGGGTGCATTACCCGGGGCTCGCCAGCCATCCTCAGCACGAACTGGCCGCCCGCCAGCAATCCGGCTTCGGCGGCATCGTCAGCTTCGAGGTGAAGGGGGGGCAGGAAGCCGCCTGGCGTCTGATCGACAGTACCCGGCTGCTGTCGATCACCGGTAACCTGGGCGACGCCAAGACCACCATCACCCATCCGGCGACCACCACCCACGGCCGCCTGAGCCGGGAAGCCAGGGCTGCGGCCGGCATCGCCGACGGGCTGGTGCGCATTGCCGTCGGCCTGGAGAGCCTTGCCGACATTCAGGCCGATCTATCCCGCTTCGCCTAAAGTCCTTTTTTCTTATTTCCAAGGAAACCGCATGAAAGTCACCATCTTTGGTTCCGGCTATGTCGGCCTGGTCACCGGCGCCTGTCTGGCCGAGGTCGGCAACGACGTCGTCTGCATCGACATCGACGCGGACAAGATCCAGCGTCTCAACCAGGGTGAAGTGCCGATCTACGAGCCGGGCCTCGATACCATCATCAAGCGCAACATGGCGGCCGGCCGCCTGCAGTTCACCACCGACGTCGACCTCGGCGTGAGCCATGGCCTGTTCCAGTTCATCGCCGTCGGCACCCCGCCTGACGAGGACGGCTCGGCCGACCTGCAATACGTGCTGGCGGTGGCGCGCAGCATCGGCGAGCGGATGCAGGACTACCGGGTCGTCGTCAACAAGTCCACCGTGCCGGTGGGGACGGCGGACAAGGTGCGCGGGGCCGTGAGCGAAGTGCTGGCCCGGCGCGGCGCCGCCATCGAGTTCGACGTGGTCTCCAATCCGGAATTCCTCAAGGAGGGCGCGGCCATCGAGGATTTCATGAAGCCGGACCGGATCGTGGTCGGCACCGACAACCCGCGCACCACCGAACTGCTGCGCGCGCTCTACGCCCCGTTCAACCGCAGCCACGACCGCATGGTGTGCATGGACATCCGCTCCGCCGAGCTGACCAAGTACGCCGCCAACGCCATGCTGGCCACCAAGATCAGCTTCATGAACGAGCTGGCCAATCTCGCCGAGCGGCTCGGCGCCGACATCGAGAAGGTCCGCGTCGGCATCGGTTCGGACCCGCGCATCGGCTACCACTTCATCTATCCCGGCTGCGGCTACGGCGGCTCCTGCTTCCCCAAGGACGTCAAGGCGCTCGAGCGCACCGCCCGTGACGCCGGCTATCCCGCCCAATTATTGCAGGCGGTGGAGGCGGTGAACGACCGCCAGAAGGAAAAGCTGTTCGAGAAGATCAGTGCCTATTTCGGCGGCGATCTGGCCGGCAGGACCATCGCCGTCTGGGGCCTGGCCTTCAAGCCGAACACCGACGACATGCGCGAAGCGCCCAGCCGCACGCTGATGGAAGCGTTGTGGCAGGCGGGAGCGAAAGTACGGGCCTTCGACCCGGTGGCGAGGGAGGAGGCTCATCGCGTCTACGGTGAGCGGGCGGACCTGATCCTGTGCGATTCGCCGGAATCGGCCCTGCAGGGCGCCGATGCGCTGGCGGTGGTCACCGAATGGAACGTGTTCCGGAGCCCCGATTTCGACGAAATCAAGCAGACCCTGACGCGCCCCGCGGTCTTCGACGGCCGCAACATCTACGACCCTGCGCACATGAAGGCGCAGGGCTTCGATTATTTCGCCATCGGGCGGTGACGGCCAGGACGTCCGGCCGGATTTTTTCGCCGCATCCCGATTTTGGCTCCGGTTTCGCTAAGCCGGAACGGAACTCACGGGATGTTCCAACGTATTGATCCCGTATGAAGAGGGTGACGTAGAGCAAATTTGTTAAAAGTCAAGGGAACTTATCCTCAAATGTAAGCATCTAGATTCATCAGCGGCACCTGATGACGGAGCAAGCATGGGGACAAGTGGTGAGAATGACTGTCGGAGGAGGCCGGATGCCCTGGCGAGTTGGGTCTCCTCGGTGCAGGGATACGCCCTGGTCTATCCGGGTGTGGAAATCGGCGTGGCGATGGCGCGCGAGCGTTTCGAATTCGCCGTGTGCACTCAAACCGGCCGGTCCTGGTTGCCAGTGCGGGAAGTGCAGGTATGGATACCGCCGGAAACCTGAAATTCCTCTGCCGATGCCTCACTCCTGCAGTTGGCGTAAGCGAGGGAGTGAAACCTCAGGTTCTCACCGGTTCGGTAAGCTGGCGAGCTACGATGCAGCTTGCAGGAAATCATCTCGTCACGCCGAGCCTCGCCGACGCCTTCAGGCGCCACGGTTTGTTCGATGCGCTGCCTGAGGACATTCAGGAATACCTGGAGACGGTCACGACCCTCAACCGCGTCCGTAACCGGGCATTTCGGGACGAGCTGACCAATATCGCCGGATTGCTCAACGGTATCGGTATCGAGCCGGTCGCGCTCAAGGGTGCCATTGCCCTGGTACCGGACCAGTATCCCGGAGCGGAAGACCGGGTTATCGGCGATCTCGATCTGCTGGTGCCTGGGGACAGAGTCTGGGAGGCGCATGAGACCCTCCTGCGATCCGGTTATCGGCGCGCGCCGAAGGACCGGATGTTGGCGAGGGACCGGGAAGACATGCACCATGTCCAGCCCTTGCTGCATCCGGGGCTTCCGGTCACGGTGGAGCTCCATGTCCGCATGCTGCGCGATGAGCGCGACGACGCTTGCCTCCGGGCCGGAATGGGCGAGCCTGCGTTGTCATCGCTGAACGGCGCGCGGATCCGGGTTCCCGATCTGGCGACACGATTGCTCCATAATTTCCTGCACACCCACATTCAGGATAGGGGAAACGTTTATTTTTCCGTGAACCATCGCCAGTTGCTCGAATTCGTCCGTCTGCGGGATTTCGCCGGGGCCCTGGATTGGCGAGTGCTGGCGGAGCGGCTGCAGCCGGGGCGCAGGCGCGACTTGGCCGTGTATCTGCTCCTGGCCGAGTACTGGTACGGACAGCCCTATCCCGCCGAATTGCCCATGCCCCGGGGCAGCCGGTCGGCATTCGGTCTCGCCAGGCGTGTTCAGACTTCCGGCGCCTGGTCGCGGGCGTTCAGCCCCTATTTTTTGACCCGGCGCTACCTGCCGGCGGTATTAAAGCTGCCGTATCGGCTGATGACGCCCTCGTGGTTCCTGTTGAAATATCGAGCCCTTCGCGCCGGCGAGCCTTTGTAAGCTTCAGCTCTGAAACCGCCGGTCCGCGAGCAGTTCCCGCACGTGCGCCGCGACGCTCCGGCCCAGCGCATTCAGGTCGTAGCCGCCTTCGAGTGCCGAGACGACGCGGCCGCGGGCATGGAGGTCCGCCAGCTTCACGAGTTCCGCGGTGATCCAGCCGTAGTCGTCCTCGGTGAGCGCGAGGTCGGCCAGCGGGTCGTCGCGGTGGGCGTCGAAGCCGGCGGAGATAAGCACCAGCTCGGGACGGAAGTTGTCGATGGCGGGCAGCGCGATATCCGTGACGGCCCTGCGGTAGGCCGCGGAGCCCGTGCCCGCGGGCAGGGGGATGTTGACCAGGTTGCCGACGCCGGTTTCCTTGGCGCTGCCCGTGCCTGGATACCAGGGATACTGGTGGGTCGAGACATACAGGACGGCCGGGTTGCGCCTGAACGCGGCCTGGGTGCCGTTGCCGTGGTGCACGTCGAAATCCACGATGGCGACGCGTTTCAGCCCGTGGTTGGCGAGGGCATGGGCGGCGGCGATGGCGACGTTGTTGAACAGGCAGAAGCCCATGGCCGTGTCCGGTTCGGCGTGATGTCCCGGCGGGCGCACCGCGCAGAAGGCGTTGCGCGCGGTGCCGGCCATCACCTCGTCCACGGCCAGGCATACCGCGCCGACCGCATGCAGGGCGGCTTCACCCGATTCCGGCGAGACCACGGTGTCGGCATCGAGGAAGTGATGGCCGGTTTGCGGAATCGCGGCGAACACCCGTTCGATGTGCCTCTTGGAATGGACCAGTTCAAGCCGGGCGGTTTCGGCGCGCGGTGCCTGCAGACGCCGCAGGCCCTGGAATTCCGGCGCCGCCAGGGCGGTTTCGACAGCGCTCAGGCGCACCGAGCCTTCCGGATGGCCTGGGCCGGTGTCATGGCGGAGAAAGACCGGATGGCCGATGTAGAGCGTCGTCATCGTCTGCGCATGCCGTTTCGGAGCGGGTTATTCCATATAATAGCCCTAATATTTCCCGCCCAGCTCCGGTTGCGTAGGGCGGAACCGTCTTTTTGGGTTTCGCCAAGCGGGGTTTCCTAGCGTCGGAACCCGATGAAGCCGGTTCCGACCTACGTGACTACACAGGGAATGCCAAGCTCGTGTCGTCCATGACTTCTGGGCTCCGGCATTCCCTGCCGGAGCGGCATCGCTTTACCGCAGTGGGTTGAGTTAAGAGGGCGGGGCCGGTTTCTTTACTTATCTGGGGTTGAACATGTTGACCGAATACCGAGAGCACGTGGCCGAACGTGCCGCACAGGGCGTGGTGCCCAAGCCGCTGACCGCCGAACAGACCGTGGCCCTGGTGGAATTGCTGAAGGCGCCGCCCGTCGGCGAGGAGGCGTTTCTGCTCGATCTCCTGAGCAACCGTGTGCCGGCGGGAGTGGACGAGGCGGCTTACGTGAAGGCGGGTTTTCTGGCTGCCGTCGCCAGGGGAGAGGCGGTTTCGCCGATCGTTTCGCCCAGGCATGCCGCCGAGCTGCTCGGCACCATGCTGGGCGGCTACAACGTCGCGCCGCTGATCGAGTTGCTGGACCATCCGGCGCTGGCCCCGGTTGCGGTTCACGGCTTGTCCCGCACCCTGCTCATGTTCGACGCCTTCCACGACGTGCAGGTCAAGGCGGAAGCCGGCAACATCCACGCCCAGGCCGTGCTGCGCTCCTGGGCCGAAGCCGAATGGTTCACCTCCCGCCCGGAGGTGCCCGAGAAGCTGACCGTGGCCGTGTTCAAGGTGGCCGGCGAGACCAACACCGACGACCTGTCGCCGGCCCAGGACGCCTGGTCGCGCCCGGATATCCCGCTGCACGCCAAGGCCATGCTGAAGGTGCCGCGCGAGGGTATCCACGATGCCGAAGCTCAGATCGCCGAACTCAAGGCCAAGGGCTTCCCGGTGGCCTATGTGGGTGACGTGGTCGGCACCGGCTCGTCGCGCAAGTCGGCCACGAATTCCGTGCTGTGGTTCACCGGCGAGGACATTCCCCACGTGCCCAACAAGCGACAGGGCGGGGTCTGCATCGGCGGCAAGATCGCGCCGATCTTCTTCAACACCATGGAAGACTCGGGCGCGTTGCCCATCGAATGCGACGTCACCGCCATGCACATGGGCGATGTGATCGACATCTACCCGTACGAGGGTGTGGTGCGGAACCACGGTAGCGGCGCCGAGCTGTGCCGGTTCGCGTTCAAGAGCGACATTCTGTTGGACGAAGTGCGGGCCGGGGGGCGCATCAACCTGATCATCGGCCGCGGCCTCACCGACCGCGCCCGCAGGGCTTTGGGTATGCTGCCTTCGGAAGTGTTCCGCCGGCCCAAGGCGCAGATCGATGCTGGCAAGGGCTACACCCTGGCGCAGAAGATCGTCGGCAAGGCCTGCGGCGTGGCCGGTATCCGTCCCGGCACTTACTGCGAACCGCACATGACGACGGTGGGCTCGCAGGACACGACCGGCCCGATGACGCGGGACGAGTTGAAGGATCTGGCCTGCCTCGGCTTTTCGGCCGATCTGGTGATGCAGTCGTTCTGCCACACCGCGGCCTATCCCAAGCCGGTCGACATCGAGACCCACCATACCCTGCCGGATTTCATCACGAACCGAGGCGGCGTGTCGCTTCGGCCCGGCGACGGCATCATCCATTCCTGGCTCAACCGCATGCTGCTGCCGGATACCGTCGGCACCGGCGGCGATTCGCACACCCGCTTCCCGATCGGCATCTCATTCCCCGCCGGTTCCGGGCTGGTGGCCTTCGCCGCCGCTACCGGGGTGATGCCGCTGGACATGCCGGAATCGGTGCTGGTGCGCTTCAAGGGCGAGATGCAGCCCGGGATCACCCTGCGCGACCTGGTGCATGCGATTCCCTACGCGGCGCTGCAGCGGGGCTTGCTGACGGTCGAGAAGCAGGGCAAGAAGAACGTGTACTCCGGCCGCATCCTGGAGATCGAGGGACTGCCGGATCTCAAGGTCGAACAGGCTTTCGAGCTGGCCGATGCCTCGGCCGAGCGTTCGGCGGCGGCCTGCACCATCAAGCTGAACAAGGCGCCGATCGAAGAATACCTGCATTCCAACATCACCCTGCTGCGCTGGATGATCGCCGAAGGCTACGGCGATGCGCGCACCCTGCGGCGGCGCATCGCGGCGATGGAGGCTTGGCTGGCCGATCCGCAATTGCTGGAGGCCGACGCGGACGCCGAGTACGCCGAAATCATCGAGATCGACCTGAACCAGATCACCGAGCCTTTGCTTTGCTGTCCGAACGATCCGGACGACGTCAAGCCGCTGTCGCAGGTCGCCGGCACCCACATCGACGAGGTATTCCTCGGCTCCTGCATGACCAACATCGGCCACTTCCGCGCCGCGGGCAGGCTGCTGGAAGCTTTCGGCAAGCCCACCCCGACCCGGTTGTGGATCGCTCCGCCCACCCGCATGGATCAGGCCCAGCTCACCGAGGAAGGCTATTACGCCACCTACGGCAAGGCCGGCGCCCGCACCGAGATGCCCGGCTGTTCCTTGTGTATGGGCAACCAGGCGCGGGTGGCCGACAATGCCACGGTGGTGTCGACCTCCACCCGCAACTTCCCCAACCGCCTCGGGGCCGGCGCCCGGGTGTTCCTGGCTTCGGCCGAACTGGCGGCGGTGTGCTCCATGCTGGGCCGGATTCCGAGCGTGGAGGAGTACATGGCCTATGCCGGCAAGATCGATGAGGCCGCGGCCGACACCTACCGCTATCTGAATTTCGACCGGACGCCGGCTTACGCCGAGCGGGCGGCGGAGGTGACGGACGTGGAAGCGGCTTGAGGGCGGTCGGCAGGGATTCGTTGCGACGTTGGGCATGACTGGGAACGTTTACGCGTACGCCGAGCGCTGTCTCGGTTCGCCCGACGTCGAAACCAAGCTGGCGGTATCCCACGAGGCCTGGCAGGCCTGTCTGGCCGGCGAGCTCGATTTCGGCGCGGAAGGCGAACCGCTGCCGATCGGCTTCGCCCGTTTCCCCGAGCGCCCGCGGCGGGTCGATCCGCGCGATCTGCCGCGTCGAGGCATCAACACCCTCGAGGGGCGGGTGGCGCTATTGCATGCAGTGGCCCACATCGAGTTCAGCGCGATCCAACTGGCCTGGGATCATCTCTACCGCTTCCGCGGGCTGCCGGAAGCCTACTATCGCGATTGGCTGAGGGTGGCAGCGGAGGAGGCCGAGCACTTCGCCCTGGTGCGGGAGCGGCTGCGCGAACTTGGCGCCGATTACGGCGATCTCCCTGCCCACGGCGGCCTGTGGAGCCTCGCGGAGGACACGGCCTACGCCGCCGCCGCCCGCATGGCGCTGGTGCCGCGCTTCATGGAAGCGCGCGGGCTGGACGTGACGCCGGGCATGATCGAGAGGCTGCGGCAGGCCGGCGACGAACGGAGCGTCGCCATCCTCGAGCGCATCCTCCACGACGAAGTCGGCCACGTGGCCCTGGGTTCGCAGTGGTTCCGGTGGATCTGCGGTCAGCGCGGCGTCGATCCCGAAGAGGAGTATTTTTCCCTGGTGCAGCGCCATCTGCGCGGCCAGGTCCGAGGGCCTTTCAATGCCGAACTCCGCCGGCGCGCGGGATTCAGTGCGCGTGAACTCGAGCGCTTGGGAGTTTCCGGGTCGCCTGCTGCGGAGAGTTGAGGCGGCTCAGGCTTCGGCCCGGCTGCCGTAGTGTGACTCGATGTAGCGCTCGACCAGTTCCTGGAATTCCTCGGCGATGCGGTCGCCTTTCAGCGTCACCGTCTTGACGCCGTCCTCGAACACCGGCGCGACCGGTTGTTCGCCATTGCCGGGCAGGCTGATGCCGATGTTGGCGTTTTTGCTTTCGCCTGGGCCGTTCACCACGCAGCCCATCACGGCCACGTGCATGTCTTCCACCCCGTGGTAGCGCTTGCGCCATTCGGGCATCTTGTGGCGCAGGTGCGACTGGATCTGCTGGGCCAGCTTCTGGAAATAATCGCTGGTGGTGCGGCCGCAGCCGGGGCAGGAGATCACCATGGGGGTGAACGAGCGCAGACCTAAGGTCTGCAGGATTTCCTGGGCGACGATGACTTCCAGGGTGCGGTCGGCGCCGGGCTCGGGGGTGAGCGATATCCGGATGGTGTCGCCGATGCCCTGCTGCAGCAGCACGGACAGCGCGGCAGTGGAGGCGACGATGCCCTTGGAGCCCATGCCGGCCTCGGTCAGTCCCAGGTGCAGGGCGTAGTCGCAGCGGCTCGACAAGGACTCGTAGACCGAAATCAGCTCCTGCACCCCGCTCATCTTGCACGACAGCACGATGCGATCCTTCGCCAGGCCGAAGCTCTGCGCCTTTTCCGCGCTTTCCAGCGCCGAGGTGATCACGGCTTCGCGCATCACTTCCGGCAACGGCCGCGGCTCGGCGAGCTGGGCGTTCTCATCGAGCAAACGGGCCAGCACCGACTGGTCCAGGCTGCCCCAGTTGACGCCGATGCGGACCGGTTTGTCGTAGCGGCAGGCGAATTCGATCATCTGGGCGAACTGCGGGTCGCGCTTGGAGCCGCGTCCGACGTTGCCCGGATTGATGCGGAATTTGCCCAGCGCCTCGGCGCAGGCGGGGTACTTGTCGAGCAGTTTGTGGCCGTTGAAATGGAAGTCGCCGACCAGGGGCACGCTGCAGCCCTGCCGGTCCAATTGTTCCCGGATGCGGGGCACGGCTTCGGCGGCTTCTTCGTTGTTGACCGTGATGCGAACCAGTTCCGAACCGGCCCGGGCCAGGTCGATGACCTGGCGGACGGTTCCCGCCACGTCGGCGGTGTCGGTGTTGGTCATGGACTGGACCACGATGGGCGCGCCGCCCCCTATCTGTACCGAACCGACGCGCACGCCGACAGTCTGTTTGCGATTCATCATGCGTTACCTGAAGAGGTGGGTGTTAACCGGACGATTTTACCAGTTGCCGCGTGTCCGGCTAATTTCCTAGTTCCTTACTCGGGTGTCAATCCCCGAATCCTGTCGCCTGAAGGCGTCGAAAAATCCGTTTCCAGATCCTGCTGATTCGCCGCGGCGCCCGAATTACAAGGGATGCGGCAGCTTGGCACTGCCTTTGCCCCATCGGCATCGTCGTTCCGGTGGGGGCCGGATGACATCTCGTTCCTACGCGGGTCATACGGATGAATCACATGAAGGTGCTGTTCAGGGCGATGGTTTTTCTGGGGGAATTGCTGGCGGCGGCCGACGCGCTGGCCTGGAAAGTGGAGGGCGGCGTCATCTACGACGCGGCGGGACAGGCGGTTTACCTGCGAGGCGTCAGCTGGTCCGGCTTCGAGAGCGAAGAACACGCCGGACGGGGACTTTCCGTCCGCAGTCTGGAGGACATGCTCGAACAGATGCAGTTCCTCGGATTCAATGCGGTGCGGATTCCAGTGTGCCCGGCGAGCCTGACGGCCAGCGGCGTCAGCGCTGTCGAGCCATCGTTGAATCCGGACCTTGCCGGCAAAAATGCCCTGGAGGTCCTGGATGCCGTGCTGGCCGCGCTCGACCGCCGGGGCATCTACTTCGCCCTCGACCACCGCCGCTCGGATTGTGACGGAGGCGCTTCGGCAGAGTCCTGGCTCGCCGATCTGGCGTTCATGGCCTCACGCTACGGGCCGCTCGGCCACTTTCTCGGCCTTGGCCTGCAGGACGCGGGGGGAAGCACGGCGGACCTCACTCGGAGCGGTACCGAGCGGGCCGCCGCGGCGGTGCTGGAGACGGCGCCCGATCTGCTGGTGTTCCTGGAAGTCGATGCATCCGGTGCGACCTGTGCCGAGGCATCGGGAGACGGCCTGGTTCCATGGTGCTTCCTGCCCGAGTTTCCGGCCGACCGCCTGGTGCTGTCGCCCGCCGTGGATATCGGCGCCGAGGCCAGCCAATTTCCGGACGGTCCGGCTGGAGCATGGCTGTCGCGGATCGAAGGATTCCGCGATGCCGGCTATGCCGTCGTTCCCGTGGAAACCGGCGGGGTTTCCGGGCGTGGCGGAAGTTTGCGCGGCGATGCGGCGGCGGAGGCGCTGGTGGATGATCTGATCTCACGGGGTATCCGCAGTGCATTCCTGGCGTCGTGGGATGCCGGCGGCTCCTTGTTCGAGGCGGACTGGCAGGCCGTCAGGCAGGGTGAGCTGGGTCTGTTGACGCGGCTGTGGGGCGGCCCGGCAGGGGCAGCGGCTTGTGGGGAGGGCATCGAAGCTGGCGGCTGTGCGTCGCCCGCCGGCAACGAGGAAGCCGATTCCGCCATCCCGTCGGGCGCTGGCCTGATCGCGTTACTGACTCCGGCGCCGGACCTCGGGAGCACCCACTGCACCCGAGTCGAAGTGCGGAACACGGCCTCGGTTCCCAGGCTGTGGCAAATCAGCCTGCCGGAGGAGGCGACCGTGACGAGGATGCGCGGTGCTCTTTACGGTCAGGCGGGCGGCACGCTGACCGCCAGAGGCGATGGCTGGAGCCGGGTGATCCCGGTGGGCGGAGCTGCCCGTTTCGAATTCTGCGCCGAGCGCTGAGTCCGCACGCCACGGCGGGCGAGTGGCGCGGATTCATCGAATCCGGTTTAATCGCGCTTTTCCCGGTTACTCGTTTCGAGGACGAGCGTATGGACTTGGCTACCAAGGTGATGATTTTAAGAATTCTGGTGGCGTTCGCCGCCGCCTTTTTCGTGATCGGCATGATCCTTAGCTTTATCAAGCCCAAGTGGGTGCTGTTCTGGGCGAAAAGTCCGGACCGGCTGACAGCGGTGGTGACGGTGTCGACGATCGCGATGCTGATGTTCATGGCCGGCTGGACCGGCATCGCCAAGCTGACGCTCAAGCCGAAGGAACTGCAGCAGCATCACGAAGAGGAGCGCGGTTCGAGGGACGATCAAAACATGCTTCAACTCAACCGCTAACGCTAACAATTCCTTCCGCCAATCCCGAATGTACGCCGTGGGCGCGAGGCCGCCGCGCGGCGCAGTTCGACTTTCCCGCCGCAGCGCTTTATCATTCCAGCGTTTTGTCGCTAACCTGGAATTTCCCGCATGGAATCGTCGATCCCAGAGCTCTTGGTGGCCGGGAGCAGGCTCATGCTCATCGGCATGACCATCGTGTTCCTGTTTCTGGCTCTGCTGGTGGGAGTCATCCACGCGGCTTCGCGGCTGATCGGCCGTTATTCGCCGGAGGAGCCGGTCGCGCTGAAGCCCGCGAGCGCCGTGCCCGTCAGGAGCGCTGGCGGTGAGGACGAGGCGGAGATCGTCGCCGCGGTCGCGGCCGCAATCCACCGCTACCAGAACAAGTAAGGCACATTCTAAGGAGTTTTTGCATGGCAACCCCTTTGGGCATTACTGACGTCGTCCTGCGCGATGCACATCAGTCCCTGCTGGCCACCCGCTTCCGTCTTGAGGACATGCTGCCGATCTGTCCCAAGTTGGACAAGGTCGGATTCTGGTCCCTGGAGGCTTGGGGCGGTGCGACCTTCGATGCCTGCATCCGCTATCTGGGCGAAGACCCGTGGGTGCGCCTGCGGACGTTGAAGAAGGCTTTGCCGAATACCCGTCTGCAGATGTTGCTGCGCGGCCAGAACCTGCTGGGCTATCGCCACTACGCGGACGACGTGGTGGAGAAATTCGTGGAGCGCTCGGCCGAAAACGGTGTCGACGTGTTCCGCATCTTCGACGCGCTCAACGACCTCCGCAACTTCGAAAAGGCAATCCGCGCGACCATCGCCGTGGGCAAGCATGCCCAAGGCACGATTTCGTATACCGTAAGTCCGGTGCACACGGTCGACATGTGGGTCGACCTGTCCAAGCGCCTGGAGGACATGGGCGCCCATTCGATCTGCATCAAGGACATGGCGGGTCTCCTCAAGCCTTATGTTGCCGAGGAACTGGTCGGCCGCCTCAAGCGGGAGGTCGGCGTGCCGATCCACATGCAATGCCATGCGACCACGGGTTTGAGCACGGCGGCCATCGTGAAGGCGGTCGAGGCCGGCATCGACAACGTTGACACGGCGATTTCGTCCATGAGCATGACCTACGGTCACAGCCCCACCGAAGCGGTCGTGGCGATCTTCCAGGGACGCGAGCGCGATACCGGCCTCGACATCCAGCTGCTGGAGGAAATCGCAGCCTATTTCCGCGAGGTCCGGAAAAAGTACGCCAAGTTCGAGGGCAGCCTGAAAGGCGTCGACAGCCGCATTCTGGTGGCCCAGGTGCCGGGCGGCATGCTCACCAACATGGAAAGCCAGCTTAAGGAGCAGGGGGCGCTGGAGCGCTTCGACGAAGTGATGCGGGAGATTCCCAAGGTCCGCGAGGATCTGGGCTTCATTCCACTGGTGACGCCGACCTCTCAGATCGTCGGTACCCAGGCCGTCTTCAACGTGCTTGCAGGGGAGCGCTATAAGACCATTACCAAGGAGACCGCGGGTGTCCTGCGGGGCGAATACGGCGCCACCCCGGCGCCGGTCAATGCCGAACTGCAGTCCCGCGTGCTGAAAGGCGACGAGCCGATCACCTGCCGCCCAGCCGATCTCCTGGAGCCCGAACTGAAGAAGCTGACGGACGAATTGAAGCGTCTGGCCAAGGAGCACGGCGTGAAGCTTTCCTCCCCGCAGGTCGAGGACGTGCTGACCTACGCCCTGTTCCCCCAGGTCGGCTGGCGTTTCCTGCAGAACCGGGGTAATCCGGCGGCCTTCGAGCCGGCGCCCGGCACCGAGCCCGCCGCACCCGTGGCTGAAGTCACGGGCGAGACGGTGGCGCCGGATGGCGCCCGGCTCTACACCGTCACGGTCAACGGCCGCAGCTATCAGGTTGAGGTGGCGCCGGGCGGCGCCATCGGGGCGATCAATCCGGCGGCCGGCGCGGCTTCGCCGTCCGCGGCGGCGCAGATCCTCGCCGCGCGGGCCGTCAGCGAGTCGGTCAGCGCGCCGATGGCGGGGCACGTGCTGCGTATCAACGTCACCGAAGGGCAGAAAGTGGCCGAAGGCCAGGTGGTCGTCGTCATGGAGGCCATGAAAATGGAGACCGAAGTGAGGGCGCGCAGCGGCGGCGTCGTGGTTGGCATCGCCGTCAAGCCGGGCGATACCGTCAATACCGGCGACGTGCTGGTCACGCTGGGCTGAGGCGGGCCGATCCATGAACGGATTCGTCGAATTGTGGAGCAGCACCGGCCTGTCAAACTTTCAGTGGGGACAGGTCGTCATGATGACGGTGGGGTTTCTGCTAATCTACCTAGCCATCCGCAAGGGCTTCGAGCCTTTGCTGCTGCTTCCCATCGGCTTCGGCGCGGTGCTCAGCAACATCCCGGTCGCCGGCATCGCTGAAGAGGGCGGGCTGCTCGCGTATCTGTATTTCGGCATCAAGTCCGGGATATTCCCGCTGCTGATCTTCATGGGTGTGGGGGCCATGACGGACTTCGGTCCCATGCTGGCCAACCCCAAGACCCTTCTGCTGGGGGCGGCCGCGCAGTTCGGCATCTTCGGCACCCTGTTCGGCGCGCTGGCGCTGAACCTGGTACCCGGCCTGCAGTTCAGCTTCAGGGATGCGGCAGCCATCGCCATCATCGGCGGTGCCGATGGCCCCACTGCCATCTATGTGGCCTCCAGGCTCGCGCCCGACCTGCTCGGCGCCATCGCCGTCGCGGCCTATTCCTATATGGCCCTGGTGCCGCTGATTCAGCCGCCGATCATGCGTGCCCTGACCACGCCGGAAGAGCGCCTGATCGAGATGACCCAGTTGCGCGTCGTCGGCAAGACCGAGAAGATCGTTTTCCCGGTCGTGTTGCTGATCCTGACCGCCTTGCTGCTGCCGTCGGCCGCGCCCTTGATCGGCATGTTCTGCCTGGGTAACCTGATGCGCGAATGCGGCGTGGTCGAGCGGCTGAGCAAAACCTCGCAGAACGAGCTGATCAACATCGTTACGATCTTCCTGGGACTGTCGGTCGGTTCCAAGCTGAGCGCCAATGCCTTCCTCCGCCCGGAGACCCTGGGAATTCTCGTGCTCGGCGCGATCGCATTCGGCTTCGGCACGGCCTCCGGGGTGCTGATGGCGAAGCTGATGAACCGCTTTACTCTTCATAAGATCAATCCCCTGATCGGCGCGGCAGGCGTCTCCGCCGTCCCGATGTCGGCACGGGTGGCCAACAAGGTGGGTCAGGAGAGCAATCCCCACAACTTCCTCTTGATGCATGCCATGGGGCCGAACGTGGCCGGTGTCATCGGCTCCGCCGTGGCGGCGGGCGTGCTGCTGGCGCTGGTCCAATAATCCGCGCGAATTGCGCTCTTTCGGGAAGCCGCTAAAATAGCGCGCCGTTCGCGGCGCGTCGGTCCTCGGGTGGTTCCGCCGCCTTTTTTGCATTTCCTTGGCAGTTCTTTCGGAGTCTCGATGTTGTCCCGCCTCCTGATGGCGTTCGCCCTGGTTCTTGCCTCGACGGCACAGGCAGGGTCTTCGTTCGTGGTCGCGTCGTTCCACGACGTGAGGGAGGACGTGCGGCTGGACTATACCGGCGGTTCCACCGTCGTCACGCCGGCCCATCTCGAGGCCTATTTCCAATGGCTGAAGGACAACGGCTACCATGTGGTCGGCATACAGGACTTGCTGGACGCGAAGGCGGGCAAGCAGGCGGGACTGCCGGATAAAGCCGTCGTGCTGACCTTCGACGACGGTTACGCCAGCTTCTACCACACCGTATTTCCGCTGCTGAAAAGGTATGGCTATCCCGCCACCGTCGCGCTGGTGGGATCGTGGATGGACCTGCCGGATGGCGCCGTCGTGCCGCTGGGCGGGGAGTTCGTGCTCAAGCGCGAATCGCTGCTGAGCTGGGAGCAAGTGCGGGAATTGGCGCGTTCCGGGCTGGTTGAAATCGCCTCCCACAGTTACGACATGCATCGGGGATTGCCGGGGAATCCCCAAGGCAACCTGCAGCCCGCCGGCGTGACCCGGATCTACGACCCGGCTTCGAAAAGCTACGAATCGGACGAAGCCTACCGCAAGCGCATCCGCGAGGACTTGCAGAGCAGCGCGGACGGGATCGCCCGCCACGCCGGCGTCAAGCCGCGGGTCATGGTCTGGCCCTACGGCGAATACAATCAGGCGTTGATCGAGGAGGCCGCCAGGCTCGGCATGGTCGTCACCATGGGTTTGAGGGAAGGGCGCAACGACACGTCCGAGCTGGCGGCGGTCAAGCGCATGCTGCTCACCGCCGACCCCGAAGTGGACGAATTCGCCGACATACTCACCCGCCTGCGGGCGGACCGGCCGGTCCGGGTCGCCCATGTGGACCTGGATTACATATACGATCCCGATCCGGCGCAGACCGAGCGCAACCTCGGCGAGGAACTGGAGCGGATCCATGCCATGGGTGTCAACGCGGTTTATCTGCAGGCCTATGCCGACCCGGACGGCGACGGCAATGCCGATGCGCTGTATTTTCCCAACCGGCACCTGCCGATGCGAGCCGATCTTTTCAACCGGGCGGCCTGGCAGTTCCACATCCGCGCCAGGGTGCGGGTCTATGCCTGGATGCCGGTGCTGGCTTACCGGGCCAAGGTGCCCGAGGATTGGTTCGTGCGGGAGTGGCGCGATGGCAAGGCGCGCACCAGCAGCCACATTTACCACCGGTTGTCGCCCTTCAACGCGAAGGCGCGGAAGCTCGTCGGGGAAATCTACGAGGACTTGGCCAAGCACTGCAATTTCAACGGCCTCCTGTTCCACGACGACGCGATCCTGTCCGATTTCGAGGATGTCTCGCGGGTAGCCCTAACTTATGGCAAGAAGGTTTGGGGCCTGCCAGACCGGTTCGAGCACCTGCACGAACCCGCCGGCATGCGGATGCGTTGGGCGCAGCGCAAGACGGCGGTGCTGCACGATTTCACCGACGAGCTGGCATCCCGCGTCCGTGCGTTCCGGCCCGAGTTGAAGACGGCGCGCAACCTCTATGCCCTGCCCGTGTTCATGCCGGACAGCGAGGAATGGTACGCGCAGAATTTCGCCGAGGCGTTGAAACATTACGACTACATCGCGCTGGAGGCCATGCCGTTCATGGAGAAAGCCGAGCGGCCGGACGCGTGGCTCAAGTCGCTCGTCGAGAAGGTGGCGGCCTATCCGGACGGACTGAAGAAGACGGTCTTCGAACTCCAGAGCGTCGATTGGAATACCCAGCAGGATATTCCCATGGAGGTTTTCCTGGGGCAGGCGGATCTGCTCCTTAAGGCCGGCGCGGTGCACCTGGGCTACTACCCGGACAACCCGTTCCACGACCAGCCGCGGCTGGCGTCCGCCAAATCCGTGTTCACTGCACCGTGGGCGCCGTGAGCGTGTCCGGTTCTGCGGCGGATGCCTGGCGGGTGGCCCTCGCCCAGGCCGGCGAGGCCATCGCAGGGTTCGTCGCCGGTGCGGCCCCGAAGGTGGAAAGCCTGCCCTGGCAGGCGTGGGGCGACTGGATTTCCAGTTTCATCTTCTTCTATCCGCTGTTCATGGCCTATGTCTGGATGATAGGGGCCGGCATCTACTGGCTGCGCTGGGAGCGGCCCGACGGCGATCCGGTCGATGATGCTCCGGGTCTTTCCCACTATCCGGGGGTCTCGTTCCTGATTCCCTGCTACAACGAAGCCGGGAACATCCACGAAACCGTGGAATACCTGCTGAAGCAGGATTATCCCAATTACGAAATCATCGCCATCAACGATGGCAGCCCCGACAACACCCTGGAGATACTCCACGAGCTCGCCGGGCGATACGAACGTCTGCGGGTGGTGAACCTGGCGTCCAACCAGGGCAAGGCCACGGCGCTCAAGACCGGCGCCTTGTTGAGCAAATACGAATACCTGATCTGCATCGACGGCGATGCCCTGCTGGCGCCGGAAGCGGCTCGCTGGATGCTGCGGCATTTCCTCGCCGGCCCGCGGGTGGGCGCGGTGACGGGGAATCCCCGCATCCGCACCCGCTCCACGCTGCTCGGCAAAATCCAGGTCGGCGAGTTCTCGGCCATCGTCGGACTCATCAAGCGGGCGCAGCGGGTTTATGGCTGCGTCTTCACGGTTTCCGGTGTAATCGCCGCATTCCGCAAGAGCGCCCTGCACGAGGTCGGCTACTGGAGCAACGACATGATCACGGAAGACATCGACATCAGCTGGAAGCTCCAGCTCGGCGGCTGGGACATCCGCTTCGAGCACAACGCTTTGTGCTGGGTGCTCATGCCGGAAACCCTGGCAGGCCTGTGGAAGCAGCGCCGCCGTTGGGCGCAGGGCGGCGTCGAGGTGCTCATGCGCTATATCCGGCCGGTTCTCTCCTGGCCGGCCCGGCGCATGTGGCCGCTCTACGCCGAAACGCTGGCCGGCATCCTGTGGTCTCACCTCGTGCTCGCAGCGACCGTAGCCTGGCTACTCGGCCAGGTCTTCGACCTGGATGGCGGGGTTCTCGCTGAACTGGTGCCGAGCTGGACCGGGATGCTGCTCAGCATCACTTGCCTGGCGCAGTTCGCGGTCAGCCTCGCCATCGATTCGCGCTACGAAGCCAGGATCGGCGGCATGGGCCGCTATTACTACTGGATGGTCTGGTACCCGCTGGTGTACTGGCTCATCAATGTTTCGACCACGGTGGCCGGTTTCCTGCGGGCCGTCAGGAAAAAGAAGGGCCAGCGCGCGGTCTGGGTGACTTTGGACAGAGGAGTTTTGAGGAGTGACCGAACTCGTCATTAACGCACCGGAGCTGCAGACTCGTCGCCAGCGCTTCGGCGCGCTTGCCGTGGCCGCGGCGGGCTGGCTGCTGTGGGCTTATTTCCTGTTCCCGGTATTGGAACTTTGCGGCTGGTGGCTGGACATCCGGCTCTGCTCGGTATGGGTGAATCTTTCCGGCGGTTACCTGGGTCTCACTCAGTTGCTGCAGCTCTATGCCGCGACTGTGGGGGGCTTGGCGGGGTTGTGGATGCTCCGCGTTGCCTATGGCCTGTCCGGCGCGGCCGCGGGCGGGAGTGCACCGCCCTTGCCGGCGCCCGTTGCCGCCAAGGCCCTGTGCGAAGCCTTCCAGCTCGATTTTCCCAGCCTCGCCGAAGGCCGGAGCAGCCGGTACGTCGAAGTTCATTTCGACGCCCAGGGACGGATCACCCGGCTGCAGGGCCGAGGTCCGGAAACAGACCTTTGAGTCCCAGCGGGATACTCGGAAATACGGGGGAGCTGGTACACTGGGCCGCACTCCCCTTCCGAGAAGCCGCCCGAGCATGCGCGACCCACAGCGCTCCAACCGCCTCACAGGCGAGACCAGTCCCTATCTGCTGCAGCATGCCCACAATCCGGTGGACTGGTATCCCTGGGGGCCGGAGGCGCTGGAAGAAGCCCGCCGTTCCGACCGGCCGATCCTGCTGTCCGTCGGCTATTCCGCCTGCCACTGGTGCCACGTCATGGCGCACGAGTCGTTCGAGGACGAGGCGACGGCGGAAGTCATGAACCGGCTGTTCGTCAACATCAAGGTGGATCGGGAGGAGCGGCCCGATCTCGACCGCATCTACCAGACCGTCCATCAGATGCTATCGCGCCGCGGCGGGGGCTGGCCGCTCACGGTATGCCTGAATCCGCACGATCTGGTGCCGTTCTTCACCGGCACCTATTTCCCCAAGGAACCGCGCTACAACATGCCGGCCTTCGTGTCCGTGCTGCACCAGCTGGCCGCCTTTTATGCCGAGCACCGAGGCGATCTTGCCCAAAACGGCCAAGTATTGCGCGAGGCCCTGGAGGCCCTGGGCCGTGAAGGCAACGGCGCCATGCTGCCGGATGTCGAACTGCTGGCGCGGGCGAAGCATGCGCTTCGGACGAACTTCGATGCCGTCCACGGCGGATTCGGCGGCGCGCCCAAGTTCCCCCACACGGCCGAGCTCGAATTCCTGATGCACTCGGATGGCGAGGGTTTCGAGATGCTGCGCACGACGCTCGACGGCATGGCCCGGGGAGGCATCTACGATCATCTCGGCGGTGGCTTCGCCCGCTATTCGGTGGACGAACGCTGGGAGATTCCCCATTTCGAGAAGATGCTCTATGACAACGGTCCGTTGCTCGAGCTGTATGCCAGGATGGCGGCGCACACCGGTGATCCGGCCTACGCCGCCGTCGCGATCGAAACCGCCGAATGGGCGATCCGCGAGATGCAATCCCCGGAGGGCGGCTATTACGCCGCTCTCGACGCGGATTCAGAGGGCGAGGAGGGCAGGTTCTACGTCTGGGATCGCCTGCAAGCGCAGGCGCTGCTCACCGAGGACGAGTACGCAGTGTTTTCCCGTCGTTATGGCCTGGACGAGCCCCCGAATTTCGAAGGCCATTGGCATCTGCACGTTGCCCGGTCCCTGGAAGCCGTCGCGGCGGAGGCCGGGAAAACCGGCGGCGAGGTGGCTGGGCTGCTCGGCTCGGCCAGGGCTTGCCTTCGCCGGGCGAGGGAGCTACGGGTCCGGCCGGGCAGGGACGACAAGGTCATCGCTTCCTGGAACGGCCTCATGATCCGGGGCATGACCGTGGCTGGGCGTTTGTTGGGACGGGACGATTTCAAGGATTCCGCGGACCGGGCCTTCGAGTTCGTGCGTCGGACCATGGACGCCGATGGCCGGCTGATGTCGGTGTACAAGGACGGGCGGGCGCGGTTCGACGCCTATCTCGACGATCATGCTTTCCTGCTGGATGCCGCGCTGGAGCTTCTGCAGACGCGCTGGAACTCAGACGACCTGGCCTGGGCAGTCGAGCTGGCGGACCGGTTGCTGGAGCGTTTCGAGGATGCCGAATACGGCGGTTTCTTCTTCACCTCGTCCGATCACGAGGCGCTCATCCAGCGTCCCAAGCCCTGGATGGACGAGTCCATGCCGTCCGGTAACGGCGTCGCGATCCGCGCGCTGATCCGGCTCGCCGGCCTGACGGGGGATCTGCGCTATGCCGATGCGGCCGAACGGGGCTTGAGGGCGGCGCGGGGTGCGATGGCCCAGCACCCCAATGCCCACGGCGCTTTGATGAATGCCGCCCGGGACTGGCTCAACCCGCCGCCGCTGTGCATCCTGCGGGGCGAAGGCGAAGCGCTGGAGCAATGGTGTGCAAAGGCGCGCGCAGCCGCTCCGGAATCCCTGGTCTACGCGATTCCCTCCGATGCGGCCGGGCTGCCGCCGGAACTGGCGGCACGGGTTCCGGGTGCGCGCGGGCCGCTGGCCTATGTCTGCCGTGGGCGGGTTTGCGCGCCACCGGCGGAGTCCCTCGACTCCCTGAATGAAATCTTGTCGGCCCGCTGATCCCACGCCCCGCCCTTGGCATGCACTGCCAAATTTGTGTATAAGCGTAGATTTTCACCTTGAGCGCGCTTCCCGGAACCCGGTTCCGGTGCCGCTCGCTCAGCCGCACTCTCTTCGGAATTCACCGCCTGCATGAAAACCCGGACTGCCCCCGTCGTTCACGAACTCGTCAGCACCCGTCTTCCCAACCGCTTCGGCGATTTCGTCATCCACTGCTACGGCGGCACCCAGGACGACAAGCAGCATCTGGCATTGGTGAAAGGCGAGGTCCGGGGGCAGGAGGGGGTGCTGGCCCGCGTCCATTCCGAGTGCCTGACCGGCGACGTGTTCGGTTCCCGCCGCTGCGACTGCGGCGAACAGCTCGACCTGGCGCTGAGCGCAATCGGCGAGGCGGAATGCGGCGTCTTGCTGTATTTGCGTCAGGAAGGGCGGGGCATCGGCCTGGTGCAAAAGCTGCGGGCCTATAACCTGCAGGACGAGGGGCTCGATACGGTGGAGGCCAATCTGCGCCTGGGCCATCAGGCCGACGAGCGCGACTATTACGTCGCGGCGCGCATCCTGGAAGACCTGGGCGTGAAGAGCGTGCGGCTGATGACCAACAATCCGAAGAAGCTGGACGAACTGCGCCGCTACGGCATACCCATCGGCGCGCGGGTGCCGATCGAGGCGCCCAGCCATCCGGAGAACGTCCGTTACCTCCGGGCCAAGGTCGAGAAGATGGCACATATGCTGTCGTTCGAGCGGAAGCGGCCGCGTTTTCCGTTCCTCGATACCCTGTTCGAACGCCTGGCCGAAGGCCCGCTTCCGCCCGCCCGGCCGTTCGTGACGCTGAGCCACGCCCAGAGTCTGGGCGGAGGGGACGCGCAGGCTTCCGGGCCGGAGGCGTGCGAGCTGTCCGCTGCCCTGCGGGCTGCTCATGATGCGGTATTGCAGCCGGCCGGGCCGGAGCTGCGGCTCGCTTTGCGCGACGGTTCGAAAGCGCCCGTGAGGCTCGCCGTGGCCGGCACGCCGGCAACCGCCGGCGATGTCGTTGCGGTACCCGCGGACGCCCGAGGCGGTATCGACCTTGCGGCAGCATTGGCGGCGATCCTCGGCCTCGGGGTGCGTTCCCTCCTGGTCGACGGCGATGCCGGCCTGATCGGCCGTTTCCTCGAGGGGGCGCTGGCGGACTACTGCGTGATCACCGTCGTGCCCCAGTTCCGGGGCCAAACCGGCACCGGCGGTTCCGGGCTGGGATCCGCCAGGATCGCCGACTGCGGCTGTCAGCCGCTGGGTCGGGATCTGGTCGTGTACGGTCCGTTGCGCGCCGAGGGATCAAAAGTGCCGGCAATAACGCCCGCGGGTTGAGTCCGGCCGGTCATAGGGCGCCAGGGCCTGGACTTTCAACAAGCGCAGGGCGGTCCGGTCGCCGTACCAGGCGCCGGAGGCGGGGTCCTGCCATTCGATGCGGTATGAGGTTGCTGAGGGGAGCTTTCGGCGTTTCCAGCCGCAGCCCCAAAGCATCAGGAAGGTCTTGGCCTTGTGCAGGCGGCTTGCGATGGGCGTGGTCATCGGCATGTCCTCCGGTCATCGGTGAGGTCGAAGCCGTTCCGTAGCGCGGTGGTCCTTGCTCTGTGTCAAGCATATCTCATGCCGTCCCAGCCAAGCCTTGGCAATCAGGGCCTAGGCGCCGTCGAGGCAGCTGCATGTGGAGTGAGCGCACCAGGATAGCGCGGCGAATTGTCGGGAATCCGACAGCGCCGCAGGCGGCTCAGGCGGTTTCCTTGAGGCCGTACTTGCGGATGCGGTAGCGCAGCGTCTCGCGGGTGGCGCCCAAGGCGCGGGCTGCGGCAGTGACGTTGCCGCCATAGCGTTCGAGGGTGCTGCGGATGATGTAGCAGTCCATGTCGTCCAGCGCCATGCTGCCGTCCAGGGGCAGCACGATGCACTCGGTTCCGGATGGGGCCGCTGATGCGGCCGGCGGAACGTTGATGTGTCCCGGCAACTGCAGCCACTGCGCGGGGAAGACCGGGCCTTCGGCGAATAATACGCAGCGCTCGATGACGTTGCGCAGTTCACGGACGTTGCCGGGCCAGTCGTAGGTCCGTAGCAGGCTCCAGGCGTCGTCGGGAACGACCTTCACCTGCTTTCCCGCCTTGGCGTTGAATTCCGCGATCAGCAACGGCACCAGCTCCTCCAGATCCTGCTTGACCTGGCGAAGTGGCGGCAGCTGCAGCCGGAAGACGCTCAGCCGGTGAAAAAGGTCGCCGCGGAAGCTGCCGTTGCGCACCATGTCTTCCAGGTTGCGGTTGCTGGCCGCCAGGATCTGGACGTCGACGCTGATTTCCTTTTCCGAGCCCAGCCGGCGGATCTTGCGGTCTTCGATCGCCTTGAGCAACTTGGCCTGCAGATCGAGGTGCATTTCCCCGATCTCGTCCAGGAACAGGGTGCCGCCGTCGGCCTGCTCGATGAGGCCGCGGTGGCGGCCGATGGCGCCGGTGAAAGCGCCGGCCTCATGGCCGAACAGCTCGGATTCGAGCAGGTCGTGGGGGAGGGCGGCGCAGTTGAGTTCGATCAGCGGGTGCTGGGCGCGCTTGCCCGAGTAGTGCAGGATGCGGGCGACCAGTCCCTTGCCGGTGCCGCTTTCGCCGCCGATGATCAGGGCGCTGAACGGCACCCGGGTGAGGCGCTCCAGCATGTCGCGTACCCGCTGCGCGGCTTCGCTGCGGCCGACGTAGGCCTCGGGCGAATAGCGGCGGTGCCGTTCTTGCGCCTGCTCCAGCAGGCGGCGCTGCGCCTGGGCGGAACGCGTGGCACTGGCGACCACCAAGTCGAGGCGCTCGAGTTCGCAGGGCTTCTCCAGGAAATCGTAAGCGCCCAGGCGCAGGGCGCGGACCGAATCCGGCACGCTGCCGTAGCCGGTCAGCAGCAGCCATTCCGAAGTATTGCCCTGGCCGCGCATCTCCTCCATCAGGTCCAGCGCATTGCCGTCCGGCAGGCTTCGGTCGGACAGCACCAGCAGGGGGTCGACCGCTTTCTTGGTGAAGAGGTTGCGCGCCTCGGCCAAGGTCTTGGCCCAATCGACGTCCCAGCCTGCCCGTTCGTAATGCCGGACCAGTTCCGAGCCGAGCAGTTTCTCGTCTTCGATGATCAGCAAGCTATAGGCCATAAGCGGGTTTTTCTCCGGCAGAAGCGATGTGGCGCGGGATGATGAGCGTGCAGCAGGCGCCGCCCTCGGTGCGGTTGGCCAGATGCATCCGGCCGTTCACCTCGCGGATGAAGCGCTGCACCATGGCGAGGCCGAGGCCGGTTCCGCCGGGGCGGCCGGTTCCGAACGGACGGACACCGTGTTTCAGGATTTCGTCCGAAAACCCGGGACCATTGTCGCAGACCTGGATGATCAATTGCTCGCCCTCGGTATGCACCTTGATGCCGATCTCGCCCGGTGCCGGGCCGATGGCCGCGGCGGCATTCAGAATCAGATTCAGCAAGGCCTGCCGCAAGCTGCTGTCCGGCAGATGACAGGCGAGCCCCTCGGGCACTTCGTAGCTCAGAGCGACATGCGTGGGAACCTGGTAGCGCGTCAACGCCGCCAGATCGTGAAGCATCGAGGCCAGATTGAAATCCCGCGCCGGAGCCGGCGTGTGCTTGCCCTGGGCGAGCAGCTCGTTGAGCAGCCGGCCCATCCGCTTGAGTTCGTCGATGACGAGTTCCAGCCGTTCGACGTGTTCCGGGTTGCCCACCTCATTCTTGAGGTTGCTGCAGCTCATCTGGATGCCCGCCAGCGGATTGCGCAGCTCGTGCGCGATGCCGGCGGCGAGTTCGCCCAGCGCGGCGAAGCGCTCGGCCCTTGCGAGGCTGTATTGCTGTTCGAGCAGGGCCTGGGTGGCGGAGCGCACGTCCGCTTCCAGAGATTCCGCATAACGCCGCTTGGTTTCCTGAAGCTCGGCGAGCTGGCTCACCATCTCGTTGTAGCTGGTGAAAACCGGCAGCAGCACCGGGTCCAGGTTGCGGGTGGCGATCGGCGAGAAGTCCTCGAGGGCGATTCGAGACAGCAGTTCCCGCAAATTCCGCAAGGGTGTCAGGATGCGGCGGGTGAGGAACAGCATGGTCACCAGCAGGATGGCGGCCAGCGTCAGGCTGGCCAGGGTGATCTCGCTGCGGGTATTCGCGCTGATGTCCTCCAGCAGCTCCTCCCGGCGTGCGGTTTCCGCATCCAGCATCTCGCTCATCACATGGAGCGCGAGCAGCAGTCTTGTTCGCCGGGGGCGGGGGCCCAACTGGCCGAGGAGGGGATCGGCGAGATAGGTTTCGACGATCTGAAGCTTGCGCGGCGTGTCGGGATCGAAATGCTGATCGGACTGGCGGAGCTGGTTGAGGTCGCGGGCAAGGGCGTCGAAGCGCCCGGGCCGGATCGCCTTTTCGTTGTCCTGCAGCGAATCCGTCAGCGCTTTTTGGAGATCCAGGCCGGTCTGCATGATGCGGTGGGCATAGCTGACATGGGCGCGGATGGTCTCGAACCGGTCGAGGTTGCGCCAGATCATGCCCACCAGTACGGTCAGGATCAGTACGAGCAGGCCGAGGAGAGCCCAGCCGCGAAGCTGGGCCGCGCGGTAGACCAGAGGTTTCACGACGGACATGGGGAATGGAGGCTGCGGGCATTATAGCCCAGTCCCTTTATCGCTCCAGCGCCTGCGGCGGGTGCCGGCAGCGGTTCTCCGTAGCCGCGGCTTCAGCCTGCCTGCCTGCCCAATCTGACCTTGCCCGGGCCTTTCGCTTGCGGTTTTCGCTTTCTCGCAGCCAGGGGATGGTTCGAATACGGCACGTGGGATTCGAGGCCTCGCATCTCGCAGCGTCCGCCCCGCTGTGCATAGTCGAGCCGGAAGTGGTCGATGAATTCCATGACGGTGTGGTCGATGAAATCGGCATCCGAAAGGTCGAAGATCACCGTCTTGCCGACGGGCAAATCCGCGACTTCGCTTTTCAGCGCGATGAAATTGGAGAAGATCGCCGAGCCGTCCACATGAATCACGAAGGTGTCGGCCGGGCGCTCGTCGATCCGGTAGGAAATCTTGAGCAGATGTTTCGGGTGAACGCCGCGCAGCATGTGGATGACCAGCTTGGCGAGAATGCCGATGGCGACGCCGATCAGGAGGTCCGTGGCAAGCACGCCGAAGATGGTGATCACGAACAGCGTCAACTGTTCCCAGCCGATGTCCATGGTCTTCGCGAATTCCTTAGGGGAGGCCAGGCGAAAGCCGGTGTACACCAACAGCGCTGCCAGTGAAGCCAGCGGAATCTCGTGGATGACGTGCGGAAACAATGCCACGAACAGCAGCAGGAAGGCGCCGTGGAAAAAGTTGGCCCAGCCGGTCTTGGCCTCGTTGGTGATGTTGGCCGAACTGCGGACGATTTCCGCGATCATCGGCAGACCCCCGATCATGCCGCAGAGCAGATTGCCGGCTCCGACGGCGGTGAGATCGCGGTTAAGATCGGAATAGCGCTTGTAGGGGTCGAGTTTGTCCACCGCTACCGCGCTGAGCAGCGTTTCCAGGCTGCCGACCAGGCAGATGCTGATAACGGCACCCCAGAATTCCGCCGTCCATACCTTGGAAAAATCCGGGAAATAGAATCCCGCGGTAAAGTCCTCCGGAATGGTCACCAGGAATTTGGGGCCGATGGTGTATTCGTGGTGGGGCAGGATCGGATTGTCCGGATGGAACATGTAAATATGTTCGTGATCCAGGTCGAAATATTTACCGAGGGCCATCCCCGCGATCACGACCAGCAACGGTGCCGGGATCATCTTGAGATAGCGGTTTCGCATCAGCGACCAGGCGACGAGGATCAGAAAGCCCACGGCGCCGATCAGCGCGATTTCCGGGTTGGGATCGAGCAGGCTGCGGGGAATCTCGGCAATCGTCGCAAGCAGGTCGTCGCTGGCGGCTTCCGGCTTGACACCCACCATGACGTGGAACTGCTTGGCCATGATGATGATGCCGATTGCGGCGAGCATGCCGTGGACCACCGATGCAGGGAAATAGGCGTTGAGGCGTCCCGCCTTGAACAGTCCCAGCGCTATCTGCAGCACCGAAGCCACCACGATGGCGGCCAGCGTACAGCGATAGCCCTGCATCGCGTCGCCCTGGCCCAGTGTCTGCGTCGCGGCAAGAATCACCACGATGAGCCCGGCGGCGGGGCCGTTGATGGTTACATAGGAGCCGTTGATCCGGGATACCAGGAGCCCTCCGACTACGGCCGAAACGATACCGGCCATCGGGGGGAAGCCGGAAGCCATGGCGATGCCGAGGCAAAGGGGCAAGGCGATCAGAAACACCAGGAAGCCCGAGATCAGGTCGTCTTTCCAGTGTGCTCGCAGGCCGGCAACGCCGCTTGGCGGCGTGCTCTCGGCAATCGTCGATGTGTTCATGGCGGTCTCGCGTCGGATGCGGGGTTGGTGAATTTCCGACAAGCGAGAATCGCGCCATGTTTCGTCTTATTGAAAAATGGCCTGATGGAGGCAGGTTGGTGGCAGGCATCCGGCAACGGTGGTTTGCACCACCCATAATGAAGGGTGGTTATCCACCAGGGGCCGCCGTGTCCCCCGACTTTTCGCGTAAACTTGCCTGAAGATTAGAGAGGCTTGGCCGGAAAATGTTCCCCGAAATCGCAGCCCTGGAGGCATTGCTCAAAGACATCGCGCGCGACGAACTGCTTCCCCGTTTCGCCCGGTCCCTTAGGTCGGTCAAGCCGGACGGCAGCATCGTGACGGAGGCCGATCTGGCCGTTCAGGAGCGGCTGGTCGGAGAGCTCCGCAGGCTGACACCCGACATCGACGTGCTCGGGGAAGAAATGCGGCGGGACGAGCAAGAGAGGCTCCTGGCGCGCGCCGGCGCCGGCCTGTGGTGCCTGGACCCCCTGGATGGAACCAGCAACTTCGCCGCCGGGATCCCTTTCTTTTCCATATCGCTGGCCTTGATCCGGGAAGGGCGTTCGGTGCTGGGCTTGGTATACGATCCGGTGCGCGGCGAATGCTTCTCAGCCAGGGCCGGCGAGGGGGCATGGGTGAACGGCGAGCGCCTGCTGACGCGGCGTGTCGGCTTGCCCCTGCCGCGCTGCATCGCCGTGGTCGACTTCAAGCGCCTCGACCGTGCCTTGAGGCGCCGGCTGGTCGACGAGCCGCCGTTCAGCTCGCAACGCAACTTCGGATCCACGGCCCTCGAGTGGTGTTGGCTGGCGGCGGGCCGCTACCATCTTTATCTGCACGGCGGCCAGAAGCTGTGGGACTATGCCGCTGGAATGCTCATCCTGGATGAGGCAGGCGGCCGGGCGACCCGCCTTGCCCGGGAAGTGGCCGCCGCGGGGGACATGGGCGTGCGGTCGGCCGTGGCCGCCTTGGATCCCGAACTGTTTGTCCAATGGGTGTCGTGGCTCGGCGCAGCGCCATCGGAGGGGTAATCTGCGGTTTTGGGAAAAAGGGGGCGCGCATGTAAAATGCGTGCCCACGATGCGGGACCGGACTTGGCCGCTCCCGAGATGACAACGCTTCACTCAAGCGAACGACCTTCGACCTTTAGGATTGCTCAGATGACCTTTGTTGTGACTGAAAACTGCATCAAATGCAAATACACCGATTGCGTTGATGTCTGCCCAGTGGATTGTTTTCACGAGGGCCCCAATTTTCTCGTCATCGATCCCGACGAATGTATCGATTGCACGCTGTGCGAACCCGAATGTCCCGCTCATGCGATCTATTCCGAGGACGAACTGCCGGAAGGGCAGGAGCAGTTCATCCAGCTGAACGCCGAGCTTTCCAAAGCCTGGCCCGGCATTTCCGAGGTGAAGGAGGCGCTGCCGGACGCCGACGAGTGGAATGGCAAGCCGGACAAGCTGCAGCATCTTGAGCGCTGACCGTCCCGCTCGAGTTTCGCCTTACCGGCGCGCGCCCACGCTCAATCGGTGCGAGGCGCGTGCCGGCTCGATTCCCGGAGTTCAGCGGTGAAGCTGCAGCAGCTGCGCTACGTCTGGGAGGTCTCCCAGCACGATCTCAACGTTTCCTCCACGGCGGACGCCTTGTTTACGTCCCAGCCCGGTATCAGCAAGCAGATCAAGCTGCTGGAAGAGGAGCTGGGAATCTCCATCTTCGCCCGCAACGGCAAGCATCTGACCGAGATCACTCCGGCAGGAAAACACGTGGTCGAACTTGCAGGGCAGATTCTGAGCAAGGTTCAGGACATCCGCAGCGTCGCCCAGGAATTCCGCGACAACCGCGTTGGCTCGCTGTCCATCGCCACCACCCATACCCAGGCCCGCTATGCCCTGCCGCCAGTGGTGCGCGAATTCATGCAGCGCTATCCCGGCATCAAGCTCAACATGCATCAGGGTACGCCGGTCCAGATAGCCGAGGAGGCCTCGCGCGGCTTGGTCGATATCGCCATCGCGACCGAGGCGATCGAGCTCTTCGGCAATCTGGTAATGTTGCCCTGCTACAAATGGAACCGGATCGCGCTGGTGCCAAAAGGCCATCCCCTGGCTGAAAAGCCCAGCCTTACCCTGCAGGACCTCGGCGAGCACGCTTTGATCACTTATGTCTTCGGCTTCACCGGCCGGTCGCATCTGGACCAGGCGTTCAACCGGGCGGGCCTCAAGCCGCGGCTGGCCTTGACCGCCGTCGACGCCGACGTCATCAAGACTTATGTGCGGCTGGGTTTGGGCGTCGGCATCATCGCCAAGATGGCCTACAACCCGGAAACCGATGCGGATCTGGTGGCGCTCGACGCCTCCCATTTGTTCGAAAGCAGCGTGACCAACATCGGCCTGCGGCGGGACATATTCGTCCGCGGCTTCCTTTACGATTTCATCGAACTGTTCGCGCCGCATCTGACCCGCGAGGTAGTGGATCGGGCGCTGGCCTTGCGCGAACCCAAGGAACTCGAAGCCCTGTTTGCTGGGCTGACGCTGCCTGTCCGGTAGTTTCGGGCCGTCAGGCCTTGGATGCGTCGCCGATGTGCAGGCCGCATTCCTTCTTGAGCGCATCCTCCCACCACCAGCGGCCCTCGCGTTCGTGCTGGCCGGGGCGGATCGGGCGGGTGCAGGGTTCGCAGCCAATGCTGACGTACCCCTTGAGGTGCAGAGCGTTGAACGGAATCTCGCAAGCCGCGATGTAATCCCACACCTGGGCAGAAGTCCAGCCGGCCAGCGGATTGAATTTCACGAGGGGGCGGCTTTCGCTCGCAAAGGCTGGATCGGCCTCCACTTCAGGAACCGCCTGCCGGGTCGGGTTCTGGTCCCGGCGCTGGCCGGTAATCCACGCGTCAAGCGTCGCCAGCTTGCGGCGCAGTGGCCCGACCTTGCGGATTCCGCAGCATTCCTGATGGCCGTCCCGGTAGAAGCTGAACAGTCCCTTTCCCCTCACCATCGCTTCCAGTTCCGCGGCATCCGGCGACAGCACTTCGAGGCTGATGGGAAAGCGCTCGCGCACTTCCTCGATGAAGCGGTAGGTTTCCGTGTGCAGACGTCCCGTGTCGAGGGTGAAGACTTCGATGCCAGGACGAAGACGCGAGGCCATTTCGACCAGCACGACGTCTTCCGCCCCGCTGAAAGATACCGCGATCCGCTGGAAGCGGCCCAATGCCGCTTCCAGCACGGCGCGGGGGGAACAGCCGGCCAGTTCGGCCTGGAGTGTGTCGATGTCGGTGTGCGTCATGAGGATCGAGGAATGGGTTGCATACGTTCAGGTTTGGGCGAAGTAGTGCTCCAGATAGTCGGCGAAGGCTGCCGAATCCTCTCCCTCGATGGCGTCTTGTTCCGCCAGCGACTGTTCGGCCTTGCGCCGCATGGCCTCGGCTTTTTCGGGTTCGAGGGGAAGGCTGCGCATGGCGTCGGCGTGCTGCGCCGACAGCCGCTGCGCGAATTCGGCGAAGGATTCGTGGTTGCCGCGCATCTCCCGCAGCATGCGGGCCGACGGCAGATGCTGTTCGGGATCGGCGACCGCCACATACTGCTGCTCCAGGGCGGCGGAAAACGCCCGGCCATTCGAATCGCCATCCAGCATGGCGGCGATCGGCGCCATGGATTCGCACAGCTCCCTGGCCCAGGCTCGAAGATCCACGGCGGCATCGCCCCGGATCAGTGCCATCCCCGGTGTGCGCCCGCAACAAGCGGTAGCCAGCACGTTGTTGGCCGCGGTTTTCTTCTCCTCGATGCTCATCGGCGGGCTTTCGGCGAGCAGGGACAGCAGCATGAAGGTTTCCAGAAACCTCAACTGCTCGAGGCTGATTCCGGCCGGGTGATAGCAGTTCAGGTCCACCGAGCGAAGTTCGAGATAACTGACGCCGCGCTTTTTCAACGCCAGGGTGGGCATCTCGCCGGAGCGGGTGACCTGTTTCGGCCGCACCGTGCTGTAGTACTCGTTTTCGATCTGCAGGATGTTGGCGTTGAGTTGGCGGTATTCTCCGTCCACTTCCACACCGATGGCCCGGTAGGGCGCATAGGGCGTCGATATGGCATGGCTCAGATCGCGGACGTAGTCGTCGAGCCGGTTGACCGAGATGTCCAGGCTGGCTTGGTTGTCGTTGCGGTAGCCGATATCGCTCATGCGCAGCGAAGTGGCATAGGGACGGTGCCAGGTGGCGGGGTCGAATTCGGTGAAACTCGAAGCCAGCGGCGTCTCCCGCCCCGTGAGGAAGGACTTGGACATCGCGGGCGAAGTGCCGAACAGGAACAGGACCAGCCAGCCGAAGCGCTGAATGTTGCGCACCATGCCGAAATAGCGGTCGGCGACGAATTCGGCCAGCGAGCGGCGGTCGCCGGCCAGCGTCTGCAGGACCGGCCAGAGCTCTTCGCTCACCGAGTAATTGAAATGGACGCCGGCGATGGCCTGCATGGCCCGGCCATAGCGGTAGCCCAGGCCGCGTCGGTAAACGTGCTTCATCCGGCCGATGTTGGAGCTGCCGTAGACCGCGATCGGTATGCTCTCGTCGCCCCCGATCCGGCAGGGCATCGAGGTTGCCAGCAGCAGTTCACCGTCGATATTGGCGTGAACGAAGCGATGGATGTCTTCCATCGCCGCCAAGGTGTCGGCGCTGTCCTCGAAAGGCGGGGTGATCAGCTCGATAAGCGCTTCTGAATAGTCGGTGGTGATGGCGGGATGGGTCAGCGCCGAGCCCAGCGCTTTCGGATGGGGGGTTTGCGCGATTTCACCGGCGGACGTGATCCGCAGGCTCTCCTTTTCCAGCCCCTTCAATCCTTTTCGCAGCAAATGCGCCTGCCCGGCGCGGGCGAGCTGCTCGAGCCGCGAGTCGATGAGTTTTCTCAAGCCCGGAAATCCTGAAAAGACGTGTTGCCGTGATCGCTAGGGGCGGTTTACCAGCTGAACAGGACCCATTGCGGGATGTCCATGCTGCGGGCCATGTCGGTCGTCCGGACGTCCATGTTGCCGTCGCCGTCCTTGTCCATCATGACGTAGGGTGGGCCGATCTTGGGTTTGACCTTGACCATGTAGAGCCTGCCGTTGATGCGGTACTCCTCGTAGAGGTCTTCGCCCTTGCGCATGATGGTCACATCCGGCTCCAGCTCCTCCCCGCTCTGGACTGGCCCCGGGATGTCCGGCGGATCGGGTACGGGCTGGAGCTTCCCTTCCTCGGGCGAATCGATGCCCCAGGCAAGCGGTGTGAGCAGCAGGAGCAGCAATGGCAGTCGGTGGGTCGGGAATGGCATGGATGCTTTGAGGTCTTAAGTCTGCAGGGCGTCAATCATATTATCCTATTTTAGGATTATAGATTCGGTCCCGCCGCCGCTTTGCCGCAGGACCGTCAGCCGTCCGCCGCTTTTGGGGGGAGCCGGAGAGCGATCCTGATGACGCAGCCGAGTACGATCGCGCCCATGACCAGTAGCACCATGACCGGGTCTGCGCCTTGCGCGGCGGCGGCAGTGTAGAGGCCGACGGCGACTAGCATGGCGGCGTTCAGGAAGAAATTCTGGATGGCGACGGCGATGCCGGCGCCGACGCTGCGGTGGCCGATGTCCTGGATGGCGGCGTTGAGCGGCACCACGAAGAAACCACCGGCGATGCCGATGCCGAGCAGGGCGCCGCGGGCCGGCCAGAAATCGGCCGCCGCCGCGAGCAGGCCGAGCATGAGCGCCATCGCGTAGCCTGCATAGCGGGTCCGGCGGATTTCCGCCAGTGGAATCCAACGTGGGGCGAGAGCGGAGCCAATGATGATGCCGATGGCCGTGAACAGGGTCAGTTCGGCGATGTCGGTGGCTGTCCGGGTGTGCAGTACGGCGGGTGCCCAGGCGACCAGTACGACGCGCAAAGTCGCTGCGGCGGCCCAGAACATCGCCAGACCCAACAGCACCAGCCGCGCGCGCTGGGATTTCAGCAAGTCCCTGCTCTGTACGACCAGTTGGCGGACGGCGGAGACTTCGGCAAGGTGGCGCGCCGGCAGCCTGGGCAGAAGCAGACCTACCAGGACCGAGAGCAGGAAGCAGCCGCAAATGACCGTCATGGCTAGCGGGATCGACTGGTCTGCGATTTTGGCGCCGCCGAGGGTTCCGAGCAGGATGGCGGCGATGGTGGCCCCCTCCACCCAGCCGTTGGCTTTGACCAAATGATCCTTGTCGGCGATTTCCGGCAGTATGCCGTACTTGGCGGGGCTGTACAGGGCTGCGCCGGCGCCGACCAGGGCGTAGGCGATCAGCGGTTCGACGCCTCCCAGCAGCAACAACCCCCCCGCCATTTTGATCAGGTTGGCGATGATCAGGACCCGCGGCTTGGGCAGCCGGTCGGCCCAGATGCCGACCCAGGGTGCAAGGGTCACGTAGGCGACCAGGAAGACGCTCTGCAGAGCCGGGACGTACCAGTCTCCGCGTCCGCCTCCCTGCAGCACGATGGCGATGACGGTGAACAGGATGGCGTTGTCGGCGAATGCAGAGAGAAACTGGGCGACGACCAGCGGAGCGAGCCCCTTGATCATGCCCCGGTCTCCGCCACCAGCAGGGTTGTGAGCGCGGGATAGTCGATCTTGCCTGAGCCGAGCAGCGGCAGGGCCGGCAGAATCCGGATTTGCTTGGGCAGGTAGAGTTCGCCCAGCCCTTCGGCCCTCGCCCGTTCGAAAAGTGGGGTCCGGTCGGCCTGCGGCTGGCTGGTTGCCAGGACGATCTGCTCGCCCTTGCGCGGGTCGGAGAGGTTGATCACGGCGTGCAGGGCGTCCGGCCACACCCTGGCCGCCAGTTCTTCGATGACCGCCAGCGAGACCATTTCTCCGCCGATCTTGGCGAAGCGCTTGGCCCGGCCCTTGATGGTGACATAGCCGTGTTCGTCCACGCTGACGATGTCGCCGGTGTCGTACCAGCCGGCGCCGAAGCAGGAGGCAGGTGGGTCGATCCGACCCGGCGCATGGGCGCGGAGATAGCCGAGCATGACGTTCGGGCCTTTCACGTGCAGCCGCCCGCCCTCTGCGATGCCTTCCACCGGTTCCAGGGCATATTCGACGCCCGGCATGAGGCGGCCGACCGTGCCCTCCCGGTAATGCATCGCTGTGTTGGCCGCCAGCACGGGGCTGGTTTCGGTGACGCCGTAGCCTTCCATGATGCGGATGCCGAATTTGTCGGCCCACAGCCTGCGGGTTTCCGCCTGGACTTTTTCGGCGCCGGCGAACACGTAGCGGATACTGTAGAAGTCATAAGGGTGGGCGTGTTTGCCGTAGCCGCTCAGGAAGGTGTTGGTCCCGAACAGGATGGTGGCGTTGATGTCGTAGGCGACCTCGGGGATGATCCGGTAATGCAGCGGCGAGGGGTAAAGGAATATCCGGGTGCCCGACAGCAGTGGCAGCAGGGTGCCGGTGGTGAGGCCGAAGGAGTGGAACAGGGGGAGGGCGTTGAGGATTACGTCCTGTGGCCCGAAGTCTACGCGCGCGGCGAACTGCTCGCGGTTGGAGAGCAGGTTGGCGTGCGAGAGCGCGACGCCCTTGGGCGCTCCTTCCGAGCCCGAGGTGAACAGGATCACGGCCGGCGAATCCGCCGATACACGGTTGCGGTAACGGTAATCAACCGCATGTCCTTTCACCAGCGCCCGCAACTTTTCCAGCGCCGACACGTCCCGGAAGACGTCGTCCAGATAGATCACCTTGACCTTGGTTTCAAGCTGGGAGACGGCGTCCTCCAGTTTGGCCCCCTCGACGAAGCGCCGGGAGGTCAGCACTGTCCGGATCGCCGCAGTTTCGCAGGCTGCCAACAGAACGGAAACGCCGGTGCTGAAATTGAGCATGGCGGGGACGCGGCCGGTGTGCTGCAACCCGAGCAGCGTGGCGACCGTGCCGATGGCGGTGGGCAGCAGGACGCCGACCGTTTCACCCGCTTCGGTCAGGCGTTCGAGTCTTTCGCCGGCGAACAGTGCGCGGGCGATCAGCTGGTTGTAGCTGACCGGCTTGCGCTCGGGGTCTTCGAGCACGAGAGTCTTGCCGCCGTGCACCTTGCGGGCATCGAGCAGGGCCGAGAACAAGGTGCCATGGTGGTTGCCGGTGGCGAATATCATCTCGCTCATGATATCCGACAGTGCGAGTCCGGCATGGCGGCGGCGTTCCTCGCCATGGATGTCCGGCGATGGGCTGATCTTTCGCGGCGGCAGGAGGTTGACGGTGATCCGGGGCAGCCAGCGCAGCCGGACCACGCCCTTGAGGCGGGAGAACGGTGAGTACTGGGCACCGTCGATCCGGATCGGCAGGACCACGGCATCGGCCTTGTCCGCTACCATGCCGGACCCGTCGTAGATCTTCATCAGCGAGCCGGTCACGGTGATGCGGCCTTCCGGGAACACCACGGCTTTTCGGTCGCGGCGCAGGTGGTGAGTCAGAGCCTTGACCGACATGGGATTGATGGGGTCCATCGGAAAGGTCCGAACCCAGCGGAGGGCCGGTTTGACCCACCAGGCTTCGGCGATGCGGGTATTGATTGCGAAGGTGATTTCGTCCGGCAGAAAGGCCCAGAGCAGGATGGGATCGAGGAACGATGTGTGGTTTGAGACGATGAGCACCCGCTCTCCGGCGCTGTGAAAATGCTCGATGCCCTTGACCTGGACCTGGTAAAGGGTTTTGAGTAGGAATCGGATTATCGGCTTGATCATTGTGGGCTGGGTTTTCGCCGGCTGGGGTTGGACTTGTTCGGATTCGGGAAATAATGGGAGTTTCGCTGTTCGCCTATGGCACTCTGCAGTTGCCGGAAGTGATGGCCGCCGTGGCTGGGCGGACGTTCGATGCCGTGCCGGCATGGCTGTCTGACCACGCGTGCTATCGCCTTCGCCACCGAGTCTATCCGGGCTTGCGGCGCGAAACCGGGGTGATCACTCCGGGAACCCTGTTTCTCGGGCTCGGTCCTCGCGATCTCGCTCGCCTGGACCGTTTCGAAGATGCGTTCTATACAAGGATCGAGGTTACGGTTTCAACCGCTGCGCTGGATTGTCTAGCGGCCCAAGTCTACCTGATCCCGCCTCGCAGCGAGTATCTGCTGGTTTACCGCGGCTGGAGCCTGGACGATTTCATCAGGACGCGCGGCCAGGCCTATGTCCGGCGCTGTCGGCGGCGGTTCCGCTAACAGCGGCTCACATCTTCGAGTAGGGCGAGGCTGCCGGAGCCGGCTTCGGCTCCTTGAAGGTCCCCGCGGTGAATGCCGGGCCGTAGGTCGTTTCTTCGGAAAATTTCTGCCACACGAATTCCGGGTGGGCGATCGGCTGAGTCGGAACCGGGAAGGTGATGAAGTCCACGGCGCCGGTGAGTGTGCGTCCGACCGTGTGCAGCAGTCCCTTGAGCAGGCCGCCGGAGATGCCGAACAGGACGTTCGTCTGGTTGCTGGTGTTGATCATGTTCTTTGGGATCTCCAGCCAGCCCGTGGTCAGGTTCGACAGGCCGCTGCCCAGCTTGAGCGATGTGGCGGTGCCGTAGTCGTCGGCTTGCGCTGCCGGGACGGTGGCGCCGAGGCCCGCCAGCAGGAGCAGAGTCGGGAGGGAGAGTGCTTTATTCTGCATGGCGGCGTCCTTAAACTCGATGATCGGTTACCACGGCAATTCCCTGCCGTCGAAATTCATTAAGCGCCCGGACAGCGCCGGCGTGTATTCGTCGATGATTCGACGCATGCCGCCGATGCTTTGCTCCGCCGTCGTCGGCGCCCTGGGGCCGCCCATGTCGGTCAGCACCCAGCCGGGGTTGAGAATCAGCACGCCGATGCCGCGCGGCTTGAGGTCCAGGGACAGGCTCTTGAGCGCGGCGTTGAGCGCCGCTTTGCTGGATCGATAGTAGATCGCGCCGCCGCTGGTGTTATCTCCCATGCTGCCCATCAGGCTGGTGATGCCGACGATCAGCTTGCGGCTTCCCCGCTCCAGATGGGGCAGGAAGCTTTCCGCCATTTTCACCGGTGCCATGGCGTTGGTTCTGAAGACGTCCTGCCATAGATCGTAATCGATGGCTCCGAAACCGTTGCCGGGCTCGTCGCCATAGACGCCGGCGTTGTTGATGAGGACGTCGATCGGTTGACCGGCAAGGGCCGAGGCCAGTTGATCGATCGCGACGAAATTCCGCACGTCGACCGCATGTATGGCCAGATGTTCGTGGCGCTTGGCCAGTTCGCGCAGTTCGGCGGCATCATGAGGATGGCGGCAGGTGGCGATCACGCGCCAGCCAGCGTCGAGGTATTGGCGGGTGAATTCGAGACCGAGTCCACGGTTGGCGCCGGTCACCAGGACGGAAAGCACGGTTGAACCCTCGAGCGGTGGATGTCGTGAACGCGAATTCTATTATACCGGCCGGCACAGAAGAGCCCTTGTCCGTCAGGACAAGGGCTCTCTTGCCCGCGGGGAAACGCTTCAGCCGGCGAAATTGGCCGCGGCGAATTCCCAGTTCACCAGGCTCCAGAAGGCTTCCACGTATTTCGGGCGGGCGTTCCGGTAGTCAATGTAGTAGGCGTGTTCCCACACGTCGCAGGTCAGCAGAGGGGTCTGGCCCGATGTCAGCGGGCAGCCGGCGTTTCCGGTGCTGACCAGCGCCAAGCTGCCGTCGGCGTTCTTCACCAGCCAGGCCCAGCCGGAGCCGAAGGTGGTTACCGCGCATTTGGTGAACTCTTCCTTGAATTTCTCGAACGAGCCGAAGCTCTTGACGATGGCTTCTGCCAGGGCGCCGGTCGGTTCGCCGCCGCCGTTCGGGGACAGGCTGTTCCAATAGAAGGTGTGGTTCCAGATCTGGGCCGCGTTGTTGAAAACGCCGCCGGCCGGCGCCTTGCGGACGATCTCCTCCAGGGAGAGGTTTTCGTATTCCGTGCCGGGGATCAGATTGTTCAGGTTAGTGACGTAGGTCTGGTGATGCTTGCCGTAGTGGAACTCCAGCGTTTCAGCCGAAATATGCGGTTCCAGGGCGTTTCTTGCATAGGGCAGAGCGGGCAGTTCATGGGTCATCGGGAGTCTCCTCGTTGGGTGGGTGGTGGCAAATCGCCCGAACGGCGGGGACGCCTTCGGGTGGATAAATTCCAGGTATTTTACTAGGAAAAGCCGGCCTTGGGAGCGGCCATGAGGGATCAGAGTCGGGGAGATGGACCGCCTGGTCGGGGGAAAGCAAGAACGAGCTTCAGGGGAAGCCCGTTCTCAGGAAGCGGGAAGAACCTTGGCATGTGTCGGGGCGGGCAACCTGCGTTTTTTCGGCATCAGCCGCGGGACCGTTCCGACCACTGCTGGACCTGGGCTTTCCAGCTGCCGTCGCTCTGGCGTTTGAGTACGCTGTACAGCACGCCGTCGTAGTGGTACCGGAGCGTCTGGTGCGAATCCTGCAGAGTCTTCATGTCGGACAGGGTAGTGGTCGTGACGATGGTGTCGTCTTTTTCGCCTTTAACATCTACGATATCGATTTTGAAGGCGCCCTGGTCGATCAGGGTCCGCCAGAAGTTGCGGATTTCGCCCGGATCGCGGGAGACTTTTCCGTTCGGCTGCACCAAAATGGCATCCGTCGTGTACAACGAAACGATTTCATCGACCTTGCCATCCGCGAACGCCTGATTCCATTCGGCGGCGTTGTTCGCGGCGATGGTCCGGATGTCTTCCTGTGCCCATCCAGGGGTGGTCAAGAGGCCTAAGGCGGCCGCCAGCAAGAGGATTTGAGTACGCATGGGGGGTCTCCATTGTCGGTAGGGTTTGAACTGACTATAGGAAACCACGCTATGGTTTACAATATCCAATAAATTTTACGAATTGTTTCAATAAATAGAACTTTAGTCGGAAAAGGACATGGACAAACTCACGAGCATGGTCGTTTTCACCAAGGTCGCGAAAGCAGGAAGCTTCGCGTCTGCCGCCAAGGAAATGGGGTTGTCGCGGGCCATGGCGACCAAGCATGTGATGCAGCTCGAAAACAGCTTAGGAGTCCGGCTGCTGAACCGGACCACGCGCCACTTGAGCCTGACCGAGGTCGGCATGGTCTATCTGGAGCGTTGTCTGCAGATCCTGGACGACCTGGAAGAGACTGAGCTGGCCGTGACGCGCCTGCAGACCGAGCCTCGAGGGACGCTCAAGCTCAATGCCGCACCGTTTTTCGGCGCCTACCATCTGGCGCCGGCGATCGCGGCCTATCTGGAAATCTATCCCGACGTCAACGTCGAGCTGGTGCTGCAGGCGGGCTATGTCGACCTGGTGGAAGAAGGCTTCGATCTCGCCATTCACCTTGACGAACTGCGCGACTCCAGCCTGATCGCCCGCAAACTCGGCACATCCCAGCGCATCGTCTGCGGCGCGCCGGGCTATTTCGAGAAACGCGGCGTGCCCAAAACGCCGGAGGACCTCAAGAAGCACAACTGCCTGAGCAATTCGAGCCTGCCGCCTCGTGATCAGTGGCAGTTCGTGTCGCAGGACGGCAAGTCGACGGTCATCAAGGTCTCCGGCACCCTGGAGGCGAACTCGGCGGATGCCTTGCGCATGGCGGCGATCAGTGGCCTGGGCCTGGTCCTGCTGCCGACCTACATGGTCGGACAGGACATCCGCAAGGGCAGATTGCAGGCGGTCTTGACCGACTATGTGCCGGCTGCGGCAGACATTCATGCCGTTTACCCGCACCGCAAGCATTTGTCGGCCAAGGTGCGCACTTTCGTGGACTTCCTCCATGAGCGCTTTCATCCCACACCTTATTGGGAGGAGTGGATGCATCCGCAGGGCGGCGAGTGAGTCCCGAGGGTGCGCAGGGTTTGATGTCTTTGTCCGGCACGGGCCGAAGGGGGTAGGCGATGGACGAGCATGATCGTCTGGTGGCGGCACTGAAAGACATCATCGTGCTGTTTTCGATCATGGCGGCGGTGGGATCCTTTTACCACGGCAATTGGCTGGCGGGGACCGGCTATTCGGGGCTGGCGCTGATGTTCTTCAACGAGAAGCAGTTGCGCCGGTGGTGGCGCGGCAGGCGTGGACGGCGGTGAAGCATGGCGCTTGAAATCGAACGGAAGTTCCTGGTACGCGGCGAGGGTTGGCGCAAGGCCGTGAGCGATTCCATGCGCATCTGCCAGGGCTATCTGAACGACGAACAACGCTGTTCGGTGCGGGTCCGTATCAGCGGCGAGCGGGCCTGGCTCAACATCAAGAGTGCAACGATCGGAGCCCAGCGCCATGAATACGAATACGAGATACCGGCTGCCGACGGCGAATCCATGCTCAAGGAACTGAGCTGCAAGCCGTTGATCGAGAAGATGCGCTATTTCGTCCCGGTGGCTGGCAGGCTGTGGGAGGTCGATGTGTTCGAAGGAGAGAACGCAGGCCTGGTGGTGGCCGAGCTCGAACTCGATGACCCTGACGAGCCCTTCGAACTGCCGGAGTGGGCGGGCGAGGAAGTCACCCATGATCCTCGCTATTACAACACCTGCTTGTCGACGCTGCCGTTCAGCCGGTGGCCTGAACAGGACCAGAAATCGGCTCTGGCATGATCGCGTTGCTGGTCGTCATTGGTTTTCTGCTGTTGGCGGTGGCCGCCCTGGTTCTGCTCGGGATGCGCTTGCCGAAAACCCATCAGGCCGCGAGCAGGATCAGGCTACCGGCGACTCCAGAACGGGTCTGGGAGATCATGACTGACTTCGGGAACTTCCCGCTGTGGCGGCCGGGTCTCGCCGCAGTGGAACTGGCCCCGGACGTCGACGGGCTTCCGAGTTGGAACGAAGTGTGCGCGGCGGGGGCGAGGGTGCGGTTCCGGGTGCTGGAGGCCGCGCCGCCCAGGCGTCTGGTCACTGCGCTGGCGGGCGAACATCTGCCGTTGCGGGGTGTCTGGGTGTACGAACTCGAGGCGGATGGCGAGGAAGGAACGGTTCTGACGATCACCGAACGCGACAGTATTTTCCATCCGGCGTTCCGGTTCTTCGTGCGTTACGCGCTGTCCTACCACGGTGTCATGGACGTATTCCTGCTCGCGCTGGCGCGGGTCCTGGACAGTCCGGCAAAACCCGAGCATTTGAGCCTTAAGTTGGAAGACAGCGACGTCGGCGGGGTGGATGCGTGAGGACGCCTCGCGGCGGCTTTCTCAAGTTCGCGGCCGTGTTCGAAGGCGGCTTGCTGCTGCTGGCATTCGGCTTCGGCGGTCTGGCGGGAATAGACCCGATCGCTGCGCTGCGTTTCGATCTGGAGGGTCTGGCCTACGGACTGGTTGGAACCTTGCCGCTGTGCCTGGTATTCCAGTGGTCCTACAGCACCCGGGTCGCGGGCCTGAGAGAAATCAAACGGGTATTGGTGGACCGCCTGGGGCCTTTTCTTGCGGCCTGCGGAGTGGCCGACCTGCTTTTCCTCGGCTTCCTCGCCGGCATCACCGAAGAAATCCTGTTCCGCGGATTTTTCCAGCCCTGGTTCGAAGCCAACTGGGGCTGGCTGGGAGGACTGGTCTTCAGCAACCTGGTATTCGCCCTGGTGCATTGGGTCTCTCCCTTGTATGCCCTGCTGGCCGGCCTGACCGGCATCTATCTGGGGTTGGCGCTGGATGTCGGGGGCGAGCGCAATCTGCTGGTTCCCATCCTGATCCACTCGCTGTACGACAGCGTCGCGTTTCTCGCGGTGGCCGCCAGCTACCGGGCCGGCGTTTCCCGCTGATCCTTTTTTTTTCAGGCGCTGCCTCGAGCGGTCAGCTTGCGCTCCCAGTCCAGCGAAGTCCGCACGATCAGTTCGATGTCGTCGTAACGTGGTGCCCAGCCCAGGGTTTCGTGGATGCGCCCCACACCGGCGATCAGGCGAGGAGGGTCTCCGGCCCGGCGAGGTTGCTCTTCCACCGCGATGGGGGTGCCGTTGACCCGGTTCATGGTGTCGACGATTTCCCGCACGCTGTAGCCGTGGCCGTAGCCGCAGTTCATCGTGGAGGATGCTCCGCCGCGGCGCAGGTAGGCGAGGGCGGCGACATGCGCCGCGGCCAGGTCCGACACGTGGATGTAGTCGCGGATGCCGGTGCCGTCCGGTGTCGGATAGTCGGTGCCGAAGATGCACAGGCGATCGCGCTTGCCGGTGGCGACCTCGGCCGCGACCTTGATCAGCAGCGTGGCCTTGGCCGTGCTCTGGCCGATGCGGCCTTCGGGGTCTGAGCCGGCGACGTTGAAATAACGCAGCACCACGTGCCGCAAAGGGCTGGCGGCCGACAGGTCGCGCAGCATCATCTCGCTCATCAGCTTCGAGGTGCCGTAGGGATTGATCGGCGCGAGTGGCGAGGTTTCCAGCGCGTATTCGCTTTCCGGGATGCCGTAGACGGCCGCGGTCGAGGAGAAGATGAAATGGCTGACCCCGGCCCTCTGGCAGGCTTCCAGCAGGGTGCGGGTCTTGCAGGTGTTGTTGCCGTAGTACTTCAGCGGGTTTTCGACCGATTCGGGCACGATGGTATGGGCGGCGAAATGCATGACTGCCTCGACCTCGTAGTCCCGCAGGATCGTGTCCAACAGGGCGCTGTCGCCGGTATCGCCTTCGACGAAGTCGCCGTACAGGACGGCGTCGCGGAAGCCGGTCGACAGGTTGTCCAGCACGACCAGGCGTTCGCCTGCTTCGCCCAGCGTCTTGACGATATGGCTGCCGATGTAGCCGGCGCCGCCGGTGACGAGTATGCCTTTGCGTTTCATAGGGTATAGGGTCTCAGAGGTTGATTCGAACCGCTGCGCGTGTGCAGCCAGTTCAGGATGAAATCGGCGATCTGGCGGGGATCGTTAAGATCGAGCCGCGGAATCGGGACAGTATCGGGGAAGGTCCCGCCGTCCGTTGCGAGGGCGATGATGGAGTCGTCTTCCGGAAACAGCAGCGGCTTGCCCAAGGCCGGACGATGCAGCTCGATCTTGGGGTAGCGCTCGTGTTTGAACCCCTCCACCAGGATGAGGTCGAGTCCGGAGCCTTCCAGGTGTGCCAGTTCCTCGGCGAGGCAGGGCTCCTGCGGCGCTTCGCGTTCGGTGATGATGGCCCGGCGTTTCGACGAGGTGATCATCACCGGCGTGGCGCCGGCCGCGCGCAGTTCGAAACTGTCCTTGCCGGGGTGGTCTACGTCGAAGCTGTGGTGGCTGTGCTTGATCGCGCCGACCTTCAAGCCGGCCCGTTTCAGCAGAGGAATCAGGATTTTCAGCAAAGTCGTTTTCCCGGTACCGCTGAAGGCGGCGAAGCCAAGAACCGGCGTATCCATCGGAGTCAGCGAACCCCGTAGTAGTCCCTGTACCACGCGACGAAGCGCGCGATCCCGGTTTCGATCGGAGTTGCCGGCCGGTAGCCGGTATCGCGCATCAGGTCGTCGACGTCGGCATAGGTGTCGGGCACGTCTCCGTCCTGCATCGGCAGCAGGTTCATTTCGGCACGGCGTCCGAGGCATTGCTCGAGTACCTCGATGAAGCGCAGCAGCTCGACCGGCTCGTTGTTCCCGATGTTGTAGAGCCGGTAAGGCGCCCGGCTGGTGCCGGGATCGGGCTCGTCGCCGCTCCATTGGGGGTTGGGCGCGGCGACTTTGTCCAAAGTCTGCACCACGCCTTCCACGATGTCGTCGATATAGGTGAAATCCCGCCGGTGATGGCCGTAGTTGTAGACGTCGATCGGCTGCCCCGCCAGGATGCTGCGGGTGAACTTGAACAGCGCCATGTCCGGCCGTCCCCAAGGACCGTAGACCGTGAAGAACCGCAAGCCGGTGGTGGGAAGCCCGAACAAATGGCTGTAGGTATGGGCCATCAATTCGTTGGCCTTCTTGGTCGCAGCGTACAGGCTGACCGGATGGTCGACGTTGTGATGCACCGAAAACGGCATCGCGGTGTTGGCGCCGTAGACCGAACTGGAGGAGGCGTAGACCAGGTGTTCCACTTCGTGGTGGCGGCAGGCTTCCAGGATGTTGCAGAAGCCGACCAGATTGGCGTCGATGTAGGCGTGCGGGTTTTCGAGCGAGTAGCGCACGCCGGCCTGGGCGGCGAGGTTCACTACGCGCTCGGGACGGTGCCGGGCAAATACGGCGAACAGTTTCTCGCGCTCCTCCAAGGCGCTCCGTACCTCGGTGAAGCCGGGGCGGGCGCGAAGCCGGGCGAGGCGCGCTTCTTTGAGGCTGACGTCGTAGTAATCGTTGACGTTGTCTATGCCGATGATTTCATCGCCCCGGTCCAGCAGCTTGTGAGCCAGATGCGATCCGATGAAGCCGGCGGTGCCGGTGACCAGTATTTTCATATATTCCGCCGGGAGCAGCCCAGCCGGTGCCGCTTTAATGAAAACGTCATATTTTCCGAGGTCTCCAGGTTTTGCAGGTATTGTGTACGGGCGATGCCGGGTTGAAGGCGGGAATGGGGCACGGGTTTTTTTGAAAGGGCTAGATTCTATAGGATAGCCGTGAATTTCCGGAAGATTGGGAAACGCTCAATGCCTCGTCGTCTTTTACCTCGCCAGCCGAGTTGGTAGAATCGTTGCCCATTCGTCCGCAGCTTCGCCATCCGAGACAGCCTCCAGCCAAGCCATGCCGTCCTTCATCGACCCTGAGCACCAGCATCAGCATACCTCCAAGCAGTTCGATCACGAGCTGCTGGATATTCGCAGCCGGGTTCTGGCTCTGGGGGGGCTGGTAGAGGAGCAAGTGGCTTCGGCAGTGAAGTCGCTGCTGGAAGGAAACGTTGAACTCGCTGAGCGCGTCATTGCGGACGATTACAAAGTCAATACGATGGAAGTGTCCATCGACGACGAGTGCACCCAGATCCTGGCCCGGCGCCAGCCGACGGCTCGGGACTTGAGGCTCGTCGTGGTCGTCATCAAGACCATCACCGATCTGGAGCGGATCGGCGACGAGGCGAAACGGATCGCGCGCCATACCCTGGACATGGTCGGGCACTTTCCCCGCAGGAACCAGCTTTCGGAGATCGAAGAGTTGGCCAGATACGTGCGTAACCTCCTGCGCGGCGCTCTGGACTCGTTTGCGCGTATCGACGTGGATGCCGCCCTCCGAGTGGTGCAGGACGACCGTCTGGCGGACCGCGAGTACGAGACCATTCTGCGTCAGCAGATTACCTACATGATGGAAGATCCCCGCACCATTCCCGTGTCCCTCAACATCATGTGGTCCGCGCGGGCGCTCGAGCGCGTCGGCGACCGTGCCTGCAACATCGGCGAATACGTCATCTACTACGCCAAAGGGAAGATCATTCGGCATATCAGTCTCGAGCAGCTCGAGGAAGATCTGCGAAGTGAATGACCGGCTGGTTCCGAAGTCCCGCATGCCCTATCCCACCGCTTCCGGCCAGGCCCTTGAACGATAGTTTTGCTGCATTTCCGGGCGCGGCGAAATCCGTGCGCAGCCTTTGCGCGTGGCTGCTGATACTGACCTGGCCCTCCCTCCTGTTCGCCTTCGAGTCGTTCGTCATTCGGGACATCCGGATCGAAGGGCTTCAGCGGATCTCTGAGGGCACGGTGTTCAACTACCTGCCGGTTCGGGAGGGCGACACCCTCGACGAGAAGCAGTCGGCGGAGGTGATCAAAGCGCTGTTCAAGACGGGCTTTTTCAAGGACGTCCGGCTCGAAGAGGATGACGGCAGGTTGATCATCTCCGTCGAAGAGCGTCCTTCCATCTCCAGCGTAAAGATCGACGGCAACCACGACATCGGGAGCGAAGATCTGCTGAAGGCGCTCAAGGGGATCGGTCTGGCAGAGGGCAAGGTATTCGACCGGCAGATTCTCGACAAGGTCGAACAGGAACTGCGGCGCCAGTATTACAGCCGGGGCAAATACAGCCTGAAAATCGATTCTCAGGTGACCGAGCTTCCCCGGAACCGCGTGGCGGTGAATATCAATATCGCCGAGGGTCGTGTGGCTCGCATCAAGCAAATCAATATCATCGGCAACAACGCCTTCAACGACGAAGAACTCACCCAGGACTTCGAGCTGAGCACCTCCAACCTCTTGTCGTTCTATACCAAGGACGACCAATATTCCAAGCAGAAGCTGTCGGCCGACCTGGAGCGGCTGCGCTCCTACTATCTCGATCGCGGTTACATCAATTTCGAAATCGAGTCCACCCAGGTTTCGATCACGCCCAACAAGAAGGAAATATACATCACCATCAACGTCAAGGAGGGCGAGATCTTTCAGGTGGAACAGGTCAGGCTGACCGGCAAGACCATCGTGCCGCCGGAGCAACTGGTCCCCCTCGTGCGTATCGGGCCGGAAGACACTTTTTCCCGGAAGCTGGCTACGGAAACCCAGAAGGGTATATCCGACCGGTTGGGCGAAGAGGGCTATATCTTCGCCAACGTGAATATGGTGCCGGACATCAATCAGGAGAAGAAAACCGTAAATATTACTTTCTTCGTCGATCCGGGCAAGCAGGTTTACGTCAGGCGAATCAATTTTCAGGGTAACACCAAGACGCGGGACGAGGTGCTGCGCAGGGAAATGCGGCAGATGGAGGCTGCATGGGCATCGACCACGAAGATCGAGCGTTCCAAGACCAGGCTCGAGCGTCTCGGCTATTTCCAGGATGTCAACGTGGAAACACCGGCGGTGCCGGGGACGACGGACCAGATCGACGTCAACTACAGCGTGACAGAGAAATCCTCCGGCAATTTGACGGCGGGCGTGGGATATTCCCAGTTCCAAGGCATCATTTTCAACGCTGCGGTAACCCAGGACAATATTTTCGGTAGCGGCAAACGGGTCAGTTTCAATTTCAACAACAGCCAGATCAACACGATCTATGCTTTGGGGTATTTCAATCCCTACGCTACGCTGGATGGTATCAGCAGCGGGTTCGACGTCAGCTATCGTGATACCAATACGGGCTATTCTAATTACGTAGCAAACTATATTACCAACGTATTCCAGGTCGGAGGCAACTGGGGTCTCCCCATCGGAGAGTTCGACAGCATTCGTACGAACCTCGACTACAGCAATACCAAGCTGAAGACGACGAGCCAGTCGTCCACCCAGATCATCGATTTCATTGATGAGCACGGTAGCGAATATTCGACCTATTCGTCCTCTCTCGGCTGGACCCATGACACCCTGAATCGGGCAGTATTCGCCACGAGCGGCGGCGCGCAGCGTCTGACGGGGCTGTTTGCGCTTCCATTCAGTACTCTGCAATATTACAAGGCGAACGTGCGGCTTGAGCAGTATTTTCCTCTGACCCAGGATCTGACGCTGTGGCTGAATAGCGATATCGGCTATGGCGGCGGCTATGGCGGCGGCGGCAACAGCGTCCTTCCTTTTTGGGAGCATTTTTACGCGGGCGGCCCGAATTCCGTGCGCGGATACCAGCCTAATTCATTGGGACCCAGAGACAGCCGAGGCTATGCCTACGGCGGCAGCAGCAAACTGACCGGCTCTGTGGAGTTGCTGTTCCCGGTGCCGTTCGCCGGTGACAAACTGAAGAGCGTCCGGTTGGGAACCTTTGTCGATGGGGGCAATGTGTTCGCGAATTCGCCCGAACTCTCGGATCTTCGTTTTTCGACGGGAATTTCGGCCAAATGGCTGTCGCCTTTCGGTGCGCTGATGTTCTCCATCGCCCAGCCGCTCAACTCCCAAGACGGGGACAGAATTCAGCATTTTCAGTTCAATTTCGGCTCCGGATTCCAGGGCATGTGATCCTGTGGTTCGGGCAGAGACGAGTATTTTTGTATAATGCCGCGGGTTTCCCTGCGTCTTTGAAAGCCCGGCCCCGCCCATCGCGGCTTAGGGGGTAAGGGCAGGTTCCCGAATCAGTGACATTTTGGTCCCGGTCAACATTCATCATCGGAGAGGAGTATGGTACGGAAAATTTTATTGCCTTTGCTCGTGTCGGCGGCGGTTTTTGCCGAACCCAGCGCGGCTGACATCAAGATCGGCTTCGTCAACGTGGGGCGTTTGCTGGAAAAGGCGCCGCAGGCTGAAGCCGCCAAGAAGGAGCTGGAGAAGGAATTCTCCGGCAGAGACAAAAAGCTGGTTGCGGAGCAGAAGGAGATCAAGTCTCTGGAAGAGCGTCTGGCGAAAGGCGGGGAGATTTCCAAGGAGCAGGAGCGCGATCTCATGAACCGCAAGCGCGAAGCCAAACGTGCGCAGGACGAATTCCGTGAGGACTTCAACTTGCGGAGAAATGAGGAACTGGCCCAGCTCCAGAAGGAAATCTTCGAGGCGATCCAGTCGCTTGCGAAGGAGGAAAGCTTCGATCTGTTGCTGACCGACGGTGTGGTCTATGCGGCGGAAAGCATCGACGTGACCGATAAAGTCGAGAAGAAGCTGGTTGCAAGCTACCGCCCTTCGGGCAAGAAATAGTCCGGATTCGGGTTGATGGCCTGACGACGAAACCCGAGAAGGAAAAAGTATTGGATATTCAAGCGATAAAGGACTTTTTACCTCATCGTTACCCGTTTCTTTTGGTAGACAGAGTGCTGGAGTGCGAACCCGGAAACCGGCTGCTCGCCATAAAAAACGTCACCTATAACGAACCTTTTTTTCAGGGGCATTTTCCGCATGTGCCGATTATGCCGGGGGTGCTGATCATCGAGGCATTGGCGCAGACGACCGGCCTGCTCGCCTCGGAGACGGCGCCTGACGTGCTCGGCAAGGGGGCAACTTACTATCTGGTCGGGCTCGACAAGGTGCGTTTCAAGCGCCCCGTCGTGCCGGGAGACCAGCTTCGGCTCGAGGCGACCTATCTGCGCCATAAGCGAAACATCTGGGCGTTCGCCTGCCGGGCCGACGTCGAAGGCGAGTTCGTGGCCAGCGCCGAGATCATGTGTGCAGCTGCGGAGCAGGGCTCTTGATCCACCCGACGGCGATCGTTGATCCGGCGGCGGATATCGGAGAAGGTGTCGAGATCGGCGCTTATTCCATCGTCGGTAGCAGCGTCAGTATCGGAGCGGGAACGGTCATCGGTCCTCACGTCGTTATCCGGGGCGCGACCCGGATCGGCCGTGACAACCGCATCTTCCAGTTTGCCTCGGTAGGCGAGGATCCGCAGGATAAGAAGTACCGCGGTGAACCGACCACGCTGGAAATCGGGGACCGGAACGTCGTACGCGAGTTCGCAACTCTCCATCGCGGCACGGTCCAGGACAAGGGGGCGACCCGCATCGGCGACGACAACCTCTTCATGGCCTATACCCACGTGGCCCATGACTGCGTGATCGGAAACCGGGTCATCATGGCCAACGCGGCGTCCCTGGCGGGCCACGTGAGGGTCGATGACGACGCCATCCTCGGCGGCTTCTCTCTGGTCCATCAATTCTGCCGGATAGGGCAGCACAGCTTCTCCGCCATGGGCAGCGTGATCTCCCGCGACGTACCGCCCTATGTGATGGTGGGCGGACGTCCGACCAAGCCGCATGGAATCAACGCCGTTGGACTGGAGCGGAACGGATTCGATTCGGTGGCGATCAGGCAGATCAAGAAAGCTTACAAAATCGTCTACAAGACCGGTTTCAAGTTCGAGGAAGCGATCCGTCTGCTGGAGGAAATGAGCGAGGATGGGCCGGAGGTCGCGTGCATGGTGGATTTCTTGAGGGCGAAGGGGCGTAGCATCATCCGCTGAATGCTGTAAAGAGGCTTGGGGTGGCACTTTTGGTTGCAGGCATCGACGAGGTGGGGCGCGGCTGTATTGCCGGCCCGGTGATCGCCGCGGCGGTAATATTCGCACCCGGCCAGGACACCGGCGGCTTCGACGATTCGAAGCGGCTGAGCCCGCAACGCAGACTGGCGCTGGCCGGCCAAATCAGGTCGGCGTCCCTGGCCTGGGCGGTGGGGCGAGCGGAAGTGGCTGAAATAGACCGGCTCAATATCCTGCAAGCCACCCATTTGGCCATGTGTCGGGCGGTCGCGGCGTTGCCCATTCCACCGGACTGGGTCAAGGTGGACGGCAACCGTTATCCCCCCTTGGATTTCCCAGGGGAGGCGATCGTCGGTGGGGATGCGTCGGTGGCCGAAATCGGGGCCGCATCGATTCTCGCCAAGGTCTTCAGGGATCGGGAAATGCAGGTGCTGGACCGGCTTTGTCCAGGCTATGCGCTGGGCGTGCACAAGGGGTACCCGACGCGACTGCACGTAGACCGCTTGGCCAGCCTGGGCGCAAGTATCTGCCATCGGCGCAGTTTTGCGCCGGTTCGGGACGCTATTGGTCGAGGTCCGGCTTCATGAAAATCGTAGGGATCAGCATCGGCAGCGAACGCCCGATCGAACACGCCGGCCGCCGCGTCGGGACGGGAATCTTCAAGATTCCGGTCGATCATCCCGTCAGAGTCGGAAGGACCGGCATCGAGGGTGACGTTCAGGTCGACCGGGAAAACCACGGCGGGCCCGACAAGGCGGTTTACGCCTACAGTGCGGACAACTATGGCCACTGGCGGGAAGACCTTGGCATCGAGACCCTGCCGTACGGTTATTTCGGGGAGAACCTGACCCTCGCCGGTGGTGGTGACGACAAGGTGCATATCGGCGACAAGTTCCGGGCGGGGCCGGTGCTGTTCCAGGTGACCCAGCCCCGGGTTCCCTGCTTCAAGCTCGGCCTGAAAGTCGGCGACAACACCTTCCCCAAACGCTTTCTCGTTTCCGGCCGGGTCGGGTTTTACCTGCGGGTGCTGGAAGAAGGGGAGCTTCGGGTCGGCGACTGGCTGGAGTGCATCGCGACGGACGCAGGAGGCGTCAGCGTGCGTGAAGCCATGCTGGCTCTGGTGAAAGGGTCGCGGCAGCAGGAGGTCATTTCCAGGCTGCTGAGCCTGGATGCGCTGTCCGAGGCCTGGCGCCAGAGCCTAAGCGAAAAGCTGAAATGACGCCTTAAGGCAGGGCGACCGGCGCGGCTGGTTCCCAGCCCGGTGCACGCCGGTCCGCTACTACCGTCGTATAGATGCCGCCGCGTACGTTGAATCTCGCGGTAACGCGCATGAATCGCGGAGTGCAGGCGCGGGCGAGGTCATCCAGAATGGCATTGGTGACGGCTTCGTGGAAGGCTCCTTCGTTCCGGAAGGACCAGACGTACATTTTCAGCGACTTGAGTTCGATGCAGTGTCGATCGGGGACGTATTCCAGCAGGATCGTCGCGAAGTCGGGCTGCCCGGTCTTGGGGCACAGGCAGGTGAATTCGGGGATTTCGATTCGGATCGTGTAGTCGTGTTCCGGACGGGGATTGTCGAAGGTTTCCAGGGTCTTGCTAGGTTGAGAAGGCATCGGGCGTCGTTCGTGTGTTGCGGTGGTGCATCCGGCGCCCACCATTCGGGCGGGTGCCGGCTTTGCCCTGTATAATAGCGTGTTGATCCAGCCCCGAACAATCGCCCGTCCTTACGCCCTTCCAGTGCCATCTCCCTGAATCCCCCATGCGACTGGAAAAGCTCAAGATCGCCGGTTTCAAGTCTTTCGTGGATCCGACGACCATTCCCTTGCCGGGCAACCTGGTGGGGGTGGTGGGGCCGAACGGCTGCGGTAAGTCGAACGTCATAGACGCGGTGCGCTGGGTCATGGGGGAAAGCTCGGCGCGCCATTTGCGCGGCGAAACCATGGCGGACGTCATATTCAACGGCTCCAGCACCCGGAAGCCCGCGAGCCTGGCTTCCGTCGAGCTGGTTTTCGACAACTCGTCCGGGCGCGTCGGGGGCGAATATGGGAAATATCAGCAGATCGCCATCCGGCGCCAGGTTGCCCGCGACGGCCAGTCGAGCTATTTCCTGAACGGCACGCGCTGCCGCCGCAAGGACATCACCGATCTGTTCCTGGGTACGGGGCTGGGTGCGCGCAGCTATGCGATCATCGAGCAGGGCACGATTTCCCGTTTGATCGAGGCGAAGCCGGACGAAATGCGCGAAGTCATCGAAGAGGCGGCTGGCATTTCCAAGTACAAGGAGCGCAGGCACGAGACCGAGCAGCGGATGCGCCATACCCGCGAGAATCTCGAGCGACTGTCCGATTTGCGCGAGGAAGTCGGGCGGCAACTCGGGAATCTGCAGCGCCAGGCCAGGAAGGCGGAGAAATTCATAGCCTTGCGCGACGAGGAGCGCCGGCTCAAGCTCGAACTGCTGGGGCTGCGCTGGCGCGCGCTGGAGCAGCAGCTCGACCGGCTCAAAGCGGAGCTGGCGGACTCGGAGGAGCGGTTCCGTCGTCTCACAGGCGAGGAGCGTGCCTGCGAGGGGCGGCTGGAGGAGCTGGGCCAGCTCCGCGGTGCAGCTCAGGAGCAACTCGATGTCCAGCAGGGACGATTCTACGAACTCGGGGCGGAAATCAGCCGCCTGGATCAGTTCATACGCCACACCCAGAAATCGAGGGAGGAGTTGATTGAGGAGCGGGAGCGGGTCGAGGCCGAATTGCGGAAAGCCCAATCCGACCGCGACGAAGACCGGTTGCGGCTCGAGGAGGTGCGTGCAGAGGTGGCCGAACTCGTCGGGAGGCTGGCCTTTCTGGAGCGGGAGGAGGCGGAAGCGGTGTCCATTCGGCGAACCGCGGAAGCGAATCTGAAGCAGTGCCGTGAATGCTGGGAAGCGCTGACTGGCGATCAGCACAAGCTCGAAGGCCAGATGGCCTTGCAGCGTTCGCAGTTGCAGCAGTTGCGGGAGCAGGAGCAGCACCTCGGCGGGCGGCGCCAGCGCCTGTCGCAGCAGCATTCGGAACTGGAGAGCGCACTTGCCGGCCTCGATGTGGAGGCGCTCCGCGCGGATGCTGCCGGCATCGAGGTGGAGCGGGAGGAGGTGCTCGGTGCGGCCGAAGCGCTGTCGGGGGAGGCGGAGCTGCAGCGTGAGCGGCTGCGCTCCGCGCGTGAACGCCTGAACCAGGTTCGTGCCGGCCTGCACGCCTTGCAGGGCAAGGTCGCGTCGCTCGAGACGCTGCAACGTCATGCAATGGGGCGTGACCGCGGTGCCCTGGAGTCGTTGCTCGACGCATGGCAGCTGTCGGGCGCCGAACGCGTGGGCGAACAGATCGAAGTATCGCCGGGTTGGGAGACCGCCGTAGAAACGGTGCTCGGGTTGCATATCGAAGCGGTATGTGTCGAGAATCTGGCGCCTTATGCGGAGAGTCTCCAGACGCAGCAGCCGGCGGAGTCCCTGGCGTTTTGCGAGTATCGCGAAGGGGTGATGTCCGGTGAGTCAGACGGCGGGGAGCGTCTGCTGGATCGGGTTCAGTCCCCGTTGGCTTTGGAAGGGCTGCTGGGCGGTGTGTACTGCGCTTCCGACCTGGTCGCGGCGGCGGGGAGGGCGCGGTCGCTGCAGCCGCACGAGTCCGTGGTAACACCCGAGGGCATCCGCATCGGGGTGGGCTGGATGCTGGTGCAAAAGCCCGATGCCGGCCATGCCGGGGCGCTCGCCCGTGAACGGGAACTGCGCGAATGCCGGCGGCAGGCCGACGAGATGAGAGCGCAGGCCGAGGTCCTGGAGGCCGAGACCGGCCAGGCCGAGACGGAACTCGAACGCTTGGAGGCAGCGCGGCGGGAGGCGAGGAAGAAGGCTGACGAACTTTCCGCACAGGTTTCCCGATTGCAGGCGGAGCTCGCCGCGGCGGAGGCGCGGAGCGAGCAGTTGGGGCATCGTCTGGCCCAGCTCGGCCACGAGCTCGATGAGTTGGCCGATCAGGGCGTCGAACTCGCCGAGAAGCGCGCCGAAGCCGACGAAGTCTTGCTGGCGGCTGAGCGCGATTCGCTCCGGCTGCAGGACACGGCGGCGCGGCAGATGGCAGAGCGGCAGGTGCTGGAGGATGCGTTCGCCGGCGCCGAAGCGGTGGAGAAGTCATTGCATGAGGAAGTTCGCACGCTTCGCAGCCGGGCCGCCACGCTCGAATCGAACGAATCGCTGACCCGCTCCCATCTGCAGCGGCTGGAACAGCAGCACGGCCAGACTGCGGACCGGCTTGGCGCCATCGTTCGGAAGCTGGAGGAATCGGAGACTCCCCTGGAAGACGAACGGTTTCGTCTCGAGGCATTGATGGAGGAGCGCGCCGCTCTGGAAGCGGAAATGACCCGGCAGCGCCGCCGGCTCGCCGAACTTGAATCCGACATCCGGCGCGTCGCGGGAGAGCGCCAGCGTGCGGAGCACGAACTGGCGGCCTTGCGGGACGGCGTGGGTCAGATCAAGTTGGCCTGGCAGACCGCCGAGGTCCGCCGCCAGGGCATCGAGGAGCAGTTTGCGGAATTCGATGCGGCGCCCGCGGCGATTGTGGCCGAGTTGCCGGAAAACGCTGAGGAAAGCGTCTGGCAAGCGTCGGCGGCCCGTGTCGGCGAGGAAATCGACCGCCTCGGTCCGGTCAACCTCACGGCGATGCAGGAATATCAAGAACAGGAGGAGCGCCAGCGCTATCTGGAGGAGCAGGACCGGGATCTCGCCGAGTCGCTGGCAACCCTGGAGCAAGCCATCGAAAAAATCGACCGCGAGTGCCGGGCGCGCTTCAAGGAAACGTTCGAAAAGATCGATGCCGGTTTCCAGCGTATGTTTCCCAAGCTTTTCGGCGGCGGGAAGGCAACGCTGGAACTCACCGAAAACAACCTGCTGAGTACCGGGGTCAGCGTCATGGCCCAGCCGCCCGGCAAGCGCAACAGTTCGATCCACCTGTTGTCCGGGGGCGAGAAGGCGCTGACGGCGGCGGCCCTGGTATTCTCCATCTTCGAGCTGAACCCCGCGCCGTTCTGCCTGCTGGACGAGGTGGATGCGCCGCTGGACGATGCCAACGTCGGGCGGTTCAGCCAATTGGTGAAAGAGATGTCCGAAAAAGTACAATTCCTCTTCATTACCCATAACAAGGTCACGATGGAAATCGCTCAATACTTGGCGGGAGTCACCATGCGGGAGCCTGGAGTGTCGCGCATCGTGGCGGTGGACATCGATGCGGCGGTTGAACTGGCTTCGGTTTGAGGGGCGCAATGGATAGAGACACAGTCCGGATCATCATCCTGGTCGTCGGCGTGCTGGTCATCGCCGGCATCTATGTATGGGGCCGTTACAAGCAAAAGATCCTCGATACCCTGGAACGGTCCAGCGAATTCGACGTTTTCGAGAGCGAAGAGGAAGCGGAGGAGTTGCCCTGGCCGGCCACGGAACAGGAAGACGAGGCAGGCGGTCAGTTCGCCGAAGCGGCGGAGCGGCCAGCGCCTGCAAAGAGTGGGGCAACCGCGACGGAGGCGGTGGCTGAGCCCCTGCCGGAGTCGGGTGAGGAGCCGCCGGCAAGACACTCCGCGGCTTTGGGAGCCCCGTTTCTCATCCAGTTCAGTGTCGTCAAGGGCGGCGGCGCCCGGTTTCCGGGCGAGGGCCTGCGCGATGCTCTGATCGATCTGGATCTGGTATACGGCGAAATGGGGATATTCCATCGTTACGACAGCGCTTACCGCGAGCCTCTGTTCAGCGTGGCCAGTCTCGTCGAGCCCGGCACGTTCCCCGTGAACGACATGGAGAATTTCCGCACGCCCGGTGTCGTCTTCTTTTTCCAGCCTGCCAAGGTGTCTGATCCCCTGGAAGTTTTCGACGACTTGGTGGACACCTGCCGCGGGCTGGCGGCGGCGCTGGACGGGACCGTACTGGACGAACGCCGCGCCGAGCTTACCGACGCACGGGTGACGGAAATGCGCGAAATTCTGGTGGAGGCCTGCGAACAGCCGTGAGCGCTCCTGCCGAACTGATCGAGAAAGCCAGCAAGCTGCGCGAGGAGATCGAGTTTCACAACGCCCGCTACTACCAGCTCGACGACCCCCTGATCACCGATGCCGAGTATGACCGCCTGATGGCGGAACTGCTCGCCATCGAGGCACGATACCCGGAGCTCGTCACCCCCGATTCGCCGACCCGGCGCGTCGGCGCCCCGCCGGTCGAAACCTTTGCCGAGGTTCGCCATGAAGTGCCGATGCTGTCGCTGGAGAACGCGTTCAGCGATGAAGATCTCACCGCTTTCGACAGGCGGGTTCGCAAGGAGCTGTCCCGGGAGGAGGTCGAATATGTCGCAGAGCCCAAACTGGACGGGCTCGCGGTCAATCTGCTGTACCAGGACGGTGTCCTGGTCAGGGCCGCCACCCGCGGTGATGGCGCGGTCGGCGAGGACGTGACCCACAATGTCCGGGTCATCCGGGCGATTCCCCTGCGGCTGAGGGGCGACGGTTTCCCGGCTCATTTCGAGGTGCGGGGCGAGGTTTTCATGCCCAAACAGGGATTCCTGGCTCTCAACGAGCGCGCCCGCGGCAATGGTGAAAAAGTGTTCGTGAATCCGCGCAACGCCGCGGCGGGCAGCCTCCGCCAGCTCGATGCCCGGGTCACGGCCTCGCGCCCGTTGTCATTTTATGCCTACGGCATCGGTGCCTTTCCGGACGACCGTTTACCTGCCACGCAGCACGAGCTCGTCGAATCGTTTAAGCGCTGGGGCCTGCCGGTTTCGCCGGAACTTCGCGTCGTTCAGGGAGCGACCGGCTGCCTCGAGTACTACCGTTCGCTGGGGGAGCGCCGCCACAGCCTGCCTTACGACATCGATGGGGTAGTGTACAAGGTCGACGGCTTGCAGCTTCAGGTCGAGCTGGGATTCGTCTCACGTGCGCCGAGGTGGGCCATCGCGCACAAATTTCCCGCCGAAGAGGCGAGGACCCGGGTACTGGCGATCGACGTGCAGGTGGGTCGTACTGGCGTGCTGACCCCGGTGGCGAGGCTGGAGCCGGTATTCGTCGGCGGGGTGACCATCACCAACGCGACCCTCCACAATGCCGACGAAGTCCGCAAGAAGGATGTCCGGCAGGGAGACACAGTGGTCGTGAGGCGGGCCGGCGACGTGATCCCCGAAGTCGTACGGGTCGTTCCCGAGCTGCGGGAGCCGGGGGCGGAGCCGTTTCACCTGACTGAGCGCTGTCCCGAATGCGGTTCCGCCGTGGAAACAGAGCCGGGCGAGGCGCTGGCCCGCTGCAGCGGCGGCCTGTATTGCCCGGCCCAGCACAAGGAATCCATCAAGCATTTCGCGTCCCGGCGGGCGATGGACATCGAAGGCCTGGGGGACAAGCTGGTGGATCAGCTCGTGGACAGGAAGCTGATCGGAACAGTGGCCGACCTTTACCGCCTGAGCCTGGACCAGCTTGCGGGGCTGGACCGGATGGGAACGAAGTCCGCAGCCAATCTGCTGGAGGCGCTGGAGCGTAGCAAGCGCACCACGCTGGCGCGTTTCCTCTACGCGCTCGGCATCCGCGATGTCGGCGAGGTGACGGCCAAGGCGCTGGCGGATCATTTCGGTTCTCTCGACGCCCTGATGGCGGCCACGGAAGACGAACTTGTGGCGGTCGCGGACGTCGGTCCGGTCGTTAGCGGCCATATCCGGCTGTTTTTCGCACAGGCGCACAACCGCGAGGTGATCGCCCAACTGTTGGACTGCGGCGTGGGCTGGGAAACGCCGGCAGCCGCCCCTGAAGCCAGCGAATTGCCGCTGCAGGGATTGGTCTTCGTGCTCACGGGGACGCTCGCCGCGATGAGCCGGGACGAAGCGCGTGCCCGGCTCGAGGCTCTCGGGGCGAAATGCACCGGCAGCGTTTCCAAGAACACCAACTATGTCGTCGCCGGCGAGGAGCCGGGCTCCAAGCTGGCCAAGGCTTCAGAACTCGGCATTCCGGTGCTGGACGAGGACGCCTTTCTGGCGATGCTCGAACGCGGACGGCCTTAAGTTTTCTCCTCTTTTAGCATACCCGGCTCCGCGCGACTGAAACAAACTTCCCCATCCACCCTCTCTCGCTCCGGATTTCCGGCCGTCGCTGTTCCAACTCCCGTACCGGTCCGGAAATCCAGGTTTCGTTGTGCTTTTCCAATCGATCCGTCCCCGCTTTCGATGTCCTTGCCCCCGGATTTTCCATGCCAAGATGCTGCACCCGAGCGGGTGGCCGGCGCCACTCCCGGCTCCGTCAAAGCTCTGAAAAACCTCTGCCAAACAATGCCGTGAGTTTTTTTTGCAACTCATCTTGACTTGCCTCGAACGCGTTTCTATAGTGCTTCCCAGGTGGTGGAAAGTGGTTTTTTTTGGGGGAATGTGGAGCTTGGGGGCGGCTTGTTCAGAGGCGTTAATTCCATCAGCCTGGACGAAAAGGGGCGCATGGCGGTGCCCACCCGTTACAGGTCCGAACTCCGGGAGTCCTGCGAGGGGCAACTGGTGGTCACCGTTGGAACCGATACCTGTCTGCTGCTTTTCCCTTTGCCTGAGTTCGAGGAGTTGGAACGGAAGCTGGTGAAATTGCCGGCCTTGAACAAACAGGTGAAGCGGCTTCAACGTCTGCTGATCGGCCATGCCACCGAGTGTGAGCTGGACGGCCAGGGACGCTTCCTCATACCCGAGCCGTTACGCCGGTTCGCCAGCCTGGACAAACAGGTCGTCCTGATCGGCCAGGGCAACAAGTTCGAAATCTGGGATGAAGGCCTTTGGGAGCGCTGCCGCCAGGAATGGCTGGAAGAAGCGAGCCTGGAAGGTCTCGAGGATATGGGGCCGGAGCTCGGGGCGCTGGCGTTTTGATGCCGGAAGCCGAAAACGGACACCGTCCCGTCATGCTGGCCGAGGTGTTGGAGGCGCTGGCGATCCGGCCGGCCGGCATTTATTTGGATTGCACCTTCGGTCGAGGCGGGCACAGCCGGGCGATTCTGGGGCGATTGGGCGCGGAGGGTCGTCTTCTGGCGATCGATCGGGACCTGGAGGCTGTGGCAGCGGCCGGCGCTTCCGGGCTGCCCGGAGATGCCCGGTTCGCTATTGAGCACGGCCGCTTTTCGGACCTCGTCAGATTCGTCGGTGAGAGAGGATGGGCGGGCCGGGTAGACGGCATCCTGATGGACCTGGGTGTGTCCTCACCACAGCTCGATGAAGCCCGGCGCGGCTTCAGCTTCCTGAGAGAAGGGCCGCTCGACATGCGGATGGATCCGAGCCAGAAGACCGGCGCGGCGGATTGGCTCGCCGAGGTTCCGGAACGGGAACTGGCGCGAGTGTTGCGGGAATACGGCGAGGAGCGCTTTGCGGGACGCATCGCCCGCGCGGTGGTCGAGGAACGGAGACAGCGGCCGATCGCCACGACAACCGACTTGGTCAGGTTGATCGAGGCCGCGATTCCATTCGCAGACAAGTTCAAGCATCCGGCGACCCGCACTTTCCAGGCGATCCGGATCGCTGTCAATGATGAGTTGAGTGAGTTGGAGCGGGGATTGAACGAGGCGGTAGAGGTTCTTGCCGCGAGGGGGCGCTTGGTGGTGATCTCTTTTCATTCGCTCGAAGACCGGATCGTCAAGAGGTTCATGCGGGATGAGGCGCGCGGCAGGGAGATTTCGGTGGGAATCTTCGAATCCCGCTCGACGCCGCGCCTCATCGGCCTGGGAAAGCCGCTCAAGGCGGAAGAGGACGAAATCCGGGTCAATCCCCGGGCGCGGAGCGCGATATTGCGCGCAGCCGAAAAGCGGGCGGCATGACACGAGTACTCCTGCTGTCGGTGGTTGCCGTTTGTTCGGCGCTGGGCGTGGTTTATGCGAAGTACCGCACGCGCATGCTGTTCGCTGAGGTTCAGCGTCTGGAACTGGCCCTGAATCAATACGATGTGGAACTGGGCCAGCTTCAGTTGGAGCAGAACACCTGGGCCGAGCATGGCCGCGTCGAACGTCTGGCTCGCAGCAGGCTGGGGATGACCCTGCCGGCGCGCGAGTCGATCATTTACATCAAACCCTGAGCTCATGTGGGGATGAGGGGGTGTCTGCGATGATGTACATAACGAATCCGCAAAAAGAGAGCGATTACGGGGCGCGCTGGTCGCTATTGCTGATCGGCATGATGGCGGCCATGCTCGTCCTGGTCGGGCGTGCGGTCAACCTGCAGGTCGTGGATCGGCAGTTTCTCAAGCATCAGGGCGACTTGCGCCACATGGGCGCGGTTCCGGTGCCGGCGCATCGCGGCCGGATCCTGGACCGGAACGGCGATTTGCTCGCGACCAGCTGTCCGGTGAAATCGATCTGGGTCAATCCCAAGGAGTTCGAGGCAAACGCAGCGCAGTACGAGGCTTTGGCCGGGCTGATCGGAGATACGCCGGACGACCTGAAACGGCGCCTCGGCGACCACGGCGCCAATCGGGCCTTCGTGTATCTCAAGCGCCGTGTCAGTCCCGAACTTGCCGATCAGGTGACGGCGCTGGGCCTGCCCGGTGTCTACGCCGAAGAAGAGTACCGGCGCTACTACCCGACCGGCGAGGTCGCCGCCCACGTGCTCGGTATCACCGACATCGACGACCAGGGACAGGAAGGGCTGGAGCTCGCCTTCGATGAGCATTTGAAGGGCATCGAGGGTGTCAGGCGCATCATCCGGGACGGCAAGCGCAGGGTCATCGAGGATGTCGACAGCGTGCGTCAGCCGGTGGCCGGCAAGGACCTGAGCATCAGCATCGACCAGCGCCTGCAGTATCTGGCCTACCGCGAGCTGAAGAAGACTGTGCAGCAGCACCGGGCCAAGGCGGGCGCCTTGGTCATGCTCGACGCCAAGACCGGCGAGGTGCTGGCGATGGTCAATCAGCCGTCCTTCAATCCCAATGGCCGCAACGGCACCGTGCCCGGCTCGACCCGCAACCGCGCGGTCACCGATTTGTTCGAGCCGGGATCGACGATGAAGCCGTTCGCGGTGGCCTGCGCCTTGGAAATGGGGGCATTCCGAGCCAACGCGGTGATCAATACCTCGCCGGGCGTCATGCACGTCGGTTCCAATGTGGTCAAGGACGTACACAACTACGGCGTGCTCGACGTCGCCGGAGTGCTGCGCAAGTCGAGCAACGTGGGGGTCACCAAGATGGCTTTGGCCTTGCCTCCCGACAAGTTCTGGGGGTTTTACCGCGACTTGGGGTTCGGCCAGGGGCTGGGCACCGGTTTTCCCGGAGAAGCGCAAGGGCGCATGCCGGACCGGAAGGGGCTGCGGCCGTTCGCGCAGGCTACGCTCTCCTTCGGTTACGGGGTGTCGGCGACGCCATTGCAGTTGGCGCGGGCTTACTTGGCGCTGGCAAACGACGGCGCGATGCCGGCCGTCAGCATGCTGAAGCAGGATCGCCCGGCGGCGGCGACCCAGGTGATGTCGAAAAAGACCGCCGCGACGGTGCGCAACATGCTGGAAGGCGTGGTTTCGGCCGATGGCACGGCGATCAAAGCCAGCATTCCGGGTTTCCGGGTCGCCGGAAAAACCGGGACGGTGAAGAAAAGCGCCGGACGCGGCGGCTATCAGACCTCGCGCCATATCGCCGTGTTCGCAGGCATGGCGCCGGCGACCGATCCACGGGTGGTCACCGTCGTGATGATCGATGAACCTTTGGCCGGGGAATATTATGGCGGCGCAGTGGCGGCGCCGGCATTTGCCGCCGTCATGGAGCCGGGGTTGAGGTTGCTCAACGTCCTGCCGGATCAGGACATGGGCCAGTCCATCCTTTCAGCCCAGAAGGACGAAATCTTTTGAGCGGCGGCGATGGTGCCGGCGCTTCCCTGCGGAGGCTGTTGGATGGCTTGACCGACCCTCAGACCGTGCCGGATATTCCGGTATTCGGCCTGAGCCTCGACAGCCGGTCGGTTCGCACCGGCGATGCATTTTTCGCGCTGTCGGGAAGCCGGGAGCACGGACTCAGGTATGCGGAAGAGGCAGCAGGGCGGGGGGCAGTCGCAGTCGTCTATGACTCTTCGGGGGGCGGCGCCTGTGCGCCGGAACCGGAACCCGGTTTCGCCGTGCCGGTTACCGATCTGGGACGCCACGTGGGCAGCATCGCTGCCCGTTTTTTCGGCCATCCCTCGGAGACCCTGAAGGTCGTCGCGGTCACCGGGACCAACGGCAAGACCTCCTGCACCCATTTCATCGCCGATGCATTGCGGGATGAACATCCGGCGGCGGTCATCGGGACCCTGGGCTGGGGAAAGCCCGAAAGGCTGCGGCGGATCGCACATACGACCCCTGATGCCATCGAGATTCATGCCATACTCGCAACCCTCAAGGCGCAAGGGATCGGGCTGGTGGCTTTGGAGGCCTCATCGCACGGGCAGGCGCAGGGGCGCATCAACGGCGTCTGTTGCCGAGGTGCACTGTACACCCGCGTTACGCGGGACCACCTTGATTATCACGGTACTTTCGAGTCCTATCTGAATGCCAAGCTGGGCTTGCTGTCCAACCCCGCGTTGGAGTTCGTCGCGGTCACGCTTGACGATCCTTCCGTGGATACCATTCTGGCGAGCGTCCCCGCCGGGGTGAGGGTCGTCGGCTACAGCCTGCAGGGCGGGAGTTCGGCGGACTTTCCCGTGATTTATGCTGAGGCCCTGGAGCAGACGCCTGAGGGCCTGCATTTGCGGGTCAATTGGGAGGGGCGTTCCGTCGACGTGGATGCCCCGGTTTATGGTGATTTCAACGCCGAGAATCTGCTCGGGACGATGGCGGTTCTGCTGGGGCTGGGGTATTCCGCCGACGCTGCCGCCTCGCGGGCCGCCAAGGTCCGTCCAGTTGCCGGGCGCATGGAGCGGTTTTGCGAGGATGGCGTGACCGCGGTCGTCGATTATGCCCATACTCCGGACGCGTTGCGGAACGTGCTGACGAGCCTGCGCCGCCATTGCCGGGGCAGGCTGCGGCTGGTGTTCGGTTGCGGCGGCGATCGGGACAAGGGCAAGCGCCCGGAAATGGGGGCCGTCGCCGAGCGCCTTGCGGACAGCGTGATCGTGACCGACGACAATCCGCGCCTCGAGTCGGGGGATGCCATCGTCCAGGACATTCTCAAGGGTTGCACCGGTTCCACCGTCACGGTCGTGCGCGACCGCCGTGCGGCCATCCATCAGGCCATTGCACAGGCAGGGGAAGGCGACATTGTCCTGGTGGCAGGAAAGGGGCATGAAGCATTTCAGGACGTCGGCGGCGTGGCCCGCGAATTTTCCGATCGGGTAGAGGTAGGGAAAGCGCTGTCGGCCCGGCACCGCGGTACCGAATAAGGTCACAGAGGCGATACGCCCTGTATTGGAAGCAGTTTAAGGAAATACGATGCTACTGATTCTAGCGAACTGGCTCGAGCATTATTTCGACGCCTTCAGGGTCTTTCACTATCTCACCTTCCGCGGGATCCTGGGTGTCCTGACCGCGCTCGTGATTTCTTTCATCGTCGGCCCGGCGATGATCCGGCATCTGGGAAGCTACAAGATCGGGCAGACGATCCGCGATGACGGCCCGCAAAGCCATTTGTCGAAGGCAGGCACGCCCACGATGGGCGGGGCGCTGATTCTGGTGACGATCACCATCAGCACCTTGCTGTGGGCGGATCTCGGCAACCGCTACGTCTGGGCGGTGCTGCTGGTGACCCTGGCTTACGGATTCATCGGCTTCATCGACGATTACAAAAAGCTGGTTCTGAAGAACAGCAAGGGGCTGGCGGCACGCCACAAATACCTGTGGCAATCGGTGTTCGGCCTCGGGGTGGCGTTGTTTCTCTATCACACCGCGAGTTCGCCGCAGGAAACCCAGTTCATTGTGCCGTTCTTCAAGAACGTGGTACTGAACATGGGATGGCTGTACATCCCCATGGTCTATTTCGTGGTCGTGGGGTCGAGCAATGCGGTCAACCTGACCGACGGCCTGGACGGGCTGGCGATTCTCCCGACGGTGCTGGTTGCGGGGGGACTGGCGATTTTCGCCTATGCTTCCGGCCACAGCGAGTTCTCGGAGTACCTGGGAATTCCTTATCTGCCGAAGGCGGGGGAACTGGTGGTGTTTTGCGGCGCTCTGGTCGGGGCCGGCCTGGGGTTCCTCTGGTTCAACACTTACCCGGCCCAGGTCTTCATGGGCGACATCGGGGCCCTGGCGCTCGGTGCCGCCCTGGGGATGGTGGCCGTTCTGGTCCGGCAGGAAATCGTGCTCATGATCATGGGCGGGATTTTCGTCATGGAGACGGTCTCGGTCATGCTGCAGGTGCTGTCTTTCAAATTGACCGGCCGGCGCATTTTCCGGATGGCGCCGATCCACCATCACTTTGAATTGAAAGGATGGCCGGAGCCACGGGTGATCGTGAGGTTTTGGATCATCTCCGTCATTCTGGTGCTCATCGGGCTGGCAACCTTGAAGCTGCGTTGATGAACACGAACCCCCGCGCCGTTGCTGAAAAGCTGCCCTGCGAATTCGCCGGTCTCGGCCTGGACGGCCGTTCGCGTGTGCTCGTCCTGGGCCTGGGCTCGACCGGTCTGTCGACCGTCCGCTTCCTGCGCCGGCAAGGATTCGAATGCGCGGTCATGGACAGCCGGATCGCTCCGCCGGGCCTGGAAGAACTGCGCGAGGCATTTCCCGACGTTCCCTTGTTTCTCGGGGAGTTCAGCAAAGATGCGCTGGCAGCGGCGACGCATCTCGTCGTCAGCCCCGGACTTTCCCTGGAGCGGGACGAAATCCGCGAAGCCAGGCGGCGCGGGGTGCGCGTGTTCGGCGATCTGGACCTTTTCGCGTGCTGCGCGCGGGCGCCGATAGCGGCCATCACTGGCGCGAACGGCAAGAGTACGGTCACGACCCTGGTAGGCCTGATGGCGAAGGCGTCCGGAATCCGGGCAGCGGTGGGCGGCAACCTGGGCACGCCGATGCTGGACCTGCTGGACGCGGCTGCGGAGCTGTACGTCCTCGAACTGTCGAGCTTCCAGTTGGAACGCTCGGAATTGTTCGAGGCGGACGTCGCGACCGTACTCAATATCAGCCCGGACCACATGGACCGCTATCCCGACTTGGCGGCCTATGCCGAGGCGAAGCGGCGGGTGTTTCGCGGCGATGGGCTGATGGTGCTCAACCAGGATGATCCGCTCGTCGCCGGAATGCGCGAGCCGGGAAGGCACGCCGTGCGGTTCGGATTGGGGAACGCGGCGGCCTTGGACTATACGCTTGGCCTCAACGAAGGGAAGGCCTGGATTCTGGCGCAAGGGGTTCCGCTGCTCCCGGCCGACGAGGTTCGCATCAAGGGCCGGCATAACCTGGCCAACGCCCTCGCTGCCGTGGCGATCGCAGACGCGTGCAAATTCGACCGCGAAGCGGTCGTGCAGGTGCTGCGGACGTTTCCGGGGCTGGATCACCGCATGCAATGGGTGGCCGATATCGACGGTGTCGCTTATGTCAACGATTCCAAGGCGACCAACGTCGGCGCCTGCATCGCGGCCCTTTCCGGGTTGGAAGGCAAGGCCGTGCTCATCGCCGGCGGAGACGGCAAGGGCGCCGATTTTTCCTCCCTCGCGCCGGTCGCGGCGGAAATGCTGCGGGCCGCTGTCCTCATGGGGCGGGACGGGCCGCTGATCGAGCAGGTGCTCAAGGACGTCGTACCCACGATCCGGGTCAACACGATGTTCGAGGCGGTTCGGGCCGCCCGCGGGGTAGCACGGCGCGGCGATACCGTGCTGCTGGCACCGGCCTGCGCCAGCCTCGACCAGTACAAGGACTATCAAGAGCGCGGAAGAGATTTCGCCGCAACGGTGAGGACCATGTCATGACTACGCAAGCGATTCGCGGCAGCCGGGGTCTGGTGCTGAAATGGGGCCCCAACCGCTTCTATCTGGACACCATCCTGCTTTCGGTGTCCTTGGGGTTGATGCTTTTCGGTTTCGTCATGGTGTCCTCCGCCTCGCTGCATCTCGGCGAAAAGATGGCGAGCGACAGCTTCTATTTTCCGAAGCATCAGCTCGCGCATATTGTGCTGGGGCTGGTGGCGGGATGGGCGGCGGCAAAGGTGCGGCTGGACACGCTGGAGCGGCATTCCAGGTCGCTGTTCTGGGTGGGTATCGCCTTGCTGGTCCTGGTTCTCATTCCGGGCATCGGCAAATCAGTGAACGGCAGCGTGCGCTGGATCAACCTGTTCGGGCTTCGTGTCCAGGTCTCCGAGGTTTTCAAGTTGGTGGCGGCGATCTATGTGGCCGGCTATATCAGCCGGCATCTGGAAACCGTCAGGACATCGGTAAAGGGGATGATTTTTCCCTTGAGCCTGCTCGCCATCGGCGGGGTCCTCCTGCTGAAGGAGCCCGATTTCGGCGCCACCGCGGTGGTCATGGCGACCGCCTTGGGGATGCTGTTTCTCGCGGGCGCCCGCCTGTGGGTATTCGCCTCGCTGCTGGGGCTGGTCGCCGTCGCCGGGACGTTATTGATCTATACGGCCGAGTATCGGCTGAAACGGGTGCTCAGCTTTCTCGATCCCTGGGCCGACCCGCTCAACTCGGGGTTTCAGCTGACCCAGGCGTTGATCGCGTTCGGCCGGGGTGACTGGCAGGGGGTGGGGCTGGGGTCCAGCGTCCAGAAACTGTTCTATTTGCCCGAAGCCCATACTGACTTCCTGTTTTCGGTCATCGGCGAGGAACTGGGGCTCTGGGGGGCGACTACCGTCATCGTGCTGTTCGCCGTCGTGGTCTGGCGGGCGCTGGCGATCGGCCGGCTCGCCGAGCGCAGCGGCAAGCTGTTCGCAGCCTTCCTCGCCTACGGCATCGGCATCTGGCTGGGCCTACAGTCCTTCATCAACATGGGGGTGAACATGGGCATGCTGCCCACGAAGGGACTGACTCTGCCGCTGATGAGTTACGGCGGCGGCAGTATGATGGTGGTCTGCGCCGCGATCGGATTGCTGTTCCGGATCCGCAGTGAGGCGGTGGCGAGCTTCCTGGGCAACGGCCGGAAGGGCGTATGGCCAAGCGCGTAACGATCCTGGCCGGGGGGACCGGCGGGCACGTGTTTCCCGCGCTCGCGGTCGCGGACAAGCTCCGCGGCGCGGGCGCCGAAGTCTCCTGGATGGGGACCCGGGCCGGCCTGGAGGCCAGGGTGGTGCCGGCAGCCGGCTATCCGATCGACTGGCTCAGCGTCAGCGGCATACGCGGCAAGGGCTTGGCGTCCAAGGCGAAGGCCCCGGCCATGCTGGGCTTGGCCTGTCTGCAGGCACTGCGTATACTTCGCCGCAGAAGGCCGGACGCCGTGCTGGGCATGGGCGGCTTCGTCGCCGGTCCGGGCGGACTCATGGCTCGGGTGCTGGGCATTCCCCTGGTGATCCACGAGCAGAACCGGATTCCCGGCACCACCAATCGATTTTTGTCCCATATTGCCAACCAGGTGCTGGAAGCCTTTCCCGGCGCCTTCCAACCGTCTTCCGGCGCGGTCTGCACCGGCAATCCCTTGCGGCAGAACATAGAATCCTTTCACCACCATCATGCGCCCCGTGAATCCCGACGCGTGCTTGTCCTGGGCGGGAGTCTGGGGGCGCAGGCCTTGAACCGCATCGTCCCGCGGGCCCTGGCGGTCCTGGGCGGGGAGCCAGTCGAAATTCGCCATCAAACCGGGCAGGCCATGCTCCAGGAAACCCAAGACTTGTACCGGCAGTTCGGACTGCCGGCGAAAGTGGACGCATTCATCGAGGACATGGAGGAGGCCTACGGCTGGGCTGACCTCGCGGTATGCCGCGCCGGTGCCATGACCGTGAGCGAACTGGCCGCGGCGGGGCTGCCAGCCATACTCGTGCCTTTCCCCTATGCCATCGACGATCATCAGACCGCGAACGGTGGCTATCTGGCGGAGGCGGGAGCGGCGGTGCTGATGCCCCAGTCCACGCTGGACGAGGAATCTCTGGCGGCTGAGATCCGCGCCCTGCTGGACGAGCGCGGACGGCTGCAGGCAATGAGCGTGGCGGCCCGGAACTTGGCCCGCTACGATGCGGCCGACCGCGTCGCCAAGGTCTGTCTGGAGGAGGCCGGCGCATGACGCCCCGAACCGACGGCATGAAGAAAATCACCCGCATCCATTTCGTCGGTGTCGGCGGCGCGGGCATGAGCGGTATCGCGGAGGTCCTGCTGAACCTCGGCTACCGGGTATCGGGTTCCGATCTGCAGCAGAACGCCAATACCCGCCGCCTGGAGGAGCGGGGTGCCGTGATCTCGATCGGGCACGAGGCCCGGCACGTCGAGGCGGTGGACGTGGTGGTGGTTTCCAGCGCGGTGGCGCAGTCCAACGTGGAGATCGATGCCGCCCGGGCCGCCCGGATTCCGGTCATTTCGCGGGCCGAAATGCTGGCGGAGCTGATGCGCTTCCGTTACGGCGTGGCGGTGGCCGGCACCCACGGCAAGACTACGACCACCAGCCTGACCGCCAGCATCCTGGCCGAAGGGGGTCTGGACCCGACCTTCGTAATCGGCGGGCGGCTGAACAGCGTGGGCGCCAACGCCCAGTTGGGGCAAGGCGAGTATCTGGTCGCCGAAGCCGATGAGAGCGACGCCTCGTTCCTGCACCTCCAGCCCATGATCGCCGTGGTGACCAACATCGATCAGGATCACATGGGCACCTACGGCAACGATTTCGGCCGGCTCAAGGACGCGTTCGTCGAGTTCCTCCACCACGTGCCGTTCTATGGGGCGGCGGTACTATGTGCCGAAGACCCCGGTGTCCGCGACATCCTGCCGCGGCTGAGCAAGCCGTACCGCACCTACGGCGAGCGGGAGGGCGTCGACATCCGCGCGGTCGGCATCCGGCGACTCGGCCTGCAGAGCCGGTTCAGCGTGCTGAGGCAGGGCGCCGAACCGCTGGAGATCACGCTCAATCTGCCGGGCTACCACAATATTCTCAACGCGCTGGCGGCGATTGGGGTCGCCACCGAACTGGGCGTTGCCGATGCGGTGATCCAGCGGGCGCTGGCGGGGTTCCGCGGCATCGGCCGGCGGTTCCAGATCAACGCCAGCCTGAGCTTCGGCGGCGGCCAAATCACATTCGTCGACGATTACGGCCACCACCCGAGCGAATTGGCGGCGACCCTGGATTCTGCCCGCAATGCCTGGCCCGACCGGCGTCTGGTCGTGGTATTCCAGCCCCACCGTTATACCCGGACCCGCGACTTGTTCGAGGATTTCGTGCAGGTCCTGTCCCGGGTCGACGTGCTGATCCTGTTGGACGTTTATTCAGCCGGTGAAGCGCCTATAGCGGGCGCCGACGGGCGTTCCCTCAGCCGGGCCATCCGCGTGCGGGGACAGATCGATCCGATCTTCGCGGAAACCCCCGAGGAAGTCTTCGACATCCTGCCGAACGTATTGAAGCCGGGCGACGTCGTGATGACGCTGGGCGCGGGCAGCGTCGGCGCGCTCGCCCAGCAGTTGCCCGAGCGCCTGGGCCCGGAGCCGATTCCTTGACCACCCAGGGGTTCGCTGCCGGCGCCCCGGCGGTGCCATTGCGCGGAACCTGGCTCGAACACGAGCCGCTGGCCGAGCATACCAGCTGGCGGGTGGGCGGACCGGCGGAACGCTTCTATCAGCCCGCTGACCTCGAAGACCTGGTCGAGTTCCTGCGCGCCCTGCCGCCCCAGGAACCGCTGTTCTGGCTGGGCCTTGGCAGTAACGTGCTGGTCCGGGACGGCGGTATCCGCGGCACGGTGGTCTGCACCAAGAATCGCCTGCGTGCCATCGAGGCCCGTGATCCTGCCTGCGTTTACGCCGAAGCCGGTATTCCCTGCTCCCATGTCGCCCGCTTCTGCACCGACCGGGATTGGGTCGGTGCCGAATTTCTGGCCGGCATTCCGGGCACCTTGGGGGGCGCCCTGGCGATGAATGCCGGTGCCTTCGGCGGCGAGACCTGGAGCCTGGTGCGGCGCGCGCTGACGGTGAACCGCAGCGGACGGACGATCTGGCGGGCACCCGAGGAATTCGAGGTGGGTTACCGCCATGTGCACGGGCCGGAAGGCGAGTGGTTCCTGGCAGCCGAACTCGAGCTTTCGCCTGGTGACGGACGCGCCGGGCGGGAACGCATTAAGGCTCTGCTGGCGCGACGCTCGGCGACCCAGCCGACCCATCAGCCGAGCTGCGGGTCAGTGTTCCGGAATCCGCCCGGGGACTTTGCGGCACGCCTGATCGAAGCCTGTGGGCTCAAGGGGCTCGCCGTGGGCGGCGCTCAAGTGTCCGCCAAGCATGCCAATTTCATCGTCAACTCAGGGAGAGCGACGGCGGCTGACATCGAGACGTTGATCTCGGAGGTACGGAACCGGGTGGCCCTCCTCTCCGGCATTTGGCTCGAGCCCGAAGTCCGGATCGTGGGCGAGTCGCTAGTATAGAAACCCTTAGAAATGAGGAATCGAGTGGAAAAACGGATTCAGCAGGCATCGGAGTTCGGTAAGGTCGCAGTCCTGATGGGTGGGGCCGCGGCCGAACGGGAGATTTCGTTGAAAAGCGGCAAGGCCGTCCTGGATGCGTTGCAGGCCGGCGGGATCGACGCCGAAGGTTTCGACGTCGGGCGCGACATGATCGCTCCGTTGCTGGAGCGCCGCTTCGATCGCGTGTTCAACATTATCCACGGACGCGGCGGTGAGGACGGCGTGTTGCAAGGTGCGCTGGCCTGCCTGGGCGTCCCCTGCACGGGCAGCGGCGTACTGGCCTCCGCGTTGAGCATGGACAAATTGCGCACCAAGCTGTGCTGGACGGGAGCCGGTCTGCCGACCCCGCCCTGGCTGCGGCTGGGTTCGTCCGCCGATCTCGATCGTTGCCGGCAAGCCCTGGGATTTCCGGTGATCGTCAAGCCGGCGGAAGAGGGGTCGAGCATCGGCATGAGCCGTGCGGCCGATGCCGAAGAACTGGCGCAGGCCTGGGAGCGCGCCTCCGCTTACGGCTGTGCCGTTTTCGCCGAGCGTTGGATCGACGGCGTCGAATACACCGGGGGTATGCTCAAGGGTGTGCCGTTGCCGCTGATCCGCCTGGAAACCCCGCATGCTTTCTACGATTTCGAGGCCAAATACCGGGCGGAAACCACCCGTTACCTCTGCCCTTGCGGGCTGGACGCCGGGCGTGAAGCCGAACTTCAGGCGCTGGTGCTGCGGGCCTGCCAGATCGTCGGCGTCGGCGGCTGGGGCCGGGTCGACCTCATGGTCGACCGCAGCGGCCAACCCTGGCTGATCGAGGTCAATACCGTCCCCGGCATGACGGATCACAGTCTCGTTCCGATGGCCGCGAAGGCTGCGGGCATCGAGTTTCAGGAGCTGGTGTGGCACATCCTGGAAACCAGCGTCGCCTGAAACCGGAAGGGCGGAATGGCGCCGGCGGTGCGGCCGTCCCAAGCGGGCGCAGCTTGCGCGCCTCTTTCACGGCGCTGCTCGCTCTTTGCCTGATATGGGGAGGAGTAGGCTGGGGGGTGTCGTGGGTTGCCGAGCGACGGGTGCAGACCGTCCGTGTGAAGGGCGCTTTTCGCTATATCGATCCGGCGGCGGTGGAAAACCTCGTCAGGGACAGGCTGGCCCGCGACAATACTTATTTCGGAATCCCCATGGCCGAAATCCGGCAAGCGGTGGCCTCCATCCCCTGGGTAGCGGAGGCTTCGGTGGAACGCCGGTGGCCGGACCGCATCGAGGTGGAGGTGCGGGAGCATCGCCCCGTGGCACGCTGGGGAAATGCAGATTTCATCGACGACCGGATGGACCGTTTTCGTGTCGGGAGTACCCAAGGGTTCGAGCATCTGCCGTTGCTGACGGGGCCGGATGGCCAGGAACAGCGGCTGGTCAAGGTGCTGATCGATCTCGACGAGCGTTTCGAGGTTTGGGGAACGCGGGTCGCCGAACTCAGATTGACCGACCGCTGGTCATGGTCGCTGCGACTGGAATCGGACGTCCGGATCGAGTTCGGGCGCCAGGAGCCGGCCGAGGCCCTCCCCGGTCTCCTGAGTCTTCTGCCGCTGTTGGGAAAAGAACGGATGGCCCTGCTCCAAAGTATCGATTTGAGGTATCCTTATGGCTTCGCGGTGGTTTGGAAAACATACCCGCCCGACGTGGAGGTTCCCCCCGAGCAGCCTGGGACGGTCCCTCCCGCATGAGGGGCGGCCGCGCATCGGCGATAGGGAATCTTTTTCCGCACAACGTGCCCGGTCGGGCGGGGAACGGCAGGGTCGGCTATTGAACGCAATAGGCTGGGCATGCGTCTGACACATCCTTCGAATATCACTTCATGGGCAAAAAGTCTGACAAGAACGTAATCGTAGGGCTGGACATCGGCACTTCCAAAGTGGCCTGTCTCGTGGGCGAGGTCAACGAGGATGGCCAGATCGATGTGGTCGGACTGGGCACCCACCCATCGCGTGGACTGAAGAAGGGCGTCGTTGTCAATCTCGAAACCACCGTTCATTCCATTCAGCGCGCGGTCGAGGAAGCGGAGCTGATGGCCGGTTTCCGCATCCACTCGGTCTACGCGGGCATCGCCGGCAGCCACATCAGCAGCATGAATTCGCACGGCATCGTCGCGATCCGGGACAAGGAGGTCACCCAGGGGGACGTCGACCGTGTCATCGACTCCGCCAGGGCGGTCGCTATTCCCGCCGATCAGAAGATCCTGCACATCCTGCCCCAGGAGTTCGTCATCGACCGGCAGGAGGGCGTCAAGGAACCCATCGGCATGTCGGGCATACGCCTCGAGGCTCGGGTGCACATTGTCACAGGCGCGGTGAGCGCGGCTCAGAACATCCAGAAATGCATCCAGCGCTGCGGCCTGGAGGTCGACGACATCGTGCTCGAACAACTGGCGTCGAGCCAGGCCGTTCTGACGGATGACGAGAAGGAACTCGGCGTGTGCCTGGTCGACATCGGCGGCGGCACCACGGACATTGCGGTGTTCACCGACGGCGCCATCCGCCACACCGCGGTGATCCCGATCGCCGGCGACCAGGTAACCAACGACATCGCCGTGGCGCTGCGCACGCCTACGCCCCATGCCGAGACGCTGAAGCTCAAGCACGCCTGCGCGCTGACCCAGCTCGCCGACATCGAGGACACGATCGAAGTGCCCAGTATCGGCGACCGGCCTTCCCGGCAGATTTCCAGGCTCAATCTCGCCGAGATCGTGGAGCCGCGCTACGAAGAGTTGCTTCTGCTGGTGCAGTCGGAACTGCGCAGGGCGGGTTTCGACGATCTGATCGCGGCGGGTATCGTACTGAGCGGCGGCAGTTCGCGGGTCGAGGGGCTGGTGGATCTGGCGGAAGAAATTTTCCACATGCCGGTGCGGCTAGGTGTGCCTTATACGGTTTCCGGCCTCAACGACGTGATTCGCAACCCGGCCTACGCCACCGGAGTGGGGTTGTTGTTGCATGGGCGGCAGCATTTGTTTTCCGGGGAGCGCCCCATGCTGGGAGGTGGCGGTTTCAGGAGCATCTGGCTGCGCATGAAGAATTGGTTTCAGGGAAATTTCTGAGATTTTCGGTTTTTCCGGATAGCCCGTATTCAGAGGGGATGGGAACATGAAATTTGAACTTGTAGATTCGTTTAGCCCGAACGCGGTCATCAAGGTGATCGGCGTCGGCGGCGGCGGTGGCAATGCCGTCAATCACATGGTGAGCAGCCAGATCGAGGGCGTCGATTTCATCTGCGCCAATACCGATGCCCAGGCGCTGCGCAACCTCGGTGCGCGCACCGTCATCCAACTGGGCAATAATCTGACGAAAGGCCTGGGCGCCGGGGCCAACCCTGACATCGGCCGGCAGGCCGCGCTCGACGACCGCGAGCGTATCCTCGAAGTGCTGGATGGCGCCGACATGGTGTTCATCACGGCGGGCATGGGCGGCGGCACCGGCACCGGCGCGGCGCCCGTCATCGCGGAAATCGCCAAGGAAGCCGGCATTCTCACCGTGGCGGTCGTGACCAAGCCATTCCCATTCGAAGGGCGCAAGCGCCGTCTGGTCGCCGACAAGGGCATCGCGGAACTGAGCCAGTTCGTGGATTCCCTCATCACCATTCCGAACGAGAAGCTCCTGCCCGTGTTGGGCAAGGACGTGAGTCTGATGGCCGCGTTCGCGGCGGCGAACGATGTGTTGCTCGGCGCGGTGCAGGGCATCGCCGAGCTGATTACCCGCCCGGGCCTCATCAACGTGGATTTCGCCGACGTTCGCACCGTCATGTCGGAAATGGGCGTCGCCATGATGGGTACGGGTGTGGGCAGCGGTCCGACCCGTGCGCGCGACGCCGCCGAACGGGCCATCGCCAGCCCGCTGCTGGAAGACATCAGCCTCTCCGGCGCGAAGGGCATCCTGGTCAACATCACCGGCGGTCTCGATCTTGCCATCGGCGAATTCGACGAAGTGGGCAATGCGGTCAAGGACTATGCCTCCGACGAGGCGATGGTCGTCATCGGCACTGTGATCGATCCCGAGATGCAGGACGAAGTCCGCGTCACCGTGGTGGCGACCGGACTCTCGGGCCAGTCCCAGATGGTCTCCGAGGCGCCGCTGAAACTGGTGCACAAGCAGACCGGCGAAATCGACTACGAACAGATGCAGCGCCCCACGGTGCTGCGCAAGCAGCCCAAACACGAGCCGCGCGGCGAACCCAGCAAGGAAATGGATCTCGAGTATCTCGACATCCCCGCATTCCTGCGCCGCCAAGCCGATTGAATTTCCAATTCCTGTTCTTTTTCCACGCCCTGAAAAGCTCATCCGGGAAACACGCGGACCGTGGCCCGGGTGACGCATCGAACGACCTACCGGATTGGCCGCCGCACGGCGGCCCCTTAGTATGGGGGACACCTGTATGATCAAACAAAGAACCTTGAAAAACGTCATCCGCGCCACCGGCGTGGGCCTTCACACCGGTGAAAAGGTTTATCTCACGCTCAGGCCGGCGGCACCCAATTCAGGCATCAAGTTCAGACGGGTCGACCTCGCCGAGCCGGTGGTGATCGATGCCCGGCCCGACAACGTCGGCGACACCACCTTGTCGACGACGCTGGTGAAAGGCGACGTGCGCATCTCCACGGTGGAACATCTGCTTTCCGCGTTCGCCGGCCTCGGGATCGACAATGCCTACGTCGACGTCAGCGCGCCGGAAGTGCCGATCATGGACGGCAGCGCCGGGCCCTTCGTGTTCCTGATCCAGTCCGCCGGCGTACAGGAACAGGAAGCGCCGAAGCAGTTCATACGCATCAAGCGGCCGCTCCAGGTCGAGGACGGCGACAAATGGGCCAGGTTCGAGCCTCATGACGGTTTCAAGGTGACGTTCACCATCGATTTCGACCATCCGGTTTTCGACAAGGACTCGCAGACTGCCAGCATCGAGTTTTCCTCGACCAGTTTCGTCAAGGAGATCGCCCGTGCCCGTACCTTCGGCTTCATGCGCGACATCGAGATGCTGCGCAAGAACCGTCTGGCCCTGGGCGGTTCCATGGACAATGCCATCGTCGTGGACAAATTCCGGGTGCTCAACGAGGACGGCCTGCGCAGCGGCGACGAGTTCGTCAAGCACAAGATCCTCGACGCCATCGGCGACCTCTATCTCCTGGGGCACAGCCTGATCGGCTCGTTCACCGGCTACAAATCCGGCCACGGCCTCAACAATCACCTGCTGTGCGAACTCCTGAAGGCGCGCGACGCCTGGGAAATGGTGAGCTTCGAGGACGAGGGGTACGCCCCGATCTCCTATATGCGGACGGCGCCGGCGGCGCGCTGACCATTCAACGCGGCAACCGGCGCAGGGTGCCGCACAGGCGGGCGAGGGCGGTTCCGATTTCACCCTCGCTGGCCCGCGCCGCCGCTTCGATCGCGGCGATCGTCGCCGGGAGGGGACGGTGCGGGGCCGGTCGGGGCGGGCCGGCGTGCGTTGCTTCCATGGCCATGGAGAGCGTTCTGACCTTGCCCTGGCGGAACTGGCCATGGCCTTCCTGCGCCAGTTCTTCGATGATCCGGGGCAGGTAGAAGCGCAACTGCGAAGCCCAGGCAGCCGACTCGGCGTAAAGCACCAGGGTGACGTCTCCCGCCACGCACTCCCGGCAATGGGCGGCCAAGGGGGGCGGCAGCAGACGCCGTACCGTTTCCAGCAGCCTTCGGTGGTTTTCGATGCGTGCCAGGCAGGCTTCGAGGGCTTTTCTGGGGACGAGTTCGGAAACCCGCTGAGGATGCGGCCGCTCCTCGGCCGGCTGCGCGGGGCGGTTCATCGGTGTCATAGGTTTCGGAACACTTGCACGATCGAGGCATCTTCGGCCGCGGGGGCCGCCGAGAAGCCCAGCGCTTCCATGAAGTGCAACATCTTGCCGTTACCCGCCAGTACCTCGCCCTGCAGCTTCTGTATTCCTTTTTCTCGCGCCGCGTCCGCCAGCGTTGTCATGAGGCGGGCACCGATGCCGCGGCGCTGCCAGGCATCGGCGACGACGATGGCGAATTCGGCGGTTTTTCCGCCCGGATTGCTGAAAAAGCGCGCGACCGCCACCTCCGTCTCCCTTTCTCCGGTCTCGACGGTCGCGATCAGAGCGAGTTCCCGGTGGTAATCGAGCTGGGTCAGGCGCACCAGCATGTCCGGGCTCAATTCCTGGACCGATTGCATGAAGCGGAAATACTTGGCCTCCTCCGACAGGCCGCGGACGAATTCCTGCTCCATCGCCGCGTCCTCGGGCCGTATCGGGCGGAGGGTGACGGCGGTGCCGTCGTTGAGCTGAAACCGGCCGACCCACTGCGCGGGATAGGGATGGATCGCCATGTGATCGTAGCGCCTGCGTCCGGGCGGTGGGTGGCGCACGACGATTCGGGCATCCAGCGCATACACCCCGGTATCGTCGGCCATCAGTGGATTGATGTCCATTTCGCGGATTTGCGGCAGTTCGCATACCATCTCCGATACCCGCTGCAGGGTCTGGACCAGCGATTCCATACGGATCGGCGGCAGGTTGCGAAAAGCACCGAGGGCGGCGGAGACGCGGGTCTGGCCGATCAGGGTGCGGGCGATGTGGGCGTTGATCGGCGGCAGGCCGATCGCCCGGTCGCGGCTGATCTCCACCGCCGTGCCGCCAGCGCCGAAACCGATCACCGGCCCGAAAACCGGATCGTCGATCACGCCGACCAGCAGTTCGCGCCCGTGCCGGCCAGTGTACATTTTTTCCACCGACACCCCTTCGATGCGGGCGTCCGGTTTGCGCCGGCCGACCCGCGCCAGCAGGTCGTTGTAGGCCTGCCGCACCGATTCGGCATGCGTCACGTTGAGCACCACACCGTCCACGTCGGACTTGTGGGTGATGTCGGGCGACAGCACTTTCAGGGCCACGGGAAATCCGAGGCACTCCGCCGCCGCCAGGGCCTCGTTGGGGGAATGGGCGGGGAGAGCCGGCAGCATGGGGATGCGGAAGGCTCCGAGGATGGCCCGCGTTTCCAGCGGGGAAAGGAGGCTCCGCTTGTCTCCCAGCGCGCCTTCCACGATCAGGTGGGCGCCGGCGATATCGGGCGGTCCGAGTTCGGCCAGGGGGCCGGGCACCTGCAGCAGCATTTGCTGGTTGCGATGGTGTTCGGCGAGGAAGCCGAAGGCTTCGGTCGCGCTTTCCGGGTTGGGGAAGGAGGGGATGCCATGTTCGGTGAACAGCGCCCGGCCCTCCCGGACCTGGGTTTCGCCGAGCCAGCAAGCCAGAACCGGCTTTTTCGAATCTCCGATGGCTTCGAGCGTCCGCTTCGCCGCGCCGGTGGGATCGGTCATGGCCTGCGGCGTGAGCATCACCAGCAGGCCGTCGACGCCGGGATCGCCCAGGCAGGCTTCGACCGCTGAGGCATAGCGCTCCGGCGTGGCGTCGCCGAGAATGTCGATCGGATTGCCGTGAGACCAGAAAGCCGGCAGGGCTTGGTCGAGGCGCTGCAGCGTGCTCTGGGACAGCTCGGCCAGACGCAGACGGCGTTCGACTGCGGCGTCCGTCGCCATCACACCGGGGCCCCCAGCGTTGGTGACGATGGCCAGACGTTCGCCCTGGACGGGGTGAGCACCGGCCAGCAACTGCGCCGCGGCGAACAACTGCTCGATCGTTTTGGCGCGGACCACGCCGGCGCGTTTCAATGCGGCGTCGAATACGTCGTCGGCGCCCACCAGGGCGCCGGTGTGGGAGACCGCGGCGCGGGAGCCTTCGGCGTAGCGGCCGGCCTTGATGACGATGACGGGTTTGAGTCGGGCTGCCGTCCGCAAGCCGCTCATGAAGCGGCGGGCATCGCGGATGCCTTCCACATACAACAGGATGCTGCGGGTCTCCTGGTCCAGCGCCAGGTAATCCAGGATGTCGCCGAAATCGAGGTCGTAAGCCGAGCCGATGGAGGCGACCACGGAAAACCCGATCCGGTGGGCGCTGGCCCAGTCGACGATTGCCGTGCACAGGGCGCCGGACTGGGACACCAGGGCGAGCCCGCCCGGCAGAGCGACATTGTTGCTGAAGGTGGCGTTGAGATTCAGGCTGGGCCGCATCAGCCCCAGGCAGTTCGGTCCGAGCAGCCGTACGCCTTGATTTCCGGCTTCCGCGAGCAGCGCCTGGGACAGGCGGCGGCCTTGGCTGTCGCCATCCCCGAAACCCGCGGAGAACACGATCGCGGCGCGGACGCTCTGCTCGCCGCATTCTCTCAGGATGGCGGGGACGGTGGGTGCCGGGGTGGCGATCAGGGCCAGGTCGACGGCGCCGTCGATCTCGCTCAGCGACTTGTAGCAGCGCTGGCCCAGGACCTGTTCGTGCTTGGGATTGACGGGATGGACCGGGCCGCGGAAGCCGCCTTCGAGCAGGTTGCCGAAGATGCGGAATCCCACCGAATCGGGCCGCTCGCTGGCGCCGAACACGGCGACGGCGCGAGGCCGGAAGAGTGTGTCGAGGTAGGGGCCCGCCATGCCGTCAGGCCATGCCGGCCAGCAGCGGAACGAACACGGCCGGTTCCACGGACAACGCGTCAAAGCCCGAGCCGGTGCGCACGATGCGTTCGATCGTCTGTTCCCGGCCCGCTCCGACCGGGGCGACCAGTACGCCGCCGGGGTTGAGCTGGTCCAGCAGGGCGTCCGGCAGGCGTATCGGGGCAGCGGTCACGATGATGCCGTCGAAGGGGCCGGATTCGCGCCAGCCCCAATGACCGTCGCCGTGCTTCAGCCGCACATTCCGGAGGCTCAGATCGGTCAGGCTGCGGATGGCCCGTTCCTGCAAGGCCTGGATGCGTTCCACCGAATAGACGATCCCGACCAGATGGGCCAGGACAGCGGTCTGATACCCGGAGCCGGTGCCTACTTCCAGCACGCGGCGCAGCGGGCCGGCCTCGACCAGCAATTCGGTCATGCGGGCGACCGTGTAGGGCTGCGAGATAGTCTGGCCGAATCCGATCGGCAGGGCCATGTCCTCGTAGGCCCGGCTGGCGAAGGCTTCTTCGACGAAGATATGGCGGGGGACGTTCAGCATGGCGTCCAACACCCGCTCGTGGCGAATCCCGAGCTCCCGCAGCCGGTTGACCATGCGCTCGCGGGTGCGCGGCGATGTCATGCCGATGCCCCGCAGGCGGGCATTCATGCGGCGACTCCGCCGGGCAGCCACGCGCCCAGTTGATTGAGCCGCTCGTAGCGGGTGAGGTCGATCTGCAGCGGGGTGACCGACACGCAGTTCTCGCGGATGGCGTGGAAATCGGTGCCGGGGCCGGCATCGGCCTCGGGGCCGGCGCAGCCCACCCAGAAAATCTCCCGACCGCGCGGGTCGCGGCTGCGGATGACCGCCTCCGCCTTGTGGCGGGCGCCGAGCCGCGTGGCCTGGTAGCCCCGAAGTTCCTCCAGGGGGATGTCGGGGACGTTGACGTTCAGTATGGTGTCCGCCGGCAGCGGGTTTTCGCGGATGCGCCCCAGGAGTTCGACGGCGACCTGGGCCGCCGTCTCGAAGTGCTCCGGGTTGTGGGCCGCCAGCGAGATCGCCACCGCAGGCAGCCCGAGGAAACGGCCCTCGGTGGCCGCGGCGACGGTGCCGGAGTAAATGACGTCGTCGCCCAGATTGGCGCCGTGGTTGATGCCGGCGAACACCATGTCCGGCTCGCTGTCCAGCAGCCCGGTGATGGCCAGGTGCACGCAGTCCGTAGGGGTGCCGTCGACCCGGATGAAGCCGTTCTCGGCGCGCGAGGCGCGCAAGGGCCGCTCCAGGGTCAGGGAGTTGCTGGCGCCGCTGCGGTTGCGCTCGGGGGCGACGACCGTGATCTTGGCGAGCGGGGAAAGGGCGGCGGCCAGGGCGCGAAGACCGGGGGCGGCGTAGCCGTCGTCGTTGCTGAGGAGTATGTGCATGGAGGGCGGAGGGATCGAACCAATGATCCTCATTCTAACCAGAAAACGCCCATGCCGGTTGAGCATCCTGGCATAAAGGTATAATCCGCGGGGAACCGGAGCAGGGGGCCGTCGCGGCCGTGTTTCGGCGTCAACCATATTTTTACGCATCGGGCGGGGGCGAACATGGCGGCGACTGTCTTCAAGCAACTGGGCGAACGTATCGGCACCTGGCCTCTGGCGCAGCGGTACCGCGCCCTGCCGCCGCTGATGCAGCGGCTGGTCGCGGTCGCTTCGGCGGTGATATCGCTCACGCTGGTTCTGGCCCTGGTCTACATCTACGTCAGCCCGGTGATCGCCGGCGGGATTCTCGCCAGCATCCTGGCGGGACTCGCGACCGGGGCGGGGGCCTTGCCCGCGCTGTTCGTCCGCGACGTTTCCCACCGCACCCTCTGCATCATGCTGGGCGGGGCGGCAGGCGTCATGCTGGCGGCGACGGCATTTTCCCTGATCGTGCCGGGCATCCAGTACGGCAATCAGGTCTGGCCGGGCAAAGGCATCTTCGCGGTGGCGCTCGGCATGATGACCGGTGCCCTGTTCCTGGAAGCCGCCGATCGCCTGTTGCCCTATGAGCGGTTTCTGGCGGAGAAGGGCGAATTGATCGGTTCGCTCCGGAAGATATGGCTCTTCATCGTCGCCATCACCTTGCACAATTTTCCCGAAGGCATGGCGGTCGGCGTCAGCTTCGGCGGCGGGGATTGGCACAACGGCGTCACCCTGGCGATCGCCGTAGCCCTTCAGAACATTCCCGAAGGGCTGGCGGTCGCCATGCCCCTGGTCGGCATGGGATACGACCGCCGGCAGGCGGTGCTTATCGCGACGCTGACCGGGCTGGTGGAGCCGATCGGCGGGGTCCTGGGGCTGGGCATGGTCTCGGCCTTTTTCCCGCTGCTGCCGCTGGGCATGGCGTTCGCCGCTGGGGCGATGCTGTTCGTGATCAGCGACGACATCATTCCCGAGACCCAGTCCCGCGGCAAGATGCGCGCGGCGACGTTCGCCGTCATGATTGGCTTCATCGTGATGATGATCCTGGATAACCTGTTCAGTTGACATGTCCTGCTTCTGGTCCTGGAGCCTGCCGGAATGGGTGGGCTCACCGTCGCTGCCGTCCGGCGCCCTCGAATGGGCAACGGCCTCCGCCACCACTTTCGCCCTGATCGCCGCCGCCGAGATCGGCGACAAGAGCCAGCTGGTCTGCATGACCCTGGCGGCCCGCCACCGCGGCCTGCCGGTGCTGCTGGGCGCAACGGTCGCCTTTGGGCTGCTCAACCTGGCGGCGGTGCTGTTCGGCGCGGCCTTGGTCCACTGGGTGCCGCGGCCCGTTGTGGCCGGGGTGGTTGCCCTCCTGTTCCTGGGATTCGGCCTGAAATCGGTGCTGGCGCGGGAGGAAGCGGAGGATGAATCGGTCGAGGAAAAGCCCGGACACGGTGTCTTCGTCACGACCTTCCTGATGATCCTGTTTGCCGAGTTCGGTGACAAGACCCAGCTGGCCGTGGCCGGGCTGGGCACCTCGGCCTCGCCTTCCGCGGTGTGGGCGGGTGCTTCGCTGGCCCTGGTTCTCACTTCCGTCCTGGGCATCTGGGCCGGGCGCACCGTCCTTCAGAGAATCCCGCTGGTCTGGCTGCACAGGCTCAGCGGCGTTCTGTTTCTGGCGCTGGCGGTTTATGCGGGCATGGAGGCCATGCCGGCGGCGCTGGAAGTCATCCGCGCCTTCCGCTGAAGGTTAAGCGGATTTTCCTCATGCAGACGCTTGCCAGCGAATCCCGCCACATCGTCCTGTTCGGCCCGAGCTTCGGCGAAGGGGGCGTCGCGCGCGACATCGTCAATCTCGCCAATGGCTTCGTCCGGGCCGGCATGGAAGTCAGCGTCCTGGTGAACCGCCCGAACGAACTGTTCACCGAGCAGTTGTGTCCGCAGGTGCGCCAAGTGGTGTTGCCGAGCCGGAGCGACCGGGGCTTGGCGCGCGAACTGCTGGCCTTCATTCGGGCGCATTGGCCGGATGTCGTGCTGACGACCGAAGAACGCGACGACGGCATCGCCGTGGCGGTGCGCGAAGAACTCAAGGACGCCCGGGTGCGTTTCTTCCTGCGCATGGTCACCACCTTGTCGGTGCGGCTGGCGAACCAGTACCGGTTCCGGCTGAACCGCGCCCTATACCGCCGCAGGCTCCGGCAGATCTACACCCATTGCGACGGGGTTATCTGCAATTCCGAAGGGGTGGCGGACGACCTGGTGGCGTTCCTGGATCTGCCCCGCGAGGGAGTCGCGGTCCTGCCGAATCCCACCATCACGCCGGAACTCCTGGCGGCGGCTCAGGAGCCCATCGGGCATCCCTGGTTCGCGCCCGGCGAGCCGCCGGTGATTCTCGGCGCCGGCCGTTTGGGGCGGGCCAAGGATTTCGGGACGCTGCTCAAGGCCTTCGCCTTACTGCATGGCAAACGCCCATGCAGGCTGATGATCCTCGGCCAGGGGCGCCAGAAGGAGCGCATGGAAGCACAGGCGCGGGAACTCGGGGTGGAAGCGGATTTCGAGCTGCCCGGCTTCGTCTCCAATCCTTACGCCTACATGGCGCGGGCCAGTCTGTTCGTGCTGTCCTCGCTATGGGAGGGCTGCCCGAACGTGCTCATCGAGGCGATGGCCGTCGGCACCCCGGTGGTCGCCACCGATTGCCGCAGCGGACCGCGCGAGATCCTGCAGGGCGGCCGGTTCGGCCCGCTGGTGCCGATGCGCGAGGCGGAGGCGATGGCCGGGGCGATGGCGGCGACGCTCGATCGTCCTTTGCCCCCCGCCGTACTCCGCGAAGCGGTGCAGGGCTATACTGTCGAAAACAGCATCCGGATGCACCTGGAGACGTTCTTCCCCTGACGGACCGTCACAGCCAGCCGCAGGCCCCAGCGATGTTTTCTTCCCGTTTCTCCCAGGAAAAATCGCGGGCGCGCTCCGCGGCGGCGCCGGCAAGCCGGACGGCCAGTTCGCGGTCGGACTGAAGCCGCCGGACCGCGGCGATCCAGGCTTCCACGTCTTCCGGGTCGACCAGCAGCGCGGTCTTCTCGTGTTCCAACAGTTCCCGCAGCACCGGCAGGTCGCTGGCGATGATGGGTCGGCCGGCGGCCAGTGCCTCGAACAGCTTCATCGGGCTCATGGAATCGGCGGTGGCGAGCTGCGGCGGGTAGGGCAGCAGTGTGATATCGGTGCGGCCGTACCAGCCGGGCACCTCGTGGTGCGGCACGAAAGGGCGGGATTCCACGCTGTCCGGCACGGCGAAATCGGAGCCTGGTTCGGCCTCGCCGATCAGCACGGCTTGGCCGATGCCGCGCCGCGCCAGGGCGTCGAAGACATGCAGTCCGCGGTCCGCGGCCAGCGTTCCCAGATAGACGAAGGTCGGGTGATCGAGCCGGGCCGGGTCGAATTTCGGCAGTCTGGCATAGGCCTTCAAGTCGACCGCGTTGGGTGCGACCAGCACGCGTTCCGGATCGGCGCCGGATTCCATCAGTACCTTGGCGGCGGCGCGGCTGACCGGCACCAGCCAGTCGATGATCCGGCTGCGGTGGCAGCCCACCACGTGATCCATCCAGCCGCCCTGGACCAGGTCGCGGTCGGCGTCGTGGATTTCCAGCACGTGGCGCAGCCCGAACCGTGCCAGCCAGCGGCTGACGATCAGGTTGTGGGTGAAGATGCCGCGGGCCGTGCGCAGCTCGCCCAGACGGCGGACGAAGAACGGCCATAGGCCGAAGCGGGTGTGCAGCCAGGGGTCCAACCTCAGGTCGATCTCTTCGTCGATCCCGAAGTCGCGCAGGCGCGCCGCTACGGTGACGCCTTTGGCCGGCGGCAGGTACAGCCGGGTCGGCACACCGATCCGGTCGAAGCTTTCGACCACGTGCAGCGCCTGGATCAGGTTGGCGCCGTTGCGGTGCAAACGGCAGCGCGCGGGGTAGATCAGGGGGGCTTGGTTCATCGCATATCCCACAGTTTGGGCGTTTGTCCCAATCTCTTTTCCCAGAGGCGATGTCGTTAAGGTAGGGTTGTCTCGTCACCCCGGCAGGGAAAGCCGGGGTCCAGGAACCAGGGACGGTTTCGGCCTCACATATCCTTGTGCGCTGGATTCCGGCAATCCATTCCGAAATGACGGCTTAACTTAACGCCATTGCTCGCAGAGAGAGAAGGAAGTTGAGGTTATCGTTCGGCTTTCTTTGCCCGGCGGCGGGTACGTAGTCTGTAGATGGGCTGGGTCAGAGCCGGCTGTCGGGTGAGCCAATAGATCGCCGCGCGCCAGTAAAGGTCCAGCCGCTTGCCCAGATGCCAATACCAGGTCCGTTCCGGCAGCACCAGGGCGCCGCTGTCGTCGGGCGTCACGCCTTCCAGCTCGGCCAGCCAGGCCTTGTCCTTTTCGTAGCCGAGTTCGATCAGCAGATCGGACAGATCGCCGTACTTCGCCATCTGCGCCGCCAGATGCGGCTTATGCTGGCGCCAATTGCCGACGCTGCCGGGATCGATCGGCCGCAGACTCCCCAAGGCATCGAGCGAATCCTGGGAAGGCCGGGCATGGCGATGGAATTCGCTGAAGGGATGGCGCAGGCGCAGGAACGGCATGCGTTCCATCAGGTTCCGCTGCACCGCGTCCGGATCGGACACCAGATCCTCGTAACGCACGGTGAGGTAGCGGGGATGGCGCATGAGCTTCGTGGCCGCGCCGTGGAGTTCGCGCCAGAGGCCGAGGTTGCTCCAGTAGCGCCGGGTGTCCTTGCGGTGGCTGCGGCTGGAGACGGCGTCGCGCGGGTCGCGCAGCAAATAGATCACCCACAGGTCGGGGTCCACCGCCAGGAACGGGGCGACCACGGCGGTCTGCAGCGGATACTTGGTCAGCAGAATCTCGTCGCTGTAGGCGTACGGCTTGTAGATGCTCTGCTCGTGCTCGGCATAGCCGCCGATCTCGAAGCAGGTCACCATGAGTTCGTTGAGCAGGGTCGTGCCGCTGCGGGGGGAGCAGCCGACGATGTGGATGCGATGGGTCATTCGATGTCTCGGGTCGGAAAAGCCGCCGGCGCCCCGTCCTTGAACACGATCAATTCGCCCGGCGCCATGGCAGTCCAGGTTTCGTTGTCGGTCAGTGGTTGGGTCGCGATGACCGATACCCTGTCGTCCGGGGTGGTGAGATCGGCGAAATCGACCGTGAGATCTTCGTCGACCAAGTGGGCATGGCTGAACGGCGCCTGTCTGACGATGTAGTGCAGGTGGGTGGCGCAATGGGCGAGCATCAGCTCGCCGTCGGACAGGACGTAGTTGAACGTGCCATGTCCGGCGATTTCGCGCGTCACCTCCACGATCGTGCGGACCAGATCGGCGCTGCCGGGCGGCTCGGGATGGCGCTGGCGCAGGGTCTCCAGAATGAGGCAGAAAGCCTGTTCGCTGTCGGTGGTGCCGACCGGGCGGTAGTAGCGCTGGCGCAATGCGGGCAGGTTTTCCAGGTTGCCGTTGTGCGCGAAGATCCAGTTCCGCCCCCACATCTCCCGCTGGAAAGGGTGGCAATTGGCGAGCGTGGTCTCGCCGACCGTGGCCTTGCGGATGTGGGCGATGACGTTGGTCGACTTGATCGGATAGTTCCGGATCAGTTCGGCGATCGGCGACCCGGCGGAGGGCTCGTAGTCCAGGAACACCCGGCAGCCCCGCTCCTCGAAGAAGGCGATGCCGAAGCCGTCGGTATGGTGGCCGGTGCATCCGCCGCGCAGGGTGAAGCCGCGGAACGAGAAGCAGATGTCGGTCGGCACGTTGCAATTCATGCCCAGTAGTTCGCACATGGGGTGGGGGAGTCCGCCAGTTCTGAAGGGGCGTATTCTACTTCAGGCGCTGATCCTGCATCGGCAGAGTCCGCCCAGTTTCCCGCCCGGGGCCTGGTAGCCCGAATCCGGTCCGGCACGATCGCCGTCGTTCCGGCCGGGGAGCCGCAATCCAGCGCCAGGGAGGGCGAGGTTGGGGGTTGGCACAGACGCCGGTACGGCCCGGCGGATGTTTCGATTGGTACCGGCCCGGTCGGCATCCCGTCCCTGGGAACTGGATGCCGGAGTCCGATCCGGCATGACAGCAATCTTTGACTTACTTTTCGAACCAAGCCTGTCCTGCGTTCGCTGCCAGTTGGCCAACGCGACCCTCCACATCCATCCACAACGCCGGCAGCCCCAGGGTCCGCAGCCATTCGGGGCCGTCGGATGCCTTCAGCATGGCGATGGTGCAGGCGCTGCCGGCGACCAGGGCGTGCGGAGCGGCCACGCTCACCGACGCCAATCCTTCTACCGGCCAGCCGGTCCTGGGGTCGAGGATATGGCCGTAGCGTTTGCCGTCCACGACGATGCAGCGCTCGTAGTCGCCGCTGGTGGTGACGGCGCCGGAGCGGACGCTGAGGGTGGCAAGGAGCTTTCCGGGTTCGCGCGGGTGGTTGATGCCGACCTCCCAGGCCGTGCCGTCCGGGTGCGGGCCGATCACCCGCAGGTCGCCGCCGAAATTGACCACGCCGGCCGTGATGCCGCGTTCGAGGCAGCGCGTCGCGGCGCGATCGGCGGCGTATTCCTTGCCGATGCCGCCGAAATCCAACTCCATGCCGGGCATTTCGAATTTCAGCACCGGTGGCTCCCAGCGCAGCTTGTCCCAGCCTACCCGTTCCAGCAGGGCGTCGATGTCGCGCTGCTCGGGCAGCCGGCTGCCGGAGAAATTCCAGGCCCGGCGCAGGATGCCGGAGGTCACGTCGAACAGGCCATCGCTCTGTTCGTAACAGGTCCGGGCGTAGTCGAGGAGGGCCGCCATTTCTTCGTCTACAACCACCCCGCCTTTCCGGCCGGCCAGGCGATTGACCCTGGACAGCAGGCTGTCCGGCCGGTAGCGCGAGTAGCGGGCTTCCAGGGCTTGCACATCCTCGATCACTTCCCTTGCCACGGGCTGCGCCTCGGTTTCGCTTGCGGCGTAGAGGATCAGGTGGCAGGGCGAACCCATCGCCCGGAACGGGAAGCGGAAGGGATGCAGGTTCAACGGCTCGCTAGAACTTGAGATTCAGGTTGACCGAATACAGGGCGAAACTGAAATTGTCCACGTGGCTGCCGGTGCCGCCCATGAAGCCCATGCCCTGGGTGCGCTGGTACAGGTCCACCCCGCCGCCGATCTGCAGCATCCCGAAGAAGGTCTTGTTCAACTGGAGTCCACCGCCGACCGCGCCGAAGCTGGCGAGCCGGTAGTCGGAGGAATACAGGCCGTCGGCGGTCGGGTTGTCGTAGACGGTTTGATAGAAGTACGAAGACCTCTGGGTGTAATACCTGAGGCGGAACGTCAGCATCGTCTCGTAGGGCAGCGGCTGCAGCCAGCCGGCTTCGAAGGTGTGCGAGTCGATGTTCCAGTTATCCGAATAGAACCGGTAGTCCAGGTGCAGCGCGGCGGCATCCAGTTCCGGAATGTTCCGCACATAGCGCAGCAGCACTGCGGACTGGATGCGCGAGCCGGGACGGGTGTCGGCGCAGAGATTGGCCTGGAAGGAAAAGGGCACGCTTTGCCGGCAAAAGGTGTTGACCAGCGTTTCGGGAGCCTCGACCGGCTGGCCGGTTGAGGGAGCGGGCGTCGGCGACGGCTCAGGGTTGCCGCCACTGGCCCCGCTGCGGGTCGACATGTCCGGAGCGTCCTGCGCCGAAGCGGAGCGGGTGGAGGATGAGCGGGCCGCGGGAACGTTGTTCACCCAGGCCGATTTGTACGGATCGGACAGAAAGCCGGAGCTGTTGCCGACGGTCAGATTGACCTGGATCAGCGAATTCTTGTCCAGCACCTGAGTCAGGCCAAGCAGCCCCTGGTAGGTGTTCTTGTCGCCGCCGATCACCGTGCCGTCGGTGTACTGCTGGTGGATGCGGCCCTGGTTGCCGCCGTCCGCCCACACGGTGTCGGAGGCATAGCCGAAGCCGGCGGCGAGGGTCGTCGCCTTCCGGTTGAGGTCCCAGCGCGCATCCAGGTTGAAGAAGTTGGAGATGTAGTCCCACTCCGTGGAGTTGCCGCCGGCGACGCCCAGGGTCAGGTCGTCCAGCGCCACGTTCAGGGCGCCGTCGATGGCCAGGCGCTGGTCGTGGATCCCGCCCTGCCGGCCCTGCTGCGGGCCCTGGGTGGCCTGGGACAGTTCCAGTTCGCCATATTTTCTGCCGTAGTTGTTGTTCCGCCCCCAGTAGAAAGTGGGGGAGGCGCCTCCGATCTGGTTGAGGTTCATCGGATTCGAGCCGCCGCCGATGAAGTCCAGCGTGCTGTTCACCCGGAAATTGACGTCCTCGCCCAGCCGGAGCGCAGCGTCGTTCTGGAACGCCTGCACCGACATCCGACCGTTGCTTTCCTGGTAGTTCGAATAACTGCCGTCGATGGCCAGCGCTTCCGGGCTGAGGTCCATCCCTTGCGCGGCCGCCATGCCCGGCAGCGCCAGGGCCGCCGCCGTGAAGGCCGCCAGCCGGTCAGTTGCAGCCACAGCCCCCACCGCCCACGCCATAGCCGCCCGACGAGGTTTCCTTGGAACTGTAGGTATGTAGCATGAGCGCCGAATGTTGGGCATCGGGCACCAATGCCATCTGCGGTTTGGCGAGCGTGCCTCGCTCCCACGGAGCGACCGTCTGCACGCAGCCGGGCAGAAGCGCGAGGTGGCAGGACAGAAGAATCGCTCGTTTCATCGCGGCGGCCCGCCGCTGCTGTCGAACTCGGGAAGGCCTTCGTTGTCGTATTCTTGGAGAGCTTTCACGGTTCGTTGAGCAACGCTTCGATCTGGGCGCGGATTTCCGCCCTGTCCTTTTCCCGGAACCCCAGGTGGACATGGCGGATGTTGCCCTTCCGGTCGATGAGGAACGATGACGGCATCGCCTGGACGTCGTACTGTCTGGGACAATCGCCCGCCGGGTCGGAAGCGATGGTGAAGTCGACAGGCTGTTTCGCCAGGAAAGCGTCTGCGCCTTCCCGCTCCTCGTCGAGGTTGACCGCGATCAGTTCGAAGCCTTTCGGCTTGAAGTCCTTGTAGGTTTCGGCCATGAACGGGAACGATTGCAGACAGGGGCCGCACCAGGAGGCCCAGAAGTCGACATAGGCCACTTTGCCTTTGAAACCGGCGATATTCAGCGGAGTTCCGTCCTGGTACCGGTTCAGCCGGCAGTCCGGCGCGGGGTTGGCTGAGACCGTGGCGGCGAAAAAGGCGGAGAGAAATCCGCAAACGAGGTGTCTGTTCATGGTATTCAAGGCACGGAAAAGCGGGGCGCTGAAATTGTGGGTGAGTAGCCTGAACCATTTTGCGGCAGGGCGCAATTGCCGCCAAGGCAAGGGCCAGGACCCTAGGAGATGAAATGGAAAAGAGAGGAACAAACGGCTGGCTCGTGACGACGGGTGTCGCCGGTTTCACCGGGGTAGCCATGGGCGCTTTCGGCGCGCACGGCCTCAAGAATGTCATCGCGCCGGAGATGCTGGCGGTCTACCAGACCGGCGTGCAGTACCATTTCTGGCATGCGCTGGGGCTGGGCCTGGTCGCCCTCCTGATGCGTCAGGCTCCCCAGTTCCGGACGCTGGCCTGGGCGGCATGGCTGATGCTCGCGGGTATCGTCCTGTTCTCCGGCAGCCTGTATCTGCTGGCTGTCTCCGGCATCCGCTGGCTGGGCGTGATCACACCCTTCGGCGGCATGGCTTTTCTCGCGGCCTGGGCCTGTGTAGCGGCTCATGGCTGGCGCCAACCGTGAGGCGGGATTCCGGTGCTCGCGGGCGTTTTGCGTAAAACCACGATGAAGAGGTAATTCGATGTCACGATCAATGCGTATCAGCCGCTTGTGGATGCCGCTGAGCGGTACGGCCGCACTGCTGGCCGCGGCAAGCACATTGCAGGCGGACTTCCCGGCTTACGACGCCGTCGCCAGCGCCACGACTCCCGTGGCGACGCCGACGCCCCAGCCGCAAGCCCAGCCCCTGGTAACCCTGGCCAAACAGAAGCAGGACGGGGCGGTGCTGACGGTGAAGCGAACCTGGTGGTCCGCCAAGAAGGACCAGATCGAGGCTTCCCTCACCGTCAAAATACCAAACGATACCCTGAAGCTTCCGACGGCCGAGGACGCGAAGAATCGCCATGATCTCCTGCTGCAATTCCGGCACTCCGATGGAACGGCGTTTGCCGAATGCGACCTCGACGTCAAACAGGCCAAGAAGAAACAGGCGGTTTTTGCCGCCAAGGAACTCTATCGGCGCGGCATACTGCAAATCAAGTCCGGCGTATGCGATCCGGATACGGCGACCGAAGTCGCCGAGCAGACCATCCCCGACGTAAAGCCCGGCGACGTCGTCCTATTGAAAGACGCCACCGGCAGCGAATTGCTCAGCGCGACGTTTATGAAGACCCAATGATCACGCCGTTTGCTTTGGGTAGCCGAGAGGGGACATACGCTGAACCGCCCTTCCCATGCGGGGCCATCGCGGCGTTAGAGTCCGCTCCCGGCAATCGGCCGGGAGATTCCGCGAGTTGCTAATCGTCTGCCAGGCGGCCGATACCCGCAAGTGGTCGTCTAGAGCGTGGAGATGCCGGTCGCCGTTTTCATCGTGCCGGCAATGGGCGATCGGCGGTTGTGTCACGGTCTCGCCCTCCGACTCATCCCTCCCACTTCACGCCACGCCGGCCGGATCCCGCGTCGGATGAACGTCGGGATGTCGTAGTCATTCCAGCGATCGGTGAAATTCGAGCCTCTGGGGTTCGACGCTGCGCCGGCCTGGGCGCAACAGGGAAGGGAGGCCTGACGGTACGGCGGGACAAGCATTTCACGGCTGCAAGACATGGCTTTCATCGTTCTGCTCCTGGTTGAGGAAAGAGGCAGGATGGAAGATACGGCGCCTACTGCCTCATGGCGTGAGGCAGTGAAAAATTTTTTCAATCCCGGTAGAGCGATGCCATGCCGGCGATGGCGTCTTGAACCTTCCGGCGCAGGGATTGCGGCTCGAGCACTTCCACGTCGGCGCCATGCTTGAGGATGTCCATGACCAGTTCGCGGTCGTCGGCGTACGGAATCGTCAGCACATAGTGACCGGCCGCGTCCCATTCGCCGTGCTGCCGGGGATGCCAGGTTTCGCGGCTGACCCATTGGGCCCGTTGGGGAGTGAAGCGCAGTCGGGCGGATTGTCCGGCCGGGCCGGAGAAGATGCCGTAGCCGCGGTCCAGATGGGCGTCGAGGCGGGCCGGGTCGATGTCCACTGCGGGCTCGGGGAGCGCCTCGGCGGTGGTCAAGGCATCGACTGCGAAGCGGCGGAGGGCGTCGCGCAGGTGGCACCAGCCGTCGAGATACCAGGCGCCGCGGTGATGGGTGAGGCGCTGGGGCGAGACGATCCGGCTGAGGGTGGCGCCGGTTTCCCGATTGAAATGGCCGACGTTCAGCCGGCGGCGTTCGAACAGGGCGGTGGCGACCGGCTCGAAGTGGCGCAGCTCGACGGTGCGCTGGGCGGTCTGGATGATGCGCACCCGCTTTTCGATTTCGCCCAGGCTGCGATCGCCCCGTTCCAGCAGGCCGTTGAGGCGGTCGAGCAGGGGGCGCACGTGCGGTTCGAGCAGGCCGGGCTGGAGTTCGGCCAGCAGCCGGCGCATGGTGAGCAGGGCATGGATTTCCGAGGCGTTGAACCACAGGCCGGGCAACTCGTGGCCGGTCCGTCCGTCGGGTTCGCCAAGCCGGTAGCCGCGCAGTTCGCGGTCCCATTCGATGGGGGCGTTGAGCCGCTCGCGGAGGTATTCGAGATCGCGGACGAAGGTGGCACGCGAGACCCCGAGGACGTCGAGAAACTCCCCGAGCGGCACGGTGCGCCGCTCGCGCAGCATCTGTTCGATCCGGTAGAAGCGCTCGGTGCGGTCCATGTGGGCGGAGCCCGGGTCCGCGAAGGCTGCTTCGGCTCAGCCGAAGGTGTAGTGCTTCGTCACCGGCATGTGCACATCCCAGGTGCAGGACAAGCCGGTGGGGAACGTGACCAGGTCACCCTTGCCGAAGCGGACCGCCTCGCCGCCTTCAGGGGTGACGGTGACCTCGCCCTCCAGGATGTAGCAGGTTTCGCTTTCGTCGTAGGTCCAGGGGAAGGAGGAGACGCCGCAGCTCCAGGTCGGCCAGCGCCTGACGCCCAGTTCGCCGAGGCGGGTTTCCGGGGCATTGTTTTCGACTTTGATCGCGGACATGGGGGCGGCTCCTGTCTTCGAGTGGGAGGGAGCGGAAAATCTAGCCCAAATGTCGCAGGTGCGTCGAGATTTCAGTGGGCTTAGTTGGGAGAGATGTGCGGAGAGGTACTCTCTAGCCCGCAGCCGATCGAGGGCTGAAGCCCTCTCCCACGAATGGGTTGGAGCGCCGTTCGTCGCCGAAGGTCGAAGTCGGCCCGTGGCCGGGAATGAAGGTTACGTCATCGCCGAGCGGAAACAGCCGGTCGCGGATCGAGCGGATGAGGGTGTCGTAGTCGCCGCGGGGGAAGTCGGTGCGGCCGATCGAGCCCTTGAACAGGACGTCACCGACCAGGGCCAACTGCTGGCTGCGATGGAAGAACACCACATGGCCGGGCGTGTGGCCGGGGCAGTGCAGCACCTCCAGGGTCTCCGCGCCGAAGCTCACGGTGTCGCCGTGCTCCAGCCAGCGGTCGGGGGTGAAGACCGTCGTCCGCGGCAGGCCGAACATCAGGCATTGCTGGGGCAGGGTTTCTATCCAGAACTCATCGTCCCGGTGTGGGCCTTCGATCGGGATGCCGAGCCGTGTTGCGAGGGCGGCGGTGCCGGCCGCGTGGTCGGCATGGGCATGGGTCAGGAGTATCTTGCTCAGGGTGATGCCGGCATCTTCTGCGGCGGCCATCACCCGGTCCAGCTCTCCGCCGGGATCGACCACGGCGCCCAGGCCGGTGGCCTCGCAGCCGAGGATGGTGCAGTTCTGCTGGAAGGCGGTGACGGGGATGATGATGGCTTTCATGGAGATTCGATTGAGCGGGTGGGCGGGACGCGGCCATGGTAATCGAAAATGTCGGAGGGCATGGTTTCAATATGGCGGCGGACTCATAATGCGCAATTTTTGGGAGCCTGCCCGATGATCCTGAAGCGCCTGACGTTTATTGCCGGTTTACTCGGCGCATCGTTTTCCTTCGCAGCCGAGCAGGCAACCGTCCGCATCGGGATCCTCGCCACCGGCACCGTCAACTGGGAAATGGCGGCGATGCGCCACGCCGGGCTGGATAAGGCCAACGGTGTTGCGCTGGATATCACGGTTTTGGCAGGGCCCGACGCTGGCAAGATCGCCTTGCAGGGCGGCAGCGTCGACCTGATCGCGACCGACTGGATCTGGGTAGCGCGACAGCGGGCGAAGGGGGCGGATTACAGCTTCGTGCCCTATTCCAGCCATCAGGGTGTAGTGATGGTGAAGGCCGATTCCGCAATCCGGACCCTGGCCGATCTCAAGGACAAGCGGGTGGGTGTGGTCGGCGGCGGCCTGGACAAGAACTGGCTGCTGCTCAAAGGTGCGGCCCAGCAGAAATATGGCCTCGATCTGGCGACCCAGGCCGAGCCGGTGTTCGGCGCCCCGCCGCTGCTGGCGCAGCAGCTCAAGCAGGGGCGGCTCGATGCGCTGCTCACCTACTGGCATTTCGCTGCCAGGCTGGAAAGCGAGGGCTTCCGCCGCCTCATCGACGGCCGGGACGTCTTGCGCGAACTCGGCGTCGATCCGGGGATGGCCAGCCTCGGTTTGGTGTTCCGCGAAGGCTGGGCGCAACGTAACCGCGCGGCGCTCGATGGTTTGCTCAAGGGCATGGATGGTGCGAGGGAAGCGCTCTGCACCTCCGATGACGCTTGGGCGAAGGTCGCTCCCTTGAGCGGCGAATCCAGGCCGGAAGTGCTGGCGGCCTTGCGCAAGGGTTACTGCGAGGGCCGGATCACCGAGACCGGCGCGGCCCAAACCGCCAGCGCGGAAAAGGTCTATGCGCTGCTGCGCGGGTTCGGCGGAGCCGAGTTCGCACAGGGTGGAGCAGAGCTGCCGCCCGGTGTGTTCTGGTCCGCGCCGGCCCGGTAGTTCAGCGCTTCCACAGCCAGGCCGCTCCCCGTACCCCGCTGGAAGCGCCATAGCGCGGCGGCGGAGAAGCAGGAGGGTTTGGTTGATCTTATTATTGATCCTGGTTTCCGTCGGGATCGGCAATGACTCCCTGAAACACCCACTAAGCTGGCCGACGTCACTTTAGGCTGCACGTATACATGAGATTGGCTATCTGTTCGTCCGTGACATTTCCACCAACGCCTAATGTTTCCCGGATCGCTTTATATATCTTCGTGTCGACCATGAATCTCTCCTTATCGGGGCAAGGCTTTGAAGCTCCCTTATACATGGCGTAGTAGTCACTCAAAGCTTTAACAACACGCTCATCTCCAAATGCAGTTATTGTTTGTCGAGCGCTGATATACAAAGCATCTGACTCTCTCTTTAACCGCTGCGATTCGTCTGTCAACGCCGAATTTTTCTCTCGTTCAGCCTCTTCCTTCAGGCCTAGTGATTGCCATGCCAGGGTATTAGCTTTGACCAGTGATTCATATCCGGCCTCGATTTGTCTGCTACGTAATTCCTGATCGACTTTATACGAGGCGGCGAACCAGCTTACCAAGGCAGCCATGACGCTGCTCGTTCCCAATATCTTGGCCCAGTCATTCATTGGCATCCCCTCGTTCTGGTTAAGGTTGAAAAGCGCCCTTCGCTGAATTTCTCGATCAAAAACAACGATAACATTAGACGAGATGCAAGAAAGATCAACCAGTTAACCCCGCCGCCCAGTGGTACGGAAGCGCCGGAGCGACAGCAAAAACTGTCTGGAGCGCATTGGCGCTGAAGAGGGCCGAGCCCGGATGAACACCGTAACGACGACAGAGGGCGCAGCCACTAGCGTTACACGCTGATCCTGTTCTGGTCCGCGCCGGCCCGGTAGTTCAGCGCTTCCACAGCCAGGCTGCTCCCCGTACCCCGCTGGAATCGCCGTAGCGCGGCGGCACCAGCTTGGTGTCGATCCGGTCGGAGAATACGTATTTTCCCCACAGCCGCGGTACGTTGGCGTACAGCCGCGCGCAGTTGGAAAGCCCGCCGCCCAGTACGATGACGTGCGGGTCCAGGATGTTGATGACGTGGGCCAGTGCCCGGGCCAGCCGGTCTTCGTAGAGCGCCATGCTGCCGCGGCAGGTCGAATAGCCGACTTCCGCGCGTTCGGCGATGGTCTTGGCGTCCAGGGATTCGCCGGTCCGGCGCTCGTGGTCGCGGGCGAGGCCCGGACCGGACAGGAAGGTCTCGATGCAGCCGCTCCTGCCGCAGTAGCAGGGTGGCCCGGGGCGTTCGACGCCTTGCGGCCAGGGCAGCGGATTGTGGCCCCACTCTCCGGCGATGGCGTTGGCGCCGTTGAGCAGCTTGCCCCGCACCACGATGCCGCCGCCTACACCGGTGCCCAGGATCACCCCGAACACGATTTCGGCGCGGGCCGCGGCGCCGTCCACGGCTTCGGACAGGCTAAAGCAGTCGGCGTCGTTCGCCAGCCGCACTGGCCGGCCCAGCGCCCGCGCCAAGTCTTCCCGCAGTGGCATGCCGTTCAAGCACACTGAATTGGAGTTCTTCAGCCGCCCCGTCGCCGCCGACACCGCGCCCGGCGTGCCGATCCCCACCGTGCCTTTCTCGGCCAGTTCGTCTTCGGCTTCCTCGACCAGTTTCACGATGGTCCGGATGGTTTCCGGGTAATTGCCTTGAGGCGTATCGGCGCGGCGCCGGAGCAGTTCCCGGCCATGGGAGGTCAGGGCGATCAGTTCGACCTTCGTTCCCCCGAGGTCGACGCCCAGCAGCAAGCTCATGAAGTCAAGGTGTCAGTCAAAAAACCGTGAGGGTAGCCAGGACCGGCGTTCATGCGCAAGCGGCGGAGAGGGAAGACCCGGCGGGCGTGTAGTACCATGCAGGCCAAAAGCCCGGCCGGGCGTCCAATAATTAAAAAAATGTGAGGGAGGGGATATGCAGCATTTGCGCGAATGGCTCAGCGACTGGTTCAGGCGGATACTTCCCAACGCCCAGGCCGTCTCATTTGCGATTCTGCTGGTAGTCGGCTTCATCGTCGTGGTCAGCCTGGCCAAGATGCTGATGCCGGTGTTCGCCGCAGGCGTCATCGCCTACCTGCTGGACGGCCTGGTGGAGGTCGGCGAGCAGAGGAAGCTCCCGCGGCTGGTCTCGGTCATCGCGGTTTATCTTCTGTTCCTGACGCTGCTGCTGGTCATTTTCGTCGGCCTGCTGCCGCTTCTGTACCAGCAGACCCTTCAATTGATCGAGCAGGCACCGAGCTGGGTCAACCGCGGGCAGGTGCTGATCATGGAACTGCCGGAGCGCTATCCGGACTACGTCACCCAGGAGCAGGTGAACGATCTGATCGGCGTGATCCGGGCGGAGCTGATCTCCTACGGGCAGTCCATGCTGACCTATTCCTATGCTTCCCTGGTCAGCCTCATCACCGTGGTGGTCTATTTCATCCTGGTGCCGCTCCTGGTGTTCTTCTTCCTGAAGGACCGGGACCGCATCCTGGGCTGGTTCACCCAGTACCTTCCGCGCGACCGCAACCTGTCCAACCGCGTGTGGAAAGAGGTCGACATGCAGATCGGCAACTACGTGCGCGGAAAATTCGTCGAGATTGTCATCCTGTTCGCGGCCAGCTTCGTGACCTTTTCCTTGATGGGCTTGAACTACGCCCTGCTGCTCGCCGTGCTGATGGGGCTTTCGGTCATCATCCCGTATGTCGGCGCGACTCTGGTGACCTTTCCCGTCATGATCGTCGCGTTCTTCCAATGGGGCGTCTCGGACGATTTCTGGTACCTGATGCTGGCCTACGCCATCATTCAGGCGCTGGACGGCGTGATGCTGGTGCCCTTGCTGTTTTCCGAGGTGGTCAACCTCCATCCCGTGGCCATCATCGTGGCGATCCTTTTCTTCGGCGGCTGGTGGGGATTCTGGGGCGTGTTCTTCGCCATCCCGCTGGCGACGCTGGTGAAGGCTGTGCTCAGTGCGTGGCCGCGGTTGGGGGAAGGCGAAATGTCCGCCGCCGGTGGACAGTAAGCCCGGGGGTCAGAGGGTATCCGAGGCAAAATCCGCTAGCCGCGAACGCTCGCCCCGGCGCAGCGTGATGTGGGCCGCGTGCGGCCATTGCTTGAATCGGTCGACGACGTAGGTGAGGCCGGAGGTGGTGCCGGTGAGGTAGGGCGTGTCGATCTGGCCGATGTTGCCGAGGCAGACGATCTTGGTGCCGGGGCCGGCGCGGGTGATCAGGGTCTTCATTTGCTTCGACGTCAGGTTCTGCGCCTCGTCGAGGATGATGTACCGGTTGAGGAAGGTGCGGCCGCGCATGAAGTTGAGCGATCTGACCTTGACCCGGTTGAGCAGCAGGGTGTTGGTCGCCGCCCGTTCCCAGGCGCCGGCGTTCTCATGGCTGCTGAGCAGTTCCAGGTTGTCGAGCAGCGCGCCCATCCAGGGCGTCATCTTCTCTTCCTCCGTGCCGGGAAGGAAGCCGATGTCCTCGCCCAGCGGAATCGTTTCCCGGCTCATGATGATCTCGCGGTACAGCTTCTGGTCCAACGTCATGACCAGACCGGCGGCCAGGGCCAGCAGGGTCTTGCCGGTGCCGGCGCTGCCGAGCAGGGTAACGAAGTCGATGTCCGGATCGAGCAGGACGTTGAGGGCGAAATTCTGTTCGCGGTTGCGGGCCTGGATGCCCCAGACGGCGTGCTGCGGCGTGCGGAAATCGCGGGCCAGCTCGATGACGGCGCTGCCGTTTTCGCGCCGGCGCACGATGGCTTCGAACTGGGAGTCGTCGGCCAGATAGACGTACTGGTTGGGGAAGAAGTCCTTCACCAGCGGGCCCTGGACCCGGTAGAAAGTACGGCCGCGTTCCTGCCAGGATTCCATCTTGCCGCCGTGGGTGTCCCAGAAGTCGGGCGGCAGCTCGATGGCGCCGCTGTAAAGCAGGTTGACGTCGTCCAGGACCTGGTCGTTGTGGTAGTCCTCGGCCCGAAGGCCAAGCACCGTGGCCTTGATGCGCATGTTGATGTCTTTCGACACCAGCACCACCTGCCGGTTGGGGCATTCTTCGGACAGCGCCAGGAGCGTTGCCAGGATCGAGTTGTCCGGAATGTCGCCGGGCAGGCTGACGGGGAGGGAGGCGGCGAGACGGCGCGTCTGGAAAAACAATCGGCCCTGGCAACGGTCGTCGATGCGGCCGGCATAGTCGGTCCGCGTCAGCGGGATGCCCTGGTCGATGTCGTCCAGGGCGGTCAGGTGGACCAGTTCGTCGAGGAAGCGGCTGGCCTGGCGGGCGTTCCGCGCCACGTCGGACAAGCCCTTCTTGCCGTGATCGAGCTCTTCCAGCACGATCATCGGGATGAAGATGTCGTGCTCCTGGAAGCGGAACAGGGAGGCGGGATCGTGCATCAGCACATTGGTGTCGAGCACGAACAGCTTGCGATCGGCGGCAGACGTCATGGGGCGGATTTCCGTTTGAGAAGCAATCAAGCGGAGGTGTTCGCGGCGAGCCCTGCGACGGCCCGGAGCACCTCCTCGGCATGTCCTTTGACGCTGACCTTGCGCCATTCGGCGGCGAGCCGTCCTTCGGCGTCGATCACGAAAGTGCTGCGCTCGATGCCTCGCACCTGTTTACCGTACATGTTTTTCAGGCGGATGACGTCGAACAGCCGGCACAGCGTTTCGTCGCCGTCGGAGAGCAGCTCGAACGGAAATTCGTACTTGCAGCGGAAGCGCTCGTGCGATTTCAGGCTGTCGCGGGAAACCCCCACGATGTCCGCGCCGAGCTTCTGGAACTCGGGGTAAAGGTCGCGGAAATCCTGGCCTTCCTGAGTGCATCCCGGTGTGCTGTCCTTGGGATAGAAGTAGAAGATCAGGTGGCGGCCGCGCCGGTCGGACAGTTGGAACGGCTGGCCTACGGTCGATTCGGCCCGGAAGTCCGGAACGGGTTGTCCGATCGTCGGTGTGCTCATGGGGAGGCTCCTGTGGAAAAACGGGTCAGCGTTTGACCGGCTCCAGGATGGCATCGAGGTTTTGCCGGTCGCAGAATTCGACGAATTCGTCCCGCAACGGGATGATTTTCAGGTCCGGCGGGATCATCACGGTCAGGTGGCCGATGAACATCGGCGTCCCGCTGTAGGGTGCAGGCGGGCGGCTGGTGCTGACGTCCAGGATCTTGATGTTGCGGGCGACGAAGAAATCCGCGAGTTCGAACAGGTGGCTGCCGTTCTCTCCGGCCACCACGTCCACGGCATAAGGAATCGCGTCGTCTTCCCGCGGCTTGTCTTCGGGGGCCCGCAGCATGTGGATCTTGAGCGCATAGCGGGCGGCCAGGTTTTCCAGCGCGCTTTCGAACCGGGCAATGTGGTTCCAGTTGCCTTCCACCATCAGATGGCCGGCGAATTCGGTGCCGAGTTCGGTCATGCGGCTTTCGAGCAGGGTACATTTGCACTCGCTCACCACCTGGCTGATTTCGGCGATCAGATTCAGGCGGTCGGCGCCCAGTAGGGTTGCGACGATTTGCATTCGGTGAGGGTTGGGTTCGTTGTGCAGGAGTTTTGCGGAAAGTTTACCACGTCCTGCCCGGCGCTCAGGCGCTCAGGCGCTCCAGGCGACCAGCCCGTAATGGGCTGTAGCCAGAACGACCAGACCGAAGGCAATCCGGTACCAGGCGAAGGCGGTGAAATCGTGTCCGCCGATGTAGCGCAGCAGCCCGCGCACGGCGAGGAAGGCGCTGACGAAGGCGGCCGCGAAGCCGATCCCGAAGGAAGAGATGTCTTCCACCTGGAGGATTCCCCCAGTCTTGTAGAGGTCGTAGGCCGTGGCGATGAACAGCGTCGGGATGGCCATGAAGAACGAGAATTCGGTCGCCGCCCGCCGTGACAGACCCAGCAGGAGGCCGCCGATGATGGTGGCGCCGGAGCGCGAGGTGCCGGGAAACAGCATGGCCAGCGTTTGAAACAGGCCGAGCTTGAGGGCCAGGCCCCAGTCGATGTCGTCGATGGAATCGACGCGGACGGGCCGCCTCCGCCTCTCGACCCAGAGAATGATGAAGCCGCCGACGATAAATGCGGAAGCCACGACACCCGAGTTGAAGAGATGGGCCTTGATGGCTTTGCCGGCCAGGAATCCCACGACGCCGGCGGGGATGAAGGCGATGATGAGGTTCATGACGAAACGGCGGGCCTGCCGACTGTGGCCGAGGCCGAACAGCAGTTCGATGAGCTTGCGCCGGTATTCCCAGCACACGGCGAGGATCGCCCCGGATTGGATGACGACCTCGAAGAGTTTGCCGCGGTCGTCGTTGAACTTCAGCAACTCGCCCACGAGGATGAGATGGCCGGTGCTCGACACCGGCAGGAACTCGGTCAGGCCTTCGACGAGGCCGAGGATCAGGGCATTGAGCCAGTCAGGAAGCAGCATGGCGGAATCGGATGGCTATGAAGGAATTTGGAAACGGCAGGGATCAATTTTTCGGCGCGGGTGCGGCTTGGGCCGATCGCTCGCGCAGATAGCCGATCACCAGGGGCAGCACCGAGACGGCGATGATTGATAGAACGACGATGCTGAAATTGTCCTTGACCCAGGGAATGTTGCCGAAGCCGTAACCCGCTCCGACCATGAGACCTACCCAGAGCAGGCCGCCGATGACGTTGAAACTGGCGAATTCGACGTACCGCATGCTGCCGACGCCGGCCAGGAATGGGGCGAAGGTTCGCACGATGGGCACGAAGCGGGCGATGATGATGGTCATCTTTCCGTAGTGCTCGAAATAGCTGTGCGTGCGCTCGATGTGTTTCCGGTTTATGAAGCGCAGGAAATTGCGGTCGTGGAGCTTGTATCCGAAGAAATAGCCTACGAGGTAGTTGACGGCATCGCCTACGATCGCCGCCGTGGCGAGGACGAGGCCCAGGGTCGAGACGTCCATGGCGCCGGTAGCCGCCACCGCGCCGGCGGCGAACAGCAGCGAATCGCCGGGCAGGAAGGGGAGGACGACGAGGCCGGTTTCGCAGAACACGACCAGAAACAGGCTCAAGTAGATCTGGCTGCCGTGAGCCGCTGCCAGCTCCGGCAGATGCCGGTTGAGATGGAGGATGTAGTCCAGATAACTGGTCAATTCAGGCATGATGGTCCGAGTATGGGTAAGGTCTTGGAAATAGGCTTGAAACGGCGGAATTGAGCCGGGGAGTCGCGACTAGGAATCGGTATCGGAGACCCTGTATGATAGTTCATCTCGTGTGGTTCCGATCCTTCCCTTGCCCGCTCTCAGCCCTTTGCCGCCAACGACCGAATCTTTTTATCGACCGGGCGCAGTGATCCTGCTGCTGGTTTCCGCGGCGCATCTCGGCCTGTGGCTTGCCTGGCGGGAAATGAAGCGGCTGGAGCCGGCGCGCGTGCCGCAGCAGGCCATCGAGGTTTCCCTGCAGATGCTGGCGCCGAAGGCCCAGGAACCGGCTGCATCTCCCGCGCCGGCGCCGACCGCGCCGCCGAAGCCGGTGACTCCGCCCAAGCCGAAACCCGTCGCCAAACCCAAGCCGGTGACCAAGACTTTGCCCAAGCCGCTGCCGGTCAAGCCGGCCGAGGAAGCTTCGACGAAGAGTGAGGTTTCCAGCGCGCCGCCACCGGAAAGCGCCTCGGCGGCCCGGTCGGAAGGCGGAGCAGCAAGCGCGCCGGCCGTCCCGCCTTCGACGCCTGCGAACTTCAGCGCCAATTATCTGCACAATCCCGTGCCGGAATACCCGGCGTTCGCCAAGAAGCAGCGCTGGCAGGGCAAGGTCATGCTCAAGGTCCACGTCTTGCCGACGGGCCTGCCGGCGGAGGTTGAGCTGCAAGGCAGCAGCGGCCACGACATCCTCGACGAATCCGCCGTGGAAACTGTCCGCCGCTGGCGCTTCGTCCCGGCCACCAAGGGCGGCAAGGCGGTGGCAAGCTGGGTCGTGGTGCCGCTGGAATTTTCACTCTCCCATTAACCCTAGCCGGTCGCAATCATGGTTACCGATTCCTCCACCCTCATCATCAATGCCACCCTCTGGGTCCTGATTGCCTTTTCCGTCCTCACCTGGACGCTCATCGTTCTCAAAGTTTGGCAGTACTGGCGGCAGAGCCTCGCCAACCGGAGTTTCGAAGAACGGTTCTGGAGCGCCTCCAGCCTCGACGAGGCTCGGGGGGAAATCGCCGCCGGCAAGACCGCTCCCGTCGTCCGGCTCGTCGGCGCCGGCTTCGAAGTGCTCGACAGCGCCGGACAGAGTCATCCGCCGGCCCTCAAATACCGGGGCGATCTGCTCGCCACCCTGGAACGCAAGCTCAAACGCCAGCTCGAGCGCGAATCGCGGCTGTCGGACATCGGACTCACGGTGCTTGCCAGCATCGGTTCCACCGCGCCTTTCGTGGGGCTGTTCGGGACCGTCTGGGGCATCATGCGGGCCCTGCAGGACATCAGCAAAAGCGGCAAGGCCAGCCTGGAAGTGGTGGCCGGCCCGATCGGCGAGGCGCTGATCGCCACCGCCATCGGCATCGCCGTCGCGGTGCCCGCCGTGCTGGCCTACAACTTTCTGATGCGGCAATCGCGCCGCCGGCAGCAGGCGCTGGAAATCTTCGCCGAAGACTTCCTGCACCTGGTCAGCGCCGAAACCGCCAACCGCTGAAGGAGACCGCCATGGCCATGAAAACCGGGGGCGACAACGACGAAGTGATGAGCGAGATCAACGTCACCCCGCTGGTCGACGTCATGCTGGTGCTGGTGATCGTGTTCCTGGTGACGGCGCCGCTGCTGACCCAGAGCATGAACGTCAACCTGCCCAAGACCGGCGCGGTGGCCGCCTCGGACGACAACAAATCGACCCCGATCGGCATCGACGCCCAGGGGCGCATCGTGCTGGACAAGACCGAGATCGCCGATCTGGCGCAGTTGGAAGCCAAGCTCCGGGAAGCGGTGCAGCAGAATCCGGAAGGCCTGTACATCGTCCACGCCGACCAGGCGGTGTCCTATGCCGTCGTCGCCAAGGTGCTGGCCGCCGCCCACAAGGCCGGGGTCAACCGGCTGTCCTTGGCCACGGTTCAGGAGTAGCGGTCTGATCACTTCGTCCGGAGCATGTTCCAAGCCGTTCCGGAATCCCTTTCCCCGTGTTGTCAGCGATATGGGCGACACGCTACCATCGACATTTTTTAGCGGACGCATCGAATGATTCAAGGCAGTATCGTTGCCCTGGCAACTCCCATGGAGCCCGACGGGGGACTGGACATCCCCGGCCTGAGGCGACTCGTCGAGTTCCACATCGAACAGGGAACGGATGCCATCGTGGCGGTGGGGACGACCGGTGAATCGGCGACACTGGACGAAGAAGAACATACCGAAGTCATCCGTTTGGTGGTGGAGCAGGTCGCCGGCAGAGTCCCGGTCATCGCCGGTACCGGCGCGAATGCGACAACCGAGGCCATCAGCCTGACCGCCAAGGCCAAGGCCGTTGGCGCGGATGCCTGCCTGCTCGTCACACCGTATTACAACAAGCCGACTCAGGAGGGCCTGTACCGGCATCACCGGGCGGTGGCCGAGGCGGTGGACATTCCGCAGATCCTTTACAACGTGCCCGGCCGCACCGGCTGCGATATGCTGCCGGCAACCGTGGGGCGGCTGGCGCAGGTTCCAGGCATCGTAGGCATCAAGGAAGCGACCGGCAAGCTCGAACGGCTGGCCGAGATCCGGGCACTGTGCCACGAGGGCTTCGCCTTGTATTCCGGTGATGACGCGACGGCTTGCGAATTCTGTCTGAGGGGCGGTAACGGCGTGATTTCCGTCACGGCCAACGTGGCGCCGAGGCTCATGCACGAAATGTGTCGGGCGGCCATCGCCGGAGACCGGGCCAGCGCCGAGGCGTTCAACCGCCGGCTCGAAGCCCTGCACCGCGATCTGTTCATCGAGTCCAATCCCATACCTGCGAAGTGGGCGTTGCACGAAATGGGATTGATCCAGGAGGGTATCCGCCTGCCGCTGACCTGGCTGGACGCGTCGTGCCAGGATGCGGTGCGCCAAGCCTTGCGCCAGGCCGGCGTGATCTGAGGGGCATTCCATGGGCAATGCATTGAGGTGGGTGGCTCTCGGCAGTGCGCTCTGGCTGCTGGGCGGCTGTACCTATATCGCCAGCCTGTTCCCGGACAAGCAGAAGCAGTACCGCTATCATTCGGAAATTCCGCCGCTGGAAATTCCGCCGGACCTGAGCTCGTCGACCATCGAAGGGGCGGTGACTTCCGCTGCCCAGGCGGAAGCCCTCCAGCCGAAGGAGGACTCGGCTCCGCGGGCCGCTTCCGAACCCGAGCCCGAGGAGCCGGATCCGAAGACCACGCTGGCCCAGGACCTGAGCGACGTACCCCTGATCGAGGTCGAAGCGCCGTTCGAGGACGCCTGGCGCTCGGTCAACCGCGCCCTTGGCCGGGCCAAGCTCGAAGTGGTCGGGGAGGACCAGGCGAAAGGCATATTTGAGGTCTATTACAACGGCACCGGTCAGCGCGCTCCGGAAGACGTGGGGCTGTTCTCCGGCTTGTTCGGCGGCAGCAGCGACAACACGGCGTCGGCGTTCCGGGTCCATGTCGAGCAGAAGGGCAAGATCACCCAGGTTTTCGTGACCGATGGCCGGGACGACCCGCAGCAATCGGGGCTGGGGCTCGAACTGCTGAAGACGATACACGCGCAGTTCCAGAAGTCCGCAAGCACTCCGCCGGCGTCCGGCAATGAGGGCGACGCCGGGAAGTCGGAAGAGTCTCTCAAGCCCGCCGAATAAGGCGGATATCATTTTTTGTACAGTCTGCGAGCCATAGCCATGGTTGTCTGTATTCCGGGGCCATCGGCCTTGTCCGTTTTTCGTGCCAACCGCCTGCTGGCTTCCCTGCGCGCCGTCGCTCCGGTCGTCCGCAAGGTCGACGCCAGATTCGTCCATTTCGCGGAGCTGGCGCGCGACCTGGACGAAGCCGAGAGCCGGCTGCTGCGGCAAGTCTTGCATTACGGGACAGTCGAGAGCGAGCCGGAGGCGGGGGAAACCTTCCTGGTGACGCCGCGGATCGGGACGATTTCGCCCTGGTCCAGCAAGGCGACCGAGATCGTCCGCCGCTGCGGTCTGGAGGCGGTCTGCCGGGTCGAGCGCGGTATCGCCTACGCGCTGCAGCTCGACGGCGAGTTGTCCTCGACGCAGCGCGACGCCGTCAGGGCGCTTCTGCACGATCGCATGACGCAGACCGTCCTCAGCCGCGGGCAGGAAGAAATGCTGTTCCGCCACCGCGAACCGGAGCCGCTGCAGTACGTTCCGCTCATGCAGGAAGGCCGGTGGGCGCTGGTCAAGGCCAATGCCGCCCTGGGGCTGGCTCTGTCGGAAGACGAGCTGGATTATCTGGAGGACAGCTATCGGGCGATGTCGCGCAACCCTAGCGACATCGAGCTGATGATGTTCGCCCAGGCGAATTCGGAGCATTGCCGCCACAAGATATTCAACGCGCAATGGCGGGTCGACGGCGAGGCGCAGGATCAGACTCTGTTCGGCATGATCCGCAACACCAGCCAGGCGAGTCCCGAGGGCATCGTCTCGGCCTACAGCGACAACGCCGCGGTGGTGCGAGGGGCGCGGGCCGAGGTGCTGCTCCGTGAGCCCGGCAGCTTCGCCTACGGCTACCGGGAAGAGCCGGCCCATCTGGTGATGAAGGTCGAGACCCACAATCATCCGACCGCGATCTCGCCCTTCCCGGGCGCCGCCACCGGCGTCGGCGGCGAAATCCGCGACGAAGGCGCGACCGGACGCGGTTCGCACAGCAAGGCAGGGTTGTGCGGCTTCTCGGTCTCGCATCTGCGCATCCCGGATTTCATCCAGCCCTGGGAGACCGACAGTGGCAAGCCCGGCCGCATCGCCTCGCCGCTGCAGATCATGCTGGAGGGGCCGATCGGCGGTGCCGCGTTCAACAACGAATTCGGCCGCCCCAACCTGTGCGGCTATTTCCGAACCTTCCAGCAGTTGTCGCCGGATGGCGCGAGCCTGTACGGCTACCACAAGCCGATCATGCTCGCCGGTGGCGTGGGCAACATCCGCGAAGTCAATCTCGGCAAATCGGAAATCCTGCCGGGCGCCCCCATCGTGGTGCTGGGCGGTCCGGCCATGCTGATCGGTCTGGGCGGCGGTGCCGCCTCCTCGGTCGCCTCCGGCGAAAGTGCCGAAGACCTCGACTTCGCTTCGGTGCAGCGCGACAACCCTGAGATGGAGCGGCGCTGCCAGGAAGTCATCAATCATTGCGTTGCCCTCGGCGAGGACAACCCGATTCTGTCGATCCACGATGTCGGCGCCGGAGGGCTGTCCAACGCGGTTCCGGAAATCATCCACGACAGCGGACGGGGCGGGCGTTTCGAGCTGCGCAACGTTCCGAGCGCGGAGCCGGGCCTCTCGCCGATGCAGCTCTGGTGCAACGAGTCCCAGGAGCGCTACGTGCTCGCCCTGCGACCGGAGCGGCTGGAACGCTTCCAGGCGTTGTGCGAACGCGAGCGCTGTCCGTTCGCGGTGATCGGCCATGCGACGGCGGACGAAGACCTGGTGGTCAACGACCTGCAGTTCGCCAACCATCCGGTGGCAATTCCGATGTCCCTGCTGTTCGGCAAACCTCCCAGGATGCTGCGTGACGTCGCCCGGCTTCCGGCGGCGACGAAGCCACTGGATTTCGCCGGCTTCGACTGGCGCGACGCCGTCAAGCGGGTGCTGAGTCTGCCGGCGGTGGCCGACAAGAGTTTCCTGATCCACATCGGTGACCGCTCCGTGGGCGGCCTGGTAGCGCGGGACCAGCTTGTCGGCCCCTGGCAGGTGCCCGTAGCGGACGTGGCAGTGACGGCATCGGGTTTCCGCGCAGTCACCGGCGAGGCTATGGCCATGGGCGAACGTTCGCCCATGGCCGTGATCGACGCTCCGGCGTCCGGGCGCATGGCGGTGGGGGAGGCGTTGACCAACATCCTGGCGGCCCCGATCGCCTCGCTGGGGGACGTCAAGCTGTCAGCGAACTGGATGGCCGCGGCCGGTGCTCCCGGCGAAGATGCCCGCTTGTTCGATACCGTACGTGCGGTGGGTCTGGATCTGTGTCCGGCGCTGGGTGTCGCCATCCCCGTTGGCAAGGATTCGCTGTCGATGCGCACCGTATGGCGCGAGGGCGGCAAGGATGTGGCCATGGCTTCGCCGCTGTCGCTGATCGTGTCGGCATTCGCGCCGGTGACCGACGTGCGGCGGACGCTGACGCCGGAATTACGGCTCGACGCCGGCGGCTCGGTGCTGGTTCTGATCGATCTGGGTCATGGGCGTAACCGCTTGGGCGGATCGGCGCTGGCCCAGGTTTATGGACAAATGGGCGAGGTTTGCCCGGATCTGGACGATCCGGCCTTGTTCCGGACATTTTTCGGGGCGGTGCAGTTGCTCAACTCGGATGGGCTGATCCTCGCCTACCACGACCGTTCCGACGGCGGCCTGTTCGCCACGGTGGTGGAGATGGCCTTCGCCGCGAGGACCGGTATCGACCTGCACCTCGATCACCTCGGAGATCCGGTGGCGGCGGCTTTTGCAGAAGAGCTGGGCGCGGTTATCCAGGTGGCCAGCGATGACCTGCCCGCTGTCATGGTGCGGCTAGAGGATGCCGGCCTGGGTGCCTGCAGCCGGGTAGTCGGTGCGCCGCGTTCGGACAGCCGGATCGTAGTGCATCATGGCGGCGTGCCGGTGTTCAGCGCCGGTCGCGCCGAACTGCAAGGGATTTGGTCCGAGACCAGCTACCGCATGCAGGCGCTGCGGGACAATCCGGATTGCGCACGGCAGCAGTATGAATCCCTCTTCGATGACAGCGACCCCGGCTTGCACGCCAAGCTGAGCTTCGACCCCAACGCCGATGTGGCGGCCCCCTATCTCAATCTGTCACGACCGCGGATGGCGATACTGCGCGAGCAGGGTGTCAACGGTCACTTGGAAATGGCGGCGGCGTTCGACGCCGCGGGCTTTGCCTGCGTCGACGTGCACATGAGCGATCTGGCGGAAGGCCGGATCGGCCTGACGGATTTCCGGGGGCTGGCGGCCTGTGGCGGATTTTCCTACGGCGATGTGCTCGGTGCGGGCGGCGGCTGGGCCAAGTCGATTCTCTACAACGCACGGCTCAGGGACGAATTTTCGGCCTTCTTCCGGCGGGAGGATACCTTCGGACTCGGGGTCTGCAACGGCTGCCAGATGCTTTCGCAGTTGCACGAACTGATCCCAGGGGCCGAGAACTGGCCGCGCTTCGTCCGCAACCGTTCCGAGCAGTACGAGGCGCGGGTCGCCATGGTGGAAATCCAGCCCTCCCGCTCGATCTTCTTCGATGGCATGGCGGGGTCGCGGCTGCCGGTCGTGGTCTCGCACGGCGAGGGCCGTGTCGAGTCCCGTGCCGGAGCAGGCAATGGGGGCCAACTCGTGGCGGTGGCCTTCGTCGACAACTACGACCGGATTAGCGAAGCGTTCCCATTCAATCCTAACGGCTCGCCCCGCGGTGTCACCGGTCTGACCACGCCGGACGGGCGCTTCACCATCATGATGCCGCATCCGGAGCGCTGCTTCCGCAGCGTGCAGAATTCCTGGCGGGCCAGAGGGTGGGGCGAATACGGTCCGTGGATGCGAATGTTCCGCAACGCCAGGCGGTGGGTCGGGTAGGAAGGCTTGGGATGATGGTCCGGCATTGAAAAGGTCTTGGCCGAAGGTATAATCGATCGATTTTTCCGAGGAGCCCGGATCGATGCGTCGTCCTCTGGTGATTGGAAACTGGAAGATGAACGGCAGGAGCGCAAGCGTGGCTCGCCTGCTGAACGACATCCTGTCCGGCATCGGAGACTGCAAGGCGGAAGTCGGGGTGTGCGTGCCGTTCGTTTACATCCCCCAGGCATCCGAGACGCTCAAGGGCACCAAGGTGATGCTGGGCGCTCAGAACGTCGCGGACCACAACTCCGGGGCGTTCACCGGCGAGATATCGGCAGGCATGCTGCGCGAGTTCGGGTGTGAACTGGCCATCGTCGGGCACTCGGAACGGCGCCTGCTCTATGGCGAATCGAACGAACTGGTGGCGTCCCGTTACGAACAGGCGATCCAGGGCCATCTGAAACCGATCCTCTGCGTCGGCGAAACGCTGGAGCAGAGGGAGCAGGGCAGGACTCTTGCGGTGATCGGGGCACAGATCGACACCGTGTTCGAATTCGCCGGCGTCCAGTCCCTGGAGCACGCGGTGATTGCGTACGAGCCGGTCTGGGCGGTGGGGACGGGGCGCAGCGCGACCACCGGCCAAGCTCAGGAAGTGCACTATCACATCCGGAGCTTGATCGCCCGGTGGAATCCGGAGGTGGCTCAAGCGGTACAGATTATTTATGGTGGAAGCGTGAAGCCCGAGAATTCCGCCGAATTGTTTGCGATGCCCGATATCGATGGTGGCCTGATCGGCGGCGCCTCGCTCGATGCGCGGGCATTTCTGTCGATCTGTCATTCAGTTTCAGTTTAGGTGCTTTTTATGATTCAAGCGTTGACTGTCTTTCATGTTTTGCTCGCCTTGAGTATCGTTGGGCTGGTGCTGCTGCAACAGGGGCGCGGGGCGGATGCCGGTGCCGGTTTCGGCGGAGGCTCGTCCGGCAGCCTGTTCGGCGCGCGCGGCGCGGCGTCCTTCCTGTCGCGGACCACGGCCATTCTGGCCACCCTGTTTTTTGGAACGAGCCTGACGCTTGCTTATCTGTCTGGGCATGTGGATAATAAGCGGCTCGACATTATGGACGTTCCCGCTGCCCAGCAGTCCCAGCCGGACATGCCAGTGGTGGCTCCGGAGCCCGCCAAGAGCGGATCCGACGTGCCGGCACCGCCTGCACAATAACGTCCGTTCCCGAACAGCCTGCCGATGTGGTGGAATTGGTAGACACGCCATCTTGAGGGGGTGGTGACGCAAGTCGTGTCGGTTCAAGTCCGACCATCGGCACCAATTTGAAGATCCCTAAAGCCGGCCTTGACGCGTTTACGTTCAGGCCGGCTTTTTTCATTCTGGCCAGAGAATCCATGGAATTCGCTGTCAAATGCTGCGACGGTCCGGCTCGCCGGGGTGAGCTTTCGTTTCCGCGCGGCCGCGTGCAGACGCCGGCTTTCATGCCGGTGGGCACCTACGGCACGGTCAAGGCCATGACACCCGAGGAGCTGCGTGACAGCGGGGCGGAGATCATCCTCGGCAATACCTTCCATCTGATGCTGCGTCCGGGCGTGGACATCATCCGGGCCCACGGCGACCTGCACGGGTTCATGCACTGGGACGGACCGATCCTTACCGACTCGGGCGGCTTCCAGGTGTTCAGCCTGGGTGCGATGCGCAAGATCAGCGAGCAGGGCGTGCTGTTTCGCTCGCCCATCGACGGGAGCCCCGTCTTCATGGGGCCGGAAGAGTCCATGGCCGTCCAGCGCGCGCTGGGCTCGGACATCGTGATGATCTTCGATGAATGTACGCCATACCCGGCGGAATACGGCGAGGCGCGCGGCTCGATGGAACTCTCCCTGCGCTGGGCGGAGCGCAGCAAGGCGGCGCACGCGGATAACCCTTCCGCCCTGTTCGGCATCGTCCAGGGCGGCATGTACGAAGACCTGCGGGCCCGTTCGATCGCGGGTTTGCAGGAGATCGGCTTCGACGGCTACGCGATCGGCGGCCTTTCGGTTGGAGAGCCCAAGGAGGACCGCCAGCGGGTACTGGAGGCGCTGATGCCGCAGATGCCCGCCGAGCGTCCTCGTTATTTGATGGGGGTGGGCACGCCGGAAGACATCGTCAACGCGGTGACGCGCGGCATCGACATGTTCGACTGCGTGCTGCCGACCCGCAATGCACGCAACGGCCATCTTTTCACCCGCTTCGGGGCGGTCCGTATCCGCAACGCCCAGTATCGGGACGATCTGCGGCCGATTGACGAGGAGTGCGGCTGCTACACCTGCCGTCACTATTCCCGTGCCTATCTGCGCCATCTCGACCGTTGTGGCGAGATTCTCGGGGCGCGTCTGAACACCATCCACAACCTGTTCTATTACCAGGAACTGATGGCAGGTCTGCGGGCTGCCATCGAGGAACGAACCCTCGAGCGGTTCGTCGAGCGATTCCATGCCCTCCGCTCCACGGGTAACGCATTTGTGTGATAATGCGCAACTTTGAATTCGTCAAATAAGAACTAGAGGTTGACCATGAGTTTCTTTATTGCCGACGCCTTGGCGGAGGCCGCTCCAGCGGCGCAGGAACCCGGGGCCGCGGGTTTGATTCTGCCCATGGCCGTTCTTGCCGTGTTCTTCCTGCTGTTCGTGCTGCCGCAGAACCGCCGCCAGAGGGAACACAAGAAGCTGCTGCAGTCGCTCGTCAAGGGGGTTGAAGTGGTCACGACGGGGGGGGTTCTGGGCCGGGTGGTCGAGGTCGACGATAATTTCGTCACGCTGGAAGTGGCCGAAAACGTCCAGATCTGCGTACAGCGCAACGCCGTGGCCTCGCTCATGCCCAAGGGCACTTACAAAGCGGCCAAGCGCAAACCCGAATCCAAGTAAACCCGCCTCTCCGGCGGATGTGCCAATCCGCCGGATACTCCCGTTTCCAAATAGGTTCCGAGCATGCGAAACCGTTTTCCCTTATGGAAAAACCTGATGGTCGCAGCCGTGTTGATCCTCGGGATCATTTACGCGCTGCCCAATTTTTTCGGTGAAGACCCATCCGTTCAGTTGTCGGCGGTTCGTGCGGCGAAAGTCGACGACAGCCTGAAGGTGCAGGTGCAGGGCCTGCTGGATGCCGTCGGGCTCAAGGCAAAAGCCTTAGAGATGGCCGACAAGCGGATGCTGATCCGGTTCAGCGATACCGATTCGCAGCTCAAGGCATCCGACGTGCTGAACGAGAAACTGGGGGAGGCCTACACCGTGGCTCTGAACTTGGCGCCGTCGACGCCGTCCTGGCTGCGCGCGTTTGGCGCCAAGCCCATGTATCTGGGCCTCGACTTGCGGGGCGGCGTGCATTTCCTGCTGCAGGTCGACATGGACGCCGCGGTCAAGCAGGCGGAAGACCGCTACGCGGAAGACGCCCGCAGCCTGCTGCGCGAAAACAAGATCCGTTACCAGTCGGTGGAAAAACAGAACGGTGTGATCCAGGTCCGGCTGCCGGATTCCAATACCCTGTCGCAGGCGCAGGTACTGCTGAAGCGCGAACTGCGCGGGTTACAAATCGACGTCAAGGATAGCGAAAATCTGCTCGAAGGGCGCTTGTCCGAAGTCGAGCGGCGTGAGATCAAGCGCTTCGCCGTGGCCCAGAACACGACGACGCTGCGCAACCGCGTCAACGAACTCGGCGTGGCCGAGCCCGTGATCCAGCAGCAGGGTGAGGATCGCATCGTGGTCCAGTTGCCCGGCGTCCAGGACACCGCGCGGGCCAAGGAAATTCTCGGCGCCACGGCGACCCTGGAGTTCCGGCTCGTCGACAACGAACATCCGGTGCCGGCCGAGGGCGAGAAAGCGCCCTTGGGCTCGCACCTCTATCGCGACCGCCAGAACCGTCCGGTCCTGCTCGAACGCAAGATCATCGTCACCGGCGATCAGGTCGTGGACGCGGCTTCCGGCATCGACCAGCAGGGTGGCCAGCCTGCGGTCTACGTCACGCTCAACAGCGTGGGCGCCAAGAAGATGGGCGACACCACCCGCGAAAATGTCGGCCGCGCCATGGCGGTGGTCTACATCGAGAACAAGTCCGAGACTAAAGAGGTCAATGGCCAGAAGGTGACGACCAAGAAGAAGGTCGAAGAAGTCATCAACATCGCCACCATCCGCGACCGCTTCAGCAAGCGCTTCCAGATCACCGGCCTGGACAGCACCGAGGAGGCGCGGAACCTGGCCCTCTTGCTGCGGGCGGGCGCCCTGGCCGCGCCGGTGGACATCGTCGAGGAGCGCACCGTCGGCCCCAGCATGGGCAAGGAAAACATCGACCGCGGCGTCAAGTCCAACGGCTACGGGTTCATCGCCATCGCGGTGTTCATGATTCTCTATTACCGGGCGTTCGGCATGTTCTCCATCCTGGCGCTGGGTACGAACGTACTTCTGTTGGTCGCCGTGCTCTCCCTGCTGCAGGCAACCCTGACTCTGCCGGGTTTGGCCGGTATCGCTCTGACCGTGGGCATGGCTATCGACGCGAACGTGCTCATCAACGAACGCATCCGCGAGGAACTGCGGGTGGGAAGCACGCCCCACGCCGCCATCCATGCAGGCTATGAACGCGCTTTCGCCACGATTCTGGACTCCAACGTCACGACCTTCGTGGCCGGCGTCGCCCTGTTCCTGCTGGGCGCAGGTCCCGTGCGCGGCTTCGCGCTGGTACTGTGCATTGGCATCCTGACCTCCATGTTCAGCGCCGTTCTGGTGTCCAGGGCGCTGGTCAACTTCACCTATGGCCGGCAGCGCAAGCTGGTCAAGATCGCAGTCTGAGGATAGCAGCCATGGAATTCTTCAAGATCAAGCGTGACATCCCTTTCATGCGCTACGGGAGGCTCACAACGACCATCTCCTTGGTGACCTTCATTCTCGCGGTCCTGGCATTGGGGTTCAAAGGCCTCAACCTGGGCATCGACTTCACCGGCGGCATCCTGATGGAAGTCCGCTATGCCCAGCCCGCCGACCTCGAAGCGATACGCAAGACGCTGGAGGAGCAACAGATCGCCGAAGCCGCCGTGCAGAATTTCGGCACTTCCCGCGACGTCCTGATTCGCCTGCCGCTGCAAGAGGATACCGGCGCCAGGCAGAGCGACCAGATATTCTCGGCGCTCAAGGCCCAGGACGGGACGGCCGAACTCAAGCGCGTCGAGTTCGTCGGGCCGCAGGTCGGCAAGGAAATGTATGAAAGCGGTGGACTGGCGCTCATGCTGGTGGCCGCCGGCATCATGGCCTATCTGGCGATGCGGTTCGCCTGGCGGTTCGCCGTCGCGGCGATGATCGCCAACATGCACGACATCGTCATCATCCTGGGGATGTTCGCCTTCTTCGAGTGGGAATTCACGCTCAGCGTGCTTGCCGGCGTGCTCGCTATCCTGGGCTACTCGGTGAACGAGTCCGTGGTGGTGTTCGACCGGGTCCGGGAGAACTTCCGCAAGATGCGCAAGGCGGCGGTGACGGAGGTCATCGACAACGCCATCACCGCCACCATGTCCCGCACCATCATCACCCATTCCATGACGCAGCTGATGGTGCTGGCGATGTTCTTTTTCGGCGGCGACGCCCTGCACAACTTCGCCCTGGCGCTGACCATCGGCATCGTATTCGGCATCTATTCCTCGGTGCTGGTCGCCTGCCCCGTCGTGCTGGCGCTGGGCGTAAGCCGGGCCGATCTGCTGCTGCCCGAGAAGGAAGGGCTGGTCGATAACCGGCCCTGAGTCGGAGCCGTCCCGCTTCCCGGAGGCCGCCTTGCGCGGCCTCTTTGTTTTCAGAAGAGGTCGAGATAGTTTGCCGGCGGGTCGGGCGTGTCCCGCGCGTCGGGTTCGGGCGGCGCCTGCACGGCGCCGGCGGGTTCTGCGGGTTCCTCGGGCTGGCTGGAATCGGAGATTTCGCCGGCCTGTGAATAGTGCGCCGTCGGTGCAACGATGATGAGCGTCCGGTAGCCACTGATTTTTTTCCGGGCTTTTCCCGCTCGCACAGGGCGCCCGTTATGACGGCCGATCTGGTCGATCAAGCCGTATCCGCTCTGGCCGACGAGATGGTAGAGTTCCTCGGCGCGATGGTCCTCGACATGAACGCAGCCGTGCGAGTCGGCGGCCCGCCCCAACTGGTACAGCGCATCGCGATCCAGCGAGGAATGCAGGGAAACACCGCCGGTGAAGAACACCGACCAGAGCATCGGCGCATCGTAAGGGCCGGACCAATGCCGGTAAGAGAAGCCCTGGGGGATGAAATAGCCGGAAGGCGTTTCGAATCCGGGGATGCCGGTGGATATCAGCCAGTAGTAGATGAGCCCCTCTCCCCGCCGGTAGACCCGCAGGGTCTGGCTTCTGCCCCAGAACGCGTCGTCGGCTTTGTTGACGATGACGATCAGCCGGTAGCTGCTGAAGGCGGGATCGAGCAGCGGATCGGGCAGGGATTCGGCTTCGCTCCTGTCCGGGTCCCGGTAGGGCGTAAAGGCTTCGTGCACACCGAATCTATACTGAAAATTCGCTCCTTCGTCCTGTTCATAGCGGGGCTTGGGCACGCTGCGGCCATAGCCCTCCCAGGCGCCAGCCGAAACCCCGGACGGCGAGGCCAGTTCCACCAAGGTCAACAGGAGTAATACCGCGCCTCGTTGTATACCCGGAACGAACGGCCTCATTCTCACGATTTGCTCCCTGGCAACGGGGAACTCCCTGGGACTATGTTAGCCCATGCGGGGGAGCGTTGCTCAAGGCATCTCGCGGGATCAATCCTTACAGGCGGGCAGAGTGGCCCGCTCGAGCCATGCCAGCGAAGCCATGGCATACAGGTGGTCGTCTCCACACATTTCGGCTGAAGGCTGAAGGCCGGAACAACAGCCGGGACGCTCGGGTTTTCCGAAGATGGCACACTCCATGTTGTCGCGGAGTTGGACGCAGGGAACCCCGGCGGCTTTGCCCTGGGGCATACCCGGTATCGGACTGGAAATCGAGATGGCGATGCAGCAGGCGCCGCAGCCCGGCCGGCAGTTCACGGCAGCGGATTCGCCGCGAACCGGGGCAACCGTTCCAGCAGTTCCCGCAGTCTGCCATCGAAGGGGTCGGCGTAGGGCACGGGATCGAAACGGCCCCATACCACGCCCGGCCAGGCGCGGTCGTCCCGGTATCGCACGATGTGGTGAATGTGCAGCTGCGGTACCAGGTTGCCGATCGCGGCGACATTGAGCTTGTCCGGCCGGTAGATGTCGGCCAGCAGTGTCGATAGTTCGGCCGATTCCTCCCAGAGACGGACGCGGTCCGGCTCGGCGAGTTGGTAGACCTCGCGGATGCCGGCGCGCTCCGGCACCAAGATGAACCAAGGATAGCTGCTGTCATTCATCCGCAGCAGCCGGCAGAGAGGGAACCGGCCGAGCAGAAGGCAATCCTGCGCAAGGCGTTCGTGCAGGACGAAATTCGGCGCGAATTCTGTCGTCATCGGCCGGCCGCGGGCTCTTTCGGGCTTACGAACATCGCGTCGCCGTAGCTGAAAAAGCGATAGGACTGACTAACCGCATGGCGGTAGGCGGCGAGCGTTTCGCGATAGCCAGCGAAGGCACAGACCAGGACGAGCAAGGTCGATTCCGGGAGGTGAAAATTGGTGACCAGCGCATCGACACAGTTGAACCGGAATCCGGGCTTGATGAACAGGGCGGTGTCGCCGGCATAGGGCCGCAACTCACCGCAACTCGCCGCAGTCTCCAGGCTGCGCATTGAAGTGGTACCGACCGCGATCACCCGGCCGTCCCGGCTGCGGGCGCGCCTCACGGCTTCGACCACGTCGGGCCCCACTTCGCAATACTCGGCGTGCATGCGGTGATCCTCGAGGTTCTCGACGCGCACGGGTTGGAAGGTGCCGGCTCCGACATGGAGAGTCACCCGAGCCGTGTCCACGCCGGCCTCGCCGAGCCGCTCCAGCAGGTCTGCATCGAAATGCAAGCCTGCCGTCGGGGCGGCTACCGCTCCCGGCCTCGCCGCGTACACCGTCTGGTAGCGGTCGAGATCGGCAGACGTATCGGGGCGGGTGATATAGGGCGGCAGGGGCATGTGGCCGATTCGCTCGAGCACGGCCTGGAGCAGTTCTTCTCCAGCCAGTTCGAGACGGAACAGATCGCCGTCGCGTCCGAGCACCATCGCCCGGTGGCCTGCTTCCAGGAAAATCCAAGTGCCGGGCTTCGGCGACTTGCTGGCCCGCACCTGTGCGAGCATGAGCCGCTCGCCGAGGAGTCGCTCCAGCAATATCTCCACGGCGCCGCCGGTTTCCTTGCGGCCGAAAAGGCGTGCAGGGAGCACGCGGGTATCGTTGAACACGAGAAGGTCGCCCGGGCGCAAGAGCCTCTCGAGATCGCGGAAGACCTTGTCTTCCAGAGCGCCGGTCGCGCCCTCGAGGCAGAGCAGGCGGCTGCTGGACCGTTCCGGCAGTGGCGATTGGGCGATCAGTGTTTCGGGCAGGTCGTAATGGAACTCACTTTTCAACATCGCCTCATGTTAACAGAATTCAAGGGAGGCCAAACGACGGGAGCTGGCGCCGAGCCTGGAAGTTCCTTATACTTAAGGATCTTGATTGCCGGGATGGCGAAACTGGTAGACGCGCCAGACTCAAAATCTGGTAGTGGAAACACTGTGTCGGTTCGATTCCGACTCCCGGCACCATCCGAACATCCAAGGACGTCCACCAACGTCCACGAAGCCCGCACCACGCGGGCTTTTTCATGCGTCTACAGTTTCTGCGATCGCCGCAGGTTCGCCGTCTAGATTCCTTTCGCCGGTCTAACCCTGTGCAATTAAGTGGACTGCGGGGCTGCCGAATGTGGTTGAGTTCCTGTCGATCGTGGGCGAAGTCCGGGGAGATTTGTCCCTGATCCTGCAACATAGCCCCCGCGAGATGCGGCCGAAGGCGTTCGAGAAATGTCTCGGCTCGATGGTTTTCCGTGAGAACGCGTTCTCTATCTGTCCGACCTGAGGGAAAGCTGACAAACGGAGGCTTGCTTCGGCGCCTTGGTGGGGCTGCTGACACGGTGGGAACTGGCCGGAATGGGCATTCCGGCGGGTTTGCCATCTGGACGGATTCTTGCTTATCTGATGATTAGGGCAAGTGACCCCCGTTAATGAGCCCGCCGTAATTTTGTCCGAATGGAGAAAAATGCCATGACCGAGAGCACCGAAAGCACGGCCGTAATCCTCGCGAGTGTGCTGAAGCTGTCCCCGGATGCGGTTGCCAATGTTTCAGAGCGAGAGCAGCTCAGCATCGCGATGGAGTCGTTGCTAATGTTCACCGAACAAGCCAAACGCGCCCAGGAACTGGCTGACAAGGCCCAGGATCAGACCGATGCCGCGCTGCTGGAACTGGAGGAATGCCGTCGTCAGATCCGCAAGCTGTTTGACGCATGCCAGAAATGGGAAGCCATAGCGAATGACCTTTTGGCGCAGCTCGTAATGGCAGCGCAGTCACCCGGGCAGCCGGACCGGATCCATTGAAGCCACGACCCGACGGCTCTTTGATTTTCTTTGAACCGGAGCCAGTGTCGCTGGCGTGGTTCCAGACCCCGTTTTCTTCATTCAGGCGCCGCAGCGGAATATGATGGGACTATCCGGACGGGTGGCGTTCCGGGGGCCAAGGTGATCCTGAGCTGGGGAGCCATATGAATACGGAGGAATTTCTGCTTGCACTGGGTCTGGTAGAGGACGGCAGTGCTTGGCGAAGGGAAACGGACGGCGGGATGCGCGGTGAGACTGCCGAGGCGGCGCTGATCGCGATGAAGGGGGAAATCGTCCGCATGGCGTTCGAACCGGGAATCGATGAACCCCTCTCCATGAAGCAGGCCATGGAGGCGTTGCGGCTGATATCGGAGTTGGAAAAGCGGTAGTACCCTCTGCGCGTTTCGACGTGCTTACCGCCGATACAACCGCATGAAAGATGACGCGGCATAGATCATCACGGCGAAAAGAATCCATTCCTCGACCGATACCGAGGTGGGGTCATCGTCGACCAGGACGATGCCGGCGAGAGCGGCGGTTACGATGATTGCGTAGTTGACCATCGGTGCACCTGAACAAATCCAAGGCGAGGGAATGGAGACAATCTACAGCATTCGGGTAGGTTTTTTACAGAAGGTTTCCCCGATGCACTCTAGATATTCTCCGGGTTGCTACGAATCGATCCTTGCCTGAACGCGGTCTCCCGGCGACGGGGTTATGGCCGGGAGACATCGATGGCCAGTCTGGCCGCGGATTGCTCGCTGGACGGATGCGGCCCTAGCCGGGTTCACGCTTGGCATCGAGCCAGGCTTTCAGCAGCGCATGGCTCACGGCCAGGAGGGTAGAGCCGATGAAGATGCCGATGAAGCCCCAGGCCAGCATCCCGCCGATCACGCCCAGGAACACGATCGCCAGCGGCGTGCCGCTGCCTTGGGCAATCAGATAGGGCTTGATGAAATTGTCGATGGTGTTGACGAACAACCCCCAGACCACCAGAAAAATCGTCCAGCCGGTCTGGTCCTGAATTTCCAGCCATATCGCCGCCGGAATCCACACCAGCGCGGTGCCGAGCTGCAGCGTGGCCAGCAGGAAACTGGCAAACCAGAGCAGCAGTGCGCCCGGTACGCCCGCCAGCAGCAAACCGAGTGCGGTCAGCACCGACTGGATCAACGCCGTTCCCATCACTCCGATGGTGACGCTGCGAATCGTCAGTCCGGCGGTGTGCACCAGTCCCGCTCCGCTTTCTCCCGCGATGGCGGATGCAAACCGTTCGAGCAGGCCGGCGAGCGATTTCCCGTGCACGAACAGGAAGCCGGCGAGCACGGTGGCGAGCAGGAATTCGAGCAGGGACAAGGTGAGATGGGCGCCCTGGCTGACCGTCCAGGTAGCGGCCTTGCCGATCCAGGGGCGGATCTTCGTCAGGGTCGTTTCGAGATTTTCGACCGCCGCCAGCCAGCGCGATTCGATTTCCGGTCCGACCAGCGGAACACGGTTCACCCACTCGGGCGGGCCGGGAAGGCGGAGCGATGACACGTCCTCCGTGATGTGCAGGACCCCCTGTACATGCTCGGCCAGGGAGTTGATCAGCAGGGCCACCGGCATGGCGATCACCAGGAGGATCGCGACGGTGATCAGCGTGGCGGCGATGCCGGCACGACCGCCCAGGCGTCGGGTCAGACGTTCGAATACCGGCCAGGCGGCGACGGCGATGATGGTGGACCAGATCAGGGCACCGGTGAAGGGCGCGACGATCTTGATGCAGGCGGCGATCAGGAGGCCTATCGTCAGGAGGCCGATGGCGCGTTCGAAAAAACGGTCTGCAGGCATAGGACGGGGTCAGGGTTGGCGGAAGGTGTCCAGGGCGCTGCCGGCCTCCCGGGCGAAGGCGGCCAGCAGTTCGCTCTGCGCCGAAACCAGCGATTCCGTGTCGCGCGGTTGTGCGGCGGCCTGGTAGTTCGAGCGTTTGCGGTAGACGGTGGCGCCGCCTCTGGAGATGCTCCAGGCGACGTCCAGGACGCTGGCGCCGCTGCCGTCGGTATGGAAGCGGTCGATCCGGGCTTCGAGCTGCAGCTCAGGCCCGTCGTTGCGATGCCAGGGATAAATGATGACATGGTCGGCCGGATGCAGGCGGGACAGGTTTTCCGCCAGGACCCGGGTCAGATTCTCCTGCAACGGCTCCGACCAGCGCTGGAATTCGTCGAGCTGCAGCCGGTTCCGCCCTTCGGCGACCACGATCTGGGGCCGGTCCAGATAGGAAGCCAGCTTGATCGGCCCGACGCCGACGACCACCGGCCTCACATCGGCTGGCTGTTGCCGGGACACTGTGAGCGGCTGCAGCTGGTAGAAATTGGCCGGTTCGGTGCTGCGCAGGCAACCGCCAGCAGACAAGGCGGCAAGCGTGAGCAGCATGAAGGGAACCGGCTGGCGGTAGCGGTGCATCGGGCTCAATCTCCGTTGTTTTGCTTGCCGACGATCAAGGCATTCGGGTTGCGCTGGATGAAGTCGCTCAGCACCCGGATCGCCCGCGCCGCCTGGGAGACTTCGTCGATCGCCGCATCGACCGTATGCTGGAGCACCGGATCGTTGATGCTGCCGGCGGCGCTGTCGATCTGGCGCATGGCGGAGGTCGCGGCGAGGAGGGCTTCGTCCAGATGTTTCAATGTCGGCTGAACCTGGCGGTCCAGATCGTTGGTCAGCCGCCGGTGATCGCCGATGGCGCCGTCGAGGTTGGCGAGCATGGGCTCCAGGCGGGCACGTGATTCCTTGAGAGTGGCGTTGACCTGTTGCAATGCCTGGTCGGTCGAGGTCAGTATCGACTCGATCTTCGGCGAATTGAGCAGCGCCTCCGCCCGCCGGATGGAAGCGACCAACGCGGCCGCGATCTCGTGCAGCGGCAGTTGGCGGAATTCGGAAACCACCTCGTCGATGGTGTTGGTGATTTTTTCCTTGCTGGAGGGAATGGCCGGGATTTCCTCATAAGGGTGGAAGTCCAGGGTGCTTCCGACCAGATTGACGGGCGTGTAGGGTAGGAAATCCAAGGCAACGTAGAGCTGGCCGGTCACCAGGCTTTGCACTTGAAGCTGGGCCCGCAGTCCGCGTTCGATCAATGGCTGGATGCTGCGGTTGCGCCTTTTCGACGCATGGCCGGAGCGGTCGACCATCTTGTTAGGGTCCACTTCGATCACCACCGGTGTCAGCACGCGGCTGCCATCCATGTCGGCGAGCACGCGAATGTCGACGACATTGCCTACCGCGACGCCCTTGACCTTCACCGGCGCGCCGACGTTCAGCCCGTTCACGGATTCGTTGAAGTAAACCACGAACCGCATGGCATCGCTGACTTTGAGCTGGGTGAACAGCAGCACGCAAACCACCAGCAGCACGATGCCGCCCACCACGAAGCCGCCGATCAGGGTGGGATTAGCCTTGTTCATCGGAATACCATGGACCTGCCTGGGTTTCTTGTTCGGACGTTGTACCGGCCGTGCTTTGGGCTTCGCCGCGGGTCAGGAACGCCAGCACCCGCGGATCGTCGCTCTCGGCCAACAGTTTACGCGGATCGCCCGAGGCGATCATGGTATGCGATTCGGCATCGAGGAAAACGGAATTGTTGCCGATGGCGAAGATGGAAGCCAGTTCGTGGGTGACCACGACGACCGTGCTGCCCAGGCTGTCGCGCAGGTGCAGGATCAGATCGTCCAGCAGTTTGGCACTGACCGGGTCGAGACCGGCGGAAGGCTCGTCGAAGAACAGGATTTCCGGGTCCAGCGCCATGGCGCGCGCCAGGCCGGCCCGCTTCTGCATGCCGCCGCTGATTTCCGAAGGGTAGTAGTCTTCGAAGCCGGCCAGCCCGACCAGGGCCAGCTTGAGCGAAACCAGTTCGCGGATTTCGGCCGGGCCGAGCCGGGTGTATTCGGCCAGGGGCAGCGCGACGTTTTCCGCCAGGGTCATCGAACTCCACAGAGCGCCGCTCTGGTAGAGCACGCCGAAGTGCCGCATCAGCCGAGCCCGCTCGGCGTCGGAGACGTCCCACAGTCCCTGGCCGTCATAATAAACATGGCCGGCGGCCGGCTTTTGCAGGCCGATCATGTGCCGCAGCAGCGTGCTCTTGCCGCAGCCGCTGCCGCCCATAATGATGAACACGTCGCCGCGGTTGACCGTGAAGTGCAGGTCCCGCTGGATGACGAAGTCGCCATAGGCCAGGGTCAGGCCGGTGACGCGAATATGGGGTTTCGCCATGGACCGGCTTTGTCTCAAAGTCTAAGGATGGTCGTGACCACCGTCATGACCGCATCGGATGCCACGATCAGCGTGATCGCCGTAACCACCGCCGAGGTCGTGGCCAGGCCGACGGCGGCGGAACTCCGCCCGCATTCCATGCCGCGCAGGCAGCCCGCCAGCGCGACCAGCACGCCGAACACCGTGCACTTGAAGAGGCCCACCGCGATGTCGCCGAAATGGACAAACTTCTGCAGCTCGTTCAGGAACTCCGAGCGGGAAATGCCGTAAGTGCTGATCCCCACCAGCGCGCCGCCGGCGATGCCCATGATGTCGGCGTAGATGCACAGGACTGGCATCATGAGGACGAGGGCCAGCATGCGCGGCAGCACCAGGAAATCCATGGGGTTGATGCCCATGGTCTTGAGCGCGTCGATTTCCTGGTTGACCTGCATCGTGCCGATCTGCGCTGCATAGGCGGCGCCGGTGCGGCCGGCCATGATGATGGCCGTCATCATGGCCCCCATCTCGCGCACCATGCCGATGCCGACGGCGCCGGCGATGTAAATCTCGGCACCGAACATCGACAACTGGTGCGCGCCCACGAACGCCAGGATCATGCCCACCAGCAGGCTGATGAGCGTCACGATCGGCAGCGCCCGTGCACCGGCCTCTTCCACGAACAGCCAGAAATCGACCCGTCGAAATCGTGCGCGCCCGCCGAACAGGCGGAGAACGCTGAGCGAGGCCTCGCCGATGAAGCCGAGCAGGCTGCCTGCCAAGTGCCAGACCGTCAGGGCGCGCAGACCCACGCCTTCCAGAAAGCCGGGATTGGCCTCGGTCCGGCGCGCGTCCTGGCGCTCGGGCACCGCGTAAGCCAGTTTCAGCAACCCTTGCACGCCGGAGGGCAGGCCGTCCGGCACAACGGCGATACTGCGTTTGCGGCAGGTATCGACGATCCGCATCAGGAAGGTGAGGAGCGTGCTGTCCCAAGTCGCCAGGGCGTCGGTCCGGAAGGATACCGTCGCGGATTCGGGAATTTGTTCGAAGATGTCGGCGAGTCCGACATCGCCGTCCCCAATGCCCTCGCGCGTCCAGTCGCCGCTCAGAGCGAGGATCAGGGCATCCCCCCGGCTTTCGATGCTCAGTTTTCGGCCCGGTTCGGGTTCCTTGGACATGCAGACAGGTTCAGGCGCGGAGCAGGCAGGAAGTGGGCCGATTATCGCAATATCGGGCGACGGTCGCTATGTCGCCGGCCGCGGCCTGAGGAAAACGGGCGGATGGCAGCCGTACCTTTCCGGATCGTAGTTCCGGCATCTCAACGGGGCCTGACCGCCGTCGGGAAAAATCCAGGCCGTCACCCCGGCAGGGAATGCCGGGGTCCAGGAACAAAGGATGGTCAAGGCCTAACACATCCCGGTGCCCTGGATCCATGTCAGGCAGTCCTGCCCGGCACCCTGCGCGGCGGTGCCGATCCGCTTCCGGCGGATAGGTCAGGCAATCCGTGCCGGAATGACGGCTTAATTTAACGGCGTCGTTTAACGTGGTACGGGGCGCTGTGGCGCAAGGACGCCATGTTGCGCCAGCAGGGTCTCGTGGAGAAGGATCAGGCTGGTTGGAAGGACCAGCATGTCATGCAATCCAAATCAGTTTATCCAGATTTAGAGGGAGGATAGACAGAAAGATAGACCAGGGAATTCAATGCGTGTTGTCAAGCGGCAGGCGGCGTGATAAGAATGGCCGGAAGCTATACGAAACCATTCAATCAATTGTTAGGCGGGGCGGCATCGCCCCGGTAGATATTGTGAAGATCTATGAATCATAAATGTTTAGATGCTGACAATGAATTTACCCTGGCATTGCAGGATGGCGAGTTAGTTGATTTTAGACCAGTTAGGCAGGATGATCGTGAAACCATACAAAATGGAATGTCTTCTTTATCCGTGCGATCGCGCCGTTTCCGCTTCTTCACGCCTATTTCCAAACTATCAGATACTCTATTGCACTATTTTACAGAAGTCGATCAACATAATCATGTTGCATGGATCGCGCTAGCCCATGATACGCCTGAACATCCGGGCCTAGGTATAGCGCGTTTTATCCGAATTCAGGATCAACCCACTATTGCCGAATTTGCGGTAGTGATTATCGATGGTTATCAGAAACGGGGTCTGGGGACAATCCTAATGGCTATTCTTTATCTGAAAGGGCAAACAAAAGGAATTAATGTTCTTCGAGCCTTTGTTCTTCCAGAAAACACGGTTATGATTGGCTGGCTACGTAGGCTTGGTGCGGTAGGGATATACGAAAATGGCATTTATCGTATGGACTTGACCGTTGGCGGCGATTTGTCTGCTTTGCCACAAACTGAGACAGCCCGGCTATTACGCCATTATATTGAAAGATTAGGCCAGCCTGCGTAGTAATTGGACCCATGAAGGCCGGTATATCGCTGGCATTCATCGGGCCTAACAAGCTGTTGCAGCGGAAAACCCCGCCGTCTATTTTTCCGGGGATTCGATGTTTCCGCGGGGGCGGGGCTTCCGCTGAACACAGTCGTTATCGCACCGAGCGAAGCTCGGCATTTCTTGCGGGGTGGAAGTCCCCGCCGGGCAAGGGTCAGCCACCCAGCCGTACCGAGTCTTGGGTCCGTGGTGGAGCCGCCGGAAGGCGGCGAACAAGGCGGGCTAAGCGTAGACAGGGAGTTCCATGGGCCGTCGGGGCGGCGCGCGCCCCGAAGTGCTGGTACAGCTTCGAGATGAGTGTGTTGCGGACGCCGAGGGTATTAACGAACACCGAAGGCAACACGAGAGACCCCCGGAATGGCGAGCGCGTCGAAGGTCCGCCGGAGTCCTCCGGCTGTAGCATGTGGGAAGAGAGATGCCGTAGAACTCGGGAAGCCCCAGGAGGTTCCCGCCGTGGGGACAGCACGCGAAGGAAAAGCCGCTATTGAGGCTCGCAAGGGGAAACCCGGACATGGAACTAAGCGGAAATCCCAGCCCGCGGGGACGATGGAGATTCGTTCACGCGAGCGCTGGAGCGACGGGGATTAGCGCGCCCGGCGATCAACGAGCCCAAGCGGTGGCATAGGGTATTTGCATAATGGCTTTGCTCGACGCGCAAGCGAGTACAATCGAGGAACCGGATGCGGGAAAACTGCACGTCCGGGTCTGTGCTGGGGGCGCCGGGTAACTGGCGTTCCTACCGTGAAAGGCAACAACAAAAGGGCATCGCAATGGACCCGGCAATCGTCAGCGCGCTTTCTGCTATTCTGGGGTCACTCGTGGGCGGATCGGCAACAATTGCAACCGCATGGATTACTCAAAGGTACCAAGGTAGACGAGAACTGGTCAGCGCTGAAATTAGGCAGCGGGAACTCCTCTATTCAGAATTCATTGCGGAGAGTTCCAAACTCGCGGTTGATGCATTAGATCACAACCTCGAAGAATCGGCGAAGCTATTTCAGGTATATTCGCTGCTCAATCGTATCAGGCTCCGTTCTTCCGACAAAGTAGTGGCTGCTGCGAGCCAAGCCTTAGAGCGCGTCGTCGAGCAATACTACAGATCCAATTTGTCACCAGAAGAGATCCGCGCTGTTGCGCTATCCCATGCCAACGATCCGCTTAAGGTATTTAGTGAGGCGTGTCGAAGTGAGCTCATTGCCTTGCATAGTGCGGCCTAACTACTCGTTCCAGCGCACCCGCGCCACGGAGCGACTTGGTGTTTTCGGGTTCCGTGGGGGGGCGCTGAACGCGGGACGTTATCCGTTTTAACAACTATCCTAATCGCCGAGGCGAAAAAGGGATAACCAACCGTTGCAACGGGCAACCCGGTGACCTTAGTTTAATTTCTGAGCCGAGGTGAATCCCCCGGCGCTGCCGAGGGATTCACAGAGGTTTGACCCGTTGAGTTTTAAGCATCCAGATTTTTCGCCAAGGGGATTTTTCACAACCTCATTCCGGATCGGCCCTATTTCAGGTTCAGAATCCACTGCACCAGCTGTTTCGCTTCCGCTTCGCTGACCTGAGGGTTTGGGGGCATCGCCATGGTTCCCCAGGCGCCCGAGCCTCCCTTCATCACTTTCTCTGCGAGCTTGGCGTCGGCGCCTTGCTGGCCGGCGTATTTTTGGGCGACATCCTTGAATGCGGGCCCCAGGATTTTCTTGTCGACAGAATGGCACATGACGCAATTTTTGGCTTTGGCGAGTTCCTCGCTTGCCTGCACAGGGCAGCTGACAGCGGCGCCGAGGGCGGCGGACAGGATGAGGCTCATCGTTCTTCTAGGCATGGTCGTTCTCCTCCACGTGGATGATGGTGAACCGCGGCGCTCGTCCTGCGCGGTGTCCAAGCCGTGCGAGCGCGCCCGCCGGATGATGGCATGGCCACGGCGCTTGCAACAAGAATCCGTGGCTTGGATTTTTTGAAAAGGTGCCACTTCGCTGCTATACGTTATGAGTGCCGAATCTCGTCCAGACCACAACAGGACCGCTGGAAATGAGCTTGCCACGATTCACGATCGCCGCCGTGATGCTGTCTCTGCTTGCCGGATGCGCCGAAACGCCTTTCCGGCTGGCCATGTTGGAGGACACGAGCGAAGCCGAAGAGGCTGAGGACGCCGATGCCGGTGACGACCGTATTCCGCGCCTGAATTCGTCCGCCGACGGGGACCTGATCGAAACCCTGTTGGCGGACTACTTCAGGTCGCTGGAGTCCGACGCCGTCCCGGTTCAGACGGCGATGGCGCCGGAGAACGCGGTGCCCGAGCCGGTCCAGCGTTTGTCGGGCAAGGGCATCCGGGTGATTCCCGTCGGTCCGCCCAAGACCCACAAGAACGGCTTGTGGCATTACGTCAGGGAGCGTCTCGAACTCGCCCGCTGGAACCATGAATCGGTGGAAACGGAGCTGGCGGGGCTTCGGGACAGGCCGGCGCGGGTTCGGGGCCTGGCCAAGCGGGCCGAGCCGTTTCTGCATTATTTGGTCGGCGAGGTCGAGCGGCGGGGGTTGCCGCTGGATCTGGTGCTGGTGCCGATGGTGGAGAGCGCATGCGACCCGAGCGCGCTTTCGGCGAAGACGGCCGCCGGTCTTTGGCAACTGATTCCCGCCACGGGCCAGCGTTTCGGCGTGGAGATGGCGGCGGACTACGATGGCCGCTATGACATTCACGCTTCCACTGGCGCCGCCTTGTCTTATCTGAAGCATCTGCACAGTCGGTTCCAGGGCGACTGGCTGCTGGCCCTGGCCGCCTACAACGCGGGGGAGGGCGCAGTGCAGCATGCGATCGCGAGCAACCGCGCGGCGGGCCGCGGTACCGATTTCTGGAGTCTGCCCTTACCGCCCGAGACCCGTGGCTACGTGCCGAAAATTCTTGCGCTGTCGCGCATCCTGGCAGGCCCCGACCGCTATGGCCTCAAGCTCGAACCGGTGCCGGGCACGCCGGCCCTGGCGCGGGTGGAGATCGAGCCCGGTATCCGCCCGGCCGACGTCGGCAGCGCCGCCGGTCTGCCCGAGCCGGTGTTCAAGCTGCTGAACCCGGCGCTGAAATCCATCCATGACGCACCGCAGCGCAAATACGGCCTGATGCTCCCGCTGAAGAACGCACAGGCCATGGCCGCCAGCCTCGAGGGGGCGGAACTGGTGTCGGCGAAGACCGTCGTGGTGAAAAAAGGGGAAACGCTTGCAGTTATCGCCAAGCGTGTCGGGGTTTCCGAAACGGCTCTGGCCGGCTGGAACGGCCTGACGCCCAGCAGCCGCCTCAAACCCGGCCAGGAGCTGCTGGTCTATCCGGTTTGAGGAACGTGGATCGCGGATTTCTCCGCGATCCGTTCCGGAACGGCTTGACATGCGTATGCTGCGCAATAAGATGCACCTGTAATGCATGTTATTGCCGCGGGCTTTATCGTGTTTGCAGAATGCCCTGCGGGTCGGCCGGATTCATCGGCTTAGGTTCAGCCTTAGGGATCTCGATGCAAATCAAACGCTTGAAGTTTCCCCGTCTGTGGCGGCCCGAGCCCTTTCCGACCAGTTTCCCGGAACAATTCCGCTCCGCGCTGGCGGCGGGGCTGGCGATCTTCCTGATCGGCCTGATCAGCAGCCGGTTCATCGAGGGGGGCGGCTTGAAGACCCTGATGGCCTCGATGGGAGCTTCGGCGGTGATTCTGTTCGTGGTGCCGCACAGTCCCATGGCGCGGCCCTGGTCCCTCGTCGGCGGACACTTGATTTCCGGCCTGATCGGCATCCTGTGCGCCCGCTGGGTACCGGACACCTGGCCGGCGGCGGCGCTGGCGGTGGGCTTGGCCATATTCGCCATGCAACTCGCGCGCTGTCTGCATCCGCCGGGCGGTGCGTCCGCCTTGATCCCGGTGCTGGGGGACGCCGGCATCCGAGCGCTGGGGTTCCAGTTCCTGCTGACGCCACTGGCGCTGAACGTCGCGGTGATCCTGCTGGCATCCCGGTTTTACGACCGCTGGGTGCATGCCGCCAGACCCGCTCCCAACACCGAGCCGCATCCGCCCAGCCCGCTGGAGCGCATCGGCATCCGCGCCGAGGATTTCCATGCGGCCCTGCAGGACGTCGGGGTATTCGTCGACGTCAGCGCCGACGAACTGAGCGACATCTACCACTTCGCCGCCAGCCGGGCCTTCCGCCGCACCTTCGGCGAGACCACGTGCGCTTGCATCATGACGCCCCAGCCCCTGACCGCCGAGTTCGGCGACGATCTGGAGCCGGTCTGGCAGCTGATGCAGCGCGAAGGCGTCCGGGCCTTGCCGGTGGTGGACCGGGGGCGGCATGTCATCGGCATGGTCACGCTCAAGGACTTCTTCCGTCACGCCCGCGCCGACAGCTTCGATAGCCTGAGCGCGAGGCTGAAAGTGCTCCTGCTGCCCTCGCCTCGGGTGACCTCGACCAAGCCGGAGGTCGTAGGCCAGATCATGACCGCGCCCGCCATTACCGCCCGCCAGGATGTGCATATCGCCGAACTGGCTCGGCTGTTGTGCGAACACGGCATCCACCAGGTACCCATCGTCGACGAGCGCGGCAAGCTGGTCGGTCTGGTGACGCAGACCGATTTGATCGCAGCCTTGTACCGCAGCATCCCGGCCGGGTTCGCCGGCCCGGGCTTGGCGATGGCCTCATGATCGAACCTTGTCAGTCCGGAGGGCTTCCCGCGGGTGTTCTCGATTCGCTGCCCTCATCGCGCGGGGTAGGGTACGCTGAGCAGGCTGCTAGCGGCCGTTCGTCGTGCGGGCCGGAGTCGGCCGTCGCGGCCGCCGCGAGCGCTTTCCAGGAGGATCGTCTTGCCAGGGCGGGTGCGATTTTTTCAACGCGTTGGAGAGGGCTTATGTCTGCAGAACACGATTCCGAACACGACGAAATGCCGCGCGGCACCTGGGTGTTGCTGTGCCTGGTGGCTGTGGGGATGACGGCGGCCTGGTTGTTCCTCTATTTCGGGGTGTTCCTGCCCCGCGGCCAAGTGGGTTAGCGATCCCGAAACAGACCTGGCGGCGGGGCAACGCATCCCCGCAGCGCGAAACAGGCGCGTCAACGAAAAATAAGAGGAAAAGGTTATGCAAATACGTTTTCCAGACAAGAAATGGTTCCACGAAAAACTGGCCGGGCTGGGGGGAGAAATGTCCCAGCTGGAAATCAATGAGCTGGAATGGAAGTGGCTGGTCGTGTCCCTCGCCATGATCGGCCTGTTCGTCGGCGCGATCGTCGTCACCGCCGTCAGCCACGGGATACATCCCCCCAGCCATGTCGAAACCATCGATTCCGCCAGTCTGCATCTGAGCCAGGAGTTCGCCGAGGACAGGCTGGGCGTGCAGCCCACGCCGCTTGCCGACGGTTCCCTCCAGGTCCGGCTGGTGGCCGGCCGCTACGGCTTCTATCCCCGCGAGATCGAGGTGCCGGCCGGGCGCCGGATCGTTTTCCGCATGGCCAGCATGGACGTGCTGCACGGCGCCCACATCCCCATGACCAACATGAGCACCATGATCGTGCCGGGCTACGTGTCCGAGGTGGTCAGCGTTTTCCCCAAGCCGGGGGAATATCCCATGTTGTGCAACGAATACTGCGGCCTGGGCCATGACCACATGTGGAGCAAGGTGACCGTCGTCGCCCAGGAAAACTGGCGGGCGCACGCAACCGGAGGAGAGCAGCCATGAACGATGCAACCACGACCCGCCTCACGCTCTTCAATTTCTGGGTGGCCTTCGGGGCATTCGGCCTGGCCTGCTTCTTCGGCATGTACCAGGTTCTGGAGCGCAGCGGACTGTTCGCCTTTCTGCAGTCGCCCGCCGTCTATTTCGCCTCGGTCAGCACCCATGGGGTGCTGATGGCCTTCGTGCTGACGACCTTCTTCATCATGGGCTTCGGCTATTACACGGCGGTGCACAGCCTCCGCCAGCCGGTGTGGAATCCGCGGCTGGCCTGGACCGGCTACGGGGTCTGTGTGGTCGGGGTGGTGCTGGCGGCGGTCCCGCTGCTGCTCGGCAAGGCCTCGGTGCTGTATACGTTCTATCCGCCGATCCAGGCCAACGTCTTTTTCTACCTGGGGGCGACTCTGCTGGTGGTGGGCTCGTGGTTCTGGTGCGCGATCATGCTGGTCATGCTTGCCCGCTGGAAGAAGGACCATTCCGGCGAAACGGTGCCGTTGCCCATGTTCGCGACCGCCGCCAACGCTCTGCTGTGGTTGTGGACCAGTGTCGGTGTGGCCCTGGAATCGGTCTTCCAACTGCTGCCGTGGGCGCTTGGCTTGACCGATACCATCGACGTCGGTCTGGCGCGCACCCTGTTCGCCTGGACCCTGCACCCGATCGTGTATTTCTGGCTGATCCCAGCCTACATCGCGCTGTACTGCTACGTGCCGCAGGCCGCCGGCGGCAAGCTGTTCAGCGAGCTGCTGGCGCGCACGGCGTTCGTGCTGATTCTGGTGCTGGGTTTGCCCATCGGCTTTCACCATCTGTACATGGACCCCGAGCAGGGCGCGGGCTGGAAATTCCTGCACATGGTCGGCACCTTCGCCGTCGCCATTCCCACTCTGCTGACCGGCTTCACCGTCATCGCCTCGCTGGAGATGGCCGGGCGCAGGCAGGGCGGTGCCGGGCTGTTCGGCTGGATCGGCGCGCTGCCGTGGAAAAACCCGATGGTGCTGGCGGCGATCCTGTCCCTGCTCATGCTGGTGCTGGGCGGCTTCGGCGGCATCGTCAATGCCAGCTATGCCATGAACGCCATGGTGCACAACACCGCCTGGGTGCCCGGCCATTTCCACCTGATCTTCGCCGGCACGGTGGTCACCATGTATCTCGCCGTCGCCTACAAGCTGTGGCCGGAACTGTGCGGACGCAAGCTGTATTCCGGGGATCTGGCCCTGGTGCAGTTATGGGGCTGGTTCATCGGCATGGTCGTCATGACTACGCCCTGGCATATCCTGGGCTTGCTGGGCCAGCCGCGCCGCATCTCGGCGGTGCAGTACAACAGCGTCCTCACCCTGTCCTGGGACCCTTACGAGTCGCTGATGGTCATCGGCGGTTTCATCCTGCTGATTTCCGCCTGCCAGTTCGTCTACATCCTGTACAAGACCCAGACCGCCGGGGAAAAGCTGGAAGCCGAGCCGGCAGCGGCGGATGATGCCGTTCGGCCGACCCCCGCCTGGCTGAACGGGTTCACCCTGTGGAACAGGGTGATTCTGGTGTTGATGGTATTGAGCTACGGCTATCCCATCCTGCAGTTCTTCGTCTTGAAAACCTACAATCCGAGCGCTTGGGGATACTGAAGATGAAAGCCATTCTACTCGCGACGATCGGGATGACGCTGGCGGCCGGCGCCGAAGCCGAGCCTTCCAGCAAGGTGGCCTGGACTCCGGCGGCGCTCGACTTCGTCAAGAAGGGCGACGCCGACCGCGGCAAGGCGCTGTCCGCCCCTTGCGCCGGTTGCCACAACGGCACCGGTACCAATCCCAACCTGAACGGCCAGTTGCCGACCTACTTTTACCGCCAGCTGCAGGACTACAAGAACGGAAACCGACAGGACCCGGCCACGATCATGAACTCCATGGCATCGGCCTTGAGCGACCAGGACATGGCCGACCTGGCCGCCTGGTACGGCAAACAGGCGCCGATGCTCGGTGCCGGCGGAGCGGCGGATGCCACCGGCATCGCCCAACGCGGCGAAGGCCGGCGCATGGAGCCGGCCTGCTCCAGTTGCCACGGCGGGGAGGGGCAGGGCGAAAAGGTCGACACCCCCCGTCTCGCCGGCCAGAGCGCGGCCTATCTCGAAGCGACCCTGCTGGCCTACAAGAGCGGCCAGCGTGCCAACGACATCTACAGCCGCATGCGGCTGATCGCCGGAAAACTCAGCGATGCCGAGATCCGTCAACTGGCCGCTTACTATGCCAAACTGAAATAGCGGTCCGGGATTACGGAGGACGCGGCTTCGGGCGCGTCCTCCGCCGAGTGCTCACCTGCGACCAAAGCTGTCGCCGTCCTGCGGTATCCTTCTTCCCGTACCCGGATTCCGGGTCCGGGAGAACGTCCAGAATGTCCATCGAACCCAGCGCACAGCCACGCCCGGATGCCATCGCCGGCGGGCTGTACGGCCTGCTGGTCGGCGATGCCGTCGGCCGCTGCTACGAATTCAAATCGGCCGTGGAACTGCCGCCGCCCGAAGCCATCGCCATGCGGCCGCCGTCCGGCTATCCCGCCACCTATTCCTTCGTTCCCGCCGGCACCTGGACCGACGATGGGGCCCAGGCGCTGGCCCTGCTCGACTCGCTGCTCGAATGCGGCCGGCTCGATCTGGACGACTTCGGCGCCCGCCTCCTGGCTTGGTGCGACGAGGGGGCCTACACTCCCGACGGGCAGGTGTTCGACATCGGCATTCAGACCGCCCGCGCATTCAGCCGGATGCGCGCCGGAATACCCGCGGCCCGGGCCGGCGACGCACACGAACATGCCAACGGCAACGGGGCCTTGATGCGGGTGTTGCCGCTGGCGCTCTGGCACGGGGGCGATGATGCGGAGTTGGTCCGGCTGGCGATCGAGCAGGGCAGGCCCACCCATGGCCATCCCCGCAGCGGCGTGGCCTGCGCACTGTATTGCCTGCTGGCGCGGCGGCTGTTGCGAGGCGAAACCGCCGAGGTCGACGCCGTCGCCCGTGGGGCTGGTGAATTCCTCGATGACGACGAGCGGACTGAACTCGACGTGCTCATGACTGCGCCGCAACGAGCGCATCCCGCCGGCACCGGCTACGTCGTCGACACCTTCTGGAGCGCACTGCGGGCGCTGGAGTCGTCCAGCTACGACGCCGTCATCCGTGCCGCCGTCGGTTTCGGCAACGACACCGATACCACTGCCTGCGTCGCCGGCGGCCTGGCCGGCATCCGGTTCGGGATTGCGGGCATTCCGGCGGACTGGAAAAACGAGTTGCGCGGGCGGGACCGGGTCGAAAGCCTGCTGGAGCGGCTGACACGCGATTGATCTTCTCCCAGCCCTGGCCGATACTTTGTTGAAATTTTCAACAAGCGAGGCCATCCATGGCCACCGTCAATTTCAGTGTCCCGGAAGACGTCAAGAACGCCTTCAACGAAGCCTTCAAGAATCAAAACAAGAGCGCCATCATCGCCGAGCTGATGCGCGAAGCGGTGGAGCGCGCGGCGCGCAAGCAGCGCAGCGCCGACGCGATCGACCGGATTTTGGAGCGGCGCAGGCATGCCCCGGCCGTTACGGATGAAGAACTGCGCGCCGCACGGGAAGAAGGCCGTCAATGATCCTGGTGGTCGATGCCAGCGTCGCGCTCAAATGGTTTTTTCGGACCCGCGACGACGAGCCCGACAGCGACCTGGCATTGGCGATCTTGGCCGGCGTGGTCGAGGATCGGATTCAATTGCTCCAGCCACCCCACTTCATCTCGGAAGTGGCTGCCGTCCTCGCGCGAGAAAAGCCGGAACAAGCCCCGGACGACATCGCCGATCTCCTGCGCATCGAATGCGCCTTCGCGGATACCTTGGATACCTATGCGACCGCCATCGATCTTTCCATCCGCTGCCGGCATCACCTGTTCGACACGCTTTATCACGCCGTCGCCCTGAGCACCCCTGGCGCCATGCTGGTTACCGCCGACCGGCGTTATTACGACAAGGCATGCGGTTTGGGGCGGATCGTCTGGCTGGCCGATTTCCGGTTACCTTCCTGAGGCAGGACAGCGAATGACCGATTTCCAGGATACGCTCCCCCCATAAAACTCCAATCGCAACGAACCCAAGGATGCCATCCTCCGCCAATGGGTCATGCTCCAGCTCATTATGATCGTTCCCACGTACCAGCCTGGGAACGCCACCAGGGGACGCTCCAGCGTCCCGACCTGAAGGAGAAACCGCATGGGCAGAAGCCGCTATGTGATTCTGGAGCCCGACAAACCCCATTTTCTGACCTGCACGGTTGTCGAGTCGCTTTCCGTCTTCACCCGGCCGGATTCGGTCCAGATACTCCTCGATAGCTGGTCCCATCAACGCGCGAACGACGGTTTGCGGCTCTTCGGCTATGTGATATTGGAGAACCACCTGCACTTCGTCGGCCAGGCCCCGTGGTTGGATAAATGCTTGAGCAGCTTCAAATCGTACACAGCCGCCCGGCTCATCGAACTGCTGGAGGCGCACAATGCGGAGCGCCTGTTGGCCCGACTGCGATTTGCCAACCGGGCGCATAAGAAGGATCGGGAATACCAATTCTGGCAAGAAGGCTCCCATGCCGAAATGGTTTTCAGCGACACTGTGATGCGGGAGAAGCTGGACTATATCCACCAAAACCCGGTGAAGCGCGGATATGTCGACTTGCCCGAACATTGGCGGTATTCGAGCGCGCGGAATTATGGCGGACAGGCAGGAATGATTGAGATCGACCGGTGGTGCTGAAGGAAACGGGACGCTGGAGCGTCCTTGGCTGCGTTCCCACGCTGGAGCGTGGGAACGATTAATGAGTTGCCGGCGCTTCGTTGAATACCCAATATCCCTTTCCCGTAATCATGGCCCCCCTCAACATCGTTTTCTCCAATCGCTTCGAATCCCTGGCGGAGCGCCTGTTCGACGATCTGGCGCAATCCGCGCCGGATCCATTCGTGGCGGAGCAGCTCATCGTGCCCAGCGTCGGCATCCGGCGGCGGCTGGAGCTGGACTGCGCGGATCGCTTCGGGGTGTGCGCGAACGTCGAATTCAGCTATCTGGCGCAATGGCTGTGGGCGCAGATCGGCCACGTGATCGAGGTGCGGGAGGCCTCGCCTTTCGAGCCGGCGACGTTGGCCTGGCGGGTGTTCTGGGCACTGGGTGACGAGTCCCTGGTTGCGGCGCATCCGCGCTTGGCGGCTTACCTGAACCGGGCCGATGCGGCGATGCGGTTCGACCTGGCGCAGCGGGTGGCGCGTTTGCTGGAGCAGTACATCACCTACCGGCCCGACTGGCTGGCGGCGTGGCTGGAAGGGAGGCCGGCCGACGGGCTGGCCGAGAGCCGGGAAGACGAGGCTTGGCAGGCGGCGCTGTGGCGGGCGCTGATGGATGAACTGGGCGCTCGGCGGGAGCATCCATCGGTGGCGTTCTTCCGGGCGGTGGAGGCGATGGGCCCGGAAGCGACGCGGCGGGCCGGGCTGCCGGAGCGGGCCCGCCTGTTCTGTCTTCCGACCATTCCGCCGCTGTATCTGGACATCCTTGGCAAGTTGGCGCGCTGGACCGAACTGCATTTGTACGTGCTGAATCCGTGCCGGGAGTACTGGTTCGAGATCGTCGATCGCAAGCGGTTGAGCTATCTGGAAGCGCGGGGCGATGCGCTATACCGCGAGACCGGCAACCGCCTGCTGGCGACCTGGGGGCAGCAGACCCAGGCGCATATCGACCTGCTGTTCGACCGGGCGGAGGGTGCGGTGATCGACGATGCCGCATTCGAGTCCCCTGCCGGGAATAGCCTGCTGGCGACGGTGCAGGCGGCCATCCTCGATCTGCGCGATCCCGAGCCGGGCTGCGGCTCGCGTTTGGCGGGGGACCGCAGCATCGAGGTGCATGTCTGCCATTCGCTGGCGCGGGAGCTGGAGGTGCTGCACGATCAGTTGCTGGCGATGCTGGCCCAGCCCGATGCGCTGAAAGTCTCGGAGGTCCTGGTGGTCACGCCGCGGCTCGAAGAGGCGGCGCCCCTCATCGACGCGGTGTTCGGCACGGTGCCGCCGGCGCGGCGTATTCCCTACACGATCACCGGTCAGCGCAGCGCGGTGGAGAATCCGGCGGCGGCTGCGCTGCTGGCCCTGCTCGATCTGTTCGCCTCCCGCTGCAAGGCCAGTGCGGTGTACGAATTCCTGCAGCGTCCCTTGGTGCATGCGCGCTTCGGCCTGAGCCAGGACGATCTGGAGCGCATCCACGACTGGTTCCAGGCGGCGGGCATACGCTGGGGGCTGGACGGAGCGCACCGGAAGGCAGCGGGGCTGCCGGAGATCGAGCAGCACAGTTTCCGCGACGGCCTGGACCGGCTGTTTCTGGGCTATGCGATGGGGGAGACCCCCGTGCCGTTCGACGGGCGCTTGCCGGCCGCAGATGCGGAAGGGTCGGAGGCGCTGGCCCTGGGCGGATTCGCCCATTTCGTGGACACGCTGGATCACTGGCACCGCGCCTGGAGTGTGCCGGTGGCGCCCGACCGGTGGGTCGAGCGGCTGAATGCCCTGGTGGGCGATTTTCTGGCCGAGACGGCGGAGGGCATCACCGCGCTGCAGGAGGTCCGCGAGGCCATCGCCACCCTGGCCCGGCACTGGGCGGAGGCCGGCGTGGCCGGGCCGATCGAGCCGGAAGTGGCGCGGGCGGCGCTGGAGTCGTTGCTGGACGACCCGGCCCGGGGCGGCATGCCCTCCGGGCGAGTCACCTTCACCGCCATGACCAGCCTGCGCAACCTGCCGTACCGCGTGGTCTGCATCATCGGCTTGAACGACGGCGTGTTCCCCAGCCCGGACCGGCCGGCCGAATTCGATCTGATCGCCCAGGCCCCGCGCGGCGGCGACCGCCAGCGCCGGCACGACGAGCGCAACGTGTTCCTCGACCTGCTCCTGGCGGCACGGGAGCGGCTCTACCTGAGCTATACCGGCCGCAGCGTGCGCGACAACAGTCACCTGCCGCCCTCGACGCTGCTGTCGGAGTTGCTGGACTACGTGCTGCCGCTGGTCGCCGCGGAGGGCGAAAGCCGGGACGAGGCCCGCCGCCGGCTGGTGGTCGAACATCCGCTGCAGGCGTTCTCGCCGGTGTATTTCGACGCCGGGCTGCCCAAGGATCCGCGTCTGGCCAGCTTCAATGCGGAATATTGCGAGGCTTTGCAGGCTGCTCGTTCCCCTCTCCCTCTGGGAGAGGGGCGGGGGGTGAGGGCTTATGGCGCCCAATTGCAAGAACCTGAAAAAAATTCCCTCACCCTAACCCTCTCCCAGAGGGAGAGGGAACTGACGGTTCACGGTCCAGCGGGTCCAAACGCCGAGGAGGAACAGAACGATCTGGACCCTGAACCCTCCCCCTTCTTCCCCGCACCGCTGGCCGCACCGGAGCCGGAATGGCGCGAGCTGACGCTGGACGGCTTGAAGCGCTTCTTCCGCAACCCCTGCCGCTATCTGTTGGAGCAGCGCCTAGGGCTTACCCTGGCCGAGGGCGAGGAGGAGTTGGCCGACGATGAGCCGTTCCTGCCGGGATATTTCGATCGCGGCGAGGTGGCGGCGAGATTGCTGCCGCTGATCCTGTCGGGTGCTTCGGAGGAGGTGATCGAGGCGGCCGCGCAGGCCGGCAACGAATACCCCCACGGCCATTTCGGCGAACTGCTGCTCAAGGGCGAGCTGGCGCGGATTCGGGACTACGCCGGCAGGATCGCCGGGTACACGCGGGAAGACCCGCTCGATCCGCTGCCGGGTACGTTCGAATTCCGGGTCGAGGGCGAAGCCTGGACCTTGAGCGGCGTGCTGGGCAATATCCGCGCGGCCGGGCTGGTGCGCTGGCGCTACGACGACACCCGGCCGGCGGATTATCTTTCCGGCTGGCTCGACCACCTGTTCCTGAATGCTATGGCTACCCGAGGCGTGGAGCCGGCCACGACCTGGGTTTCGCGGGACGGCGAATTCCGGCTCAAGCCGGTCGCAGACGCGCGCGAACGATTGCAGGAGCTGGTCGACCTCTATCGCCTGGGGCTCCGGCAGCCGCTGCATTTCTTCCCCAAGAGCGCCTGGGCCTGCGCCATGAAGCTGCGGCAGGGAGAACCGGAGGCCGCGGAGCGCGAGGCGCGCAAGCGCTGGGAATCCTCCGGTTTCAGCCATGGCGAATCCGAGGACCCCGCCTACCGGCTGGCGTTGCGGGGTGTCGCCGATCCCGTGGACGATGGGTTCTTTCTCGCTGCCGAAACCGTATTCTGTCCGCTATTGGGCCACTTGGACGACCCGCGCATACCATGACCCCGGCACATCCCCTCGACGTCTTCGGCTGTCCGCTGGCTGGCGTCAACCTGATCGAAGCCTCTGCCGGCACCGGCAAGACCTGGAACATCTGCGGCCTGTACCTGCGGCTGCTGCTGGAGCAGGAACGGGAGGTGCGGGACATCCTGGTCGTCACCTTCACCAATGCGGCGACGGCCGAGTTGCGCGAGCGCATCCGCGGCCGGATCGTCGAGACCCTGGGGTTCCTGAACGGGGCGGGCGGCGCTGCGGGCGATCCCTTCGTTCCCGCTCTGGTATCGACCCTCGAAGGACGGTTGGAGCGGGGCGAGATGCGGAAGCGGCTGGACCGGGCGCTGCTGGGTTTCGACGAGGCCTCGATCTTCACCATCCACGGCTTCTGCCAGCGCGCCCTGGCCGGGACGCCGTTCGCTGCCGGGCTTCCGTTCACGCTGGAACTCGTTCAGGGTGACGAGACGCTGGTACAGGAGGTCGCCAACGATTTCTGGCGCCGGCGCGTGGCGGCCGGCAGCCTGAGCCGCCTCATGATCGCCCATCTGGTCGAATCGGGCGACGAGCCCACGTACTATGCCGGCCTGCTTAAGCGCGCGCTGGCCAAGCCGTTGTCGCCGCAGCTGTGGCCCGAGCCGGTGGAGGCACCGGGCGAGCGGGACGAACTGGCGTTGTCGGAAGCTTTCCGCGAGGCGCAGGCGCTATGGCGGGAGGCTTCGGCCGGCATCGTCCGCCTGCTGGAAGCGGCGCTTGCAGACCTCAATGGCGTGTCCTTTAAGCCGGCTTCCATCGAGCAGGCACGTGTGGCTTGGGAGGCGTGGTTCGCGACGCGGGATCCTCAGGCGCCCGTAGAAGACAAGGTCAGGCTGTACCGGGCGACTGCCCTGGAAAAGGGCACGAAGAAGGGGAAAACCACGCCGGTACATCCTTTCTTCGATGCCGCCGAAAGCCTGTTGGCGCTTAAAGAAGGCATCCAGCAGCGTTTGGCAGCCGCGCGCCTGGGCCTGATCCGCGAACTGGTCGAGCAGGGCGGGCAAGCGCTGCGGGAAGAGAAGCGCCGGCGCCGGGTGATCGGCTTCGACGACATGCTTTGGAACGTCCACGAGGCGCTGACGTCAGGCCGCTACCCTTGGCTGGCGGCGGCCCTGCGCAGCCGCTATCCGGCGGCGCTGATCGACGAATTCCAGGACACCGATCCGCTGCAGTTCGCCATCTTCCGCGCCCTGTACATGACGGAAGGCGCGGAGGCCGGGCCGGTGTTCCTGGTCGGCGATCCCAAGCAGGCGATCTACAGCTTCCGCAATGCCGATCTCCACACCTACCTCGGCGCCCGCCGCGAAACCGACCGGGAATACACCCTGGCGGAAAACCAGCGCTCGCTGGCGGGTGTGATCGATGCCTGCAACGGCCTGTTCGGCGCCAACCCGCGGGCCTTCATGCTCGACGGTCTCGACTACCATCCGGTGCGGCTGGGTGCCAAGCCGCGCAAACCGTTCGCCGATGCCAGCGAGCGGCGGGCGCCATTCCAGGTCTGGCTGCTGCCGAAGGACGAGGCGGGTTCTCCGGTGCTGCGGGCGGAAGCCATGCGGGTTTGCACGGATACGACCGCCGCCGAGATCGCGCGATTGATCCGGGAGGGCCGGACCGGGCGCATCGGCGTCGGCGAGCGCGGCTTGCGCGCCTCGGACATCGCGGTGCTGGTGCGCAGCCACGCGCAGGGCCGGCGCATCCGTCAGGCCCTGGGTGCGCTGGGGGTGGGCAGCGTCGAGCTGTCGCAGGCCAGCGTATTCCATGCCGCCGAGGCCGAGGAGATCGAACGCATCCTGCTGGCGGTGCTGGAGCCCAACCGCGACCGCCTGTTGCGGGGCGCGCTGGCGACCGAAATCATGGGCTTCGATGGGCCCGCGATCGCCGCGCATTCGGCCGACGAGAGCCGTCTGCTGGATACTGTGCTGCGCTTCGGCGAGTACCGCGAGCTGTGGCGGGAGCGCGGTTTCGGGCCGATGTTCCGCCGCTTCCTGCATGACGAAGGCGTGGCCCGCCGGGCGCTGGCCCGTCCCGACGGCGAGCGCCGCCTCACCAATTTGCTGCACTTGGGCGAGTTGCTGCACCAGGCCCAGGCCAACCTGACTTCGCCGGACGCCTTGCTGCGTTGGCTGCAGGGCCGGCGGCGCGACACCGCCGCGGCACCGGATGCCGCCCAGTTGCGGCTGGAGTCCGACCAGAATCTGGTGCAGATCGTCACCATCCACAAGTCCAAGGGGCTGGAGTACCCGGTGGTGTTCTGCCCTTATCTCTGGGATAGATTCCGCAACAGCAGAGGCGGGCAGGAAGGCATCGAATACCACGACGAGGCGGGCCGGCCGGTGCTCGATTACCGTCCGGAGGCGAAGGGCGACGCCGGCATCAAGGGTTTGCGCCGGTTGGAAGACGACGCCGAGACCCTGCGCCTCGTCTACGTGGCCCTGACCCGTGCGGTCTACCGCTGCTACCTGTTCGCCGGGATCTACGGCGCCAAGAATGGCAACTCGGTGTCCTACGGCGAAAGCGCCCGCAGTATGCTCAACTGGTTGGCCTGCGGGAAAGACTACACGCCCGGGCAATGGCAGGATTCCAAGACCGGGATCGAACCGGCACAGGTGGAAGCCGCCTGGCGGGGCTTGGCGGACTCGGTCGGCGCCGACTTCGGCGTCGGGCCCATGCCGGCCATCCCACGGACGGCAGCATCCGAGCCGACAGCGGACCCCGACCGGCTGGCGGCGCAGACGCCGCCGCCCTGGGTGCCGATCGGCTGGTCCATGGGCAGCTTCACTTCCTTGAGCCGGGCCATGGACGCCGGCGCCGAGGGGCGCGACCACGACGCCTTCAGCGCTCCGGTCGGGGCGGGCCAGCCGTCGGCAACACTGCCCGAGAGCGACATCCTGCGCTTCCCGCGCGGCGCATCGGCCGGCATCTGCATCCATCACCTGTTCGAGCGGGCCGATTTCACCGATCCGGCCGGTTGGGATACAGCCGTCGAGCGCGCCCTGGCGATGCAGCCGCAGGGCGGAGCGCCGTTTCTTCCCGCCATGCTGAAAAACATGCTGGCCGATGTGCTGTCAGCCGATCTGGGCGACGGCCTGCGGCTGAGCGGAATCGGCCGCGGGCAGCGGCTGAGCGAACTGTCCTTCCACATGCCGGCGGAGGGTCTGGACCCGGCGCGCTTGGCCGCGGTGCTGGGCGGCCACGGCTATTCGATCGGCGCGCTGGATTTCCGGACGCTGAGCGGCTATCTGCAGGGCGCCATCGACCTGGTGTTCCGTCACGGGGGCAAGTACTACCTGCTGGACTGGAAGTCGAACCATCTCGGCTATGCGCGCGAGGACTACGGTGCCGCGGCACTGGCGGAGGCCATGACCGCGGAGCGCTATCACCTGCAATACCTGCTGTACACCGCCGCGCTGAACCGTTACCTCGCCCGGCGCCTGCCGGACTACGACTACGCCACCCATTTCGGCGGGGTGTACTACCTGTTCGTGCGCGGAGTCCGGCCGGCTTGGAACGGTGCCGGGGTCTATTTCCATCGGCCCGCTGAACCTTGTATCGCCGCGCTGGATGCCTTGATCGGCGGGAGGCTCGAGGCATGAGCGTCGTGGAATCCGCTCTTTCCCCCCAGCATCGCCTCGCCGCCGGCTTCGCCCGCCGCCTCCTGCGCTGGGCGCGCGACGGGGCGCCGGGCTTGGGTCCGCCCGAGGTGCTGGAGCGGGCCGCCTTCCTGGCGAGCTTCGCCACTACCGAGGGCCACGTCTGCACCGATCTCGACGCCCTGTCGCAGGCGTTTCCGGAGCGGAGCAAGGACGAGCTGCGGGGTATCCTGCTCGGATCCGGCGTGGTCGGGAGCCCTTCCGATCCGCCCCGTCCTCTGATCCTCGATGCCGGCGGCCGGCTCTATCTCTACCGCTATTTCGACTACGAGCGGAGGCTGGCGCGCATGCTGCGGCGTTTGGCCCATGGCCGCGAGGGGCTGGCGCCGCCGTCCGAAGCGGTGCGGGACCAATTGAGCGCCTTGTTTCCGGGGCGGTCCGACGGTCCCGACTGGCAGAAACTCGCCGCCGCCCTGGCCCTGCTGGGCCGGCTCACCGTCATCAGCGGCGGGCCGGGCACCGGCAAGACCACGACGGTGGTGAATCTGCTGGCTTGTCTGATCGTCCAGAATCCGGAGTGCCGCATCGCCCTGGCCGCCCCCACCGGCAAGGCGGCCGCCCGGATGCTCGACGCCCTGCGCGAGCGGGCGGCGCATCTGCCGGAGGGCATCCGGGCGAAACTGCCGGATGATGCCTGCACCCTCCACCGGTTGCTTGGGGTGATTCCCGGCAGCGGTCAGTTCCGCCACCACGCCGACAATCCGTTGGCGGTGGATGTGCTGGTGGTCGACGAGGCGTCGATGCTCGATCTGGGGCTCGCGACCAAGCTGGCGGAAGCGGTGCCCGCCAGCGGACGGCTCATTCTGCTGGGAGACAAGGATCAGCTCGCCGCGGTCGAGGCCGGGGCGGTGTTCGCCGAAATCAGCGCCGATCCGGGGCTGTCGCCGGCGGTCATCGAGCAGCTTGCCGCGCTGGCGGAAACCGATCCCGCCGGCATCGTCACCGCCGCGCCGGTCCAGGCCACCCCGCTCAAGGATTGCGTGGCCTGGTTCAGCCGGAATTACCGTTTCCGCAGCGATTCCGGGATCGGGCGGCTGGCGGCGCGGGTCAACTCGGGAGAGGCCGAGGCCGTCATCGCGGACTTGCGGGCCGGCGGGGACGACACCGTGACCTGGCGGGAGGACGCGGCCGCGGTTCCTGGCGCGGGCCTGCTCGAGGCGCTGCTGAAGGGCTACGCGGATTACCTGGCCGTCATGCTAGCCGGCCCGGCCGAGCCGCAGGCCGCGTTCTCCGCTTACAACCGCTTCCGTGTCCTGTGCGCGGTGCGCGAATCCCCGCGCGGGGTGGACGCCGTCAACCGCATGATCGCCCGGGAATTCCGCCGCCGCCTCCGGCTGGCGGCGGACGATCGCGTGGAATGGTATCCGGGCCGGCCTGTGATGGTGCTGCGCAACGACTATGTGCTGAAGCTGTTCAACGGCGACATCGGCATCGTTTTGCCCGAGCCGTCCGGCGAGCTGCGGGTGCGCTTTCCCGATACCGAAGGCGATTTCCGCGCCATTCCGCCGGCCCGTCTGCCGGAGCACGAGACTGCCTTCGCCATGACCGTGCACAAGTCGCAGGGCTCGGAGTTCGACGAGGTGGCGCTGCTGCTGCCGGATCGGACCTCGCCGGTGCTCACTCGGGAGCTGATCTATACCGGCATCACCCGGGCCCGGAGCGCGGTGTCCCTCATCGGCGGCGCCCAAGTCCTGGAGGAGGCCATCCGCCGCCGCACCGACCGCCATTCCGGTCTGATCGACCGGCTGGGGGAGATTCCGTCAAGCATGAAAGGAGAGTCGTCATGAACTGGATCACGCGCTGCCGAAGGCAGCTTTTCATCTTTGCGGTCATCGTTGTCGTCCCTCGCCTATTGTCTGCCGATCCGGGAGGGGCTCCGTTCTGGCCGGACACCGGCACCGGCCGGCTGGCCGCTCTGGCGCTGGTTCAGACATTCAACGCCGAGCTTCTGGCGAGCCGCAGCGCGACGCTGGTGCTGGAAAGATGGTGCCGCGACTACCGGCTGGCCGCCGAGCCGCGCATCGTGGCCGAGCGGGCGAGGGGGGAGGACAAGGCGCCCGACGCCGAGCAGCTCCAGCGCCTGGGCGTGGCGTCCGCCGCCGAGCTGAAATACCGCCGGGTCCGGCTCAAATGCGGCGGGCGGGTGCTGTCCGAGGCGGACAACTGGTACGTCCCGGCCCGGCTGACGGCCGAGATGAACCGGCTGTTGGATACCACCGACATACCGTTCGGCAAGGCGGTGGCACCGCTCGAGCCGTATCGCCGGACCTATTCCGCCCGGCTGCTGTGGTCGCCGCTGCCGGAAAACTGGGCTGTGGCGGGACGAACCGAGCCGCCCGCCCGGTCTCCGGCCGGGCTGGCCGTTCCCGCGGGACTGCTCGAGCACCGGGCCGTGCTGTACACGCGCGATAATCTGCCGTTTTCCGAAGTGCACGAGGTCTATCAACGGGATGTCCTGGGATTTGCCCCGCGTCTGCCTTGAGTGGAGGCCCACACGGATGGAGGACAAAAATTGTTGGCAAGAATCGAATGCATCGTTATAATGCCCGCTTCTTGTCGAATTACGACAGGCGCGTAGCTCAGTTGGTTAGAGCACCACCTTGACATGGTGGGGGTCGTTGGTTCGAGTCCAATCGCGCCTACCAAGCATCCCGGGAAGCATCGCAAGGCGATGCTTTTTTGTTTGTGGGTTCGAGTCAAACCGCGAGCGTCGATATTATGCCCGTCGTTACCCTGCCCGACGGTTCCCGCCGGGAATTTGATCATCCCGTCACGTTGCTGCAGGTGGCCGAGTCCATCGGGCCCGGGCTCGCCAAGGCGGCGCTGGCCGGCCGAGTGGATGGCAGGCTCGTTGATCTGTCCCATCGCATCGAAACGGATGCCCAGGTCGCGCTGGTGACCGCGCGCGATCCGGAAGGGGTGGAAGTGATCCGCCATTCCACCGCTCATCTTCTGGCCCAGGCCGTCAAAGCGCTCTATCCGCAGGCCCAGGTGACCATCGGCCCGGTCGTCCAGGACGGTTTCTACTACGATTTTTCCTTCGAGCGCCCGTTCACGCCGGAAGACCTGGAGGCGATCGAGGCCAAGATGCAGGAACTGGCGGCCCAAGCCCTGCCGGTCGAGCGCAAGACCATGCCGCGCGAGGATGCCATCGTCAATTTCCAGAGCATGGGCGAGGCCTACAAGGCCGAGATCATCGAGGCGATCCCGGCGGGCGAGGTCATCTCGCTGTATTCCCAGGGCGATTTCACCGACTTGTGCCGCGGCCCGCACGTACCGGACACCGGCCGGCTCAAGGCCTTCAAGCTGATGAAGATCGCCGGCGCCTACTGGCGCGGCGACTCGCGCAACGAGATGCTGCAGCGCATCTACGGGACGGCCTGGGGCGACAAGAAGGATCTCGCCGCCTATCTGCAGCGGCTGGAAGAGGCGGAACGGCGGGACCACCGCAAGCTCGGCAAGGCGCTGGACCTGTTCCACATGCAGGAAGAAGCGCCCGGCATGGTGTTCTGGCACCCCAAGGGCTGGACCCTGTGGCAGGAGATCGAGCAGTACATGCGCCGGGTGTTCCGCGACAACGGCTATCAGGAGATCCGCACCCCGCTGGTGGTGTCCAAGACCCTGTGGGAACGCTCCGGCCACTGGGAGAAATTCTCGGACGAGATGTTCACCACGGCATCCGAGGAGCGCGACTACGCGATCAAGCCGATGAACTGTCCCTGCCATGTGCAGGTCTACAACCAGGGTTTGAAGAGCTACCGCGACCTGCCGCTGCGGTTGGCGGAGTTCGGTTCCTGCCATCGCAACGAGTTGTCCGGCGCCTTGCACGGCCTGATGCGGGTACGCGGCTTCACCCAGGACGATGCGCACATCTTCTGCACCGAGGAGCAGATCCAGGACGAGGTGTCCCGCTTCATCGACCTGCTGTTCAAGGTCTACGCCGATTTCGGCTTCAGCGACGTCCTGATCAAGTTGTCCACCCGGCCGGAAAAGCGGGTGGGTTCGGACGAGGTGTGGGACAAGGCCGAGCATGCGCTGGAAACGGCCCTGAACGCGAAGGGGCTCGATTGGGACCTGCAGCCGGGCGAGGGCGCATTTTACGGCCCCAAGATCGAGTTCTCGCTGAAGGACTGCCTGGACCGGGTCTGGCAGTGCGGCACTGTCCAGGTGGATTTTTCCATGCCGGACCGGCTCGGAGCCAGCTACGTCGCCGAGGACGGCGCGCGGCATGTGCCCGTCATGCTGCACCGGGCGATCCTCGGTTCCATGGAGCGATTTGTCGGAATCCTGACGGAACACTACGCCGGGCACTACCCGTTGTGGCTGGCGCCGGTGCAGGCGGTGGTGCTCAACATCACCGACCGGCAGGCCGATTATGCGGAACGGATCGCCCAAGAGTTTGTCTCTAAAGGATTTAGAGTCGCGGCCGACTTGAGAAATGAGAAGGTCGGCTTTAAAATCCGCGAACATTCCATGCAGCGGGTACCTTATTTGCTTATCGTTGGCGATAAGGAAGTCGAAGCGGGAAGCGTTACCTTGCGGACGCAAGACGGTAAGGATCACGGCAGTTTCGGGATCGGCGATCTGGTGGTGAAGTTCACTGAGGAATCGACGAAGCGCGCCGTGAGTCATTAACACATCGGAGGACTGGGGTTATCACTGCCAACGACAAGAAAGAGCCGCGACTCAACGAGGAGATCACGGCCCCCGCCGTCAGACTGATAGGCGCGGATGGACAACAGCTCGGGATTGTTTCTTCGCGAGAAGCCAGACAGATGGCCTACGATGCCGATCTGGACCTGGTCGAGATCTCGCCGGGTTCGGACCCGCCGGTATGCCGGGTCATGAATTACGGCAAGTTTCGGTTCGAACAGAACAAGAAGCTTCAGGCTTCCAAAAAGAAGCAGAAGCTGATCCAGATCAAGGAAGTCAAATTCCGTCCGGGTACGGACGAAGGCGACTACCAGGTCAAGCTGCGCAATCTCATTCGCTTTCTGAACGACGGCGACAAGGCCAAGATTACCGTGCGGTTCCGGGGGCGCGAACTGGCCCACCGCGATCTCGGCATGGACCTCTTGAAGCGGATCGAGACGGATCTGGAGGAATACGCGTCGGTGGAACAGTTCCCGAAACTGGAGGGGCGGCAGATGAGCATGACGCTTGCCCCGAAAAAGAAAAAGGCTTGATACCTGGAGATTAACGAAATGCCTAAGATCAAAACCAATCGCGGCGCTGCCAAGCGCTTCAAGCGGACCGGCTCCGGCGGCTTCAAATGCGTGCAGTCGCATCGCCGTCATATCCTGACGAAGAAGTCCACCAAACGTAAGCGCCAGTTGCGCAGCCCGGACATGGTGCATCCGTCCGATGTGCGTGCAGTGGCTCGCATGCTGCCGTACACCTGAACAGTCCCGTTACCGAGTTACCGCAAGAGGAATAAGCCATGGCACGAGTCAAGCGCGGAGTGATAGCGCGCGCCCGTCACAAGAAGGTCCTGAAACAGGCCAAAGGTTACTACGGCGCCCGCAGTCGTGTTTACCGCGTCGCCAAACAGGCGGTCATCAAGGCCGGCCAGTACGCCTATCGCGACCGCCGTCAGAGGAAGCGTCAGTTCCGCGCCCTGTGGATTACCCGCATCAACGCCGGCGCCCGTGAGTTCGGCCTGTCCTACAGCCGTTTCATCAGCGGTTTGAAGAAGGCATCCGTCGAGATCGACCGCAAGGTCCTGGCCGATCTGGCCGTCCGTGACAAGGACGCCTTCGCAGAATTGGCCCGCATCGCGCAGGGCTGATTGCTTACGAGCCGTTTCCGGCGGAGGGTGTGCCTCCGCCGGGCCTCTCCGCTACCCATAAGAACAGTCCGCCGTGAGTTCTTCGCCCGAGTCCACCCTGGAACAAGCCGCACGCCTGTTGGCCGCGGCCGGAAACGTCACCGAGCTGGACCAGGTCCGGGTGCGTTATCTGGGCAAGAAGGGCGAGTTCACCGAGCAGATGAAGGCGCTTGGGACGCTTGCGCCGGAGGAACGCAAGGAATTCGGCCAGCGTGTCAATCAGGCGCGCGATGAATTCCAGCAGTTGCTGGAACAGCGCAAGACGGCCCTGGAGGCGGAAGCCCTGGCGGTGCGTCTGTCCGGCGAAACCATCGACGTCACGCTCCCCGGCCGCGGTCAGGGGCTCGGCGGGGTGCATCCCGTCACCCTGACCCTGCGCCGCATCACCCAGCTGTTCCGCAGCGTGGGATTTTCGGTGGTCGAGGGACCGGAAATCGAGGACGATTTCCACAATTTCGAGGCGCTGAACATCCCGGCCCATCATCCGGCCCGCGCCATGCACGACACCTTCTATTTCAGCGAGCACACGCTGCTGCGCACCCACACCTCGCCGGTACAAATCCGGGTGATGGAATCGGGGCAGCCGCCGCTGCGGATCATCGCGCCCGGCCGGGTCTACCGCTGCGATTCCGACCTCACCCACACCCCGATGTTCCACCAAGTCGAGGGTTTCTGGGTCGACCAAAACGTCAGCTTCGCCGATCTCAAGGGGACGCTGTACGAATTCCTGACCGGCTTTTTCGAGAAGGACTGCGCGGTGCGGTTCCGCCCGTCGTATTTCCCGTTCACCGAACCTTCGGCCGAAGTCGATATCGAATGCGTGATCTGCGACGGCCAGGGCTGCCGGGTCTGCAAGCACACCGGCTGGCTCGAAGTCATGGGCTGCGGCATGATCCACCCCCGCGTATTCGAGGCGGTAGGCATCGATTCGGAGCGCTACAGCGGCTTCGCCTTCGGCCTCGGGGTCGAGCGTCTGACGATGCTGCGCTACGGTATCAACGACCTGCGCCTGTTCTTCGAAAACGACCTCAAGTTCCTGCGGCAGTTCAAGCCGTTCTGATCCCAAAAGTTCCCGCCGAAGAGCCGACATGCGCCTGAGCGAAGCCTGGTTACGCCAATACGTGAATCCCGCGGTCGACACGGCCGGGCTGGTCCACCAGTTGACCATGGCCGGGCTCGAGGTCGACGGCGCCGAGCCCGCGGCGGCCGATTTCAGCGGCGTCGTGGTAGCCCGGATCGTGGAAGCGGCCCCGCATCCGGAGGCCGACCGCCTGCAGATCTGCCGGGTCGAAGCCGGTCGAGGCGAGCTTCTGCAGATCGTCTGCGGCGCGCCCAACGCCCGTGCCGGCCTGGTGGCGCCGTTGGCGACCGAAGGCGCGGTGTTGCCCGGTCCACTGAAGATCAAGCGGTCCCGCCTGCGCGGGGTCGAATCCTTCGGCATGCTGTGCTCGGCCAAGGAGCTGGGCATCGATGAAAATGCGTCGGGCTTGCTGGAACTGCCGGTCGATGCCCCAGTGGGGGCCGACGTCCGCGACTATCTGCAGCTCGACGACAGGATTCTGGAAATCGATTTGACTCCCAACCGCGCCGACTGTTTGAGCGTGGAAGGCATCGCCCGTGAAGTGGCGCTGATCAACCGTCTGCCGTTCCAGGGCGTCGAAGCGGGAGCGGCGGCGGCGACCGATCGGCAACTCGCCGTTCACCTGGATGCACCCGAAGCCTGCCCGCGCTATCTCGGCCGGGTCATCGCCGGCATCGACGCCAAGGCACAGACCCCGCAATGGCTGAAGGAGCGTCTGCGCCGCAGCGGGCTGCGCAGCCTGGGGCCGGCGGTCGACGTTACCAACTACGTGCTGCTCGAGCTGGGCCAGCCCCTGCATGCCTTCGACCTGGCGAAGCTTTCCGGCGAGATTCATGTGCGTTGCGGCCGTGAAGGCGAGTCGCTGAAGCTGCTGAACGGGGAAGAAATCACCTTGTCTTCCGAGGTGCTGGTCATCGCCGACCAAGAAAAGGCTCTGGCGCTGGCCGGCATCATGGGCGGCGAAGAGAGCGCGGTGAGCGAGGCCACCACCGACATTTTTCTGGAGTGCGCGTTCTTCTCGCCCGCCCTCATCATGGGCAAGGCGCGGCGGTACGGCCTGGCGACCGATTCCTCCCATCGCTTCGAACGCGGCGTCGATCCGGAGTTGCAAACTCGGGCGATCGAGCGGGCTACGGCCTTGCTGCTGGAGATCGCCGGCGGCCGGGCCGGCCCCATCACCGAGGCGGTGCGCGAGGATCTGCTGCCGGTTCGTTCGCCGATCCGCCTGCGCGAGCAGCGCATCGGGCAACTGCTCGGTCTGGCCCTGGCCCGCGACGAGATCGCGGACATCCTGAGCCGCCTCGGCATGAACGTCGCTCCCAACGATCAGGGTTGGACAGTCACCCCGCCGAGCTTCCGTTTCGACATCGCCCTAGAGGCCGACCTTGTCGAAGAAATCGGCCGCGTCTACGGTTACGACAACATCCCCCGACGCCGCCCCGCCGTGGCCTCGGCCATGCAGCCGGCATCGGAAACTGTGCTCGGGCTGGATCGGGTCAAGGACCTGCTGGCCGACCGCGGTTACCAGGAAGTCATTACCTACAGCTTTGTTTCTTCCGATCTGCAGCGGCGGATCGATCCGCAACTCGAACCCGAAACACTGCTGAATCCGATTTCGGCCGATCTGGCAGTGATGCGGACCAGCCTGTGGACGGGCCTACTGGATACGGCGCAGAGAAACTTAAGCCGGCAGCAGGAGCGGGTGCGCATTTTCGAGACGGGGCTCAAATTCGCAAGGCGCGGCGGCGCCCTGGAGCAGCGCAACACCCTGGCCGGTCTCGTGCTGGGAGCGGCGCTGGGCGAGCAATGGGGGGAGAAGGGCAGGCGGGCGGACTTTTTCGATGTGAAAGCCGACGTCGAGGCTATACTGGGCTTGACCGGTAGGGCATCGGTGCGCTTCCGGGCGGCGGCCCATCACGCCTTGCACCCCGGCCAGAGCGCCGAAATCCTGATCGGCGGTGACGGCGCCGGCTGGCTGGGCATGCTGCATCCGCAAATCGAGCGCGAACTCGGCTTCGAGCAGCCGGTTTTCCTGTTCGAGCTCGACGCCGGAGCCCTGCTGCAACGCGATCTGCCCCGGTTTGCGACCTTGTCCCGGTTCCCGCACGTGCGGCGGGATTTGGCGCTGGTCGTAGAGCGGGCGGTGCCTGTCGCGGACCTGCTGGAAGTTGCCGCCGCGAGCGGCGGCACCCTGGTTCGCGACACGGTGCTGTTCGACGTTTACCAGGGGGCTGGCGTGGAGGCCGGCAAGAAAAGTGTGGCGCTCGGCGTCACCCTGCAGGATGCGGAGGATACGTTGACCGACGATCGGGTGGACGAGGTCATGGCCCGGATCGTGGAACGGTTGGCGGCTGATTTTGGTGCGAAATTGAGAGAATGAGGCAATGGCGCTAACCAAAGCGGATATGGTCGAAAGGTTGTTTGTCGAGCTTGGCTTGAACAAGCGGGATGCCAAGGAACTGGTCGACCAGTTTTTCGAGGTCATCAAGCTTTCGCTGGAAAGCGGGCGTTCGGTAAAACTCTCCGGTTTCGGCAACTTCGATCTGCGCGACAAGCGCCAGAGGCCCGGTCGGAATCCCAAGACCGGCGAAGAGATCCCGATCACCGCGCGGCGCGTGGTGACCTTCAAGGCGGGCCAGAAACTCAAGGCCACGGTCGAAGCGCTGCAGGACGAAGGTGAGTCCCCTGAGCTGGGGGACGAGGATATCTGACGGCCTTCCGGGGTCGATTGTCAGGCCGGCGCCAGCTTGCCGTCGAGCAGACGGCGCTGGCGCCGGTCCACGTTCATGACGCCGACGTTGGCGAGCAGTGTCGATGTCGTGCCGTTCAGGGCGCCGGTGAAAGCGCCCGCGATGCACAGCGCGTTGGGCAGGAGCGCACGTTTGCAGGCGGAGCCGACCTTGGCTTCCTGGGTTTTTCCCAGCTCGAGCAGCCTGGGCAGTGGAGCGATGGTGGCGCCGATCAGACTGATATCGGCTGGTCTGCCGTCCATTGCGGCGCCGCCCAGTCCAAGCGTTACGTGGGCCACCGCGGCGAGTTCGTCGGGAATGTCCGCAGTGCCGAGATAGGCGGCTTTGCGGCCTGACTGGGCGAGCTTTTTCAGAAAGCGGATTTTTTCCGCAGTTCCCATTTCTCCGCCGCCAAGATCGGCGCCGAGGCGCTTGGACAGCTCGGCGGCTTTCTGGTGGTCTTCCCGGGAAACCACGACGATCGTCAATCCCAGTGCCTTGAGCTCGCCCAGCGATTCCGCGGCTTTCGGGTCGGCGGATAGGCGGAAGCTCAGGCGTGCGGCCTCCTTGCCATCGACTTGCACCCGCACGGACGGAGCAGGGTTGGACGGATCCGCGGTATCGTCGGTCAAGCTGACGGTTTGGTTCCCGATGATGCCCCGGGTCAGGCCCGGTCCCAGCTGGACGCCATCGGCCGGGTACGGGGCCAAAGCGAGAGTCCGGCATGCAGCGGTCAGCGCTTCGGACCGCGCATCGCCGAGATAAACGCCGATCGATGCGCATTGCCGCAGCAGTTCGGCCGTGTCGTCCGTGGACGCATGCACGTTCTCCAACCCCACGCCCGGTGCCAGCAGAGCGGGCACGTCGCCGTCGATGACGAGGATATCCACCTCACCCAGGCGCGATAGGGCGGTGGGCGAGTTCACCGGCGCGCCGAATCGCAAAGCCAGTTGCATGTCCCGGAAGGACTGGGTCGGGAAGGCGACGTGCGGCCCGGTGATCCAGTCCTGGTGCAGGATGGCGCTGACCGTGTGCAAGCCGCCCGTCGCCAGTCCGATGCCGGCGAGAGCCAGATTCGGCAGCACGCTGCGTTCGGCTGCCGCGGCTGCCTGTTGCCGCAGGCCGCGGTCTTCGGACATGGCGGCGGCCCGGTCCGCGATGGCGCCAGCCAATCGGGCCGCTTCGGTTTGGGTATCCCGGACTTCGATGGTCAGATTGCCGGCGACCAGCAGGCTGCTGGCGAAGACCCGGTCGTGCGGGCGTTTTCTCGCAGGGCCGGGCGAGCCGCGAAGGCGGGTCTCGTCGGCGAGTCCTTCGCCCGCCACCACCCAACCATCCACCGGGATGAGCTCGGTTTCCCGCACCTTGATTCTGTCCCCCGGTTTCAGCGCGGCGACCGCGACGTTGGTTTCGACGCCATACTCGTCCACTGCTACTGCTCGCGGCGTAAGAGGGAATGCCTCGTTCAGCAGAGCATGCGTTTCTGCGGCGACTTTCCTGCGCCAGCGCCGCTGCCAAAAGCAGCCGAGCCATTCGGCCAGGGCCGAGGCGATCGGCGAGCCAGTCGCGACGGAGCAGGCGACCACGACGGTCTGGAACACGGGCACGCCCAGCTTGCCGCGCGCCAACTGGCTGCCGGCATCGCGGAAGGTGCCCAGGCGGGTGGCGAGCAGCACCCCGGAGGCCAGAGGGATCATGGCCGGAAACACGAACTGTCCTGCGCCGCACAGGGCCATGTTGAGGTTGGCGGCGCCGAACGCGACTGGGCGATACCGCGGAACGGTATGCTGAAAGCGGGTAGCGGGTAGGAGTTCCTCGGTGCGCCGGATCACGGCCTCCGCGTTGGCGCCGGGTTTCAGCCGCACTCGGAGACGGCCTGTGAGCGGCGATAGCGATATGCGCTCCACGGCGCCCTCGGCTTCCAGTCTGCTACTGATGCGGCGGGCGGCCTGTTTGCCATCGGTGAAAAAGCCGGGAAGGCGGAACTCGATTTCGCGCGGACCTTTCCGGATCACTTGCAGGCAGGAAATCGCGCCGTTGCGGCGGTGCAGCTCGGCGCGTTCGTCGGTGGGCCAGACCGGCAGGGCGCTGTCGTCGAGTTCGACACAACGTCCGCTGACCGCGTCGGCCAGGCGCAGGCTGAGCAGCTTGCCGTCGTCCCCGGGCCGGAAGCGGACCAACGCGGAGCCGGCGGCGGGATCGAAGCTGAGGGATTCCACCTCCGGCAGGGCGAACACGCGTCGGGCGAACCGTCGCTTCAGTGAAACGGATCCCTTGCCGAGCCTGATACGGTCTTCAATCCGCAGCCAGTTCGGGCCGGCCTTGATCTTTGGTTGCATGTTCATGCTCGGTCTCTGGGGGTCGGGGAACGAAGGCGGCGCGCGGCCTGCCTGGCGCGCAGTTTGTTATAGTATGAGAAAATACCCAGTTTTTTGATGTCCGGAACAGACATGGCGTCAGGCAAGCCGATCGAAGTCGGGATTATAGGCGGCACCGGTTATACCGGTGTGGAATTATTGCGGATTCTGGCGCTGCATCCCTATGTGCACATCCGCGCGGTCACCTCCCGCGCGGACGCCGGGAGGCCGGTGGCCGATCTGTATCCCAATCTCCGCGGCTACGTGGATGCGGTGTTCAGCGAACCCGCGGCCGAGAATCTCGGCGCCTGCGACGTGGTGTTCTTCGCCACGCCCAACGGCATTGCCATGCAATCGGCGCCGGCTTTGCTCGAGCAGGGCGTCGTCGTCATCGACCTGTCGGCGGATTTCCGCCTGAAGGATGCGGACGAATGGGCGCAATGGTATGGGCAGGCGCATGCCTGTCCCGAGCTATTGGACGAAGCCGTCTATGGCCTGCCGGAAGTCCGGCGCGATGCGATCCGCTCGGCGCGCCTGATCGCCAACCCGGGCTGCTATCCCACGGCGGTCCAGCTTGGTCTGCTGCCCTTGCTGGAAAACCGGCTGGTGGCGGCGGACCGGCTCATTGCCGACGTGAAATCCGGCGTCAGCGGCGCCGGACGCAAGGCGGAAATCCCGCTGCTGATGAGCGAAACCGGCGAGAGCTTCAAGGCTTATGCCGTGGCGGGGCACAGGCATTGGCCGGAGATCGTGCAGGGCTTGGTGCAGATGGCAGGGGAGCCGGTGGGGCTGACCTTCGTGCCGCATCTCCTGCCGATGATCCGCGGCATCCATGCGACTCTCTACGCCGCGGTGATCGACGAGCCGGGCGACATCCAGCGGCTTTACGAGGAGCGCTACCGCGACGAGCCTTTCGTCGACGTGCTGCCGCCCGGCAGCCACCCGGACACGCGCAACGTGCGCGGCTCCAACCGCTGCCAGATCGCGGTGTTCGAGCCCCGGGGGAGCGGCCAGATCGTGGTGCTGTCGGTGATCGACAATCTGGTCAAGGGCGCCGCAGGGCAAGCGGTGCAGAACATGAACCTCAGATTCGGTTTCGAGGAAACCACCGGCCTCCAAGCCATCGGCCTGTATCCATGAAGACCACGCATCCTTCCGTTCTCGAAACCTTGACCACGGTGCGCGACTACATCCGCTGGGGTGCGACGCGTTTTTCCGAAGCCGGCGTGTTTTTCGGCCATGGCACCGGGACCGCGCTGGATGAGGCGGCCGCGCTGGTCATGCACGTGATCCGCCAGCCGCACGACATGCCCTCGGGCTACTTCTCCGCGGTGCTGACGTTCGAAGAGCGCGAGCGCATCCTGCACCTGGTCGACCGGCGGATCGAGGAGCGGGTGCCTTTGGCCTATCTGACCCACGAAGCCTGGTTTGCCGGCCTCAAATTCTACGTGGACGAGCGGGTTCTGGTGCCGCGCTCTCCCATCGCCGAACTGATCGAAAACCAGTTCCAGCCCTGGCTGGAGCCCGATGCGGTCGGCGGCGTGCTCGACCTGTGCACCGGCAGCGGCTGCATCGCAATTGCCTGCGCCGAAGCCTTTCCCCAGGCGCGGGTGGACGCGGTGGACATTTCCGGCGGCGCGTTGGAAGTAGCGCGGATGAATGTCCGTGCCCATGGGCTCGAAGATGCCGTGCGGCTGGTGCATTCGGATCTGTTCCAGCAGCTCGACGGGGGCCGCTACGATCTGATCGTCAGCAATCCGCCTTACGTGAATCGGCAGGAATGGCGTGATCTGCCATCCGAGTACCATGCCGAGCCCCGGCTCGGGCTGGAGTCGGGCGAGGATGGCCTGGATTGCGTGCGCCGCATTCTCGCCGGCGCGGCGGACCGGCTCAAGCCGAACGGTGTCCTGGTGGTGGAGGTCGGCTCCAGCGCCGAAGCGCTGGCGGCGTTCTACCCGGAGGTCGATTTCCTCTGGCTGGATTTCGAGCACGGCGGCGACGGCGTTTTCCTGTTGACCGCCGCTCAGGTCGAAAGGCATCGGGACCTGTTCGAGCGTTCCCTCGGTCCGGAAACGGCGGCCGCCAGCAGGACCCTCCAATAAGCGTAGCGAGAAACCATGTCCGGAAACACCATCGGCAAGCTGTTCACCGTCACTTCATTCGGCGAAAGCCACGGCCCCGCGCTCGGCTGCATTGTCGACGGCTGCCCGCCGGGACTCGCGCTGTCCGAGGCCGATCTGCAGCACGACCTGGATCGCCGCCGGCCGGGTCAGTCCCGGCATACCACCCAGCGGCGCGAGTCGGACACCGTCAAGATCCTCTCCGGCGTGTTCGAGGGCCGCACCACCGGGACGCCGATCGGCCTTCTGATCGAAAACGAGGACCAGCGCTCCAAGGATTACGCCAGCATCGCCGATCGCTTCCGGCCCGGCCATGCCGACTACACCTACCACATGAAATACGGCTTCCGCGACTACCGCGGCGGCGGACGCTCCTCGGCACGCGAAACCGCAATGCGGGTGGCGGCGGGCGGCATCGCCAAGAAATACCTGCGTGAGCGTTTAGGAATCGAAATTCGAGGTTACCTGGCCCAACTCGGTCCGATCCGGCTCGAGCCGGTTGACTGGGCCGCCATCGACGACAACCCCTTCTTCTGCCCCGATCCTGCCAAGGTTCCTGAACTCGAAGCCTACATGGATGCTCTGCGCAAGGAAGGCGATTCCATCGGCGCGCGGGTCAACGTCGTGGCGAAGGGCGTGCCGGCCGGCCTGGGCGAGCCGATCTTCGACCGGCTCGACGCCGAACTGGCCTACGCGCTGATGAGCATCAACGCCGTCAAGGGCGTGGAAATCGGCGCCGGCTTCGCCTGCATCGAGGCCAAGGGTTCGGTATTCCGCGACGAAATGAGCCCGGACGGGTTCCTCGGCAATTCCGCCGGCGGCATCCTGGGCGGGATTTCCAGCGGCCAGGACATCATCGCCAGCATCGCCTTGAAGCCCACGTCCAGCCTCCGCATCCCCGGCCGTTCGGTGAACCTCCAGGGCGAATCGGTGGAAGTCATAACCACGGGCCGCCATGACCCTTGCGTCGGCATCCGCGCCACGCCGATCGCGGAGGCGATGATGGCCATCGTGCTGATGGATCACTATCTGCGCCACCGCGGGCAGAACCAGGACGTCGTGCGCACCCTCGATCCGATTCCCCCCAGCGCGCTCTAGTCCCGCCCGCCCATGCCCGGCACCGTGCCGTACTGGCGGCTTTCCGGCCTGTACCTCTGGTACTTCGCGGCGCTGGGCACTTTTCTGCCGTACTGGCCGCTTTACCTGCAGGCGCGTGGCCTCGGCCCGCAAGACATCGGCATCGTCATGGCCGTCATGGCGGCTACCCGCATCGTGGCGCCCAACTGCTGGGGTTGGCTGGCCGATCACACCGGGCGCGACCTGTTCCTCATCCGCTTGGCCTGCCTGCTCGCGTTTCTCGGCTTTACCCTGATCTTCGCGCTCCCCGGCTACTGGGGGCTGTTGTCCGTGGTGGCGTTGTCCGGTTTCTTCTGGAACGCATTTCTGCCCACCCTGGAGTCGCTGAACCTGGCCTTGCTGAAGGGCGATGGCAGGGGTTACAGCCGGATCCGGCTATGGGGTTCGGTCGGGTTCATCCTGGGCGTGCTCGCGGTGGGCGCGGCGCTCGAAGCCCGGCTCGCCATCGAGTGCCTGCCCCAGGTGCTGGCGCTGCTGTTCGCGCTGATGTGGCTGTCCAGCCTCGCCATTCCGGGCGGCGCGCGGGTGATTCATGCGCCCGCCCAAGATACGTTGTGGCGGGTCGTCAAACGGCCCGAGATCATCGGCCTGCTGCTCACCTGTTTGCTGATTCAGATGGCCCACGGGCCGTATTACAGCTTCTATTCGGTGCATCTGGAGAACCACGGCTTCGACCGCTCCCGCACCGGCCAGCTCTGGGCCTTGGGCGTGGTGTCGGAGATCGTCCTGTTTCTGATCCTGCCGGCGATCCAGGCCCGCGTCTCGCTGCGCGCCATCCTGCTCGCAAGCATCGCCTTGACGGCCTTGCGCTGGCTGTTGATCGGCCGCTACGCCGAATGGCTGGGCGTCCTGGTTTTCGCCCAGGTGCTGCATGCCGCCAGCTTCGGCGCGTTTCACGCCGTCTCGATCGCCCTGGTGCACCGCTATTTCCAGGGGCGCAACCGCAATCGCGGCCAGGCGCTTTTCGCCAGCCTGAGCTACGGTGCGGGCGGCGCGCTGGGGAGCCTCGCCAGCGGCTACGCCTGGGCCGATTTCGGCGCCGGGGCGGTTTATGCCGGCGCTGCGGGAGTGTCCGTGATTGCCCTGATCATCGCCTGGCTGCTGGTGGATCGGCGCCGCTAGTGTTCTGCTGCTGCGGCAGCATTTCCCAATCCGCCACCGGTCCCGGAACGATGCGGAACGATGGGTGCGGTTCCGGCCGCTTCAGCGTCTCCAAGGGTTCAAGCCAGGCGGGTGCGCGTATCCGCAGCTTCGCTTTGAGATGCGCCCATTCGTAGGCGAGCTGGCCGTCCGTGGCTGTCATTAGGGTCGGCACCGGGCAGGGGGCGATCTTGCCCGCGTCGAAGCGGTAGCCCCGGCGCTCGGCTTCCGCGTGGACCGCCCGCAGGTAGCGCGCGATCGCCGCTTCGGGGTCGGGCGTTTCGCGGAACCGGGTCAACTGGGGGTGATGGGTATAGCCGCGCGTCAGCCCTTTCAGCACGGCTTGTGCCAGCAGGGCTTCGCGCCAGAGCGCGACCAGGCCTTTGGCGTCCAGGTAGCAGGGATGCAGGGTCCAAAGCCGCATGGCCGGACTCGTCTCACTCCCGCTGCAGCCGCAGGGCGTTCAGCACCACGCCGACCGAGCTTGCCGCCATCGCGGCGGAGGCGGCCATCGGGTGCAGCTTGCCGAAGGCGGCCAGCGGGATGGCGACGAGGTTGTAGCCGAAGGCCCAGGACAGGTTCTGGCGGATCACCCGCAGCGTGTGGCCGCTCAGTTCCATGGCCTCCGCCGCCTTGGAAATATCGCCGGTGAGCAAGGTCAGGTCGGCGCTCTGCTTGGCGATGTCGGTGCCGCCGCCGATCGCCAGTCCGACGTCGGCCGCGGCGAGGGCAGGGGCGTCGTTGATGCCGTCGCCGATCATGCCGACCCGCTCGCCGCGGTTCTGCAAACGGCGGACGACTTCCAGCTTGCGGCCCGGGCGGGCGCCGGCCTCGATCCGGTCGATGCCGACCAGGGCGGCGATGTGCTCGGCGGCAGGCGCGACGTCGCCCGTCACCATGAGCGTCCGCACCCCGCGCCGGTGCAGGCGGGCGATGGCCTCCGGGGCATCGGGCCGGGGGCGGTCGGCGACGCCGAGCAGGGCGGCGGCGTGCCCGTCCAGCGCGACGAATACCGGCGTCTTGCCCTGCGATCCCAGCTTCCGCGCCGCATCGTCCAGGTTCCGGCCGCTCTCGATCTTGTGCTTGTCGAGCCAGCGCTGGTTGCCGACCAGCACTTCGTGGCCCTCGACGACGGCGGCGATCCCCAAACCGGGTTCGAGCCGGAACTCGGCCGGTTCGGGCCAAGCCAGGCCCAAGGTTGCGGCGTGGGCAAGAACGGCCTTGCCGATGAAGTGCTCGGAATGCGACTCCGCGGAGGCGGCCAGCCGCAGCAGTCCCGCATCGTCCAGATCGGAGACGTTGGCGATGTCGGTGATCCTCGGTCTGCCCTCGGTGAGGGTGCCGGTCTTGTCGAATACGATGACGGTCAGGCCGGCTGCGGTTTCCAGGCTCTCGGCGTTACGGATGAAGATGCCGCGCCGCGCCGCCTGCCCGGTGCCGACCATCACGGCGGCCGGTGTCGCCAGCCCGAGCGCGCAAGGGCAGGCCACCAGCAGTACGGTGACGGCATGGATGAGCGCGGTGCCGAATCCCGCACCTGCCGCCATCCAGCCGAAGAAGGTGGCGCCGGACACCGCCATCACGGCAGGCACGAAAAAGGCCGACAGCCGGTTGACCGTGCGCTGAACGGGCAGCCGGCTGGTCTGGGCCTGTTCCAGCGTGCGCAGGATGCCCGACAGGACAGTGTCCGCACCGATCGCGCCCACCCGGATCTGCAGTGCGCCGTTGCCGTTGATGCAACCGCCGGTGACCCTGTGGCCGGTTTCCTTCACCACCGGCAGGCTCTCGCCCGTCACCATGGATTCGTCCACCGCCGACAGCCCCTGGACCACTTCGCCGTCGGCGGGGATGCGCTCGCCGGGTCGCACCAGCACCAGGTCGCCCACCCGGACCGCCTCGATGGCAAGGGTCACCGGCCGCTCGGCCCGCAAGACCGTTGCGGTCTGCGGCTGCAGTTCGACCAGTTGCCGGATCGCATGGTGCGCCCGGCCGCGCGCTTTCTCTTCCAGATAGCGGCCCATCAGCACGAAGGCGATCACGCCCGCCGCCGCCTCGAAGTAGTAGCCGCCGCGCCCGGTTGCCAGGGAGAAAAAGCTATAGGCGTAGGCCGAGCCGACGCCCGCGGCGACCAGGGTATCGGTGCTGGCCGAGCGGCGCCGCGCCAGTTGCCAGGCTTTGTCGAAGAACTCCCGTCCGCCGCCCAGCAGCAGCGGCGCCGACACGGCGAGCTGCACCCAGCCCATCAGCCGGGAACGCGGCGCGAACAGGCCGATCAGGAAGGTCGGCACGCTGAATACCAGCGACCAGAAACAATGCTGCCAGGCCTTGCCGATGCGGGCTTTCTCCCGCACCAGTAATGCCCGGCGCTGCGCCACGCTGTCCATCGGCTGTGGCTGGTAGCCCAGTTGCCGCAAGGTCCCGTACAGTTCGTCCCGGCCCATCGACGTCAGCACCTGGGCGGTTTCCGTCGCGAAATTGACGCTGGCCGAGGCCACCCGCGGATCACGCCGCAGCAGCATCTCGATCAGCAGCGCACAGGATACGCAAGTCATCCCTTCGACCGCGACATGGAACTCATGCAGCGGTAGCTCGGGATTCGTCTCGTGTCTGACAGCGGGGGAAAGCGTCGTTGACGGTCCCAGATTGCCCAGCACCGTGCTGAAAAATGTCTGGAGGTCGGTCGCCGTCACCGCCGAGGGATCGAAATGCACAGTTACCGACCCCAGCGCCGGCACCACCCGGACCCGCCTTACCGCCGGGTGCTTCCGCAGCAGCACTCCGAAGATATGAGTCCGTTCGGCTTGCTTACGCAGGGTGGGTGCCACGATGCGCAGGCGGGAGCGGGTCTGGTGGGCGACCTGGAAGCGTTCGGGCGGGTTCGATTCGGCGGCCATGCCATCGTGACTTCGGGTTGGCTGAACGGCCATTATAGTCGCGAGCGACGGCATCAAACGATGCACGTATTCGTTACCATCGGCAAAGAGCGCCGGTTCTGGGGAGATTCGACCTCGTGGGAACCAAACCGGGCGCTGACCGATCCCATATTTTCGGGGAAGGCGGGTTTTCCAACATCAGGGTTGGCTGGGCATGACCAAAGCAGCGAAGACCATGAGCGCACTGGTTTCCGGGGTGGTCGGCGGCGTATTGTCGGTTGCGGCGATGACAGGAAGCGCAGCGGAAGACGGCCGTCCCGATATTTCGAGTGGCTGGGAGTTCAGAGTGCTGCTGAACGGCAGGGACGTAGGCAGGCATCGATTCATGGTCGAACGCCAGGGAGACCGGGAAACGGTGACAATCGACGCCGATTTCGATGTCAAGCTGCTGGGCATCAGCGTCTATGAATATAAGCACCGCAACGTCGAGGTTTGGTCGCAGGACTGCCTGGATGCCATGAAGACTACGACGGATGACGGCGGTGACAGCTATTCGGTATACGCCGTCCGGGTCCAAGCGGGGCTCAGGGTGATCGCAAATGGAAGGGAGAATTTGCTGCCGGGCTGCGTGATGAGTTTCGCTTACTGGAACCCTGATTTTCTCAGTCAAGCTCGGCTGCTCAACGCCCAGACCGGCGAATATGTCCGAGTCTCAAGCCGGCCGGTCGGTGAGGAGTCTATCGAGCTGCCCAATGGCCGTACGGTAAAAGCGAACCGTTATAGGGTCTCGGTCGAAGGCACGGGCGACATCGACCTGTGGTACCAGGACAATCGTCGCTGGGTCAGGCTCAAGTCGCTGGTCAAGGGGGCGGACCTGATCTATGAACTGCTCGATACGTTCGCGAGTGAGTTCACGCCGAAGCGGTAGTGGGAAACGCCCCACTCCTCGCCTCCGCGGTATGCGAACAATTCGGCGCACGCAAGAAAAAACATCCGCCAGCGCTGAAACCAGCGATTCGCGCCGGAGCCGTAGACGTCCTTGAAGATGGCCATAATCGTGTCGCGTTCAAGGTCATGGCGCGCAAGCCAGGCTTCGCAGGTCCGCTGATAGTGGCGGCCGTTGATGTGCCAGGATTCTTCGACGGTCAGACTGTGCTGTATGCGGCCAAACAGGTCCCGTGAGGGCATGATGCCGCCGGTGAAGAAATATTTGCCGATCCAGTCGTCTTCGGATTTTGCATTGAAGGCATAGGCATGTTGCCGGTGGCTGAACACGTGGACGAAAACCTTTCCCTCCGGGGTCAGCCAGGTGCGCAAGCGATCGAAGAGGGTTCGGTAGTTGTGCAGATGTTCGAACATTTCCACGGAGACGATCCGGTCAAATTTTCGAAGCGGCTCGAAGGTATTGATGTCGGCGGTCACGACCTCCAGATTAGCCAGCCCTCTTTCACTGGCACGGGCTTGGATATATAACCGCTGGGACGTCGAATTCGACATGGCGAGGATGTTCGCCTTGGGGTACCTTTCCGCTGCCCAGAGGCTCAGCGATCCCCAGCCACAGCCTAAGTCGAGAATGGTCTGGCCGTCGGAAAGGCCGGCACGCCGGCAGCTCAGGTCAAGCATCGCCTCTTCAGCCTCATCGAGGGTTCGGATGCCATCCAGCCAAAGGCAACAGCTGTACTTCCGGTGCCGTCCGAGAACCCGTTCGAAGAATTCCGCGGGGAGTTCGTAGTGCTGACGGTTGGCTGCATCGGTGTGTTCGGCCACCGGGCCGCGCTGAAGGCCGGCCAGGAAGGCGGCAGTTGCCCCCGGCGTCCGCCTCTCGATCTCGTTCAGGCGGCCGGCCAGCAGTCGCCTGATTCCTAGTCGGATCAGTGGATCGGGCAGGAGGCCGCATTCCATCATTTCAATGGCGAGGCTGAGCATGGCGTGTGGGTCTCCAGGGAAAGAAGCGTGGAGTGGTGCTCTGGTATTCGCGATAGTCATCCCCTTTGCTCAGCAGCGCCTGACGTTCAGCATGAGGGATGCCGGAAAGATAATTCAGCGTCATGAACATGAGACCCTGTATCAGTAGAGCGATCCACCAGTAGGGGCTGCCGTGGCTAAGAACGACGTAGCTCCACCAATGCAGCCATTCGAAGAAATAATTGGGATGGCGCGAATAGGCCCATAGCCCGGTTCTACAAGTCCTGCCGCAGTGGCCGGGGGCGGCCCGCCAAGCGGTAAGCTGCCAGTCCGCGAACGATTCGCCGGCGATTGAGACCAGCCAAATCACGGCTGCAACAGTCAGGACCGCCGGTGGGGTGGGGCCGGGAATCTGCGCTATCGCCCAGTAGGGCAAGGAGAACACCATGGCGGCGAGTCCCTGCGCCTGGAAGAACAAGAAAAATTTGATCTGAGTCGCCGTGTGCCAATGTTGCCGGAGGTAACGGTAGCGGCTGTCTTCTTCCGGGTGGCGCAAAGCGCGCCGGTAGATATGCAGTGCAAGACGGCCCCCCCACATACCGGCCATCATGGCCAGTGCCAGCCGCCGCAGCGGATCGCCTTCGCCAGCGATGGCAAAATAGACCCCCAAGCCGCCGGTCGATCCGGCCCATGCCACGTCTACCCAGTTTGCGTTATGCGTTCTCACCTGGCGCCACCAAAGGACCGACATGAGTGCGGCCACCGCGCCCCAGGCGGGCAAGATCAGGTCGAGAAAGCCGTTCATCGAGTATGAGCCTCAGGGCTGGCGGCGGTCGGATGCGGCGCCTCGAATTTTGCAGCCAACCTCATCAACAGGGGCATCGCAGCCGCCCAGACCGTGCATATGCCCAGCAGTGTCGGCCAGACCGGCTGCGGGAATTGCACCGCGCCCATCCGCGCGCCGGCCAGATAAGCCAGGGGGCCGAACACGGCTCCGAGCAAGGTGGCGAGGCCCGTCCTCCCCTTCAGCCAGCGCAGACCGACGTTGAGCGTGGTCGCAAACATCATCCACAGGGCCACGATCCAATGCGGCGCCAGCATGTGCGATATCTGTCCCGACGCGAACCGCATCAATCCGGCCATCGTCAACAGCGAATCGAGGAAAAATCCCAACGCTCCGGCCGCTAGGGCAAGCAGCAGTTCCTGCCTTGGATGAGAACTGCGCGCGAGATGGAGGGCGAGCACCATGAGAGCGACTGCAGTGGCGCGCGAAGCCGCACCTTCGGCCGCGCTGACCACGACGCCGAGCCAGCCGGCCTGGAACACGAGGAAATTGAAAGCAGGAGCGAGCATGGCTGGGTGTCCTTCAAAGCGTCTGGACGAGCGGAATTTGGCGGTATCCCGGTTTGGCCAATACCAACTGGACGTCGCCGATGGCGCGTTCCAGGAATGCCCCTTCGCAATAGCCGAAATAGAACAGCCACATACGGATGAAGTCATCCGGGAACCCGAGCGCCTTGACGTCGTCCAGATGCGCCAGGAAGCGCTGCCGCCAGTGGGCAAGGGTGGTGGCATAGTGGAGCCCGATGTCTTCCAGATGGACCATTTGGAGATCGGACGCCGCTGTCATGGCCTTGCAGAGCGCCGTCACCGAAGGCAGGCACCCGCCGGGGAATATATGGCGCTTGATGAAATCCACCGATTTGCGGGCTTGCTCGTAGCGCCGGTCCGCGATCGTGATGCTCTGTAACAGCATCGCACCGCAGGGCTTCAGCAGTCTCCCGCATTGGCTGAAGAACGTTTCGTAGAATTCGGGGCCGACCGCTTCGACCATTTCGATCGAGGTCAGCTTGTCGTATTGGCCGGCAAGGTCGCGGTAATCCTCGGAGATCACGGTGATTCGATCATCGAGCCTGGCCTCCCTGACACGCTGCCGCGCGTACTCGTATTGCTGGCGCGAGATCGTCGTGGTTGTCACTCTGCAGCCATACCGGGTTGCGGCATGAAGGGCGAAGCCGCCCCAGCCGGTCCCGATTTCGAGGACATGATCATTTGGCGAAAGACGGAGTTTCCGGCAGATACGGTCATTCTTGGCTGACGACGCTTCCTCAAGGGTTTCATGCCCCATCTCGAAGAAGGCACACGAATACATCATCGTGTCGTCCAGAAACAGGCGGTAGAAATCGTTGCCCAGATCGTAATGCGCCGCGATGTTGGCGCGGCTCCCTGCCCGGTTGTTGCGCTTTGCCCAGTTGGTCACCCTTGCAAACAGGCCGTAGGCGTCAACCGCGCCTCCGTCCACGGCGTCGACCACCCGGTCGGCCAGCAGCAATATGCGAACCAGGTCGGCGAGGTTGTCGCAGTCCCATTCTCCGGCCATGTAGCTTTCGCCGGCCCCGATGGAGCCGCGCAGCGCGATGCGGCGGTATACCGCTGGGGAGTTCACCTGGACTGAAACTTCCAAGGGGCAATCGCCGGAAGTTGACCCGAATACTTCCATTTCCCCGTTTTCAATCCAGTTGATCCTGCCTTTGCCGATGCGAGCAAGACGGTTCTTCAACTGGCGGCGGAAAAACCTGTCCAGAAACGTTCCGGACGGGCCTGGTTCCGGCATTGGGCAGTTTCCGAAATCGCCTTGATTCATGGTAGCTTGCCCGCTTTTTTTTGATGCTCGAATACGGGCAGGCCTTTCAGCCAAAGGCGCACGGCCTGCCAGTGAATGGCGATGATGACCTGAAGAGTAATAAGCGGGAAACGCGCTATAGCAAGGGCCAGTGTCCTTGTGGAGATGATTTTACGCCGTAGTGTCAGCGTGGCATCAAATACCTTATCTTTCCGTGCGTCCAACACATCGATGTGTACCGCTAGTCGGTGTTTCGGCTGGCTGCTTCGGAAGTCATAAACCAGATCCATCGGCATGAAGGGTGATACGTGCATTGCTTTATTGAGCGTTGCGTGGAGCGACTGGCTCCGTCTTGCCTCTCGCTCGCGGCATATCACATAGCAGTGCTTTTCTCCCCAGGGCGTATTGGTAACCTCCGCGACCAGAAAGTCGGCGCGGGTACCTTCGGCGTTGAAGCAGTAGTATATGCTGATGGGGTTGAAGCAGTATCCGAAGTAACGCATGTGCGTCAGGATAAAAATCGGGCCGGCGGGATGCTGGCCAGTCTGCTCATGCACTAGACTGCGAACGGCGCTGGATAATGGCACGCGAGGGTCGCCGAAATGGTCGTCCCGCCGAAACCGTACCAGCGGTATCTGCCAGGAAGGCCAGGCCCATTCATTATCAATGGTTTCGAGATCCAAACACATCATGAAAAGGAGATAGTTGAATTCATGGGTCACCGGCTTAAACCTACGGTGCCTGACCTGGCCGGTATAAATGCAGCTTTCCACTGTTATGCTCCAACCTGATCTATATCTTCAGCCACTCGCATGGCGCTATTCACGCCATCCTCGTGAAAGCCGTATCCCCAATAGGCTCCGCAATACCAGGTTCGCCGCCCGCCGTTGATTTCCCGCCATCGTTGCTGGGCCGCCAGGCTTTCGAAATTGAATACGGGATGGTGGTAGGTCATCCGGTTGACGATCAAATCTTCACGGATGCTTTCGGTGCTGTTCAGCGTTACGCATACGGTTTCCTGGGAGGGCAGTTGCTGCAGCAGGCTCATGTTGTAGGTGACGGCCACGCGGCGCTGATTTCTGGCTGGACGCAGGTAATTCCAGGCCGCCCAAGCCCGCCGGCGGCGTGGCAGTACCGCCGTGTCGGTATGCAGCACTGCTTCATTTTTCTGGTAGGGAATTGCGCTGAGGATTTCCCTTTCCTCCCGCGAGGGATCCTGCAAGAGGGCGAGTGCCTGATCGCTGTGCGTTGCCACGATGGCTGCATCGAATCGTTCTGCTTTCCCGGATGCCTCGCGAACGTCGACGTGGGTGTCGAACCGTTGCAACGCGGTTACCGGTGTGGACAAGCGAAGTTGGCCCCGGAAGGGAGCCAACAGTTTGTCGACGTAGCTTCGCGAGCCTCCTTCGATGAACTTCCATTGGGGGCGGCCGCTGAGGCTCAGCAGGCCGTGGTTCTCGAAAAAGCCCACGAAGAAGCGGGCAGGCATCGCCTGGGTCTGCTCGTGTTCCGCGGACCAGATGGCGGCAGCCATGGGGATGACGTAATTTTCCCGGAACTCCCGGCTATAGCCGTGCTGGCGGAGAAACTCGCCGAGAGTGATGTCACCGTTCGATGTTTCTATCGATGTCGACGCATGGCTATTGAATCGCAGAATGTCCTTCAGCATCCTGAAAAATGCCGGGCTGAAGGCATTGCTTCGCTGCGCGAACAGTCCGTTAAGGTCATTTCCTGCGTATTCCAGTCCGCTGCGTTGGCAGCTGACGCTGAAGCTCATGGTCGTATTTCTGGATCTGACGCCCAGTCGGTTCAGTAGCTGGCTGAAGTTGGGATACGTACGGTCGTTGAATACGATGAAGCCGGTGTCTACTGGAACATGTGTCCCATCAAGAGATATCTCCTGAGTATGAGTGTGTCCGCCTGGATAAGTGCTCGCTTCGAACAGATGAATATCGTGGCGGCGATGCAGCAGCCAAGCACACGTCATTCCTGAAATACCAGTTCCTATAATTGCTATTTTCATTGGGCCAGTATTATTCCGATTTGTGTTGCTTCGGGTTTATATTATGCATCGGGGCTTCAGCAGGCCATGGCGATATTGCCGTTACCATTGTTGCGGTATCTTGCGGAGCAGTGTTACATCATAGCCCAGGATCTTGACGATGTTCGACAGGCGCTCGTAGTCCTGACCTGGAATCCTCGGGGCTCTGGCCATGATCCATACATAATCCCTGGCGTTGCGGGCGATGATGGTATATCGGTAATCTTTTTCGAGATGAGCGATGAGATATTCGGCGTCGATGGGCCAGATGAATTGCATGCCCCACACCGCGTTGGAGGTCTTGTCGATGATATGGCCGGTGGGCGTATATTTTTTCAAGGGCCCATCGGGCGCACCTTTCCTGAACGTGAAGGTGGTAGCGATGGATCCATCGTCGTTGAGGCGGTAAGACTCTATGGCGTTATAGGCGTCTGTCTCGATGAACGTGGGGATGCAGGCGATGACATACCAATCGCCCATGAATTTCTGTATGTCTACATGGGAAACGACCGGTATGGGTTTCATACTTTCTGCGCATCCGTTGAGCACGCCAAGGCTAAGCACCAGTGCTATCCTGTTTGGAAACATGGTCTTCGTACCCCTCCTGGTTCGTGTCAATGGCAGCCAATAGGGTGGTGGAGTTGCGAAACCCCACGCCGTTTGTATTCATTCAGATGACGGGCGCCTCTCCGGGGCGCCCGTATGCGGGTCGATACGGCATCATTTGAATTGGGGCAGCAATACGCTGTCGATCAGCCAGACGATGCCGTTGGTCGTTCTCACTCCCTGGCAGCTCGCGGCCGACTGGTTGATCTGGGGGCCGCCATCATAGTGGAAGAACACCGTTTGACCCTGCAGCGTCTTGATTTCCCGGGGAGAAACCGATTTTCGCGGATCGGCTTTGCCCGGTGTCACGTGATAAGTCAGCACGGCACTGAGCACTTCCGAGTTGCTGCCGATGGCGTTCAGGACTGCCGGGGGGACTTTGCCGAAGGCTTCATCGGTGGGAGCATACACGGTGAACGGTCCCGGTTCACTGAGGGCTTGCGCAAGGTTGGCCGCTGTGACGAGAGAGACCAGGGTGCTCAACTGAGGCGTTGCCACGGCCGCGTCGACAATGGTTCCGGGGTAATCCACAAGCTTCAGCTTGCGGCATTTAGCGTAGCCCTCAGGCGTCGCCGCTGCGTTGGCAGGGGTAACGCTCAAAAGGGACATGGCTGCCGCTGTGGCTATCAGGGCGCCGTGCAATGCATTCTGGAATTTCATGGGAGTATCTCCGTTTGGTCGATTGTGTGATTCTTCAGGCCCGTGATGTCAGCCGCGGGGCTTCCACGGGCGGATTCAGACTAATCCGTCGGGTGTGAAGCGCACGTGTTTCGTGCGTGAAGAAAACGTGAATCTGAGTATTTTGTCGCGGGCGCATGCGCCTCGTGGCACTCACGTGGAGGGGTTTACCTGTGACGACCGGGCGATCGGGGCACTTGCTCCTCGTCGAAGACCATCGCGATATCGCAGAAATGGTCTACGACTATTTCGAGCGGCGGGGATACGTCGTGGACCATGCGGGCGACGGAGTGACCGGCTTGCATCTCGCTGTAACCGGCAGCTATGACGCCATCATTCTCGATTTGCTGCTGCCGGGCCTGGATGGGATGGAGATATGCGAAAAGCTGAGGAAGGATGCGCGCAGCGCCATTCCCATATTGATGCTGACGGCGCGTGACACGGTGCAGGACAAGATCTCCGGCCTGGATGTCGGCGCTGATGATTACCTGGTCAAGCCGTTTGACATACAAGAGCTGGAAGCCAGGGTACGCGCTCTGATACGGCGGAACAGGGGGAGCGTAAGCCCCGAGCGGCTGCAGGTGGGCGACCTCAGCCTGGACCTGGGGACACTGCAGGTGGAGCGTTCCGGCCATCGGCTCGACATCTCTCCGACCGGCTTGAAAATTCTTAAAATTCTGATGCGCGCCTCTCCCCGGCTAGTCACCCGGCCGGAAATCGAGCGTGAAGTTTGGGGAGAGGCACTTCCTGACAGCGATACGCTGCGCAGTCATGTGTATAACCTTCGCAAGATCGTGGACAAGCCGTTTTCCGGCCAGATGATCTGCACGATGCAAAGCATAGGTTATCGGTTGATCGACCCTCATGAAGAACCGACCCCAGATCGGCCGTAAGCTCGCCAGGGTTTTTCTGCTCCAGGCGGTTTTCATCGGCGTGGCCGCGTTTCTCGGCGTGGTCGCTGCAAAGTACGTTTTGGAGTCATTGCTTATCCAGCAGGCTTTGCGTGACGAGGCGGAACATTTCTGGGACCGCTTGCGGGATGACCCGTCGTTCCCAGCCCCCGATACCCGGAACATGAAAGGCTATGTTGCCAAGGGAGACGCTGGGGACTCGGTTCCCCTTGATATTCGCGGTCTTCAGGACGGATTTCATGACCTCTCCCGCGCGGACTCGTTCGTCATCGCCTATGTGTCCAGGCAAGGCGGATCCCGCTTATTCCTCATCTTCGACGGGCAACGGGTCGAAGAACTGGCATTGTTCTTTGGCATGGTGCCGCTGGCGGCGAGTCTGTTCGGGATTTATCTTGCAGCACTGGCCGGCTATTACCTGTCCAGGCGCGCCGTGTCGCCGATACTTCGCTTGGCGCGGCAGGTCGGAGACATCGACCCCGGCGTGCCGGAGAAGAGTCTGCTCTCCCTGGAACGCCTTCCGGCCGAAGAGGATCAGGAGGTCAGCGCCTTATCGGAGGCGCTGGCCCGCATGGCGCGGCGTATCCGGCAATTCGTCGAGCGCGAACGGACGTTCACGCGGGACGTGAGTCATGAGCTTCGGACTCCCATTACGGTGATCCGAATTGCCGCCGACCTTCTCATGGACGAAAGGGACTTGCCCGCGTCGGCGCACAATTGTGTCGTCCGCGTCAAACGGGCGGTGAAGGATATGGAAGAGCTGACGGAGGCATTTCTGTTGCTTTCCAGGGAGTCGGAGCAGGGACTGCCGTTGCAGCCTGTCTGCCTCAATACGCTGGCCGAGGAAGAACTCGACCAGGCACGGCTTCTCCTGGAGGGAAAATCCGTCACCACTTCCCTGGAGTCCGAGGGGCGTTTGATCGTAATAGCCTCCGAGCGTGTCCTCTCCATTCTGCTCGGCAATCTCATCCGGAACGCTTGCACCTATACCGACTCGGGTTACGTCCGCGTGTGCATCGGAGATCGGCGCTTGAGTGTCGAGGACAGTGGTCCAGGGATGTCGGAAGAAGAAGTAAGCCGGATATTCCATCCGTTTTTCCGGGGAACTCCACGCGGCCAGGGCTACGGCGTGGGCCTGACGATCGTCAAGCGATTGTCCGACCGCTTCGGCTGGCCCCTGCAAATCACGAGTCAAGCAGGTGCGGGGACGCGGGTGACAGTGGATTTTCCCGGTGCTACGCATAGGGGGAGGCTCTCGGAATGAAAACCTGGGCGACACCGGACAATTGTGGTCTTTATTCAATAGATCAATAGCTTACCAAACGTTAAAAAATGACTCTCATGCTTCGGCATAGCGGCTGCCGTGGTGAAAGCGAGTACCCTCGAAGAAGGCCGCCGCGTTCCGTTCTTAACGCCCAATGATTGCAGCGGAAATGTCATCCATGACCTCCATGCTGTCGTTCATCGACGCGCCGAAAGTCGTAGGGAGCCGGAGTCTGGCCGGCAATCATCCCATGGAGCGCGGCCATATGGGCGTGCGTCCGCCAACGCACCGTCCGCGATGAGCCATGGGCACCTCGAAAAACCGAGGTGCCCAATAGAGCCACAGAGCCCAAAAAACATCTGGGTCTTCCCTCGCGTTTACCCACGACCGTTTGTTTCATTTCAAGTCCCGCGATTTTTCAAATCAAGTGCCACCCGACAACAACGGCTCCGCTTGACACCCACCCATCCATCGCTATCATTTGGCACTCACTTCAAGGGAGTGCTAACAGCCATGTCGGGCGCTCGCTTGGGTTTTCAGTCGATTTCATCAGGAATTCAGGAGGTTACCGTGAAAATTCGTCCTTTGCATGATCGTGTCATCGTCAAGCGTCTGGAAGAGGAGCGCACCAGTGCAGGCGGAATCGTGATTCCCGACAGCGCTGCGGAGAAGCCGATGCGCGGCGAGATCCTGGCCGTCGGCAATGGCAAGGTCCTCGACAACGGCGAGGTGCGTGCCCTGCAGGTCAAGGTGGGTGACAAGGTCCTGTTCGGCAAGTACGCGGGCACCGAGGTCAAGGTCGACGGAGAAGATGTGGTGGTGATGCGTGAGGACGACATCCTGGCCGTTCTCGAGAGCTGATCTCTAGCTCCGCTCGCAGATTCCCAAGTCCTTAATCAATCATCAATATCGCAGGTAAATCCAAATGGCAGCTAAAGAAGTCAAGTTCAGCGACGACGCACGCGCCCGCATGCTGCGGGGCGTCAACATCCTGGCGCACGCGGTGAAGGTCACCCTGGGTCCTAAGGGCCGCAACGTGGTGCTCGAAAAGAGCTTCGGCGCTCCCACCGTGACCAAGGACGGCGTGTCCGTGGCGAAGGAAATCGAGCTGTCCGACAAGTTCGAGAACATGGGCGCCCAGATGGTGAAAGAGGTCGCTTCGCAGACTTCCGATGTGGCCGGCGACGGCACCACCACCGCCACCGTGCTGGCGCAATCGATCCTGACCGAGGGCCTGAAAGCAGTCGCCGCCGGCATGAATCCGATGGACCTGAAGCGCGGCATCGACAAGGCCGTCGCCACCGCCGTGGAGGAAATCCACGCCATGTCCGTGCCCTGCACCGACAGCAACGCGATCTCCCAGGTCGGCACCATTTCCGCCAACTCCGACGAATCCATCGGCAGCATCATCGCCGAGGCGATGGACAAGGTGGGCAAGGAAGGCGTCATCACCGTCGAGGACGGTTCGGGCCTGGAAAACCAGCTCGATATCGTCGAGGGCATGCAGTTCGACCGCGGCTACCTGTCCCCCTATTTCATCAACAACCAGCAGAGCATGAGCGCCGAACTGGAGAACCCGTTCATTCTCATCAATGAGAAGAAGGTCTCCAACATCCGCGAGCTGCTGCCGGTGCTGGAAGGCGTGGCGAAGGCCGGCCGTCCGCTGCTGATCATCGCCGAGGATGTCGAGGGCGAAGCCCTGGCCACCCTGGTGGTCAACAACATGCGCGGCATCCTCAAGGTCGCGGCGGTGAAGGCGCCGGGCTTCGGCGACCGCCGCAAGGCCATGCTGGAAGACATCGCCGTGCTGACCGGCGGCACCGTGATTTCCGAAGACATCGGCCTGAGCCTGGAGAAGGCGACCCTGGCCGATCTGGGCACCGCCAAGAAGATCCAGATCACCAAGGAAAACACCACCATCATCGACGGCGCCGGCTCCAGCGATGCCATCCAGGGCCGCGTGGCGCAGATCCGCAAGCAGGTGGAAGACACCACTTCCGACTACGATCGCGAGAAGCTGCAGGAACGTTTGGCCAAGCTGGCCGGTGGCGTCGCCGTCATCAAGGTGGGTGCTGCCACCGAAGTCGAAATGAAGGAAAAGAAAGCCCGCGTCGAAGATGCGCTGCACGCCACCCGCGCGGCGGTCGAAGAGGGTATCGTGCCGGGCGGCGGCGTGGCCCTGATCCGGGCGCTGGCCAAACTGCGCGACCTCAAGGGCGCCAACCATGATCAGGACGTCGGCATCAGCATCGCCCGCCGCGCCATGGAAGAGCCGCTGCGCCAGATCGTCGCCAATGCGGGTGACGAGCCGTCGGTGGTGTTGAACAAGGTCGCGGAAGGTTCCGGCAACTTCGGCTACAACGCCGCGACCGGCGAGTACGGCGACATGGTGGCCATGGGCATTCTCGACCCGGCCAAGGTGACCCGTTCCGCACTGCAGAACGCGTCTTCCGTCGCTTCTCTGATGATCACGACCGAGGCCATGGTCGCGGAGGAGCCGAAGGAAGAGGCGCCGATGCCGGGCGGCATGGGCGGCATGGGTGGCATGGGCGATATGATGTAAGCCTGGCGCTCGCTAAAGCCGTTCGACGGTCCTGGAAAAGGCCCCACCCTGACGGGTGGGGCCTTTTCCTTTTTGTGGGGCGGTCGTTGAGCTTCCGGCTCTGGCGGTTCTGCCTTACTATCACGGCGGGCCGAATTGCCGGGCCGATCTGAACTGCGGGGCAAGATGATGGGGCACAATTTCGAATGGTTCGAGGAGCGCCAGGCGCCTGAGCCGCTACCCCGGTCGCCGTGGCGCGAGTCGCTTTTCCAGTACCTGGCGACCATCGCGCTGGCCCTGGGGGCCTGGTATCTGGCCTGGCGCTGGACTGCTTCCTTGAACGAGCACGCGCTGTGGTTCTCGGTGCCGGTGGTTCTTGCCGAAAGCTGCGCCTATCTCGCTTGGGCGTTGTTTGCCTACAATTTGTGGCGGACGGCCGACCGGCCCTCGCGGCCTGCGCCTTACTGGATTTCCGAGTGCGTTTCCGATCTCGCCGCGCCCCACCGCCCGCTGGCCGTGGATGTGTGTGTCGCCACCTGCGATGAGGATGCGGCGCTGGTCCGCCAAAGCCTGGAAGATGCGAAAAAGCTGAAATATCCCTATCAGATCGACATAAGGCTGCATCTTTACGATGCGGGCCGCCGCCCCGCCATGAGGCAGCTCGCCGAGTCCCTGAAGGTGGCGTACATCGTGCCGGAGGAGCAGGACGGCCTGGGGACGCACAATCTGCGCCGGATCGTCGAGGAGACGCAAGGGGATTTCATCGTGTTCTGCGATGCCGACACCCGGTTGTTTCCCTCCTTTCTGGAACATACCTTGGGGTATTTCCGCGATCCGGACGTGGCCTGGGTGCAGACGCCGCAGTGGTATGACGATATTCCCCAGGGTGTCCCGCTGGGCGATGTCCTGGGCCGCCGTTTCGGCACTCCGGGCCTGGCGGTCGGAAAAGCGTGCGAGGCGGTGGCGGGACCGATACGGATCGGCAGGGACCCGTTCGGCAGCGATCCGGCCATGTTTTTTGGCGTGATCCAGCGACGGCGCGACCGCGCCGACGCGGCCTATTCGTGCGGCGCGGGCGCTGTCTACCGCAGCGATGCGCTCGTGGAGGCGGTGGAGCTGGCCCGCGCCAGGCGGCTGGGCAAGGCGGTCGTCCGGGTTGCGAAGGGGATCAGCGACCGGGAATGCCGTGCCGATTTCGTCGAATCGGTGACTCGCCAAGCGGCGGCGGACGCCGGCGTGGCGCCGTATCATCTGCGCGAATCCGAACACTTCTACGCGTCCATAGTGCTCCATGGCTGCCGCAACCGGCGCTGGGGCTCCATCCTGCATCCCCGGATCGAGTCGAAGATGCTCTCGCCGCAGACTTCGCGGGATGCGGTCGTCCGGCGTTTCCGCCGCACCCTGGGTTTCATGGAGATCGCGCTGCGCGACAACCCGGTTTTTTCCCGTGGTCTGAGCCTGCCGCAACGGCTCCTGTATGCTCAGACCCTTTGGTCCTGCTTCGGCTCCCTGTGGCACTCGGTTTTCCTGTTGGCGCCGATCGTCTTTCTGTACACCGGCATCGCGCCGGTTGACGCCTATTCCCCGCAGTTTTTCGTCCATCTCCTGCCGTTCCTGCTGGCTGCGGAGTTTGCCGTGATGACGGGTACCTGGGGCGTGTCCTGTTTTCGGCAGCGGGCCGCGTCGTTGGCCCTGCTGCCGGTGGATCTGCACGCCTTGTGGTCCGTGCTGCGGGGGCGGCGGTTTCCCGCGGTTTCGAGAAGCAACCGGGCGCGCGACCTGTCCCGGCTGGCCGAATTCCGTATCGCGGCCACGGCGTTGACGCTGGGCGGGATGTTTTTCGCCCTGGCACGCCTGGCCTTCGGCAGCCACGCGGATCCGGGTGGCCTCCTCGCCAACGGCTTGTGGGGGCTTTACAACGTCGTTCTGCTGTCGGGCACCGTGAGCCTCTCGGCGCGGAACGTTCCCGTCGAACCATCTGACGCGCAAGAGGTCCAGGCATGAGCTTTCCGAGCGCATTACTTGCTGCACGCCAGCATCTCGTGGTGATCCTGGGTCTCCTGACCGCGGCCGCGCTGGTGTCGCTGCTGGAGACGCCTTCCCGCCCCGTGCCGCCGCCGCTTCCCGCCGGGGAAATACCCGCTTCCCGCCACGGCGCCTTGTCCGAGGAAGAGACCCGCTGGGCCCGGGCCGCCTGGCGCTATTTCCAGCGCAACTCGCGGGAGGCGACGGGGCTGGCCAATGCGGCCGACGGCCGTTCCGTCACCACGCTGTGGGACACGGGCTCCCATCTGCTGGCCATGATTTCCGCCTATCGCCTCGGCGTCATCGACCGTGCCGAGTTCGACCAGCGCCTGGGCCGGGCCTTGAACGCCCTGGCTAGGATACCCCTGTTCCAGGGCGAACTCCCCAACCGCTTCTATCTCACCGAAACCCTCGGGATGGCGGATGCCGAGGGCCTGCCGTCGGACCAGGGCGTCGGCTGGTCGGCGGTCGATATCGCCCGCGTGCTGGTGCCGCTGAATGTCGTCGTCTGGAACTATCCGGGTCACGCCGCCGAGGTGAGTGCCGTAGTGCGGCGCTGGCGGCTGGACCGGCTGACGCGGGAAGGCGCGCTGACCGGCGCGGTCGTCGACGCGCAGGGCCAAGTGGGTTATTCGCAGGAAGGCCGGGGGGCTTACGAAATCTATGCGGCGAAGGCCCTCGCGCTGATGGGAAGTGGCGTGCCGGTGACCACGGCCTCGTACGGCTACGCCAAGGTCCAGGGTGTGCAGGTTCCGGTCGACCAGCGGCCGCCGGAAAAATCTTCCACCCGCAACTATACCGTCGGCGAACCCTATGTCCTCGAAGGGCTGGAATTCGGCTGGGACCGCAGCGGACGGGAGGATGCCTGGCGCATATTCCGCGCCCAGGAAAACCGGTTCAAGGCGACCGGCAAGTTGACGGCGGTCAGTTCCGGCCCCGTCGACGAGGCGCCGTATTTCGTCTACAACGCCGTAAATGCCGGGACCAAACCGTGGCAGACGCTCACGGCGGATGCCAGGGAGGCTTCGGACCTCCGCTTCTTGAGCGCAGGCGATGCCGTCGGCTGGCATGTCCTGTACGATGCGGACTATGGCCGGCAACTGGCGGAAAAGGCCGCGGGCCTGTTCGATCCGGAACAGGGCTGGTATGGCGGGTGGTACGAAGCCAAGGATCGCCCCAACCGGGCGATGAGCGCCAACACCAATGCCATGGTGCTGGAGGCATTGCATTACCGGCAGTTAGGCAAGCTGGTGGCGGTTTACCCGCCGGCCGAGGTTCCCGAATCTGCTGTGCCCGTCCGTCCGCCGGCGAGCCAGCCTTCGGCGGACAGCGGCGGGGCCGCGGCCCGGGCCAAGCCGGCGGCGAAATCCGGGCCGGCCCACAAGGCCAAGATCGGGACGGCCGGCTCGCGGAAAGGGAAGGGCGGATCCTCCGCCTCCAAGGCTTCCGGCCGACATGGCCCGAAGGCAAGGAAATCGGAAACCAAGCCGGCGAAAAAACACCGCTGACGGCGGTTTCGGCCAAGGACCCATGAAGAAGACCATCGTGCTGGGCTTGCTGGTCCTGGCGGGTTGCGCCACCTCGCCGCCTCGCAACCCCGCCGACATCTGCTCCATCTTCAGGGAAAAGGATGACTGGTACGAAGGCGCCCGCCAGGCGGAGCTGAAATGGGGGCTCTCCATTCCTGTGCAAATGGCGATCATCAAGCACGAGTCGGATTTCGTGGAAGACGCGCGGCCGCCGAAGGTCCGGTTCCTGGGGATACCGCTTTGGCATCCGACCTCGGCTTATGGCTATGGCCAGGTGCTGGACGGAACCTGGGATCTTTATACCGAAAAGAGCGGCAATTCCGGTGGCGATCGGGACGATCTGGCGGATGTCGCCGACTTCATCGGCTGGTACGCGCATCAGTCGCAGAACCGCCTGGGTATTCCCAAGCGCGACGCCTACAACCTGTATCTTGCCTATCATGAAGGCTGGGGCGGGTGGCAGCGCCGCAGCTACGTGTCCAAGAGCTGGCTGATAAACATCGCCAGAAAAGTGGCGGCCACCGCCCAAACCTACGAACGGCAACTGTACCGCTGCCGGCCCGATCTGGAGGCGGCTGCGGAGTGAGAAATTCGAATTTTTGAGATGAAGCGTTCCTATCGGCTACCAGTCCGTGCAGCGTACGAGCCGGTGCGCCGCGGCTTGACCGTTGTTCTGCGCTGGGCAGTTGCGCTGGCGGGCGAAATCCGCGCCGGCGGGCTGGATTACCGCGCCATGAGCCTGGTGTATACCAGCCTGCTGGCGCTGATTCCTTTGCTCGCCGTGGCGTTTTCCGTGCTCAAGGCTTTCGGTGCGCACACCGAGTTGGAACCGTTGCTGTCGGAACTGCTCGATCCTCTGGGGGTCAACGCGGAGCAGGTGAAGGACGCCATCATCGACTCGGTCAAGCGGATGAAGGTCGGGGTGCTCGGTTTCCTGGGATTCCTGTTCCTCTTTTACGTCAGCATCACCATGCTGGACAAAATCGAGGAATCCTTCAATCACGTCTGGCGCACCCGCACCTCCCGCAACCTCTGGCGCCGGCTCGGCGATTACCTGAGCTTCACCCTGGTCGGCCCGCTGCTGCTGTTTTCGGCCTTCGGCAGCATGACCGGACTCCTGGGCCGTCACTCCGGGCGAGGCGCGGCCGGCTGGGCCTGGAGCCTGGCGGATCACGTACTTCCGTACGCGGCGATCATCCTGGCTTTCACCCTGTTCTACCGGGTCATTCCCAGCGCGAGGGTCAAGTTGCGCTCGGCCCTGTTCGGCGGCGTCGTGGCCGGCGCGATGTGGGAAGTAGCGGGCTGGGTGTTCGGGGAGTTCGTCGCGGGGTCTTCGCAATACCATGCGGTCTATTCCAGCTTCGCCATCCTCGTGCTGTTCATGGTATGGCTGTACGTGAGCTGGCTCATCGTGCTGCTGGGCGCGCAAAGCAGTTTTTTCTTCCAGAATCCCCAATGCATCGGCCAGTCGGGGGGAAGGGCGAGGGCGGACAACCGCCTGTGGGAGCGCAGCGGCCTGGCGGTCCTGTACCTTATCGTTCAGCGTTTCCTGGCCGGACAAAGACCGCCGAGCCTCCCGGACCTGGCCGAAGCGCTCAAATTGCCCGAGGTCCTGACGGGGGAACTGCTGGCGCTGCTGCAGGAGGCCGGCTTCATCGTCGCCATCGACCACGGGCGTCCGGGTTTCCTGCCCGCCCGAGATCCGGGGACGATAGCCGTGCTCGAGGTGCTCGAAGCCCTGCGCGGGGATGAGGACGGTTTGCCGGTCCCGGCGCCGGTCGCCCTGGGGCTGGCCGCCGCGGAGACGTCGCTGTCAGCCACCCTGGCCGGGACGACCCTGCGCGACTGGGTGACCTCGGCCTCTTTCTGATAGTTCGATCGATTCATCATGCCAACAATCCGAGATTTTTTTGCCACGGCCCCCAAGGGTCTGGAACCTTTACTCGCCCGTGAACTGGACGGCCTTGGGGCCGAGTTCGTCAAGGAAACCCGCGCCGGGGTCGAGTTCCGCGGCACGCTCGAAACGGCCTATCGTGCCTGTCTGTGGTCGCGGCTGGCCAACCGGATACTGATGCCGCTGGACTGCTTCGCCGCGGCGACGCCGGAGGCGCTGTACGACGGCGTGCGGCGCACCGACTGGGCCCGGCATTTCGAGCCCGAGGCGACCATTGCCATCGACTTTTCCTCCCGCCGCTCGGCCATCACCCATACCTTGTTCGGCGCCCAGAAGGTCAAGGACGCGATCGCCGACCAGTTCCTCGAACGCTGCGGACGTCGGCCATCGGTGCAGCTCGAACAGCCGGACATCCGCATCAATGCACATCTGGACGCTGACCAGGCCGTCATCAGCCTGGACCTCTCGGGCGACAGCCTGCACCGGCGAGGCTACCGTACCGAAGCCGGGCCGGCGCCGCTCAAGGAGAACCTGGCGGCGGCGGTCCTGATCCGTGCCGGCTGGCCGGAAGCCGCGGCACAGGGAGGCAGTCTGATCGATCCCATGTGCGGTTCCGGCACCTTGCTGATCGAGGGCGCGCTGCTCGCCGCGGACGTCGCGCCCGGCCTGCTGCGAGGCCATTACGGCTTCCTGGCATGGAAAGGGCACGACATCGACCTGTGGCGGAAGCTGTTGGCCGAAGCCCGTGAACGGGGCGATGCCGGGCTGGCCCGCCTCCCGCCCATTCTCGGCTACGACATGGACCGCCGCGCCATCCATCTGGCACTCAACAACATCGACAGGGCGGGCCTGCGCGGCCGGATCCACGTCGAACGCAGGGCTGCCGCCGAGGCGCGCCCGAAAGGGGCGGGGGGGCTGGTCGTGGTCAATCCGCCTTACGGCGAACGGCTGGGCGACGTCGAGAGTCTGATCCCTGTCTACCGGGAATTCGGCGAAGCCTTGCAGCAGCATTTCCGGGGCTGGAAAGCCGCCCTGCTCACCGGGAATTTCGAGCTGGCTTTCCAGATCGGGATACGGGCCGGGCGTTACTACACACTCTACAACGGCGCGCTGGAGTGCCGGCTGTTCCTGTTCGACATCGCGCCCGAACGGTTCTTCACCCCGCGCTCCGGCGCCCCGGAGACCGAAGGCCAGAAGAAGCTGCGGCAGATCATGGAAAAAGCCGGGCGCGGTGCCGCCCCTACGGAACAGGCGGAAATGTTCGCCAACCGCCTGCGCAAGAACCTGCGCAGCTTGGGAAGCTGGGCGCGCAAGAGCGGGGTGAGCTGCTACCGGCTGTACGACGCCGACCTGCCCGAATTCGCGGTGGCGGTGGACGTTTACCAGGGCGAGAAGCTCTGGGTTCATGTGCAGGAATACGAAGCGCCTGCCAGCGTCGATCCGGCGAAGGCGGAAGCACGGCTGGCCGGAGCGGTCGCCATGATTCCGGAGGTGCTGCAAGTGCCGCGGGAACAGATTTTCCTCAAGGTGCGGCGGCGTCAGAAGGGCGAGGCGCAGTACGTCAAACAGGACCAGACCGCGCATTTCCACGTGGTCGTGGAGGGCGGCTGGCGCTTCTGGGTCAACTTCGAAGACTACCTGGACACCGGGCTGTTCCTCGACCACCGCATCACCCGCGGCTTGATCCAGCAGGCGGCGCGCGGCCGCCATTTCCTCAACCTGTTCGCCTACACCGGCACGGCGACGGTATACGCGGCCGGCGGCGGCGCGGCCTCGACCACTACGGTCGACATGTCGCACACCTATCTCGACTGGGCGGGCCGCAACCTGGCGCTGAACGGCTTCGGCGAACGCGATCATCTGCGCATCCAGGCCAATTGCCTGGACTGGCTGGATCAGGCGGTCACCCGCGGGCGCCGCTACGGCCTGATTTTCCTCGACCCGCCGACGTTCTCCAATTCCAAGCGGATGGCTGGCAGTTTCGACATCCAGCGCGACCAGGGGCCGCTGCTCAAGAAAGCCGTTTCTCTGCTCGAGCCCGGCGGCATCCTGATTTTTTCCACCAACTGCCGCAGGTTCAAACTCGACGAGACGGCCCTGGCGGGCTGTGCGGTCGAGGACATCAGCCGCCTCACCTTGCCGAAGGACTTCGAGCGCAACCCCAAGATCCATGTGTGCTGGCGCATCCTCGCGCCGGCTGTTCATCGTTGAAAAATAAGGAGCGATCGGGAAATATGAAACGGGTTCACGTCCATGTCGCCGGACGGGTGCAAGGGGTCTGGTACCGGGCATCGGCGGCCAGGAAGGCTTCGGAACTGGGCTTGACCGGCTGGGTGCGCAACCTTCCGGACGGACGGGTGGAACTGGTCGCCGAGGGTAATGCGGAAACGGTCGATGCTCTGTTGTCCTGGTGCCGGCGCGGTCCGCCCCTGGCGCGGGTGGCTGGGCTCGACGTCCGGGAAGTGGCGGTTACCGGCGAGTTCGTAGAATTCGCCGTATTGCGTGACGAATGATGGACCGCCTCAGGACGGCGAGGATAAGTCTTGCAGCAGTTTGACGAACGGTTCGGGCTGCGCGCCGAGATCGCCCGACAGGGGGTTGTTCATGGACAACACCAGGATCAGAACCAATGACAGCATGCTGGTCACGATGCCGGTGAGCATGAGCTGGACCCTCTGGTTTTCGGCGCCGAAGAACCAGAGGAAGGCGATGGTGAAAGCGGCGCCTACCCAAAGCACGAACCGGAGCAGTTCGCTCAGATCGTCGTTCGCGGCGGAAATCCGTTCGTAGCGGGCTTCGGCCAGGTTTTCCAGCATTGAGACGGTCGTGTCGTAGAGTGCCTGGCCGCGCGGCTCGGCCGGGTCGATCGCCTTGCTGACCCGCCAAAGCTGCTCCAACGGCGCACGCTTGATCCGCCCCCCCTGATGTTCGGCCAGCAACGGCCATTCCTGCTCGATTACGGCATTTGTATAGCCCACCGCGGCGGCATGGACGGCATGCCCGACCTTGTCGTTGTAGGCTTCCGCTACATTGACCAGATCCATGAGGATGGCGGCTTCGTGCACCGTGGCTGAGGAAAGATCGCCCAGCCGCTCCTCGCCCTGGCCGACCAGGATGCCCAGGATCAGGCTGAACAGAACGCCGAAATTGGTGTAGACGGCCGCCGCCACATCATTGTGGTTGCGCAGTTTGCGATGGTCGACCCTGCGCTGGATCAGGCCGTGGATGCCCATGCTCGCCACCCCGGCGAGGAAGGTGATCAGGATGATGCTGAGGATGGTCATGTCGGGGATCCGGTCGATGCGTGCGGCGGACAGGGGTAAGGCCGCGCAATCATGCCATCAAGCGGCCTCGGGAGATAGAGGCGACCGTGGGATGGTCTGGAGTGGAAGCGTCCATGCTTCCGGGAGACGGGCAGCCCCGTTGGAGCGGGGCCGGGGAGACTGCGCTCTTTATGCGCTCAGGCAGGGTCCGTACAGTTTGTCGACTTTGGGGATATGATTGACCAGCCAGTCCTTGACGAAGCGCGTGGTGTCCTGGTTCACCTCGGCCTGGCCGGCGTGGAACTTTTTCTGCAGATCGGCGCAGACGCCGACGAGTTTCACATGTTCGGCTTTGTGAGCCTCAAAGTCGGCATAACCTTTCTTCTGCATTTCGGTTTCTTCCGCCTGGAAATGCATGACGACGTAATCGATCAGCGCGTCCAGTTGCTTGCCGATTTCGGCGCGATTGCCCGTGGCGGCGGTATCGTGCAGCTTGTTGACCATGTCGAAAATGGTCTGGTGCTGGTCATCGGCAAAGCCCACGTTGGTACCGAACTCTGCTGCGGTCCAGGTCATTAATGCCATGGATTCTTTCCTCCTCATTTTAGTGTGTGTGTGGTTCTGGACGCGGACCTCTTGCGCCAGATTGGGGCGCGAGGCCCAGAGGTGGACTATACGGATTCTGGCGCATCGAAAATTGATCTGGATCAAAACTTTAACGATTCGGGCGCAAGGCTGGCCTCGCCGTCCCGGCGGCTTCCGTTGCCCGATCCCTGATATTATCGAGGCGGAAAACCGCGGCGGGTGGCGCCGTGCATTGAATTGACAGGTGGCCGATGTTCGTAGCGTTCTGGTGCCGTGTGGTTGCCCTGCTGAGTCTCGCCGGGATGCTGTGGGATGCGGCGGCGGGTGAGGTTTCCGGCTTGCCGCCGTGCGAGTCTGCGGCGTCCGGCGCTTCGATCCGGGTCTCGCCGCGCGTTCCCGTGCCGGGGGAGCCGCTGAAGATATTGGCGGTTTCCGCCGACGCGCCGATCCGGAGCCTCTTCGTGCGCGCGCCGGACGGAAACGAGTTGCCGCTGGAGGCCGAGAGCCGGGGCGGGCCGCCCTGGAGCCTGGCGGCTGAGATCGACCGGGCTGCGCGCGGCGACTATCGGGTGGAGGCGCGCGGCGCCGCCGGCGACCTTGCATGTCTGGATCTGAGCGTGGACGGCAGCACGCCGGCCGGCCGGCCGGGGCGTTGGGACCGGGGCACCGAGGCGTTCTTTTCAGCCTGGGTCGAAACGCTGTTCGACTATCCACTCGAGGAAAGCGTCAACCTCCCATCGCTCAAGCCGGTGCTGACGGACCCTTCCCGCAATTTCCTGTACGACTATTTCGGGGCGGGCGAGGACCGGCGCATTCCCTCCGACCCCGACTGCGCGGACTTGCCGTATTACCTCCGCGCCTATTTCGCCTGGAAAATCGGCTTGCCCGTAGCCTACCGCGGCTGCAGCCGCGGTTCAGCCGGTCAGCCGCCGCGCTGCGGTGCGGCGAACGTCGCCGATGCCTTCGCGCGGGGGCCGGCGCCAGCGGGCGTATTCACGGGGGTGATCCGCAAGGTGATGGACACGGTGCATTCCGGCAGCGCCCGCACCGGCCTGCGCGACAGCGCCACGGATTTCTACCCGGTGCCGCTCAAGCGGGAGTATCTGTGGCCGGGCACGGTCTATGCCGACCCCTACGGCCATGTGCTCATGGTCGCCAAATGGGTGCCTCAGTCCGCGAACCGGAACGGCATGCTGCTTGCCGTGGATGCTCAGCCCGACAACTCCATCAGCCGCAAGCGGTTCTGGGAGGGGACGTTTCTCTTCGCCGACGACGTGAGGGGCGCGGGTCCGGGCTTCAAGGCTTTCCGGCCGCTCGTGTCCGCCAGTGCGGCTGTCCGGATGCCAGGCAACGCGGAGCTGGCGGACTCGGCCCTGACTGCGCCGTTTTCGGTCGAGCAGGGCGAGCTGTCGCCCGAGGACTTTTATGCCGAAATGGGACGGCTGATCAATCCCCAGGGGTTGGACCCGCAACAGGCTTACGAGGCCATGTTCGAGGCCTTGATGGAACAGTTGGAGACGCGGGTGGCTTCGGTGGAAAACGGCGAGACGTATTTCCGGAAGAATTCGCGCGCCGTGATCGCCATGCCGTCCGGCAGCGCTGTCTTCGAGACCATCGGCCCCTGGGAGGACTATTCGACGCCTTCGCGGGACATGCGCTTGATCATCGCCCTCAACGTGATTTCGCAGCTCCCGGAACAAGTGGTGCGTTATCCGGAACTGTTCGTCCTGCACGGCCAGTCTCCGTCCGAGGTCAAGGCGAGGCTGGAGCGGATGGACTCCGAACGCATCCGCGACGCGCACATCGTCTACCGCCGCAGCGACGGCAGCCCCTGGCAGCTTTCGCTGGCCGAGGTATTCGCCCGCCGGAAAGCCCTGGAAGTTGCGTATAATCCGAACGATTGCGTGGAAGTGCGCTGGGGCGCCGAGCGCGGAACCGAAGAGTATTCCACCTGCACCCGGCACGCTCCGGCGGATCAGGCGGCGCGTATGGAACAGTACCGGGCCTGGTTCCGTGAGGCCAAGCGCCCGCCGCGCTAGCGGGGGCTTCGGAACTGGACTGGAAAAGCGGGTCCGTCGGGGAATTTTGCTGGAAAATTGGGATGAATCGCTTGAATCAGGGAAATCGTCAGTGGCGCGCCGGGCGGCTGAGCCTGCATTTTTGCGCTTTGGCTTTTTGCGTTGCCATCGCCGGCTGCGGCGGCGCGAAGAAGGCGCCGACTCAGCCCGTACCTTCGGCCGAGCCGGTTGCGTCGGCTGAAAAGCCTGGCGCGAGGGAGCCGACGCTATCGGCGATCAAGCGCCGGATATTGTCGCTGGCGAACTCCGAGTGGGAGTTCTTCGGCTCCCAGCGCGTCATCTACGACGGAGGCCAGGAGAGCATTCCGCATGTCGGCTATTGGGAGGACGAGGATGAATCCCACATCCAGCGCGTCAGCCGCTATTGGCAGGCGGTGAACAAGCCGGGGTTGTCCGGGCTCAATTGTTCCCAGCCCTGGTCCGCCGCCTTCGTGAGCTGGGTGATGGAAATGGCCGGCGTGTCGGAAAGCCAATTTCCCCCGGCCAGTGCCCACTGGGTCTATCTGAGCCAGATCATCCGCAAGTCCGATGGCATGTATTCGGCCTTCGTTCCCCACTCGATCAAGGAGTACAGCCCCCGTCCCGGCGACCTCATCTGCGCCAGCCGCGAGCGCTACGGCCTGCCGAGCGTCACGCGTCCGCTGGAAACCTACATGCTGGAAGACACCAAGCTGCATTGCGACATCGTGGTCGAGCACAACGGCGGAAGCGTCGATGCGATCGGCGGCAACGTCCGCAACTCCGTTTCGCGGAGCACGGTCGCCCTGAACAAGGACGGCCTGCTGCAACCCACGCGGCAGCGGCCGTGGTTTCTGGTCCTCGAAAACCGGTTGTGACCCGTCCGGCACCGTGCCGCGGTGGCTTGTTTATCGCGGGAAAACCCCCGGCTTGGCCGGGGGGCTCTCAAGGTTTGACAGAACCAGGAGTGGAGCTTTGTCCAACTGGTTGGTCCGTCATTCCGGCATGGATTGCCGGACCAATCCGCGGGGAGCGGAGCGGCACCGACCCGCAGGGTGCCGGGCAGGACAGCTCGGCATGAATCCAGCTCACAGGGGTGTCTGAGGTTGCAGCCATCCGTGGCCACTGCACCCCGGCAATCCCTGCCGGGGTGACGACTTGGCTTTTGTCCGACGGGCGATCAGGCCCATTTGAGGGGCCAGCTGTCGAAAGCCACTGGCTTTGCCGGTGGATCGTTACTTTGCTCATATCGTGGGAAATAAAGTCATGAAGTCGCCGGATACGGGGGCGCCGGAGCTGAAGCGCGCCCTGGGCTGGGCCAGCGCGGGCGCCCTCATGGCCGGTTCGGTGATCGGTACCGCCATCTTCCTCGTTCCTTCGACCATCGCCCGAGAAGTCGATTCGGTGGGCTGGGTGTTTTTCGTCTGGGTCTTCGGCGGCCTGCTGTCGCTCGCCGGAGCGCTGAGCTACGCCGAACTCGGCGCGGCCTTTCCCGAAGCCGGAGGGGAATATGCTTTCCTCCGCCGTGCCTATGGCCCCCTCTGGGGCTTCCTGTTCGGATGGCAGCAGGTCGTCATCGGAAAAACCGGCTCCATCGCCACCATCGCAACCGGTTTCGCCATATTCCTCGGGTTTTTCGTCGACGGCTTGCAGGAGGAATGGCTGCGCCTGCCGTGGGGTGAGGGCGGCTGGGGAGTGACGGGGCTACAGCTCGCTGCTATCACGGCGGTCGCATTGTTCTCCCTGATCAACTGTTTCGGCGTCGGCCGGGGCGGCGCGGTGCAGAGCTTCCTGACCGTCCTGAAGGTGGCGGCCATCGTCGCCCTGGCCGTGCTGGTGTTCGGGGCGGGAAAGGGCTCCTGGAGCAATTTTCAGCCGGCGCCGGACAGCTCTTCCGTGCCCGCATGGGGGTTGGGCGCCTTCGCCGCCGCGCTGGCCGCGGTGCTTTGGGCCTACGACGGCTGGAACAACCTGACCCTGGTGGGCTCGGAAATCCGCGATCCGGAACACACCATCCCGAAAGTGTTCCTGCTGGGGTTGTTGGGCGTGATGGGAGTTTATCTTCTGGCCAATCTGGCCTATTTCTATGCCTTGCCGCTGGCTGCGGTGAAGGATTCCCAGCGGGTAGCGCAGGACGTGGCGCAGATCGTCTTCGGCGACTGGGGGGGCGCAGCAATCACCGCCGCCGCCGTCGTTTCGACCCTCGCCGCGCTCAACGGCTCGATCCTGTCGGGCGCGCGGGTGTCCTACGCCATGGCGCGGGACGGGCTGTTCTTCGGTCCGCTGGCGCGGCTCAATCCGGTCCACCATACGCCCGTCAACGCCCTGATCGTCCAGGCGCTGTTCGCGAGTTTCCTGATACTGCTCTTCGGCCAGGACCGGGCCGGTTTCGACCGGCTGTTCAACTATGCGGTCTTCGGGCTCTGGGCGTTCTACGGCATCACCGCAGTTGCCGTCATCGCACTGCGGCGCAAGTCGCCGGAGGTGGCGCGGCCCTACCACGTGGCGGGCTATCCTTGGGTACCGTTGATTTTCGGCTTGGTCGCCGGCTTGTTCTGCCTCAGCATGATCTTCAAGAATCCCTCGGAAACCGGCATCGGCCTGGCCTTCCTGCTGCTGGGCATCCCTTTTTACCTCTACTGGCGCGCGAACGGCCAAGACGAAGAATGAGCGAAATCGTACATGCATACACTGATGGCGCCTGCCGCGGCAATCCCGGCCCCGGCGGCTGGGGCGTGCTGCTGCGCTACGGCGGCAAATCCCGGGAGATCTACGGCGGTGAGCGCGAGACCACCAACAACCGGATGGAACTGATGGCCGCTATCCAGGCGCTGGAGACCCTCACTCGGCCCTGCGCGGTGAAAATCGTCACCGACTCCCAATACGTGAAGAAGGGCATCACCGAATGGGTCGCCCAGTGGGAGAAGCGTGGTTGGAAGACCGCCGCGCGCACCCCGGTCAAGAACGTCGACCTGTGGCAGCGGCTGATCCAGGCGGAGCAGCGCCACCAGGTGAGCTGGGGCTGGATCAAGGGACATTCCGGGCATCCGGAAAACGAAGCCGCGGACCGCCTCGCCAACCGCGGCATCGACGAACTGCTGCAATCGAACAAGATCCCGGCTTGAAAGACAGACCATGCGCCAAATCGTACTGGACACCGAAACCACCGGCCTCGATCCCAAGGCCGGCCACCGCATCATCGAAATCGGCTGCGTGGAGCTGCTCAACCGGCGGATCACCCAGAACCGATTTCACGTCTACATCAACCCCGAACGGGAAATCGACGCCGGGGCGATCGAGGTACACGGCCTGACCAATGAATTCCTGGCCGGCAAGCCTGTATTCAAGAGCATCGCGGAAGATTTCCTGAACTTCGTCGGCGGCGCCGAACTCATCATCCACAACGCCGCCTTCGACGTCGGCTTCCTCGACCACGAACTCTCGCTCCTGGGCGAAAACCGGGGCCGGATCGCCGACTATTGCGGCGTCTGCGACACCCTGGCGATGGCGCGCAAGAACCATCCCGGCCAGCGCAACAGCCTCGACGCGCTGTGCAAGCGCTACAACGTCGACAACAGCCGCCGCGAACTGCACGGCGCCTTGTTGGACGCCGAAATCCTCGCCGACGTCTACCTGGCGATGACCGGCGGACAGATCGCCATGCTGCTTGATGCCGATGGCGAACCCGGCGGGGTTTCCGGTTCGGGTGGAGCCGAGGGGCGGCTCGAACGGGAGCAGGCCGCGCCGAGGTCGGTCAACACCAGCCGCCCGCCGCTGCGGGTCATCCGCAGCACGCCCGAAGAGGCTGAAGCCCACGCCGCCCGCCTGGAGGCCATCGCCAAGGCGAACTCCGGCAACTGCCTGTGGTCCCGCTAGCGTGAGGCCCCTGCATCGGGTATCCTACGCCGCCTGATCGGAGTGGCGGCTTGTAGACCGCTGACTCCGATTCTTGTCTTTCATGGAAGCGTGGCCGAGTGGTTGAAGGCACCGGTCTTGAAAACCGGCAACGGGAAACCGTTCGTGAGTTCGAATCTCACCGCTTCCGCCAACAGAACTCCCAATGAAGTCCAGGAAACCCGTGAGCGATAAGGCTTGGCGGGTTTTTTGTTGCCCAGAATCGGGAACCGCTGGAGAGAGGCGCCTGACGAGCGAGGCCACGGTCCTACTCCTCCCCGCTGCCGGCGTTCCCGCGTATCACAATCGCTGTCTGGGATCGTGTCAGGCCGGAGCCAAGCATGAGCGGAAAAAACATGGTTGCCGTAGCTAAGCCGACTGTTGTTTATACGGAAGTTACCATGTGTTACCGAAATCTGTTAGCGCGCTTTGTAGAAAGTTGCTGCTACTGGATGTTTCGGTTACGCCGGCCAACGCGTGCGTCGGACATCGGTCAGTCGCCGACCTTGCTGCAGGAAGGCGACCGGACGGTCATCGGCGGTGCCGGATACGTCAATGACACCTACAAGCGGCCCGATTCTGCTGGCACGGGTAACATACCTACTTAGCCGTCATCGAATCGAAAGCCTTTTTGGCATAGCTGCGACAATTCCATAGGCAGTCCTTTTCACGCATATCAACATATTCCGGGTGATCGTTACAAATTATCTTACCGCTTTGCGGATATGTTTGTAGACAAGCGTCCCATGCCCAATCGGAACACTCAGATTCACAAGGCTGTTCAGCATAGCTCAATATCGGCCCAATACATTCTATATAATCTGAATCACACCGAGATAACTTCGCGATTTCGCATTGCCTTCTCTCGGCTCGGCAGGCCGCCGTTTGTTGTTGACCATCCGGCGGCAAATACCCTAGCGGGTAAGAATCGGCATTAACGTGAGAAAGAATCGTAAATGCAAATATAGCCCCAAAAGTTACTAAGCGAAAAACAACCAAAGCCATATCGTTTGACCTCATTTTTTCGCTGAAATGACATGCATGCGCGTCGTCAAAAAAAATCCGGATATGGATCAAAATAAAGGGGGTCATACATAAACGAGAAAGCCAAACCAACCATGGCAAACGGAAACGTAAAGCCGGACAACAAAGCCTCTGACGGGGTCATCTGCCTAAGCGTATAGTGTCGGTTCTTCATGCATTCCCTGATGAACTCCCGATTTATCCCTTTTTTATTGGCCACCCATTCCACGCATGTTCGACCACGGGTTGTCCACTTGCCGTGTACCTTCCCGTCTATGCCAACAATCGGTAGAGTAGAGCCTGCTGGCACCTCGTCCGCGCATTGCTGAATTGGCTGCGCGTTTTTCACACACAATGAAAAATCCTCATTCCGACTAGCTGAGTGTGGAATATAGTTAGATTCCTTGGCTCGAGAGACAGCACACCCAAAATTCACGGTTGCTAAACATACGAAGCAAAGTAAAACAATCAACGCTTCTTTCATTGGTTTTCTCATGCACAAGGAGGGCATCGCAGAGACCCCTCGCTCCGGCGATTAACCGGAACTTTGCGGCAAATTTCCGTTAAATGTTTCCTTTATCAGTGGGTAGGCGATTTTTAACCGCCACGCGTACTCATCTAAATCGCGTATTTTTTCTCGAGTACGCCGAAATTGGCCAATATTTTGCTCCAAAAAACATCAATAATTTGGATGTACCAAGTAATAAATTTGGCATTTCAACAAAATACTTTTAACATAAATATGTTAATGTTTTTTGGTTGCAAAGTTATTAATCCGGCCCGAATTGAGCGTACAGGTCACCGCACGCCGGCTGCGGCTTGCGGTGGGTTCGGCGTACGAATAAATGGGGCCGGAGTAATAGGACTAGCCGAAGAACAGAGATCGCTCAGCAATTGGGCTTTCATTATTCGATTGTGAGCATCCCCGCTAAAGCTACGGAACCTCGTTGACCCGCCCACGAGTCCGTCGCATATTGCCACGTAAGACCCTGTGTTCTCTTCTTATTTTAACCGAATTATTGAATTCACCACAGTTGTAAAAATAGACACATGAGACCTGGGGAACCTCTGAACAATTCCGCTTTTGGCGACAGACCTACATCCCACTGCGTACCGGGCGTTGAAAATGGCGGAAGCCATCAAAGTTCCTTGCTTACCGGGGCGATTCCCCTCGATATTCGGTTGCAATCCTCCATTCTCAAAGCCTGACGTCCCAGCAGCATGTGATTATTGCCGCTCAAATCGGAATTGTTCAGAGGCTCCCTAGAGTCCGCAAACTTCAGTTTAGTGTTCAACGTTGCGTTCAACTGGCGTCCATTCAACTCTAGAGAGAATCAATTTTGTTATTGTCTCGTCCTTCTTCCAGAGACTGTGTCCATTCCATCTTTAATCGCATCCATGCCACAATTTACACAATATTTCATGGCGTCTTGGGCTTCTTGCGCTCGACCATATGGGTTTTCATTTCGGATTATTTTTCCTGCTGCCTCATTATAACGATCCTGAATGTTTTGGACGGCGTTATCCATAGTGCAGCCAGTTGATCCTGCGGGGCAGCGACTATCAGCCCTTACAGCAGCTGATGCGAACACGCCTAGATCGAATGCGATAATAACAAGCAAGCTTCGGATAATCATATTAAATTTCTCCTTCGACGTTTATATGGATATGGGAGGCCATAGATATGGAGATGGTCTTCCGCACCGCTATTTCGGCAATGATTGCCCTTCTCACGCAGCCAACGCTCATTCGGTAGCTGTCACATCCCGGACGATTAAATAGACAGAAAACGTTATCATTTATTCTATGCCCGAGAGCTCTCGAAAGCGTATTTCGCACTGTCTTTATAAGATCGACGTAAACGAGTCTACCCCATGATGATTGCCCTCTATAAACAAGCCAGCATGACTCCGGCGGTGTGGACTTAGGATCCCATCCGGATGTTGGCACGCCGTTACCTCTTCCTGAGTGCAGTCGAAGGGAACTTCACCGAGGTCACCATCCGCAAGTGGAAGTCTCAAACCTAATTAAGTTTAATGACGGCCGTAGTCAGCCCATCGCCTACAAAACTCCCTGATACTGGCGCAAGAGGCGATCGTGGTGTACCTGCACATATCTCCAGCCTATGGAGGAGGCTTTCATCGCCTCTGGCTCTGACGGAGTGAGGCACGATTCGCCGCTACGCCGAGATTTACTGCCATTTCCAAACCCCTTGCCATCGCCAAGGGCAGGGACCATTGTCCTCGCCGTGATCGGTCCCGCCCCGTAATCGTGTCGATGCGTTGACAAGTGTCACTGCTCCGATAGACGCCTTGCAGCTTGTCTTCATACGCTTTGACCTGACGATCCAACTCAATTAGACACGCGCAACAGGGGGCAAACACAGTGCTCGCCAGTTCGAAGGATAGATTGCAATAAACGCCTCCAGCCAGCGACACTTTATTGTAGGGAGTCATAATATTGTCCGTTATCTTTGCAGATCCCAGACTTTCCTGGTCTCGCAGGCACGCAAACCTTAACCGAACCAGTGCAGCTCAGGTTGTAGGATTTATTTGTGGCCTTAAACGATATCCTATACACGCGCCCGTCTCCTGAGTCGTTACGCTCGGCACGAAGATAGGCATCAGCTCCCCGGATAGCGCCATCAATGTCTGTGTCACCATTCCCAAGACCGGAGGTAGGCTCATCTTGTGTGATCCCGGTGATACTCATGACATTATTGTTGTTGGCAGGATTATTTGTGTTGTATCTGTTGTCTCTGCCAAAGACATTCACGATTTCGACTTTGCGCATATGATGGTTGGGGGGCCAAACGACTGGGGGCCGCGCCATGGCCAATTTGCAATTCGGCGCTGATTTTTCGGGAACAACCGTAATTGTGACCGGTGACGGGGCGCTGTCCACCTGGGTATCGTCTACCGTCAGGCTGAACGTCAGAGTTGTTAGTTTTCTAACGTTAGGAGCGAGAAAGGCTGGGTGAACAGGGTCTGCCAAGTCTAAGCTTACAGACGGGCCTGAAGTTTGTGACCATTTGTATGTCAGAGGATCGCCATCTGGATCATAGCTGCCAGATCCATCGAGACGAACGGTGGCTTTGGTGACATAGGTTGCTGCGGTACCAGCATTCGCAATGGGGGGGTGGTTGTTGGGTTGCACTGTGATGGTGACGGGGGAAGAGGATTTGGTGATGGCTTCGCCATCATTGGCCGAAACATAAAATGTAAGAACAATATTCCCTGATGTTGTTGTGGGAGCAGTAAAGGTTGGCTGAGCAGCACGCATATCGCTGAGTTCAACTTGGGGCCCAGAAGCCTGCTCCCAAAAATAATTGAGCGGAGTTCCTTCGTAATCATAACTGCCACTTGCATCCAAAGTAACAATAGCACCCGAACTAACTGTTTGATCTTGTCCCGCATTGGCCACAGGGGCGACGTTGGTATTTTTTACAGTAACATTTGTGACTGCTGTATTTACACTATCAACAGTACCATTATTGACTTTTAATTCAAAAGTGAGCGTAACACCTCCAATAGGGGCTGATGCCGGAGCGATAAAAATTGGTTTTGCAGGATTTGATAAATTGAGTGAGACTGTGGGCCCAGCAATCTGAATCCAATTGTATGCCAGGGGTTTGCTGTAAGGTGAGAAACTGGCACTTCCATCCAATGTAACGGTTGAATTCACTAGAACTGTCTGATTAGCTGTTGTTCGTGCTATTGGAGTGAGATTTGCTGAGCTGGGAATAAAAGTCAAGGTGACTGGATTGTTGACAATACCAGAGGGAGCAGGGGGGGTTGTTGTGGCTACGCCATCAACGATTTTAGAAATAAAAGCACCAGTGCTCCCGTCGAAAAGAAAAACGGATTTTGTTGATTGACTGACAACATAAATGTTGCCATCAGGGCCTTGCTGGATGCCCATAGGTTGCATTAGACCACTGCCTGAAGCGAACACGCCGAGCGAAGCTCCAGTTTGTCCGTCAAATTTCACGATATCGTTGTATGCATAGCGACTTACATAAATATTATTGTCGCTTCCAAATGTAAAATAAAAAGGGTTGTTGATATATCCAGGGCCGAGATCGACTGCTTGAGCGATTTTAGAACCAGTGCCCGGATCATATTTAGTAATGGTAGCATTCCGAGGGACAGATTCGTCAGCTAAGCTCAACACATATAAATTGCCATCCGGACCTATCGCAAGATCATTGGGCGCCTGAACATCAGGGAACGTGATCCCTCCAGTGATGGTTCCTGTATTGCCACTGCCAGGCCCTGTAAAGAATCCGACTAAATTTCCTGGTAGAGCTGAAGAGAAAAGCATGCCATTGTTGGCAAAGGCTAAGCCTGTTGGGCCATTTAGACCCGAAAAATCAACATAAGTGTTCACGAATTCGCCAGTAGTGCCATTAAATCTCAAAATATAGTCTTGATTGTAACTGGCTATATAGAGTCGGCCATCGGGCCCCAGAGCCATACTGCGAGGGTCGGATAATCCACCGCTTCCGGGGGCGACAAAGCGCCCCAGATAGGCTCCATTGTTATCCAGATCGAAGGCGCTTACGCTGCTATCACCCTGATTGCTTACAAGGAGTTGAAACTGTGCATTGGCGTGGCTGATTAGCCCCGCTAAGAAAATCAGGAAAAACAGGGTCAATATTGCATTCTTCTTAGGAAACATAACGGCTGTCCCTCTTGCTGGTCAGGCGATGCTACTGCTTATTTGTGCGTCAACTGCACGCCCGTAGCATGGTACCGGGGTACTGTTGTATGAACAGGAGCTTCGTCGTTGCGATTTTTCACTGCCTCGACAAATACGATATTTTTGTCGGGGTCGAACGTTGTGATGAGACTTTCCACTTTGTTCTGGGGCAGCGAGTCAAAAAGTCGCAAGAGTTCGTCGCTGCTGCGAAAGATCAAGTGCCAATCCATGTAGCTCTCCATGTAGCCTATATCCGGTATTTGGGGCAGGAAATTCGCCACAAGCATCCGGCCGCCCGGCTTCAAGAAGCTGAACATGTGCTCGATGAGTCGCTGAGCGATATTGTCGGGTAAATAGTCAAATAGCCCGGCGGCGTAGACGAGCGACAATCCGTTGAATTTGATCTTTCCATTGAGAATTTGACGGACAGAGCCAACCGACGCGGACACGTTGTAACGACCGTACTCGCGCTGAATGAGGGCGACACTTTCCTTGTCCTGATCGATCGCATAGAGGCGGCCGATCTGGCCATTCAGCGCTGCACGACTCAATTCGATCTCCCGCAGATGTCCTGCGGCTATGGAAAGGATCAAGGGCTCGTTTTCTTTGGCGGCTGTTTCATCAATATAGCGAGCGAGCAACTCGCGCCGGTAACGCACCGCTCGGGCGGCTGGGGCGTTCAGTGTAAATTTGGCGATCTCTTCGGCTATTCCGTCGAGCTCGATGTTTCGCGCACTGATCCCGTGGTAAATAAGATCGATCAATCCAGCATCGCCCGCATACCCTCTGGGTTTGGTGAAGGAATGCCGGGTGAACGGGCAGGAGTGCACGGCCTCCTTGACCGGGTGGGTTAGCGCTTCTGCGGCGACGAACTTGCGCCAGTCCTCGGGAGGCATCGCCATGCGTTTCGCGAACAGTCCATTGATCACCGTAGCAATGCCGTCCTTGATTTCGCCTTGAGAAATGAGCGAGTAAGCGTCATCCAAGAACGTGTCGATATTGACGTTAGCCATCGTCGATTTCCCTCCCTCTCCGGTTCTTTTAAATTTTTATCGTTCATCTCGCCGGGGCCACGGATTTTGCCTCAGCCACGGATCCGCGATTGACCGCTTGCGAACTGAATCTACAGTCCTCGGTACGACAAAAACATCATCAATCTTGATGATGTTTTTTCTGGCGATTTGTGGTAGGGGCTGCCCGAAATGCCGTATGCTTCGCGAGGACTTTCTTTCGGAGCATTCGTCGTGACGCGGGAAGACGAGTTGGACGGGCTGATCGGAACGCTATACGAAGCGGCGCTGGAGCCTGAATTGTGGCGAGAGGCGATCGAAGGCCTGTTACGGATAGTGGACGCGCAAATCGGGCATTTGTACTTCTTGGAACGGAACAGCGGACGGGTCACCAGCTCGATTATGCTGGGGCCGGGACATCAAAGGGAGGACATCGAACAGATCGATGCGGATTATTCCGCCTACTATCGAACCATTGATCCGCGGCAGGCGGTCGCGGCACGCGCCGCTGTGGGCGAGTGGATTCTGTGCCACGAACACTGGGACGAAGCTTTCGTGCGCCGCAGCGAGTTCTTTAACGATTTCCTGATTCCCTCCGGCATGCGTTATTTGCTCGGTGCTCGTGTCGGCGATATGGACGAGCATTCGGTCTTTATAGGAATACTCCGCGCCGTGGGCCATCGCCCTTTCGGCGAAATCGAAGTCGGTCGGATCAAGCGCATCGAACATCATCTGGCACGGGCGGCGCGGCTGTACTTCAAGTCCGAAGGGCTTCGGCGGAAGCTGGACAGTGGTTTGGCGGCATTGGACGCGCTGGATTTCGCGGCGTTGATCGTCGACCAGGTCGGGGCGGTCCATTTCGCCAATTCGGCGACCGAGGGCCTGCTGAGACGAAAGGGAGTCGCACTGAAGGTCAGGGCCGGCCGATTGTCCCATGCTGCGACCGAGATCAACGTGCGGCTTGAAGCTTTGTTGCGGGAAGCCGTTGTCGGAGGTAAAGGCGGGGGAATGCGTCTCTCGCGGGGCAGGGAGAGCTTGGATCTGCATCTGCTGGTGGTACCGCTGTCGGCACGTTCGCGCCTGGCCGCGCCCTGGCAGATGCCGTTGGCGCTGGTGCTCGTGTCAGACCCGACGACTCGGCGAATGCCACCGGACCGTTTTTTGCGTCTGCTGTTCGGGCTGAGCCCAACGGAAGTGCGGCTCGCGGAGGCGCTGGTAGCGGGGCTGAGCCCAGGGGAGTATGCGGCAGGTGCCGGCGTTTCAATGAATACGGTGCGCACCCAGATTCGGTCCATGTTCGAGAAGACACGCACCCGTCGCCAAGCCGATCTGGTGAAGCTGCTGACGTCGCTTCCAGCGATTCGGTTGGACGGTGAGATTTTGTAACGATGACGCGAAACCGGGCTGGCCGGAGTGAGCGCGAAATGCGCAATACCGGCAATGCGCTCCGCCAGGACCGTAGGGCGGGTTAGCGTACTCGCGTAACCCGCCTTCCGGGAGGCTTGCCAATGAGGCAAACTGGCCCCATGCCCAACTATATTCGTGCTTATGTTCCCGGTGGTTCGTATTTCTTCACGGTGGCGTTGCTGGAACGCCACCGTCGCTTGCTGACCGAACACATTGATGTCTTGCGCGAAGCCTTCCGTTCCGTGCGGAATCAGCGCCCGTTTCGTATTGACGCCGTTGTTATACTTCCCGAGCACCTCCATTGCCTTTGGACCTTGCCGCCGAATGATGCGGACTTTTCGATCCGCTGGCGTTTGATCAAGTCGTCGTTCGCCCGCGCCATGGCGCCGGGGGAACGGCTCTCCGCTCGAAGGCAAGTAAAACAGGAACGAGGTATTTGGCAACGGCGGTTTTGGGAGCACGCCATCCGGGATCAACGGGATTTCGATGCTCATTTCGACTATATCCATTACAACCCGGTCAAACATGGCTGGGTGCGGCGTGTCGCCGATTGGCCGCATTCGAGTTTTCATCGCTGGGTACGTTTGGGGCTGTATCCCTGGGATTGGGCGGCCACGCTGGACGTTCGGGAATGGGATTTGGAGTAGACGCACCGTCTCAAAAGGCGGGTTACGCTACGCTAACCCGCCCTACTCCAATGAAGTCCACCAGGAAACCCGTGAGCAGGCAGCGGGTGTCGATTCTTCGCTAGACCTCGAACACCCAGCTTTCCCTTTCCAATTGCCGTTGCCAGACGATCCGGCCGGGGGGCTGAATCAGCAGGTTCCAGGTCTGTTGGTTGTTCCGGAAGGGTTCGGGTGCCGACTTGAAAACTTCAGGCGTCAGCAAGGCCAGGCAGAATCCACCGGGATCGCGGACCGATTCGTAGCGGATGGTTGCGATGCCGGCATCCCGCGCCTGCTCGGCAAGAGCTTGCGTCGCCGCATAGTCGGAGGGATGCGTCCAGGCAGCCCGATTGGACGACAGCGGCGGGCGGGAGAGGTCGATCGCCTTGTCGGCGGCGGCGGCGAATTCGAACAGGGTCAGCTCGACGGTGGCGGAGCGGCCCGAGAGTCCTTCGCTGTCCAGCCAGAACCGGAGCCGCCAGTAACCGCATTCGGCGCAGGCCGTTTTCCTTTCCTCCGCGCCGTAGAAAACACCGGGATCGGTACGCCGCCGGAATCGTGACCCGCCCGGCAGCGGCCAATAGCGAAACGGTGTCGCCAGCAGCCAGTGCAGGCCTTCGGCGGCGGCGGGGAGGCGGGGCTTCGCCTCGTCGAGGAGATCTTCCAGCAGCGATTGATCGTCCAGTCTGCCCGCCGCCAGATGCATGGTGGCGACGCGATGCTGGGCTTCCACCGCCCGCCATCCGGTGCCCTGCCAGGGGAAGGCTTCAGATGCGAGCGCGGTGGGCGTCCAGGTATTCGCAGGCATGGATGAGGCCGTCGATGCGTCTGATCATGTCCAGCGGACGTTGTCCGTCGAAGGCGCGGTTGGCGGATTTCAGCCAGCTCCGGGCCAGTTCGTCGTCGCCGCCGACCAGGGAGGACAGGGAGCGGTACAGGCGGACGAAGTGGACGGCGAGTTCCCATACCTTGCCGCCTTCGGGCAGGGCGTAGCGGCCGTTCAACAGGCGGGAGGCGGTGGGCTGGCTGGCGCCGATGATGTTTTTCAGGTCGCTGGAGCCCACCCCTAAGCGGCGGGCCGATTCGACGACCGCCTGGGTGAGGACGCGGGAGCGGTCTGTAGCGGGGGCGGACTCGGGTTGCGGCATGGCGGATACCCTCTCGTGTCTATTATTCATAAGAATAAATACACCGTATATTTAATGCAATGAATAAAAGCGTTCCGGCCAGGAAGGAGGCTGGCCGGAACACGATACGGGGCCGGACTAGCCGTTTCCTCCTTGAACGGCTCCGCCTTGCGGCTGGCCGATCCGGTACCAGTCCAGCTTGCGGGTGAAGACCATGGCCGTCGCCAGCAGGGCGAACAGCAGCAGCGATCCCAGCATCAGGGCGTTGTCTTCGGATTGCAGCAGTCCGTAGAGGGCGGCGAACAGGCCTGCCAACAGCCCGCCCGAGGCCAGACCGCGGCGTGCGCCGGCCAGGACGGCGCTCATGTAGTAGGCGATCAGGCCGACGCAGGCGATTGCCGCGATCAGGTAAGCGAGCGCGAAGGCGATATGTTCCGAGAGGCTGAGGAGCAGCAGGAAGAACATCGCCAGGGCCAGGCCGACCAGGGTGTATTGAGCGGGATGGATGGACATGCGCTTCAGGATTTCGAAAAAGAAGATCGCGGCAAAGGTGAGGCCGATGAACAGGAAGCCGTACTTGGTGGCCCGGTCGGACAATGAATAGATGTTGATCGGGTCGACCAGCTTGAGGCCGAAGCTGTCGTAGCAGGCGATCGGGCGGCAGCGGCCCAGGTTTTCCGCCACGTTGGAGGCGAGCGAGTTGACCGACCACTCGGCGAGGAAGCCGTCCGGGCCGATCCGCTGGGATTGCGGGTCCGGCAGGAAGCGGCCGTGGAAGCTGGGGTGCCGCCAGGGCGAGGCCAGGGTGACGCGGGTCTGCTTGCCCGCCGGGACGAAGTCCAGTTCCTCGATGCCGCGCAGTTTCAGGGAGAACGCGAAGGGCAGGGTGGCCGGCCCGGCTTCGACCGGCTGCGGCCCGAGCTTCACGTGCATGCCGCTGACCTCGTCGATCGGCAGGTCCGCGCCTTGTTCGAAGGCATGGCGTGTACCGTTCCAGTCCAGCCCCGGCGCTTCCAGCACGCCGCGCATGTCGGCCAGGACCACGGCGACATGGGGCGTTCCGAAGACGATGCGGCCATTATGCCTGGGAGCGGGACTGCCATAGCCGGCGGGCAGGACGAAATCGCCCCGGAACTCGGCGCCCAGGACGTAGGAGCGCACCTTGAACAGGCCGCGCTGCTTGGTCTCGGTCGCCAGCGTTCCGTCGATGTCCAGGTGGTCCGGCAGAAAGTAGAGTGCGTGGGTCTCGACATGCTGCGTCTCTTCCAGTTTGCGGACGCCTTTCTCCGTGGACTCGACGACCTCGGTCCAATACTCGCTGTAGGGCACGGCCAGCACCGGCCCGAACACGCGCTGGGGGCCGGCGGAGCTGGCGGCGATGTCGGACACGACCGCTTGCTGCCGGTAGGTGCGTTCCGACACCAGGTTTTCGATCATGCCCAGGGGAACGAGCAGCAGCAGCATGAGGCCGATCATCATGGCGGATTTGAACCAGAGGACTTTTTGCATGGCGGTGACTCCCGATTGTGGTGGATACGCGGAGTCAGAATGGGCCGCCGGGGTGAGGGGACGATGAGGCGGATGTGAAGTGGAGGTGAAGCTTTGGAGTAGGATGTGCCGACGTTAGGAGGCGCATCGATCGCGACCTGATGGGCTTCGTGCCTCAGCCCATCCACATTTTCTTGGAGCGGCGGAGCCGTGCGGTCGGCTGTCCTTCCTGTTGATTCGCCGTGCCTCGGCCAATATCCTGCGCCGGTTACATCGCCGGCAAGGCGAGTACTGCCTCAGCTCCGCCGCCTTCGGCGTTCCCCACGGCGACATGCCCCCGATGCAGCAGGGCCACCTCGCGCACGAAGGCTAGCCCTAAGCCGGTGCTCTTCCGGCCGGTGTCCGGGCGGGGCAGGGAGTAGAAGCGCTCGAACAGCCGCCCTGTGGCGTAGTCCGGGATGCCGGGGCCGTGATCGCGGATGCGGACGACCGCTTCTTCGCCCCTCCGCTCGGCCCCGATTTCGATGCGTCCCCCTGGGGGCGAGAATGCCAGGGCGTTATCGAGCAGGTTGGCGAACGCCTGCCGCAGCAGAAAGCCCTCGCCCAGCACGCTCAGCGCCGGTTCCGCCTCGATCTCGACTCTCACGCCGCTTCGGGCGAACTGTGCGGTCTTGTCCTCGACCACCGTTCGGAGTAATTCGGCCAGATCTACCGGTGCAGGGTCGGACAAGGCCTGGCGATGCTCCAGGGCCGCCAGACCCAGCATGCGTTCGATCAGTTGATCCAGCCGCTCCGCCTGTTCACGGACGTTGGCGGCGAAGCGGTGGCGGTCGGATTCCGGCAGCGGTTCCTCGAGCAGTTCGGCGGCGCCCCGGATGGCGGCCAGGGGGCTCTTCATCTCGTGGGTCAGGGTTTGCACGTAGCGTTCTGCGTACTGCTTGCCTTCCAGCGCTTCGCGCATGGTTTCCAGCGCCTGCGCCAGCGTCGCCATCTCCGCGCTGCGCAGTTTCGGCGGCGTGGCCTTGCCTCCAGACGCCACGGCGCGGGCGAAGCCCACCAGCAAGTCGATGGAGCGGGTCAGCCGCCAAGTGAACAGCGCGCCGAAGGCCAGCGCCGCGCCGAACAGCCAGAACGCGCCCCGCCGCACCGCCGCCTCGCTGTCTTCTATGACGGGCTGCAGCAGCGCGGACGGATAGGCCACGGTCACCACCCCGATCAGCCGCCCCCCGTCCCGCACCGGCGCCGCCACGTGCAACACCGAGCTGGCATTGTCGCCGGGGTCGGCCAGGGAGGACCGCGCCCCGTAGCGCCCCTGCAGGGTCAGATAGACATCGTTCCAGCGCGAATAATTCGCCCCCAGCGCCTGGTGGGCCGAGTCGAACACCACGATGCCCTGGGCATCGGTGACGTAGACCCGGTAATCCAGGCTGCGCTTGGAGAAATGAAAGATGTCGGCGGCGATCGGCCGGGTGGCGTAGCGCTGAATCGCAGCCGCGAACGCGCCATCGCCGATCCGGCCCGCGCGCAAATCCGGCGCCGCCAGTTCGGCCAGCAGGTTGGCCGTATCCACCAGGCTGGCCTCCAGAGCCGTCCGGACGCCGGGACTGATCTGCCGCACCACCAGCAGCAGCACCAATTGCCCGGCGACGGCGACGAGGAAGAAATAGCCGAGGAACAGCCGGACCGAGAGCTTCACGAGAAGCGCCCGATGTCCAGGCTGTAGCCCAGGCCGCGGTGGGTGCGGATGGGATCGCAGGCCGGGTCGACCATCCGCAGCTTGGCGCGCAAGGTCTTGATGTGGGTGTCGACGGTGCGGTCGAAGACCTCCGCCGGGTCGCGCCAGACCCGCTCCAGCAATTGCTCCCGGGAAAAGATGCGCTCGGGGTGCTCGATCAGGAGTTTCAACAGCAGGAACTCGTAGCGCGTCAGCTCCAGCAGCCGGCCCCGGTAGCGGATGCGCCCGCCATCGCCGTCCAGCTCGAACGGCATCGCGTCGTAGCCGTTGGACCTGCTTTCCGCAAACATAGCGGGGGACTGGCGGCGGAGGATGACCCGGACCCGCGTGACGACCTCCCGCGGGCTGAAAGGCTTGGTGACATAATCGTCCGCCCCGATCTCCAGGCCGACGATGCGGTCGATCTCATCGCCCCGCGCCGTGAGAAAAATCACCGGCAGATCGGAAAACCGCCGCAGCTCCCGGCACAGCTCGAACCCGTCCCCGTCCGGCAGTCCCACGTCGAAGATCGCCAGCGAGAAAGCCTCCGACCTGAGCCGGGCGATGGCCGCGCCCGCCAGTGCCACATGCACGGGCTCGAAGCCTGCGTTGGCCAGCGCGTAGACCAGCGTATCGGCGATCGCGGGTTCGTCTTCGACGAGGAGGATGCGTTTGGGCATAGCGGAACGAAGTGAGGTGCGCAGGGTCAAGATTATGGCCCAAAGCGGGTTCCGGTTTCGGAGTGCCTCATTCGTATGCTTGGAAATCGGGAGATTTTCCGTTGATCCTCGCGGCTCATCGATGAAGAATGCCCGGTTTTCCATCTCCAGTGCACGGAAAACTCCCGTTATGAAAAGCACTTGCTTCGCGCTCTTGCTGTCCTTTGCCGTTCCCGCGCTTGCCGATACCGTCTACGTCAGCCTGACGAAGGAAGATGCCATCGCGGTGGTGGACGGCTCGACCGGGGAGAGCCGGGGTCGGGTCAAGACCGGCGCCCATCCGCGCGGCTTAGTTCTGAGTCCGGACGGCAAGCGCTTGTTCGTCGCGCTCGCGGAAGACGCCACCGTTGCGGTGATCGATACCGTTACCCAGGAGGTCGCCGCCAGGCTGCCGGTGGACGAGAGCCCTAAATCCATCGCACTGGACCCCGCGGGACGGCTGCTCTATGCGACCGATGACGCGGCTCAGCGGATCAACGTCGTCGACATCGTCCGAGAGCATGTCGTGAAGCGGATCCCGGTCGGTGCCGAGCCGGAAGGGGTGTCGGTGAGCCCGGACGGGCGCTGGGTGATCAGCACCAGCGAAGGCGAAGATGTGGCGTATTGGATCAATACGGCCAAGCAGGCGGTGGTCGATCTGAGCGCCGTTGCTGCGCGGCCCCGCGCTTCCCGTTTTACCGACGATGGGCGGCAGCTCTGGGTCAGCTCGGAAAACGCCGGCACGGTAACAGTGATCGACGTGGCCGATGCGCATCAGGTGAAAAAGATCGCTTTCGATTTGCCTGACTTACCGCGCGATGCAGTGAAGCCGGTGGGCATTCGCATCGACAAGGGCCGCCGTTTTGCGTACATCGCCCTGGGGCGCGCCGGACGGATCGCGGTGGTCGATGCGCAGCGGCTGGAGGTGGTGGATTATCTGCCGGCAGGGCCGCGCGTTTGGAACCTTGAGTTCTCGCCGGACCAGCGCCGCCTCTACGCGGCGAATGGCGGCAGCGGCGATGTGTCCGTCATCGATCTGGAAAGCCGGCGCCTGCTGAAGACCCTGGCGATAGGGCAGGGCCCTTGGGATCTGGCTGTCGGGCCCTGAGCGCATAGATCCGGCTCCGGCGATACCGGAAAAGCGGGGTCAACGCTTGAGAGCGGTGTCGGCGGGGCTCTCGGGCAACTCCCTGTGCCGGATAAGGAGGTTGTAACGATCGCTGCGGAGGCGCTGCGCCAGGGCCTCGACCAGGTATACCGAGCGGTGCTGGCCGCCGGTGCAGCCGATCGCGACGTTGAGATAGCTGCGGTTTTCCGCCAGGAAGCAGGGTATCCAGCGCTCCAGAAATGCCGTGAGGTGGTCCAGGTAGTCGTGAACGTCGGCGCTTTCCGTCAGAAATTCGACGACTTCCGGATCTTTGCCGGTCTTGGGCCGCAGGCTGGCCGTCCAGTGCGGATTGGGCAGGCAGCGGGCGTCGAAGACGAAATCGGTGTCCATCGGAACGCCGTGTTTGAAGCCGAAAGACTGGAGACAGAGCGACATGAGGCGGCCGCTCGGGATGCCTAAGCGCTGGCGGACCAGTTCGCGCAGTTGGTGGACGGTGGTATACGTGGTGTCGATATTGAGGTCGGCCCGGCTCAGCACCGGTTCCAGCACGCGCCGTTCCAACTCGATGGCTTCGGCCAGCGGAACCGAGGCGTCGGTGAGCGGATGCTTGCGGCGGGTTTCGCTGAAGCGCTTGAGCAGGGTTTCCGGCTCGGCCTGGAGAAACAGTATCCTGCAATCGACCCCCAGCCGCCGGGCCGTATCCACGATCTCCGGGAAGCCGGTCAGATTTGCACTCTGGTTTCGGGCGTCGATCCCGATGGCGATCTTTTCGAAGGCGCTCGACTGGGAGGCGATGGCCTGCTGGAGGAATGGCTCGATCAGCGGCGCGGGCAGATTGTCGATGCAGTAATAACCGCAGTCCTCCAGCGTATCCAGGGCGATGCTTTTGCCCGAGCCCGAGAAACCGCTGACGATGATGAGCCGCATCTTGAGACTACCCGGGGTCTTGCTGTGGTCATTCCACCGCAGACGGTATCACCCGGCGGTGACGGCCCGGTTACGGGCGGCCGTGATCGTTGAGTTTTTCCTTGTGCTTGATGATCTGCCGGTCCAGCTTGTCGACCAGGCCGTCGATGGCGGCGTACAGGTCTTCCTGGACGTCCTCGGCGAACAGGTTCGCACCCGTCACCTGTACCGTGGCCTCGGCCTTCTGCAGCAGTTTTTCGACCGACAGGATGACGTGGACGTCCAACAGCTGGTCGAAATGGCGTTGCAGCTTCTGGAACTTTTCGGTTGTGTAATTTTTCAGGGCGTCGGTGACGTCGATGTGATGTCCGCTGATACTGAGCTGCATGAGGTTCTCCAGGGGTCGTAACTGCCTAAGGCTTAGAACAACTGTTTTCTTTCGTTGGAAGGCGGAATGCCCATCGCTTCACGGTATTTGGCGATGGTTCGCCGCGCGACGTTGATGCCCTTGTCTTTCAGCATGCCGGCGATGGCATGGTCGCTCAGCGGCTTGGTGGCCTCTTCCTTGCTCACGATTTCCCTGAGGAAAGCCTTGATCGCGGTGGCTGAGCATTCTCCGCCGGAATCCGTGGAAACGTGGCTCGAAAAGAAATACTTGAATTCGTAGATGCCGTTGGGCGTATGCATGTACTTCTGGGTGGTGACCCGCGAGATCGTGGACTCGTGCATGGAGACTTCCTCGGCGATGTCGCGCAGCACCAGGGGTTTCATCGCGGTTTCGCCGACATCCAGGAACTCGCGCTGGCGGTCCACAATGGCGCGCGCCACTTTGAGCAGGGTTTCGTTGCGGCTCTGCAGGCTCTTGATGAACCAGCGCGCTTCCTGCAGGTGATTCCGCATGGTGACGTTGTCCGAACTGCTGTCCGCCCGTCGGATCAGGCCGCTGTAATAGGGGTTGACGCGCAGCTTGGGGGCGATTTCGGGATTGAGTGCGACGGCCCATTCGGCGCCCTGCCGATAGACGAAAACGTCCGGAATGATGTACTGGTAGTCGTCGAGTTCGACCGAGCGACCCGGTTTCGGGTCCAGGGACCTTACGAGGCGGATCGTTTCCGCGAGCTCGTCGTCGTCCAGTTCCAGCGCTTTCTTGAGCCGGACCAGGTCCTTCTTTGCGAGCAGGTCGACGTGATGGCTGACCAGTTCGATGGCTTGGGCTCGGTAGGGCGTGTCCTCCGGCATCTGCTGCAATTGGATGCGCAGGCAGTCAGCCGGGTTTTCGGCCGCGATGCCGGGCGGATCGAAGTTCTGTATGCGGTGCAACACCGCTTGGACTTCGTCCTGTTCAAGATTTTCGAGTTGCGAAGTCAGCCCTTGGTGTATGCCTTCCAGATTGGTGTCCAGGTAGCCGTCGTCGTCGATTGCATCGATGATGGCGGTCGCAATGGCATGATCCCGCTCAGTGAAAGGCGTGAGTTCCATCTGCCAGCGCAGGTACTCCTGGAGGCTCTGTCCCTTGCCGCGCTGCCCCAGGAAATCCTCGTTTTCCGGCTCTGTCCCCCCGCTCGGCGCATAGCTGTGTACGCCGTCGAAGACGTCCTCCCAGGACGAGTCGACCGGCAGCTCGTCGGGAATGGTGGTCTGGGTGTCGAGGTCCGGGAGTTCGCCGTAGCTGGGTTCACTATGGGTGACAGGTGTCTCGTCGGCTGCCGCGTCGCGGACGTGCTCTTCCTCGTCGGTGACTTCCAGCATCATGTTGGAATCCAGCGCCTGCTGGATTTCCTGCTGCAATTCGAGCGTGGACATCTGCAACAGCTTGATGGCCTGTTGCAGCTGCGGGGTCATGGCCAGTTGCTGCCCCAGCCGAAGTTGCAGTGATTGTTTCATGATCGGTCTAACGTGCTGTCTTCCAGTGTGGTGCGATAATTGCTTATATGTTAACGCAATGCGCCCCCAACGATAAAGCCGTTTCGCTCAAAGCGAAAAACTGTCTCCCAAATAGACTTGCCTGACCTCGCGATTGTTCACGATTTCGGTCGCATTTCCTTCTGCGATGACCCGCCCCGCCGCGAGGATGTAAGCGCGGTCGCAGATGCCTAAGGTTTCGCGCACGTTGTGTTCTGTGATCAGGATTCCAATTCCGCGGCTTTTCAGGTGTTCGATGATATTGCGGATGTCTATGATGCTGATCGGGTCGACCCCCGCGAAAGGCTCGTCGAGAAGCATGAAGCGGGGTTCACAGGCGAGGGCGCGGGCGATCTCCACGCGCCGCCGTTCGCCGCCGGAGAGGCCGGCGGCGCGCTGGTCCCTCAGGTGGGAAATACTGAATTCCTCCAGCAATTCTTCGATGATCAATTCCTGCTGTCCGCGCGTCAGATCCGGGCGGAATTCCAGCACCGCCCGCAGATTGTCGGCGACTGTCAGCTTGCGGAAAATCGACGGCTCCTGAGGAAGGTAGCCCAGGCCCAGCTTCGCTCTTGCGTGCATCGGCATGTGGGTGATAGGACGCCGGTCGATCGAAATGGTTCCGTGGTCCGGTCGTATCAGTCCGACGATCATGTAGAAGCTGGTCGTCTTGCCGGCGCCGTTCGGGCCGAGCAGGCCGACGATTTCTCCGGTATCGATCGACAGATTGACGCCATCGACGACGGTGCGCCGGTAATAACGCTTGCCGAGGTTTTCCGCGCTCAGTGTGGTCATCGGCTTACTTCGGGCTCTTGGTTTCCGCCTTGGGCGCCAGCTTGACGTGCACGCGCGACTTGTTCGATTGCGGATCGCCCGCCTTCACGAAATTCTTGCGGCTGTCGTATTCGATCCGGTCGCTTTCGGTGGAATCACCGCCCTGCCAGACCACGGCCTTGTCGTAAAGTATGAGAATGCCGGTTTCAGGAAAGTATTCGGCGCGTTGGCCGGTGCCGTGGATGTCCTCTTTGCCGCCGTCCGGCGTCTGCTTCAGCCGGACCGGGTTTGCCCAGGCCACGACCTTTTCGGTTTTTCCGCCCTTCTGGTAGACGATCATCTTGTCCGAGTCTACGATCAGGCTGCCCTGGGTCGAGCGCACGTGGCCGATGTACACGGTTTGCCCGGTGGCCTCGTCATAGGTGGCGGTGTCGGCCTCGATGTAGATCGGCTGCTTGGCGTCGCTGGAAAGCCCGAACGTCAAGCCTGGCCAGAGGCATGAGAGGACGACCAGCGTTCTCGTTCTAGCGCACGTCATGTTTTCTGCGGACATTGGAGAGGATGGTGATTTTGAGTTGATCGCCGAAATGAACCTGGGCGCCTTTACCGGACAGGAAGTCTGGATCGCTGACGACTTCGACAGGGTCGGCGGTCTCGGCGTAGTCCCGGCTGGGATCGACCACGGCGTTGCTCGTGATCACCCGGATTGCCCGGCCGTTCCGGTCCGTGTCCCGCTGAATAAGCACCGCGCCTTCCAGGGCAATGGTCCCGTCCGGACGGATGGTGCCATGTTCGGAAGAAACGACCCAGGGAGGATTGTCCTCTTTCGAAAACATGGTGTACACCGGCGTCGTCAAGTCGGTTCTGTCGTCGTCGATGTAGTGCGTGAGTACCGGAGCCACCAGCAAATTCTTCGCCTTGCCGTTCTCATCCAGGGAGGTTCGCCGGATGTTGAGGGAGAAGTAGTCGACGGTACCGTGTTCGGCATTCGCACCGCCATCTTCCTTGGGCTTGATCCGCTGTGCATACCATGTGCTGCCCAGTGCCGCCAAGATGAGCACGGCGATCGCGACGATCTGCTGACGCGTCAGGGTGATCAGAGGAACCTCGCCATTGCCGCATCGAGCGTGCCTTGGGCATGCATGATCAGGTCGCAGACTTCCCGCGCGGCGCCGGCGCCTCCGGTTCGGCTGGTCAGCCAATGCGCGTGTTCGGCGGCGAAGGGATGGGCGTCGGCTACCGCCACGGCGAGGCCTGCGCGTCTGAACAGGGGAACATCCGGCAGGTCGTCGCCGACATGGGCAATTTGAGCGTCGGACAGGCCGAGTTCGGTCTTGAGCCGGCCGAAGGCCTCGAGCTTGTCATCGAAGCCCTGAAAACAGTGCTTCACGCCCAGGCTTTCCATGCGGCGCTGCACGATCTCCGATTTGCGGCCGGAAATCACTGCGACCTTGACGCCGCTTTCGTGCAGCAGCTTGATGCCGAGGCCGTCCTGGGTATGGAAAGCCTTGTACTCGCTGCCTTGGATGTCGAAGAACAAGGTGCCGTTGGTCAGCACGCCGTCGACGTCGAAGATTGCCAGGCGGATGGCCGCGGCGCGGGTCAGGACGTCCCGGCTAGCTTCGAAAGGCCGTTTCATGGGCAGTGCCGGGCAGAGCATCGGCATTCGCGCGGATCACTCACAAAACCCCCGCGCGCAGTAGGTCGTGCATGTTTATCGCTCCGACCAGCCGCCCGTCTTCCACAACCGGAAGGGCGTTGATCCGCTTCTGTTCCATGATCCGGACGGCTTCCGCGGCAAGCAGGCTGCTTTCGACGGTCACGCAGGGCCGGGTCATCGCGGCGGCGATCGGGGTCGCGTGAATATCCTGAGCCTTTTCCAGCAGGCGGCGCAGGTCGCCGTCCGTGAAGACGCCTTGAACGGTGCCAGCGCCATCGACGATCGCCGTCATGCCGAGCTTCTTCGCCGTCATTTCCAGCAGTGCGTCCCGCACGCGGGCCTCCAGGCCGACGACAGGCGTGTCGTCGCCCGTATGCATGATGTCGCGGACGAAGGTCAAGAGGCGTCTGCCGAGGCTGCCGCCGGGATGGGAAAACGCGAAATCTTCCCGCGTGAAGCCGCGCGCCTCGAGCAGTGCAACGGCCAAAGCGTCACCCATGGCCAGCGCGGCCGTGGTGCTCGAGGTCGGCGCCAGTCCCAGCGGACAGGCTTCTTCCCGGACTCCGGTGTTGAGGTGGATGCCGGCCTGGCGGGCCAGGGTGGACAGGCTGTTGCCCGTCATGGCGATCAGCGGAATCCCCAGCCGCTTGATCAGCGGCAATATGGTCAGAAGCTCCGCCGTTTCGCCGGAATTGGAAAGCGCCAGTACGACATCGTTGCGGGTGATCATACCCAGATCGCCGTGGCAGGCTTCCCCAGGATTGACGAAGAACGCCGGAGTGCCAGTACTGGCGAGGGTCGACGCAATCTTGCCGCCGATGTGGCCGGATTTACCCATGCCGGTGACGACGACGCGGCCGCGGCAGCCGAGAATCAGCCGGCAACCGGCAGCGAAATTCGAGTCGATGCGGTCGGCCAGAGCGCTTATCGCGGCGGCCTCGGTGTTGATCACGTTGACACCGAGCGCACAGAGCGCGAGGTCGTCGAACGTCAGATGCTGTGGGTTCCCCATGGATGGTGATATTTGCTGTGTGCGCCAGGAATTATGCCATATCCTTCGCCGTGTGCCCGTTGCCTTCCAAGTCCTGCAGGGTGCATCTCATTCGCCGTAAGGTCATAAGGGATTGCATCGAAGGTTGCTCTGAACTGTGAGTCTTGTTTATCATGAGGCCGCAGTATCCCAACGCAGCTCTTGCAGGAGGTTGATTGATGCAAGTGAACGGCAAGATAACGCAGGGCGTTTTGTCGCTCGTGCTGGCAGCCAGTTGCCATTTGGTTCAAGCCAAACCGCTTCATGAAAAGCATGAAAAAAGAGACCGCAGTGTAGGATTGGCGTCCTACTATAGTGACCGGTTTCACGGGCGGCGGACCGCAAGCGGTGAACGCTACAACCGCAACGCACTAACGGCGGTGCACAATTCCTTTCCTTTTGGCACCCTTCTAAGGGTAACGAATCTCAGAAACCAGCGCAGTGTGCTGGTTCGCGTCAACGACCGGTCCTCGCGCCGTCATGGCCGGCTTCTCGATCTCTCCAAGCGTGCCGCAAGAGAGTTGGGCTTCGTCGGGGCGGGGCTCACGCTCGTTAAGCTCGAAGTCGTCGAACTGGGTACGGGGTAGCCTGCGCCTCCTTTGTCTTTCGGGCGTATCGAATCCTGATCCGTATTCGGGCGAATTTAATTCTTGACGGTCACGCTGGGAATATTCTATCGTTTTGATTTTGATAGAGTGTGGTGCAATATGAACGCGGAGACCATCAAGTTTACCGACAGCGCGGCCAATCGTGTGAGCGAGCTTCTGGCCGAAGAGGACGATCAAAACCTCAAACTGCGCGTTTATGTGACGGGCGGTGGATGTTCGGGATTTCAGTACGGCTTTACATTCGACGAAGTCGTCAACGAAGACGACACGGTCGTCGAAAAGAACGGGGTCAGTGTGCTGGTCGATCCCATGAGCCTTCAATACCTCCAGGGCGCTGAGATCGACTATACCGAAAGCGTTTCCGGCTCCCAGTTCGTCATCCGGAATCCCAATGCAACGACGACCTGTGGCTGCGGTTCCTCGTTTTCCGTCTGACGGCATTTCTCCCGTTCTAGCTCACGGCGACGTCTGGATTTTCGCTGGGCCGGGTCCTCTTGGCGGTTCGGGCCTCCCTCCCGCCGGGTCGCGTTTTCCCTTATCCTAGCTCGCTTTTGGCCGGTCTTGCACCGGGCATGCTTCCATGGTGAAGCCGGCCGCGCCGAATCAACCTGAGCGACCCCCGAAGACGTTCCATGAATGACGTAATGACCCAATTGCTGCGCGGTACCCAGGAGGTGCTGCGCCAGGAAGATCTGCAAAAGCGCATCGAAAGCGGCAAACCTCTGCGGATAAAGGCCGGCTTCGATCCCACCGCGCCGGACCTGCATCTTGGGCATACCGTGCTGTTGAACAAGCTCAAGCAGTTCCAGGACCTAGGGCATGAAACGATCTTTCTCATCGGCGACTTCACCGGCATGATCGGCGACCCGACGGGAAAGAACGTTACGCGCAAACCTCTGACGCGGGATGAGGTCATCGAAAACGCCAAGACCTATGAAGAGCAGATCTTCAAGGTGTTGTGCCCGGAACGAACGCTGGTCATGTTCAATTCCAGTTGGATGAACGCGATGACCTCCGCCGATCTCATCCAGTTGGCCGCGAAGCACACGGTCGCCCGGATGCTCGAACGGGACGATTTCGCCAAGCGCTATGCCGGCGGACAGCCGATCTCCATCCACGAATTCCTGTACCCGCTGATCCAGGGCTACGACTCCGTCGCCCTCAAAGCCGACGTCGAACTCGGCGGGACGGATCAGAAGTTCAATCTGCTGGTAGGGCGCCATCTGCAGGAAATCTACGGCCAGACGCCTCAGGTAGTGATGACCATGCCGATACTTGAAGGGCTCGATGGCGTCCAGAAGATGTCTAAATCGCTGGGCAACTATATTGGCATAGCCGATCACCCGGATGACATGTTCGGAAAAATCATGTCGATATCGGACGATCTCATGTGGCGCTATTACGAACTCCTAAGCTTCGCGCCCATGGCCGAGGTCGCGCGCTGGCGGCGGGAATG